>NZ_NESC01000040.1 GCF_003063575.1 Limnohabitans sp. Jir72
CGGCTGCAGCTCAACCCCGCAGCTGCCCACCCATTGGGCTAACGTTGATCTGGGGATCGCCACACCAGCTCGGCCAAAGATGGCTTCCTGGCGGTACAGCGGCAGGTGGTCGGCAAACTTGTTCACCAGCACCTGGGCGAGCAGTCCCGGTGTGGGGATGCCTTTGTCGATGACGTGGGGCTCCACCGGTGCTTGCACCAAGGTCTGGCAGCACGCGCAGGCCCATTTGCCACGCACATGGCGGTGCACGCTGAAGACGCCAGGCACGTAGTCCAGCTTCTCAGACACGTCCTCACCGATGCGCTTCATCTGGGCACCGCAGCCGGGAGCCGTGCACACGGTGGACTCGGGCTCGTGGGCAAAGGTCTGGCGGGGCAGCTCAGCGGGCAAGGCTTGGCGCTTGGGGGTTTGTTTGTCTTTGGCAGCAGGTGACTCGGGCACAGCCAGTGCGATCTCGTCGGACACGGCAGCCAAGTCTGCGTCCAGGGTTTCGTCCAGCAAACTGCGCTGCTCGGCGTTCATCTTCTCGCTCTTAAGGCCAAACTTCAGGCGCTTGAGAACGGCGTTCTCGTGCGTGAGCTTGTCGATCAGGGCTTGCTTGAAACGGATGGTGGCGTCTCGGGCGCTGATCTGCGTGAGCATGCTGGCCAACATCTGGCGCACTTGCTCTTCGTCCATGGCTTGCAGATCAACGACTTCACTCATGGCCGCAATCATCGCCGAAGCAACGCCATCAGCCCATTGGCAGATGCCCCAAT
>NZ_NESC01000041.1 GCF_003063575.1 Limnohabitans sp. Jir72
CCGTTGGGGGCTGTGATGTCGGCGTTGCTGAAGTCTTTGACTTTCTCGCTGAAGGTGATGGTGACCGTGGCGCTCTCGCCTGCTTTGAGGGCGTTGTCGCTCAAAGCGATGGTGGCGGTGGGGGCCTTCAAATCGATGGCGTAGTTGCCGCTTGCGGTGCTGGCACCTTGGTTGCCCGCCACGTCGGTGTAGCTGTTGGCCACGCTCATCAGGTTGCTGGCGTCGGCCGTGCCTGCGGTGGGCGTGAAGGTGCCCGTCCAGGTTTTGCCGCCGTCGGTGGTGGCCAGGGTGCTGAGCGTGCCGTTTTCTACAGCAACGTCGCTGTTGTCAAAGCCGGTGACTTTCTCACTGAAGCTGATCGTCACTTGGGCGGTCTCGCCGGCAGTCAAGGCGTTGTCGCTGATGCTGATGCTGGCGGTGGGGCCTTGGGTGTCGACGGCGTAGGTGGCGCTGGAGGCTGCGCTGCCTGCGTTGGAGGCGAGATCGCTGTAGGCACCGGGGTTGACGCTGATGCTGTTGGCGGCGACTTCGACGTTGGCGCTCGGCGTGAAGGTCGCGGTCCAGGTGGTGCCGCCGTCGGTGCTGGCCAGGGTGCTGAGCGTGCCGCTGGGCGCGGTGACGTCGGCGTTGCTGAAGTCTTTGACCGCTTCGCTGAAGGTGATGGTGACTTTGGCGCTTTGACCGGCTGTCAGGCTGGTGATGGCCGTATTGGTGTTGTCCGTGAGGGTGACGCTGGCCGTGGGGGCCTTGGTGTC
>NZ_NESC01000042.1 GCF_003063575.1 Limnohabitans sp. Jir72
CGGCTGCAGCTCAACCCCGCAGCTGCCCACCCATTGGGCTAACGTTGATCTGGGGATCGCCACACCAGCTCGGCCAAAGATGGCTTCCTGGCGGTACAGCGGCAGGTGGTCGGCAAACTTGTTCACCCGCACCTGGGCGAGCAGTCCCGGTGTGGGGATGCCTTTGTCGATGACGTGGGGCTCCACCGGTGCTTGCACCAAGGTTTGGCAGCACGCGCAGGCCCATTTGCCACGCACATGGCGGTGCACGCTGAAGACGCCTGGAACATAGTCCAGCTTCTCGGCTATATCCTCGCCAATGCGCTTCATTTGGGCACCGCAGCCGGGAGCCGTGCACACGGTGGACTCGGGCTCGTGGGCAAAGGTCTGGCGGGGCAGCTCAGCGGGCAAGGCCTGACGCTTGGGGGTTTGTTTGTCTTTGGCAGCAGGTGACTCGGGCACAGCCAGTGCGATCTCGTCGGACACGGCAGCCAAGTCTGCGTCCAGGGTTTCGTCCAGCAAGCTGCGCTGCTCGGCGTTCATCTTCTCGCTCTTAAGGCGTCGTCCCTGCAAAACCTCTACAACCCGCATGAATGCTGATGATCTGGGGTGAATCCGGATGGGCAGAACTCTCAAATAGATATCCAATGGAGCCTGTTTTCTGGGAGTTTTTGAAAGCAGCGCC
>NZ_NESC01000043.1 GCF_003063575.1 Limnohabitans sp. Jir72
TGGCCTGCGCCGCTGGCGCGTTGGCCTGCTTGGCGCAGCGCTTGCATGCGCAGGCGTGCCAGGTGTTGGCCTTGGGGCTCGGTTTGGTTGGCCTGGGCGGTGTCGGAGCCTTTGCCCGCACCTTTGCCCGCACCTTTGTTTTCTTGGGCGTAGTCGCTGCCCGGCAGGCTGCCGCTGGCGGTGCTGCCGATGCCGCTGTCATTCCCAGGCGTTTGGCCTGTGCGCACTTTGCCCCCGCGCCACAGGTACACCTCTTGGTTGGCCTGGCCTGTTTGGCGGGGCTGGGCTTGGCTTGCACCCAGGGCCACTTTGGGGCGGGTGTAGTCGTATTCGCGGCTGGCGTATTGGCCTGCTGTGAGCCGCTCGGTGGGGGTGAAGGCGTGGATGTACTCCTCGTCCACCTTGTGGCCAGGGGGGTAGTAGGCCATGCGGTGGTAAGCGCTGTCGCTTTGGCCCTTTTGCAGGGGGCTGAAGGCGCCGTTGTGGTCGCTCAAGATCAGGCGGTGCACACCGCCCGAGTGCTCAAAGTGGTAGTTGATGCCCCACTCTTGCATGAGGCGGGTGATGAATTCAAAGTCGGTTTCGTTGTACTGCACGCAGTAGTCGCGC
>NZ_NESC01000044.1 GCF_003063575.1 Limnohabitans sp. Jir72
GATTTGTGGGAGCGCACCCTGTGCGCGATGGTTTTGGGGGCGTGTGCCACGCCCATCGCCCACGGGGTGGGCTCCTACAAAAACACGACGCTGCTTTGTGGGAGCGCACCCTGTGCGCGATGGTTTTGGGGGCGTGTGCCACGCCCATCGCCCATGGGGCGGGCTCCTACAAAAACACGACGCTGCTTTGTGGGAGCGCACCCTGTGCGCGATGGTTTTGGGGGCGTGTGCCACGCCCATCGCCCATGGGGCGGGCTCCTACAAAAACACGACGCTGCTTTGTGGGAGCGCACCCTGTGCGCGATGGTTTTGGGGGCGTGTGCCACGCCCATCGCCCATGGGGCGGGCTCCTACAAAAACACGACGCTGCTTTGTGGGAGCGCACCCTGTGCGCGATGGTTTTGGGGGCGTGTGCCACGCCCATCGCCCATGGGGCGGGCTCCTACAAAAACACGACGCTGCTTTGTGGGAGCGCACCCTGTGCGCGATGGTTTTGGGGGCGTGTGCCACGCCCATCGCCCACGGGGTGGGCTCCTACAAAAACACGACGCTTCTTTGTAGGAGCGCACCCTGTGCGCGATGGTTTT
>NZ_NESC01000045.1 GCF_003063575.1 Limnohabitans sp. Jir72
CGCTTGAACGGTGCTGTTGAACACCGCTGCGCCTGTTGTGGTCAAGCTGCCGTTCGCTGTCGTCGCGCCGTTGAACTGCGTTGTGCCTGTGCTGGTCAGGTTGCCTGTGTTGGTCAAGCCCGCTGTGGTCGTTGCACCCACCACGTTCAAGCCACCCGTCACGTTCGCGCTGGCCAAGGTCGTTGCGCCTGCACTCAGCGTGCCGGTGATGTTGGCGTTGCCTGTGTTCGTCAGCGTACCTGTGTTGCTCAGACCTGTTGTGGTCGTCACGCCCAGGTTCGTCACCGTCGCGTTCAGACTGTTCAAGTTCGACTGACCCGTCACGCTCAAAGTGTCGCCCAGTGTCGTGGCACCGTTGGCGTTCAAGGTACCTGCCGTTGTCAAGTTACCCGCAGTCACCGTGCCGTTGACCGTGCCTGTGCCAGACACCGTCAGGTTGCCTGCGCTCACGGCAAAGTTGCCGTTGGCCACCGTCACGCCTGCGTTCGCTGTCACCAGACCGTCCGCTTGAACGGTGCTGTTGAACACCGCTGCGCCTGTTGTGGTCAAGCT
>NZ_NESC01000005.1 GCF_003063575.1 Limnohabitans sp. Jir72
AAATTCGAGAATGTGAAAGAGCTTGAGATGGGCTTGAAGGAGTACATCCACTACTACAACAACGATCGGATCAAGATCAAACTAAAAGGGCTGAGTCCTGTGCAGTACAGAACTCAGCCCTCTATGGCCTAATCAGCTTTTTAAACCGTCCAACTTATTGGGGTCAGTTCACGAAGGCGGCTTTGTCTTGATGTGTGACTTTTCAGCCCTTCAAGTTCAGAACTTGTAGCCCACGCCGATGCTCAGACCGTTGACTTTCAAACCATCTTTGTTGTGGTAATTCATGTAAGTGCCAGACACATAGGTGCGCTTATCGAAGTAATAATTAGCGCCCACGCCAAAAGCGAAGGACCCTTGTGTCGAGACATTGCTGGCATTGCCAGATTGAGCGCTAGCTTCGAGCTTGTTTTCCAGAAAACCCAAGCGACCAAACACCTCGACTTCAGGGCTGACCATGACTTTGGGCTTCACAAACACGCCAAACGAGCTCTTGATCTTGGCATCGATACCGATGTTCTTGCCATTTTCAGTTACGCTGGATTTACCAGCACCCAGGCCCAAGTAGCCTTCAACGTCAACATTGGGGTGAACGCTGTAACCCACAAGACCAGAAAATGCAGAGGGCTTGGTTTCCATATTTACGCCATTAGAGGAGCTCTTAGCTGTCAAAGCGGCCACCGAACCTTCCACATAAACCTGCGCTTGCGCAGCAACTGCGGCGGTAGCGAGAACGGCTGTGACGCCCAGGAAACGGATCATTTTTTTCATATCGACTTTCAATGGCTAATTTTTGGGATGCGAACACTGTGCCCGCCGGGTACGAATTCTAGCCACCAAAAACTCAATAATTATGATGAATTTGTAAATATTAGTTGCTACTATATAAGCAAACTTATCATGCTTGCAGCCGTTTCAGTGGTTCAAGTTCAGAACTTGTAGCCCACGCCGATGCTCAGACCAGTGACGGTGAACCCGTCCTTGCTGTGATGGCTCATGTAACTGCCCGTCACATAAGTGCGGTGGTCAAAGTAGTAACTGACGCCTGCGCCAAAAGCGACTGAGCCTTGCTTTGTTTTGGGGATGGTGTTGTCCGTGTTGCTGTCGCTGAATTTACTTTCCAGATAACCCAAGCGGGCAAACAATTCCATGTCGTTGCTGATCGCGATCCTGGGCTTCACAAAAACGCCATATGAACTGTTGATTTTGAACTTTTCGCCATAGTTGGTGCCGTTCTCTGTTGTGGTGGCATTGCCTGCACCCAAGCCCAAATAGCCTTCAACTGCCAAATAAGGATTGACTTGGTAACCGACAAGGCCCGAAAAAGTCAATGGCTTGGCCTGGTAACTGATGCCTTGGTATGACTCTTTAGCCGTTAAAGCATTGACCGACGTTTCCACATACACCTGCGCCTGAGCAACAACAGTTGCAGCAAGAAGGGCTGTGGCGCTCAGAAAACGGATGGATTTTTTCATAGTGACTTTCAGTTGCTGATTTGTCGGACGCAGACACCGCATGTCCACCATCAGAAATTCTAGTCACCTGAACTTCAATATTCCACCAATTGCCTTAATTTTTATTACTTGCCAATGTCAAGATATGGTCACAACTTTTCTGCTTCACCCACTTGTGGCCGCCACTTCATCAAACGTTTTTCAACGCGGCCCACCAACGCGTCGATGGCCAACGCAAAGGCCGTCAGCACCAGAATGCCCGCCATGACGGTGTTGATGTCGAAGCTGCCTTCGGCTTGCAAGATCAGGTAGCCCACGCCCTGACTGGAGCCCAGGTACTCGCCCACCACCGCGCCCACAAAAGCCAAACCCACCGATGTGTGCAGCGAACTGAACACCCAGCTGGTGGCACTGGGCAAATACACATGGCGCAACAACTGCCGCTGACTGGCCCCCAGCATGCGGGCATTGGCCAGCAGCACAGGGCTGACTTCCTTGACCCCCTGGTACACATTGAAGAACACGATGAAAAACACCAGCGTCACGCCCAGCGCGACTTTGGAGCCGATGCCCAAACCAAACCAGACCGCAAAAATCGGTGCGAGGATGATGCGGGGCATGGCGTTCATCGCCTTGACGTAGGGCTCCAAAATGGCCGAGGCCATGGGTGAAAGCGCCAGCCACAAACCGCCCAGCAAACCAGTGCTGGCTCCAATGGCAAACGCCAGCAAGGTCTCGATCAACGTGATGCCCAGGTGCTGGTAAATGTTGCCGTCCGTGACAAACCAGGACCAAGTACGCTCAAAAATCTGCACAGGCTCGCCAAAGAAAAACGCTGCTTGCCGATCGTTGTCAAACATGAAGGGCGGGACCAAGCCCGGCTGGGTCAGCACGTGCCACACCACAAACAACAACACCAGCAAACCCAGCTGCCACAAGCGCAAGGTAGCGGCACGGGGTTTGATCAGATTCCAGACAGATGACAACATGGTGAACGCTCAGGCTGTTTTTTGCAGTTGCTGTTGATAACCCTTGAGGACCTCTTCGCGCAGCACCGCCCATATCGCTTGGTGCAAGGCCATGAATCGAGGCGTCATCTTGATCTCGGCCACATCGCGCGGGCGTGGCAAATCGATCGTGAACTCGCCAATCGGGTGCGAGGCTGGGCCTGCACTCAAGATCACCACACGGTCGCTCATGGCAATCGCTTCGTCCAGATCGTGCGTGATGAACAGCACCGATTTCTTTCTCGATTGCCACAAATCCAGCAGCTCGTTTTCCATGAGTTGGCGGGTTTGAATGTCCAGCGCAGAGAAAGGCTCGTCCATCAAAATGATGTCCGGGTCCATCACCAGCGTCTGGGCCAGGCTGGCGCGCTTGCGCATGCCACCGCTCATCTGATGCGGGTAACGGTCACCAAAACCACCCAATCCCACACGGCGCAGCCAGTCCTGAGCCTGCTCTTGTGCGTCGGATTTTTCCACGCCTCGAAACTCCAAGCCGGCCATCACGTTTTGTACAGCCGTGCGCCAGGGCATCAGACTTTCGGCCTGGAACATGTAACCGGCGCGGGTGTTCACACCCGTCAAAGGTTCGCCATAGATGTGCACTGCACCTTGGCTCGGTTGCAGCAAGCCCGCTGCCATGTTGAGCAATGTGCTCTTGCCGCAACCTGTCGGACCGACCACGCTGACAAACTCGCCGTCAGTCACTTTGAGCGAAACGTTCTCCACCGCGGTGTAGCGCAGGCCTGGCGCATGGGCGCTGGTAAATGTGCAGGCAACACCTTGCAACTCGATCGACGGAACGCTCACATCAGCGCTTGGGGTATTTGACATGGGCCTTCTTCACAAAGTCGTTGGTCACCACCGCATTCAGGTCGAGCTTGGCGGCAGCCAATTTGGCGTCCACGCTGGCCAGCGCCTTGAATGCAGTCTCTGCCCCCTTGGCCGGAAACAGGCCATCGGGCGACATGGCTTGTTTGGAGGCAAGAAAACCATCGATGTACACCGCACGGTCGCCCAGCAGATAACTCTCAGGCACGGCCTTGATGATGTCGCCGCCACCGGCTTGTTGAATCCATTGGTTGGCGCGCACCATGGCGTTGGTCAGCGCTTGCACCGTGATGGGGTGTTTGTCCAGAAACGGCTGCGGTGCATACAAACAGCCCGCAGGCATAGGGCCACCAAATACCTTCTCAGATTCGACCATGTTGCGTGTGTCAGTGATGATCTTCATATCGCCCGAGCGTGTCAGCATTGTGATGACAGGGTCCAGATTGCTCATGGCATCGATCTGACCGGCGCGCATGGCCGCCACCGCGCCGCTGCCCGCTCCCACGCCGACAAAACTCACATCGCTGGGTTTGAGGCCAGCTTTGGCCAGCACATAATTGACCAGCACATTGGTGGAGCTGCCCGGTGCCGTGACACCGATTTTTTTGCCCTTGAGGTCTGCCACAGATTTGAACTGCGGCATCGTCTTGGGGTTCACACCCAGCACGATCTGCGGTGCCGCACCTTGCAGCACAAAAGCCCTCATGGGCTGTCCCTTGAACTGCATGTTGATGGTGTGCTCAAAGGCACCGGACACCACATCAGCACTGCCACCGACGACAGCCTGCAATGCCCGCGAGCCACCGGCAAAGTCAACAATGGTCACGTCCAGGCCTTCGGCTTTGAAATAGCCCAGTTGCTCGGCGATGGTCAAAGGCAAGTAATAAAACAGGTTCTTGCCGCCTACGGCGATGGTGAGTTTGGGTTTTTCAAGCGCTTGCGCCTGCGCCAGATGCGGCACGGCTGCTGCGGCCAGGCTGCCGACGATGAAGTCACGGCGATTGAATGTCATGGATGTCTCCGTATGAGCCAGGGTCACAACAGATTGTCCCGCCCGAGGCCTCCCATTCTTACGCATTCAAAGCCCAGCGCGCCCCCGAGGATTCCCGACAGCTGTGCGCGGGAGAAAACACCTAGAAAGCCCCTGTGAACATGCGAAAATCCCGCTTTATTCAACTTCGAACGGGCCTGTCCGGCCCTGAAGCATGACTTCTTCTGCACCTGCCCCTCGCCCTTTCACGCTCAGCGATTTCGACTTTGAGCTGCCCCCCGAACTGATTGCCCAGCACCCCGCCGCCCAACGCAGTGGCTCGCGCCTGCTCGACGGCTCTGCGGCCACCGTGGTGGACCGCATCTTTCACGAACTGCCCGACCTGCTCGGTGCGGGTGACCTGCTGGTCTTCAACGACACCAAGGTGGTCAAGGCGCGCATCTTTGGCGAGAAGGCCACGGGTGGCAAGCTGGAGTTGCTGATCGAACGCGTTCTGCCTGGCCATCAGGTGGTCGCGCACATGAAGGTGAGCAAAAAGCCACTCGTGGGCGGCAAGATGCTCATGATGGGCGGCGCGCAGAACGGTGGTTTTGATGCCACCTTGCTGGGTCGCTGGCCCGATGAAAACGGCCAGCTGTTCCATTTGCAGCTGAGCGACGAGCCGCATGCGCTGATGGAAAAGCACGGCCATGTGCCGCTGCCGCCCTACATTGCGCACACCGACACCGCAGAAGACGCGCAGCGTTATCAGACCGTGTTTGCACGCGCCCCCGGTGCCGTCGCTGCCCCCACGGCAGCGCTGCACTTTGACGAGGCCTTGCTGGCACAGCTGCAGGCCCGTGGCGTGCAGCGCGCCAGCGTCACGCTGCATGTGGGGGCAGGCACCTTCCAGCCCGTCAAGACCGAGAACATTGCCGAGCACACCATGCACCGCGAATGGTACGAGGTGCCCGAAGCCACGCAGCAAGCCATTGCCGAGTGCAAGGCACGTGGCGGCAAGGTGGTGGCAGTGGGCACAACCACCGTGCGCACGCTGGAGTCGTGGGCCAAATTTGACCAGGCAAGCGGGGACACGCAGATCTTCATCACGCCAGGGTTTGAATTCCAAGTGGTGGACCGCCTGGTCACCAACTTCCACCTGCCCAAGAGCACGCTGATGATGCTGGTGAGCGCCTTTGCGGGCTACGAGCACATCATGGGCTTGTACCGCCACGCGATTGCGAACCAGTACCGCTTCTTCAGTTATGGCGATGCGATGCTGCTGACACGCACACCAATGGACTGAACAAGCGCCTATCGACCGCATTACAATTGCATTGCAATTGAAAGGTTTCAAGATGAAATCCGCAACACTCCCCGCGCTGCGTGTCAGCCCAGATCTGAGGCAAGCTGCCGAAAAGGCACTCCGGCCCAATGAAACCATTTCCAAACTGATGGAAACATCGCTGGAGAGGTTCATTGCACACCGAGCGGCCGAAGACGCGTTCATCGCACGTGGGCTGCGCTCAGCCGAAGAGGCTCGCCAAAGTCAGATTTACTTTTCAGCAGACGAAGTGCTGCAAGAATTGAAAAGTAAGCTGGCCAAAGCAACATCTTCTGCATCCTGAACCGGACCAGACTCGGTCATGGGTGAGTTTCAGGTCCGCTTTACTGAAAAAGCAAAATCCGACCTGAATCGGCTGTACGACTTCCTTTTGGAATTTGACATCCGTACCGCCGAGCGCTCACTTCAAGCGATTGAAGATGGCCTGGGGTTTCTGCGTCAATCACCCTTTTCGTGTCGTAAAGCTGTAGACGGTGCGCATGGCCCCTTGCTCAGAGAACTCATCATCCCGTTTGGTGCCTCAGGTTATCTGGCGCTTTTCGAAATTGAGAATGCCCATACGGTCACCATCCTCGCAATGCGACATCAGCGCGAAGACGATTTCCACTGATGAAATTTCGCCCTGCAGGCATCAGCCCAGCCGAAGAAACACCCGCCCGCCTTCGATCTTGACCGGCCAGGTTTTGGCCGGCTCGGTCGCAGGGCCGCAGGCCACCGAACCGTCGCGCAGGCTGAACTGCGCCTGGTGGAACGGGCACTCTATGTGGTGGCCTTCGACGAAGCCGTCGCACAGCTTGGCGTTGCCGTGGTTGCACAGGTTGTTGATGGCGAAGACTTCACCTTCCACGCTGAAGAGGGCAATGTCTTGGCCCTCGGGGGCGACGGCAATGCCTGCGCCTTCAAACAAATCGGCCTCGGCGGCCACGTCAGTCCAGTTGCTCATAGGGTGGCTCTTGATCAGATCGGGTAAATGATGGAGTTGGGGATCATTTCGCTGTCGTACACGCACAGGCGCTCGGCGAACTTGAAACCTTCGGGGGTTTGCACGATGGTGTCGATGTAGCGGCCCACATTGAACACGGTGCTTTCTTTGTCGAGTTTGGTGCGGAACACCGCGTAGTTGGCTTCTGCGTGGATACGGCCGTCTGCCACACGTCGCACGATGGGCGCGCCCACCACATGCCGCTGGTAATAGGGGTCGTGGTACAGCGTCTCTTGGATGCCGTACACGCGGTCTTTGAGCATGCCTTTGCTGGTAAAGGACAGCGTGCACAGCGGAAAGCCGCGTTCAAAGTTTTCTCGCGGCTGCAGTTTGTAGACGCACTGCTCGGTGAAAAACTCGGGCCACAGGTCCCAGTGGCCGCTGTCCACAGCGCTGGCGTAATCGGCATAGAGCTGCTGGATGCCGAACCAGGTATTCATATCGACCATCATCAAGCCTCCATCACTTTGCGCCAGTAGGCGTACATGCCCCTGATCAGCGTTTCGGTCACCATGTGGTCGGTCTCGCCCACGTCGCGCCCGCCCAGCTCCACCAGCATGCGGTGCTCGGGTTTGGTCTCAAACGCCTGCTGCGAGAACTCGATCACCTCGCCATCGTCCGCGCTCACAAAACCGGCCGGGCCAAACAGGTTGGACTGGCGCAGGCGGCGCTCGTGCATCTCGGGCGTGTCGTCTTCAAAGCCAAAGTGCGTCCAGACAAAATCAAATGCACCATGCCCATCGGGCTGGATGTGCCGGGTGGACACGCTGTTGACCTGCTGCTGAAAAATCACGCTGGGGAACAGCGTCATCATCACCGCCGAGGGCATCTTGTCTTCCATCTTCCACCAGTCTTCGGGCACGATGTCCAAGAAGCTCGGGTCGTTGAGCTGCATGCTTTCTTTGAAGCTGCTCACTTGCGTGACCTGCGACGCCTGCCCCGTGGCCTGGCCCGCGCTGCCTCGGGTCGAAACCATGGCCGCATGGCGGTGGTGGGCGTCCATGCGCAGCTCGCTCTTGTTGTCGGCACGCCAAAGGCCAAAGGTCACAAACCAGGTGTGCAGCAGGCCGGGGTGGTAGGGGTCTTTGATGTTTTCCTGCATCAGCTTCCAGTTGCCCGGAATGCGCTGGCGGTTGTAGCCCAAGATCGTGAGCTTGCGGCCATTGAACAGGCGGTCAAAGTATTTCAGGATGGTCGGTCCCATGAAGTCTTCGAGCGACTCCACGTTGTGGTCGAACGACGCGAACACCACCCCACCTCGGGTGGCCACTTTCAGGGCTGTGAGGCCGTGGTCCTTGGGGTCAAAGTCGGCGGGCATGCCGCCGTTGACCTTGCCGTCTTGGCGCACGCCACGCCGAAAAGGCACGCCCTGCAAGCCGCCCTTGAGCGTGTAGCTCCACTGGTGGTAGGGGCAGAAAAACTCTTTTTTGTTGCCGTGGCGCTCGCGGCAAAACTGCATGCCCCGGTGGGCGCAGACGTTTTCGACGACATGGATCTGCCCGTCGGTGGCACGCGTCATGATGACCGAGCGCTCGCCCACCACCGTGCGCTTGAAGTCGCCGGGGTTCGGGATCTCGGCCTCCAGGCCCACATAGCTCCAGTGGCTTTTGTAAAAGAAGCGCTCCAGCTCCTTTTTGTGCCGGTCTTCGTCGGTGTACACGGCAAACGGAACGCGGCTGGTGCCTTCCGTTTCCCAGTGGATGGGTTGCTCGGTCATGGGGTCTCCTTCAATGTCTTTTGTAGGAGCCCACCCCGTGGGCGATGGGGGGTTCAAACATCACCAAATGCTGCTTGTATCGCTCATGCACGCCATCGCCCACGGGGTGGGCTCCTACACAGAAGGCCATCATGCGCAAAGCTTTGAATTTCGTAAATCGAATTTCAAAGATAATCATTATCTGAATTTCAAATACCACTCATCGCATGGAACTCGCCCGCCTCGACCTGAACCTGCTGCTGGTGTTTCACCACCTGCTGCGCGAAAAGCGCGTGTCGTCGGTGGCCACCCTGTTGGGCATGAGCCAGCCCGCCGTCAGCAGCGCGCTGGGCCGCCTGCGCAGCAGCTTGGGCGACGAGTTGTTTTTGCGCACCCAGCGCGGCATGGCGCCCACGCCCTACGCCCTGCAGCTGGCCGAACCCGTGGCCACCGCGCTCGACGGCTTGCAGCAAGCGCTCAATGTGCGCGCCTCGTTTGACCCAGCCACCAGCGAGCGCAGCTTCACCCTGGCCATGACCGATGTGGGCGAAATGTATTTTTTGCCCGTGCTGATGGACGCTTTGGCCCAAGCTGCCCCGGGCGTGACGCTCAATGTGGTGGCGGTGACCAGCGACAGCCTGAAGGACGACATGGCCTCTGGCCGCACCGACTTGGCGCTGGGCCTGCTGCCGCAGTTGCAGGCGGGGTTTTTTCAGCAAGCGCTGTTTCGCCAGCCCTATGTGTGTCTGATGCGCAAAGGCCACCCGCTGGCGACAGCCGCTGCACTGACGCTCACCGACTTTGCCGCCGCCAGCCATGTGCGCGTGATCGCCGCAGGCACAGGGCACGGCAGGGTCGATGAAGCGCTGGACCGCCAAGGTCTGCAGCGCCGCATTCGCCTCACGGTGCCGCACTACGTCGCTTTGGGCGATGTGCTGGGCCACTCGGACCTGATCGCCACCGTGCCCGAACGCTTTGCCCAGCGCGTGACCGGCCCCTTTGCCCTGACCACCCGCGCCCTGCCGCTGGCGGTGGATGGCAGCGCCATCCACCAGTTCTGGCACGCCCGACTGCACAAAGACCCGGGGCACCAATGGCTGCGCGAGTTGGTCATGCAATGCTTTGGCGACGGCACCGACTGACCCCCTCCTACAATCCCTGCCATGCTCCAATTCGACCTGCTCAAAACCGACCCCTCCAGCCACGCCCGCCGCGGCACCCTGACCCTGAACCATGGCGTGGTGCAAACGCCGATCTTCATGCCGGTCGGAACCTATGGCACCGTCAAAGGCGTGATGCCGCGCAGCCTGCACGAGATGGGCGCGCAGATCATTTTGGGCAACACATTCCACCTGTGGATGCGCCCGGGCCTGGACATCATGAAAGGCTTTGGCGGCCTGCACCAGTTTGAAAAATGGGACAAACCGATCCTGACCGACTCGGGCGGGTTTCAGGTCTGGTCGCTGGGCGACATGCGCAAGATCACCGAAGAGGGCGTGACCTTCGCCAGCCCCGTGAACGGCGACAAGCTCTTCATGTCGCCCGAAGTGAGCATGCAGATCCAGACCATCCTGAACTCGGACATCGTGATGCAGCTCGACGAGTGCACGCCTTACGAGACCAAGGGGCATCTCACCACCGAAGCCGAGGCGCGTAAATCCATGGAGATGAGCCGGCGCTGGGCCGTGCGCTCCAAAGACGAATTTGCGCGACTGGAAAACCCCAACGCGCTGTTTGGCATTGTGCAAGGCGGCATGTTTGAAAACCTGCGCCAAGAATCGCTGGATGCGCTGGTGGAGATGGACTTTCCGGGTTATGCCGTAGGCGGCGTGAGCGTGGGCGAGCCCAAAGACCTGATGCTGCAAATCATGGCGCACACGCCGCACCGCCTGCCGGCCCACAAGCCCCGCTACCTGATGGGCGTGGGCACCCCTGAGGATTTGGTGCAAGGCGTGGCCGATGGCGTGGACATGTTCGACTGCGTGATGCCCACCCGCAACGCCCGCAACGGCACGGTGTTCACCCGTTTTGGTGACCTCAAGCTGCGCAACGCCCGCCACAAAAACGACCCGCAACCACTCGACACCAGTTGCACCTGCCATGCCTGCGCAGGAACGTCCGGTGTGTCATGGGACAACGGTGGCCGAGACGGTTTCAGCCGCGCTTACATGCACCACCTGGACCGCTGCAGCGAAATGCTCGGCCCCATGCTGACCACCATCCACAACCTGCACTACTACCTGAACCTGATGCGCGAAGTGCGCGAATCGCTGGATGCGGGCAAATTCTCAGAATTCCGGGCGCAGTTCAAGAGCGACCGCGCTCGTGGGGTCTGACCTATCAGGTCGGACCTTCAGGTCCGACACATCGGGCACTTGAGAAAAGCTTGTCGGACCTGACGGTCCGACCTGCCGCATTCAATCTGTTGTGAAAACCGTCAACACCCCGGTGTAGCCATACAGGTGGTGGCGCGCGATCTCGCCAGCGGCAAAGAAGCCCACCAGTGGCACATCGCCTAAGGCGTGGCGGATGATCTGCATCTCGGCGCTGGGGCCGCCAAAGTGGGGTCCGCCGCGACCGGTGCAACTGACGTACACCGCGCCTGCGATGCGCTTGCCTGCTTGGGGCAGGGTCGCCACAGGGTCATCGCTGAGTCCGTTGATGGCTTCGATGGAGAGCATCTCGGGTTCGAGTTCTTCACGGATTTCGGCGCACACCCGCACCAGATCGGCACGTGCAGCGTTCACATCGCGCTTGCAAAACGTCAGACGCATGCCGGGCTCCAGGTGTTCGGCCACCGCCACACCCTGACGCATCGGGTCCAGGCCCACGATGTGACGCACCAGCACATCACTGCCCAAATTGCCCGCACGGCCCACGCCCGACTGCCCTGCAGGACTGAGGCCCACCAAGGTGGACCGCACCACAGGGATGGCTTTTTGCGGCTCGCTCAGGCTGATCTTCAGGTCATCCAGCATCACATCGAGTGCAGCTTCGCCATTGAGCCTCAGCACCACATGCTTGTCGGCCTCGGTGATCTCACGCTCGGGGGCCACAGGTTGGCAGCCTTGCGTGACGCGGGACAGCAAACCCACCCGCGATGAAAAAGCCACGCCACTCAGACCCCCTTCAAACACGCCCCCCGCCGCCAGCGTTTGCGGCTGGTCAGCGCTGATGGCGAACTGCACACTGCGGGTGCGGCTGGAGGTCAAGCCACCAAACAAATAGCCCTGCTGGGTGCGCCCAGCCATCTCGGTGATCAGCTCGGCCAGATCGGGGGTGGCAGGGTCGGCATGCACCAGTGCGGCATCGGCCCAGTCGGCCGGCAAGGGCGACACGCCCGAAAACACGAGGTAGTGCGCGGGTGCCACATTGCACAGCATCACGGCCAGCGCCGGCTCGTCAAAGTATTCGGCGTTGTTGACCGCAATGCCCACACCTACGGTGCCAGCCCAATCGGTGACTTCAGGCAGCTCCTGGCGCAAATGGTCGAGCAGCGCTTGCGCTTCGTGGGCGTAGTGGTCGGTGATGTAAACCAGCGCCAGCCGAGGCTCGGGCGCATAGTCGGGCAAGGTCAGCTGCGCCCGCAACTGGGCCAGTACCAGGCCAGCGGCCATACGCCACTGCGGGTGGGTGGCGTGGCCGTAGGGAAAGAGACTCATGGGCTTGCGCGCTTGGAGGTCGCTTTGCGAGGCGCCGATTTGCCAGCGGCTTTGGCGCTGGCGGCTTTCTTGGCGGGTGCTTTTTTAGCCGCGGGTGACTTTTTGCGGGCGGCTGAAGTGCTGGCACCTTTGGGCGTCATGCCGGCCTTCATGGCCTCAGCGGCCACGTCTTTCACAGCAGCTGCAGCAATGTCCTGGAACTGCTGGGTCAAGGCACCCCACCACTGCATCGGATCCACTGCGGGCTTGGCTGACGTTTTTTCAGAGGATGCGGCAGTGAGCTCTTCTTTATCGACTTCGGGTGATGCCGCAGGCTCCACCGGCTCTGATTTGGGCATGCCCTGAGTCGCCGCGGCAGCAGGCTCGGCAGACGGTGGCCTGGCTGTGAAGGCCTTGGCCAGATCGGCCATGCTCACATTCATGCTCTGCAAGGTGGACAGCGTCATCTTCTGCACCTCCATCGCCTGGATGGTGGCTTTGAGCGCCGTGGTGTTTTGCTCTAACCAGAACAAAACCGACTTGAGCTCCTGAATACGCTTGTCGATTTCCTCGACGCTCAGCGTGGGTGCCACCCAACTGGCCATGCCGGGCACCGCGCCCACGCCAGCAGCAGGGGCAGCTTGCGCTGCTGTTTTAGGGAGGTTTTGCAAGAAGTCAAAACCGGGCACAAACTTGCCAAAGCCGAAGGCGGTTGCGTCGCTCATGGATGTCTCCTCAAAGGGGTAGTGGGCGAAGCTTAAACCAATCGGCTTTCAAGTCGGTTGACATCCTCAGTGTTTGTGATCGCTGTGGCCTGGCTGTGCGGGCGCTGCACTGCTGACCGGCACATTGATTTGCTGCTTGCTCTCGACGCCCTTGGCATCTTTGAAGGTCAAGGTCAATGCCAGGCTGCTGTCCTTCATCAAAGGTGTTTTCAGGTCCATCAGCATGAGGTGGTAGCTGCCGGGCTTGAGCTCCACCGCTTGATTGGCGGGCAGATCCAGCACCGGCATGGCGCGCATTTTCATCACGCCACCGTCCATCTTCATCTCGTGAATTTCGGCTACGCCAGCTGCTGGCGTAGACACAGCCACCAAGCGTGTGGCTTGGGGTGCCGTGAGCTTCATGAAAGCACCGGTAGCTTGTTGGCCTTGCACCGTGGCACGTGCCCAGGCGCTTTCCACCTTGACGGCCGTTTGAGCGGTCACAGGGCTGCTCAGTGCGGCGGCCAGCAAGCAGCTGGAGAGTCTCAGAAATGTCGACATGTTCATCATCCTTGGTTGTTTCAGTTCAGTTTTCGATCAGTGATTGTGCGCACCCGCAGCAGCCCCGGGCATGAGCTCCAGCGCTGCGGCCGGTGATTTCAGGTCAGACAGATTTTGTCCCGTCTTGGGGATCTCGGTCCAATCCATGCGCCCTTGCGCGCACAACTGCTGCACAGGCCAGTAGATCATGCCGTTTTGATCGGGCAAGGTGCCCACCAACACAAACTCATCGTAATGCCCATTGGGCAGCATGTCGTCGTCGGTCTTGGCCGTCCAGCTGATGCGGGTGATGTCATCGGTGATGGTGCGCCCGTGACTGGTGTAGGGCTGTGCCAACTTCTCGCGGGTCACCTCCAGACGCCAACCGGCCTTGGGCATGGGTTTGGCGCCTTGCACGCCCGCGGGAATGTCCACCACGATCTGGCGGGTAGGGGATGGCCCGCAACCATGGCCCACCTTGAAGGTGGCTTTGTAGCTTTGGCCTGCCGTGGCGACTTGGTATTCCAGCACCGTGTGGGCCGAAGCCCAACTGCAAAGTGTGAGCGCCAAAGCGCCCGCGAAGAGAGATGGGAGTTTCATGGAAGGTCCTGGTTTCAAAAGTTGTATTTCAGATGCGCGACGAAGGTGCGTTGAGGAAAGGGGTGATACAAGAAGTACTTCTGATTTGTCAAGTTATCAATGCCCGCCGATGCCGTGAGGTTCTTGTCAAACTTGTAGCGAGCCTTGATGTCAAATACGGTGTACCCAGAAAAACCCTGGTATGTGTTTGGGTTCACGTCATTGTTTTCAATGGATGAATAAAACTGCTTCTGATAGCTGCCACCCAGGGCGATGGACAATTTTTCGTCAGGTCGGTAGGTGGCGACAAATTTGATCCGCAGTGGTGAAACGCCTGGGGTTTTGTTACCCACCACAGACTTCCCCGCACTGGTCACACCATCGTTCTCGGCAATGACCGAGTCCACAACCGTGACTGCAGAGAAAACGTCCAGCTTGTCGAACAGGAATTTATGCACATCAGCGCTCAACTCCAGACCGCGCGAACGGACTTTCTTGACGTTCATCCAATAGCTGTAAAGCCCGTTGGGTTGATCCGGATTCACATTGCCGTACTGGGAGATGAGCGCATCGTTCACGTCTTCTGCAAAAAGCGAAGCACGGAAATTCGCATGTTCAATGCGCTTGGAGTAAGTCACTTCAAATGAGTTGACGTTTTCAGGCTTGATGAGCGCTGGATTGGGCGAATAGGGAAAGGTTTGGTTTCCGGCACACCCTGTTGTGCACGTCGTGACGTTGTAGAGCTCGCCCACCGTTGGAAAGCGCAGCGCATTGGCCAGCGACACGTTGACCACCGCACCATCATCCAGCCCAATCAAGGTTGAGAATTTGGGCGAAAAATGATTGACCGAAACAGTTGCCTGGTTCAATGCAGGCGTTGCGCTCGCAAAAACACCACCGTTGTAGGAATTCCAACTTTCATAACGCCCGCCCAAAGTGTATTGGACTTGCTGCGAAGCTTTGTAGGCATCTTGCACCCAAACGGCCTTGGTCTCATTGGTGCCTTGCGCCAATGCAGTCATCGCCCCATCGTTGCTGTTTTGCCAATCTAAAACGTTGTTGGTCAGGCTTTTCAAGCGTGTGTTGTCTTGGTGGTAACCAAAGCTGAACTGATGGGCTGGTGCTTGAACAGGTCGATATATGGCCTTGGCGTCAAAGTTGCTCCAATTGGTACCCGACATATCGCGAACGCTGCCTGGCTTGCCCGTGAGGTTGTTCACCACGGAGCCATCGTTGTTCAAATAAGCTGCCGTGCGCTGCACATCGTTTTGGTACCTGAAATTGGACAGGTTTACCTCATAGTCCCAAGCACCGCGTGTCGACGATTTCAGCCCGACCCCATTGACCCAATGTTCTTGCTTGTAGCCATACACACCACTGGCCAAGGTGGTGCAGGGTCCACTTCCTGTAGAGCAAAAGCCATTGGCCATGTAGGACTGCGATGTCGAATCGGTGTTGCCCAAGAAAACCCCCGAACTCAAGGACAGCTGGGCATCCCGGTTCAGATCGATTTTCAACTTCGCATTGATGTTGTCACTCACGCCATGGAGCAATGTGGTGGCACCCAAGTAGTAACCGCCGTTGGTTCCATCCTTCTTGGTGTATGGGAAAGATTGGTCTGCCGCAATGTTGGTCGTGCCCGTCCCAAAAGCTCTGGGTTGCGTGTGAGCATCTTGATGATTGAAGGCCAATCGCCAAGACATGTCCTCACTGCGCGCCCCCAACAAGGCCGCCGCTTGCACCGTGTTGTAGGTTTCATGGGTTTTGAATTGACTGAAGGACTGGGTTGCAGAGGTCAGTCCCAAAGAGCCTTCAAATGACTGGGTGGGCCGTTTGGTGGTGATGTCCACGACTGCACCCATGGCGTTGCCTGAGTAAGCTGCCGAGAAGGGGCCGTACATCACATCAATATGGTCAATTTCTTCTGGCGACACAACAAACCATTTGGGCGGCCCATAGTTGTTGTCGTTGTACAGTTGGTTAGAAATAGGCATACCGTCGACCATGACGATGCTTTTTGCACTGTAAGAAACACCCCAGATCCGGGTGGCCAAAGTAGCGCCGCCAAAATCTGCTGAGTCACGCTTTCTCACCATCAAACTGGGCATGTATTTCAATGCGTCCGGGGTATCGACGATGTTGACCGTTTCGGCTATTTTTTCGGCCTTGGTGCTTTCCACCGTATTGGGAAATTGGTACTTTTCCGCTGTGGTCTTTTCTGCGGTGACGTTGACGGTCTGCACATTGCCTTGTGCGAATGCGGGGCTGAACACAGCCATCCACATCAGGGCCACAGGGGTCTTTTTGAACTTGTTCATGTTCGACTTTCTTGAAGAATTCTTGCACTCTGGGTGTTTGTTTTTTTCAAGGAAATAGGCTGCAACGAGGGCCAGCGCACTCGGTTTTTACACAGGCGTAATTCCTGAATGAAACACGAAAGACGCCGTCAGCTCAAGCTGCAGCGCCAATAACGAGGCTCAGGAATGGGCAGGGGGGCCGCGAGGCGGCAGGGGAGACCGGGTCAGCCAAGCAAGATGGGCTGACGGCAAGGGGCGCAAGGCATAAGCCAAGGCACTGGACACATCAAATTGGCCTGCCACCGGTGCCGGCGGTGCAATCACATGGGCGCACAAAGGGCAATCCATGCTGGCCGATGGCTGCGCACTGTCACCTGTGGCGTCGTCGCTGGCCACCATTTTCATGCCCATGACCGAGCACACCATCTGCGTATCTTGGGGATTGACCAGTGGTGAGGCCACCGAAGCCCCAATGAACAACGCAAACCACACCAACAACAGGCGTGCAATGACATGGGCGTTGCGCAGGGTTTGCATGGTTCTTATTATCTAACAATTATTTAAGGGGCCATTCAACGGCCCACGGGCTTTGCGCGTCAACTCGGAGACGCCGCATACCCACCTCATCCTTTAGTCTTGCTTGCACCTCATCCCCATTGGAGACCTTCATGCTCACACTCTGCGGCTTTGCAGCCAGCAACTACTACAACAAAGTCAAATTTGCCTTGCTCGAAAAAGGCGTGCCCTTCGAGGAAGAACTTGCCTGGGTTGGCAAGACCGATCCCGCAGCCAGCCCCATTGGCAAAGTGCCTTACATCAAAACGCCACAAGGCCCTGTGTGCGAATCGGCTGTGATCATGGAGTACATCGAACAGCAATACCCGCAAGCGCCCCTGTTGCCCTCCGATCCGTTTGCAGCGGCCAAGGTTCGTGAACTGGTGACCTTTCTGGAGTTGCACCTGGAGCTGGTGGCTCGCAACCTCTACCCAGAGGCTTTCTTTGGCGGCAAAGTCAGCGACAGCGCCAAAGAAAAAACAGGTGCCCAGCTGGAAAAGAACATTGCCGCCTTCGCAGCATTGGCCAAATTCTCCCCTTACGTGGCCGGCGACACGCTGACCTTGGCCGATTGTGCTGCCGTGGTCCACTTGCCGCTGATTTCGGGTGCCACCAAGCTGATCTATGGACGCGACTTCATGGCCGATCTGCCGACACGAGACTACATGAAATTCATGGGTGAGCGCACCAGCTTGCAGCAAGTCAACGCTGACCGCAAAGCCAATATGGAGCTGATGCTCTCGCGCATGAAAGCCAAATAAACTTCTGCGAAGTTAACCGCCAAGGGCCTCCCAATGGGCGGCCCTTGCTTTTGGCAAGCAGACCATTTGCGCTGCATCAAGCTCTACCACGCGTGGCCATGGATGCCGCTCAGGCATTGACGCAGATCAACATGCACACGCATGCCAAGCCTAGGATGAGCCCATGAACCCATCCAACCCACGCCACAAAGAACGCCTGCTCCGCGAGCGCGCTGAACTTCTCCAACGCATCGCCCAGGAACGCGGCGGTTTGGCCTCCCGCGTTGACATGGCCGCTGAGCACGATGTGCGCGATTTTGAAAACCGGGCCCAAGCCATTTCCGAGCGTGACGACGAGTTCGCGATGAACGAGCATGAAACCGCAGAGCTCGGTGCACTCGATGCAGCGCTGGAACGCTGGACTGCAGGCCTGTATGGCACCTGCAAAGACTGCTGCGTGCACATCCCAGAGGCCCGTTTGGCGGCCTACCCGGCGGCGCTTCGCTGCATTGCCTGCCAGACCGTTTCCGAGAAGACCCATTGACCATTGAACACAAGGAATCACCATGAGCACTTTCCACGCCGTCGTCTGGATGGACCACAACGAAGCGCACGTGGTCATGTTTGACCGTGAGCACATCCAGGCGCAACGCATCAAGTCACGCAGCCACCACAAACACCAAGGCAAGGTGGGCGATGCCGTGTCTTTTTACCAAGACATCGCCAAGGCCCTGAACGGTACACACGAAGTGCTGCTCACCGGTCCGGGCTTGGCTCGACAAGAATTCCGCACATGGTGCCAACAACAGCAAAGCGCCACAGCCCAAGTGATCGTAGACAGCATCGCCAGCGATCACCCCAGCGATGCGCAGCTGGCGGCCTTGGCCAAACAGTACTTCAAGAAATTCGATGTCATGGCACCCAACCCCTCGCAAGCCTGAGACTGCGGCACATCCGTCCATGGGCTGCTATGCTTTGCGGTATGCGCAGCCTGTTTCATTTAGCCTTCAATGTCACCAACCTTGACGAAGCCCGCCGCTTTTATGGTGGCCTGCTCGGTTGCAAGGAAGGTCGCTCCACAGACACTTGGGTGGATTTTGATTTTTTCACGCACCAAATTTCTTTGCATCTGGGCGAACCCTTCAAAACAAGTTGCACCGGTCATGTAGGCCAGTACTTGGTGCCCATGCCGCACTTTGGACTGGTCCTGCAAAAGCAAGACTGGCAGGCATTGGCCGATCGCCTGCAGTCCTCAGGCATGGCCTTTGTGATCGAACCACACCGTCGCTTTGCCGGACAGCCAGGCGAGCAGTGGACCATGTTTTTTCTGGATCCATTTGGCAACCCCATAGAGGTCAAAGGGTTCGCAACTTTGGAAACCGTCTACCAAAGCTAAGGTGCTGAGCTTGAGAGGATCAAGCCCTCAGACTTGCCTCAACGCGTGCCATCGCTGGACTTCTTGCCGTCCAATGCGATGTCCTGTTTGGATCGGGGCGTACCAATAGGCCGTGAACTCTGGCCTTGCTGGGTGGCCGCCATGTCTTCGGGACTGGGGTACTGTCCCAACAACCAGTAGTCAAACACACGCCTCGCAATAGGTGCCGCATGGGCCGCACCAAAGCCCGCGTTCTCCACCACCAGCGCCAGTGCAATTTGCGGCTGCTCTGCAGGTGCAAACGCCATGTACAACGCGTGATCACGTTGGTACTCGCTCAACTTGCTGGCGTTGTATTTTTCTTTTTGTCCAATCGTCACCGCTTGGGCCGTACCGGTCTTGCCAGCGCTTTGGTAGCTGGCACCGGCAAACACCTGCGCCGATGTGCCCGAAGTGGCCACACCGATTAAGCCATTTCGCACCACTGCAATGTGATCTGGGTTGTAGCCCAAATTCACAGGCGCTGTATCCGCGACCGACTCCTGCGCGTGCGTCAGAGGATCTTGCGTTGCCTTGACCACACGAGGCGTGAACTTCTGCCCGCCACTGGCCAGAGTGGCCGTGGCAGAAGCCAATTGAAGCATGGTGAAATTGTTATAACCCTGACCAATACCCAATGAAATCGTCTCCCCACCAAACCATTTCTTTTGCTCAGGCCGCTTGTAATAGTTACGCTTCCATTCCGTACTGGGCAATATCCCGCGCACCTCGCCAGGCAAGTCGATACCCGTGATCTGCCCAAAACCCAAGGGTTTCATAAAGTCATGGATGGTATCCACCCCCATGTCGTTGGCCAATGAGTAGTAATAAACGTTGCTTGACAACACAATCGAGCGCACCATGTCTACAGGACCCAACCCCGTGTCTCCATGACTGCGGAACGTATGGCCGCCATAGGTCCAAGCACCGTTATCCTGAATGATGGCGCTGGCGCTGCGCTTGCCCGTGGTCAGCGCGCCCAAGGCCATGAAAGGCTTGTAGGTTGAGCCAGGTGGGTAAGTGCCACGTAATGCCCGGTTGAGCAATGGCTTGTCAATTGACTCATTGAGCAATTGCCAGTTTTCAGAATCGATACCATCAACAAACAAGTTCGGGTCGAAGGTCGGCTTGCTCACAAACGCCAGCACCTCACCGGTGTTGGGATCGAGGGCCACCAGAGCACCCCTGCGCGTACCAAACAAGTCCTCAACCATTTTTTGCAGTTGAATGTCGATCGACAGAACCACATTCTTACCAGGAATGGCGGGGCGACTTGACAAGCTGCGAGTTGCGCGCCCCCCTGCAGATGTTTCGACTTGGTTGACCCCAGTGATGCCGTGCAGCTCACGCTCATAGCGCTGCTCCACACCGAGCTTGCCGATGTATTCCGTGCCCCTGTAGTTGCCCGACTCATCGTCCTCCTCAATGCGTTCTTTTTCTCGAACGTTGATGCGTCCAATGTAGCCAATCACATGACTGGCCAGCTCACCAAATGGGTATTGACGAAACAGTCTTGCCTTGATGTCCACACCAGGGAAGCGGTATCTTTGAGCACTGAAACGAGCCACCTCTTCATCGGTCAATCGGGTTCGTATGGGCAATGAGTCAAAACTCTTTGACTCTTCACGAAGCCGCTTGAAACGCCGACGGTCCTTGGTCTGAATGTCGATGAAATCAGCCAATTCATTGATGGTGGCCTCCAAATCCTGGACTTTGGAAGGCGTGATCTCCAGGGTGTAGGCCGAATAGTTACTGGCCAGCACAACACCATTGCGGTCCAAGATCGTGCCGCGCGGGGGCACTGTAGGCAAGACCGCAGTGCGGTTGTTTTCAGCTTGCTCCAACAAATCATCGTGACGCACGACCTGCAAATACGCCAATCGGGTCAACAGCAAGACAAAACACACCAACACCACCAGTTGGACAACAATCACGCGTTCGCGAAATCGCTGAATGTCGGCCTGCGTATCCCGGAGCTCAGCAAGAGATGGCAAACTGATCGGCATGTTCAAAGTGGACGAATATCGTCAGGTGCAAATGCACGTCTTTGAGGGGCCAGCAACAAGGCGCCCACCAGCGGCCACAGGGCCGCCTGCAACAATGGTGCGAACAGCTGACTCCAGTGTGGCCAAGCGTCTTGCACAATCAAACGGGTGATCCACTCCACCAAAGCGGAAATCACAAACAAAGGGACAATTTGCAAGGCTTGCTCACGCAATGGGAACCACAACAATCGCCGTTGAATCGCCAAAGCCATGCTGCTGAGGACGACGTAAGACAAGGCGTTTTGCCCCAACAAAGCTGACTCATGCACATCCAGCGCCAAGCCCAAGAAGAACGGCAGCAACAAGCCCACCCGTCGCGGTTGATGCACGTTCCAGAACACCACCACAATGGCCAAGACATCGGGCAGCCAGCGCATGCCTGTAAGACCCAGCAACATGTTGATCAGCAGCGCCAGCAGCAAGGTGAATGCGACGAAACGAGGATTGGCAGGCAAAAGCAATGGCCGCCCTGCGGGCATGATCATGGCTTGACTCCTGCGGTCGGGGGGGCGACGAGCATGCCCGTTGCCGACGCCTTGTGCTTGGCACCGCCTTTGGGCACATCTTCTGGCGCTGGCAAGCTCGGCCAGTCTTTCACCGGCATCAATACCAATAAATGGCGTCCGCGCGCCACAGCCATCGGTTTGGCATGCACTCGGGCAAACGAAGAGTCAATGCGGCGGTCAATCTGTGTGATGGAGCCCACATGCAGGCCTGCAGGATAAACCCCGTCCACCCCGCTGGTGGTCAGCAAATCGCCTTGTTTCATGTCTGCGCCAGCAGGCACAAATTTCAACTCAAGCGAGCCCCCCAGCATGCTGGGATCTCCGTAAGCCACATGGCGCGTCCCGGTACGGGCATTCATGACGGGTATGCTTTGATCTCGGTCAGTCAGCAGCGTCACTTCACTGATCAAAGGATAAACACGCGTGACTTGACCAAATACGCCCGCCGCGTCAATCACGGCAGAGCCCGGCTTGATGCCAGCCAATTGCCCACGGTCAACGACCACACGTTCACTGTAGGCATCCGTGGTGTCGTAGAGCACTTGAACCGGTTTGGAAGGCCCCGCAAACTGCTTACGCAATTCAAGCAGCTCACGCAGCTGCGCATTCTCCTGCAAAAGCTGCTCAACTTGCTGCAAACGCTGGGTTTGTCCAATGGACCGCGCTTGGAAGTTTTGCGCCGCATCCCTGGCCTTGTCGAGGTCGACAAAATAATCCCCCAAACCATGCACCATTCGCTCGGGCTGTAAAGACAACCATTGCAAAGGTGCCAACACCATTGCAATGCCAGCACGAATGGGATAGGAGATTTTGAGCCGATGGTCTGCCGCCATCAACAAGATGGACAAAAGCCCCAGCAACACCAGTTTGGAGGTGGCTGACAGGCCTTGCCGAAAAATCGGCGGCACACTTCGGTCAAGGGTATCCAGAGCCATAGTCGAGATGCACCGGATTCAAAAAATTGAAAAAGAAAATGCAGACAGCCCGGAGACAGGCCATCTCTGTTTTACTCGCTTGTGAAGATGCTGCCCAGCTGGTCCATGCGCTCCAGCGCCATGCCGCAGCCACGTGCCACGCAAGTCAGCGGGTCTTCGGCCACCAGCACGGGCAAGCCGGTTTCTTCGGCCAGCAAGCGGTCCAGGTCACGCAGCAAAGCGCCACCGCCCGTGAGCATCATCCCGCGCTCTGCAATGTCGGCACCCAGCTCAGGAGGCGTTTGCTCCAAAGCCGTTTTGACGGCCGACACAATGTTGTTCAGCGGATCGGTCAGCGCTTCCAGGATCTCGTTGGAGCTGATGGTGAAGCTGCGAGGCACGCCCTCTGACAGGTTGCGGCCCTTGACTTCCATCTCCTTGACTTCGCTGCCAGGAAAGGCCGAGCCGATGTTTTTCTTGATGGCTTCTGCCGTGGGTTCACCGATCAGCATGCCGTAGTTGCGGCGGATGTAGCTGATGATGGCTTCGTCGAACTTGTCGCCGCCCACACGCACGCTGCCTTTGTAGACCATGCCGCCCAGCGAGATCACGCCCACCTCGGTGGTGCCGCCGCCGATGTCGACCACCATCGAACCCGAAGCCTCCGACACGGGCAGACCCGCGCCGATGGCTGCGGCCATGGGTTCTTCGATCAGGTACACCTCAGAGGCGCCTGCGCCCAGCGCCGATTCACGGATGGCGCGGCGCTCGACCTGGGTAGAGCCGCAGGGCACGCAAATGATGATGCGTGGACTGGGGCGGAAGGTGCTGCGGGGGTGCACCATGCGGATGAACTGCTTGAGCATCTGCTCGGTCACGGTGAAGTCGGCGATCACGCCGTCTTTCATGGGGCGAATGGCTTCAATGTTGCCGGGCACCTTGCCCAGCATGGCCTTGGCTTCGTGGCCCACGGCCTGCAAGGTTTTCTTGCCCTGGGGGCCGCCTTCGTGACGGATCGCCACCACCGAGGGCTCGTCGAGCACGATGCCCTTGTCTCGCACAAAAATCAGGGTGTTGGCAGTGCCCAGGTCAATGGCCAGGTCACTGGAAAAATAACGACGGAATGAAGAAAACATTCTGGAATCCTTAGAGGCCACGACCGATCCACGAAAAAGCCTGGAAAGGACGGACGCAACAATCAAATCGGGGGTGGCATGCGGTCTTGTGTAAAGACAGTTCTTGACACTGCAGCAAACACAGGATAATACCCGATCCCCCGGTCTGGCATGTTGCCTTGCGTCACGCCAGCCTTGGAAAATCTGACCTTTACAACTCTTTTCAAACCATGTCCCTGACCCCGCAGGATATTGCCCGCATTGCCAATCTCGCCCGTCTGGAGCTCAAGCCCGAAGAAAGCGAGCGCATGCTCACTCAAATCAATGGCTTTTTTGGCATCGTCCAAGCCATGCAGGCGGTCGACACCACCGGCATCACCCCCATGGCCCACCCCGTGGCGGCCATTCAGGACATCACGCTGCGCCTGCGCCCCGACGTGGCCAGCGAGCCCAACCAACGCGATTTGAACCAGCAAAGCGCCCCGGCCGTCGAACGCGGCCTGTTCCTGGTCCCCAAAGTCATCGAGTAAGCCATGAGTGATCTGCACAACCTCAGCGTGAAAGCGCTGGCCAGCCTTTTGCAAACCAAAGAAGTCAGCGCGGTCGAAGTCGCCACGCGATTCTTGGCCCGCATGGGCGGCAACCCGCACAACGCCTTTTTGGACATCGACAGCGAAGTGACGCTGGCCCAGGCCCGTGCCTCCGACACCAAGCTGGCCGACGGCACCGCTGGCCCACTCGAAGGCGTGCCGGTCGCGCACAAAGACGTGTTCGTCACCCGCGACTTCACCACCACCGCAGGCTCCAAAATTCTGAGCGGCTACCGCTCACCGTTTGACGCCACCGTGGTGCAGCGCCTGCGCACGGCGGGCATGGTCAGCTTGGGCAAGCTCAACTGCGACGAATTCGCCATGGGCTCGGCCAACGAAAACTCGGCCTATGGCCCGGTGCAAAACCCCTGGGACTCGGCCCGCGTGCCCGGCGGGTCTTCTGGCGGCAGCGCCGCCGCTGTGGCCGCTGGCCTGGCCCCCGCCGCCACCGGCACCGACACCGGCGGCTCGATCCGCCAGCCCGCCAGCTTTTGTGGCATCACCGGCATCAAGCCCACCTATGGCCGCGCATCCCGCTACGGCATGATCGCCTACGCATCGAGCCTGGACCAAGCTGGCCCCATGGCCCGCAGCGCCGAAGACTGCGCGCTCTTGCTGAGCGCCATGTGCGGCGCAGATTTGGACCGTGACTCGACGTCGCTGGACATGCCCACCGAAGACTTTGCAGCATCGCTCAACAACTCCCTTGAAGGCCTGCGCATTGGCATTCCCAAAGAGTTCTTTGGCGAAGGCTTGGCGGCCGATGTGCGTGCCGCCGTAGACAGCGCCTTGCGCGAATACGAAAAACTCGGCGCCAAGCTGGTGCCCATCAGCCTGCCACGCACCGAGTTGTCGATTCCGGTTTACTACATCATTGCCCCGGCCGAAGCCAGCTCGAACCTCAGCCGCTTTGACGGCGTGAAGTTCGGCCACCGCGCCAAGGACTACACCGATCTGGTGGACATGTACAAAAAGACCCGCGCCGAAGGCTTTGGCAACGAGGTCAAGCGCCGCATCATGACGGGCGCTTATGTGCTGAGCCACGGCTACTACGACGCCTACTACCTGCAAGCGCAAAAAATCCGCCGCATGATCGCCGACGACTTCCAAAACGCCTTCAAAGAGTGCGACGTGATCGCCGGCCCCGTGGCCCCATCCGTGGCCTGGAAGTTTGGCGAAAACGCCAACGACCCGGTGGCCGATTACTTGGCCGACATCTTCACCCTGCCCGCATCGCTGGCCGGGCTGCCTGGCATGAGCGTGCCCGCAGGCTTTGGCGCACAGGGCATGCCCGTGGGATTGCAGTTGATCGGCAACTACTTCAAGGAAGCCCAATTGTTGAACGCCGCACACCGCCTGCAACAAGCGACCGATTTCCACCTCCAGAAACCAGTGGGGGTTTAAGACCATGAGCAAACTCGTCCAAGGCTACGAAGTCGTCATCGGCTTTGAAACACACGCCCAACTCTCGACCAAGAGCAAAATTTTCAGCCGCGCCAGCGTGGCGTTTGGCGCCGAGCCCAACACACAAGCCTGTGCGGTGGACATAGCCCTGCCCGGCACGCTGCCCGTGATGAACATCGGCGCTGTGGAACGCGCGATTGAATTTGGCTTGGCCATCAACGCGCACATTGCCGAGCGCAGCATCTTTGCCCGCAAAAACTACTTCTACCCTGACCTGCCCAAGGGCTACCAGATCAGCCAGTTCGAGATCCCTGTCGTTCAAGGCGGCGAAGTGTCGTTCTTTCTGGAAGTGGGCAAAGAGACCGTGCGCAAAACCGTGCGTCTGGAGCGCGCCCACCTCGAAGAAGACGCGGGCAAATCGCTGCACGAAGACTCGAGCTTGGGAGCGTCCATCGGAGATGGCCGGGGTCAAAGCGGCATCGATTTGAACCGCGCTGGCACACCGCTGCTTGAAATCGTGACCCAGCCCGACATGCGCAGCAGCGAAGAGGCCGTGGCCTACGCCAAAGAGCTGCACAAGATCGTCACCTGGATCGGCATCTGCGACGGCAACATGCAAGAAGGCAGCTTCCGCTGCGACGCCAACGTGTCGGTGCGCAAACCCGGTGGCGAGCTGGGTACACGCCGCGAGATCAAGAACCTGAACAGCTTCAAGTTCATGCAGCAAGCCATCGACTACGAAGTGCGCTGGCAGATCGACCAGATCGAAGACGGCCACGCCATCCAGCAAGCCACCGTGCTGTTCGACCCCGACTCGGGCGAGACCCGCGCCATGCGCACCAAGGAAGACGCCGCCGACTACCGCTACTTTCCCGATCCGGATCTGCCGCCGCTGGTGATTGGCCGCGACTGGGTGGAGCGCGTCAAAGGCGAGATGGCCGAGTTGCCCCGCGTGATGGCCGAGCGATTCGTCAAGGACTACGCCCTGCCCGAATACGATGCCACGCAACTGACCCAAAGCAAAGCGGTTGCCGCCTACTTTGAAGCCACCGCCAAAGCCTGCGGCCAAGCCAAACTGGCCAGCAACTGGATCATGGGCGAAGTCTCGCGCCGATTGAACGCCAGCGAAATGGCCATCGAGCAAGCCCCAGTCAGCGCCGCCCAACTGGCCGCCCTGATTGGCCGCATCAGCGACAACACCATCAGCAACAACGCGGCGCGTCAGGTGTTTGAAGGCTTGTGGAACAAAGAAGGCCCCTCCGGTAGCGAAGGCGATGTCGACGCACTCATCGAAGCCAAAGGCCTCAAGCAGATGAACGACACCGGCGAGTTGGAAAAAATCATCGACGACGTGCTGGCCGCCAACCCCAAAAACGTGGAAGAGTTCAAGGCGGGCAATGCCAAGGCTCTGAACGGTTTGGTCGGCCCGATCATGAAAGCCAGCAAGGGCAAGGCCAATCCTGGGCAGGTGAATGCGCTGTTGATGAAGAAGCTGGGCTGAAGACTTTCTGGTAACAGATGGCACTGCTTGATGAACAACTGGTCGAGGAATGGCTGAATCGCCAAAATTTCTTCACGATGCGAGGCATCAAGTGCGGCGTTGATGAAATTGACCTGTTAGCCATCCGACCTGTATCAGCCGGATTTGAATGTTGGCATGTAGAAGTTCAGATCAGCTATCGCCCTGTTGGGTACATTGGCGGAGATACAAACGCACGACGGCGTACACCCGATGAATTGAGTGCCGGTGTGGCGCAATGGGTTGAAAAGAAGTTCACGGGTCAACGCAAAATTCAGCGCAGAAATGAAATATTGCCCGATGCACAGTGGCGGAACTTCCTCGTCCATGCGGTTTTGAAGGACGACGCGGAACTGCCCCTGATGCAAGCTTCAGGCGTTGAACTCATCTCATACCGGCAGGTCTTGCATGACCTCTGCCATGACCGCAAAAGCAAGAGCTCATCTGAGGCCAGCGGCATCATTGAGATGCTCAATTATTTGAAGTGATGGTTGCAGCCGATACCGTGTCCCCCGCCCCATCCCCGTTTGCACCAACACGCCCATCTCGCACAGCGCCGTGAGTGCCCGGTCAACCGAGGCGCGTGACACGCGGCAGAGGTTCACTTATTTCTCGGTGCGCATGCCGTTGGCAAATCAGAGAAGTCAGCCTATTTGCAGCAAGGCCTTGATCTTGGCGCGGACATCCTGAAGCACCTCTTCAGGCACCGCGCCTTTCTTTTTGGCTTGGCGAACACGCCAATCCAGTGACTTGACCTGCACACGTTTACAAGCCGCGATTTCACGCGCGATGTGTCAGCCGCCAAACGCGCGGCCTTAGAGGGTCCGGTGTTCATCACAGAGCGGTGTCGCCCTGCTTTTGCAATGCTCAAAATCGACGACTGTTACCGCATGGCCGGAAAATCAGCCCCCCCTGCTGGCGTTGATGGACGGCATTCCGGGTGGTGAAGGCATCGATTTCGATCCACCCAAACTGGGTATTCAGATTCAAGCCGCGAACTTGAACTGAAGGCGACCCATGTTCAGCCATGTGTGCATCACTGCACCTCCCCACCCCAAGCTCAGACCGGTGGTGATGGGACATACTTCAGAACTGACCTGTCCCTACATTCACCCCCAAACACCATGACCACACCGCATTTGATTCTTGTCCCTGGTTTGATGTGCGATGCCGCCTCGTGGGCACCGATGCTGCCTGCCTTGCAGGGGCACGCGCACTGCACGGTGGTCGATCACGGCCAGGCCGATGATTTGGTCGGGATGGCGCAGCAGATTCTGGACGCTGCACCTTGCGCATTCCATCTGGCGGGGCATTCCATGGGGGGTCGGGTGGCGCTGGAGGTGATGCGGCTTGCGCCCGAGCGCGTGCAAGCGCTGGCCTTGCTGGGCACGGGTTACCGGCCCAAGGAGGCTGGCGCAGCGGGAGAAAAGGAAATCCAGACACGCCAAGCCTTGCTGGATCTGGCGCAGCGCGATGGTGTGCGGGCCATGGCACAAGCCTGGGTGCAAAACATGGTGGCACCAGCCCGCCTGTCCGATGCGCCGCTGTTGGAAGCGGTGGTTCAAATGTTCGAGCGCCAATCGGCCGACATTTTCGGGCGTCAGATCCGGGCTTTGCTGGCGCGTCCCGATGCGTCAGCGGTGCTGCAGCAAGTGCGCGTGCCCACGTTGGTCATGGCCGGTGCATGGGACAGCTGGGCCAGCACCCTGCAACACCAGGCCATGGCCGAGCTGATCCCAGCGCGGCCTGCCGTGCAAGTGGTGCCAGGGTCAGGTCACATGATGATGATGGAAAAGCCTGAAGCCGTGGCCAGCAATTTCATCCGCTGGCTTGGCGGGGTTTGACAAAGCCCCGCCATCTGGCTTGACAGACCGATGGTCAGGCTTCGAGTGGCACGATTTCCTGCTCGATCGCCCCAAACAAACTTTCGCCGTTTTGGCCTTTCATCTCGATGCGGATGGTGTCGCCGTACTTCATGAACTCGGTGCTGGGCTTGCCGTCCAGGATGGTTTCGATGGCGCGTTTTTCGGCGATGCAGCTGTAACCCTTGGGCCACTCGGGTTTGCCTTTGACTTCCACGCTCTTGTTGCTCACGGTGCCGCTGCCCACAACCGAGCCTGCACGCACATTGCGGGTCTTGCAGATGTGGGCGATCAGCTGGCCGAAGTGGAAGGTCATCTCGGGGCCCGCTTCGCACATGCCCACTTTGCGGCCGTTCCAGGTGGACTGCAGCGTCAGGTGCACACGGCCGCCTTGCCAAGCATCGCCCAGTTCATCGGGCGTGATGGCCACGGGGCTGAAGGCGGTGGCAGGCTTGCTCTGGAAGAAGCCAAAGCCTTTGGCCAATTCATTTGGGATCAGGTTGCGCAGGCTGACATCGTTGGCCAGCATGATCAAACGCACGGCGTCGATGGCGTCGTCGGCGCTGGTTTGCATGGGCACATCGCCGGTGATGACGGCGATCTCGGCTTCAAAGTCGATGCCAAACGCTTCATTGGCGCAAACCACGGGGTCGCACGGGCCGATGAAATCATCGCTGCCGCCTTGGTACATCAAGGGGTCGGTGTAAAAGCTGCTGGGCACTTCCGAGTTGCGGGCCGCACGGACCAGCTCCACGTGGTTGATGTATGCCGAGCCGTCCGCCCACTGGTAGGCGCGGGGCAGCGGGGCCATGCAGCGCTCGGGGTCAAACGCAAAAGCATGGCGCGCCTTTCCTTGGTTGAGGGTGCTGTACAGGTCTTCCAGTTGTGGTGCCAGAAAGTTCCAGTCGTCCAGCACCTGCTGCATTTTGCTGGCGATGCCGGTCGCATAATGGGCGGTGCTCAGGTCGCGCGAAACCACCACCAGTTGACCATCGCGTGAGCCGTCTTTGTAGGTCGCCAATTTCATGTTGTGTGTGCCCCTTGGTGCCGCGATGCGCTACAGTGAGCCAGCGCGAGAATTACGCATTGTTAAACTCGTTTAACTAAACGAAACTTGATTCTAGACGATATGGCCCATGACACCCACCCCACAAGTGACGGCAAAGAACGCGCTGGCATCCAGTCGGTCGAAGTGGGTTTCACCCTGCTGGACGTGCTGGCGCAGGCCCCCGCCCCCCTGATGCTGCGCGACTTGGCATCGGCTGCCGGCATGAGCGCCGCCAAGGCCCACCGTTATCTGGTGAGCTTTCAGCGCCTGGGTCTGGTGGTGCAAGACAGCACCAGCACCCGCTACGAACTGGGACCGGCCACTTTGCGCTTGGGGCTGGCCACCTTGTCGCGGCTGGACGCCGTCAAGATGGCGCGTGAACGCCTGCCCGCGTTGATGGCGCAAATCGGCCACACGCTGGCACTGGCCGTCTGGGGCAACCACGGCCCGACGCTGGTGCATTGGCAAGAGTCGCCCATGGCCGCCTCGGTCAATTTGCGACTGGGCGATGTGATGCCCTTGCTGTCGTCGGCCACAGGGCGCTGCTTTGCGGCCTTCGCAGGCCACGGCGGCAGCGCAGACAAAGCCCTGCCCATGATCGAGGCCGAGCTGGCCCTGACGCGCAAGCTCGGACGCAGCGACCTGCCCGGCACCGCGGCACAGGTCAAAGCCATTCTCAAAGAGACCCGCGAACAAGGCCTGGGCCGCGTGGTCAACGTCTTGCTGCCGGGCATCTCCGGTTTTTGTGCCCCTGTTTTTGACGCCGATGGTCACCTCGCCTTGGGGGTGGTTGCGCTGGGCTCCTCGGCCACCTTCAATGCCGAATGGACAGGCCCTGCGGCCCAGGCCCTGCGCCAGTTCGCCGCCCAGCTGTCGACCGATCTGGGCTGGCACGCCCGCTGAAACACGCCAGGCCCGTGAACACCGTCCCCGCCACTCAAGGCAGCCACACAGGCCGCCCCGCCCGCCGCACACTGGCGTGGCTGGCGGGCATCGTGCTGCTGGTGCATGTGGCGCTTTTGCTGGGCATGTCGGGCGTGCTGGATTTCCAGCTGCCAGAACGTTCATCGGCCCAGGTGAGTCCTTTGCAAACCCGCATGATTGCGCCACCTGCACCGAAAGCCCCTGTGGCCGCGCCTGCCCCCAAACCGCATCGCCCGCGCATTGCACAAGAGCTGGCCCCGGAACCCACGGCCACCGCCGCCGAGGAGGTCCCCGTCAGCGCGCCTGCAGAGCCCGCGCAGACCAGCACACCTTTGCCAGAAACACCTGCCACGCCCGAAGCGCCACCGGCCGCAGCCGCAGCACCCACGGCGGCCAGCGAGCCGACGGTGTCCTTGCCGCCCGCAGAAGTGCTGCCTCACATCCCCTTGGGGGCTTTGCCGCCTTCGAGCTTGCTGCGCTACGACTTGACGGGCCAGGATAAAGGCTTGACTTACTACGCCAGCGGCGAGCTCAACTGGCAGCACAACGACCAGGCCTATGCGCTGGCGCTCTCGGTCAAGGCCTTTTTGGTGGGCTCACGCCATTGGCGCAGCGTGGGCGAGATCACCGCAGCGGGCCTGGCCCCTCGGCGTTTTTCAGACAGCTGGCGGGGCGAGCGCGCCTCGCATTTCGACCGAGAGAAAAACCGCATCGTCTTCAGCGGCAACGCGCCCGAAGTGCCCTTGATCGCAGGGGCACAAGACCAAATCAGCCTGTATGTGCAACTGGCCGCCGCCATGGCCGGTTCACCCGAACGCTTCACGCCCGGCAGCCGCTTGCAGATCCAGACGGTGACCCTGCGCGACGCCTTGCCTTGGCTACTTACTTTCGAGCAAAACGAAACCCTGACGGTCGACGGCAAATCGCTCAACACCGTCAAATGGGTGTGCCAGCCACGCAACCGGTTTGATGCCAAAGTTGAGTTCTGGGTGGCGGCCGAGCACCACTGGCTGCCTGTGCGAATCCGCATCACGCAAGTCAGTGGCAGCTTCATCGACCTGAATTTGCGCGGCCGCGAAACGCTGGCGGCATTGCCCGTTACAGAAAAAGCCACACCGCCTTGAAGTTCATTCAAAAAGCCCCACCTGAGCCACAGAACTTGAGGGAGAATGAAACCATGAACCTGCTGTACGAATCCGAAACCTTTGCCGTGATGCACTTGTTGGCCAACGCGCCTGCAGAAACTGCGCCCGCCACCAGCAAGCCGATGCTGGAGCGCCATGGTTTTGAAATCGTTGACAAACGCTCAGGCAAAGAGGTCTATCTGGACGGCTCATGGGCCGAAATGTTCCAGCAGCAAATCCAGGCTTGGCAACAACACACGCCGACGCAAGAAGAAGTCGAAGACACGCTGGAAGGTTATACCGGTCTGGCTCAGCAGCCTGTCGTGGTGCACTGAAACGACCTGCCTGAAAAAAAACCGCCGTCAGGCGGTTTTTTCATGGGCCAGCACCCATTGAAACAAGGGGCCCACCAGCATCAGCACCGCCACCAGGCGGCACACCTGAAACGCTGTGACCACCGGCACCCCGAGCTGCAAAACTTTGGCGGTGATCGCCATCTCGGCAATACCGCCGGGCGCGGTGCCCAAAATCATGGTGGCGGGGTGCAAACCGGTCAACCAGGCCATCAGCAGACCAAAGCCCAAAGACAGCGCCATCATCACAAACGTCCCGCCTGCCGCCGACAGCAGCCATTGGGGTGCCGTGTGGATGAACTCACGGCGAAAGCGCACGCCCAGGCTGATGCCGATCACCAGCTGGGCAGCATTCGACAAGCCATTGGGCACGGCCGACCATTCCACCCCCGACAAGGTCAAGCCCATCGACACCAGCAACGGCCCCATGAACCAAGGGTTGGTGCGTTTGACCAGCACCATCGCGCCCGCACCGGCGGCGGTGGCCAGCGCCAGCCACAGCAAGCCCGGCCATTGTGCGATCCGCGGGCCGGGCAACAAACTCGCATCGACATGCAAGCCCCAGCGGTGCTGCGCCCACTGCATGCCAAAAGGCACAGCGATCACCACGCACAGCAGCCGCACGCTGTGCGCCGCCGCCACCAGATCGGTCCGGGCGCCATGCCGCTCGGACAGCAAGGTCATCTCGGAGGCCCCACCAATCGCGCTGGAAAAATAGGTGGTGGCCCGCAAAGCACGCGGCGACAGCTGCGCAAAATCCGCCGCATGCTGGCGATGCAACCACATGCCAAACCAAGCGCCCAACAACAAGGCCCAGGCAATGGCCAACACGATCGCCCACCACAGGCTCACCACCAAGGCGCTGACCTGCGGCGTGAAATACAAGCCCAAAGCCGCACCGATCACCCATTGCCCCGCATTGCGCAGCCGGCCTGAACTGCGCGTGGGCAAGCCCGACATGGACGCCAGCGCCGTGACGATCAAAGGCCCCAGCATCCAGGGAATCGGCGTGTGCAGCCACAGGCACAGCTGCGCCGCGCACCACGCGGCCAGCAGCGTCAATCCCGTTCGAAGAACTGCGTTCATGCCTCGCAGGTCAAGCTCGAGTCGCCATCGTCGCAGCCGAAGCTCCGACCTGCGGAGTCAAGCTCACGCATGCCGGCGGATGCTGTCGGCCACGGTCTGCACGATCTGGTCGATGTGCGCGTCTTCCACGATGTAAGGCGGGCAAATGACGATGTTCTCGCCAGCAGGCCGCACCCACACGCCTTTGTGGAAGCAGTCCATGAAGATGTCATAGGCCCGCTTGCCGGGCGAGCCCGCGATGCTGGCCAGCTCCACCGCCCCGGCCAAGCCCAGCGTGCGGATGCCGATCACGTTGGGCAGGCCCTTGAAGGCGCTGTGCATCGCATCGCCCAGCACGCGGCCTTGCTGGCCTGCGCGGGCAAACAGGTTCTCTTCCTTCATCAGGTCCAGGGTGGCAATGGCCGCCGCACAAGCCACGGGGTGGCCGGAGTAGGTGTAGCCGTGGAAAAACTCAATGGCATGCTCAGGCGCGTTGGCGCTCATCATCGCGTCGTAGATGAAGTCACGGCAGATCACGCCGCCCAGCGGGATCACGCCATTGGTCACGGCCTTGGCAAAGTTCAGCATGTCGGGCACCACACCGTAGTAGTCCGCACCAAAGTTCACGCCCAGGCGGCCAAAGCCGGTGATGACCTCGTCAAAAATCAGCAAGATGCCGTGCTTGTCGCAAATCTCGCGCAAGCGCTTCACATAACCTTGGGGTGGGATGTACCAGCCCGCGCTGCCCGCGATCGGCTCGACGATCACAGCGGCAATGTTGCTCGGGTCGTGCAACACCAGAATGCGGTTTTCCAGCTCCAGCAGCGGGTCTTCGGCCCAGACGGGTTCTTCGTGGTGGATGTAGGCGTGGTTCACCGGATCGTGGATGAAGCGCATGTGGTCCACACGCGGCAAGAGCTGCGCGCCATACACCTTGCGGTTGGCCGGCAGGCCGCCCACGCTCATGCCGCCGAAGTTGACGCCGTGGTAACCCTTTTCACGGCCAATGAACACATTGCGGTGGCCCTCACCCCGAGCACGGTGGTAGGCCAGGGCAACCTTCAGCGCGGTGTCGGCCGCCTCAGAGCCCGAATTGCAAAACAGCACCTTGTTCAAGTCACCCGGCGCCATGGCGGCGATCATCTCGGCGGCTTTGAATGCCTTGTCGTTGCTGGCCTGAAAAGCCGTGGCGTAGTCCAGCGTGTCCAGCTGCTTTTTGATGGCCTCGTTGATCGGCTTGCGGTTGTGTCCTGCGCCCACACACCACAGGCTGGAGATGCCGTCGATGACCTTTTTGCCATCGTGGGTGGTGAAGTGCATGCCCTCAGCGCCCACGAACACCCGGGGGTCATTGCGGAAAGTGCGGTTGGGCGTGAAGGGCAACCACTGGTTGTCCATGTTCAAGTCGGTGTGGGCCACGGCAAAAGTCCTTGAAATCAGTTCAGCCAAGCAGTTTAAATGGCGCACCGTCAGTGAGCAGCGCTTTAGCGACATTGGCAGAACTCTTTGAGCGTCTTGCCCACATCGCCCTATTGATCCGGCACACGGAAGTTAGAAATTTTTACTCCCTCACAGCGTTGATCGGTGTGATCCTGGCCTGTGCGGCCAAGCTGGCAAAAGCCGCATTGGCCAAAGCGTTGGCGTCAAGCCCTCTTGCTTACCATCCCATTTGTCATGCGTCAGTTTGACGGGCTGACAGTTGACGTCATAGCGCTGGGCCAGCTCCTTCAGGTAGCCCTTGCCCGGTTGGCTCGACAGGGTGGCGATATGACTCATGAACTCGCCCTCAGGAATCTGCACACTGACGCCGCCAGACGCTTTGAAGGGCGTGTTGACCGTGCCGCTGAAGCTGCGCAGCGTCAGCGTTTCGGTTTTACTGCCTTGGTTGATATGCTTTTGCCAGACGACGCAGTTGGACTCTTTGGTGCGCTGGTGGAACACCTCTGTCTTGACGCCTTCCAGCGCATCCACATTCACGGCTTTGACATCTCGCCAAGGGCGGTCGTGGCAATTGGTCCAGGTAGTTGTTTCGCCCCAACAGGTCCTATTCCAGCCTGTCGATGTGGCCGCGTTCACCCTGTCGGTCATCACGGTCTCCAGCCTCACATGGCCCAGGGCTTGCAGTGAGGCTGTGCCCTCGAAGACAGTTTTGGGAGAATGCCACGCGATGGGGGGATTGGTACCCCAATATGCGTGTCAATATGACAAAGTCGACTTCTGCTCAAGCACCGCAGTTGAACTTAAATCCAAACAGTTCATAGGGTTGCAGCCCGTTGAATGAAGTGCCCTGCAAAACGTCCGTCCGCGTGTAGCCTTGACCATCCAGAACAAACAATTTTGTACCTGAACAAGCCAGCGTGCGCACCGGCGTCGTGGCCAATGTGCAACCTGTCGATGGCACACGCGCAATGCCATCATAGAAAATGCATGACAGAGTGATCGCTTCGCCTGGGGCAGCGGGACATCCGCTCAAGCATTGACACTGCGAACAATCGCCTGCTAGGCAGAGGTTGGCCGTGACTTCGGATTTACACACATGGCTTGTTGGTCCCACGCTGATGTTTGCGGTGTAAGAGTCACTGCTTCCACCTCCGCCACAGGCTGTCATCAAGAAAAAAGTACCGAGGGTGATGAAAAGTTGGGTTATGCGTTTCATGACAATAAAATAGTTTAAAAGTATTCATTTTATTATCAAAAAAGTCAGTTACATGCTTTAGTGAATCACACCATCAACTTGTCTTCTGCTTGAACTCCCCACTGCCTTCTGGCGCTTGAAACCACTGCATGCTCTGGTCTCTACAATAAGTACAAGCTGCAGAGCCAACCATTGCTGCGCAATGACCTGTCACCTGCTCAAGCCTTGTAAGTACCTTTCCATCCATGACCACCACCTATATCCTGACCCTCTCCTGCCCCGACCGCACCGGCATCGTGCATGCTGTGTCGGGTTTTTTGCTGGAGCGCGGGGGCAACATCGAAGAAGCGGCCCAGTACAACGACCACGACACGGGTCTGTTTTTCATGCGCGTTCAGTTTGCCTGTGATCAGGCAAACGCCGACACGCTGAACGCGCAGTGGGGCGAATTTGCCCAAACTTTCGCCATGAAGTGGGACCTGCACGCCACCACCCAGCCCATGCGAACGGTGATCATGGTCAGCAAAGAAGGCCATTGCCTGAACGACCTGCTGTTCCGCTGGAAGAGTGGCCTGCTGCCGCTGGACATCCGCGCCATCGTGAGCAACCACCGCGAGTTCTACCAACTGGCCGCCAGTTACAACGTGCCCTTTCACCACATCGCGGTGACCAAAGACAACAAGGCACAAGCCGAAGCCCGCCAGCACGAGATCATCCAAGCCGAAGGCGCCGAGCTGGTGGTGCTGGCGCGTTACATGCAGATCCTCTCGGATGACCTGTGCCGCAAACTGGCCGGTCGCGCCATCAACATCCACCACTCGTTCTTGCCCAGCTTCAAGGGTGCCAAGCCTTACTACCAAGCGCACGACCGGGGCGTGAAACTGATCGGCGCCACCGCCCACTATGTGACCGCCGACCTGGACGAAGGTCCGATCATCGAGCAGGACGTGGCCCGTGTGGACCACAGCAAAACCGTCGAAGACCTGACCACGCTGGGCCGCGACACCGAAAGCCAGGTGCTGGCCCGCGCCGTGAAATGGCACAGCGAACACCGCGTGCTGATCAACGGCCACAAAACCGTGATCTTCAAGTAAGCCCCGCATGTCTGTCGCTTCCCGCATCCCACCTATCCAGTGCTTACTGACCTTTGAGGCCCTGGCGCGATTGCGCAGCGTGACGCAGGCCGCTGAAGAGTTGTGCGTGACGCCCAGCGCGGTGAGCCACCGGGTCAAGCAGCTGGAGCAAATCATCGGCACCAAGCTGTTTGGCCGGGCCGATTTTTCACTCACCACCGAAGGCATCGAATACCTGGCCCATGTGCGCGAAGGTCTGGTCTCGCTGCAGCGCTTTCCCAGCGCCAGCAACACGCCTGGCCGCCGCAAACTGCGCCTGGCGGTCACGCCCACCTTTGCCCGGTCGGTGCTGATGCCGCGCCTCAAGCACTTTCTGGACGCCTACCCCGAGATCGACATCACCATGCAGGTGAGTATTCCCTTGCTGGACGTGGTGGCCGAAGACGCCGACCTGACCGTGCGCTTTGGCACCGGACGCTATTCGGATGTGGAACACGTCTGCCTGGCCAAGGACGAAGTGACACCGCTGGCATCCCCAGCTTGGCTGCGCGAAAACGGCCCCTTCACCAGCGTCGAAGACCTGCAAGGCCAGCCCCTGCTGCGCAGCCCGCTGGAGCCCTGGCGCACCTGGTTTGCCGCGCACGACCTGGACTGGCCCGAGCCGGTGGACGGCTCCTCGTTCAACGACATCGGCCTGATGTGCGACGCCGCCGCCCAAGGCCTGGGCATTGGCCTGATCCGCACCAAGCTGGGCGCACCCTGGCTGGAAAACGGCCAGCTGGTTCGCCTGTTTGAGCGCAGCGTGCCCAGCCCCCACGCCCACTACCTGTGCTGGCGCACCGGCACCATGGAACGCTGGGAATGCGCCACCTTTGCCGACTGGCTCAAAAGCGTCTTGGCGTGAACACTGCAAAGGCATAGCACTGTTCCTGCCGCAGCAGCAGCTGCCGCCGCCGCCCTCGTTAAAACTCAAGCCAGCGCAAGCTCCAAAACAAAGGGCACCCGAAGGTGCCCTGGTTTGCTTGGCGGATTCTCAGACCACAGCGCCTGCGTTTTCGTCGCTCGGATCGTTGTCCTTCTTGAGCGGCTTGATCAGGTCTTCGCGCTGTATGCCCAGCCACATGGCAATGGCCGCGGCCACGAACACCGACGAGTAAATGCCAAAGCAAATGCCAATGGTCAAAGCCATGGCGAAGTAGTGCAGCGTCTCGCCACCGAAGAGCAACATCGACAACACCATGATCTGCGTGCAGCCGTGGGTGATGATGGTGCGGCTGATGGTGGAGGTGATCGCGTTGTCGATGACTTCGACCGTGCTCATCTTGCGAAAGCGGCGGAAGTTCTCGCGGATCCGGTCAAAAATCACCACCGATTCGTTGACCGAATAACCCAGCACCGCCAACACAGCGGCCAACACCGCCAGCGAGAACTCCCACTGGAAGAAAGCGAAGAAGCCCAAGATGATGATCACGTCGTGCAAGTTGGCAATGATGGCCGAGACGGCGAACTTCCACTCGAAACGGATGGCCAAGTACAGCACGATGCCAATCACCACAAAGGCCAGCGCCTTCAATCCGTCGTGGGCCAATTCGTCGCCCACTTGAGGGCCCACAAACTCGGTGCGACGCAAGGTCACCTCGGCATTGTCGGCCTTGAGCGCGCTCAGCACTTTTTCGCTTTGCTGCGCCGAGCTCACGCCCTTTTGCGCAGGCAGGCGGATCATCACGTCGCGTGCGGTGCCGAAGTTCTGCACTTGCACTTCACTGAAACCCAAGGTGCCCACCGTGGCACGCACCTTGTTCAGGTCCGCTGGCTGGCTGTAACTGACTTCCATCAGCGTGCCGCCGGTGAATTCCACCGACAGGTGCAGGCCCTTGCTGAACAGGAAAAACACCGCCAACGCGAAGGTCACGAAAGAGACCGCGTTGAAGACCAACGCGTTCTTCATGAACGGGATGTCTTTTTTGATTTTGAAAAATTCCATGATCTGTTCCCCTTAATCGGCCTTCACCGCAGAGCCGCCGTCAGGCCGCCACACGGTGCCAATCGACACCGACTTGAGTTTCTTCTTGCTGCCGTACCAGAGGTTCACCAAGCCACGTGAGAAGAACACGGCCGAGAACATGCTGGTCAAAATGCCGATGCAGTGCACCACCGCAAAGCCGCGCACCGGACCGGAGCCAAAGGCCAGCAAGGCCACACCCGCAATCAGCGTGGTGATGTTGGAGTCAAAAATCGTGGCCCAGGCGCGGTCGTAACCGGCATGGATGGCCGCTTGCGGGCTGGCGCCGTTGCGCAGCTCTTCACGCACACGCTCGTTGATCAGCACGTTCGAGTCGATGGCCATGCCCAAAGCGAGCGCCATCGCGGCCATGCCGGGCAGCGTCAATGTGGCTTGCAGCATCGACAAAATCGCCACCAAGAACAAAAGGTTCACCGCCAGCGCAATGCCCGACACCAAGCCAAACATCGCGTAGTACAGGCACATAAAAGCCACGATCACCAGGAAACCCCAGGTCACGCTGTTGAAGCCCTTGGCGATGTTCTCGGCACCCAAGCTGGGGCCGATGGTGCGCTCTTCGATGATCTCCATGGGCGCGGCCAGCGAACCGGCACGCAGCAGCAGCGCGGTGTCGTTGGCTTCGGCCGTGGTCATGCGGCCCGAAATCTGCACCCGGCCGCCCCCGATTTCGCCCCGAATCACCGGCGCGGTCACGACTTCGCCCTTGCCTTTTTCAAACAGCAAGATGGCCATGCGCTTGCCGATGTTGTCACGCGTCACGTCCTTGAAGATGCGGGCACCCTTGGCGTCCAGCGTCAAGTTGACCACGGGTTCTTGGGTCTGGCTGTCAAAGCCGGGCTGCGCATCGGTCAGGTTGTCACCCGTGAGCACCACTTGTTTTTTGACAATCAGCGGACGGCCTTCGCGCTCCAGGTAACGCTCGGCACCAAAAGGCACGATGCCGCCTTGCTCGGCCGCACGCGCTTCGGTGCTTTCGTCCACCATGCGCACTTCCAGCGTGGCGGTGCGGCCCAGAATGTCCTTGGCCTTGGCCGTGTCCTGCACGCCGGGCAGCTGCACCACGATGCGGTCCAGGCCTTGCTGCTGGATCACCGGCTCGGCCACGCCCAGTTCGTTGATCCGGTTGTGCAAAGTGGTGATGTTTTGCTTCAAAGCCTGCTCTTGCACCCGGCGGGCGGCTTCGGGTTTGTTGCTGGCGATCAGGCGGAACTCGGCGCCATCGGCCACGTCCTGCGTTTGCAGGTCAGGAAACTGGGCCGACAACAAACGCTTGGCCGCTTCGAGCTGTTGCGCATCGCGCAAGCGGATTTCGACGTTTTGGCCATTGCGGCTGATGCCGCCGTGGCGAATGTCTTTCTCGCGCAGCAAGCTGCGCAGGTCGCCGGTGAGCGCCTCCACGCGCTGCGTCAGGGCCGCCTGCATGTCCACTTGCAGCATGAAGTGCACACCACCGCGCAAGTCCAGGCCCAGGTACATGGGCGCAGCGTGCAAGGCACCGAGCCACTCGGGCGAGCGCGAGACCAAATTGAGCGCCACCACAAACTGGGGATCGGCCGCATCCGGGATCAGGGCTTTTTGAACCGCATCCTTGGCCTTGAGCTGGTTGTCGGTGCTGTCAAAGCGGGCCCGGATGGAGCCGCCTTCGAGCGCCACGCTTTGGGCGCTCACGCCCGCGGCCTTGAGGGCGTCTTCGACTTTTTGCAGCGTGCCAGTGTCCACCTTGATGGTGGCCTTGCCCGAAGACACCTGCACCGCAGGGGCCTCACCAAAGAAGTTGGGCAGGGTGTAGACCACCCCCAGCAACAATGCGATCACGATGATCGCGTATTTCCAGACCGGGTAACGGTTCATAAGGACTCGCGTACAGGATGAAAAACCGGGGCGACAAGCGCCCCGCTGAAAAAGCCGAAAACGGACCGAATTACTTCAGGCTGCCTTTGGGCAAGACCTGCACCACAGCGCTGCGCTGCATCTGCACTTCGACGCCCGAAGCGATTTCCACGCTGATGTTGCTGTCACCGATTTTGCTGACCTTGCCCAGCAAACCACCAGCGGTCACGATTTCGTCGCCCTTGGCCAAGGCTTCGATCATGGTGCGGTGCTCTTTTTGCTTTTTCATCTGGGGGCGGATCATGACAAAGTACAGCACCGCAAACATCAGCAGCAAAGGCAGCATGCTCATCAGGGTGGACTGCATGTCGCCGCCAGCGGCAGCAGCAGGAGCGGTTTGGGCAAAGGCGGAAGAGATGAACATGGGTAACTCCACAAAAACGGGATCTCAGTCTTCTGCAAGCGCCCCCGGGGACGGCACTGCAGACCAACGGAGGATTGTATGCGGGGCTATGATCCCCCCCGAATGCACCTGGCCCCGCCGGGTTTTGCAAGCCCCTACCCAGCGGCCACCCCGAAAGTCTCGATTTGTCATTCCCCATCTGGCCCGTGGGCGCCTTGCTCGGCTCCCTGGTTTCCCTGTCCATTGGCACCTCGTTTGCCAAAAGCCTGTTCCCGGCCATCGGGGCCGGGGGCACCACGCTGTACCGGCTGGTGTTTGCCACGCTGATGCTGATGGCCTTTTGGCGCCCTTGGCGACGGCATTGGGTGTGGGCAGATGCCTGGCCGCTGGGCCTGTACGGCGTCACCTTGGGGGTGATGAACTTGCTGTTTTACAACGCCATCAAGACCATCCCCTTTGGCCTGGCGATCGCGATCGAGTTCACCGGCCCACTGGCCGTGGCCTTGTGGACCTCGCGCAGGGCCAGCGATCTGGTCTGGGTGGCGCTGGCGGTGCTGGGGCTTGGCATGATCTTGCCCATGCCCGGTGCCCACGATGCGCTCGACCCCATGGGCATTGGCTTTGCGCTGGCGGCTGGTGCCTGCTGGGCGATGTACATCGTCTTTGGCCAGCGCGTGGCCAAGCGCTATGGCACCATGGCCACGCCCATGGGCATGCTGGCGGCGGCCTTGGTGGTCACGCCCTTTGGCCTGTACGAGGCAGGCAGCGCCCTGCTGAACACCCAATGGTTGGCCGCCGGTCTGGCCGTGGCCCTGCTGTCCAGCGCCGTCCCTTACACCCTAGAGATGGTCGCCCTCCAACACCTGCCCAAAAACACCTTCAGCATTTTGCTCAGCCTGGAGCCTGCCGTGGGCGCCGTGGCAGGCTGGGTCGTGCTGGCCGAGCGACTGAGCCCCAGCCAATGGGCGGCCATGGGCTTCATCATCACGGCCTCGATGGGCAGTGCCTGGTCGGCCGGACAACGCAGCGCCAGCAGCCCATAAAGCTCAACCGAAGCGGTGGCTCCAACTCAGGCGCAGCAGGCGCGGCTCGGCCGGGTGAACGTGGCGGTCCCACACGGGGGCCAATTCCCCCGGCAGACGGGATGCATAAAAGTATTCGATGTCGTTGCTGCGGGCGTTGAACACATTGAACACGTCCAGACTCAGCCGGTTGCGCGCGTCCACGCGGTAGCCCACGCGCAGGTTGCCGGTCAGCGACGAAGCCGACTGGACCGAGCCGTCTTCCAGCAAAGGCCGGGGCCCGAAATAGCGCAGCCTGAAAGCCGCCGACCAGGGCCCCCAAGCGTCCAGCGTGATGCCCAGATTGGCCGTGGTGGTGACAGCACCCGGAATGAACGGGCCGGCCGCATCCCCATCGGTGAAGCGCGCCCGCGACCACGACAGGTCGGCGTCCAGCGCCACATGCTGGCCCACCCGCGCAAAGTGCCCCCACTCCAGCCCGGTGCGGCGCGAGGGGCGAGAGGGCTCGGTGGTGCCCGCATCGCCCACAAACAACAATTCCGAAGCCGTCTTCAATTGCCACAAGGACAAGGTCGATGTCCAGCCGGGCCGCACGGTCCAGCGCACCCCCAGCTCGGACGCCTGTGTGCGCACCAGTGGGCTGACCGGGTCCACCGGCTGGGTGGTGCCCCGCGCATCGTTGGAATGAAAGCCATACCCGTGGTTCAGGTACAGCTCGGCCTTTTCCCACGGCCCCAACACCAGCCCCAGCTTGGGCGAGGTCATGTGCGCGCTGGTTTGGCCCGAATGCTGAGGCAGACTCGACTGCACATCGAACTGGTAGGCATCGGCGCGCAGGCCCGCAATCGAGCGCAACCAAGGCAGCCAGCGCACCTCGTTTTGGAACCACAGCGCCGTGCTGCGCTGCCAGACTTGGTCTTGCCGCACGGTGCTCAGCACCTCGCGTGCTCGCGTGGCGTACAGGCCCACTGGCGAGATGTTGTCCTGACGGACCTGCAGGCCATAGCTGTTGTCCACCGCCTTGTCGCCCCATAGCGCAGGCACCGACTGCGACAGCGACAAACCCATCGCCTGCCGCTGCTCGCGCTGCATGAACTGGTCACCGGTGGGGCAGTGGATGCTGGGGTCGCTCAGGCAATATTGAAAGTTGGACCACAGATCGAGCGATGACTTCAGCCACCACGCACTGGCGCGTGTGCGCGAGTCGCCTTGCAGCCAAGACCATTCGCCCGACAGGCTGTAGCGCTGCGTTTGCCCGCCCGTGGTGCTGTCCAAGCTGCCAAAGCGGCCGATCAAGCCTTGGTCGATGGCACGCTGGGGCACCTGATCGGTCGACGTCCATTGGCTGCGGTAGGCCATGGCCGTGAGCGCAAAGCCGTTGAGCGCGCTGCCATCGCTGTAACGCAGCACCCCATTGAGCTTGCGCAAGTCCTCGGGTGTTTGCCAGGGGCCATCGTTGCGGAACATTTCCAGGCCGTACAAGAGCTTGCCCCGCCCGGCATCGGCAGCGGGGGAACCCGCCAACAAGATGCGCTGAAAGCCGCCCTGGCCCAAGGTGACTTGCGCCAAAGGGCTGTCCATTTGGCGCAGGTAGTCGATGTGCGCCGCACCCGCCGAGGCAAAGTCACCCACCTGCGCGTCGTAAGGTCCCTTTTGGTAACGCACCTTCTGAATCAGCTCCGGAATCAAAAAGTTCAGATCGGTGTAGCCCTGACCATGCGCATGGCTGGGCATGTTGACTGGCATGCCGGCCACAAAGGTGGCGAAGTCGGTGCCGTGGTCCAAGTTGAAGCCGCGCAAAAAATATTGGTTGGCCTTGCCGTCGCCCGCATGCTGCGTGACCATCAGGCCGGGCACCATCTCCATCACCTCGCCGGGGCGCAGCAAGGGCATGGCACGCAAACGCTCGCCCGAGACGATGCCTTCGCTGGCAGAACGCGCCAGGCCCGTCATGTTCTCCAGCTCGGCGCGCACCTCCACCGTGTCGGCGCCTTGCGCCTGCGCACAGGTGCACAGACCCACGCAGGCCGCAGCCCACAGCACACGGGCCAGCAACGGGCGCCAACGAAGGGGCATGGCCATCGGGGCGCTCAGCGCCCAACGAACACGGGTTTTCTGCGCTCGACAAAGGCGGCGCGGCCTTCGGCAAAGTCCACGCTGTCGCTGGTCATGTGCTCGCGGGCGCGCAAGCGCTCGGTGTCCATCTGGCCCGCCGCAATTTCGTTGATCGACTTCTTGGTCTCTTGCACGGCCAAAGGGGCGAGGGCCAAGATGTCGCTGACCAGCACTTGCAGCGTCGAAGCCCAATCGGCGTCCGTCACCAGGGACTCGAACAAGCCCATGGCGTTGAGCTGCTCGGCCGAGAAAGGCCGTGCCGTCAAAAACGCCCGCTTGGTGCCCGCCACGCCAAAGCGGCTGACATAGCGCTGCAAACCGCTGGGGTAGTAATGCAAGCCCAGCGCGGTGGCGGGCATGCGCCACTCGATGCCCTGCAGGCCGATGCGCAGGTCGCAGGCCAGCACCACATCGGTGGCGCCGCCGTACACGCTGCCATTCAAGGCGCAGATCGTCACCGGGCGCAGCTTGGCCAGTGCGTCGGGGATCTCTTCAAAAAAGGTCGCGCCATGCCCGGGTTCGTTGAAACCGCTGATGTCGTAGCCCGCGCAAAACACCGGCTTGGGCTGGCCTTCGGTGTTGGCCGTCAGCACCAGCACGCGCACCTGGGCGTTCTGGTTGACCTGCTCGAAATGCCCCAGCAAAGTCTTCAGATCCCCGTTTTCGAGCCGGTTGCGTTGCGCGGGGCGGTTCAAGGTGATGATGGCCACGCCGCCTTCGATGTGCAAGGCAGGGGCAGACGGCTGGGCAGGCAAGAGGGGCATGGGGGCATCCAGAAACAAAAAAGGCGTCCGAAGACGCCTTGATTGTAGAAAGCACTGCGAGAGTGCTTGTGGCATCAAGCCTTGGCTTTGGCCTTGCTCAGAGCGGCTTTGACCGAAGCTTCAGCTTGGGCAGTGGCGGCCTTGAGGTTGGACTCGGCGGTGTCAGCGGCTTGCTTGGCCACTTTTTTCAGGGTTTCAGCAGCGTTTTGACCGGCTTCGATGGCGGTCTTGATGGCGGCCACAGCAGCGTCAGAGCCAGCAGGTGCGTTCTTCAGGCTGTTCTCGACCAGGCTCTTGACCGCTTGCTCGGTCTCGGCGAACTTGCCTTCAACAGCCTTGGTGAACTCAGCGCCGGTGTTGTTGGCAATGTCGGTCAGGTGACGGCCATAAGACACGGCTTTTTCGAAAGCAGGCTGCACCAAGGCAGCTTGAGCGGCCAGCATGTCTTGGGGGTTCTTGGCAGCGAACAGGGCTTGTGCGTTGGCGAAAGACTCACCCACAGCGGCTTTGCCAGCGGCCATGTTCAGCTCGACCAGGCGTTCGAAACCGGCGAAAGCGGTTTGTGACAGGCCGGATGCGGCCTTCAGGTTGGCTTGTTGAGCGGCGACGAGTTGTTCAGCATTGAAGTTCATGGTGTGTTCCTTGGAAAGGTTTGTTGCGATGCAGCAATTTGAACACCGCCAGCGGGGCGACACAAGGGAAAACCCGCGCTTTAGAGGCGACACTCCAAATCAGGGGTGACAACGCACAGATGCCGGGCCAGGCCCAGCTCTTTACACTTGAGGCATCGGGCCATGTGGCCCATGAATGGGCGGGTATGGAACTTCTGAGTCTTTTGTTTTTATTGGGCGTGGGCATCCACTGGCTGAACAGTCAGGGTCAGCGCCAACGCACCGCCTTGCTGGCCGAGCACTTGCGCCCCTACCAGATCGAAAAGCACATGGCGCAACTGACCGAGGCCTACATGCGCGCATTGAGCGAGCCCGAGGCCGCACGGCAACAACAGATTTTGCAGCTGCAAGAAGTGGCCGAGCAACAGTTGGCCGAAGAATTCAAGGCCGTGGCCACCGAATTTGGGCGGCTGGCCGCGCCGGTGACACGCGGCTTCAAAATCGCGCTGCCCTTCATCGACCAGCTCTCGCCCAAAACCACTTTTGACATGCGCCGCCTGCTGGTCGTTCACGCACAAGGCATTGGCCGCGCCATCGCCCTGACACCAGAGGCGGCCAAAGAGCGCTCGTTTCGCATCATGGCCGAGATGTTTTTGATGCAGCACAGCTGCCATTGGTTCTGCAAATCCAAAACCATCGCCTCGGCCCGCATGCTCAGGCAGCACCAGACGCGCTACGAACAAGCGTTGGAAGCCGTCAGCCCTGAAACGCGTCAGGCCTATCTGGCAGTGGTTCAAGGCTGAGTCGGCGCAAAGCAGTCAAGCGCCCTGCGCGGTGGGTGCCAGAATTTCGTGGACACTGATCACCGCCGGGCCCAACAACACTGTGAGCAAAGCCGGGAACACGCAAAACACCAAAGGGATCAACAACTTGATGGGCAGCTTGGCCGCCGTTTCTTCGGCCAACAGCCGCCGCTTGGTGCGCAGCGACTCCGAATGGACTTGCAAAGACTCATGCACGCTGGTGCCCAACATGTCCGCCTGGATGAGCATCACCACCAAGGCCTCCACATCTTCCAGGCCAATGCGCGCGGACAGATGGCGCAGCGCATCGGCACGGCTGGCACCTGCGCGCAATTCGAGCCCGGTCAATTCGAACTCGTTGGACAGTTCGGGGCAGCTCAAATGCATTTCATGTCCGACGCGGTCAATGGCCGCGTCCAGCCCCAATCCGGCCTGCACACACACACGCATCAAATCGAGCGCGTCCGGAAAGGCATTGAACAAGGCTTGCTGATAACGCGCCACACGATGCGCCAAGATGGCATTGGGCAAGTAGTAGCCCAGCATGGCAAACACCAGCACAAGCGCCATGCCCGGGGCTTGTGACAAACTCACTTGGCTGTACCACAAAACACCTATCGCAATGCTGGGCAGTGCGAACGTCAGCACCGTCTTGCTGGCCAGATACACCAAAGGTGCCAAATGCGAATGGATGCCTGCGTTGTAAAAGCGCAGCCGCGAACTGAAGGTGTGTGAAGCGTCTTCGGGCTCTGTGGCCGATGACAAAGGCCCCAGCCAAGACAGGGCTCGTTGCAACTTGTCGCGCCACCTCTGCCAACGTGCAGACGGCTCTGTCAACACAAAGTGGGGCGTGTCTTTCAAACTGTCCAGACGCTGCGTCATGCCGCTGGGCATCAAGCCAGTCAACGCCCAATAGCTGAAACCGCACGTCAGCGCAAACACACAGGCATAAATCAAAATGAGCATCCAGGACATAGGCGACTTTCACTTCAAATTCGGACACTGACGAGCCGCTGCATCCAGATGACCCCCACCACAGCCAAGACCAAAGAACCCGTCAGCAGTTTCAAGCCCAAAGGGTCGGTCCACAGCTTGCCAATGAACTCGGGGTTGACCCAACTGAGCAAGGCGGCAATGGCAAATGGCAAGACCGACAAAATCCAGGCCGACAGCCGCCCTTCGGCCGACAACACTTTCACGGTGGCCGTGAGTTTGTGGCGATCCCGAATCAAAGAAGCGGTGCTGTTCAAAATATCGGCCAAATTACCGCCGGTTTCGCTCTGGACCATCGCCGCCACGACGAAGTAACGCACGCTGTCACTGGCGATGCGCTCGGCCAGATGCGGCAAAGCCACCTGCAGCGAAATGCCGAAGTTCATTTCATCAAACACTGTTTGCAATTCACTGGCCATCGGGTCGCGGGACTCTTTGGCCGCGATCAACAATGCCCCACTCAAGGCATGCCCCACTTGCAAGGCCCGAGCCATCATCTCCAGTGCGGCGGGCAACTGAAGGTCAATCTGCAACAAGCGCCGGCGTTTTCGGTACAACACATACCAAGCCAGCAAGACCCAGACCACAGGCATGAGCAAGAGCGCAGCCCAAACAGGCGCACCGGAGAAAAAAGCCACCGCAGCACCCGACACCGTGAAGACCAGAAACAAGCCAAAAGCCTGCGCCAAACTGATCTGCAAACCCGCCTGAATCAACACGCGATCCAGAGCCCTGATGAAAGAACTTTGCTGCAACCAAGCCTGCACGGCAGCGTTTTCACTCAAAAGACGCTTTTGCGACAAGCGGACAGCCGCCTCCACACCATCGTTTTTGGACACCACCCGCCAACGCTCATTCAAACGTTTGCGCCCGGGGCCCATGGTGGCGTCCCAAGTCATGATCAAACCCGCCACCAACAAAGCCACTGCCACGCCAACGACACAGAGGATCACCGCATAAAACATACCGCTCATGGGGCTGCTCCTTCGAGCGTGAACATCGCCGGGTTCAATTCGATGCCGCGCGTATGCAAGCGCTGTACAAACCTGGGCCGGATGCCCGTGGCCACAAAACGCCCTTGCACTTGCGCATCGCTCGACAGACCCGTTTGTTCGTATTTGAAAATTTCCTGCATCGTGATGACATCCCCCTCCATGCCGGTGATTTCCTGCATGCTGGTGATTTTTCTTTTGCCATCTGACAAACGGGAAACCTGAATCACCACCGTCAGCGCGCCCGCAATTTGCTGGCGCAAGCTGCGCGTATCGGTCTGCATGCCTGCCATGCCCAGCATGTGCTCCAGCCGCGTCATGGCGTGGCGTGGCGTGTTGGCGTGGATGGTGCTCATGGAGCCCTCATGCCCGGTGTTCATGGCCTGCAGCATGTCCATCACTTCCACACCGCGAACTTCACCCAAGATGATGCGGTCCGGGCGCATGCGCAAACTGTTGCGCAGCAGCGCGCGTTGCGACACCTCGCCCACGCCTTCCATGTTGGGAGGCCGGGTTTCCATGCGCACCACATGCGGTTGTTGCAACTGCAATTCGGCCGCATCCTCAATCGTGACAATGCGCTCGTTAGGGGGGATGCTGGCGGAGACCACATTCAGCAACGTCGTCTTGCCACTGCCTGTGCCCCCCGAGATCAACACATTGAGCTTGGCCCTGATCACGCCGTCCATCAAGCACGCCATGTCGGCAGTCATCGTGCCAAAGTCCAGAAGATCCTTCATGGTGTAAGGCACTACGGCAAATCGACGAATCGACAACAATGGACCATCAATGGCCAGCGGCGCAATGACCGCATTGACGCGCGAACCGTCGGCCAAGCGCGCATCGACCATGGGACTCATCTCGTCGATGCGCCGCCCCATGCGCGAAACGATTCGGTCAATCACGCGCAACAGATGCGCATCGTTTTCAAAGCGAATGAGCGTCAACTCGATCTTGCCGCGCCGTTCGACAAACACCTTGAACGGGCCATTGACCAAAATGTCGGAAACCGTCTCGTCGCTCAGCAAGGGTTCGATCGGCCCCAAACCCAGCATTTCATCCTGAATGCCCTGGCCAATTTGTATTCGCTCGACTTCATTCAAGACGAAATGGTTCTGCCCGATCAAACTCTCTGTCAGGCTTTTGAGCTCAGCGCGCAAGCGCTCAGGGGGCAGCTTTTCCAATCGGCGCAAGTCCATCTCTTCGAGGATTTGCCGGTGAATCTGCGACTTGATCTGATCAAACCTGATATTCGACAACTTGCTGGCGCCGACCGAATGCAGCCCCGGAAAATCGACCGTTCGGGCTTCAAACTGACGGCGAATGCTGGGCGGCACCACACTGTGCACAGCGTCGGTTTCGGTCAGGTTTTCAAGCATGAACGCCCACCCATCGTGACAGCCATGTTTTGTTTTTAGGCGGCTCTGTTTGCAGAAAATTCGCAACCACCAAACGCAAAGCATCGACCACCGGATTTTTGGGATGCATCTTGACCAAAGGCTGCCCCAAGTTGATGGACTCGCTCACCTCGTCGAAATGCGCAGGCAATGTCTGGGCCACAGACAAGCCAACGGCCTCCTCAATGCTTTTGAGGTCCACAAACCCTTTGCTGTCATAACGGTTGACCACCAAGCGCAATTTGTCGTCGCTGTAGGCCAAGGTTCTGAACAACTTGACCAAGCGCTTGGCGTCGCGCACCGAAGGCATGGTGTTGTCCATGACGAGGTACACCACATCGGCCATGTCCAGCGACTGGATCGCCAGCCCGTCCATCGCACGGTGAATGTCCAGCACGACCACCTCGTACCTTTGTCTGGCCAATTGCAGCACCTTCTCCAGCTGCTTGGTGGTCACTGACAAAGCCGTTTCAATGTCATGCGGCGCCGCCAGCAGCGCCAAGCCCGGCGCCACTTGGTGCATGCAACTCAACAGCAGCTGGCCATCAAGCCGCTCGATTTGTTGCGTCAAATCGCTGATGTTGTTTTTAACGCCACCGCCCCCCAGGTAAAAGGAAGCGTCACCGTACTGCAAATCCAGATCCAAAAATGCACATGTTTTTGAAAACTCACTGGCCATCAGGTACGCCATGTTCGTGGCCACAAAACTGGCGCCATTGCCACCTTTGCAAGACACAAACGCCGCCATCTTGCCCTTGGATCTGACATGGTCGGGTGAGTCCTGAAGCTTGCTTTGGTGAGAAGCACAGCGCTTGAACGCCTCACCGAGGGCGCCATCGTCCAAAGGCAAATTCAGCACCTCACGGACCCCGGCGCGCATGGCGCTGACCAGCAAAGTTTTGTCGGCGTTGTCCGTGATCAACATCACATACAACTGGGGGCGAACGAAGGTCAAGCCTTCGATCGCCTTGAGGTCGGCCATTTCATGGAACTGCGAACTCTCCACAATCAACACATCACCGGCCAAATCGGCCAAATCAAGGGCATGCACCGGCTGCCTCAGACTTTGGGTGTGCACCTCGATGCCTGCGGCAGACAAGCTCACCGCCACCGCTTTGGCCAAAGCGGCATTGGACAAAATCAAATCGGCATTCATGGCATTGCTCAACGCGCGCCCACATTGCCAACACCCGTGCCCACACCAATGTTCAAGACATTGACGGGCAGTGGCAGCACTTCAAAAGATTTTTGATACCGGTCCACCGCCGATTTGGCGATCACACCATCGGTGCCCGAGAGCAGTGGCACAGCCACTGGCGCAGTTGCATCCAACACTTGGGTATGTTGCGCTTGACGCACCGCTTCACCAAAGGTGGCATCGGGCGTCCAGGGCGACGATGCGCAGGCCCCCAGCGTCATCGTGGCCAACACCAGCATGCCCTTGCATGACCGCTCCAAAAGGCCCACATACAGATTTCTCATGGCTTGTCCTTTCCTTCCAGTTCGGCATCCATAAACAACTCGGTGCGTGTGGGTTGTTTGAAGTTGTCGGTGGGCAGCACCGTCCTCGCTGCGGTGGGCTTGACCAAGCGCGGCGTCACCACAAACAACAGCTCAGATTGCTCTTTTTGAAACGCCGTGCTGCGAAACAAAGCCCCCAAGACCGGCAACTCGCCCAGCAGGGGAAGCGCCTTGATCGACTCCGTCACGTTGCTCTTGATCAAGCCGCCGATGGCGAAGCTCTCTCCGTCACGCAGCTGCACCGTGGTCGATGCGCGCCGTGTCGTGATGGACGGCAGCAAACTGACTTGCCCGCCTGGACTTTGGATCGTGGTGCCGTATTGCGACAACTCAGACACCTCGGGTGTGACCCGCAAATTGATCAGCCCGTCTTCCAGCACTGTGGGCAAAAACTTCAGACCCACACCAAATTCTTTTTCTTCCAGAATGATCGAAGTGCCTCCCAGCCCGTTCGATTGCGGTACGGGAATGTAAATTCGCCCGCCCGCCAAGAACGATCCTTCCTGCCCATTGACCGCAGTGATGGTCGGCTCGGCCAACACTTTGACCAAGCCTTTTTTCATCTCAGCCGTCAAGGCGACGTTGTTGCCCGTGCGCGTGCTGGTGATGGTGGTGGAGCCGTTGGTCAACAACTGTGACAACAAATTCACCGATGCCCCACCAATGTTGCGTGTGAAGTTCAAGTCCACACCCAAATCTTCCAGCAAGGTCTTGGACACCTCGGCCACTTTGACCTCCAGCATCACCTGTTGTCCGCCTTCCACACGCAGCATGTTGATGGCCTTTTTGCCACCCGTAAACGCATCGGCCAAGCCCATGATCCGCTGTGCCTTCAGGGCATCGCTCACCTGTCCACGCACCACCAAAGTGTCGGCAACAGAATCCACGCTCACGCCCCCGGCGGTTGGCACCCACTCCCGCAGCTTGGACTGCAAGGCATCGGTATCCACATTCACCATGACATCGCGCAGGCTGGTGGCACCGCCCGCTGACCAGACGAACAAGTTGGTTGTGCCGGTTTTTTTGCCCAACAAATAAACTTCTTTGGGGCTCACCAACATCACATCGGCCACATCCGGATTGGCAATCGAGATGCGAACCGCCTTTTCGGGCAAACCCATGACCATCGATTTGCCAGCAGTCAAACGCACGGGCGCTTCTACCTGCACAGGGCCATGACCACCGGTGGCCACCACCGTGGCTTTGCTGCCATGCAAAGCCGCTTTGCCCATGGTGTTTACCCCGGAGGGCTCTGCCGCACAGACCATGCCAACCCAAAGACAAGCCAATACCACAGGCCCTTGACCCCACAAGGGCCTGGGCACACTTTTCGTTGTGTTGCGCTTATGAGGAAACTTCATCTCTTACTCCGTGGTTTTATTCAGTCCGCGAATGACTTCGGTCTTGTCCGTCATCGGGACGTTGCTTTTGCTGGCGTTGCTTGGCGTGCGCACGGGCTGCGCGCTCAGTTTGGCCACCTGTGTCTTGATGTTGGACATCGCACTGCTCAAGACACCCGTCAAACTGCTGGATGGACTTTCGCTGCCTTCGAGCAAATCGTCCTTGCGTGCCCCAAGGGTCGAGACGCTTTGCATGTCCACCTGGCTGCGCAACACCAATGACAAAGAGCCCACGCTGCGCGCCAGGTCGATCTTTTCGGCCTGCGCAGGTGTGACTTCCAGCGTGACGGCATTCACGACTTTGGGTTTGGTCTCCAGATTGGAGACGTCTTGTGCCACCGCCAGCACCTTGATGCGCTCAATCACGATCTTGGAGACCGCGCTGTTGTGTACATCCACGGTGTTGACCATCACATCCACAAAAGTCCCGGGCAAGGCAAATCCGGCCACACCCACAATTTCATTGACCTTCACGGTCACAGCACGTCGCCCCTCGTGCAGCACCGCTGACAAGCCCCCGGTCTCGCCGACGGCTGCCAACTTGGACATCAAGATCGGCTCGCCTCTGAACACAGGCACATTGACCACCCGGTCTGATGCCTGCTGAACCGAGGTCATGGGGTTTTTGATCGGGCTGGTGCTGGGCCAATCGACCACCTCCACCATGTTGGGCTGCAAACGTGTGCCAAGTTGCAAATCTTCCTTGCTCACCACCACATGGCTGGTCATGACCGAAGACTTGCTGTTGAGCCAGTACGCGGCCATCACCACCGCAGCGATGCCCATACCAAGGGCCAGCAACAGCATCACTGCGACGCGAATGTTTCTCATGTTTTTGTCTTTCTGATTGGCATTACCAAAACTTCAGCAGCAGGTGCGAGAAAGTGCCTGCACCGATGGCCAATGCATACGGCATCGAGCCGTGCACGGTGGTCGGCTCTGAGGTGACGGGCCAAGCACCACCGGCCAAAGAGAACATGCTGTTGCTCAATGACTGCCAAGTGCTGCGCAAGACTTCACGCAGCCGCGATGTCCAGATGGCCCAGATCAGAGACTGCACACCGCCTGCAATCAACACCGAGATGCACAACCCCAACACATCGGCCTGACCCAGAAACAAGCCCACAGTCGCCATGAGCTTGACGTCACCAGCGCCCATGGCGCCGATGACATGGAAAACGAGAAACACCAAAAGTGCCGCCAAGCCACCGGCCAATGCAGCGCTCAGGCCCACACCGCCTGCGGTCATGGACCACAGCAATGCCAGACCACTGGCCACGACCAGCAAGGCATTGGGAATCCTGCGTTGCGTCATGTCTTTCCACATGGCAATCAGCAAAACAAGGCCCAAGACCCACAAGCCGAACGAATGGGTGTTAAAGCTGTGCATGGTGACCCTCCTGGTGTTTCTCTGGACCATCAAGGCGTTGCGGCTGTGGTCAGCTTGGTGGCAATCGATGCAAAGATGGTTTTCAAATCACTGCCGATGGTGGTCACTGAGGCGGCGATGACCACCGAAATCAGGCCTGCAATCAGGCCGTATTCAATGGCCGTCGCGCCAGACTCATCGTTCAAAAATTGCGTTACAGCTGTTGTCCAGTTTTTCATGATGGAACTCCAAATCAAAAGTAATGAAACGTGATGGTTCACGCCGGTCCTGAAGGAATTTCCAAGCACCGTGGAGCAACTTTAAAAATCGAAAAGGCTTGGGTCTGTTCTCCAGCACACAAAAACCATGCATCTGTGCGACAGGCTTTGCAGCCCATCTTGGGAGTTTGTTTTTTGTGATGCTGTGTGTGCGCATGCACACCGAGTGGCGGGCGCAAGTGGCCTAAGGTGCGTGATCCATGCATGGCCACAGGGCCTTGCACGCACTCGGAGAAGACACATGCACCCACGTCACATGGCCATCCGGCGGCAGGCACAGCAGGGCGCTGCCGCCGTCGAATTCGCGCTCATCCTGCCCATCTTGCTGTTGGTTTTTTTGGGCATGGTTGAGCTGAGCCTGGCGTTGTACGACAAAGCCATCCTGACCAACGCCAGCCGAGAAGGTGCCAGAGCAGGCATCGTGCTGAGCTCACCCAAAATGACGGACACCCAAATCCGTGCGGTGGTGCTGAACTACACCAATGGCGGCCTGATCTCCTTGGGCACCACCACAGCACCCACCGTCACCGTCAGCCAGTCGAGCCCTGCCAGTTTCCCCAACCCCTTGCGCGTGACGGTGAGCTACACCTACAAAGGCTTGGGCGTGGGCACCATGCTGGGCGCGTTGGGCACGCCCATTGTTTTGACCAGCAGCACATCGATGGTGAACGAATGAGCACGCGCCCGTACCGCCCCCCACAACGCGGCTCGGTGAGCGTGATGGTGGCTTTTTTGCTGCCGATATTTTTGGGCCTGGCCGCTTTGGCCATCGATCTGGTTTACCTGCAGATCGTGCGCAACGAAATGCAAAACGATGCCGATGCCGCCGCGCTGACCGGCGCTGCGTATTTCTTTGATGGCACCAACGCCACGCCCAACTGGACCTTGGCCACCCAAAAAGCCCAAGTCGCGGTGACCACCAACACCGCCTCAGGCACCGCCCTGAAAACCGGCACGGTGGCCACCGGCTACTGGAACCTGGTGGACACCCCCAAAGTGCTGCAGTCTTTGCCCATGGTGCCCAAGGCCTACGATGCGCCGGCCATTCAAGTCAGCGTGGCCAAAACCGGCAGCACCAACGATGGCGAAGTGCCCACCTTCTTTGCGCGTTACTGGGGCATCGTGTCCAAGCCCATGCAGGCCACCGCCGTGGCCGGCTTGGCCAGCCCCAGCACCATCTTGCCCGGCGGCGTGTTCCCCATGGTGATCGCGCAATGCCTGTACGACAACTACTGGAACTTCAACGCCACACCGGCTGGCCCCAAGCTTGACCCGGCCACCGGCAAACCTTATGTCTTCAAGATTGGCAGTTCCTACCATTACGGCACCTGCGCATCGGGCGAATGGACATCTTTGCTGGACGACTCCAACAGCACTTCGGACATCAAAGAATTGATCGCCAACGGCAATCCGGTCGATTTGAGCATCGGTCAATCCATTTGGATACAGACCGGCGCCAAAGCCGCCGTCTTTGGCACCGTTCAAGCCTGCAGCGCTGCGGGCAACAAGAAATGCGAGTACGTGGTCATCCCCACCGTGACGACGGTCACCTCGCATTCCCGCACGCCCATCATTGCGTTTGCTTGCGTGCACATTCTGGACGCCAACCAGGGCGGCAAATACATCCAGGCCGAGATGAGCACCAAGTGCAAAGCCCCTTGGGGCACAGGCATCGGCCCCAACTACGGCGTGGTCTCGCCGCCGAGTTTGTTCAAGTGATTGGGGGCTGTGCTTCGGCCTCTGGCCATAAGCTTGGGAAGTAAAACCGCAGGGCGTGCTGTGGCACACCCAAACGCAATGCGCCATGCGGTGAGTCGGTTTCCAGCAGGCCACGCTTGAGCAAGGCCGACACTTGCGCCGAGGCCAGTCGCTCTCCCAAACCCAGCATGGCTTTGAAATCTGCGCGGTCCAACTCTGTCTGCGATGCAAACAAGTAGTGCAAAGCACGCAATGCTTCTCTACGCACACCCTGCTTGACCACGTTCTCCTCATAAGCCAGGCAGGCAGCCATGCGGTCCTTCATGCCATCGAGTGACAACAAACCAGACATGAAATCGACCTGATCCATGCACACGGACAACACGTATTCAACCCAGCGGATCAGGCCCAACTCGGTCAAGTTACCCCTTCCATCCAGATCACCCGCCCGGGGTTCATCGGCTGCAGCCAAATGCGCGTAATAAGCCTCTTGCGTGCGAGCAAAACCCCGCAATGGCGACCACAGCCCATTGGTCAGCCCCATGTGACCCAATACCAAATGGGTGTGCAAGCGAACGACCCGTCCATTGCCGTCGGCAAAAGGGTGCACCCACGCCAGTCGCTGGTGCGCCGCAGCCATGGCGACCAATTGCATTTCGCCACGTCGCAGTCCTGAATACACAGACGACCACCGAGCCAAAAAAGCTGGCAACGCAGCGGCTGCGGGTGCAGCATGGCGGCCCACGCTGACCTCGCGCTCACGCAGCGCACCTGGCCGCAGCGTCTGCCAGCCACCAGGTGCATCGATCTGCCGATCGGCCTCGGGCAAGCGGGCAAACAAGTCCTGATGAATCTCGCACACGGTCTGCGCCGCCCAGACTTTGTCCGCACCCCACGTGGGCCAAAGTACCTCCAGCTGCGATTCGGTGGCCATATGCGCCAAGGCCATTCGCTGGCGACGGGCCTTGTCAGCGTCCTGTGCGTAATCGTTGCGCAGAGCCTGCTCGATCTCTAGCGGCAGGGTGTGCTGCCCCTCAATCTTGTTGGAGTAATACGAATTCATCGCCCGCAAAGATGAGCGCAGCCCCGGCAGCGCCCCGCTTGGGCACCAACCCGACAAACGATCCGCCTTACGGATCAGGTCGTGGGCACGCTCCAGCAATGGCCCCATGCGGTGTTCAGCCGGCAGCAAAGGCTCCATCTGCGCAGGATGGTCGTACAGCTGAAATTTTTGCGACTTTGACATAAGCCGTAAGTCTATGTCATGTAAAGGTATTTTCCAAATCCTGCAGAAAATTTTGCGACTTTGAATGCGACTTTGAATGCGCTTTTATTGAGCTCCGGCACGCTGCTTCAAATACGGCCCCACCATGTGGCGGCTGGTGCGCTGCAGGCCCATCAGCAAGGCGTGGTCCGTCTGACTGCAGCCGTAGCGGGTTTTCAGGTCGCGTTGCATCTGCGCCAGCAAATGCGCGGCCATCTCGGCATCGGCCAAGGCCCTGTGCGCACGGCCTGACGAAGGCAAGTGGTGCATAGCCGCCAGCGTGCCCAGCTTGTGATTGAGCGCCTGCGGGTACAGGCGCCGCGACAGCAGCAGGGTGCAGGCAAAGGGGTGTGCACCGTCTTCGCCGCAACGGGCCAATTCGGCCTGCCAAAACTTTTTATCAAACGCCGCGTTGTGCGCCACCATGGGCCGCCCGGCCACAAAGCGGGCCGCCTCGCGCATCACCTGCTCGGCCGGGGGCGCGGCCAGCACCATCTCGTTGGTGATGCCGGTCAGTTGGGTGATGAAACTGTTGACCCGCACCCCCGCGTTCATCAGGCTCTGGTAACGGTCCACCACCTGACCGCCCTCGAGCATGACGATGGCCACCTCGGTGGCGCGGTCGCCCATATGGGGCGAAATGCCCGTGGTTTCGAAGTCGATGATGGCGATGGAAGACATGGAGTGAAGGCTGAGGCACAAACGGGTCTCAGATTAAAACCCGCTTTCACAGGCTTGCGCCATATTAAAGATGGCTTTAATATGATGAACCTGTATTCAAGCGATCTTTAATATCTGGCCATGCGCATCACCGGAACCTACGTCACCTCAACCACTCTCGGCGAGAGCGTGTGCGCTTTTGTACCCCATGCGCTGCCACCTGCTGAGCCCGAACTGGACGCTGCTTGTTATTCCGAACTCAACCGCACGGCTGAACTGGCCTTAGCCCGTCTGGCAGGGGTGGCAGGCTTGGTGCCTTCGATCGACTGGTTACTCTACAGCGCTATCCGCAAAGAGGCTCTGCTCACATCCCAGATTGAAGGGACCCAGGCGACACTGGTCGACCTGTTTGACAAAGAGGCGGGGCTGGTCGTCAGCAACACAGACGATGTGGAGGAGGTCACCAATTACCTGCGTGCCTTTCGCTGGACAGAACAAACATTGCGGGACCCCAAAGGCCTGCCCTTAAGCGTGCGCCTGATGCGGCAAGCCCACCGCCTGCTCATGGACGGTTCCCGTGGCTCGGGTCGCCAACCGGGCGAGTTGCGCCAGTCTCAAAACTGGATCGGCGGCACACGGCCCGGCAACGCTGTATTTGTCCCCCCGCCGCCCACGCATGTACCCGCCCTGCTGGCCGATCTTGAACGCTTCATCCACGACACAGAGCCCACCCTGCCGCCTCTGGTGCGCATTGGGCTTGTGCACGTTCAGTTTGAAACCATTCACCCCTTTTTGGATGGCAATGGACGCATTGGGCGATTGCTGATTGCCGCACTCATGGAGCAATGGGGCTTATTGTCAGAGCCCTTGGTTTACGTGAGCGCCTACCTGAAACAGCATCAAACCGAATACTACCGACGACTTTCTGCAGTCCGCACCGATGGCGACTGGGAAGGCTGGGTGGCTTTTTTCCTGGAAGGTGTTGCCCGCGCAGCAGACACCGCAGAGCGTGGCATCGTCGCATTGGCCAGCCTCATCAACACGGACCGACGTCGCCTGCTCCAAGAGCCCCGCATCACGCCAGCCAGTCTTCGCCTATTTGAACTCTTGCCACTGATGCCTATTTTCTCCATCGATCAAGTCTGCGAACGACTGGGAACCACGTTCCCCACAGCCAATGCAGCGGTCAAAATACTGGAAAAGCTCGGCATCGTGGTCGAGCAGACTGGGCAAAAAAAGAACCGTCATTACAGCTACCAAGCCTATGTGGAATTGCTGAGCGATTGATTTTTGGACGACCGGTGATGGCATCAATGGCGACGAAGGTCAAAAAACCTCAGTGATAGTCTTGCTCCCGCTGGTGCTTAATGGCCAGCACGAACACCACATCGGCAGCGGCGTCGAAAGCATACAGCGCCAAATAACCCGATCTTCCGCGTGAAATCACGAGCTCACGCATACCGTGGGCCACGGGACGTCCCATCAACGGATGGCGCTCTAACACTGACAAAGCATCCAGCACCAAGTCCACCGTTTCGACCGCGTGTTCAGGTCGACTCACCAACAAAAAATCCACCAGCTCTTCGAGGTCGTTAGCCGCCTCCGGGGAGTGCACCAACTGCGTCATGACCGCGGGGCGAGCAACTGCTCAAGCCCTTGTGCCGCTGGCCGCTTGCGCGTGCCGCCTCGCACCTTGTCTTTCAGGTATTCGGCCATTGCCCGCCCATCCACGACCAGGCCTGTTTGCAGCAAGTTTTGCCGCGCCTGCAACGCACGCTGAACCAAAGCGTCTTCTTCTTCAGAGCGGGCGACGGCCAATTCAATGGCTTGCACCATGAAGGCATGCGGCGTCACGCCACGTTGGCTGGCCGCAGCTTGCACCTTGGCGCGAGATTGTTCGTCCAATTTGACTGAAAAAGTCGGCATTTTGAGGCTCCTGTTGCCATCAGTATAGCCAAGGTGTTACCCGATCAATACCACCAATGGCGGCGTTCACTGCCATGAGCATGCTGCCACTCGCAAAACAAATTATGATATCAAAATTAATTAAATGATATCATTTGACGAAAATCAGGAGACCCTGCCATGTCATCCATCACCATCCGCAACTTGCCCGAAGAAACCCACAGAGCCCTTCGCCTGCGCGCCTCGTTGGCGGGCCGCAGCACAGAGGCCGAAGTGCGCGCCATTCTGGAGCAAGCCGCACGCCCTCAAGGGCGCATCCAACTGGGATCTCTGCTGGCCGAAATTGGCCAACAAGCGGGCGGCTTTGACTTGAATATGGAGCGAGACCCAACACCCGCAGAACCCATGGGGCTTGAATGATCTTGCTCGACACCAACGTCATCTCGGAGCCACTGAAACTGTCAGCTGACGCTGACGCTGGCGTTTTGGCGTGGATAGACGCGCAATCCATAGCCACCCTTTACCTGTCCGCCATCAGCCTGGCCGAATTGCGCTTTAGCATCGCGGCCCTGCCAACGGGCAAACGCAAAGAGACCCTGCAACTGGGTCTGGAGCAACGCATCCTGCCCTTGTTCGCTGACCGAATCCTGCCTTTTGACGCCATCGCATCTCAGGCCTATGCAGACATCCTATCGACAGCACGCGCCCAGGGCCGAGCCATCTCGACGGCTGACGGTTACATCGCCGCAACAGCCAAGTGCCATGGCTTCATGGTGGCCACGCGCGACGCCAGCCCATTTGAAGCAGCGGGTGTTGCCGTGATCAACCCCTGGACAGTTCAACACTGACCGCCGCAAGCTGCGCACACATGACCGGCCCCATCCTTTTCTGTGGCGACCCCCACGGCCAATGGCAGCACATCATCGATGCGGCTGAGCAAACCCGCGCCCACGCCGTCATCTTGCTGGGCGACCTGGAGCCTGCACGGCCGCTGCACGTGGAGCTGGAGGCCATCTGGGATCGCGTGTGGTTCATCCATGGCAACCACGACACGGACAGCGAAGGCACCTTTGCCAACGTGTGGCACCCCGAGCTGGCCGAGCGGCACATCCATGGCCGCGTGGTCACGCTGCCCTGCGGCACACGCATTGCCGGGCTGGGCGGCGTGTTTCGCGGCGCGGTGTGGTACCCCAAAAACACGCGGCCTGCCCACTACCGCAACCGCGACGAACACACCCACAAAACCCCGCGCCAAGACCGCTGGCAAGGCAGCGCACACCTGAAACACTGGTCAAGCATCTACCCCGACGAAGTGGAGCAACTGGCCGCACAACAAGCCGACATCCTGATCACGCACGAAGCCCCCGGCTACCACGCCTACGGCTTTACGGCACTGGACACACTGGCCCGCCGCATGGGCGTGCACACCACGGTGCACGGCCACCAACACGACAGCATCGACAGCAGCGCGCATTGGGATGCGCAAGGGTTCAAGAGTTTTGGGGTGGGGCTGCGGGGGGTGATGGTGGTGGATGGGCTGGCATGATCGGCATGGGTGAGTGACCCAGGCAAAGCCCTGGTACACAAACGCGTCGCCAATTTTTATGCTGAGCGCCTTCTTCCACTGGAGGCACCATGCAAACCCCAACCGACAAAACCACCACGCCAGTTTATGGCGTTCGCCCCAGCAAGCCCGGCCTGTATCTGGGCTTGTTTCATGGCCGCGACACGCCCAACCAAACCATGCACGACTGGGGCTTCGATGGCCCGGCCATTGGGCCACTCAGGTACTTTCACACCACCTACGCCTGCTCGGTGAATGTGGAATTTGTCAGCCCCACAGATGCCCAACTTTTCACAGGCACCCACGACACGCTCATGGACTTGGCCATCAACGGTGACCTGCTGTGCTTTGACGGCAAGCTGTACGGAGACTGGACGGTGTATTGGGTCTCGCCCGAAGAATGCTTCAGGCCACCCGACACCTTCCGGCAAAACACCCGCCCCAACGATTTGCGCAGGCAAGCCAAGCCGATCCCGTGGGACGAGGACAGCTAATATCTGGCGTCAGGGAGAACAACACATGCCTCGATCCACCAACTGGACGCGCAACGAAACATTGGCGGCGTTTCACATTTACCTGCAACTGCCATTTGGGCAGCTGCACCGCAACCAACCGCGCATCGTGCAGTTGTCGCAGTGGATTGGGCGCACCGCCAGCGCTGTGGCCATGAAGCTGGTTAACTTGGCCAGCCTCGACCCTCAAATTGTGGCCAGTGGCCGACGCGGCATGGGCAATGCATCCAAGCTGGACCAACAAATTTGGAACGAATTTTTGGCGGCCAACGACCCCGTGGTCACCGAAGCGGCCACGTCATTTGGCCACTATGCAGAACAAAACGGCCTGCCACCCTTTGTGGACGTGCTGGACGAAGTGCCCGACATTGCGGAAGGCAAAACCACCACGGCCATCGTGCAGGTGCGCGTCAACCAAGCCCGGTTTCGCCGCTCGATTTTGGCCAGCTACAACGCCACTTGCTGCATGAGCGGCCTGCGCGTGCCCAAGCTGCTGGTGGCCAGCCACATCGTGCCGTGGAGCATGGACACCCAAAACCGCCTGAACCCGAGCAACGGCCTGTGCCTGTCGGCCTTGCACGACCGGGCGTATGACCAAGGGTTGATCACGGTGTTACCGGACTTCACCATCCGCGTGGGCGAAGCGCTGCGTCACGCCGAGTTGGACCCGTTTGCACAAAGCAGCTTGGCGCGATGCGAAGGGCAAGTCATCCGCCTGCCGGAACGCTTTCGGCCTGCGCCTGCGTTTTTGGAGGCGCATGCGCGGCGGTTTGGGTTTTTGTAAATGGGTAGCTTAGGCTAGTCTTTAAATAGATGCTAAAAAAGCAAGGACAATCAATAGCAATATTTATAAGCCACGCGAGATAGCCTACCCCATGACCGCAAAGATTGATTTATCAACCACCGTTGGCTACTACAATGACCGCGCCGAGCAGTTTTTCAGCTCAACCCTGCGGGTGGACATGGGTCCAATCTACGAGCGATTTCTTGACGGGCTTACACCGGGCGCAAGCATCTTGGATGCCGGTTGCGGTTCGGGGCGTGATGCGCGTGCATTTGCTGACCGTGGCTTCAGCGTCAGTGCTTTTGATGCGTCTGTTGAATTGGCCAAGCGGGCCAGTGAGCACTGTGGTTTTGTGGTGGATGTGCGGCGCTTTGAAGATGTGGACGAGGTCGCCCAATACGATGCGATCTGGTGCTGCGCCAGTTTGCTGCATGTGCCGCTTTTGGACATGCCGGGTGTGTTGTCCAAATTGTGGGCGGCGCTCAAAGCAGGTGGCCGCATTTATGTGAGCTATAAGCTTGGCAGCGGCGAGCGTGAGCACGATGGGCGACGGTTTACCGATGCCGACGAGGACACCGTGCGAGCTTGGCTGGAGGCCATGCCCGAGTTGCTGCGCATGGAGTTTTGGCAAACCCAAGACCAACGGCCCGACCGCACTGAAAGCTGGACCAATGCTTTGGCCTACCGTTCGACCGGGCCTGACAAGCGGCTTGTCACGGGCGGTGACGACCATTTTTTGCCGCACCTGTCAGCCGCTTTTGCGCGTTCCAACCAAGCCGATTTGGCGGTGTCCTTTGTCAAGACCTCGGGGCTGCGTTTGCTGTTGCCCGATTTGCAAGGCATGGCAGAAGCTGGTGACACCCATCGCGTTCGGGTGTTGACCAGTGACTACTTGGACATCACCGACCCAGAGGCTTTGCGCTTGCTGCTCTTGCTCCAAGAGAGCGGTGCCGAGGTGCGCGTCTACGCCACTCAAAACCAAGACAGCTTTCACCTCAAGGCCTATGTGTTCGCCCGCTTCGAAGCCGGGCAGTTGAAGTCTGGCACCGCCTTCATTGGGTCCAGCAACATCAGCAGCAAAGCCCTGCGCGATGGACTGGAGTGGAACTACCGCGTGGTGTTTCCGCAAGACGCCGGCTATCTGGAAGCACGCGAACGGTTTGAAGAACTTTTTGCGCACCCCAAAACCATGGCCTTGACCGACAGCTGGATCGAGGCCTATGAACAGCGGCGCTTGCCGCCCACGCGCTCGGTGGCACCCGGCAGCCACGAACAAGAAGCGCCACCCCTGCCCAACGACATTCAGCATGAAGCCCTGACCGCACTGACCGAAACCCGCGAAAACGGTTACCGGCGCGGCTTGGTGGTTTTGGCGACGGGTCTTGGCAAGACATGGCTGGCCGCTTTTGATGCGGTGCGGATGGGGGCTCGGCGCATTTTGTTTGTGGCGCATCGCGAAGAAATTTTGAGCCAAGCGGCGGCCACCTTCATCCGCATCTTGCCCGGCAAGCGTGTGGGTTACTACACCGGGCGCAGCCGCGATGGCGATGTGGACGTGCTGTGCGCATCGGTGCAAACGCTGGGCAAGGCGGCGCACTTGGAGCGCTTTGCACCGCAGCACTTCGATTACATCGTGGTGGACGAATTCCACCACGCCGCTGCGGCCACCTACAAGCGCTTGCTGGCGCACTTTGCACCCTCGTTTTTGTTGGGCTTGACGGCCACGCCAGACCGCACAGACCAGTCGGACATCTTGACTTTGTGTGACGACAACCTGGTCTTTGGCTGCAACCTGTTTGCGGGCATCACCAGCGGCTTGTTGGCCCCGTTTCACTACTACGGCGTTCACGACGAATCGGTCGATTACAAGGAAGTGCCTTGGCGCAATGGACGCTTTGACCCTGAAGAACTGTCGAACAAATTGGCCACCTTGGCGCGTGCACGGCATGCCCTGGCGCAGTGGCGTGCCAAGGCCCAGCAGCGCACGCTGGCGTTTTGTGTGTCCACCCGGCATGCCGACTTCATGGCCGAGCATTTCACGCGGGCTGGCGTGTCGGCCGCTGCGGTGTATTCAGGCTCTTTGCTGGGGCGTGCACAGGCGCTCGAAAAACTGGAAGACGGCAGTTTGCAAGTTTTGTTCTCGGTGGACTTGTTCAATGAGGGCGTGGACTTGCCCAGCATTGACACGGTGCTGATGCTCCGGCCCACCGAATCCAAAATTTTGTTTTTGCAGCAGCTGGGGCGTGGCTTGCGGCGGCACGAAGGCAAACAGCAGTTGGTGGTGCTGGACTTCATTGGCAATCACCAAGCCTTTTTGGGTAAGCCGCAAGCCTTGTTTGGTGTGGGTGCCACGTACAAAGCTTTGGCGGAGTTTGGACGCAAGGCAGAAAAGAACGCTCTGACGCTGCCAAACGGTTGTTACGTCAATTACGACTTGTCGATCATCGAGTTTTTGAAATCCCTTGATGGCGCCGGAACGCAAAAAGACTACGAGGCGCTTCGGGCCGTACTGGGCCGCAGGCCCACCCTCACCGAGTTTTACCACTCGGGCAGCAGCATGCAGGACATGCGTCGGCGTGAAGGCCATTGGTTTGCACTGGTCGAAAGCATGGGGGATTTGTCTGCGGACGAAACCGCCGTTGCCGATCGATTCCAAATGGTCTTGCGTGAAGTCGAAACCACGGCCATGACCAAAAGCTTCAAGGCCGTCACGCTAGAGGCTTGGCTGGAATTGGGTGGCCTGCGCCAGCCTGTTGTGCTGGGCGCATTGGCCGCGCATTCGCGTGCGGTGCTCGACCGCCGTCGCCCTTTGTTGTCTGACCTCGATGCCAAGATGCTGACCACCCCGGGCACCGACGCGGCATGGGCGCAGTATTGGCTGGACAACCCCATCAAAGCCTGGACGGGCGGCAACCTTAAAAACCCGGCATCGGTGCCGTTCGAGGTGCGCGATGGGTGCTTTGGGCTCAAACAAACCGTTGCGGTTTCTGACGCGTCAACACTTGCAGACATGCTGCAAGAACTGGTCGATTACAGACTGGCCGCTTACGAGGTGCGCAGGGTGGCTGTGGAGCCCGCCAACAATGTGATTCCCTTCCCCGTCAAGCGGCGCGAGACGGTGGAGTTGCCGTATTTCCCCAACCTCAAAATCGCTTGCGGCCATTTCAAAACCGGGCGTGCAGACGCCGAAGAGCACAGGGCTTTACCGCTGGCCTATGGCACGCTGGACCCGAGTCGCCACTTCATTGCGCGTGCCTCTGGCAACTCGATGAACGGCGGCAAAAACCCGGTGCTCGATGGCGACTATTTGCTGCTGGAGTTGATCACGCCCAGCCGTGCGGGCTCGATCACGGGCAATGTGATGGCCATCGAGCGGCAAGACGACAGCGGCGACAACCAATACCTGCTGCGGGTGGTCACCAAGGGACGCGATGGCCAATACATTCTGAAAGCCAACAATCCCGACTACGAAGACCTGACGGCCACCGACGACATGCGCACGCTGGCTCGCCTGCGCAACATCATCGATCCACTGGATCTGGCGCTCGGTGAGCCTTTCATGCGCGAAGACATTCCGGCCCTGTTTGGCGAGGCCTTCAACCCCGGCAATTGGAATGTCGGCCATGTGGTGCTGGCCCAGAAAAAGGCGCACATCCTGCTGGTCACGCTCAACAAACAAGGCCGGGCTGACGAGCACAAGTACATGGACCACTGGATCGATGACACGCACTTTCACTGGCAAAGCCAGAACGCCACCGACCCGACCAGCAAACGCGGCGACGAAATCATCCGCCACGCCGCTTTAGGAATCGACATCCATCTCTTTGTGCGCGACACCAAGCTGGCCGTCGGCAAGGCCGCACCCTTCACGTACCACGGCCGGGTGCGCTACCAGTCGCACCAGGGCAGCAGGCCCATGAGCATTGTGTTTGGGCTGCAAAGCGGGGCGGATTGACGGCTGCATCGCTGGCCCTGCATGTGGGCGATGGTTTGCAGGGCGAATGGGTTGCGTTGATGTGATCACTCGGCATGCCACACTGGTTATCGACTTCAATCCATTCACAGGATGCGCATTCTAAATGGGTGTTAATGGGTGTAATATTGGTTTCATGTTGCGTTCAGACACCCTCCAGATCACACCCGAAATCCTGAGCCTGATTGCTCGGATCGACGAATTCAAGGGCGCATGGCGAGCTTTGGGAACGCTGGCACCCGAGCGTCTTTTGGCGCTTCGGCGGGTGGCCACCATCGAGAGCATAGGCTCGTCCACCCGCATCGAAGGCAGCAAACTGACCGACCGCGAAGTGCAACGTCTGCTTTCCAACCTGGCCATCAAGTCCTTCGACACACGCGACGAACAGGAAGTGGCCGGTTACGCTGAACTCATGGACATGGTGTTCAGCGCGTGGCAGGACATCCCTTTCAACGAGAACCACATCAAGCAACTGCACCAAGTTCTGCAGACCCACAGCGAAAAAGATGCTCGCCACCGGGGGCAGTACAAAACCCATTCGAACAGCGTCGCCGCATTCGATGAAAACGGTGCACAAATTGGCATCGTCTTCGAGACCGCCACGCCATTTGACACGCCAAGGCTGATGGCTGAATTGGTGTCATGGGTGAATGGCGAGCGGGATAAGGCACTGATATCGGAAAAGATGCACCCCTTGTTGATCATCGCGATCTTCGTCGTGGTGTTTCTGGAAATTCACCCTTTTCAGGATGGCAACGGACGTTTGAGCAGGGTGCTGACAACCCTGCTGCTGATCCAGGCCGGATATGCCTATGTGCCCTACAGCTCGTTGGAGAGCGTGATCGAGCTGAACAAGGAAGCCTATTATTTGGCCTTGCGCCAGACACAAGGAACCATCCGCAGGGATGCGCCCAACTGGCAGCCATGGCTGGTGTTCTTCTTGCGCTCGCTGGCGGAGCAGGTGCGGCGCCTGGAGAAGAAGGTTGAGCGCGAAAAGATCCTGCTGGCCACCCTGCCCGAGCTGTCACTGCAGATCGTGGAATTCGCCAGAGAGCACGGGCGCGTCACGATGATGGATGCCATCCAATTGACGGGTGCCAGTCGCAACACCCTCAAGCTGCATTTCCGCGACCTGGCCGAGCGCAACCATCTGGAGCAGCACGGCAGCGGACGTGGTGTCTGGTACGGCTTGAAATGAGTGATGGGGATGGTGGCAAACTTCAAAACCTGAGTCAGCGACGGAATTCACGCTGCAGGAGTTGCAACCATCGGGTAACGATCCGCGCCTGAGCTACGGCAGCAACTTGCGCAGTTCGGGCGTCGACACGTCGTCCAAATGCCGGAACGCTGGTGCTGGGTTACAAGGTCAAGACCATCAGTCCCGCCCCAGGTGAGCAAACACCATCAGTTTCAGGGTTTTGGCGATCATCTGCGTCTTGCCTTAAAAGTCCAGTTCTTCGCGCTCTGCCGCGCTCAGGTCGCGGACCCGCTGGGTTTTCTCACGCGCACTGAGCGCCAGCAACGCCGGGTCTTTTTCAGACAACAAGTCCAACAGCGTGCTGCCTGGCGAGATGGCCTGCAGGTAGCGCAAAACTTGGCCAAGCGCGATGCCGGGCTCTCCCTTTTCAAGGCGATAGGCCGTGTTGCGAGACAGCCCTGCACGCAGTGCAGCGTCAGCCTGCTTGACTTGACGTGCCATCCGAAGACGCGCCAGCAATTGCCCCAAGCGTGCGCATTCTTCTTGCTGTGACGGCATGAGCATGGCAGATTGATTGATTTTCATGTTCGTTAAATCGATTTTTATTGATTTAATGATCGATTAAACGAACATGTTACTTGAAATTCTGTCTGCATGTGGACGGCGCCTACCGCGTCCAAAGGTTTCGTTTTGTCTTCATGGCGCAGCGGTGCCCGAGTTTCCCCCCTTTACACAAAGGTCGCAGCAGAAACGCCAAACCGTTCGCTGAGCGCGCGCACTTGGCGAATGTTGGGTTCGCGTTTGCCCGTCAGGATTTCGGACACGACACCCTGGCTGCCGATCTCGCTCAGGTCGCTTTGCTTCAGTCCGTGTTGTTCCATCAGAAATTTAAGCGCTTGCACACCCGTGACTTCGGGCAGAGGGTGATGCTTGGCTTCATAGTCCTCGATCAGATCGCCCACGATGTCGACCAAGCCCATCGCGGGATGCTTTTCTTCGCCTTGGGTTTCATCCAGCAGGGCTTGGAGCATCTCGGTCATGCGCGCGCAGTGGGCTTCATCCCGAATGGGGGTGATGTCAGTTGCGGCACGGAACTGCTCCCAAATGAGGAGCAGGTGCTTCACGTTGATGTCTGCATTCATGATGTTGATCGTAAAGGCTTGGCACCCACGCACAAACCGGCCTGCCCTTGGTGGCATGCCTTACCTCTGAAAAACATGAGGAGTTCTTCATGTTCTTGGTGAGAACACGTCACCCCTGTCATGTCGCCAAAACTGTGTTTTGACGACATGACGATTCAGATCGATCAAATATCGATATTCCACTCACGCCGCGCCAGTTGAATCACACGAAGCCGTCATGGCCGCCTTATAGGGCTACAAATACTTGGCGTGGTGATCAAAGTGATCGCCCAAGAACGTGGCGATGAAGTAATAGCTGTGGTCATACCCCGGCTGCATGCGCAGGGTCAGCGGGTGGCCCGCCGCCTCGCAGGCCGCTTGCAGCAGTTCGGGGCACAGTTGCGCCAAAAACTCGTCGGCATCGCCTTGGTCCACCAGCAGGTGCAGTTTTTCTTGGCGCGCAGTGGCCACCAGTTCTGCTGCATCCCATGCACACCAAGCCTGCGGGTCTGCGCCCAAGTAAGCAGTCAAGGCCTTTTGGCCCCAGGGCACTTGCGACGGCGCGGCGATGGGTGCAAACGCCGACACGCTGCGGTAGCGGCCTGGGTGGCGCAGCGCCGTGACCAGTGCGCCGTGCCCGCCCATCGAATGGCCAAAGATGCCGCGTGAATCGCTGGCGGCAAAGTGTTGTTCGATCAAGGCAGGCAACTCATCGGCCACATAGTCTTGCATGCGGTAGTGCTCGGCCCAAGGGGCTTGTGTGGCGTTGACGTAAAAGCCTGCGCCTTGGCCCAGGTCGTAGGCCGCGTCGTTGGCCACGGCTTCCCCGCGTGGGCTGGTGTCGGGAGCCACCACGATCACGCCATGCCGCGCCGCGTGGGCCTGTGCACCGGCTTTGGTGATGAAGTTTTGTTCGGTGCAGGTCAGGCCCGAGAGCCAGTACAGCACCGGGCACTTGACGCCGCGCAGCGCGGGCTCGGGCAAGTACACCGCCACGCGCATCTCACAACCGAGGGTGCTGGATGCGTGCGTCCAAACTTCTTGCATGCCGCCAAAGCTGGCGTGTTGTTCGATGCGTTTCATTCGCCGCCTTCAAAGTGCACCACCGAGCGGATGGACTCGCCGTTGTGCATCAAGTCGAAGGCGTGGTTGATGCCGCTCAGCCCCATGGTGTGGGTGACAAACGGGGCCAGCGCGATGCGCCCGGCCATGGCGTCGTCCACCATGCCGGGTACTTCGCTGCGGCCTTTGACGCCGCCAAAGGCGGTGCCCAGCCAGCGTCGGCCGGTGACCAGTTGGAAGGGGCGGGTGGAGATTTCCTGGCCCGCACCGGCTACGCCGATGATGACCGACTGGCCCCAGCCGCGGTGCGCACATTCGAGCGCGGCCCGCATGACGTTGGTGTTTCCTATGCATTCAAAGCTGTGGTCCACGCCCCAACCGGTCATGTCGACGATGACTTGCTGAATGGGCTTGTCGTGGTCTTTGGGGTTGACGCAGTCGGTCGCGCCAAAGGTGCGTGCCAGATCGAACTTGCTCGGGTTGGTGTCGATGGCGATGATGCGCCCGGCTTTGGCCAGCTTGGCGCCTTGCACCACGGCCAGGCCAATGCCGCCCAAGCCAAACACGGCCACTGTGTCACCTTCTTGCACTTTGGCCGTGTTTTTGACCGCGCCCAGCCCGGTGGTCACGCCGCAGCCCAACAGGCAGACTTGCTCAGGGTTGGCGTCGGGCCGGATTTTGGCCAGCGAAACCTCGGCCACGACCGTGTATTCGCTGAAGGTGGAGCAACCCATGTAGTGGTACAGCGGCTGGCCTTGGTATGAAAAACGCGTGGTGCCGTCGGGCATGACGCCTTTGCCCTGCGTGGCGCGCACGGCCACACACAGGTTGGTTTTGCCCGACTTGCAAAACAGACATTCACCGCACTCGGCCGTGTAAAGCGGAATGACATGGTCGCCGGGCTGAACGCTGGTGACCCCTTCGCCCACCTCGACCACAATGCCCGCGCCCTCATGGCCCAGCACGACCGGAAACAGCCCTTCGGGGTCTTCGCCCGAGAGCGTGAAAGCGTCGGTGTGGCAGATGCCGGTGTGCGTGATCTTGACCAGCACCTCGCCCTTGCGCGGTGGCGCGACGTCGATCTCGACGATCTGTAAAGGCTTGCCAGCTTCAAAGGCGACGGCGGCACGGGATTTCATAAAGGCTCCTGGGGGGTTTGAATTGAACGTATTGTGATCGGACGACTTCGGCGCCCAATAACATGACGCAACAATTTTTAATATTTATGTTAAATTCTTTCTGTAGAAACCAAGGAGTGCGCCATGTTAACCAATGCAGTCACAGCCCCCGACAAATTCATGGTGTTGGGCAAAGCCACCATGCGCGCTGCCCAAGAGTTGCATCTGTCGAGTGCGGCTTTGGCCCGCGTGATCGGGTTCAGTGAGCCGACCATTAGCCGCATTGCCAACGGCAGCCGGGGCATTGACCCGCTTTCCAAAGAAGGGCAACTGGCGCTGCTGTTGGTGCGTTTGTTTCGCTCTTTAGATCCTCTTGTGGGTGGCGATGCACAAAAGCGCCAAGATTGGCTGCGCAGCCACAACAAAGCGCTGAACGGCATCCCAGCCACGCTGATTGAGTCCCCCCAAGGTCTTGTGACTGCCCTTTCTTATTTGGATGGCATGCGAGGTGCGGCTTGACGTCATCGGCTTCATGGAACCCGGATTGGGTTCATGAGTTCAGTGCCGACTTGCACATGACTGCGTTCCGAATGGTCGAGACGCAGTACGTTGCTGCCACCATGCGCTTGGTGGACTCCGCAGACGAGCAGCTGATGCTGGAAGAAATGCTGGAGGCGAGCAAGCCACCGCTCCCACCCCAGGCAAGCGGTTTGCACTATCTATTGGCTGCGCCTTTTCGGTATGTGCCTCAGACGGGTTCGCGTTTTCGTGCTGTCAACTCACCGGGCATTTGGTACGGCGCAGACGACCCTTATTGCGCCTGCTCAGAAATAGCTTATTGGCGTCAGCGCTTTTTATTGGACAGCGCGGGACTCCTGAAGCAGACGCTGAGCACAGAACACTCCATGTACGAAGCATCTGTTCAGGGGAGCGCTTTGGATTTGCTGTCACAACCATGGGTTTTGGCGCAGGAGTTCTGGATGCACCCGAGCGACTACACCGAAACCCAAAAACTGGCGACACTAATTCGGGAATCTCAGACTGAGTTGACCTGGGTCCGCTACGCGCCAGTGCGCGCCACCGGCCATGTGTGCGCGGCCGTTTTTGATCCACGCAGTTTGACCATGGTCACACCCGATGGCCGTTATGAGCAATGGCACTGCAACACCACGGCCGACAAGGTGACACTGTCGAATGGCCGTGTGCGCTTTGATTTCTGAACGTCAGCGTCCAGATCAAATATCAATATTCCCCGCCCGCAGCGCGTTGCTCTCAATGAAGTTGCGGCGTGGCTCGACCTCGTCGCCCATGAGCATGGTGAAGACGCGGTCGGCTTCGATGGCGTCGTCGATCTGCACGCGCAGCAGGCGGCGCACGGTGGGGTCCATGGTGGTTTCCCACAGTTGGGCGGGGTTCATCTCGCCCAAGCCCTTGTAGCGCTGGCGGCTGGTGGTGCGTTCGGCTTCGCTGATGAGCCAATGCATGGCTTGTCGGAAGTCGCTGACTTTTTCTTCCTTCTGGCGCTCGCCTTCGCCGCGTGAGACTTTGGAGCCTTCGGTCAGCAGGCCTCGGAAGGTCTCTGCCGCTTCGGCCAATGCGGCGTAGTCGGCACCGCGCACAAAGTCTTGCGTGAGCACGCTGCTCTTGATGTTGCCGTGGTGGCGGCGGCTGATGCGCAAGATGGGTTTGTCGGTGCGCACATCAAACTCGGCGGCCACTTCGGCAGGGATGCCGGTGGTGTTGAGTTCGCGCAGTTTGGCTTGCAGTGCGGGCGCGCTTTGGGCAGCGGTTTCCAACGACTCCATGTTGAGCGACACGCCGTCGGCGATGGCGCGCAGGGCTTCGGCGTCCATGAAGTTGGACAGGCGGGCAATCACGGATTCGGCCACTTGGTGCTTTTGCGCCAAGGCTTCCAGGGTGTCGCCGGTCAGCACTTGCTGTGTGGCGGTGGTGATGCTGGCGTCCTTCAAGGCGATGCGCAGCAAAAAGCCGTCGAGCGCCGGGCCGTCTTTGAGGTACAGCTCTTCTTTGCCAGCCTTGACTTTGTAGAGCGGTGGCTGGGCAATGTAGATGTGGCCGCGCTCGACCAGGTCGGGCATCTGGCGGTAGAAGAAGGTCAGCAGCAGCGTGCGGATGTGGGCACCGTCAACGTCCGCGTCGGTCATGATGATGATGCGGTGGTAGCGGAGTTTGTCGGGGTTGAAGTCGTCGGTGGCGCTCTTGCCCGATTCGGCGCTGGCCTTGCCAATGCCGGTGCCAAGGGCCGTGATCAGCGTGATGATTTCGTTGCTGGTCAGCAGCTTTTCGTAGCGGGCTTTTTCGACGTTCAAGATCTTGCCGCGCAGGGGCAAGATGGCCTGGAATTTGCGGTCGCGGCCTTGCTTGGCAGAGCCACCGGCGGAGTCACCCTCGACGATGTAGATTTCGCACAGGGCCGGATCTTTTTCCTGGCAGTCGGCCAGTTTGCCGGGCAGGCCCATGCCGTCCAGCACGCCTTTGCGGCGTGTCATTTCGCGGGCTTTGCGGGCGGCTTCGCGGGCGCGGGCGGCTTCCACAATCTTGCCGCAGATGATCTTGGCGTCGTTGGGGCGCTCTTCGAGGTAGTCGTTCAGGGCTTTGGCCACGATGTCTTCCACCGGGGCGCGCACTTCACTGGACACCAGCTTGTCTTTGGTCTGGCTGCTGAATTTGGGCTCGGGCACTTTGACGGACAGCACGCAGCACAGGCCTTCGCGCATGTCGTCGCCGCTGACTTCGACTTTTTGCTTTTTGGCGATCTCGTTTTTCTCGATGTACTTGGCGATCACGCGGGTCATCGCGGCGCGCAGGCCGGTCAGGTGGGTGCCACCGTCACGCTGCGGGATGTTGTTGGTGAAGCACAGGACCGATTCGTTGTAGCCGTCGTTCCATTGCATGGCGACTTCCACGCCGATGCTGGTGCCGGGGATGCCGCCGTAGCTGTCGGCAGGGCGCTCGCCCATGGCATGGAAGGCGTTGGGGTGCAGCACCTTTTTGTTGGCGTTGATGAAGTCGACAAAGCCTTTGACGCCACCGGCGCCCGAGAAGTCGTCTTCTTTGCCGCTGCGTTCGTCCTTCAGGCGAATGCGCACGCCGTTGTTGAGGAAGGACAGCTCGCGCAAGCGCTTGGCCAGGATCTCGTAATGGAAGTCGTTGTTCTGCGTGAAGATCTCGGTGTCGGGCAGGAAGTGCACTTCGGTGCCGCGCTTGTCGGTGGCACCCGTGACGCGCATGGGCGAGACTTCCACGCCATTGACGGTTTCGAGCAGGCGGTTTTGCACAAAGCCGCGTGCGAATTCGATCTCGTGGACTTTGCCTTCGCGGCGCACCGTCAGGCGCAAGAATTTGCTCAAGGCATTCACGCAGGACACGCCCACGCCGTGCAAACCGCCCGAGACCTTGTAGCTGTTTTGGTTGAACTTGCCGCCGGCGTGCAGTTCGGTCAAAGCGATCTCGGAAGCACTGCGCTTGGGCTCGTGCTTGTCGTCCATCTTGACGCCCGTGGGGATGCCGCGGCCGTTGTCGGTCACGGAAATCGAGTTGTCCGAGTGGATGGTGACGACGATGTCGTCGCAGTGGCCCGCCAGTGCTTCGTCGATGGAGTTGTCCACGACCTCGAACACCAAGTGGTGCAAGCCGGTGCCATCCGACGTGTCACCGATGTACATGCCGGGGCGCTTGCGCACCGCTTCCAGGCCTTCCAGGATCTGGATGGAGCCTTCGCCATAGCCTTCAGATGCGCCTGCTTGGTGGGCGTCGATCTTGGGCTGGACGGTGGTGAAGGACTCTTCGCTGGGCTTGTTTTCTTCGGTCATGGTCTGTTTTCTCTGTCGCTTGAATGGCCGAAACCCGCGATGGGTCGCGGGTTTCGATAAAAGGAGCCATAAAGGTGCCTAGTGGGCTTTCGCCTTAAATGCGCATGGGCATCACCACGTATTTGAAGTTGTCGTTCTCAGGAATCGTGATCAGCGCCGAGCTGTTGCCGTCGGCCAAATCGATGCGGACCATGTCTTGGCCCATGTTGCTGAGCACGTCGATGATGTAGGTGACGTTGAAGCCAATCTCGATGGCGTCGCCACCGTAGTCGATGTCGAGTTCGTCCACGGCTTCTTCTTGTTCGGCGTTGGTGGAGGCCACACGCAGCGTGCCGGGCTCCAGATTCAGGCGCACGCCTTTGAATTTGTCGCTGGTCAAAATGGCGGTGCGCTGCAGGCAAGACAGCAAGGCTTGGCGGCCCAGCGTCAGGTTGTTGCGGTGGCCCTTAGGAATGACGCGGTTGTAGTCGGGGAACTTGCCCTCGACCAGCTTGGTCACGAACTCCATGCCGTCAAAGCTGAACTTGGCCTGGTTGTTGGCAAATTGCATCTCGATCGCACCATCGGCGTCAGACAGCAGGCGCTGCAACTCCAGCACGGTCTTGCGCGGCAAGATGACTTCTTGTTTGACGGGCACTTCCACGTCGAGCGTGGCCGAGGTGTAGGCCAGGCGGTGGCCGTCGGTGGCGACCAAGCTGAGCTTGTTGCCTTCGGCCACAAACAAGATGCCGTTCAGGTAATAGCGAATGTCGTGCACGGCCATGGCAAACGAGACCTGACCGAGCAATTGCTTGAGGGTCTTTTGCGGCACGCTGAACACGGGGCCAAAGCTGGCGGCTTCTTGCACCAGCGGGAAGTCTTCGGCGGGCAGGGTCTGCAGCGTGAATTTGGATTTGCCACCCTTCAAGATCAGCTTGGCCTGTGACGATTCGAGGCTGACGGTCTGGTCCGAGGGCATGGTGCGCAAGATGTCGATCAACTTGCGGGCACCCACGGTGGTGGTGAAGTCGCCAGGGTCGCCGTCCATCTCGGCGGTGGTGCGGATCTGGATTTCCAAGTCGCTGGTGGTCAGCTGCACGGCGTGACCGGTTTTGCGAATCAGCACGTTGGCCAGCACCGGCAAGGTGTGACGGCGTTCCACAATGCCCGACACGGATTGCAGAACCGACAGCAATTTGTCTTGGGTGGCCTTCAGGACGATCATGGGTCTACCTTTGGTGGTTTTTCAAGCTTCAGCCCTGGGGGCTGGGGTGAGAGGGTCAACAGACGACATTTTCGCCTGTTTTTGGATGCTTTTGAGGGGCATCGGCGCGATTGCCGAGTCGCAAGCGCGCGGCCATGACAGAAAGCAGGCGTCCATCTGGTCCGGTCAGCCCTTGAGGGTCTGCTCCAGCACATGCAACTGCTGATTGAGCTCGGTCATTTGCTGGCGCTCGGCCCCGATCTTGCGAACCGCATGCAACACCGTGGTGTGGTCACGCCCGCCAAACAACTCACCAATTTCGGGCAGGCTCTTTTGGGTCAGCTCTTTGGCCAAGTACATCGCAATCTGGCGCGGACGGGCAATGCTGGCGGGACGCTTCTTGCTGTACATGTCCGCAACCTTGATCTTGTAGTAATCGGCCACGGTTTTTTGGATGTTTTCCACACTGATCTGGCGGTTCTGAATCGACAGCAGATCGCGCAGGGCATCACGGGCCAGCTGGATGGAGATGTCCTTTTGGTTGAAGCGCGAATAAGCCAGGATCTTGCGCAGCGCGCCTTCGAGCTCGCGCACGTTGGAGCGCACGTTTTTGGCCACGAAAAACGCCACCTCTTCGGGCATTTCGCTGCCTTCACTGATGGCTTTGTTGATCAAAATGGCCACCCGCATTTCGAGTTCGGGCGGCTCCATGGCCACCGTCAAACCAGAATCAAAACGCGAAACCAAGCGTTCGTGGATGTCGGCCAGGCCCTTGGGATAGGTGTCACTGGTCATCACGATGTGTGACTTTTTGGCCAGCAAAGCTTCAAAGGCGTTGAAGAATTCTTCTTGCGTGCGGTCCTTGTTGGCGAAGAATTGCACATCGTCGATCAGCAGCAAATCGAGCGAGTGGTAGTGGTGCTTGAACTCGTCAAAAGTCTTGCGCTGGTAGGCTTTAACCACATCCGACACAAACTGTTCAGCGTGGATGTACAAAACTTTCGCTTCGGGGCGGTCGGCCAGCAGTTTGTTGCCAATCGCGTGCATCAGGTGGGTCTTGCCCAGACCGACGCCGCCGTAGATGAACAAGGGGTTGTACAGGTGCCCGGGCTGGCCCGCCACGTGCATGGCCGCAGCACGTGCCATGCGGTTGGCCGTGCCTTCGACCAGGGTGTCAAAAGTCAGCGCCGAATTGAGGCGACTGCGAAAGGTGTTGACCACCGGCTCGTCGGCCGCTTCCAACACCTCAGGGGCGTTCTCCATCGAGGAAGGCGTAGACTGTCGTACAGTCTTGACGCCAGATTCGCGCGGAGTGATCGCTAACTCAATTTGAACTGGATGGCCTTGCAGGTTCTCCAGAATGGCCGACAGGCGACCGGCGTATTGGGCGCGAATCCAGTCCAGCTTGAAACGGTTGGCCACGAACAAAGTGACGCGTTGCTGGTCTTCAGAGACGTTGGCGGTGAGTGGTTTGATCCAGGTGTTGAGCTGCTGCTCGGGCAGCTCGCGGGACAGCTCGTCCACGCAAGAACGCCACAAGGCTTGACCTGCATCCATCGGAATTTCTGGGGGGAGTCCCTCGGACATGTTGTATTTGTTTTTGTGGATAGAGAAGAAGAAAAACGGCAGGACAGCTGACTTTATCAAGAGCTTATCCACAATCGCAAAAGCAACTGGACGGCCATCATAAACCACATCAACTGGATTTGGATGCGGGTGTTCCCGAAAGCTTAAATTGAGCCAAATTTGCCGCGGGCCCGAAAGTTTGCGATAATCTTGGGTTTCGCCCAACGCAACTTATAGCTTTGGGCACAAAGGAAGAGTTATGAAACGCACCTACCAACCATCCAAAACACGTCGCGCCCGTACCCACGGTTTCCTGGTTCGCATGAAAACCCGTGGCGGCCGTGCTGTGATCAACGCACGCCGCGCCAAGGGCCGTAAACGTCTGGCTGTCTAATGTCCATCCGGCCGTCCGGCTGTGGCCTTGTGCCACTGCTGGCGGTTCATGCCGGGGCCTGGTCATCGTGCAGCGTCTAAAAACACGCCCACAATTTCAGGCCGCCTTGGCTGGTGGCACGGTCTCGCGTACAGCGCATTTTGCGTTGCACCGCCTGAGCTTGACTGCACCGACAACCTATTTGGCACAAGCCGATTCAATCGGGCCTGCACCCTCACCGGAGCAGGCCCTTTTTGACTTGCCTGACGTCTGGCTGGGTGCCATGGTACCCAAACGCTGGGCGCGCAGGGCGGTCACCCGCAATGCCATCAAGCGCCAAATCTATACGGTGAGCCTGCGTTTTGTCACGCGCTTGCCTTTGGCCGCTCATGTGGTGCGCCTGCGTACGGGGTTTGACCGCAAGCAATTCATCAGCGCGTCATCTGAACAGCTCAAACTGGCGGTTCGTCTGGAGCTGGAGCAATTGTTTGAACGCGCCAGTCGCAAGGAAGAAATGGCATGATCAAGCGTTTGCTGATCGGCGTGGTGCGCGGTTACCGTCTTTTGCTCAGTCCTTGGTTGGGATCGGCTTGCCGGTTCGAGCCCACTTGCTCGGCGTATGCCTTGCAGGCGCTGGACCGTCATGGCGCTGCCGCTGGCAGCTACCTGACCGTTCACCGCCTGATGCGTTGCCACCCGTGGTGCGCTGGTGGCAGCGACCCCATTCCCGAACAGGCACCTCGCCTGTTCACGGCTTTGTTTTCCCCTACTTCGTCAAAGAAGACCTCATGAACGATATCCGTCGCACCATCCTCTGGGTGATTTTTGGCTTCTCCATGGTCCTGCTGTGGGACGCGTGGCAGGTCCACAACGGCCAGAAAGCCACTTTCTTCCCTCGTCCGGGCGCAGCCCAGGTCGCAGCGGCCCCTGCCAGCACGGCCAGTGGCGTGCCCACGGCGTCTGCCCCTGTGGCCACAACGGCCGCCGCCACACCAGGCCAAGTGCCTGCAGGCCCTGCGACTGCAAACGCCAGCGAGCAAATCGACGTCAGCACCGATGTGCTGAAACTGCGTTTTGACACCGAAGGCGGCACGCTGACACGCACCGAGTTCACCCAGCACAACGACATGGTGGACGCGAAAAAGCCTTTTGTCTTGCTGGACCAAAGCCCTGCACGCGTTTACACCGCCCAAACCGGCCTGATTGGTGGCAACTTCCCCACACACAAAAGTGCCATGCGTTTTGCGGGTGAGAAAAGCCTGAAAGACGGCCAGAACGAATTGACCCTGCGCTTCGAGTCCGACGTGCAAAACGGTGTGAAACTGGTCAAGACTTACACCCTGCAACGCGGCAGCTACGTGATTGGCGTCAAGCACGAAGTGGTCAACACCGGCACCGCCGCTGTGTCGCCCCAGCTGTACCTGCAATTGGTGCGTGACGGCAACAAGCCTGCGGGCGAATCGTCGTTTTATTCGACCTTCACCGGCCCTGCGATCTACACCGACGCCAAGAAGTACCACAAGGTCGAGTTCTCCGACATCGAAAAGAACAAGGCCGAGATCGACAAGACCTCGCCCAACGGCTATGTGGCCATGGTGCAGCACTACTTCGCTTCGGCTTGGTTGCTGGGTGAAGGTATCAACCGCGAAAACTTCGTGCGCAAGGTCGACAACAACCTGTACGCCGTCGGCATGATCACACCCGTGGCCGATGTGGCCCCCGGTCAGTCCAAAAGCGTGAGCTCGCAACTGTTTGTGGGCCCACAAGAAGAAAAAGTCCTCGAAGCTTTGGCCCCTGGCCTGGACCTCTTGAAGGATTACGGCTGGTTGGCCATGTTGTCCAAGCCTTTGTACTGGCTGCTGGACAAGCTGTTTGGCTTCATCCAGAACTGGGGCTGGTCGATTGTGGCGCTGGTGCTGCTGCTCAAGATTGCTTTCTACTGGCTCAACGCCAAGGCCTACTCCAGCATGGCCAAGATGAAAGCCATCAACCCCAAGATCATGGAAATGCGCGAGCGCCTCAAAGGCGATCCGCAAAAGATGCAACAAGAGATGATGAAGATCTACCGCGAGGAAAAGGTCAACCCCATGGGTGGCTGCTTCCCGATCATGATTCAGATCCCTGTGTTCATCGCGCTGTACTGGGTGCTCTTGTCCACCGTCGAGATGCGCAACGCGCCTTGGATTCTCTGGATCCACGACTTGTCAGCACCTGATCCGTTCTTCATCTTGCCCGTGGTGATGACCCTGACCACCTTGCTGCAAACGGCGCTCAACCCCGCGCCACCAGACCCGATGCAAGCGAAGATGATGTGGATCATGCCGCTGGTGTTCAGCGTGATGTTCTTCTTCTTCCCCGCCGGTCTGGTGCTGTACTGGATCACCAACAACGTGCTCTCGATTGCGCAGCAGTGGATCATCAACACCCGCATGGGCGTGCCACCGCAGTTCAATCTGCCCAAGTTCAAGTAAACCCCAAAGGCCGCGCAAGCGGCCTTTTTTTGGTTCACCTCACCCACCGTTTTTGCTGCCATGCTCGCTCGCCATCAGGATCCCATCGTTGCCATCGCCACCGCCCCCGGCAGAGGGGCCGTGGGCATCGTGCGCGTGTCGGGCCGAAACCTGTCTTCGCTGATACAAGCCCTGTGTGGTCGCAGCCTGGAAGCCCGCGAAGCGACTTACCTGGCTTTTGCCGACGCCGATGGCAGCCCGATCGACCATGGCTTGGCTTTGAATTTTGTGGCGCCGCATTCCTTCACTGGCGAGGACGTGCTGGAGCTGCAGGCCCACGGTGGGCCGGTGGTGCTGCAACTGCTGGTGGCCCGTTGCCTGAAGGCTGCTGCCGAGACCGACCCGGCCACCGGCCAGCCACGACTGGCAGGTTTGCGCGTGGCGCAGCCAGGCGAGTTTTCCGAGCGGGCCTTCTTGAACGACAAGATCGATCTGGCGCAGGCCGAGGCGATTGCCGATCTGATCGACGCCAGCACCGAAGCGGCTGCCCGCAGCGCCAGCCGATCCTTGGCGGGTGATTTTTCCAAAGAAATCCATGTGCTGCGCGATGCCTTGATCCACCTGCGCATGCTGGTGGAAGCGACACTGGATTTTCCGGAAGAAGAAATTGACTTCTTGCAAAAGGCCGATGCCCAAGGGCAGCTGACACGATTGCAAGCCGCGCTGCAAACCGTGATGGGCCGCGCCAAGCAAGGCGCCTTGCTGCGCGAAGGCATCAAGGTGGTGATCGCGGGCCAGCCCAATGCGGGTAAGAGTTCACTGCTCAACGCACTGGCCGGGGCCGAGCTGGCCATCGTCACGCCGATTGCGGGCACCACGCGTGATGTGGTGCAACAGACCATCCAGATCGAAGGCGTGCCACTGCATGTGATTGACACCGCCGGTCTGCGCGAAGGCGAGGGTGTGGACGAGGTCGAGCAAATCGGCATTGCACGCGCCTGGGGCCAGATTGAAAACGCCGACGCGGTGCTGTTCTTGCACGACCTGACCCGCGTGGGCCAAGCCGATTACGACAGCGCCGATGCCGACATCGCCACCCGGCTGCAAAGCCGCCTGCCTGCAAGCGTGACAGTGATCGATGTCTGGAACAAGTCCGATGCCGCCAGCGCACCGAGCGACCGTGCAGGCCTGCCCCTGTCGGCCCGCACCGGCGAAGGACTGCAGGCGCTGCGCCAGCAACTGCTGCAACAAGCGGGCTGGCAGCAAGCCAGCGAAGGCTTGTTCATCGCCCGCGAACGCCATGTGCAGGCCCTGCACTGCGTGCGCGAGCATCTGGATGTGGCCAACGCCCACCTGGCCGCGCAAGCCCAAAACCTGGACCTGCTGGCCGAAGAGCTGCGCTTGGGCCAGAACGCCCTGAACGAGATCACCGGCGAGTTCAGTGCCGACGATTTGCTGGGTGTGATCTTTTCAAGTTTTTGCATTGGTAAATAAACTGAGCTCGCAATACCTGCCATGTCCTTTACCACTGATCTACATATGACGATGCCCTCCAAGTCTGCTGTGACGCCTTTCGTCATGTGTGCCGACGATTACGGCATGACACCCGAGATCAGCGCCGGCATCCTCAAGTTGGCAGATCAAAACCGCATCAGCGCCACCAGCGTGATGAGCTTGTCACCCCACTGGCCCCACTGGGCACCCCCATTGCGAGAGCTGCGGGGCCGTGTAGATGCAGGCTTGCATCTGGACTGGACCAGCGCATTCGCTGTCGACGAAGGATTTGGAAAATCCTTACCGTTGTTGATGGCGCTCAGCGCCCTGCGGCTGCTGCGGACCTCTGCGATTGAGTGTGCGATTGAGCGGCAACTGGATCTTTTTGAAACCCATTTTCTGGCCCCTCCAGATCACGTGGATGGCCACCAACACATTCACCAGTTCCCCGTGATTCGGGAGGTGCTCATGCGCGTTCTGTCACGCCGCTATGGGGCTCATGACCGGCCATGGATTCGCATTGCACGGATAACCGAGGCCGCTGCGAGCCTGAAATCGCAAGTCATCAATGCCATGGGGGCCACCGCTTTGAAGCGCTTGACCATCGGGTATGGTTTTGCACACTCGGATGATTTGACGGGGGTCTACGATTTCCAAGGCAATGCCCATTTTTATAGTCAACGCTTACGCAATTGGCTGGAGCACATGCCCTCCAATAGCGTGTTGATGTGCCACCCGGGTCAAGGTCCATGTGGTTTGGCTCCCTTTGCCCAGGCGCGCTTATGGGAGCAGGAAGTCTTGCAGAGTGAGGCATTTCAGACGATGCTGGACAACACCCAGACCACCTTGGTGCGCGGCAGTGCGCTATTTCAACGCCCTGATAAGCTCACACCATGATCATCATGACAAGACGATGGACTGAAAAACAGCGGTCCTGGCTGACCCTGCTGGGACTTTGGGCATTACTGCTGGTGATGGCCTGCACCCGGCCACTGGCATTGCCAGATGAGGGTCGCTATGCAGAAGTTGGCCGCTGGATGCTGATGTCGGGCGATTGGCTCGCACCACGCTTGGATGGCATGCCTTTTTTTCACAAGCCACCGCTGCTGCACTGGCTGCAAGCGAGCTCTTTCGCGGTCTGGGGTGTCCATCCGTGGAGCGCACGTCTGGTCCCTGCACTCCATGCTGGACTGATGTTGCTGGCGGTTTATCTGGCGACACGCGACACCCAAGGTGAAAAGACCGCACAGCGCACCATATGGATTCTGGGCAGCAGCCTGGGGTTTTTGATCGGTGGCCAATACGTCAACCACGACATGCTGGTGGCCAGCTGGGTCAGCATCGCCATTTGGGCTTTTGCTGCCGCTTTTCGACAACACGGCAAGCCTGACGCTCGTCTCGCCTTACTGGGCTTTGCCGCCTGCGCCTTGGGTTTGCTCAGCAAGGGCTTGATTGGTTTGGTTTTACCGGGTCTGGTGCTGTTGACATGGCTGATTTGGACAAACCAAACCCGGCGCTTATGGCAACTCCCATGGATTCGTGGCTTGTTGGTCTTTTGTGCCATAGGCCTGCCTTGGTTCATTGAAGGTCAAAAACACTATCCCGAACTTTTCAACTACTTGATTGTTGGACAGCATTTTTCAAGGTACACGGGGGGCAGTTTCAATAACCAATGGTCATGGTGGTTCTATCCTGTCGTCATCGTTTTACTTCTTTTTCCCTGGAGCATGATTTTGGTGGGCACAGTCGCCCCGCGCAAATGGCTTCACAGTTGGCGACATGAGCGCACCGCTGTCAGTAACCGCTGGAGCAGTCTGCTGTGGATCTGGTTGTTGGTGATCACTGCATTTTTCTCGCTCCCAAAATCGAAGATCGTCGGCTACATCTTCACCGTGCTACCGCCTGTCGCATGCCTGGCGGCCATGACCTGGCAAAGGTGGACTGAAACGGGTCGAGTCAATGCCAGATGGTTTACCGTCTTGCTGCTTGCCAGCCTGGGCCTGTCCATCGGTGCCAATTGGGCTGCAGGTCGCCACAGCCTCAAGCGCTCAAGCCATGATGTCGCACATGTGCTGCAATGCCATCTGGATCCGGCTGAACGTGTGTACGCAGTGGGTGCCTACCCGTATGATTTGCCGTTTTATGCACAGCTGACACAAGCATTGATCGTGCTTGAAGACTGGGATGAAGCCCGTAAATCCAGTGGAGACAATTGGCGACGCGAACTGTTTGAAGCGGGCGATTTCGATCTGAAAGCCGCAAAAAACCTGCAACCCATTTCAGCTTTGCTGGACCCGGCAGAAAACAGCTGGCTGGTGACACCCAACGATTTCGACAGTCAAAGCCTTCCAACTGGCTGGTCAAGGAACTTCAAGGGGCTCGCCTGGACGCTGTGGCAATTCAATCGCTCAGCGGCGAAAGGCCCACCAACGACTCAAGACAAACGTCTGCCCGGCTGCTAAAACCAAGGCGGCGATCAGGGCGGGCCAATCGGCCCAGCGCAAGTTGTGAATCAGTGCCATGAAGCAAAGTTCATTGGTGACAAACCCTGCGATGGCCGTCACCATAAAACGGACCAGGCTTTGCTGAACCGATGTCTGGGCATCCTTGAAACTCAATTGACGGTGACCCACGAAACTCACGCCGAAAGCGACCACAAAACCGCCGAAATTGGCCAACTCAGGCCTGAACACATGTCGCAAGGCCTCAAACACCAACAGGTGGACCAAGGCGGCCACCAGACCTACCGACCCGAACCAGAAACCGGCCAGCCAAGCTGAGATTTTCAAGCGCACCATCTCAATCACGCTCCAGACCGTGGCCAGTGCGTTGTTTAAGTAAATACAAAGGACGCCGTTTGACCTCGTCATAAATACGACCCACATATTCGGACATGATGCCCAGAGCCAACAACTGAATACCACTGAAAAACATGATGCTGACCACCAAGGTGGCATAACCCGGGACCTGAATACCCCGATAGAAATACTCCACAAAGACCCAAGCGATGTAAAGCATGGAGGCCAACGAAAGCAACAAACCCGAGACTGTCAACAACCTCAGCGGGACCGTTGAGAAGGCCAGCATGCCCGTCAAAGCAAGGCGAAAGGCACCAAGCAAGCCAAAATTGCTCACACCTTGTTGTCGGGGCAACGGTTCATAGTCCAAGGCCATGTTCGAAAATCCAACCCAAGCGTAAAGACCTTTCATGAAACGGTTACGTTCGGGCAAAGCCACCAAGGCAGCGACGACTTGTTTGTCCATCAAACGAAAGTCTCCGGCATCGCGCGGAATTTTGACGCGACTGCCCCAGTTGACCAAACGATAAAACCAGCCCGTCAAGGTGGCATGAAGCGATGATTGATCATCGCGCGTGCGGCGTATGGCATACACCACATCCACCCCGTCTTGCCATTTCTGGAGCATGGTTGGCAGTAAGGCGACCGGATGCTGCCCATCCGCATCCATCAAAATGACGACATCACCAGCTGCCGCTTCCAAGCCCGCGGTCATGGCAGCTTCCTTGCCAAAATTGCGTGACAAATCCAAGGCCACAATGCCAGGATATTGAACCGCCAACGCACACGCCACATCAAACGTGTTGTCCCGGCTTCCATCGTTGACCACGATGATCTCGAACTGATCCGTCAAGGTTCCGATCTGCTGCCAGATCGCAGGCAGAACCATCGGCAAATTCAGTGCCTCGTTGTAAGCGGGAATGACGCAAGAAATCCGGGGATTCTGCGGTCGAATACGCAATGTGTCTTTGTGCATTTAATTCTTATAACAAATTTGGTTTCAAAGATTCTCTGGACTTTCAGCTGACCGCGACCTGACCTTGCCCCAAAATTAACCGCAATTAAATGAATACAAATAAAGGATAATTGACCTTTATTGATTAATTTTAAATTCATTGCATGCCCGCGTACAAAACTCTGCTGCTCAAACGCATGCCATTTAAAGACCGCGATGAAAACAACCATTTTTCGCAAACGCGCTTGCTTGAAAGTTCCTGCAGTTTAGCCCTCTTGATGCTGTTGTTCGGACTGGTCTGGGTTGGGCATTTATCGTCCGTTGCGCTCACAGCGCCAATGGACAACATGGAGCAATGGGTTTGGTCTCACTCACTGCAGTGGGGCTACTACAAGCACCCGCCGCTGCCTACGTGGTTGCTGAGCTTGCCACAAATGCTGACCGGCCCGACGACCTTGACCAGCCAAATTCTGGGCAGTCTTTGCACCTTAACTGCTGCAATGATTTTCGCCAGTCTGGTTCGGCAAATATGGGGCGCACACAGCGCCCTTATTGCCGTGTTGGCAGGCTTGTGCATCACGTTCTACAACGGTCGACTCAATTATTACAACCACAATGTGTTGCTCATGCTCTGCGTGAGCCTGAGCGCATATTGCTGGTGGCAGATTGTCACAAGCGGGCGCACACGGTGGTGGGTTTTACTCGGCGTGTCAGCAGGTGCAGGGATGCTCAGCAAATACCAATATTTATTGGTCTGTGCCCCCAGTGCCTACCTGATCTGGCAACTGAAACCCTGGCGCAGCAAGCAACAACTTCAAGGCCTTGGCCTGGCCATCCTGACCGCGACACTTTTGTGTTCACCGCACGTGTGGTGGTTGCTGCACCAAGACATGGCCAATAGCCCCATTCAGTACGCACTCAAAACCTCTCGGCCTGAATTTTTGCAAAGCGCTGCCCCTGTTGCCAACAGACTGCGCAGCGGCATCTGGCTGATGGACCTGTTGTTCAACCGTTGTTTGCCCGCCATTTTGTTTCTGTTCATCGTTAAAGCACTGTACCGCCCCATCAGCGCCGATCAACACACCCACAACACCGCCATTTCTGGCACCCGTTTCTTGCTGGTCTGGGGCATTTTGCCGCCCCTGTGCATCACCTTGTTGGGCTTGTTTCTGGGCATGGATCTGCAGATGCAGTGGGGCACCGCTTTTGCTATATGGACTGTTCCGCCCTTGATGATGTTTTTGAGGCTGCATCAAAAACAAATCCATCCAAAGAGAGCATGGGTGGTGTTGTCTTTTTTTGTCGGGATTCAGAGCTTGCTCATCATTCAATCTTACGAGACTTCAGCCTTTGGATGCTGCGCCCAATCCGCGCCAACTCGCTGGAGATTGTTCGACAGTCCAACAATTGCAAGGGAGCTTGCAGACTCTGTGCGCGACACCACGGAGGGTCGGATCAAGATCATCGTCGGCCCGGCCACCGTAGCCGGGGCTATCGCCATGGCTTTGAAAGAACATCCGAAAGTCTTGATCGATGGCAATTTAACCATCAGCCCATGGGTTCTTGATGAAGAACTTCAAGCACCCGGCGTGATTCAGTTGTGGGCACCGAACAGCGGACCTCACACCCAAACACGACTGCCAAGCGGTTGGGGCTGGAGCCCTTACTTCCCCTCATCGCAGCAGGCGGCTCCACAGCACAGCTCTTAAGAAAACGCTGCCCCCGATGCCGAGACATCAGGGTTTGCGTGAATGCGCACAATTTCTTTTTTATGCACAATTTATAAATCATGCACAATTTAGCATCTACCGCCACCTTGTCCGAGCAAGCCTTCCAGGTCTTGCGCGGCGATGTTTTGTCTGGGCGCCATGCGCCTGAAAGCAAGCTCAAGGTCGATGCTTTGCAGCAGAGGTACGGTTTTTCCAGCAGCCCCTTGCGGGAAGCGCTCAACCGCCTGGTGCAAGAAGGCCTGGTCAAAGCGGACGAGCGCCGGGGCTTTCGGGTCACGCCGATCTCGCCATCCGATTTGGCCGACATCACCAAAATGCGTTTGATGCTGGACATCCCGGCCTTGCAAGAGTCCATCTCTGCGGGCGATGACGCCTGGGAGGCCCAGATCGTGGCCGCCTTCCACCGCCTCGAAAAGATCGAATCGCGTCTGCCCCAAGGCCCCGTGGTGCTGGACGCCGAGTGGAGCCAACGCCACCGGGACTTTCACATGGCCCTGATTGCGGCCTGCCCCTCGGAGCGACAACTGTCGTGGAGCATGAGCCTGTTTGACCAGGCCGAGCGTTATCGGCACTTTGCCGCACGCAACCGGACGGTCTCGAAAAAGAAAGACGACGAACACCGCGCCTTGATGAAGGCGGTGCTTCGGCGTGACGGCAAGACAGCCGCTGCGCTGCTGTCCGAGCACATTCGCAGCACACAAACCAATGTGATGGCGGCCTTTGCGCTGCAACAAAAACAAGGCGCCTGAGCCCTCACCTCACCCTCTGCAGGAGACACCCATGCTGAAAGTCAGTCAACCCACCCCCTCCCATTTCGGCATCTACGTGACCGATGTCGAGAAGATGGTGCATTTCTACAAAACCGTGTTCGGACTGGTCGAGACCGACCGGGGTGTGGGCAAGACATTCAAGGCGCCCTTGGTGTTTTTGAGTGCCAGCCCGCACCAACACCACCAGTTGGTGATCGCAGGGGGTCGCCCCGCTGAGGCCACTTTCAGCACGGTGATGCAAATGTCTTTTGCAGTGCCCTCGATCCAATCCTTGCGCGAGCTGAAAGACAAAGCAGTCGCTCTGGGTGCCAGCCGAGTGCTGCCTTTGAACCACGGCAACGCCTTGTCGGTTTATTTTGCAGACCCAGAGGGCAACACGGTCGAGATTTACATCGACATGCCTTTCTACATTTCGCAGCCGCACGGCGACCCGCTGGATTTGAGCCAAGACGACGACACCATCTTGCGCGAAACCGAAGCCATCTGCAGACAAGATCCGAGCTTCATGCCGATCGAGCAATGGCAAGCGAAATTTGCCAAGGCCCACTGAATCACCATTCCACCAAGGACTTCTTATGAAATTGCTTTCCTTCATCCACCAAGGCCGCGAAACTTGGGGCGCACTCGTCGGCACAGACGCCATCGTTGACCTGGGCAAAGCGCTGCCGCAATACGCCACGCTGACCGACTACATCGCCTCGGGCGCTTACCTGAACGCCAAACAAGATGTGGTCGGCAAAAGCGCCGACGTCAAACTGGCCGACATCACCTTCTTGCCGGTGATTCCCAAGCCCGAAAAAATCGTCTGCGCCGTGCGCAACTACATGGACCACCACCAGGAAGTGCTGGCCGCCGGCATGCACCGCGAGTTGTCCGAAGAGCCGCCCATCTTCTTGCGCGTGTGGCGCTCGCAAGTGGCGCATGGCCAGCCCATCATCTGCCCCAAGGTGTCGGGCTCACTCGACTGGGAAGGCGAGTTGGCCGTGATCATCGGCAAGGAAGGCCGCAACATTGCCGAGGCGGATGCCTTTGACCATGTGGCGGGCTACTCTTGCTACAACGATGGCAGCATCCGCGAGTGGCAATTCCACGCCAAGCAAATCGCCTCGGGCAAAAACTTTGAATCCACCGGCGGCTTTGGCCCCTGGATGGTCACGGCCGACGAAATCGCACCCAACCAGCAACTCCAGCTGGTCACGCGCCTGAACGGGGAAGTGGTGCAGTCGAGCCACACCGGCCACATGATTTTCTCGATCGCCAAGCTCATCAGCTACGCCTCGACCATCTTCACGCTGGTGCCCGGCGATGTGATCGCCACCGGCACGCCTGCGGGTGTGGGCTGGAGCCGCAAGCCCGCCTGGTTCATGAAGCCCGGCGATGTGTGCGAGGTCGAGATCGAGGGCATCGGCACCTTGGTCAACCCGATCGCAGCCCAAGCCTGAACATGAAAGCCATCCAAGTCCAGGTGCCCGGCGGGCCAGAAAGCTTGCTGCTGGTGGATCTGCCCGATCCGCTGCCTGGCCCTGGACAGGTGCGCGTGAAAGCCCATGCCATTGGGGTGGGCCGCCCGGATGTGTTGATTCGCCAAGGCACCTACAAATGGATGCCGCCGCTGCCCGCCATCCCTGGTGCGGAGATGGCCGGCGTGGTCGACGCCATCGGCGAAGGCGTGACGCAGTGGCAACTGGGTGACCGCGTGCTGGTCAGCGCACGTGAACTGACGCAGCGCGGCGGCTGCTACGCCGAGGCCATTGTGGTGCCGCAAGACGCGCCTTACCGCTTGCCCCCGACTGTGGCCTTTGAAGACGCGGTCAGCCTGCCCAACTTGCAACTGGCCTTGGCGCTCATGCGCGTGGCCGGGCCCAGCCATCGCCCACAGCCACATGTGCTGATCACGGGAGCATCGGGCGGCGTGGCGGGCATGCTGTGTCAGGTCGCCAAGCACCGGGGTTTTGCCACCATTGGCACCAGCCGAACCCCGGACAAAAGCCAAGGCGCACTCGGCCAGGGGTTTGACCATGTGGTCTGCACCGGGCAAGACGATCTGAAGGCGCGCATTCAGACCATCACGCAAGGCCGCGGCGTGGACCTGGTGTTCGACCATCTGGGCGGGCAAAGCCTGATCGATGGTTTGCACAGTCTGGCACCGCTGGGCATGGTGGTGTCCTACAACATTGTCCAGGGCATGCCCACACAAGACGTGTTTCAGGTGCTTCGCCACTTTTTGGGCAAGAGCCTGGCCGTGCGGTGTTTTTCGATGCACACCTTTGACGAAGACCCGCAGGCCAGACGCGCGCTGATGCACGAGGCCATTGAGCTGATGGCCAAGGGCCAGGTCAAGGCACCCGAACACCGGATTTTCAAACTCAGCGAGGTTCGTCAAACGCATGAGTTGCTCGATCAGGGCATGGTCAGCGGCAAGCTGGTGATGCAACCGTGAAGTTCGCGCATGCAAGCGTCCAAAGAGAGGCTGCATGGTTTATCCATCAGGAGACAAAAATGCTTCGTCGAAATTTACTGATCGCTTTGGGCGTCAGCTCGCTGGCTTTGCCTTTTCAGGCGGTCGCTCAAACTTACCCGGAACGCCCCATCAAGGTGCTCCAAGGATTCGCGCCGGGCGGCAATGCCGATGCGATTGCACGTGCCGTTGGCCTGGAAATGAGCAAGGGCCTGGCCCAGCCCATGGTGGTCGAGGCACAGGCCGGGGCCGGTGGCACGATTGCGGCCACCACCGTGTCCAAGGCCAAACCCGATGGCTACACCTTGCTCTTGGCCACGGGTGGGCATGCGGTGGCGGGGGCGCTGTACAACAACCTGGCCTACCGCACGGTGCAAGACTTCGAGATGGTCAGCACCATCACGTATTTCCCCTTCCTGATCGTGGTGCCGACCAACAGCAAGTTCGCCAATTTGTCGGCCTTGTTGGCCACGGCCAAAGCCAACCCCGAGCAAATCACCTATGGCACGGCAGGCATCGGCTCCACCCACCACTTGGCGGGCGAGCTGTTGGCCAGCATGTCCAAAACGCAATTGCTGCACGTGCCCTACAAAGGCGATTCGGGCTCCCTGACGGCTTTGTTGGCCGGTGACATCCCGATGATCATTGCGCCACCGACTGCGGTGATGGCCAACATCAAAGCAGGCAAATTGCGCGCCATCGCCACCACAGGGCCACAGCGCTGGCCGGGTCTGCCCGATGTGCCCACGGTGGCCGAGCAAGGCGTGGCCGCATATGACGTGCGCTCATGGGCTGGCCTGATGGCACCTGCAGGCACACCCCGCCCTGTGATCGATCGCCTCAATGCCGAGCTGCAAAAAGCGCTGGTGGTGCCTGCTGTGAAAACGCGCCTGGAAGACATGGGCGGCGAGGTGCGGGGCAGCACCCCTGAAGACATGAAGACCATGGTGGCCAACCAGACCCAGAAATGGATCCAGGTCGTCAACGAAGCCAAAATTCCCAAACAATAAATCCCTCTGAAACAAGGACCCCGCATGTCATTGATTGAAATTCGCAAACGCAGCCTGACGATCGAAACCACTTACCACGAGGGTGGCCCGGTCACGGACACACCGCTGAAACTGGCCGCCGCGTGTGCGGTCATCAAGAACCCTTATGCCGGGCGTTACGAGCCTGACCTCATGCCCTTCATGGCGGAGCTGCGGTCTTTGGGCACCTTGCTGGCCCAAGAGCTGGTGGACACGCTGGGCAAAGACAACATCGAGGTCTACAGCAAAGCGGCCATCGTGGGCGTCAATGGCGAGATGGAGCACGGCGCTGTGTGGCACGAGGCAGGCGGCTGGGCCATGCGCACGGTGCTGGGCGAGCCCAAAGCCATGGTGCCTGCCAGCAAGGCGGTGGCGCACACCGGTTATCGCCTGATGGTGCCGCTGCATTACATCCATGCCAGTTATGTGCGCAGCCACTTCAACAGCATGGAAGTGGGCATTCAGGATGCGCCTCGCCCCAACGAAATCTTGTTTGCCTTGGTCATGGGCACAGGGGGCCGCGTTCATTCTCGACTGGGTGGCTTGACCAAGGACAAGGTATCGGTCCACGACGGCCAGCGCTGAGCGCCAGGCAGGAGGTCAAAGCGTTTTGCCAGGCCTCTGACCACAGGTCACTTCAGTGACTGATCAGGCAAAGGATTCATCTCAAGATGGTTCCTTTGCTTTTTTTCATTGCCAAACATGGTCACAGACGCACAACCGGTGCTCAGTCCCGAACAAGACGCCTACCTGCGCAGCCGATCCGACGGCATAGGCGCTTATCTGGTGCTGCATGCTTGGGGGGTGATCGCACTGGCCATGGCGTTTTTCATCGCCTGGCCCAACCCCTTGAGCTTCATCGTGGCCGTGGTCGTCATTGGTGGGCGGCAACTGGGCCTGGCCATCTTGATGCACGATGCGGCGCACCGTGCCCTGTTCAAGACCACTTGGCTCAATGACACGCTGGGCGCGTTCTTGTGCGGCTGGCCCGTGGGCGCGAGCCTCACGCTGTACCGGCCCTACCACCTGAGCCACCACCGTCACACACAGCAAAAGGACGACCCCGACCTGATCCTGTCGGCACCTTTTCCGATCAGCAAAAGCAGTTTCTGGCGCAAGATGCGGCGCGACATTCTGGGCATCACCGGTTACCAGCGGCGCATAGAATTTTTCCGCATGGAGATGGGCGATGAGCCCAGCCGCATGAAGCGCTGGCTGAACCTTTGGCGTGCCGAAAAGTATTTCGCCTTGAGCAACTTGGCCATCTTTGCCGTCTGCGCCGCTGCCGGCGTGTGGTGGGCTTACTTTGCGCTGTGGCTCTTGCCTTTGCTGACTTGGTACCAAGTCATCAGCCGCATCCGCAACATCGCCGAACACGCGGTGGTAGGCAACAACGATGACCGCTTGCGCAACACCCGTACCACACTGACCAACTGGGGCATGCGCATGGTGCTGGCCCCCTACTGGGTCAACTACCACCTGGAACACCACCTGTTTGTTTTCACGCCTTGCTGGAAGTTGCCCGCTGCCCACCGCATGCTGATCGCGCAAGGCTTTGGCCCGCGCATGGAGTTGACACCCGGTTACCGGCAAGTGCTGCGCAAGGCGATCTCCAACCCGCACGACGACCCTGAGCACGGCACACCGGCCGATCAGCGCAAACGCGCAGCCCTCATTTGAAGCAAGGAACCCTCATGGCACATCGACTCGACCAACAAGTGGCCATCATCACCGGGGCCAGCCGCGGTATCGGCCGCGCCATCGCTGAGGCCTATGCCGCCGAGGGCGCCAGCCTGTGTCTGGTGGCCACCGACGGAGCCCGCCTGAATGAAGTCAAAGACGCACTGGGCTTGCCTGCCGAGCGAATCATGACCGTAGGCCTGAACGTGACCGACCGCGATGCCTGCTTTGCCGCGGTGGAACAAGTCGAACAGCGCTTTGGCCGCGTGGACATACTCGTCAACAACGCCGGGGTGTACCGCGCCAAGCCTTTCATGGACTATGTGCCGCAGGACTTTCAGGACATGCTCGATGTGAACCTGTTCGGCGTGCTGCACTTCACGCAGGCCTGCTTGCCGGGCATGCAAGCTCGCCAGCACGGCCGCATCGTCAACATGGCGTCCACCGCAGGCAAATGGGGCTCACGCAATCAGAGTGCTTACAACGTGAGCAAGCACGCCGTGGTGGGCCTCACGCGTTGCCTGGCGCTCGAAGCCAGCCCTTACAAGGTGACCGTGAATGCGATTTGCCCCGGCTTCATCCAGACCGACATGGTCGAAGAGCTCAAGGCGCAAGTGGCCAAAAGCTCGGGCATCAGCGGCGAGGACATGGTCAAAGCCGCCTTGACCCGTGTGCCGCTGGGCCGTGTGCTCGACCCGGACGAGATCGCCAGTCTGGCCGTTTACCTGGGCTCGGCCGAGTCCCGAGGCATGACCGGGCAGTCCATTCACCTGGATGGCGGCATGGTCTTGAGTTGAGGTTTTTTCAATAGCTTTGTGAATCGGGGTCGACGCTCAGACGCGTGAGAGACATGCGTTCGGGATAACCACTACGGCAGACGTGCCGTGATGAACCCAGAATGAGACAAGCCATGCAGATGTTATGAAGCATGGCTGTTAACAGGAACCTTGTTCACAAGTCATGTCCAAAGATTTCATTCTCGAAACCCGCGAGCTCGTCAAAGAGTTCAAAGGCTTTGTCGCCGTCAACGGCGTCAATCTGGGGGTCCAGCGCGGGCAGATCCACGCCCTGATCGGCCCCAATGGCGCAGGCAAAACCACGGTCTTCAACCTGCTGACCAAGTTCCTGATCCCCACACGTGGGCAGATTTTGTTCAACGGCCAGGACATCACCGCTGAGAAGCCTGCCCAGGTGGCACGGCGTGGTTTGGTGCGCTCGTTCCAGATTTCGGCCACTTTCCCTAACCTCACGGTGATGGAAAACGTGCGCATCGCCTTGCAACGCAACACCGGCATGTCCATGCATTTCTGGCGCTCCGAGCGCGTGCTCGACCAGCTCAACGACAAAGCCATGGCCTTGCTCGACGAAGTCGATTTGGGCAGCATGGCCGACCTGACGGCGGTGGAGCTGCCTTATGGCCGTAAACGCGCCCTGGAGATTGCCACCACGCTGGCCATGAACCCCGAGCTGATGCTGCTGGACGAGCCCACCCAGGGCATGGGCCACGAAGACGTGGACCGCGTGACGCAGCTGATCAAAAAGGTCGGTGCCAACCGCACCATCTTGATGGTGGAGCACAACATGAACGTGGTCTCCAGCATTGCCGACACCATCAGTGTGCTGCAACGCGGCCAAGTCATCGCAGAAGGACCTTACGAAGTGGTGTCTCAAAACCCCCAAGTGCTGGAAGCCTACATGGGCACAGTCGCAACCGAGTTGGAGGGGGCCCATGGCTGATTCCGACGAATTCCTGCGCATCAGCAACCTGCACGCTTGGTACGGCGAGTCGCACATCCTGCACGGCGTGGACCTCACGGTTCACAAAGGCGAAGTGGTCACGCTGCTGGGCCGCAACGGCGCGGGCCGCACCACCACGGTCAAGTCCATCGTGGGCTTGGTGGGCAAGCGCACCGGCTCGATCACGATCAACGGCCGCGAGTCGATCGACATGGCACCGCACAACATCGCCAAACTGGGCATTGGCTACTGCCCTGAGGAGCGCGGCATTTTTGCCTCGCTCAGCTGCGAAGAAAACCTGCTGCTGCCCCCCGTGATTGCTGGCGGCGGCATGCCCATCAACGAGATTTACGAGATGTTCCCCAACCTGCTGGAGCGCAAGAACAGCCCCGGCACACGTTTGTCAGGTGGTGAGCAGCAGATGCTGGCCGTGGGCCGCATCCTGCGCACGGGTGCCAAGCTTTTGCTGCTCGATGAAATCTCTGAAGGTCTGGCCCCAGTGATCGTGCAGGCGCTGGCCCGCATGATCCTCTCGCTCAAGGCCAAGGGTTTCACCATCATCATGGTCGAACAAAACTTCCGCTTTGCTGCGCCATTGGCCGACCGCTTCTACGTGATGGAACACGGTCGCATCATCGAAGGCTTTGCAGCCAGCGAGCTGCAGGCCAAGATGCCGATGCTGCATGAATACCTCGGCGTCTGATTCATTTTTTTACCCATCCCACAGGAGAGATCCCATGAAACGCAAACTTCTCGCAACGGCCGCTTTGGCCGCATGTGCATTTGCCGGTACGGCACAGGCACAAGTGTCTGATAATCTGGTCAAGATCGGTGTGCTCAGCGACATGTCAGGCCCTTACTCCGACATCGGCGGTCCAGGCTCCGTGGTCGCCGCCAAGATGGCGGTTGAGGACTACATCAAGGCCACCAAGAGCACACTCAAAGTGGAAGTCGTGAGCGCCGACCACCAGAACAAACCCGACATCGGCTCCAACATCGCCCGCCAGTGGTACGACACCGACAAGGTCGACATGATCACCGACGTGCCCACATCGTCTGTGGGTCTGGCCATTGCCCAAATTTCCAAAGACAAGAACAAGGCCCACGTGAACACCGGCTCGGCCACCGCCGACCTGACCGGCAAGTCCTGCAACGCCAACGTGGTGCACTGGTTGTACGACACCTGGATGCTGGCCAACGGCACCGGCAAAGCCATTGTGAAAAACGGCGGCAGCAGCTGGTTCTTCCTGACCGCTGACTACGCCTTCGGTCACGCCCTGGAGCGCGACACCGAAGCCGTGGTGGTCAAAAACGGTGGCAAAGTGGTGGGCAAAGTTCGCACCCCTTTCCCAACACAAGACTTCTCGTCCTTCCTGCTGCAAGCGCAAGCCTCCAAAGCCAAGATCATTGGCTTGGCCAACGCGGGTGCTGACACCATCAACTCCATCAAACAAGCGTCCGAGTTCGGCATTGTCAAAGGTGGCCAGAACCTCGCCGGTATGCTGGTGTTCCTGACCGACGTGCACGCACTGGGTCTGGAAAAAGCCCAAGGCCTGCTCTTGACCGAGACCTTTTATTGGGATCTGAACGACCAGACTCGCGCATGGTCCAAGCGTTTTGCTGCACAGCACGGCGGCAAAATGCCTTCGTCAGACCAAGCAGGTGTATACGCCAGTGTGATCCACTACCTGAAGGCAGTGGATGCGGGCAAGACCGATGACGGTCTCAAAGTCATTGCCAAGATGAAGGACCTGCCCACAGACGACATCTTGTTCGGCAAAGGCTCCATCCGTGCTGACGGTCGCAAGATTCACCCTGCTTACCTGTTTGAAGTCAAGAAGCCTTCGGAATCCAAAGGCCCATACGACTACTACAAGGTCGCAGCCACCATCCCCGCTGCAGAAGCCTTCCGTCCCCTGAACGAAGGCGACTGCCCTCTGGTCAAGAAGTAATCCAACCCCTGTTCACGCAAGCCTGAAATCACCATGGAAATCTTTGGCATTCCCTCTCAAGCCTTGTTCGGGCAGCTGCTAATCGGACTCATCAACGGGTCCTTTTATGCGCTGCTCTCCTTAGGCCTGGCCGTGATTTTCGGCTTGCTGAACATCATCAATTTTTCACACGGTGCCCAGTACATGCTGGGCGCATTTGTGGCCTACCTGGGCCTGAACAAACTGGGCGTCAACTATTGGTTGGCTCTGGTGCTGACACCGTTCATCGTGGGTGCCAGCGGTGTGCTGATCGAGCGCACCATGCTCAAACAACTCTACAAGCTTGACCATCTGTATGGTCTGCTGCTCACTTTCGGTCTGGCGCTGATCATTCAGGGTCTGTTCCGCAACGAATTCGGCTCTTCAGGCATGCCTTACCCGGTGCCTGAAGTCTTCCAAGGCGCGTTCAACACTGGCTTCATGTTTCTGCCGAAGTACAGAGCATGGGTCATCGTGGCATCCTTGGTGGTGTGTCTGTCCACTTGGTACGTGATCGAGCGCACCAAGCTCGGGGGCTACCTGCGTGCCGCCACCGAGAACCCCAGCCTGGTGCAGGCCTTTGGTATCAACGTGCCGCGCATGATCACCCTGACCTATGGCTTTGGCGTTGGCTTGGCCGCATTGGCCGGTGTGATGGCTGCGCCCATTTACCAAGTCAACCCCACCATGGGTGCCGACCTGATCATCGTGGTGTTTGCCGTGGTGGTGGTGGGGGGCATGGGCTCCATCATGGGCGCCATCCTGACGGGCTTTGGCTTGGGTCTGATCGAAGGCCTGACCAAGGTGTTCTACCCCGAAGCGTCCAACGTGGTCATTTTCGTGATCATGACCATCGTCCTGCTCATCAAGCCCGCCGGTCTGTTCGGCACACAGAAGTAACACCATGTCCAACGCGATTTCTGCCACTTCATCGGCCAAATCCTCCAAGCACCTGTGGGTGGCGTTTGCCCTCATGACGGCCATCCTGGCCATCGCCCCAATGTGGGTGTACCCCGTGTTCTTGATGAAGGTGATGTGTTTCGCCTTGTTTGCGAGCGCCTTCAACCTGTTGCTGGGCTTTGGGGGTCTGCTGTCTTTTGGCCATGCCATGTTCATGGGCTCGGCCGGTTATGTCGCTGCCTACTCGGCCAAGTCTTGGGGGCTCAACCCCGAACTGTGCGTGCTGCTGGGCACCGTGTCATCGGCCACTTTGGCCCTGGTGGTCGGCCTACTGGCCATCCGTCGCCAAGGCATTTACTTTGCGATGATCACCTTGGCACTGGCCCAGATGGTGTTTTTCTTCTGTCTGCAAGTGCCTTTCACCGGTGGTGAAGACGGTATCCAGGCTGTGCCACGCGGCAATTTGTTCGGCTTGGTGGACCTCGAAAACAACGTCAACATGTACATCTTCGTGATGACCATTTTCCTGATGGGCTTCCTGCTGATCTGGCGCGTGATCCACTCGCCTTTCGGCCAGATTCTCAAAGCCATCCGCGAGCATCCCGATCGGACCACCTCCTTGGGTTACGACACCGATACGTTCAAGCTGCTCGCCTTTGTGATCTCTGGTGCTCTTGCTGGTACAGCGGGGGGCACCAAGGCCTTGGTGTTTCAGTTGGCATCACTGACCGATGTGCATTGGTCCATGTCGGGCGAAGTGGTGTTGATGACCTTGGTGGGCGGCATGGGCACCCTGTTCGGGCCTTTGGTGGGAGCAGCCGTGATCATCAGTATGGAAAACTATCTGGCACATCTGGGCGCATGGGTGACCATCATTCAAGGATTCATCTTCGTGGTCTGCGTGCTGGCTTTCCGCCGAGGCATCATTGGAGAGATCGCCAACTGGATCAAAAAGCCGCTGTAATCTCTGCTGCGCTCATGCAAAAGGCCTGCTCAAAGAGCAGGCCTTTTTTATGCTTTGCGCCAAAAACTCAGCGCATGAAGTTCTTCACATAGTCCGCGCCCAAGCCGACATTTTCGAAGTGTGCTCGGTACTTTTCGATGCGCGTGAACACATCGTCATAACCGGTGGCATTGCCTTGTGTGTCCACATACATCAGCGCCCCATGCACGGTGAACATGGTGACCATGTCCTGGCAATCGTCAGGCACCACCAGGGTGTGGGTCTCGCCAGGCGGCTCATACACATAGCTCCCTTGCACGGCCACCCAGTCGTGCTCCAGGTAAAGCCACTTGCCGCGCAGCACATAGGCGTGGACCATGCCCGAATGGCGATGGCGCTGCAGCAAGCCCGAGCGCTTGACCTTGAGCAGGTGAACATAGAACCCACCATTCACATTCAAATGCAAGGGGCGCGACCAGATGCCAGGGGCAATGGGAGCCCACAGACGTTCGTCATCGGTGTCCACATCGGGGATGACCATGTCGGGCGACATGCCCCAAGGTTGCGGTTTGGCGTAAGGTACGCGATCGTCCGCAGCAGCTGGCGGGGTGGCAGAGGTGGTCATGGCGGTCCTGTGCAAACAAAAGAAGGACAGCGTAAAAGCAGCGTCCCTGGCTGTCAGCACTGTGCGCGACAGCGCGTCGCGCAGGTGTCCCTCTTCAGCCCCTGTCAGTGGCCTTCGAAAGACACCAGTGTGAACAGCTTCAGACCCGAGGCTTCGATGCGCTGAGAGCCACCCAGCTCGGGCAAATCCACAATGGCCGCGCCCTCGATGACGGTAGCGCCCAATTTTTCCAGCAGCTTTTTGCCCGCCATCATGGTGCCGCCGGTGGCGATCAAATCATCGATCAACAGGACGCGTTGGCCGGGTTTGACCGCATCGGTGTGCAGCTCGACCGTGGCGCTGCCGTACTCGAGCTCGTAGGTTTCTTCCACGGTGGTGAAGGGCAGCTTGCCTTTCTTGCGGATGGGCACAAAACCCAAGCCCAGCTCGTAGGCCACCACCGAGCCCAAAATAAAGCCCCGCGCATCCAGACCCGCCACCACATCGGGGCGCAAGGCCGGGTCCATGTAGCGGTGCACAAAGGCATCGATCAGCACGCGAAACACGCGCGGGTCTTGCAAGAGGGGCGTGATGTCGCGGAACTGCACACCCGGCGCTGGCCAATCGGGCACGGTGCGGATGTGGCTTTTCAGGTAATCGTTGACGTTCAAGTCCTGCATGGCTTCAACCCCGTAAAAGTTTTTCCTCGGCCAAGGCCAAGGTTTGAGATTTGCCCGACAAAACCAGGGTGTCACCGATCTTCAGTTCGGTGTCGTCGGTGACGGCTTCGGTGTGGCCGTTGGCGCGGCGCAGACTGACCACGCGCACACCCATGGCGTGAAAAGCCAGGTCTTGCACCGTCTTGCCCAACCAAGGAGAAACGAGGGGCAAGCCCACTGTGGTCAAACGCTCATGATCGATTTCGTCCAGCGTGTCGTCATCGGCGCCGTGGAAATAACCACGCAAGAGGTTGTAACGGGCATCACGCTGGTCTTGCACCAGACGGATCACGCGGCGCATGGGCACACCCACCAGCGCCAGCGCGTGGCTGGCCAGCATCAGCGAGCCCTCCAAGGCCTCGGGCACCACTTCGGTGGCACCGGCCAGTTGCAACTTTTCCAGATCCAGATCGTCTTGCGTGCGCACGATGACCGGCACCTGCGGTGCGTGACTGTGTGCATGGTCCAGCACCTTCATGGCGGCAGGCACATCCAGATAGGTGATCACGACGGCACTGGCGCGGGCCAGACCAGCGGCCATGAGCGACTGCAATCGCCCTGCATCGCCAAACACCACCGAGTCTCCCGCGGCTGCAGCCTGCCGCACCCGGTCGGGGTCCAGGTCGAGCGCCATGTAAGGGATGTTTTCTTTTTCGAGCATGCGGGCCAGGTTCTGGCCACAACGCCCATAACCGCAGATGATGACGTGCTTGCTGGTGTTGATCGACTTGCGGGCGATGGTGGTCATTTGCAGAGACTGCTGCAACCATTCACTGGCCACCAACTTCATCACGATCGTGTTGCTGTGCAGGATGATGAAGGGCGTGGCCAACATCGACAGCACCATGCTGGCCAACACCGGATTGAGCAAGGTGGGCGGAATCAACTGATGCTGAGAGCCCAGTGTGAGCAGCACAAAACCAAACTCACCAGCTTGCGCCAAATACAGACCTGTGCGCAGTGCTACCCCTTGCGTGGCCCCGGTCAGCTTGGCCAACGCAGTCACCAGCACCAGCTTGAAGAGCACCGGTAAAACAGTGAGCACCGCCACCAAGGGCCAACGCTCGATCACGATGTGCCAGTCCAACAACATGCCAATGGTGATGAAGAAAAGCCCCAACAAAACATCGTGGAACGGCCGGATGTCCAGCTCCACCTGATGTTTGTATTCGGTCTCGGAGATCAGCATGCCGGCAATGAAAGCACCCAGCGCCAAGCTCAATCCGGCCAACTCTGTGATCCAGGCCAGTCCCAGCGTGACGAGCAAAAGGTTCAGCACAAACAGCTCTTCGCTTTTGCGCCTGGCCACCAAGGTAAGCCACCAGCGCATCACGCGTTGGCCACCCGTCATCAGCAAGGCAATCAGGACTGCAGCCTTGGCACCGGCCGCGAGCAAAGCACTGAACATCTCTTCAGCCGGCGCACCCAGCGCGGGAATCATCACAATGAGCGGCACTACCGCCAAATCTTGGAAGAGCAAAACGCCCACGACCCGCTTGCCGTGCTCGGACTCCAGCTCCATGCGGTCGGCAATGAGCTTGACCACAATGGCCGTGCTGCTCATGGCCATGGCGCTCGACAGAGCCAAAGCGGTCTGCCACTCCATCTTCCAAAGGGTCGGCGCCAAAGTCGCCACAAACAAGGACGTCAAGGTCACGATCACCAATGTCGCCACCACTTGCAACAACCCCAAGCCAAAGACATGCTTGCGCATGGAGCGCAGTTTGGGCAGATTGAACTCCAGCCCAATGACAAACATCAGGAACACCACGCCGAATTCGGCCAAGTGCTTCACGCCATCGGAGTTTTGTGCAAACGCCAGTGCATTGGGGCCGATCACCACACCGACAGCCAGATAGCCCAGCATGGGCGGCAGTTTGAGCATGCGGCAGCCGACCACGCCCAAGACGGCGGCCAGCAAATACAGCAGTGTCAGCTCAAGTGCGCTCATGCTTGGATGGTAACAAGCGCGAGGGCGTATTTCATGCGTGGTGACCCCTGCCCTTGATCGTTCTAGGAAGTGGGGGTATGCGCTGCCATGCCGGCCGATAAAATGGCCTCATGCCCGCTCACAATGCACAAACTCTTCAACTCGCCCGCGAGACCCTCGACATCGAAGCTGCCGCGCTGCTGGGCCTCAAAGCCCGGCTCGACGAACGATTTCTCAAAGCTGTGGACATGATGCTGGCTGTGCAAGGCCGCGTGGTGGTGACCGGCATGGGCAAAAGCGGTCACATCGGCCGCAAGATCGCCGCCACACTGGCCTCCACAGGCACGCCCGCCATGTTTGTGCACCCGGCCGAGGCCAGCCACGGCGATCTGGGCATGATCAAAACGGTGGACATGGTGCTGGGCATCTCCAACAGTGGCGAGAGCGACGAGCTGGTCGCCATCTTGCCGGTGCTTAAGCGCCAAGGCGTACCCTTGATCGCCATGACCGGTGGCCTGAGCTCGTCACTGGCACGCCATGCCGACGTGGTGCTGGACACCTCGGTCGAGAAAGAAGCCTGCCCTCTTAACCTGGCCCCCACCGCCAGCACCACCGCGCAGCTGGCCATGGGCGATGCCCTGGCCGTGGCCTTGCTCGATGCACGCGGCTTCAAGCCCGAAGACTTTGCCCGCTCGCACCCCGGTGGTTCCTTGGGTCGCAAGCTGCTCACCCATGTGAGCGATGTGATGCGCCAAGGTGACGAAGTACCCCGCGTGGGCCTCGACACCGGCTTCTCGGACCTGATGCGCGAGATGAGCAGCAAGGGTCTGGGTGCCTCGTCGGTGGTCGATGACGAAGGCCGCGTGCTGGGTGTATTCACCGACGGCGATTTGCGCCGCCTGATTGAAAAGGGCGCTGACCTGCGAGGCCTGAAGGCCCGCGATGTGATGCACCCCCAGCCCCGCACCATCGCCGCCGAAGCGCTGGCCGTGGAAGCGGCCGAGATGATGGAACTGCACCGCATCACCAGCATCCTGGTGGTGGACGATGCAGGCCGCCTGTGCGGCGCCATCAACACCAACGACCTGATGCGTGCAAAGGTGATCTGACATGCAGGCCTTGATCCCCGCCCTGAACTACGCACCCGAATTGCTGCTGCAGGCGCAGGGCATCCGTGTGGTTTTCTTCGACGTCGATGGCGTGCTGACCGACGGCGGTCTTTACTTTTCTGAATCGGGCGAAACGCTCAAACGCTTCAGCACTCTGGATGGCCAAGGCCTCAAGCTCTTGCAGCAAGCGGGCATCACGCCAGTGGTCATCACTGGTCGCGACTCGGCTCCTCTGCGCCTGCGCCTCAAAGCACTGGGCATCACCCATGCGCGCTTTGGCACCGAAGACAAACGCCCTGCTGCTGAAGATTTCTTGAAAGAGTTGGGTCTGAGCTGGTCACAAGCCGCCGCCATGGGCGACGACTGGCCTGACCTGCCGGTGATGCAACGGGTGGCTTTCGCATGCGCGCCAGCCAATGGTCATGCGCAGGCCTTGGCCATCGCGCATCACGTCACGGCCGAGCGGGGCGGAGAAGGGGCCGCCCGCGCCTTCTGCGATCTGCTGCTGGTCGCCAGCGGTCATTACGCACGCTTGCTGGCCCATGTGGGCTTGGATGCGCACAAAGGTGCATCGGCATGAAAGTCATCAGCCTTTTTCGCCGATTCTTGGACCGGCTGTCGCTTTACCTGCCTTTAATACTGATGGGCTTTCTGGCACTGGCCAGCTGGTGGCTGGTGCGCAGCATGCCCGTCATGGTCCGTATCGACGAGAACAAGCCTTTGCGTAAAGATCCGGACTACCGGCTGGAAAATTTCTCGGTCAAGTCCTTTGACACCACGGGCCGAATGACACGCGAAGTGCTGGGTGACAAAGGCCGTCACTTTCCAGATGTGGACGACATGCACATCGACAATGTACGCGTTTATTCCGAAAGCGATACCGGTGTCAAGATATACGCCCAAGCACAAACCGGCATCGCCACAGGTGATGGTGAACGCGTGACCCTCATTGGCAATGCGCAGGCCATTCGCCCTGCCGATGCCCAATCGCCCCGCACTGAATTACGGGGCGAGCGGCTGGTGGCACTGGCCAAAGAAAATCGCCTGCTGTCTTCTGACCCGGTGGAAATCACCCGCGACAAGGACGTGTTCACCGCGCTCACCCTGAATTTCAACAGCAAGAGCGGCATTTACCTGCTGGAAGGCCGCGTCCGCGGCATGCTGGCGGCCAAACCTTGAAAGCACACATGAGACTGGTATTCATCACAGGTGGCTCCAGTGGCATTGGCCAAGCCATGGCCACCGTTTATTTGCAACAAGGCTGGCGCGTGGCGCTGGTGGCCAGGCGGCTGGATGCCCTGACGGCATGGACCGCAGACATGTCTGTGCAACTCGCTCTGGGCCCGGATCGTCTTCAGGTCTATGGTGCAGACGTGCAAGACGTGGACAGCATCATCGCGGCTGCCGATCAATGCATCGCTCAAATGGGCCTGCCCGATGTGGTGATTGCCAATGCCGGCATCAGCCAAGGCGTAGACACAGCCGAGCGCGAAGACTTGGCGGTGATGCGCCAGGTGATGGACACCAATGTGCTGGGCATGGCCGCCACATTTCATCCTTTCATTCGCGGGATGCAAGCACGCGGATCGGGCTCGCTGGTGGGCATTGCCAGCGTTGCGGGCATTCGCGGTTTGCCTGGTCATGCGGCTTACTGCGCGAGCAAAGCCGCCGTGATCAGTTATTGCGAGAGTTTGCGTGGCGAATTGCGCGCATCCGGCGTTTGCGTCACCACCATCGCGCCCGGCTATGTGGCCACGCCCCTGACCGAGCGCAACCGCTACCCCATGCCTTTTTTAATGAGTGCCGAAGCCTTTGCCAAGCAGGCGGTGCGCTGCATTGCACGCGGCACGAGCTACCAGGTCATCCCACGGCCCATGGCTGTGGTGGCCAAACTGTTGCGCATCTTGCCCAATGCGGTGTTTGATCGCGTGCTCAAGGGCCAGCCCCGAAAACACAGGCACTCAGACAACTGAGACTGGCCCGAGCGTCTGTGCATGCATCGGGCCCAGAAACAACAAAGCCCTGCAGTGCAGGGCCTTGTCAAAATTCAAGGACTGGGTATTGACCCAGCCGCAGGCGTGAATCAGTAACCGCCGCCGTAGCCGCCACCGCCTTCGCGACGCCCGCCACCATTGCCACCGCCGTTACCGCCACGTGGGCCAGCACCGTAGGGGCTGCGGAAACCGCCGCCGCCGCCTTCACGGCCACCGCCACCGCCGTAACCACCGCCGCCTTCACGACCGCCACCGTAGCCGCCACCGCCTTCACGGCCGCCGCCATAACCACCGCCGCCGCCGCCTTCGCGACCGCCACCGTAGCCACCGCCGCCTTCACGGCGACCGCCGCCAAAGCCGCCGCCACCACCAAAACCACCGCCGCCGGTGCGGGGAGGACGTGCTTCCATCGGACGGGCTTCGTTGACCACCACATTGCGGCCGCCCAGAGGCTGGCCGTTCATGCCGTTGACCGCAGCTTGCGCTTCGTCATCGCTGCCCATTTCCACAAAGCCGAAGCCTTTGGAGCGGCCCGTGTCACGTTCCATCATGACTTTGGCGCTGGTGACAACACCGAATTCACCGAAAGCTTGTTCCAAATCGCCGTCACGAACCGAGTAAGGCAGGTTGCCGACGTAAAGTTTGTTGCCCATGAAAGGGACTCCTCAAAACACAGAGATAAAAGCGATGTAGCTCTGAAAGCGCATTCAACAAACCTTGAAACTTCGGAAGGAAAGCGAAACGGATCTGGTCACCGCAAACAATGCGTTGCTGTTTTTCTACAGCAACGCTCGTCCATTATGCGTCATAAAACAAAAAAAGATGCAAGGGGTATCCCCGCAAAACGCGCCATGGTTGGCTTTCCAACACAAGGCGTCAGATTTACCAGCTCACTTCGCGATCGGGTGTGGCACTGATTTTGTGCACCGTCAGGTCAGCGCCTTCGTACTCTTCTTCAGGGCTGAGTTTCAGACCCAAGCTGACTTTCAGCAGGCCATAAACCACAGTGCCGCAGAACAACGCCCAGACAACCCCCATTACCGTACCGATCAATTGGGCTGTGAAATTCACGCCACCCAGACCGCCCAGGCTCTGCAAGCCAAATATGCCCGCAGCAATGCCACCCCAGGCACCACACAGGCCGTGCAGCGGCCAGACGCCCAGAACGTCGTCGATCTTCCATTTGTTTTGGGTCAGTGTGAACATGACCACAAACAAGGCGCCGGCCACAGCGCCCACAGCCAAGGCACCAAATGGGTGCATCAAGTCAGAACCAGCGCACACTGCAACCAAGCCTGCCAAAGGGCCGTTGTGCACAAAGCCGGGGTCGTTTTTTCCCAACAACAAGGCGGTCAGGGTGCCACCCACCATGGCCATCAAGGAGTTGACAGCCACCAGGCCTGAGATTTTGTCCAAGGTCTGTGCGCTCATCACGTTGAAGCCGAACCAGCCCACGATCAAAATCCAAGCGCCCAAGGCCAAGAAAGGGATGCTCGATGGCGGGTGTGCCGAGACCTGGCCATCTTTGCGGTAGCGGTTGTAGCGCGCGCCAAGCAAAAGGACGGCAGGCAATGCGATCCAACCGCCCATGGCATGAACGACCACCGACCCGGCGAAGTCATGGAACTCGTCACCGGTGAAGGCTTTGATCCAGGCTTGCACACCGAAATGCTGGTTCCAGGCGATGCCCTCGAAAAAGGGATAGACAAAGCCGACGATCACGGCCGTGGCAATCAACTGCGGCCAGAACTTGGCACGCTCGGCAATGCCACCGGAAATGATGGCGGGAATGGCCGCAGCAAAGGTCAGCAGGAAAAAGAACTTGACCAGCTCGTAACCATTCTTGGCCGCGAGCACTTCAGCGCCCACAAAGAAACTGGTGCCATACGCCACGCCGTAGCCGACCACAAAATAAACCACGGTAGAGACCGAAAAATCCACCAAGATCTTCACCAGCGCATTGACCTGGTTCTTTTTGCGAACTGTGCCCAGCTCCAGAAAGGCAAAACCGGCATGCATGGCCAAGACCATGATGCCGCCGAGCAAAATAAAGAGCGCATCTGCGCCCTGTTTCAGTGCATCCATCACTGTCCTCTTTGATTTTTGATTTAAATTGGTGCAAAAAAAAGCTATTTTTAGCATTTTGCACCATTGCAAAGCATGAATCATGCCCAACTTGATGCCAACACCCACCGCGCGGCCTTATTCGGTGCACCCTGCCGCCGGAAGCACCAAGATTGCACGTCTGCGTCTCGTAAGATCAGGTTTTACTTTTGCGCGCGGACATGGGCTGCGTCAACACACACTCATGGAAGCTTTCCTCGTCTCTACCGGCATCGTGGCTTTGGCCGAAATGGGTGACAAAACGCAATTGCTGTCGCTGGTGCTGGCCGCGCGTTTTCGCAAGCCCTGGCCCATCGTGCTGGGCATTCTGGTGGCCACGCTGGCCAACCATGGCCTGGCCGGTGCCGTGGGCAGCTGGGTCACCACCGTGCTGGGCCCCGATGTGCTGCGCTGGGTGCTGGGCGGCTCGTTCATCGTCATGGCGGTGTGGATGCTGATCCCCGACAAGTTGGACGACGAAAAGGGCGGCGACGCGCCGCGCATGGGCGTGTTTTTGACCACCGTGGTGGCCTTCTTTCTGGCCGAGATGGGCGACAAAACCCAGATCGCCACCGTGATGCTGGCCGCGCAGTACCAAGCGTGGTTCACCGTGGTGGCCGGCACCACGCTGGGCATGATGCTGGCCAACGCGCCAGTGGTTTGGCTGGGCGATGCCATCACGAAGCGTGTGCCGCTGCGCATGGTCCATATTGTGTCGGCGGTCATTTTTGCCGTGCTGGGGGCTGCAGCACTGCTGGGCTGGGGCTGATTTATACTTGGATTGCGCCGATTTGCTCCAGCTTGCGGGCGCAGGAATCCAGACGATTCCAAAATGCAGCTAAAGAGGTAGAGCCCAACCCGGTATCGCTTCTTCAGCGTTATCGGGTTTTTTCATTTTCGCCATGCGCTTGATTGCCACACCACAGTCGATGACTTTTGAAGCCGCTTTGCATTTGCAAAGCGGTGCGTCCATCCGTGGCTATTCGCTCAGCTACGAAACATACGGCACGCTCAACACCGACAAGTCCAATGCGGTGCTGATCTGCCACGCGCTGAACGCCTCGCACCATGTGGCAGGGGTCTATGCCGACCAGCCGAACAACGTGGGCTGGTGGGACAACATGATTGGCCCGGGCAAGTCGCTGGACACCGACAAATTCTTCGTGATTGGCGTGAACAACCTGGGCTCCTGCTTTGGCTCCACCGGTCCCATGCACGTCAACCCCGACACGGGCCGTGTGTACGGCGCCGACTTCCCGGTGGTCACGGTGGAAGACTGGGTCAACGCTCAGGCCCGCTTGCTCGACGCCTTGGGCATTGAACAACTGGCTGCCGTGATGGGCGGCAGCTTGGGCGGCATGCAGGCCTTGAGCTGGACGCTGCAGTACCCCGAGCGCATGAAACACGCGGTGGTGGTGGCCAGCGCCCCCAACCTGAACGCCGAGAACATCGCCTTCAACGAGGTGGCGCGCCGCGCCATCGTGACCGACCCGGACTTTCACAACGGCCACTTTTACGAGCACGGCGTGGTGCCCAAGCGCGGCCTGCGCATCGCCCGCATGATCGGCCACATCACTTACCTGAGCGACGATGTGATGAACGAGAAGTTCGGACGCGAGCTGCGCAATGCCGTGAACAGCGCCACCGGCTACAAATACTCCACACAAGACGTGGAGTTCCAGATCGAAAGCTACCTGCGCTACCAAGGCGACAAATTCAGCGAGTACTTCGACGCCAACACCTATTTGCTGATCACTCGGGCGCTCGACTACTTCGACCCGGCGCGCGCCTTTGGCGGTGACCTGTCGCAAGCCCTGGAGCGCGCCATCTGCAAATTCTTGCTGGTGAGCTTCACCACCGATTGGCGCTTCTCGCCCGCGCGCAGCCGCGAAATGGTCAAAGGCCTGATCGACAACCGCCGCGACGTGAGCTACGCCGAGATCGACGCACCGCACGGCCACGACGCCTTCTTGCTCGACGATGCAAGGTACATGAACCTCGTGCGCGCCTACTTTGAACAAATCGCCCAAACCCTGACGCCCAACAGCGGAGGTGCCGCATGAGCGACCCCTTGATCATGCAAGCCATTGCACGCCTGGTGCCGCACGGCGCACGCGTGCTGGACTTGGGCTGTGGCGACGGCACCCTGTTGGCCCATTTGCAAGAGCACAACGGTTGCACCGGCTACGGTGTGGAGCTGGACGACGCCAACGTGCTGGCTTGCGCCAAACGCGGCGTGAACGTACTTCAACTCAACCTGGACCAAGGCCTGAAGGTCTTTGCCGACCAGTCGTTTGACGTGGTGCTGCAGATCGACACGCTGCAACACCTGCGCAACGCCGAGGTGATGCTGCGCGAGACCGCCCGAGTGGGCAAGATCGGCATCGTGGCCTTCCCCAACTTCGGGCACTGGTTCAACCGCCTGAGCGTGTTGCGCGGGCGCATGCCGGTCACCAAGCGCTTGCCTTACCAGTGGTACGACACGCCCAACATCCGCGTAGGCACTTATGCCGACTTTGCCGACCTGGCCCGCAAGAACCAGCTGCAAGTGCTCGATTCATTCGGCCTGCAACATGGCCAGGAAGTGCGCGTCTTGCCCAACCTGATGGCGGGCACGGCGGTCTTCAAATTGCAGCGCAGCTGAAATGCGGCGGGCGCAAGCCGCACCCGCCACCCAACTCAAGCGGTGAATTCCTGATCGTGCATCCACGCGGCGTGCTTGGGCGCGCGCTTGGTTTTGCTCCACTCTTCGAGCATGTCCCATTTGCATTCGTCGAGCTTTTGGTACATCTCGGGTGTGCCCACATCGGTGGCCAACTCCAGGCGGTGGCCATTGGGGTCAAAAAAGTAAATGCTCTTGAAAATGGTGTGGTTGGTCGGGCCCAGCACCTCCACGCCGTTGGCTTGCAATTGCGCCTTGGCTTCTTCGAGCGCCTGCAGGCTGTCGACCTGGAAGGCGATGTGTTGCACCCACTCGGGCGTGTTGGTGTCACGCCCCATCTCGGGTGCATTGGGCAACTCAAAAAATGCCAGCACGTTGCCTCCCCCCGCATCCAGAAAGACGTGCATGTAGGGATCGGGTGCCTTGGTCGAAGGCACAAGATCTTCGGCGATCGCCAGCACAAAATCCATGTTCAGGTTTTTGACGTACCAATCGACCGTGGTCTTGGCGTCTTTGCAGCGGTATGCCACGTGGTGCATGCGGTTGATTTTCATAGGGGTCTCCTTGCTCAGGGTTTCAGCCAGCTGCGCGGGCTTGTTGCAAAGCCTCGCGCAAAACTTTCAAATCGCCAATGTGATTGGCCAACAACAGGATCAAGCGGGCATTGAGTGCTTCGCTTTGCTCGTCACTCAAGCCGTTGTGGGCGTCGATCAGGTGTTCGTAAAACTCATCACCCGGCGAAAAGTCACGGAAGAAGCGGCGGCCCGCCTCGTGAAAGTTGGGATCGGTTTTCAGTGCAGACGTGTTCATGTCCATCCTCCTCAGGCTTTGCAAATGGCGCGGGCCACAGCCGCTTGCAAGGCCGCTGGATTGAGTTGGCGCCAGCGGGCAAGCACGTGCTGATCAGGGCGCAGCAAATACGCCGTGCCGACTTGGGCGTCGTAGCGCTTGGCCATCCAGCCCTGCACATCAAGCACCACCGTCCAGCCCGGCACACTCAGCGCGACAGGTGACACGATCAAGGTGTTCACTGGCACGGCGCTTTGCTGGAAGGCTTGCAAGGTGGCCAAGGTCTCGGCGGTGGGAGCGGCATCGACAAACAGCAGACACTGGAAGCCTTTGCCCACCTGATCGAGCAGCCAGGCATCTTGTCCGTTCACTTGCACGGGTGCGTCGTCCATCGGTGCACCGGGCACCATCTGGCCTTCAAAGGCGTCGGTATCGGGGGTGTTGAGCACCGAGTCGGTCAAGAAAGACGGCATGGACAAACGACCCGAGTTGACCAGCTTGCGCGCAAAGGGGTGGTGCTTGGCCAGCGCCAGCACCTGGTTGCGAAAGGTCTTGCTGGTGCGGCTCTTGGGCGTGATGAAGTCGGTCGAGCGCGTCGAGTTCATGATGTTTTCGTCGGCCGCAAACTGGCGATCGTGTGCATAGGTGTCGAGCAACTTGTCACCGGCCTGGCCCTTCATGACCAGTGCCAGCTTCCACATCAAATCGTCCACATCCTGAAAGCCCGAATTGGCCCCGCGTGCGCCAAAAGGCGAGACCTGGTGCGCCGCGTCGCCCACAAACAGCACGCGGCCGTGGCGAAAGTCGGTCATGCGGCGGCACTGGAAGGTGTAGATGCTGACCCACTCCAGCTCAAACGGCCGCTCGTCACCCAGCATGGCCTTCAGGCGCGGGATGACTTTTTCGGGCTTCTTTTCTTCCTCGGGGTCGGCGTCCCAGCCCAGCTGAAAGTCGATGCGCCAGACGTTGTTGCTTTGCTTGTGCAGCAGCACGCTTTGGTTGGGGTGAAACGGTGGGTCAAACCAGAACCAGCGCTCGGCCGGGTAGTCGGCTTTCATGATCACGTCGGCGATCAAAAAGCGGTCCTGGAACACGCGGCCTTCGATGTCCAAACCCAAATGGCGGCGGATCGGGCTGCGCGCGCCGTCGGCCACCACCAGCCAATCGGCCTCAATGTCAAACGTGCCTTCGGGGGTTTCCACCGTCAGCGTGGCGTGGTCATCGTGGCGCGTGACGGCGGTCACCTTGTGCTGCCAGCGGATGTCGGCACCCAACTCCAGTGCACGGGCAATCAGCATTTCCTCGACGTGGTACTGCTGCAGGTTGATCATGCCCGGGCGCTTGTGACCGGCATCGGGCACCAGGTTGAACTGGTACACCTCGTCTTCTTCCAAAAAGGTACGGCCAATGTTCCAGCTCACGCCCAAGCCGCAAGCCTCGTCGGCAATGCCCAAGCGGTCCAAAATTTCGAGCGAACGCTTGGCGTAGCACACCGCCCGCGAGCCGACCGAGACGGTTTTGTCGTCGTCCAGCACCAGCACCTCGAGACCTTGCAAGCGGGCATCGATGGCCGCAGCCAGTCCGACAGGCCCAGCGCCAATCACGATCAAAGGCTTGCGCTGCGGTGGCGTCGTCATCCATTCGGTGGACGATTTGTACGGATAAATCGGGTTGACGTAAGCACCCATGCGTGGTCTCCGGCAGTGTGAAAAAGCACCCCTGGGTGCAAAACCCGTAATTTACCATTGATAAATCAATTTACCTATCCGTAATTTTAAAAACCAAAAAATCGATCCCAACTTCAGCGCTGTCGCCTGACGCTCAGCAAAGAAAAACCACTGCGGCTATGCTTTGACTTGTTTCTTTGTATGACAACCCCATGAGTCAACACTTCACCCCCGTCTCCAGCGGTGCACGCCTGTCCGATCAGGTGGCCGAGCAATTGGCCGCCGAAATCAAGCAAGGCCGCCTGCAGCCCGGCGACAAGCTGCCCACCGAAGCGCGCCTGGTCGAGCAGTTTCAGGTCAGCCGCACGGTGGTGCGCGAAGCGGTCTCGCGCCTCAAATCGCTGGGGCTGGTGGACTCGCGCCAGGGCAGCGGGGTGTTTGTCAACCAGCACCTGCCGTTTGCGCCTTTGAACTTCGAGGCCCAGCTGGCCGCCTCACAAGAGGCCGTCATCCAGATGGTCGAAGTGCGGCGTGCGCTGGAAGCCGAAGTGGCCGCCTTGGCCGCGCAAAGGCGCACCAACGCCGATGTGCGCGCCATTCGCCAAGCCGTCAAAGCCCTGGACGATGCGGTGCAAGCCGGTCGCAACGGGGTGACCGAAGATGTGAGGTTCCACCGCGCCATCGCGGATGCAGCCCGCAATCCTTTTTTGCTGCAAACGCTGGAGTACCTGGGGCAGTTTTTGCATGGCGTGACCGAAGTCACCCGTGCCAACGAAGCACGCCACGTGGACTTTGCCAACGACGTGCAAACCGAACACCTGGCCATCGTGACAGCGGTGGAAGCGGGCGATGCCGACCAAGCGCGCCAAGCCGCCGCTGCGCACATGGGCAATGCCATTGTGCGCATTCGCCGAGCAGACCCGGCCTTCTGGCAACAAGTAGGCGAGCGTTTGGCGCAGCCCCTGATCAAAGGTTTGCGCAGCACCACTTAACCCCATTCACTGCAAAAGGTACCCCATGGATCTCCAGCTTCACAACCAACACATCCTGATCACCGGCGGCAGCAAAGGCATTGGCTTGGCCTGCGCGCAGGCCTTCTTGCAAGAAGGCGCCAAGGTGTCTCTTGTCTCGCGTGACACCGCCAACCTGGAAAAGGCCCGTCAAAGCTTGCAAACCCAATTTGCATCGGACCGCATCCACACCGTGGCCGCCGACCTGCGCGACGCGCAGGCGGCCCTGATGGCGCTCGACTCGGCCGAAGCCGCCTTGGGTCCGGTGGATGTGCTGGTCAACTCGGCAGGCGCTGCCAAACGCACCCCCGCACCCGAGCTGACCCCCGAGGCGTGGCAGGACGCCATGCAAGCCAAGTACTTCACCTACATCCACATGATGAACCCCGCCATCCAGCGCATGGCCGCACGGGGCACCGGCAATGTGGTCAACGTGGTGGGCAACGGCGGCAAAGTGGCCAGCCCGATCCACCTGCCCGGTGGCGCAGCCAATGCGGCCTTGATGCTGGCCAGTGTCGGACTGGCTGCCGCCTATGGCCCCCAAGGCATCCGTGTGAACGCCATCAACCCCGGCCTGACGCGCACCGACCGCCTGCAAGAAGGCATGGTGGCCGATGCCCGCAACCAAGGCATCAGCACCGAGCAAGCCATGGCCCAAGCGGTGGCCCGCATCCCGATGGGCCGCATGGCCGAGCCCGAAGAGATCGCCAACGCGGTCGTCTTTTTGGCCTCGTCCAAGGCCAGTTACATCACCGGCATTTGCATGAGCATGGACGGGGCGCTGAACCCGATCGTGGTGTGATGGCCCGCCTGACAAGCGCCAAGCGCTTGGCCCTGGCCGCTTGCCTGGGACTGATGGCCGCAGCCGCCTGGGCGCAACCCGCGCCTTTGGCGACGGTGCCTTCGGTGGACGTGCCCCGCTACATGGGCACCTGGTACGAGATCGCCAAGTACCCCAACTGGTTCCAAAAGAAATGCGTCAGCAGCACCAGCGCCACCTACAGCCTGCAAGCCGATGGCCAGGTGCAGGTGCTCAACCGCTGCAAAACCGCCAAAGGCGAGTGGAGCGAGGCCCTGGGCCAGGCGCGCCAAATCGGCCGCGCCAACTCGCCCCGCCTGCAGGTGCGCTTTGCGCCCTCGTGGCTGTCCTTCATTCCCTTGGTGTGGGGCAATTACTGGATCATCGACCTGGACCCGCAATACCAATGGGTGGTGGTCAGCGAGCCCAGCCGTGAGTATTTGTGGATCCTCTCGCGCACGCCCGAGTTGCCCGCAGCGACTTACCAAAGCCTGCTCGACAAACTGGCCGCCAACGGCTTTGACCTTCAGCGCATCCAGACCAGCAGCCCTTGAGTCATTCAGGGCAGTTGAAGGGTTTTGAGGAACATCAGCAAAGATTGGATCCGGTCTTGGGCCGACCACTCCGCCGTTTGGGGCGAATCGCCCGGCTGCGTCATGGCGCGTTGTTTGAACACCTGCCCCCACACCGGCATGTCGCGCCAGCCGTGCGGCCCACCGTCACCCGACCAACGGCCATCGATCAGCTCGGCCAGTCGGTCTTCCTCGAATCGCCCACCATTGCGCTGGGCGATGGTGCGCAAGTCGGTCGGCGGCTTGACCAGCCAAGAACTCAGCGGCCCATCGCCTTGGCCCGCCTTGCCGTGGCAACTGGCGCAGTTGTCCCGAAAATCGGCCCGGCCCAGCGCCGCCGATGTTTGCCCTGCAGCGGCCAGCGGGATCGCCAGCATGACGGCGCTCAGCCAATGAAGTGAGGGGTGCATGGGTGGATCCTTTCAGGGCCCCATGGTCCGATAGCCACCGCGTCTCGTCGGTACGCCAACGCCCCAAGTCGCGTGCATTCACGCAACGGTCACTGACCTGGGTTATCTTTTCGGCTTGATTTGAAAAAGCAGGAGCCCCGCATGTCCAAAGACTTCTCCACCATGGAAGACAGCAACCGTTCTGGCAACGCCTCCATCCACGACCAGATCGCGGCCTTGCCACTGAACCGCCGCACCGTGATGAAAAGTGCGGGCCTGGCCAGTTTGCTGGGCTTGTTGCATCCTTTGGCGGGCTGCGCCAACTTAGGCGCAGGCCAAGCGCGCTTGGGCTTCACCGCCATCCCGCCGGGCCAGACCGATGCGCTGGTGGTGCCGCCCGGCTACGTGGCGCAGGTGATTGCCCGCTGGGGTGAGCCGGTGGGCATCGCAGGCAACATGCCGGCCTTTCGCACTGACGGCAGCAACAGCGCGGCCGACCAGGCGGTGCAACTGGGCATGCACCACGACGGCCTGGCGTTCTTCCCGATCAACGGTTCGTCCACCCACGGCCTGATCGCGCTCAACCACGAGTACACCGATGACGGCTTGCTGCACCCCGACGGCTTTGAACCGATGAACGCGGCCAAGGTCAAAAAGTCGCAAAACGCGCACGGCCTGTCGGTCTATGAAGTCAAGTTCAATGGCCAAGCTTGGGAGATGGTGCGCCCATCCGCCTACGCGCGCCGATTCACCATGGACACCCCGTTTGACATGTCAGGCCCCGCCGCAGGCCACTACCTGCTGCGCACCGCCGCCGACCCGCAAGGCCGCACCACACTGGGCACGCTCAACAACTGCGCCAGCAGCGCCACGCCTTGGGGCACGTATTTGTCGGGCGAAGAAAACTGGATGTTCTATTTCGGCGGCGGCAAAGACATCAGCGCCCACCACAAGCGCTGGGGCATGAACGAAAAAGGCCTGTACGGCTGGGAACGTTTCGACCCGCGCTTTGATGCCACCCAAAACCCCAACGAAGCCAACCGTTTTGGTTGGGTGGTCGAGGTGGACCCGATGGACCCGACCAGCACCCCCGTCAAGCGCACGGCTCTCGGCCGCGCCGCGCACGAGGGCGCTTGGGTGGCCCTCACGCAAGACCAACGCGCCGTGGTCTATTCGGGCGAAGACGCCCGATTTGAATACATCTACAAATTCGTGAGCTCTGGCCGCATGCAGCCCGGCGGCGCCAAAGCCAACCGCCATCTGCTGGACGAAGGCACGCTGCATGTGGCCCGTTTTGATGCCAACGGCCAGGGCCAGTGGCTGCCGCTGGTGCACGGCCAAGGCCCCTTGACGGCGGCCAACGGTTTTGCCGATCAGGGCGAGGTGCTCATCAAAGCCCGCCAAGCCAGTGACTTGCTGGGCGCCACCAAGATGGACCGTCCCGAATGGCTGGCCATCGACAAGGCTTCACGCTGGGTCTATTGCACGCTGACGAACAACAGCCAACGCGGCGCACCGGGCAAGCCCGGTGTGGACGCGGCCAACCCCAGGGCCAACAACAGCATGGGCCAGATCATCCGCTGGCGTGAAGCCGGGGACTTTGACGGCATGAACTTTGAATGGAACCACCTGCTGCTGGCCGGTGACCCGGCCAACGAACGGGCCGAAGCCAAGGGCAATGTGAAGGGCGACATCTTGGGCTGCCCGGACGGCTTGGGCTTCAGCCCCAACGGCCTGCTGTGGATCCAGACCGATGCCCACGCCACGCAGATGTACAAGGGCGAGTTCGCCCGCATCGGCAACAACCAGATGCTGGCCTGCGACACGGCCACCGGAGAAGTTCGCCGCTTTTTGACCGGCCCGACCAACTGCGAGATCACCGGCGTGAGCTTCACGCCCGACGGCCGCAACCTGTTCATCAGCGTGCAGCACCCGGGTGAAACGCCCACCGACCGCAGCGACCCCAAGCAGCCACAAAAATACTCCAGCTGGCCCGACCACCAGCCCGATGGCCGCCCCCGCTCTGCGAACGTGGTGATCCGCAAGATCGACGGCGGCGTGATTGGCACTTAAAGCCCGACCCGTTGGTCGGACTTCGCTCAAGCGTTGAAGATCGAGACCGTTTTGGTGTTGAGGTACGCGTCCAGCGCTTCGGGGCCGCCTTCGGAGCCGTAGCCCGAATCTTTGATGCCGCCAAAAGGCAACTCGGGCCAAGGGGCGGCGGGCTGGTTGACCCAGAGCATGCCCACTTCCAGGCGCTGGCTCAGCAGGTGCGAGGTCTTGAGCGAGTTGGTGAAGGCATAACCCGACAGACCGAAAGGCAGGCGGTTGGCTTCGGCGATGGCGTCTTCGATCTTTTCAAATGTGCGGATCGCGGCAATGGGGCCAAAGGGCTCGTTGTTCACCACATCGGCGTCCAGCGGCACATGCGACAAGACCGTGGGCGCAAAGAACAGACCTTCGGTGCCGATGCGTTCACCACCGGCCAGCACCTTGGCGCCTTTGGCGCGGGCGTCTTGCACGATCGCTTGCATGGCCACCAAACGGCGCTCGTTGGCCAAGGGGCCCATTTGCGTGCCGGCCACCAAGCCATCACCCACCTTGAGCGACTGGGCATGCGCCGCCATCAGTTGCGAGAACTCTTCAGCGACTTTGTGGTGCACCAAAAAGCGCGTGGGCGAGATGCACACCTGACCGGCATTGCGGAACTTGGCCGCGCCCGCCGTCTTGACCGCCAAAGCGATGTCGCCGTCTTCGGCCACGATCACCGGGGCATGACCGCCCAGCTCCATGGTGGCGCGCTTCATGTGCTGACCGGCCAAGGCCGCCAGCTGCTTGCCCACAGGCGTGGAGCCGGTGAAAGTGATTTTGCGGATGACGGGGTGCGCGATCAGGTAGTTGGAAATCTCGGACGGTGTGCCGTAGACCAAGCCAATCACGCCTTCGGGCACGCCGGCGTCTTGGAAGGCGCGGATCAGCTCGGCGGGCGATGCAGGGGTTTCTTCGGGCGCTTTGACGATGATCGAGCAACCGGTGGCCAAGGCGGCGGACATCTTGCGCACCACCTGGTTGACCGGGAAGTTCCAAGGTGTGAAAGCGGCCACAGGGCCCACGGGCTGCTTGAGCACGTTTTGCTGCACGTTGATGTTGCGCGGCGACACGATGCGGCCGTACACACGGCGGCCTTCTTCGGCAAACCATTCGATGATGTCGGCCGCCGACATCACTTCGACCTTGGCTTCGCCCAGGGGTTTGCCTTGCTCTTGTGTGAGCAGCTCGGCAATTTTCGGTGCGCGTTCGCGCATCAGGGCGGCGGCTTTGCGCATGATGGCACTGCGCTCGTTGGCGGGCGTGTCGCGCCAGATCTCAAAGCCCTTTTGCGCGGCTTGGGCGGCACGCTCCAGATCGGCCACACCGGCGTGGGCCAAGCGGCCAATCTCGGTGCCGTTGGCGGGGTTGAAGACGGGCAGGGTGCGGCCGCTTTCGGCGTCGCACCATTGGCCATTGATGAAAAGCTGGGTGTTGGGGTATGTCATGGTCTTGTCCTAATGAATGCCTGCATCGGCAGTGGGCGCATTGTGTCCGAAATGGGTCTGGCGTGCGTCAAGCACGGGACACGCTCAAGGCCGCAAGGACTTGGCCAAGTGCTCGATCAGCACGTTCACCCGGTGCGGGATGTAGCGGTTGCTGGGCAACACCGCATAGATGCCCAACGGGGGCGGGGCAAAGTCTTGCAAGAGCTCTTGCACCTCGCCGCGCGCCAAAAAGGGCTCGGCAATGAAGTCCGGCTGGCGCGTGATGCCCAGACCCTGTGCGGCCGCTTGCGTGAGCGCCACACCATTGTTAGACCGGATGCGGCCACGCACCGCAAAAGCGCTGACCTGCCCCGCATCGGCATAGGCCCAGGTAGCGGCGTTCATGGTCATGGAATAGATCAGGCATTCGTGGTGCCGCAATTGGTCGGGGTGCAGCGGCTGACCATGCTCTGACAAATAGCCGGGCGAGGCCAGCGTGAGCAAGCGGCAATCGCCCAGGTGCCGCACGATGTCGCCCGGCTGCAAATCGGCGGTGATGCGGATCGACAGGTCGATGCCTTCTTCAATCAGGTTGGCGCGCTGGTCCGAGAAATCCATCATCAGCTCGATGTGCGGCTGCAACTTGGCGAACTGAAGCAGCGAGGGCATGAGCCGCTGCAAGCCAAAGCTCAGCGGCAAGCCCAGCCGGATGCGCCCGCGCGGCACGGCTTTTTCTTCGTCCAAGCTGGCCTCGGCAGCATCCACCATGTTGAGGATGACGCGGCACTTTTCGAGGTAGGCCGCCCCGGCAGCGGTCAGCGTCAGGCTGCGGGTGCTGCGCGTGATGAGCTTGACGCGCAGTTGCTTTTCAAGTGCTGCGATCTGGCGCGTGATGACCGAGCGCGCCACCTGCAGCTGGTCGGCCACGGCGGTGAAGCTGCCCGCTTCGGCCACGCGCACGAAGGTTTGCATTGCATCGAGTTTGTCCATTGTTGCTAATTTTGCAACAAGTATTTGCGCATTGACTACTTTTTCTAATCATGGGCAAGACCTACAGTCACCCCATCGAAAGCGAAAGCACCCATGTCCACCCCCCGATCTGTCCTTTTTGTGCCCCACGGCTCGCCCATGTTTGCCCTGAACCCCGGTGCTGCGGGTGCGGCCATGAGCCAGTTGGTGCCTCAGCTGGGCACGCCCCGCGCCATCGTGGTGGTCAGCCCGCACTGGGAAACCGCCGAGCCCACCGTGGGCTTTGCCACCCGGCCCGAGACCCTCCACGACTTTGGTGGCTTTGACCCACGCCTGTACCAAATGCAATACCCCGCCACCGGCTGCCCCGAAGCCGCTGAGCAGGTGGTCGCCGCCTTGCAGGCCGCAGGCTTGCCTGCCGCGCAAGACGCCCAGCGCGGCCTGGACCACGGCGCTTGGACGCCCTTGCGCCAAATGTTTCCGGATGCCGACATACCCATCGTCCCCCTGTCGGTTCAAAGCCATCTGGGCCCGGCACACGCCTTGCGCGTGGGCCAGGCGCTGGCAACACTGGCCGAGCAGAACATCCTGATCGTGGCCTCGGGCAATGTGACGCACAACCTGCGCGACTTCATGACGGTGAGCATGCAAGGCGGCGCCACGCCCGCCTATGTGCAGGCGTTTGCCGACTGGGTCCACACCCACATGGTGCAGCGCGATGTGTCCGCTTTGCTGAACTACCGCCAACAAGCATCTGGCCAACGCGCCCACCCCACCGACGAGCACTTGCTGCCTTTGTTCACCGCTTTAGGCGCTGCGGGCGATGGCGCACAGCCAGAGGCTTTTTTTCGCGGTATCAGTGACCATGTGATCGCCATGGATGGCTACACTTTCCACTGAACAGGACACACGATGAACACCCACTACACCCCTCTTGCCAAAAGCCTGCACTGGCTGATGGCGCTCATGGTCTTTGGCCTGCTGGCCTTGGGCTTTTACATGAGCGACCTGCCCTTGTCGCCCGACAAATTGCAGCTGTATTCTTGGCACAAATGGGCTGGCGTCACCGTCTTTGTGCTGGTCTGGGTGCGTTTGGCTTGGCGCATCACGCACCGTCCACCGGCCTTGCCAAGCAGCATGTCGCCCCTCATGCAATGGGGCGCGCATGCAGGGCACTTCATGCTGTATGCGCTGATGATCGCCATCCCTTTGAGCGGCTGGTTGATGAGTTCGGCCAAGGGCTTTCAAACCGTCTGGTTCGGCGTGCTGCCCATTCCGGACCTGATCGGCAAAGACAAAGCGCTGGGCAAATCGCTCACTGAACTGCACGAGGCCTTGAACATCGGCTTGTTGCTCTTGATCATCGGTCATGCGCTGGCCGCAGCCTTCCACCACTTTGTCCACAAAGATGACACACTGCGCCGCATGTTGCCCCGCAGCACCAAGCACTGAGAACACCATGAACATTTTCAAAACCCTGGCGCTCGCCGCCACCGCCTTGTCCCTGCAGGTACAAGCCGCCCCTTACCAGACCATCGTGCCCGCCAAAAGCAGTGTCACGTTCAGCTACAAACAAATGGGCGTGAGCATCGACGGGCGCTTCAAGAAATTCGCCGCACAAGTCAACTTTGACCCCGCCAAAGCCGATGCCGCCAAAGCCAGCTTTGACGTGGAACTGGCCAGCGTGGATGCTGGATCGAGCGAGGCCGATGACGAAGTCGTCACCAAGTCCTGGTTCAACGCTGCCGCATTCCCCAAAGCCAGCTTTGTGGCCAAGCAGTTCAAGCCCACCGCGCTCAACCAATACGAAGTCACCGGCAGCCTGACCATCAAGGGCCAGACCCGCGAGGTGAAGTTCCCCATGAAGCACACCGCGCAAGGCAAAGACGGTGTGCTCAGTGGCAGCTTCACGCTCAAGCGCGGCGACTTCAACATCGGCGAAGGCATGTGGGCCAAGTTCGATGTGGTGGCCAATGACATCCAAGTCAATTTTTCCCTCACCGCCCAACCGGGCAAATGAATTTCAACCCAACGGAGTACAACCCATGACATCTTTGAAAAAACTCGCCGCCGCATTGGCCTTCGCATCGGTCGCCACTGGCTCGGCACTGGCCGCACCGGTGACTTACAACGTGGACGCGAACCACACCTTCCCGCGTTTTTCGTATGTGCACTTTGGCTACTCGACCCAGTTGAGCAGCTTCAGCAAAACCAGCGGCAAAGTGGTGTTTGACGCCGAAGCCAAAACGGGCTCGGTGGACATCGAGATCGACATGACCTCGGTCAACACCGGCTCGGTGGACTTCAACGGTCACATCCAGGGCGAAGACTTCCTGGACACCGCCAAATTCCCCAAGGCCACCTTCAAGTCCAGCAAAGTGGTGTTTGAAGGCGACAAGCCCAAGTCTATCGAAGGCAACCTGACCATCAAGGGCGTGACCAAGGCCGTCACTTTGACCGTGACCGGCTTCCAAGCCATGCCACACCCCATGATGAAAAAGCCTGCTCTGGGCGCCAACGCTTTCACCACCATCAAGCGCACCGAGTTCAATGCGGGCAAATACGCCCCTTACGTCGGTGACGAAGTGCGCATCGACATTTCGATTGAAGCCGTGGCAGCCCAGTGATCCACTGAGCCACAGACCCGGCACACCGGGTCATACACAGACCAAGCCCCTCAGGATGCGCGATCGTTCTCAGGGGCTTTGTTGTGGGCAACGACCAAGTCGGCCTGCACCGCCCGCACGCGGTCATCGACGTAGTAGCCGCCGTACTCGGTGTACTTGAGCAGCACCCGGCCGCAGGCTCCACAGCCAAACACATCGCAGCGGTTGTACGGAAAAAACGCCGGCGCAATCGGCGCATCGGCCGAGTCGTAGCGGGTCTTGTTTGGGTGGAACTCCTCGTAGGTCGGCTCGGGGCCAAAGCGGTCGGCCGACCACAAACTGCCCAACAGCGTCACGTGCTTTGCAGGCCAGCGCTGGCCGGGCACGCTCTCCCACGCGGCGCAAGCGCCCATGCCGCAGGTGCAGTCCCGGGACGGCTTTTGGGCCAGTGCTTTCAATTGTGCGGCCTGCAAGGGGACTTGATCTGTGCTCATGGGTCAAAGCTCGGTGGTTTGCCGCCATTGTGAACGCCCGCGAGCTGGACCCACTGCGGTGCCAGTTAGTATGTGCAGACCTGACCAAGGATCTGCATGTACGCTTCGACCACCCGCCGCCAATGGCTGACACAAACCGCCGCGCTGTCGGCAACGCCCTGGTTGGCCCAGGCCGATACATGGCCCAACAAGCCCATGCGTCTGGTTGTGCCCTTTGCCCCCGGTGGCAGCTCCGAGATCGTGGCCCGCGCCGTGGCCGGTGAAATGGCCAAGGGTCTGGGCCAGAACGTGTTCGTGGACAACAAGCCCGGTGCAGCGGGCAACATCGCCATGCAGGAAGTGGCGGGCAGCACCGACGAGCACACCCTGGTGTTGGGCCACATCGGCACGCTGGCGGTGAACCCCTACATCTTCCCCAAGCTGCCCTATGACGCCAACAAGGACTTTGTGCCGATCACGCTGATCTCCAAAGTGCCCAGCCTGTATGTGGTGCACCCCGACCTGCCGGTCAAGAACCTCAAGGAATTCGTGGCCTATGCCAAGTCCAAACCCGGCCAGCTGAACTACGGCTCGGCGGGCAACGGCAGCGCAGGGCACCTGGCTTTTGAATACCTGAAGATGGCCACCGACACCTTCATGTTGCATGTGCCTTACCGCGGCACCGGCCCCATGCTGACCGACCTGATGGCCGGCCGTTTGCAAGCGGCCGCTGTGGGCGCACCCGCGCTGCTGCAGTTCATCAAGGCGGGCAAGCTGCGGTGCATTGCCACCGGCACCAGCACACGCCTGCCACAACTGCCCGATGTGCCCACCGTGGCCGAGCAAGGCTACAAGGGCTTCGAGATGACGCAGTGGTACGGCCTGCTGGCCCCCAGCAAATGGCCCAAGGCGCACATCGACCGGCTAGAACAAGAAGCCGTCAAGGCCGCACGCAGCAAGGCCGTCAGCGACAAACTCAGCCAGGACACCGCCCTGGCCGTGGGCAACACCCGCGCAGAATTTGAAGCCTTTATCAAGCAGGAACAGGCCCGCTGGAAACCCGTGATTGCACGGGCGAAGATCGTGCCGGAAGGGGCCTGAAAGGGTTTGTCCCAAGTCGCATTTCATGAAAACTTGTCTACAACCATAGGCTTTGATCCACCCTTATAGAAAGCCCCTATGGCCATTTATGAACTGCGCACCTACTCGGCCATCGTTGGCAAGATGGGCGAGCTGACCGCCCTTTACACCAACGAAGGCTGGCCGGCACTGGCCAAGCACCCGCAAAAACTGGTGGGCTATTTCACGGGCGACATCGGCGCCCTCAACGAACTGATCCACATCTGGAAGTTTGACGACGACGCCGACCGCCGCGCATTTTGGGCAGGTGTGTTCAGCGACCCTGAATTCATGGCCTTTGCCGCCAAGATCCGCCCGCTGATCCGCGAACAAAACAACAAACTGATGCTGTCTGCACCCTGGGGGCCTAAGCCCTGATGCGCAGCTGAAGGTGCCAGTACACGTGAGCGATGGCGTGGGGCCGACCCATCTTGTCGGCCCCACCCGGACACTGCCTTCAGTTCACCACCGAAGTACCCGCTGAGGACAAAAAAGAAGCCCACTGTGCGGTCATTTGGCATTCGCTTTTGCAAATTATTAAGACCATTCTTAGGTCGCAAAGACGGTGCTGTACAGCTGTAAAACAACAGTCTGGTGATGAACGCGACGGCATGACGCATCTCGGATGCGACATTCGAGCGAATTTTCTCTCTGCAATCAAGTCGAAAAGTGTTCCAAAGAGCAAGAATGGTGCACTTGCTGAAATGCAAAAATCTCCACGCTCAAATTTTCACCCCTCATGCCAAAACCCTCAGCATGAACATCACTGGTCAATGACCATACTCGTCACTTCGCGACAAAGCTGTTGACCCCCAACCCCGCCACATCCATCCGCATCGCAAACAGGCAGCCCGCATAGGGGTGCTGCAGCAACTCTTGCGGGCTGCGACCTTGGCGGGATGTGGTGATAAACAGGGTCTTGAGGTCCGGGCCGCCAAAGCAAGGCATGGTGGGGCAGGGCACCGGGGTTTTGACTACGGTCAACACTTTGCCTTGAGGCGACAAGCGAAGGAGACGTTGGCCTTCGTATTGGGCGCTCCAATAACAGCCTTCGCTGTCTACAACGGCGCCGTCAGGGCGGCCTGCGTAGGGCGCCTCATCACCCCAGGCCCAGTCAGCGGGTTTGGGGCTCATTTGATGGAACACGCGCCCGGCGCTCAATTGGCCAGTGGTCGCATCAAAGTCAAACGCCCTTACCTGGTGGGCGGCCGTATCGGCCCAATAGGTGGTGCGGCCATCGGGTGACCAAGCCAGCCCGTTGGCTGTGATCACGCCATCCTGCGCGCCGCCCATCATGGTGTGCAGGCCTTGGCCGTCCAGCATGTAAAGCACGCCCAGCGCTTGGCCTTTGGGCTCGTACAGACTGCCTGCCCAAAAGCGCCCTTGGGCGTCGCACTTGCCGTCGTTGAAGCGCTGTTTGGTGCTGTCATAAGGCGCTGCGGTCACTTGTTGCAGCGCTCCCCCCCACTCACGGGCCAAATAAATGCCGTCACGCCGAGCGACGATCAAACCACCGCCCTGCACGGGCGCGATGCAGCCAGGCTCTTCGGCCATGGGCCAGTATTCAACAGCGCCATGCGCTTGCATCTGCCCCTTGATCGTCAGGCGCGCCAGCCTGCGACCGGGAATATCCACCCAGTACAGTCGGCTTTCTTGTGGATGCCAAAACGGCGATTCGCCCAAGCCGTCCGGTACGGTGGTGACCGCTTGCCAGTGGGGGGGGGGTTGTGGGGTCATGAATGAAGTCTGTGAAGCATGTTGTTGATTTTGCCCCTCAAGTAGAACTTGCAGCCTTGTGCCGGGGGGGCTGTAACTCAAAAGAACCCTTTGTCTGCCAACCGGTTGCGCACCGCTATGCAAAAAATCTCATACGGGGAAAAGCGTGAAAACTGTCGCATTTTGCAAATATGAAGCATCGAGCCCTGAAAGCAAGGGTTTACGTGGAATGGAATTCGCCCAACTTTGAGTCATTGTGAGAGGGTCTGTAAACAACACCGCTTTGAGGAGACTTTGATGAGCGTGAATTTCCAAGTCAATGGCAAGCCCGCCCAGGCCAATGCCGAAACCGATACCCCGTTGTTGTGGGTATTGCGCGACGAATTGGGCATGACGGGCACCAAATTTGGTTGTGGTGCAGCCCTTTGCGGTGCCTGCACCGTGCATGTCAATGGTGAGGCCGTGCGCTCTTGCCAGACGCCTTTGAGCACCGTCTCTGGCAAAAAAGTGGCCACCGTGGAAGGTCTGTCCAAGAACAACACGCACCCTCTGCAAGTGGCTTGGATCAAGCACGATGTGCCCCAGTGCGGTTACTGCCAGTCCGGCCAACTCATGAGTGCAGCCGCCTTGCTGGCCAAAAACAAAAACCCCAGCGATGCCGACATCGACAACGCAATGAGCGGCAACATTTGCCGCTGTGGCACATATCCCCGTATCCGCGCCGCCATCAAAGATGCTGCCGCCACGATGCGCAAAGCCTGAACCGCCGGAGACTTCACATGATCAATACATCAACCTCTCGTCGCTCATTTCTGAAAGCCGGTGCAGCAAGCTCCGGCGGCTTGCTGATGGCCGTCACCCTGCCAGGCACATTGGGCCAGGCCATGGCCGCAGGCACTTTGCACACGCCCAACGCTTGGGTGCACATTGCTGATGACAACACCATCACGATCCTGAGCGCCCACTCCGAAATGGGTCAAGGCGTCTACACCTCCATGCCCATGCTGGTGGCTGAAGAGCTGAACGTGGACATGAGCCAAATCAAGGTCACCGACGCTCCTCCTGGTGCGGTTTATGTGAACGCTTTGCTCGGCGCACAGATCACCGGGGGCTCCACCTCGGTACGCGGCAGCTGGGAAAAACTCCGCATCGCCGGTGCGCAAGTGCGCGAAATGCTGATCTCGGCCGCCGCTGCCGAATGGAACGTAGACCGCAGCCAACTCAAGGCCGACAAAGGCATGGTGCTGGGCCCCAACGGCAAGAAAGCCACTTACGGCTCTTTGGCCGGTGCCGCGTCCAAGTTGCCCGTGCCCGAGAAGCCCGCCCTCAAGGACCCCAAAGATTTCCGCATCGTGGGTAAGCGCACAAAGCGCGTAGACACCCCAGCCAAGACCAACGGCACGGCCGAATTCGGTATCGACGTCAAGTTGCCGGGTATGGTTTACGCCACCGTGCAGCAATGCCCAGTGATTGGCGGCAAGGTCAAGAGTTTTGACGGCGCACAAGCCAAGGGCATGCCCGGCGTGCAGGCCGTGGTGCAAATCAGCGACGGTGTGGCCGTGGTGGCTGACTCCTGGTGGCGCGCCAAAAAAGCCATGGAAACCGTCAAGGTACAGTGGGACGAAGGTGCAGGTGCCGCATTGAGCACAGCCTCCGTCATCGACGGCACGCGCCAGGCGGCCAAGTCTGGCAAAGTCATCGCGATCACCAAGCCCCAAGGTGATGTGGCCGCCGCCCTCAAGGGCGCAGCCAAAGTGGTCGAAGCCGAATACGTCTCGCCCATGCAATCGCACTCCCCCCTGGAGCCAATGAACTTCACGGCCCATGTGCAAGGCGACAAGATTCTGCTGATTGGCCCAACCCAGTTCCAGCAAGGCGCACAAGGCGCTGTGGCTGCCGCCCTGAAGGCCAAGCCTGAAGACATCACCCTGAAAACCACCTACCTCGGTGGCGGCTTCGGTCGTCGTCTGGAGCTGGACTTCGTGGTGCAAGCTGCGGAAATCTCCAAGGCCGTGGGCAAGCCCGTCAAGCTCTTGTGGACACGCGAAGAAGACATGATGCATGACTACTACCGTCCTGCCGGTGTCAACCAGCTCAAGGCCGGTCTGGACGCCAACGGCATGCCTGTCGCCATGCACTTCAAGGTGGCTTCGCAGTCGGTCACGCAACGTGCTTTTGGTCTGCCCAAAGACACGCTGGACCCCTTCATGGCTGAAGCCGCTGTCACGGGCTACAACATCCCCAACACTCAGCACGACTTGATCATCCACGACACCGGTGTTCGCGTCGGTTACTGGCGCGCCGTGAGCCACAGCATGAACGCCTTCGCCAACGAAAGCTTCATTGACGAGTTGGCCAAAACCGCAGGTCAAGACCCTTATGCCTACCGCATGAAAATGCTGGCTGGCAAAACGCGTTATGCCAACGTGCTGAAACTGGCCGCCGAAAAAGCGGGCTGGGGCAAGCCACTGCCCAAGGGCCATGCCCACGGCATTGCCTTGATGGAAGGCTACGACAGCTACTTGGCCGAAGTCGCCGAAGTCAGCCTGAACAAGGACGGCAGCGTTCGCGTGCACAAAGTCACCGTGGCCGCCGACGTGGGCCACATGGTCAACCCCGATACGGTGGAAGCCCAGTTGCAGTCCAGCATTGCCTTCGGCGTGGGTGCGGTGCTCAAGCACCAGATCACCATGGTCAATGGGCGCGTGCAAGAGACCAACTACAACAGCTACGAGCCTGTGCGCATGTACGAGTCGCCCCAGATCGACATCGTGTTGGTCAAGAGCACTGAAAAGCCTGGCGGCATCGGCGAGCCCGGCACGGCCGTGGCTGCGCCTGCCATTGCCAACGCAGTGGCCGCGTTGACAGGTAAGCGGGTTCGCAGTCTGCCCATCACGGCCGACGCATTGCGCACCGCCTGAGCCCACGGAGCGTCGGATGGAAAGTCTGGATTTACGTGTTTTGTCCGACGTGCTGGCCTGGAGACAGGCCAGCCACCGTGTGACCCTGGTCACCGTGGTGGAAACCTGGGGCAGCGCCCCCAGGCCCCCCGGTGCCCTGCTGGCTGTGCGTGACGACGGTGTGGTCAGCGGCTCGGTCTCTGGCGGTTGTGTGGAGGACGATCTGATCGCCCGCATCAAGGCCGGTGAGTACGAACATCTGAAGCACCCGTCCATGGTCGCCTATGGCGTGACCAAAGAAGAAGCCTCGCGCTTTGGCCTGCCGTGTGGCGGCACCTTGCGCCTGGTGCAGGAACCTGTGCAAGACACAGGCTGGATTGAAGAGATTTTGAAGCGCACCAGCGCCCATCAGCTGGTCGCTCGCACGCTGTCCTTGAAGGACGGCTTGGTGACGCTGAGCGATGCCCGCCGCAGCGACGCCCTGGCGTTTGACGGCATCACATTGACCACCTTGTTTGGCCCGCGATGGCGTCTGCTGCTCATTGGCGCAGGGCAACTGAGCCAGGCCGTGGCGCAGATGGCCCAGTCGCTCGATTTTGAGGTATTGGTGTGTGACCCACGCGAAGAATATGCGGCCACATTGCAAATGAACCATGTGACCCGCGTGATGGGCATGCCCGACGACGTGGTGGTGGCCATTGAGCCCGATGCCCACACCGCCGTCATTGCCCTCACGCACGACCCCAAACTCGATGACATGGCTTTGCTCGAAGCCCTCAATTCCCAAGCGTTTTACGTCGGCGCCTTGGGCTCACGACGCAACCAGGCCACCCGCAAAGTACGCTTGGCCGAGCACTTTGGCCTGAGCGAAGAAGCCTTGGCGCGCTTGCATGGCCCCGTGGGGCTGAGCCTGGGTGCCAAAACACCGGCCGAAATCGCCATCTCCATCGTGGCCGAAATCGTGCTGGTCAAAAACAGCGCCATGCAAAGTAGCGGCGAAGCCGTCGCCCTGAGCAGCCTGGACATCGGCAACTCACGCATCACCGCCTGCGCGATCGGCTGATTGCTTGGGTCATGATAAGTCGGACTCTGCGAGTGCCGACTCGCAGAGGAGCTTCTTCGCAGCTTGCAGGCTTGAGCCCGGACACAATGTCTGCGCTGAAGCAAACATTGTCGGAGCTGAAGCTCCGACGAAGCACTACAACTGAGCCTCTTCGCAGGTCGGTGATCAAAGAACCCGACAAGAAACCGCGTGGCCAGCAACGTTGATGCTGGCCACGTCAGGCATCACTTCTTGCGTGCGGCGATCGCGTCTTCGGCTTCTTTCACCAGGGCCACGCCCACGGTGTTTTTCCACTTCTCGTACACAGGACGGGTCACTTGCACAAAGGCCTCGCGCTCAGCAGGTGTGAGGTGCGTGACCGTCACGCCCATGGCGGCGATGTCTTTGAAGGCGGGCTTGTCGGCTTCGGTCAGGCCTTTGCGGGCGATGACGATTTCCTGCTTGCCTGCGTCGATGGCAGCCTGGCGCACGATGGCTTGGTCAGCCGGTGTCCACGAAGCCCAGATGTCCTTGTTGACCACGAAGATCAAGGGGTCAGCCACATAGCCCCACGAGGTCACGAATTTCTGACCGACGTTTTGCATCTTCAAAACGTTGAACAGGAACAGCGGGTTCTCTTGACCGTCCACCGCGCCGCTGGACAGCGCGGGCTGTGCATCGGCCCAGCTCATTTGTGTGGGGTTGGCCCCCATGGCGCTGAACATGTCGGAGTAAATGGGCGAGCCCACCACACGAATTTTCATGCCCTTGAGGTCGGCTGGCGACTTGATCGCACGCTTGGAGTTGGTCACTTCGCGGTAACCGTTCTCACCCCAGGCCAGTGGCACAACGCCGGATTTGTCCAGCGTCTGGAAAATCTTCTTGCCCACCGAGCCTTGGGTCAACGCGTCGATGGCGGCGTAGTCGGGCATCAAGAAAGGCAGCGAGAACAAGTTCAGTTCTTTCACCTGGGGCGACCAGTTGATGGTCGAGCCCACGGCCATGTCGATCACGCCTTGGCGCAGGGCGCTGAATTCACGGGTTTGGTCACCCTGGATGAGCGAGACGCCGGGGTACAGCTTGATGTTGATGCGGCCCTGGGTGCGTTCTTTGACCATGTCAGACCAGAGCTTGGCGGCTTGGCCCCAGGGCGTGGGTGGACCCAGCACGATGGACAGGCGGTATTCGGCTTTGTAATCGGCCGCAACAGCAGGGGCCGAGAATGCACCCAAAGCGGTGGCAGCAGCCAGCAGGCTGAGCAGGTGACGGCGAAGTTTCATGAAAAGTCTCCTTGTTTTGAAAAAGTACAGCGGCAATCTTAATAGCCCATCTGGCGCGGCAACCACAGGGCCAGCTCGGGCCAGGCGATCACGGCCAGCATGACCAGGAACATCGAGAACAGCATCCAGCCAACCCAGCGCACGGTTTCTTCCATGCGCACACCCGCGATGCGGCAAGACACCATCAGGTTCACGGCCAGCGGCGGGGTGAATTGACCCAGCGCCACTTTGAGCGTGAGGATCACGCCAAACCAGACCGGGTCCCATTTGTAGAACTGCACGATGGGCCACAAGAGCGGCACAAAGATCAGGAAGATGGACACGCCGTCGAGGAACATACCGACGGTGATGAGCATGAGGATGAGCAAAGCCAGAACGCCATATTCACCCAGACCTGAGTTGACGATGGCGTTGGTGACCGGATCGATCACGCCCAGCGTGGACAGTGAGAAGGCAAAGATGCCCGCCAGCGAGACCACCAACAAGATGACCGCCGACAGCTCACCCGATTCGCGCAAGATGATGAACAAGTCGCGCGGCTTGATGGTGCGGTAAATCACCATGCCGACAAACAAACCATAGAACACGGCCACCACCGCGGCTTCGGTGGGCGTGAACCAACCGGCGCGCATGCCGCCCAAAATCAAAATGGGCGCAGCGAGGCCCCAGGTGGCTTCGACAAAGCTTTTCCACAATTCGGGACGCGGCAAGCTGGCTTCGTGCGCACCCATCTTGTGTTTGCGGGCCATCCACACAGTGGGCACGATCAAGGCAATGCCCGCCAGCACGCCGGGGATCATGCCGGCTGCAAACAAGGCCGGCACCGAGGCGCCGGGCACCAGCACCGAGTACACGATGAAGGCCACCGAAGGCGGAATCAGAATGTCGGTGGCGGCCGCCGCGCCGACCACGCTGGCCGAAAACGCCGCAGGGTAACCGGCCCGCGACATGGCCGCGATCATGACCGCACCCACCGCTGCCGCATTGGCGGGACCTGAGCCTGAAATGCCGCCCAGAAACATGGCCACCACAATCGCCACCAAGGGCAACATGCCGGGGCCACGGCCCACGATGGCGACTGCAAAGTTGACCAAGCGCAAAGCGACACCTGAGCGGTCAAAGATCGAGCCGACCAACACGAACATGGGGATGGCCAGCAGCGGGTATTTGCCCAAACCGGCGTAGAAGTTTTGCGGCACAGCCAAGAGGCCATACCACTGCGCATCGCCATTGGCCAAGGCAATGCAGGCGGCACCGGCCAGACCCAAGGCCGCACCAATCGGCACGCCCATCAGCATCATCACCACGAAGGCGGTGAACAGGAGCGTTGGGATCATGACTGGCGCCCCCGTCGGATGAACAGGCCCAGCGCGCGACCCGCAATCGCCGTCGACAAGACGGGCAGCCAAATGGTGTACCACCACTGCGGAATGCCAATGCCCGGCGAGGTCTCGCCAAAGCGGAAGTCGTCCCACACCACACGGGCGCTGAGCACGGCGATCAGGGCAAACAGGGCGAACACCATGATCGCGCCAAAACGGGCCAAGGCACGTTGGCGTTTTTCAGAGCCGCTGTCGGCAAAGTACTCGATGCGGATCTGTCGATTGCGTGCCACCGATGCGGAGCCCGCCACCAGCGCCAGCACGATCATGAGGAAAACCGAGAACTCTTCGGTCCAGGCAAAGGACTGGTCAGTGAAATAGCGGACCAGCACGTTGGCAAAGGTGATCAGGGACAGCAAGCCCATCACGATCACGGTGAGCCAATCTTCAATTTGGAGAGGAACGAGCGTTTTTTCGTCCGCGTCCTCGGACAGGACATCCGCTGCTGCAGCGTTGTCGACTTCTTGGGTTTTTGACATGGGAGGAATGCGAAATATGACGGGGCACTTTACCACCGTCATTTGCGGCCTTCTGTCTCGCCCATGTCGGCATGTGCGGACCTTGTGCACCCATGAAAAAAGCCCGCAGGGCGCAAGCGCTGCGGGCTTTGGGGCGGTGACGGGTGTCACCGCTTGAGAGGCCTCGGGATCAACCGTGGTAAGCGGACTCACCGTGCGAGGAGATGTCCAGACCTTCGCGCTCTTCTTCTTCCGAGACACGCAGACCGATGGTCAAGTCAACGATCTTGTAAGCAGCGACCGACACCACACCAGACCAGACAATGGTCACGAGCACGGCCTTGGCCTGGATCCACACTTGTGCAGCGATGGAGTAGGCATCCGCAGTCACCATGCTCACCGTGACCCAGTCGCCCACGGCGCTGGGGCCGCCCAAGGCTGGCGAGTTGAACACGCCAGTCAGCAAGGCACCCAGGATACCGCCAACGCCATGCACACCGAACACGTCCAGCGAGTCGTCAGCGCCCAGCAGTTTCTTCAGGCCGTTGACACCCCACAGGCAGGCGAAACCAGCGATGAAACCGATGATCACGCCACCACCGATACCGACGTTGCCGGCTGCGGGTGTGATGGCCACCAAGCCAGCCACGGCACCAGAAGCGGCGCCCAGCATAGAAGCTTTGCCACGCATCAGGGCTTCACCCAGGCACCAAGCGATCACGGCAGCTGCAGTGGCCAGCATGGTGTTGATGAAGGCCAAGGCAGCGAAACCGTTGGCTTCCAGCGCAGAGCCTGCGTTGAAACCGAACCAGCCCACCCACAGCAATGCGGCACCGACCATGGTCAATGTCAGGCTGTGAGGCGCCATGGCTTCACGGCCGTAACCCACGCGTTTGCCGATCATGAAGGCACCGACCAAGCCAGCCACAGCGGCGTTGATGTGCACCACGGTACCGCCGGCGAAGTCCAGCGCGCCCCACTGCCACAGCAAGCCAGCTTTGGAAGTCATTTCGTCCACAACTTCTTTGGAAGCGTAAGCGTCAGGACCCATCCAGAACCAGACCATGTGAGCGATCGGCAGGTAGCTGAAGGTGAACCACAGCACCATGAAAGCCAGCACAGCGGTGAACTTCACACGCTCGGCAAAGGCACCCACGATCAAGGCGCAAGTGATGCCTGCAAACGTGGCCTGGAAGGCAGCGAACACGACTTCAGGAATGTAGACGCCCTTCGAGAAGGTGGCGGCATTCGCGAAAGTGCCTGCGGCGTTGTCCCAGATGCCCTTCATGAACAGGCGATCAAACCCGCCGATGTAGGCATTGCCTTCGGTGAACGCCAGGCTGTAGCCATAGATGAACCACAGCACCAAGATCAGCGAGAAGGTGACCATGACTTGCATGAGGACGGACAACATGTTCTTGCTGCGGACCAGGCCGCCGTAGAACAAAGCCAGGCCAGGCACAGCCATCATCAATACCAGCAAAGTGGACAACATCATCCAGCCGGTGTCGCCCTTGTTGGGCACAGGTGCGGGTGCGGCTTCTGCAGGTGCGGCGGCCTCAGCGGCAGCAGCCGGTGCGGGTGCGGCCGCTTTGGCATCTGCTGCGGGTGCAGTGACTGCCGCAGGTGCGGTCTGGGCCATGGCCACAGAGCCAGCGCCCAACAAGCCAAAGCCAAGGGACAAGCCCAGGGCCAACGAAGCGAGTAGCTTTTTCATTTTTCGACTCTCTTTCTGGTCTATCAAAGGGCTTCGCCGCCGGTTTCACCGGTGCGGATGCGAACCACTTGTTCGAGGTCGTACACGAAGATCTTGCCGTCGCCGATCTTGCCGGTGCGGGCACCGGACTCGATGGCTTCGATCACGCGCTCAACCAGCTCGTCGGACACCGCCGCTTCGATCTTGACTTTGGGCAAGAAGTCGACAACGTATTCCGCGCCGCGGTACAGCTCGGTGTGGCCTTTTTGACGACCGAAGCCTTTGACTTCGGTCACGGTGATGCCCTGCACGCCGATGCCCGAAAGTGCTTCACGCACTTCGTCCAGCTTGAAGGGTTTGATGATGGCGGTCACCAGTTTCATGATGGCTCCTTTGAAATATTGAAGGGAATCAGAAGCTGTACTTCAGACCCAGGACGACGCCGGTTTTGCTCAGGATCTTGTCGCTGTTGTAGACGGTGTAAGCAGAAGTGTTGGTGCCCACGATCGCGCCGGAAACAGCCACGCCATTGCCCAAGTCCTTGGCCAAAGTCAATGAGGCATCGTTGTAGCTCAGGCCAGGGGAGTTCTTGATCGACTGGCGGCCCACGTGCGGCACCAAGCTCAAACCATCGCCCAGGTCCAAATTGGCGCTCAGGTCGAGGTAATAGCTGTTCTTGCTGTTGACGTTGCCGAACAAATCGGACACAGCATGCGAGTACTTGGCCGTGAACAAACCATAGGTCACAGCGCCATAGACTTCATTGGTGTTGGCGTTCACGCCGCCGGCTGTGGCTTTGTCGTAGTTGTTGCCTGCGTACTGGTAACGCAGGAAGCCCAAGTCATAGGCGAAGTCGCCAACTGCGAATTTGTAGCCACCGTACAAGTCGAGTTCGGTCGAGCCGGAAGTCACGCCTTGTGTGTCCTTGATCCACTTGATGGTGGAGCCCCAAGCGCCGACATAGAAACCGCTCTTGTCGGCATAGTCCACGCCGCCTTGCAGTGCGGGGTCCAGACGCGTCTGCGAAATACCGCGGTAACGGTAATCGCTCACCACACCGGCGTTGTAAGACAAGGTGCTTTCAGGTTCTGCAGCGTGTGCCACCGAAGCCAAAGAGCTAACAGCCAGTGCAATCAGGGAAGGAACGAGGATCTTTTTCATATTGGACTCCGTTGAAAAGTTGTTGAGGACATCTACACCAAGCACAGACCGTGCCAACACCTGGTGCGCTTGAAACTGGGGCATTCACCAGTGCGCCGCCCCTCTGTGCGTGGTTCAATCCCATTCCAACAAGATGTGCACGCCACGACAGCGTGCACGCACACAAACCATGCACCAACATGGGGCAGGGAGGGGATATGAGTCTTTCTTTGGTGCACAGCCGTGCATTGGTCGGCCTGCAAGCGCCCGCAGTCACCGTCGAGGTGCATCTGGCCAATGGCCTGCCCAGTTTCACTTTGGTGGGTCTGGCCGATGTCGAAGTTAAAGAGGCCCGCGAACGCGTGCGTTCGGCCTTGCAAAACAGTGGGCTGGAGTTCCCGCACAACAAACGCATCACCGTCAACTTGGCCCCGGCCGACCTGCCCAAGGACTCGGGAAGGCTGGATTTACCTATCGCGCTGGGCATCCTGGCGGCCAGCGGGCAGATCGATGCCCACAAACTGGCTGGCCACGAATTCGCAGGCGAGCTGTCTTTGTCGGGCGAGCTCAGGCCCATCCGTGGGGCGCTGGCCATGAGCCTGGCGCTGCGCCAGCAGCAAGTGCGCACCCGCTTGGTGCTGCCCCCGGGCAGCGCCGAAGAAGCCGCCTTGGTGCCCGATGCCGAGGTCTTTCGCGCCCAGCACCTGCTCGATGTGGTTCAGCAGTTCCTGCCGCCCTCTGCCGAACCCCCACCCGAGCCCGGCGAGGGCTGGACGCGCCTGAGCGCACAGGCGCCGTCCGAGGCACCGCAGTATGCCGACCTGGCCGATGTGAAAGGCCAGGCGGGTGTCAAACGCGTGCTGGAGATCGCAGCAGCTGGCGGTCATTCGCTGCTCATGGTCGGCCCGCCCGGCTCGGGCAAGTCGATGCTGGCGCAACGTTTTGCGGGTTTGTTGCCGCCCATGTCGGTCGAAGACGCACTGGAGGCCGCGGCTTTGGCCAGCCTGGCTGGGCGTTTTGATTTGGCGCGCTGGGCCCAAAGGCCCACCGGCCAGCCCCACCACTCGGCCAGTGCGGTGGCGCTGGTGGGCGGCGGCTCGCCACCCCGGCCAGGCGAGATTTCACTGGCGCACCACGGCGTGCTGTTTCTGGACGAATTGCCTGAATTCCCCCGTGCCGCACTCGAAGCCCTGCGCGAACCGCTGGAAACCGGCACCATCACCATCGCACGGGCTGCGCGGCGGGCCGAGTTCCCGGCGCGCTTTCAGCTGATCGCGGCCATGAACCCCTGCCCCTGCGGTTATCTGGGCAGCCTCACCCGCAGCTGCCGCTGCTCACCCGACCAGGTCAGCCGCTACCAAGGCAAGCTCAGCGGCCCGCTGCTGGACCGGATTGACCTGCACATCGAAGTGCCCAGCCTGCCTGCACAAGACCTGCTGAACGCCCCGCCCGGCGAAAGCACCGAAGCGATCGCGGCCCGCGCCCTGGCCGCTCGCCAACGCGCCTTGACCCGACAAAGCTGCGCCAACGCGGCCCTGCAAGGACAGGCCATCGACGCGCACGCCAGCCTGAGCGACCGGGCCACCGCCTTGCTGCAAAAAGCCGCCACCCAACTGGGCTGGAGCGGCCGCAGCACCCACCGCAGTCTGAAAGTGGCCCGCACCATTGCCGACCTAGCGGGCAGCGACACGGTAGAAGCCGCGCATGTGGCCGAAGCGGTGCAATACCGGCGCGTGCTCAAGGAGCAATGAACACAGGTGACCCTTTCGGAGCCAGAAGGCTCACCATAATGCGAGCATGCTTTTTGTTCGCCGCCCTGCCCCTCGGGCTTTAGGGCCCTTCAGTTTCTGGCTGTCCTTGCCCCAACTCATCACCTGGGGCAGCGTGTTCTACACCTTCTCTTTGCTCATGACCCCGCTCGAAGCCGAGCTGGGCATGAGCCGCGCGCAATCGTCGCTGGCCTTCAGCCTGGCCTTGCTGGCCGAAGGCCTGATGGCCTATGCGGTGGGCCGCTGGATCGACGCGGGGCACGAGCGCCTGGTCATGACACTCGGTTCGATCTGGGTAGGCTTGGGCCTGATGGCCCACAGTTGGGTCACATCGGTCACTGCGTTTTATGCCGTCTGGGTATGGCTGGGCTTGGGCTTGGCGGCCACGCTTTACTCGCCTGCATTTGCCGTGGTTACCCGGCGCTTTGCGCAAGACTTTCGCCGCGCCATCATCACCCTCACATTTCTGGGGGGGCTGGCCAGTACCGTTTTCATCCCGCTGTCCAGCTGGTGGATCGCACTGTGGGGTTGGCGTTACGCGCTGTGGGCTTTGGCGGCTTTGCAGTTGTTGGTGTGTGCGCCGCTGCATGCTTGGCTGCTGCAGGATGCAGCGCCCCAGACGCACCGGGGTGACGATCAGCCACCAGCGAAATCACCGGTGCGCGAGCATTTGCGACACGCTCCTTTTTGGCTGTTGGCGGTATTTTCATTGTTCATGATGGCCGTCACTTCAGCGTTGCCAGCACACATGATCGCTTTGCTGCAAGAGGCACAGCTGCCACCAGCCTGGGTGATCGCCATACCGGCCGCCATTGGCGTGATCCAAGTGGTGGGCCGCCTCTTGCTCTTTGTTTTTGAGCGCCATTGGGATGTGCACACCGCCAACCGCTGGATCCCCACCTTGATCCCACTGGGCCTTCTGGTCCTGTTGACGGGGGGCCTGAACCCTTTGGCTGCCTCGGTGTTTGTTGTGCTTTACGGTCTGGGTAATGGCATGAACACCATCGTCAAAGGCACAGCCATGGCGCAATACGTCAGCCGCCAGCATGTGGGCCAGCTCAATGGTTTGATGGGTGTGCCCATCGCTCTGGCCCGCGCCCTTGCCCCGTTGACCGTGGGGCTGCTGTGGTCACCCGCCAAAGGCTATGGTCTGGCTTTAGGCTGGCTGCTGCTGGCCAGCATCATGGGGACCGCTGCCTTGTGGATGGCTCAGCATCTGGCGCTGCGAACCGCTCGGTCTTGATGCGTATCTGCGCACACGCGGGGTGCCGCCAGGTGAACTTTTGGTACTGCCCCATCCCATCGGCAGTGGCACACTGCTGGATGCACGCGCACGTGGCGCTACACGCGACCGGTTATGCGCAAATCGTCATCATTGGACAAGTCAGTGCACAAAGCACCACCGCTGGGTCCGTGATTTTGAAACTGTGACAAACTCTCTTCATGACTTCTTTCCCTACCTCTGGTCCTTTGCACATTGCCTGCCTGTGCGCACAGTGGTGCGTCATTTGCCGCAGCTATGAATCCTTGTTCCAGCAAATGGCCACAGAAGAGCCTGTGCATGCTTGGCACTGGATCGACATTGAGGACCACGAAGACGCTTTGCCTGGCATCGATATCGAAACCTTTCCGACAATCGTGATCCTCAACCATGAGGGCGAATTTTGCTTTGCCGGCACCGTCGAACCTCGGCCTGACATGTTGAAACGCCTGGTCCAATCTGCCCACACCGGCCACCTGCAACTGTCCGCCCGCGATGCTGCGCCTTGGACGCCTGTCAAAGCGTTATTGGGACTGGGCTGATCACGCAGGTCCGGTCTTCTCTGGGAGAGGTCCTGCACTTGGCCGTCACCCACCTTGACCACGTTGCAATACTGAGCCTTGGGGTGGGCGATTTAGAAACCGCTCACGCTGGGCGCAGGCGTCAAGGCCAAGCTCTGTAACAGAGCCCATGAGTTTCATGGTTCAGGCCGCACGGGCCAGTGGCAAATTCAGCAACAAATTTTGCGGTTTGAGTTTGAGCAAGCCCTGCTCGTTCATCGCCAAGCCCAGATAAACCGGCTTGCCCTGCACATCGGCGCGCATGTCTTGCGGGTTGTCAAAGCGCAGCTTGAAGAGGCTGATGAGTTGTTGTTGGCGCTGAGCTGTCAGCTCAGTGCCTTGGTACAAATCATTGAGCAAAGCGGTGGCCGTGACGTCCAGACCCACATGCCAGCGCCAAGCGGGGTCGTCCACTTTTTGCACCGGCTCGATCTGCACCGCCACACCCAGAAAATGCTGTACCCAGCGGGCGAGCACCGCCGACAAGGCCTTGAGCCCTGAGCGTGAGTTGACCATTTTCAGGATCAGCCCGTGCGGTAATTCGTTCTGGATTTCGTGCGTCATGTCGAGCAAAAAGGCGTAGCGCCCCAAGCCCTCGCGCTGCGACAGGTAACGGTCTTCGTTGTCCTGGTGCAGCACCTTCACATCGACCGCCTTGAGCGGCGCGCCGCCTTCCATCAACAAGCGGCCCATCTCACCCAAGCCACCGGTGGCTTGCAAGGTGTCGAGGGTGTCGCTGTCGCCTGACAGCACGCGCCCCTCTTGCACGGTGATGCGTTGGCGTCTGAACAGCAGCTCTGCGGCACGCCAGACCCAGGCATCGTCCACGCCGGTCAACACATTGCACACGATGGCCTGCACCACCAGATCGATGAACAAGGGCGGCAGCTGGATGTTGCCGCTCTGAATCCAGCCCATGTAGGCCGCTTCCAGAGAACCCGCGCTTTCCACATCATCGCGAAAACGCAGAAACAGTTTGTAGTTTTCGCGGACATCGTCGTCCTTGAAATGTTTGTAGTCGGCTAGCGTGACCTGCTTGTTGGGTGACTCGGCCAGGGCGGCATGCAAGCGCTTTTCGGCCTTGCACGATTCGGGCACCAGCGCCATTTCGGGGCGCTGCAGCCACAGCCGCCAATAGTCTGGGCTGGCTACCAGCCAACCCCGCTCGTTGCGCGTCAGGTGTTGGTGGCCACAAGCCGTCCAGAAGTTGCGCATGGTGTTTTATAAGTTGGGGGCCAGCAAACGCTGCAGGTCTTTGACTTGCACGCCGCTGCGCTGCGCGAGGTCTTGCACCTGGTCGTCACCGACTTTGCCCACGTTGAAATACTGCGCTTCGGGGTGCGCGATGTAAAAACCGCTCACGCTGGCCGCAGGCGTCATGGCCAGACTCTCAGTCAGGCCCATGCCGATGTCTTGGCATTGCAGCAAGTCAAACATGGCTTGTTTGGCGCTGTGGTCAGGGCAGGCCGGGTAGCCGGGCGCGGGACGGATGCCTTGGTATTTTTCGGCAATGAGTTCTTCATTGCTCAGCGCCTCGGTTGCGGCATAGCCCCACAGGTCGGTGCGCACTTTTTTGTGCAGGCACTCGGCCAGCGCTTCGGCCAGGCGGTCGGCCAGTGACTTGAGCATGATGGCGCTGTAGTCGTCGTGCGCGGCTTCAAAAGCGGCGGCGCGTTTGTCGGCGCCAATGCCTGCGGTGACGGCGAAGACGCCGACATGGTCTGGCGCTGTGCCTTGCGGCGCCACGAAGTCGGCGAGGCAACGGCTGGGGCGCATCACGCCTTCAATACGCTGCTTCTCGGTCTGCTGACGCAAGCCGCGCCAGGTCATGGCGACTTGGGTGCGGGACTCGTCGGTGTACAGCGCGATGTCGTCGTCATTCACGCTGTTGGCGGGGTACAGGCCCAGCACCGCGTTGGCCGTGACCCAGCGCCCGTCGATGATTTTTTGCAGCATGGCTTGGCCGTCGGCATAGACCTTGCGGGCCTGCTCGCCCACGATCTCATCGTCGAGGATCGCGGGAAAAGGCCCGGCCAAGTCCCAAGTCTGGAAGAAGGGACCCCAGTCGATGTATTGCGCGATCTCGGCCAGGTCGTAGTTTTTGAAAACACGGCGGCCGATGAACTTGGGCGCGGCAGGCACGCCCTGTGACCAATCGATCGGTGTCTTGTTGGCGCGGGCCTGCGCCAGCGTCCACATGGGGGTTTGTTTTTTGTTGGCGTGCTGCTCGCGCACCTTGTCGTAGTCGCTGTTCAGATCGTCGATGAATTTGGCCGCTTGTTCGGACAACAGACCTTGCGCCACACCCACGCTGCGCGACGCATCGGGCACATAGACGACTGGGCCTGAGTAGTTGGGTGCGATCTTGACAGCGGTGTGCACGCGGCTGCAGGTGGCGCCACCAATCAGCAGCGGCATTTGGCGTTCGCGGAAGTACGGATCTTTTTCCATCTCGGCCGCCACGTACTGCATCTCTTCGAGGCTGGGCGTGATCAGGCCCGACAGGCCAATGATGTCGGCGTTTTCTTCTTTGGCCTTGGCCAAGATTTCGTGGCAGGGCACCATCACGCCCATGTTGACCACCTCAAAGTTGTTGCACTGCAAGACCACCGTGACGATGTTTTTGCCGATGTCGTGCACATCGCCCTTGACGGTGGCGATCACGATCTTGCCTTTGGCTTTCACGTCTTCGCCTGCGGCTTCTTGCGCCAGCTTTTCGGCCTCGATGTAGGGCAGCAAATGCGCCACGGCCTGCTTCATGACGCGGGCGCTCTTGACCACTTGCGGCAAGAACATCTTGCCCTGGCCGAACAGGTCACCGACCACGTTCATGCCGTCCATGAGCGGGCCTTCGATCACATGCAGCGGGCGACCGCCTTTGGCCAGAATCTCTTGGTAGGCCTCTTCGGTGTCGTCGCTGATGAAATCGGTGATGCCGTGCACCAGCGAATGGCTCAGGCGCTGCGCCACGTTCACGGGCGCATCGGGCGTGCCGCGCCAGGCCAGCTTGGTGCTCTCGTCTTTGGCCGCGCCCTTGGCACTGTCGGCCACTTCGACCAAGCGCTCGCCCGCATCAGGGCGGCGGTTCAGCACCACGTCTTCGACACGCTCGCGCAGCGTGGGCTCCAGGTCGTCGTACACGCCGACCATGCCCGCGTTGACGATGCCCATGTCCATGCCCGCCTGGATCGCGTGGTACAGGAACACGGTGTGGATGGCTTCGCGCACCGGGTCGTTGCCCCGGAAACTGAAGGACACGTTGGACACACCGCCCGACACCTTGGCACCCGGCAGGTTCTGCTTGATCCAGCGCGTGGCTTCGATGAAGTCCACCGCGTAGTTGTTGTGCTCTTCGATGCCGGTGGCAATCGCAAAAATGTTCGGGTCAAAAATGATGTCTTCGGGCGGGAAGTCCACCTCGTCGACCAACACGCGGTAAGCGCGTTCGCAAATTTCGATCTTGCGTTCGTAAGTGTCGGCTTGGCCTTTTTCATCAAACGCCATCACCACAGCAGCTGCGCCATAGCGCTTGACCAGCTTGGCCTGGCGCTTGAATTCGTCCAAGCCCTCTTTCATGCTGATCGAGTTGACGATGCCCTTGCCCTGGATGCAGCGCAGACCGGCTTCGATCACGGTCCATTTGCTCGAATCCACCATCACCGGCACGCGGGCGATGTCGGGCTCACCGGCCATCAAATTCAAAAACCGCACCATGGCCGCCTGGCTGTCGAGCATGGCTTCGTCCATGTTCACGTCGATCACCTGCGCACCGTTTTCGACCTGCTGACGCGCCACGGCCAAGGCCTGCTCGTACTCGCCGTTCAGGATCATGCGGGCAAAGGCTTTGGAGCCGGTCACATTGGTGCGCTCACCCACGTTGACGAACAGCGAGCCGGTGCCGATGGAGACAGGCTCCAGACCGGACAACTTCATGGGGGGAACAGAAACGATTTCAGACGCGACAACAGACACAGGCTCACCTTGGGATAACAGGTGAGCGTCGTTGTGCAAAACAATCAGGAATTGAAGGCCCCAAGCCTGACCTGCTGCGCCTGAAAGGCGGCGGGCTGCAACGCTCCTTGGGAAAGAAAGATTTTAACCGCTGACCCGACAGCGCCTTTCAGGCCTAGTCAGCGCGCCTGCGCATAAGCCAGTCCGGTGTCTGTGAGCTGCCCCTGCTCGTCAAACAGGGCCGATGTGCCGCGCTTGGCGTCGTGCCAGGCAAAGCGTTCTACGCAGGGGCTGGCGTTCATCCAGGCCACGGTCTCGCGGATGAACTGGTTCACTTGCGCTTGGCTGTATTTGTCAGGTGAAGCTTTGCCTTGCGCTGCTGTTTGCGGAGCGTATTCGGTCACCCACACCGGTTTTTGATAGGCCTCGCACAGTGCCTGCACATCGCGGATGAACTTGGCAGCATCCGCGCCTTTGTACCAGTGCAAGGTCATGAAATCGACCTTGGGCTGCCCCTGCATGAAAGCGGGCAACCAGTCGCCCCTGACGGGGTTGCCCGCCATGGCGGGTGAGCCCACGCGCGGGGCTTTGCCGACCACTTGCGGCCACAAGCGCAAAGCCTCGGGGACCGTCATGTTGGACTGCTTGGCGTTGTCGGGTTCGTTGAAGCCCAGCACGACAGGGCCATGGATGTTCGCCTTGATCGAGCGGACCGAGAACACCATGGGCACAAACTGCGCGCTGCTGTGAACCGCGCTTTGGGGGCCCCAACTGTAGTACCAGGCCACTTGCAAGTTTTGCAACTGCTGCGCCCCCAGACCCACAGACTCGGCCAGGCCCACGCCTTTCTTGTCCAGGCCCTGCGCCAGTGTGTTCGTGGCACCCCACGCGCCCAACACACTCCATAAAACCAGCTTGAAAAATTGAACCATTTTGAACCCCTCCCATCAGCGCATTGTGGCCTAACGGGGGAGTTCTAACGATACACACGCCCCTTGCACAAAGCCAGGGGCGCAGCCGAAACAGCTCAATACTGTTTGTAAGGCAAGAACTTGCCCGAAAGCACCACGTTCACGCGGTCGCCCTTGGGGTCGGGCTGGCGCACGATGTCCATGCTGAAGTCGATGGCGCTCATGATGCCGTCGCCGAACTCTTCGTGGATCAGCTCTTTGATGGTGGTGCCGTAGACGCTCACGATTTCGTACCAGCGGTAGATCAGCGGGTCGGTGGGCACCTGGCTGGGCAAGGAGCCTTTGTAGGGCACCACTTGCAGCCATTTGATCTCGTCGGCGGTGAGGCCAAAGATCTTGCCGATGACCTTGGCTTGCTTGGCGTCAAAGGTCATTTGGCCCAGGCACCCGGCAGTGACCCATTCTTTGGACAAGCCGACTTTCTCGGCGACGTCGCTCCACTTGATGCCTTTGGCCACTTTGGTGGAGATGATTTTTTCGGTGACTTCTAAACGGTTCATGAAAGACCTCTTGAGGGGGTTGATGAAAATTCGGGTTGAAACAATTCAATGGGCTTTGGCGCGTGACACCAAAAAGTCGACGATGTGGTTGCGCATGTCGTAGTAGCCCGGCAGGTGGTGCAGCTGGGCGCGGGTGCGTTCGCGTGGCAGCGGGTTGACCACCACTTCGGCCAGGCCACCGGGCACATAGCTGCCGCCCGATTCGTTGCCGTTGCTCATGAGCAAGATGCGGTCGGACAGCAAAATCGCTTCGTCCACGTCGTGCGTGATCATGAAGACCGTCTGCTGCGTCTGGCGCACGATGGTCATCAGCTCGTCCTGAATCGTGCCGCGCGTGAGGGCATCGAGCGCGCCAAAAGGCTCGTCAAGCAGCAGCATCTTGGGCTGGATGGCAAAGGCCCGGGCAATGCCCACGCGCTGCTTCATGCCGCCCGACAGCTGGCTGGGTTTTTTGTCGATGGCGTGCAACAAACCCACCATGCCGACGTGCTTTTCCACATGCACATTGACCTGCGGCGTCTTCCATTCTGGCCACTTGGACTTGACGGCAAACGCGATGTTTTGCCGCACCGTGAGCCAGGGCATGAGCGCATGGCTTTGGAACACCACACCGCGTTCCAGGCTGGGGCCTGCGATCTCGCGGCCGTCCATGAAAGCATGGCCTTCAGTGGCCGTGTCCAAGCCTGCGAGAACGTTCAGGATGGTGGTCTTGCCGCAGCCCGAGTGGCCGATGATGCAGACGAACTCGCCCTTGTCGATGTTGAAGGACACGTCCGAAAACACCGGCTTGTCGCTTTGGTAGGCCTTGCCCAGTTTTTCAATTTTGAGGAAAGCGTTCATGGCTTTGGCCTTGGGTTGGGGTGCAAACATGTCGGTGGGCAAAGGTGCGATCAACTCGCGGTCGCTGGTGTCACTCCACATAAGTCACCGCCTTTTGCACCTGGGCAAACGCCAAGTCCAGCAACATGCCGACCACGCCGATCACCAGCACCGCAAAGATCACATTCACCAGCGACAGGTTGTTCCACTCGTTCCACACAAAGTAGCCCACGCCTGTGCCGCCCACCAGCATCTCGGCGGCCACGATCACCAGCCAGGCAATGCCCATGCTGATGCGCATGCCGGTGACGATGGTGGGCGCTGCGGCCGGCAAGATGACCAAGAAGGCTTTGCGCAGAGGCTGCACTTCCAGCGTGCTGGCCACGTTGAGCCAGTCACGTTTGACCGCCGCCACACCAAAGGCGGTGTTGATCAACATGGGCCAGACCGAGCAGATGAAGATCACAAAGATGCCGCTGACATCCGAGTCTTTCAGCGTGTACAGCGCCAAGGGCATCCAGGCCAGCGGGCTGATGGGCTTGAGCACCTGGATGAAGGGGTCAAACGCCTTGCGCATGAGGGGCGACATGCCGATCATGAAACCCACAGGCAAGGCCACCAGCACGGCCAAGAAAAAGCCCAGACCCACTCGGCCCAGCGAATGCGCCAGCTGAATGCCAATGCCCTTGTCGTTGGGGCCTTTGTCATAAAACGGATCGGCCAAATGGCCCACGATGGCTTTGCCCACCTCCAGCGGTGGCGGAAAACCTGTGCTTTTGACGGCACCGGGGTCCTTGCCCATCATCTTCTGGTACTCGATCTCATCGGCCGTCATGCCCGCCTTGGCAGCGCCTGCCACCGACGGCGCGGTGGCCGACAGCTGCCACGCCCCCAGAAAGACCAAGAACATGAGCAGCGAGACCATGGCCGCTCGCAAATTGAGGTGTGTGGTTTTCATGGCCAATCAACCCATCTTGCTGATGGCAAAGCTCTTGAGGTATTCCTCGGGCTTGGCGGCATCAAAGGTTTTGCCCATGATGGTGTGCTTGGCATAGGCCGAACCCGGCGTGAAGGGCTGACCCAGGTCTTTCATGTGCTTGCGCGCATCGGTGATCAAGAACACTTTTTCGGCGATCTGTTTGTAGTTCACCTCGCCTTTGATGTAGCCCCAACGTTTCATTTGCGTGAGCATCCACACCGCCATGCTCTGCCAAGGCATGGGGTCAAAGTCGGCGCGGTCAGGCACGTTCATGACCTTGCCCAGGCCGTCGGCAAACTTGCCCGTCAGCACTTGATTGAGCACGGCTTCGGGCTGGTTCAGGTACTGCGCAGGCGAGATCACCTTGGCGATCAACTCGCGGTTGCCCGGCTGACGCGCCATGGCGGCGGCCGTGAGCACAGCGCGGTACAGCGCGGCAAAGGTGTTGGGGTTCTTCTGGATGAACTCGGTGCTGGTGCCAAAGGCACAGCAAGGGTGGCCGTTCCACAAATCCTTGGTCAACACATGGATGAAACCGACTTCGTCGAACACCGCACGCTGGTTGAACGGATCGGGGCCCAGGAAGCCGTCGATGTTGCCCGCACGCAAGTTGGCCACCATCTCGGCGGGCGGGATCACGCGGATCTGCACATCGGTGTCGGGGTTCAGGCCACTTTCGGCCAGGTAATAGCGCAGCAAAAAGTTGTGCATCGAATAGTCAAAAGGCACGCCGAACTTGAAACCCTTCCAGTTTTTGGGGTCGCGGTTGTCCTTGTGCTTCATGGCCAACGTGATGGCCTGACCATTGACGTTTTGCACTGTGGCCACATTCATGGGCGTGGCATTGGCCCCCAGCCCCATGCTGATGGCCAAGGGCATGGGCGAGAGGAAATGCGAAGCGTCGTATTCCTTGTTGATCATCTTGTCGCGCACCAAGGCCCAGCCTGCGGTTTTGGTGACTTCGACTTCCAAGCCTTGCTTGCTGTAAAAGCCCAAGGGATGCGCCATGATGAGCGGGGTGGCGCAGGTGATTGGAATGAAGCCGATCTTGAGCTTGGTTTTTTCCAGTGGGCCTTTTTCTTGGGCCATGGCTTGCAAGCTGGCCATGGGCAACACGCTGGCGATGGCGGCCATGGCGGTCTTTTTGCCCACAGCGCGCAAGAACATGCGGCGCTCTTCATCGTGCGGGAACAGCGACTTGACCAAGGTGGCCTCGATGAACTCCTGGCTGTAGGCTTCGAACTCGGCGGTTTCCGAACGGGCACGCAACTGAGCGGCGGCTGCATCGGCGGCCACTTCGGCGTGGTGGTCGGCGGGCGAATGGTCACGGCCGCAGCTGCATTTGAGCATCAGGGGACGGTCGGCGTTGTACGGGTCAAAGAATTCAGACATGGCGGCCTCGCTTTGTTGAAGATGCACATGTCCATGCAAGCTGTGGGCCAGAAATCCTTGAATGCGTGCCATCTGTGGGGCACGGCTTCATTTCGTGAGGGGCTTGTCGATGCCTTGTAGGGCTGGCCCTACAAATGCGATGTTTATGCTCTGTAGGATTTGCATCTCTCAGAAAAGCAGCCTCTGCCAACGATCAAGGGATGGCATTTTGTAGGAGCCCACCCCTGTGGGCGATGGGCGTGGCACACGCCCTCACCTTTGCCCTGCAAACCATCGCCCACGGGGTGGGCTCCTACACAGACAAAAGACCATCGCCCATTCAAACTTCATTGGGCCGTATCAATAATTGCCCCCGCTCTGGCTTTGCGCGTACAAAGCCAGCTCCACATCGTTCTTTGTGCCGGTCTTTTCCAAGATGCGTGCACGGTAAGTGCTCACGGTGTTGGGGGCCAGGCTCAGCTGTGCACCAATTTCGGTCACGGTGTGGCCTTGAGTCAACAAAAGGTAAACCTGATGCTCGCGGTGCGAGAGCAGTTCGATCCCGCTTTTGGTGCGACCCTGGCTCACCAGGTTGGCCAGCGCCTCTGCCGTGGCGGGCGTGACGTGCATGCCGCCTGCCGCCACGCGCCGCAGCGCCGCCATCAAGTCATCGGGGTCTGTGCTTTTGTTCAGGTAACCCGAGGCCCCCAACTGGATGCAGCGCACGGCGTATTGTTTTTCGGGGTAGGTGCTGAGCATCAACACCGGCAAGCCGGGCCAGTCCCGACGCAGGATCTGCAACACATCCAGACCGTCCATGCCCGGCATGGCGATGTCCAGCAGCACCACATCGATGCCCTGCGGCCCTTGCAGGGTTTGCACCGCGTCCAGCACGCCGGGGCCGGTCTCTGCTTCGGCCACCACCTGCAGCAAGGGGTCATCGGCCAGGACCATCTTCAGGCCTTCGCGCACGATCTTGTGGTCGTCGCCCAGCAGTACACGCACCGTGGCGTTCATGAGAGCACCTCACCGACCGGCAAAGGCATGGACAAGCGCATGCGGGTACCCCGGCCAGGCGCACTGTCAATGTCGATCACGCCGCCAAAGTGACGCGCCCGCTCGCGCATGCCCAGGATGCCGTAGGCCTGCGGCGACTCAAACACCTGCGGCAAGGCGCCGCAGCCATCGTCTTCCACCGACAGGTGCAACCAGCCCTCGCGCTCCACCATGTCCACATCCACCGTGCGTGCCTGGGCGTGGCGGCCCACGTTGCTCAGCATTTCCTGAAAGATGCGGAACACGGCCATGGCCATGGGCTCGGGCAAGACGCGTTGCTCGTTCACTTCCATGCACCACTTGAGTTCTTGCTCAGCCGACTGCACAAACTCCTGCGCCTGCCACTCCAGCGCACCCCACAGGCCCTGGTGGTCCAGGATGCTGGGGCGCAAATCGGTGATGATGCGGCCCACGTTGACCACCGCGTTTTCGATCAAGCGGCTCATGTTTTGACACTTGCCTCGCATCTTCTCGCGCATGGCTTGCGCCTCTTCTGCGGCGCGCTGCTCTTGCTCAGACAAACGCTTGTCCAGCCAACCCACATCCATCTTGAGGGCCACCAGCAAGCTGCCCAACTCGTCATGCACCTCGCGGGCAATGCGGGTGCGCTCTTCTTCGCGCACAGCGTCAGACCAGGCGGCCAGTTCGCGCAGCTGTTGCAAAGCGGTTTCCAGGGCATGGGTGCGTTCGGCCACGCGCACTTCAAGCTCGTCCTTGGCCCGGTGCAAAGCGTCTTCGGCCCGCTTGCGCTCGGTGATGTCCACAAACGTGACCACAGCACCACGCACCTGCCCCTAGTCAAAGACCGGGTAACTCGAATACTCCACCGGGAAGCTGCTGCCGTCTGCGCGCCAGAACACTTCGCTGTCGATGCGACAGGGCTCCCCGCGCCGAAAGGCGTTGTAAATGGGGCAGTCGTCCATGGGGTAATGCGCCCCATCGCCATGCGAATGGTGTGTCAGCACATGCATGTTTTGGCCCAGCACCTGCTCGGGCTCAAAGCCGATCATGCGGGCCCCGGCCGGGTTGATGAACACACACAGCCCCTCCAGATCCACCCCGAACACGCCCTCGCCTGTGGATGCCAGCATGAGCCCCAAGGGGTCACGCCAGGCGCTGGAGACACCCGGGCCGACGGGTTGGAGCGGGTTCAAATCGAGGTGCATTTTTAAGACTAGCAAGCGGTGTGCCAAACCAGGGCATGGCCCACACGTTCACCTTGGCCGGATGAGGCTTTGTCGCCTGCAGCAACAAGCTCGCCCCTGCGTGGCAACGACAATGCATGCATCGTTTATCCAGGATTTTCTGACCATGACCCCGGTAACCCCCGCGCTGCTGCAAGGCGCTTCCAACTTCCGTGATGTCGGCGGCTACCTGACGTCCCACGGGCAGCGCGTGCGCCGTGGTCGGGTGTTCCGCTCAGACCATCTGGCCGGTTTGAGCGATGCCGATGTGGCCCGTTTACAGGCGATGGGCGTGGGGCACAGCCTGGACTTCCGTGGGGTGGCCGAGTACACCGCCACACCTTACGACATCCCGGGGGTGCAGCGTGTGGCCCTGACCATCGAGCCCACCGTGATTGCCCGCATGCAGGCCTTGGTGGCCCAAGGCATCGTGCCCACCACCGAAGAGACCGTCGAGCTGATGCGCGAGACCTACCGCGATTTTGTCAACCGCAACGCCAACACCTTTGGGCGCTTCTTGAAGCATTTGCTGGAGCAACCCACCCCGCAGGTGTTTCACTGCACCGCAGGCAAAGACCGCACAGGCTTTGCGGCGGCGCTGCTGCTGTCAGCGCTGGGCGTTGAACGTGACACCATCGAGCACGACTACTTGCTCACCAACCAGCTGTACCGGCGCGACGCCAGTCTGGAAGGCAAAGGCCACCCGCATGTGATGAAGGTGCTCTGGCAAGTGCAGCCGGAGTTTTTACAAGCCGCGTTTGAGGCGGTAGACCAGCAGCACGGCGGCATGCGCGAGTATTTGCACGGCGCGATCGGGCTCAGCCCGCAAGAGTTAATGGCGTTGCAGCGCATGTTGCTGGAAGATTGAGCGCTGCATGTCTCGGCTGAAGCCGCCGACCTATAAATTCACTCAGCCCGTCGGCGACAACAGCGCTGACACAGCGCTTGTCCCGCACCCATCGCCCACAGGGTGGGCTCCTACAAAATCCGGCCCGTGGGTGTTGAGCATGGGTCCATGGCCATGACGGCCACCGAGCTGCCCGGCATACACCGCAGGAAATAGCGCACGCCCATGTCGCAAGCTGCGAGGCCAATGCGCAGAAACGACACGTTCATGCGGGCACAGTGCACAGGCCAAGGGACAGAAAGGTCATGGGTCCCGCCCTGTATCCACCTTGTGTGCGCATGTCGTTTGCAGCCCCTTGTTTGCTGGGGTCTTGCCACTCATGAAGCATCAGTTACTAAACCAGAACAAACCTTCACAAGCGCCCGCAATGTAACAAAGTTTCATGTTTTCAAATAAGATGGTTACATTGCAGTTGGCTCTGCTGCTGGCCATCAAGCCCACTGCTGTCACCCAACAAGGAAAGAGACACCGACATGACCACCAAAATTGGCATCAATGGATTTGGCCGCATCGGCCGCATGGTGCTGCGCGCAGCGGTGCAAAATTTCAATGACGTCGAAATCGTCGGTATCAACGATCTGCTCGAACCCGATTACCTGGCCTACATGCTGCAATACGACAGCGTGCATGGCCACTTCAAGGGCACGGTGGCCGTGGACGGCAACAGCCTGGTGGTCAACGGCCAGCGCATTCGCCTGACGCAAGAGCGCGACCCGGCCAACCTGAAGTGGAACGAAGTGGGAGCCGATGTGGTGATCGAAGCCACGGGCCTGTTTCTGGACAAGGACAGCGCAGGCAAACACCTGACAGCGGGTGCGAAAAAGGTGGTGATATCGGCGCCGTCGAAAGACGACACGCCCATGTTTGTGTATGGGGTGAACCACGACACCTACGCAGGCCAGGCCATCATCAGCAACGCCAGCTGCACCACCAACGCGCTGGCCCCCATCACCAAGGTGCTCAACGACAAGTGGGGCATCAAGCGCGGCCTGATGACCACGGTGCACGCGGCCACCGCCACGCAAAAAACCGTGGACAGCCCCAGCAACAAAGACTGGCGCGGCGGGCGCGGCATTCTGGAAAACATCATCCCCAGCAGCACGGGCGCGGCCAAGGCGGTGGGTGTGGTGATCCCGGCCATCAAAGGCAAGCTCACGGGCATGGCGTTTCGTGTGCCCACCTCGGACGTGTCGGTGGTGGACCTGACAGCCGAGCTGGAAACACCAGCCACCTATGCCGAAATTTGCACCGAGATGAAAGCGCAAAGCGAAGGCGCTTTGAAGGGCGTGCTGGGTTACACCTCCGACAAAGTGGTCTCGACCGATTTCCGTGGCGAAGTCTGCACCAGCGTGTTTGATGCCGATGCGGGCATTGCGCTGGACAGCACCTTCATCAAAGTGGTGGCCTGGTACGACAACGAGTGGGGTTACGCCAACAAGTGCTTGGAGATGGCACGCGTGGTCACGCGGGTGGTGGTGGGCTGAGGCCCCATGCGACGGCCTTGAGCCTCGGCGTGCAGCGAGCGTCTGTGTATAAGATACTTCCGTATTCCATCGGATCTTATGCACGCCACGCCAAACCACTATTACGGTAACGTCAACCCCACTTTGCTGGAGGTGGTCAACCCATCTGCACAACACATTGCCGAGTTTGGGTGCGGTGCCGGGGCTTTCGCACGGGCGGTGCGTCAGCGCTGCGCGGGGCTTGTGCACTATGTGGGCATCGAATTGATGGCCGATGAATTGACCAAAGCCCACGATACCCTCGATGTGGCCTTGGTGCGCAACCTGGACCAAATCCCCAACTGGTCAAACGACCCCGAATTGACCGCGGCATTGGTGCCTGACAGCTTTGACCATGTGATTTTTGGCGATGTGCTGGAGCACCTGTACGAGCCCCAGCGTGTGCTTGCACAAGCTGTAAGGTGTTTGCGCCCAGGGGGCAGTGCCTTGGTGTGTATCCCCAATGTGCAGCACTGGAGCGTGATGGCCCAACTGATCCGTGGCCACTGGCCCCAACAGGATGCGGGCTTGTTTGACCGCACCCACATCCGCTGGTTTGCACTGAGCGACATGCGGCGCTTGTTGCAACAAACAGGTTTGGTCGTCGAAAAGATCATTCCCCGTGTGTTCAAGCCTGAAAACGGGCAAGCCCTGCTGCAAGCCCTGCAGCCAGCGGCTCAATTGCTGGGGGTAGACCCGCAACAGTTCATGCAGCACAGCCAAGCTTTGCAATACGTACTGGTGGGGCGCAAACCCCCAAACCCCAGCGCATCACCCTTGTGATGCAAGCGCACGGGCCATGCACCGGGCTGCCGCCAGGTCCCAACCCGCCCAGCCACAGCTCTTGAAAAAGACGGGGCCATGGTCGGGCCTTGGGGCATGCCGCCACAAAGGCGAAGCATTGACCACATCGGCCAAGGTGGGCAAGGCCCGCACATCCACATTCGCCTGCAGCAAATCGCCCGCTTCGTGGTCGGCATCGCGCGTGTCCACCACCAGCGTGCCGGTCTGAGCCAACTGGCGGCACACCTCGGGCGACCACTCCACCATGCGCGGCGTGAAGGCGCCCACAGCGGCCACAAACGCATCGCTGCGCGGCATGCCCGTCAACACCACCGCTTGCGCGGGCGTGGTGCTCACCACCCAGGGGCAGTGGGCCAAAGCCGCATTCGGATCGTCCACACGCTTTGCCCGCAGCCCCAAGCCTTGTGCATGCGCGACCAAGGCGTCAGCGCTGGCCGCACTGCGCGAGGCGATGAAAACGTCTTCAATCCCCAAGCCTTCGCGAAAGGCTTCCAAGTGCGCACGCCCCTGCACCCCCGCCCCCACAATGAGCAAAGGGCCATCGCGGGGCGGCGTCAATTTTTGAGCCGCCAACAAAGACACGGCGGCCGTGCGCCGTGCGGTGACCGTGGGGCCATCGAGCACCGCCAGGCGTTGCCCGGTCTGCACGTCGAACACGACAATGTCGCCCTGGATGGTGGGCAACCCCCGCTGTGCGTTGCTCGGGATGAAGCTGATGAGTTTGGTGATGGCCACCTGCGCATCGGCCGCAGGCATGACGAACAAGCTGCCGCCACCGTGCAAAGGCTGCACGATGCGCGGCGGCACAGCAACGCGGGTGTCTTTCAGCAAAGCCTCGATCTCTTGGACCAAGGCGCTGTAAGGCAAAGCCCTGGCGGTTTGCTCGGGGCTCAAAATGTCGGCATGGACTTCAGGCATGTGACGCCCCTGGTGGGCAGGCAAAAGCCCCGAGTTCATGCCCCGCTGGCCTTGCCAATCGTGACCTGGTTGAGCTGGGCCTGCGCCTTGACCAGCGATGGCACCATCTCGCTGCCGTAGCCCAAGGCAACCGCCGTGCTCAGCGCCTGGTGCACGCTGGCGCCAATGATGGAGGGCACTTTCATGCTCTCGCTCAGGTGGGCGTAGTAGCGCAAGTCCTTGGTCGCGTTGTTCAGCTCGAACTTCATGGCGGCATAGTCGCCTTGCAAGGTCTTGGACATCAACTGGAAGAGGCCCGAATTCACGCCGCCTGCCGAGATGACTTCCACGAGTTTCTCAAGGTTGACGCCCGCCTTGGCGCCCACGGCAAAGGCCTCGGCGGTGGCGGTGCAAATGGCTTGCGCCACGAAGTTGTTCAGCAGCTTGATGACATGGCCCGAGCCCATCTCGCCCACATGGAACACGTTTTCGCTGTACGCGCGAATGACCGGCTCGATTTGCGCAAACACCTCGGGCGATGCGCCCACCATGGAGTTGAGCTTGCCCGCCTCGGCTTCAATCGGCGTGCGGGTCAGCGGCGCATCGACATACACCACGCCTTTTTCGGCGCACAGGGCAGCCAAACGGCGGGTGGACTCAGGCTCGCTGGTGGAGGTGTCGATGATGACCAAGCCTGCACGCGCCTTTGACAAAAGACCGCCGGGCCCAGCCACCACGGCCTCGACCTGGGGTGAGCCGGTCACGCACACCAGCACCACGTCACAAGCGGCCAAGTCGGCATAACTGCCCACTTGCTGGGCCCCAGCGGCCAACAGGTCTTGAACCGGCGCCGTGCGTTGGTGAACCGAAATCGACAAATCAAAACCCTTGGCCCGGATGTTTTTGGCCATGCCATGGCCCATCAATCCCGAAGCGCCGACAAATCCGATGTGTTGCATATGGCCTCTTGTGTGCAGTGGAAAAGCACGCCCATTCTGTGAGCATGCGCCACAGCCCCCTGTCACCTGTGCACACGCGCTGCAAAGCCCCACAAGCCTTTGCCACCTTTGCCGCCTGCGTGACAAAGCGCCCCGCTGGCGGTGGCTACCATCACGCATGCACCTGACCGTCTCCTCCCCCGTTCAATCCTTGGCTGACCTGCAGCGCGTGGCCGCCACCCCCTTGGCCGAGGCCATGCCTTGGGCCAGCACCTACGACCTGATCCGCGCCAGCGCGCAAGTGCACGCCGACCGACCCGCGCTCACCTTCTTGGCAACCGGACAAGTCGGCGGCGCCTCCACCACCTGGACCTATGGCCAGCTGCTGCAAGGCATTCACCAAACGGCCAACCTGTTGCATTCGCTGGGCTTGCAGTCCACCGATGTGGTGGCCGCCATGCTGCCCGGCGGGCTGGCCTACCACCTGGCGCTGTGGGGTGGCGAGGCGGCAGGCATTGTGCAGCCGCTGAACCCACTGCTGAGCGAGGACAAGCTCGTGTCCTTGCTGCGGGCCAGTGGTGCGCAGGTGCTGATCGCCCATGGCGTGGACGACGACAGCCAGATGCGCGCCAAAGCGCTGCGCCTGCAAAGCCAATGCCCCACCCTGCAAACCATTTTGCTGGTCAACCCCGAAGGTGGCCCGCTGCCGCAAGGCGATGCGCTGCCCGCAGGCGTACAGGACTTCCATGCCACACGTGCTTTGCAAGTGAGCGACCGACTGCTCAGCGGGCGGGTGTTTCAGGCCACCGACATCGCGGCCTACTTTCACACCGGTGGCACCACCGGTGCGCCCAAGCTGGCGCGGCACAGCCATGGGGCGCAGGTCTTCACGGCCTGGGCCAATGCGCAGATGCAAGGCTTTCAGGCCAGCGACGTGACCATCAATGGCTACCCGCTGTTCCATGTGGCCGGTGTGTTGCCCGGTGCCTTGTGCTCGCTGGCGGTGGGCATGCACATCCTGATCCCCACACCCAGCCTGTTTCGCAACCGCGAGGTGATCGCCAACTACTGGCGGCTGGTGGCGCACCACGGCTGCACGCTCATGTCGGGCGTGCCCACGGTGCTGGCCGCGCTGGCGGCGGTGCCGCTGGCCGGGGCTGACATTTCACGCCTGCGCGCTGTGCGTACGGGGGCCGCGCCGCTGCCGCCCGAGCTGGCCTTGCGCTTTGAACAAGCCTTTGGCCTGCAGATCAACGAAAGCCTGGGCATGACCGAAACCGCAGGCCTGAGCACCGTGGCCCCACCGGGCCTGAGCGCGCCTGCGGGCTGCGTGGGCTGGCCGCTCCCGCACGCCCGTGTGCGCATCGTGGGCCTGAACAGCGATGGACAAGCCACTCCCCAAACCCTGCCCGTAGGCGAGAAAGGCATGGTGCTCTACCAAGGGCCCAATTTGTTCTCGGGCTATCTGGACGCGGCCGAGACCGCCCGCAGCTTCACGCCCGATGGTTGGCTCATCACCGGCGACGTGGGCTTTGTGGACGCGCAAGGCCGGCTGCACCTGACCGGTCGCGCCAAAGACCTGATCATTCGGGGCGGCCACAACATCGACCCCAAAGTGATCGAAGACGCGCTGGGCGCACACCCCGCCGTGGAGCTGTGCGCCGCTGTGGGCGCGCCCGATGCCTATGCGGGCGAGCTGCCCGTGGCTTTTGCCTCGCTCAAGCCCGGCACCCAGGTGAGCGAGCAAGAGCTGCTGGCCTTCACGGCCGAGCGCGTGGACGAAGCGCCCGCCAAGCCCAAGCGCATCACCATTTTGGAGCGCATGCCGGTGACCAATGTGGGCAAGATCTACAAGCCCGAGCTGCGCACCTTGGCCACGGGCGCGGTGGTGCAGGCCTTGGTCGATCAAGTGTATGGAGCGAGCGCCAACGAGACGCGCCCCCGCGTGACCGCACAAGGCGACTTGCCTGTGAGCGTGAGCCTGCAGCGCAGTGGCCATGCCGACTTGGACCGCGAACTGCAAGCCCTGATCGCGGCGCTGCCCGTGAAGGTGCAGGTGATCAGCGCAAACTGAACGCCCGCACCGGGCGTGCGCACCAGCGCTTAGGGAATCCCCGCTTGATACAGATGGGGGTGACACTACATTGGGGGTTCCAACATACCTAGGTGCCCCATGAAAATTCGCGAACTGGCGACAGGACTTCAATTCCCCGAGGGGCCCGTGGCCATGGACGATGGCTCGGTGCTGCTGGTCGAGATTGCACGCGGCACGCTCACCCGCGTGACGGCCGACGGGCGCGTGCAGGTGGTGGCCGACCTGGGCGCTGGCCCCAATGGCGCCGCCATCGGCCCCGATGGCGCGGTCTACATCTGCAACAACGGCGGCTTTGAATGGACGCGCGACCCGGGCAATTACCTGCGCCCCATCGGCCAGGCTCACGACTACTCGGGCGGGCGCATCGAGCGCGTGAACCTGAACACCGGCAAATTTGAGCGCCTGTACGAGCAAGTGGAAGGCATCGGGCTGCGCGGCCCCAACGACCTGGTGTTTGACGCGCATGGCGGCTTTTATTTCACCGACCTGGGCAAAGTGCGCCACCACGAGATGGACCGGGGCGGCCTGTTCTATGCGCAGCCCAACGGATCGGGCGTACACGCCGTGGCCAAGCCGGTGATGACCCCCAACGGCATTGCGCTGTCGCCCGACGGGCAAACGCTTTACTACGCCGAGACCGAAGGCGCACGCGTGTGGGCCTTTGATGTCACCGCCCCCGGCCAGGTGCGCAAAGACCCCTGGCCATCGCCCCAGGGCGCCCGCATGGTCACGGCATCACCGGGCGGACACTACCAACGCTTTGACTCGATGGCGGTGGATGCACAAGGCAACATTTGCGTAGCCACCTTGTTGCACGGCGGCATCTCCATCGTCAACCCCAACGGCCAGCAAGTCCAACACGTGCCCCTGCCCGACCCCTACACCACCAACATCTGCTTCGGTGGCCCCGGCCACCGCACCGCCTACATCACCCTGTCTGCGACAGGGCGACTGATCGCGGTAGACGACTGGCCGGTGGCTGGACTGGGGTTGAACTTCAATGCCTAAGGCCCTGTCGACCCTCTAGGAGGGCGACACAAGCCGGTGCGCCTTCAGCTCAAATGCTTGCCAATGATCCCCGCCAACTCGAACATGGTGGCTTGGTCTTTGCCGAAAACGGCTTGCAGCTTGCCATCGGCTTTGATGGAGCGCTTGTCTGCCGGGTCCTGCAAGTTGTTGGCTTTGATGTAGTCCCAGATTTTTTTGACCACCTCGGTGCGGGCATAGGTACCGTCACCGATCACGGCGGCCAATGAGGCGCTGGGCTTCAAGGTGCCCACGGCCGCTTTGCGGGGCGCTTTTTCGGCAGCAGGCTTGGCGGCTTTTTTGGCAGCGGGCGCTTTGGCCGTTTTGGCGGCGGTCTTTTTGGCTGCAGCTTTGCCGAAAGGTGTTTTGGCTGCGGTCTTGCGCGGTGGGTATTTCTTGCCACCTTCGCGTTGCTCAAACTCAAACGTCACTTTGCCTTCTTCGGGATTCCAGGCCAGCATGGCCTTGAAGCTGCGGCGCGTGCGGTTGCTGACGAACTTGTCGAGCAGGTCGGTCTTGCCGGTGCTCAGCAGCTTGATGACCTGCTCGCGTTCCACTGGTTGTTGCAAGATGATCTTGCCGCTCTTGAAGTCGCAGCTGGGCGTGGGTTGTTCGTTGGTCGGCACGGCTTTGCTGCACACATAGTTGCTGCCGTGCTCGTGCACAGCGCTGCCGCACTTGGGGCAGGCCCCCAGCGACTCGTCGGTGAACTCGACGATCTCGCCGCTCTCTTCGTTTTTCTTGTCGTCACCGAAGTCGAATTCGAGCTTCCAGTTCTTTTCTTCTTCGTTGTACTTGAGCGCCATCTCGGCCACAAACGGCCAACCGGCCTTGGAGCGGAAGCCGTCCAGCGGGCCAATTTTCTTGTCGCGCATGAACTGCTCGACTTCAGCGGGCTCGAAGGTGCGGCCTGCGGGCGACTTGCCAAACGAGAAGCCACACCCGTCGCTGACACCATCGGCACCAGTGCAGGTGTACCTGCGGTAGTTCTCTTTGACCACACCACCGCAGTTGGGGCAGGGCGTGGTCACAGTGGCGTAGTCACCGGGCACGGTGTCGCGGTCGTACTCTTTGGCTTTCTTGACGATGTGCTCGGTCATGGCCGCAATCTCGGCCATGAAGGTGGCACGGCTCAGTTTGCCTTGCTCCATCTGGGCGAGTTTGTATTCCCACTCGCCGGTCAGCTCGGGCTTTGACAATTCTTCGACCTGCAAGCCGCGCAAGAGCGTCATGAGCTGGAAGGCCTTGGCCGTGGGGATCATCTCGCGGCCTTCGCGCAGCATGTACTTTTCGTTGATCAGGCCTTCGATGATGGCGGCGCGGGTGGCTGGCGTGCCCAGGCCTTTTTCCTGCATGGCTTCGCGCAGCTCGTCGTCGTCGACCATCTTGCCCGCGCCTTCCATGGCGCCCAGCAGCGTGGCTTCTGAATAGCGCGCTGGCGGGCGGGTCTTCAGGCCCTTGGCCTCGACCGATTCCACGCCGACCTGCTCGCCCGGCTGCACGGGCACCAGGTTCTGGCCCTTGTCACCGTCTTTGGCGTCCTCCACCTCATCTGCGGCTTCTTTGCCGTAAATGGCCAACCAACCTGGCTTGACCAACACCTTGCCGACGGTCTTGAAGCTGTGGCCGGCGGCCACGCTGATGCGGGTGGTCACCTGGTATTCGGCGCTGGGGAAGAACACCGCCATGAAGCGGCGCACGACCAAGTCATACAACTTTTGCTCGGCCTCGGACAGGCCGCTGGGCGCTTGCAGCGTGGGGATGATGGCGAAGTGGTCCGAGACCTTTTTGTTGTCGAACACGCGCGGGATCTTGCGCACGTAGTTGTTGTTCAGTGCCGTGAGCGCATGCGGGGCCAGGTGGCGCATGCCGCTGTCGGCCAGCATCTCGAAGGTTTGCTTGGCCACGGGCACATAGTCTTCGGGCAGGTGGCGCGAGTCGGTACGCGGGTAGGTCAGGGCCTTGTGGCGCTCGTACAGGCTTTGCGCCAGCGCCAGCGTGGTCTTGGCCGAGAAGCCGAACTTGCCGTTGGCCTCGCGCTGCAGGCTGGTCAGGTCAAACAGGCCGGGGCTGGCTTGCGTGGTGGGTGTGGCCTCTTCGGTCACGCTGGCCGTTTGGCCGCGCACCGCGTCGACGATGGCTTGCGCCTCAGGAGCCGTCCACTTGCGGTCGGCTTTCTTTTCGGCGTCTTCTTCTTTTCGCCACTTGGGGTCGAACCACTTGCCGGGGTAGGTGCCCGCTGCAGCCCCAAACTCGGCATGGATTTCCCAATAGTCGCGGCTCACGAACTTGCGGATCTGCTCTTCGCGCTCGACCACCACGGCCAGTGTGGGCGTTTGCACCCGACCCACGGTGGTCAAGAAGAAGCCGCCGTCACGCGAGTTGAAAGCGGTCATGGCGCGGGTGCCGTTGATGCCCACCAGCCAGTCGGCTTCAGAGCGGCTGCGGGCGGCGTCGGCCAGGCCCTGCATCTGCTGTTCGCTGCGCAGGCTGTCAAAGCCGTCGCGAATGGCTTGCGGCGTCATGGACTGCAACCACAGGCGCTTGACGGGTTTGTTCAGCGGCTTGGCGCCACCTGCGTACTGCTCAATCAAACGGAAGATCAACTCCCCTTCGCGCCCCGCGTCACAGGCGTTGATGATGGCCGTCACGTCCTTGCGCTTGGCTTGCCTGACCACGGCCGTCAAGCGGCTCTTGGTTTTGTCCACGGGCTTGAGGTCAAAGTGCGGCGGAATCACCGGCAAGTTGGCAAAGCTCCACTTGCCGCGTTTCACGTCGTATTGCTCGGGGGCCTGGATCTCCACCAAGTGGCCCACGGCGCTCGTCACCACAAAGGTGTCGTTCTCAAAGTGATCGTCGTGTTTCTCGAACTTGCCCGAGGTGGGGGTCAAGGCTTTGACGATGTCTTGAGCCACTGAAGGCTTCTCTGCAATTACCAAGGTCTTCATGTCATTACAATCCCGTTGTCTCGCGTGTGCGTACGCGCCCGGGCACGCGCTCACGCGCACGCCCACATGAATTCACCATAACAAATTTTTGACACCGTGGCCAAATCAACCGCTTCCGCACCCAGCCGCTCAACCCCCAGCGCCTCCGGCAAGCGCATTCAGGTGCGCCGCTCCGGCGTGCACGGCAAAGGCGTTTTTGCGCTGCAAGACCTCGCCGAGGGCGAGACGCTGATTGAATACGTGGGCGAGATCATCAGCTGGGACGAGGCGCAAGACCGCCACCCGCACGACCCCAATGACCCGAACCACACCTTCTACTTCCATGTGAACGAGGACAAGGTGATCGATGCGCTGCACGGCGGCAACTCTTCGCGCTGGATCAACCACAGCTGCGACCCCAACTGCGAGGCCGACGAAGAGAATGAACGCATCTTCATCAAGGCGCTGCGCAACATCAAGGCCGGGGAAGAGCTGAACTACGACTACGGCCTGATCATCGACGAGCCTTACACCAAGAAGCTTTTGGCCGAGTACCCCTGCTGGTGCGGTGCCAAGAACTGCCGTGGGACACTGCTCTCGCCCAAAGACCGCGCCGACACACCCAAAATTCCAGGCCAGAAAAAAGCCAAAAGCAAATCCAAAGACAAGGCCAAGTCCAAAGTGAAGGCCCAGACCAAGGCAGCCGCCAAACACAAGGACGATGTCAAGCCGAAGGTCAAGGCCAAGAAGCCATCGACCGAAAAGGTCAAGAAGACCTCGACAAAGCGCTGAGTGACAAGTGCCAGCAGATGATCAAGCACACCGCCTGGCCCGCTGAAGCCATCTGGGAGCAAGTCTTTCCCTGGCTGCCCGACTTCACCGTCGAGATCCTGCCCCAGGTCGACTCCAGCAACAGCGAACTCATGCGCCGCGCCCGTGCAGGCCTGCTTGAGCCCACGCTGTTGGTGGCCGAGCGGCAGACTGCAGGCCGTGGCCGCATGGGCCGCGTGTGGCAAAGCCAGCCGGGAGATTCACTGACCTTCTCGCTGAGCCTGCCCATTGCCCCCAAAGACTGGTCGGGTCTGTCATTGGCGGTGGGGCTGAGCCTGGCCGAAAGCCTGCACCCGCAAGTGGGCCTGAAGTGGCCCAACGATTTGTGGGTGCAAGAGCGCAAGCTCGGCGGCATTTTGGTGGAAGCGGCCAGCATGGGCGGCCGCAGCCAGGTCGTGATCGGCGTGGGCCTGAACATCCGCCCGCACCTGGCCGATGGCCTGAACACCGCGCCTGCGGCCTTGACCGAATGCTGGCCTGGCGTGACCTCTGCTGCGGCACTGGCGCGCATCGCGGCACCCTTGATCCAGACCATTCTGGCTTTTGAGAGCACTGGCTTTTCCCCCCTTCAAGCACGCTTTGAAGTGCGTGACGTGCTCAAGGGCAGACGCGTGCACACCAGCGACGGTGTGCAGGGCACATCCCTGGGCGTCAGCGCCAGCGGTGCACTGCGATTGCAGACCGATGCTGGCGTGGTGGACATCCACAGTTCCGAAGTCAGCGTGCGCCCCTTTGCCGAGGACCAACCATGAAAATCCGCTGGTGGATAGCCCTGTTGCTGCTGCTCAATGTCATCACGATGGCCTGGCAGTGGGACGCCTTTGCGCGCTGGGGCTGGGGCCCCAATGTACAACGCGAGCCAGAGCGCTTGCAGCAACAAATCAAGCCCGAGGCCTTGCAGTTCACGCTGCCAGGGCAGGCGGCCTCTGCACTCACACCTGCGCCTTCACCTTCGCCCGTTACACCAGCGTCTGAAGCTGCTGCCGCGCCTACTGGCAAAGCGTCCGAGGCCTTGCCCACCAATCCCATGCCGGCCAAAGCCGCATCCAATTAACCCCGTATCGGAGACCCCATGAGCCTGACACTGTATTTCGCCCCTGGCGCATGTTCCTTTGTGCCCCATGTGCTGCTCGAGATGAGCGGTGCCGAGTTTGAACCGCACATGGTCAAACTGCACAAAGGCGAGCAAAACAGCGAGGAGTACAAAGCCATCAACCCACGCGGCCAAGTGCCTGTGCTGGTGAACAACGGTCAGGTCGTCACCCAGATCGTGGCGATCGTGCTGCACCTGGACCAGCTCTTCCCGCAGGCGGGTTTCTTGCCCACCGAGCCCATTGCCCGCGCACAAGCCATCTCCACACTGGCCTGGATGAACAACACGGTGCACCCGACCTTCACACACATCTTCATGCCGCAAAAGTTTTCGGATTTGCCCGAAGTGCAGGCAGCGCTCAAGCCTTACAACACGCAGTTGTTCCGGGGCATGTTGGGCGAATTGCAAGCTTTGGTGCAAGCAGCTGCCGCCAAAGGGCAGCCCTGGTTGAGCGGAGAACAGTTCGGCGTGCTCGATGCCTACAGCCTGACCCTGACCCGCTGGGGCACGATTGCCGGGATCACGCCCGAAGAGCACCCCGAGCTGTGGGCCTTTGTGCAAAAGGTGGCGGCTGTGCCTGCCGTAGCCCGCGTGATGGAACGCGAACGCCTGCAGCTCAACATGGGCAAGCCTGCCTGATCAAGCCATCGCGCACGGGGTGCTGCTCCTGCAAAAGCTCTGCCAATCAGGTGTGGGAGCCGCTCCTTGTGCGCGATCGCTCAGCCCCTGAGCTCAGCCCTTGAAGCGCAGCGTGAAGCACGCACCAGGCGGCGTCTGGTTCTCAAACGTCGGGGTGATGCTGACCGTGGCACCGTGCTGCTGCGCAATTTCCCTGACGATGGGCAGGCCCAGGCCCGAGCCATCCACGTTGGTGCCCAAGGCCCTGTAAAACGGCTGAAACACCAGATCGCGTTCGGCCTGCGGTATGCCGGGCCCGTTGTCTTCGACCTGCAAAACCAAGGCCTTGCTGTAGGGGTCGACCAACACGCGCACCGTGATCACGCCTGGCCTCTGGTCCGTGGAAGGGGTGTAGTGGATGGCGTTTTCTACCAGGTTGCGCACCATCTCCTTGAGCAAGATGGGGTTGCCAGTCACTTTCACGCCAGGGGTGTCGGCGTTCACGCCTTCGTAGCCCAAGTCCAGGCCTTTGTCCATGGCGCGCGGCAAGCTGTCTTGCAGTACATCGCTGACCAATCGCACCATGTCACAGGCTTGCTGCTGCACGCTGGTCCCGCCACCCTCGGCCCGCGCCAAGGACAGCAACTGGTTCACGGTGTGGGTGGCCTGCACGCTGGCGCGGCCAATTTGCTGCAGCGACTTTTTAAGGTCTTCTTCGCTGGAGCCTGAGCGCTGCGCCAGGTCGGCCTGCATGCGCAAACCTGCCAGTGGTGTCTTGAGCTGGTGCGCAGCATCGGCGAGAAAACGCTTTTGCGTGACGATGGATTCTTTCAAGCGCTCCAGCAAATCGTTGACAGACAGCACCAAGGGTGCCACCTCCATGGGCACGGCCTTGTCGTCCAAGGGGCTGAGGTCATCGGGTTTGCGCGCACGGATGCGCTCTTCCAGCTCAGACAAAGGCTTGATCCCACGCACCAGCGCCAGCCACACCAGCAGCACTGCCAGAGGCAGCAAGGCAAACTGGGGCAGCATCACCCCCTTGATGATCTCTGCGGCCAGCACGGAACGTTTTTCGCGGGTCTCGGCCACTTGCACCAGCGCAGGGCGCTTGCCATCGGCGTCCAAGCGGATCCAGGTGTAGGCCACGCGCACTTCCAGACCGCGCATTTCGTCGTCGCGGATGTGCACTTCGTAACTGCTGCCTTTGTCCTCTTCATCGGGCGGCATGGGCACATCGCGATCACCGCTCAGGTGCTCGTTGTTGGCGCCGCGCACTTGGTAATAGACCAAATCGGTTTCGTCGGCACGCAGCAATTCACTGGCGGGTTGGGGCAGGTTGAATTGCACCTTCTTGTCGGAACCCAGCTTGACCTGTTGGGCCAAGGCCTGCACGTTGTAGACCATGGCGCGGTCAAACGGCTTATTGGCCAAGCCTTGCGCCACCAGCCAGGTCAGGGCCAGGCTGATGGGCCACAAGAGCAGCAGCGGGGTCAGCATCCAGTCGAGGATTTCCCCGAAAAGCGAGCGCTGCTCACGTTTGAAAAATTTGACGTTCCAGCCCTGGGATTTCATGGCGCAGTGAGCACGCTGGCTGTGGTGTCAATGCCCATACCCGGCGTGCTTATCCTGGAATCTTTTCGAGGCAATAACCCAGACCGCGCACGGTGGCGATGCGGATCGGGCCTTTTTCGATTTTCTTGCGCAAGCGGTGGATGTACACCTCGATCGCGTTGTTGCTGACCTCTTCGCCCCACTCGCACAGGCGTTCAACCAATTGGTCTTTGCTGACCAGCCGACCAGCGCGCTGCAACAAGACTTCCAGCAATCCCAACTCACGGGCCGACAGCTCGACCATCTTGCCTTCGATCGTGGCCACGCGGCCAGATTGGTCGTAAATCAAAGGACCGTGCTTGATCTGCGAGGTGGCACCCCCCATGCCGCGACGGGTCAGGGCGCGTACCCGGGCTTCCAGTTCCTGCAGGCTGAAAGGCTTGGCCATGTAATCGTCCGCACCGTAGTCCAAACCTTTGACGCGCTCTTCCACGCTGTCGGCTGCCGTCAGGATCAACACCGGCAAGACAGAACCACGTGAGCGCATGCGCTTGAGCACTTCCAAACCATGCATGCGAGGCAAGCCCAGGTCCAAAATCAACAAATCGAATTCGTTGTTGGTCATCAGGGCCGCATCGGCCTCGCTGCCACTGGCCACATGGTCCACCGCCGCACCGGCATTGCGCAGGGTACGCAACAAGCCATCGGCAAGCACCTGATCGTCTTCGGCAATGAGAATTCGCATGGCTGTCTCCTGTTGTGGGTGCTGGCTTTTTTGGGGCCGTTTATGCTGTCGCTGGGTTTTATTTTAGTGTCAGGCAGGGGGCGGTTCCATTCGTATAAACGTCAGTGCTGAAGTCGCCTTCGCTGGCATGTGGCAAGCGGGAATGCTGTGCCGTAAGCTTTGTGAGGGCATTGCTTCAATGCGCATAAGCTTCCAAACCCAAAGCCACCACGGTCGCCACTTCTGTCCCCACTGCTTGTTGAAACTCTGCCTCGGCCTGCGATACCGCATCCTTGAAGGCTTGCAGCCACGCCAGCCCATCGGCTGTGAACACCACACGCTTGGCGCGGGCATCTTTCAAGTCCGATTGCCTTTGCACCAAGCCCCAGGCGGTGCACTGGTCCACCAAATCACCCATGGCCTGTTTGCTCATGCCCGCGGCTTGCGCCAAATCCGTCAGCCGCGACCCCTCAAGCGCCAAGTGCCGCGTGATGTGCACGTGCGCTGCGCTGATTTGGTCCCGAGCGGCCAGGTTGGCCAAGGCCAGTGGCGCGCCGTCGTTGTGGGCCATCAGGTGCAATACCCGCTCGTCAAAACGCCGCATGGCGTGGCCCAGCAAGCGTCCCAAATGGGTGTGACGCCAGCGCTCGTCCTGAGGTTTGGACTTGTCCATGGCAGCAGAAAGTGGCGGATTTTCCATGCCTCTAATGGTAAGGAAAACTGACCAAAAATACTGTTTACTCGTTTATACAGTTCGTTTACAGTACTGTTCACGCATCCAGTAAAGCGCGGGCTTTTCAGGGAGCGGATGCCCCAAACCATTGATATTCAAGGAGATTTCCATGAGCGAAGTGAACACCGAAAAAGCCAAAGCCCTGCAAGCCGCACTGGCCCAGATTGAAAAACAATTCGGCAAAGGCACCATCATGCGCCTGGGCGAGGGCGAAGTGATCGAAGACATCCAAGTGGTCTCCACTGGCTCATTGGGTCTGGACATCGCCTTGGGCGTGGGCGGCTTGCCCCGTGGCCGCGTGATCGAGATCTACGGCCCTGAGTCATCCGGCAAAACCACATTGACTTTGCAAGTGATTGCCGAAATGCAAAAAATCGGTGGCCAATGTGCGTTTGTGGATGCCGAACACGCCCTGGATATCCAGTACGCGCAAAACCTGGGTGTCAATCTGCAAGACTTGTTGATCAGCCAACCCGACACCGGCGAGCAAGCCCTGGAGATCGTGGACAGCTTGGTCCGCTCCGGTGCAGTGGACCTGGTCGTCATCGACTCGGTGGCCGCGTTGACGCCCAAAGCCGAACTTGAAGGCGACATGGGCGACAGCCTGCCCGGCCTGCAAGCACGTTTGATGAGCCAGGCGCTGCGCAAGCTGACCGCCACCATCAAAAAGACCAACTGCACCGTCATCTTCATCAACCAAATCCGCATGAAGATCGGCGTCATGTTCGGCAGCCCCGAAACCACCACCGGCGGCAACGCACTCAAGTTCTATGCCTCGGTGCGTTTGGACATCCGCCGCACCGGCACCATCAAGAAAGGTGACGACGCGATCGGCAACGAGACCAAGGTCAAAGTGGTCAAAAACAAAGTCGCGCCCCCTTTCAAGACGGCCGAGTTCGACATCCTGTTTGGCGAGGGCATCAGCCGCGAGGGCGAAGTGATCGACATGGGTGTGGAAGCCAAGGTCATCGAAAAATCCGGTGCCTGGTATGCCTACCAAGGCGAAAAAATCGGCCAAGGCCGAGACAATGCCCGCGAGTTCTTGCGCGAAAACGCCAACCTGGCCGTTGAAATCGAGAACAAAGTGCGCGAGTCCTTGGGCATTCCTTTGTTGGCCGTACCTGAAGCATCGGCGCCTAACGCCACGAAATCTGGCAAAGCGCCGAAAGAGCCCAAAGAAACCAAAGACCCCGCTGCTTGAAAGCGCGCAGCAGCATGAGCGAAGAGCAGCAGCCAACCCAAGCCCACAAGGGTTTGGGGTTTCAGCCCTCCCTCAAAGGCCGCGCCTTGCGGCTTTTGAGCCAGCGCGAACACTCACGGGCAGAGCTGGAACGCAAGCTGGCCACCCACGAGGAGACGCCCGGCGAGTTGGCCAAAGCGCTGGACGAGCTGCAGGCACGGGACTTCATCAACGACGGGCGTGCCATCGAATCGGTGGTCAACCGCCGTGCCGGCAAGCTGGGCGCGGCCCGTGTGCGACAAGAACTGGCCGCCAAAGGTCTGTCTGGCGAAGCAGTGACCGAAGCGATGGACGCTTTGCGCGAAACCGAATTGAGCCGCGCACAAGAAGTCTGGCGCAAGAAATTCGGTCAACCGCCTACCGATGCCCATGAGCGGGCCAGGCAAATGCGCTTTTTGATCACCCGAGGCTTTGCCGCAGAGGTGGTGCGCCGGGTCATCCAAGGCGACGACGATTTGTAGGCTTTACAGCCCCAGCATCAGCTCGATGTTTTGCACCGCGGCACCGCTGGCCCCCTTGCCCAAGTTGTCCAAACGGGCGATCAGCACCGCATGGCGGGCTTCTTCGTTGGCAAAAACGCGCAGCTCTAGCTTGTTGGTGTCGTTGAGCGCCAGCGCATCGAGCTTGCCGTTCTCCGTAGCGGGCTCCACGCTGACCCAGCCGCCTGCCGTGCGACTGGCCGCATAGTGGGCACGCAAGGCGTCTTCCAAATCAGCGGCTTTGGGTTGGCCGGGCAGGGCGTCCAGATGCAAGGGCAGTTGCACCAACATACCCTGGCGGAAGTTGCCCACCGCTGGCACAAACAACGGACGGCAGGTCAAGCCTGTAAAACGCATGATTTCCGGGACGTGCTTGTGCTGAAGGCCCAAAGCATAGGCTTCGTGCAACGGCGCTTTGCCCGCCTCGTAGTCTTCAATCATCGCGCGGCCACCGCCCGAATAACCGCTGACAGAAGGCAAGCAGACCGGGTAGGTGGCGGGCACCAAACCGGCTTGCACCAAGGGGCGCAGCAAAGCAATTGCACCCGTGGCGTAACAACCGGGGTTGGCCACACGGTCTGCGGCGATCACGGCCGCGCGTTGGCCTGCGGCCAGTTCAGGAAAACCATAAACCCATTCGGGGTTGCAGCGGTGCGCGGTCGACGCGTCCACGATACGGGGCTTTTGGCCGGGCAAACTGTCGATCATGGCGACCGACTCGATGGCGGCATCGTCGTGCAGGCACAGCACCACCAGATCGGCCTCGGCCATGAGTTCACGCTTGGCCTCAGGGTCCTTGCGGCGAGCCGGATCAATGCTCAACACTTGAACTTGCGGCATCAGCGCCAGACGCTCACGAATCTGCAAGCCCGTGGTGCCGGCTTCGCCGTCGATGAAGATTTTGGCCATTTCTGTGTGCTTCCTCGTTAAATCAAGCGCTCTGCGTCATGTCGCTGTAAGACGCGGAGCTCAGTATTGGTGCGTTGCAGCATGATACAGTCGAAGGCTGCAGTGTCCAGCGCCTGCTGGCGGATCTGACCCTTACCCAGGGCACCCCGGCGGACCGGTCTAACTTCCACCCCTCTGAGAGAAGACCTCATGAAGATTCACGAGTACCAAGGCAAGGAAATCTTGCGTCAATTCGGTGTGCCCGTTCCCCGTGGCATTCCGGCATTCACCGTTCAAGAGGCTGTTGAAGCCGCTCAAAAACTGGGCGGCCCGGTTTGGGTGGTCAAGGCCCAGATCCATGCTGGTGGCCGTGGCAAGGGTGGCGGCGTCAAAGTGGCCAAAACCATTGAAGACGTCAAGCGCATCTCCGGCGAAATCCTGGGCATGCAGCTCAAGACCCACCAGACCGGCCCCGAAGGTCAAAAAGTCCGTCGCCTGTACATCGAAGACGGCGCTGACATCAACAAAGAATATTACGTGTCCGTGGTCACCGACCGCGCCACACAGAAGATCGCTTTCATCGCTTCCAGCGAAGGTGGCATGGACATCGAGGAAGTGGCCCACGCCACCCCCGAGAAAATCATCACCGAGTTCATCGATCCGCTGACCGGTCTGGGCGACGAACAAGCCAAGAAGATCTCTGACGCCATCGGCATGCCTGCAGACTCCACCGCTCAAGCTGTGGACATCTTCAAGAAGCTGTACCAGTGCTACATGGAAACCGACGCTTCCTTGGTGGAAATCAACCCCCTGAACCGCGACAGCAAAGGCAACGTCATGGCTTTGGACGCGAAGTTCAACTTCGACGCCAACGCTTTGTTCCGTCACCCCGAAATCGTGGCTTACCGCGATCTGGACGAAGAAGATCCGGCCGAAGTGGAAGCTTCCAAGTTCGACTTGGCCTACATCAGCTTGGACGGCAACATCGGTTGCTTGGTCAACGGCGCTGGCTTGGCCATGGCCACCATGGACACCATCAAGTTGTTCGGCGGCGAGCCCGCCAACTTCCTGGACGTGGGCGGCGGCGCAACAGCCGAGAAGGTCACTGAAGCTTTCAAGATCATGTTGTCCAACAAGAATGTCAAAGGCATTCTGGTCAACATCTTCGGCGGCATCATGAAGTGCGACACCATCGCCACCGGCGTGATCACCGCTTGCAAGGCCGTGAACCTGTCCGTGCCACTGGTCGTGCGCATGAAGGGCACCAACGACGAGCTGGGCAAGAAGATGCTGGCCGAATCCGGTCTGCCCATCATCTCCGCCGACACCATGGCCGAAGCCGCGACAGCCATCGTCGCCGCCGTCAAGTGAATTCAAGGTTGAGCGTTCAGCGCAGAGTGTGATTTCACGCCCAACGCAGAACGCCCAACGCTCAACCAAGGAACCTACATGTCCATCTACATCAACAAAGACACCAAAGTCATCACCCAAGGCATCACCGGCAAGACCGGTCAGTTCCACACTGAAAAGTGCCAGGAATACGCGAACGGCAAGAACTGCTTCGTCGCGGGCGTGAACCCCAAGAAGGCTGGCGAGTCCATCTTCAACATCCCAATTTATGCTTCCGTCAAGGAAGCCGCCACACAAACTGGCGCGACCGTGTCCGTGATCTACGTGCCCCCAGCAGGCGCAGCTGCTGCCATTTGGGAAGCCGTAGAAGCCGACCTGGACATGGCGATTTGCATCACCGAAGGCATTCCAGTGCGTGACATGCTCGAAGTGCGCAACAAGATGAAGGCCAAGGAAGCCGCTGGCGGCAAGCGCACGCTGCTGCTGGGCCCCAACTGCCCAGGCCTGATCACCCCTGACGAAATCAAGATCGGCATCATGCCCGGTCACATCCACCGCAAAGGCCGCATTGGCGTGGTGTCCCGTTCGGGCACTTTGACCTATGAAGCCGTGGCGATGCTGACCGAAGTGGGCTTGGGTCAATCCAGCGCCGTCGGTATCGGTGGCGACCCGATCAACGGTTTGAAGCACATCGAAGTGATGCAGGCTTTCAACGACGATCCAGACACCGACGCCGTCATCATGATTGGTGAAATTGGCGGTCCAGACGAAGCCGAAGCCGCCATGTGGTGCAAGGCCAACATGAAAAAGCCCGTGGTTGGCTTCATCGCCGGTGTGACGGCCCCTCCCGGCAAGCGCATGGGCCACGCTGGTGCCTTGATCTCTGGCGGTGCCGACACGGCCGATGCCAAGCTGGCCATCATGGAAGAGTGCGGCTTCATCGTCACACGCAACCCGTCTGAACTGGGCAAGCTGCTCAAAGCTCAGCTGAAGTAATCCCATTAGGGCAATTACGCACGCCTTTGCAGGTATGGCCCGTTAAACTCGGGCACCTGCAACTCTAAGCGCTGTCAACGCAGGTTGTCAGCGCTTTGTCTTTTATACCTACGGAGAACAACATGGACATGCTGCAAACCGCTGATTTCTGGATCGGCTTGCTGAAAATCATCTGGATCAACATCATCCTGTCGGGCGACAACGCGGTCGTGATCGCTTTGGCCGCTCGCGGCCTGCCCCCTCACCAGCAACAAAAAGCCATCATGTTTGGCTCCGGGGCGGCCGTTTTCCTGCGCATTGCGCTGACGGTGGTGGCAGCCAAGTTGCTGGCCTTGTCGTACCTGCAAATCATCGGTGGCATATTGTTGCTGTGGATTGGCACACAACTGCTGGGTGGTGAAGACGAAAGCGACGAAGGCCATGACCAGAACCACGGTTTGTGGGTTGCCATTCGCACCATCCTGATTGCCGACTTGGTGATGAGCCTGGACAACGTGATCGGCGTTGCCGCTGCCGCCAAAGGCAACATGACTTTGTTGATTTTGGGCTTGGCCATCAGCATCCCCTTGGTGATTTTCGGCAGCAAGCTGATGATCGCCCTGATGGAACGTTTCCCCGTGATCGTGACACTGGGTGCAGCCTTGATCGGTTGGGTTGGCGGCGAAACCATCGTCAGCGACGTTGCGCTCAAATCCGTGGTCGAGGCCAACACATGGCTGCACTACGTGGCACCCGCTGCTGGCGCTGCTTTGGTCCTGACCATTGGCAAAATGGGCCACAAAGCCAAGACCGAATGAGGCCAAATGGGTGGAGTTTCGGTGGTGATTGAATTACCATCGAATTCCATTCAACAGGGAGCAGGTGCCATGATAAACAGGCAACAAGGTTTGACATTGATTGAGCTGATGATCGTGATTGCGGTCATCGGCATTCTGGGCGCTTTAGCGCTGCCGGCGTATCAGGACTACACCATCCGCGCCAAAGTATCTGAATTGCTGCTGGCGGCCAATGGTTGCAAAACGGCTGTGAATGAAGCAGTGAGTTCTTCATCGGATGCAAATGTCTCGGCCGTGCTGCCCAAAGCGTGTGACACCCAAACCAGCAAATACGTCAGCAGCATGGCCGTCGATGGCAATGGTGTGATCACCGTGGTGGGTAACCATGTGACATTGCGCGGCAGCACAAGTGCTTCTGCCAACACCATCGCATTGACCCCGCTGCAAACCGGTGACACCGCCGTCAATGGCAGCACTGACGGTGGAAAACCCATTGCCGGTTGGCGCTGTGGTCCATCCACCAGCAATGGTTTGCCAGTCAAATATCTTCCTGCTTCGTGCAAAGCCTCTTGATTTGCCATATCGACACCAACGCCCTGCCAACCGCAGGGCGTTTTTCATGGAAACATCATGGTTGAGCTTGATCACCGAAGAGCCAACCGAAACTGGCTTGATCTTGTCTGCGCCCTCTTGCTCATCTTGCCGTGGGTTGAGCCTTGGGCACCAGCGCCTTTGCCCAATGTGGTGCCGCTTTTGGTCAGCTGGGCTTGTATCGGACTGCTCATGGTGCTTGGGCACACACTGCGCCCATTGGACATGGCCAGAGCCTGGGCCATCGCAGCAGGGGTCAGCAGCATCATTGGCCTCTTGCAATATTTCGGACAAGCTGATTGGCTCAGCCCATGGGTTCACGTCCCCGATCACTTGGGTGAAGCCATGGCCAATCTGCGCCAACGCAACCAACTGGCCACGCTGACGGCGATTGGCATCGCAGCGGTGCTGTGGTGGGATCAAAACGGCCTCAAACGCACCCATGCCTGGTGGATGCTGGCGCTGCTGACGATGGGCAATGCCGCCACCAACTCCCGCACCGGCTTGCTGCACATGTTGGTAGTGACCAGTTTGGTCATGGTGTGGTCGCGACTGGGCCGTCCAGAACAAGATCGGCTGTCTTGGCGACTGGCGCTTGCTGGCTGCGGCCTCTATGCGATGGCCATCTGGGCGTTGCCTCAATGGCTGTCGATGACTGCTGGATTGGACAGCCTGAACGCCGTGACAAGGCTGGGGAACAACGACGGCTGCAGTAGCCGCAAAGTACTCTGGCACAACGTGCTAGAGCTCATTGCCCAAAAGCCCTGGTGGGGTTGGGGTGTGAATGAACTCAAATATGCACATTACAGCGCCACCTACCCAGGCGAGCGGTTTTGCGACATTCTGGGAAACGCTCACAACGGTCTTTTACAAATGGCTTTTGTGCTTGGCGTGCCCATTGCGGGTTCTATCACGCTTGGATTGGCCACACTCACATGGGCCCTGCGACCCTGGAAATCTCGTCCATTGCATCACCAAATGGCATGGGCCGTTTTAGCCGTGATCGCCTTGCACAGCTTGCTGGAATTTCCGCTTTGGTATGGCCCGTTTCAAATGGCCACCCTGCTGAGCATCGTGCTGCTCGTACCGCACGGGCTGCAAGCGTTGGCTTTGAACCGTCAATACATGCGCATCGCGGGCTCCATCATCTTGGCTGTAGCAGCTTTTATTGCAGTGGACTATTCGCGTGTGCGGCCCATCTTCATCCCGGCCAGCCAACGCTGGAGCATATGGCCTGGCGATGCGATGGCCTCGGCCAAGCAGAGCATGTTGTTTCAGACCACTGCTGAATTTGGTGAATTTTCGCTGACCCCAGTGACTCCCGAAAACGCTGCACACATGCTCAAAAGCGGTGAGGCCCTGCTGCACTACTCACCCGAACCCCAAGTGATACGCAAAGTGATCACAGCGGCAATACTGACCGGAGATAACGAAACGGCCCAGCGGCATCAAATGCTCATGGACAAGGCGTTCCCGGCAGCACCGGGATCACTCAAAGTGGGTCCATGAAGGGCCCTGACTTACCCAGCACCGTGCCCGATTTTTTGATGAATGGGCTGTTTGACTCGAAGCTCATGGTTCATTGAGGGTGTGGCCGGTGGCCATTTTCTGGGCCAGCCAGACCATGACCGGTAACGCTATCAGCCAGCACAAGCCCAACTGGGCAATATGCGCATGCGTGACCACCAGTGAAGCTGCGCCCAGTTGAGCACCTGCTATGTAATTCATGGGCCCCAGCAGCGCCCCCAATGCAGCCGACAGGACAAGCGGCCTGGTTTTCAAAAAGGCCAGTGAAGAATTCAAGGTCATGCCAAACAAAAGCCAGAGCATCCAAAGCCACATGGGACTCAATGGTCCCACCGCCCAACCATTAAAACGGATCACGCCTGAAGCTTGAAGCGTCGAGTCCAATACGGTGCCGATGAACATGACCAGCGCAGCGATCTTGCATTCCCGCCTGCGATTTTGACTCCAGTACACATGCGCGCAGGCCAAGGCCACAGCATAGACCAGTGCCGCCCGGTCGAGCCCAAGGCCTGCGCTCACGACGAGGACCCACCAAGCGGATTGAAAGCCGACTGCGTTGAGAATGCGGTTCATGGTGCCCATTCTATGGGCCCGGCGCTTGAAGTCTTGAGCGAAAGGCCTGTCGCCGTTATCCTGGAGCAGGAGACCACACAGTGGACGATGGGCTGGCGCACATCCCTAGAACAATTGAGGATTTTGGAAATACAAAGGCGCTGGGGCAGTTCCCGGTCAGGGCGCGATGATCGCGCCCTCAATTTGGTGACGCAGCAAACTTTGGCGGACAAACCCACTCAATTTCATGCGAACAACAAACTGGTTCAGGAATTCTTTGGCTGCCGGTGTTGTGTCTGAAGCTTGTCCCATCGCTTGTTCGATCACCATGAAGTGGCCAGGCAACAAGCGCAGATCGGCAAACTTTTGGGCGTCTGATTCCAATTGCTGCTTGACGCCAGCGGCCACATCGAAGGGGCCATTCAAGAAAAAGGGGACCACCTGCGGTGAAGTCGGGGCCCTGACCAATTGAGCGCTTTTGAGTTCTCGTGTCAAAAACAAATCATAGGCACTGCCTCGACCCACCACCACGCGGTGGCTGCGCTGATCAACTTGTGCGTTGTCGATCAATGGCGAATCCTTTTTAACCAAGTAACTGCCCTCGATCAGGACATAGGGCGGCGTGAATGCAATGCCTTGTCCTCGGACGGGATCTATCGCAAAAAAACCAATGTCAGCCTGGCCTTGTCGGACCGCCTGGACCGATTGGGCGGCAGCGTTGACTGGCACCAATTGCAAAGGGACTTGCAAAGTCTCGGCCAGTGCACGGGCCAAATCTACAGAAACACCCTCCGGTTCCAGGCCGTTAGAAACCAGGCGTGCCAAGATAGGGTTGCCCAAATTGATCACGGCTCGCAAAGTTCCAGTGGGTGCCATTTGCTGTGCGATGTCATGCGTGGTTTGAGCAAGCGCCACATGGCCTGGCAAGACCATGCAACAAAACCACGCCAGCAGCCTTTTCAAAGCGAATAGACGCAACGCTTAGAACGCCAGAGTTTGCCCTTCGGACATGGGCACCACTCGAACACTGCTGCCCTTCATGGCCTTTTGAAACTCGTCCAAAGTGCCAGTCGCTAGGGGGTTGGAGTTGTAGTGGATCGGGATCACCATTTTGGGGTTGATCCAGTTGCGTGCTGCAAAAGCGGCATCTTCAGGGTCCATGGTGAAGTTGCCGCCAATGGGCATCAAGACCAGATCGGGCTTATAACGTTCCGTGATGAATTTCATATCCCCAAACAAGCCGGTATCGCCCATGTGCCAAATCTTGAAACCGTTTTCCATTTCGATGATGTATCCAACGGCTTCGCCTGCGGGATGGGACTCCAGCTTTTCGGTTGCAGGATTCTTCCAAACCAACAGCGAGGAGTGCTCCGCTTGCACAGCCGTGACCTTGATGCCCGGAAGCGGTTTGATGCTTCCCGACTTATTGAAACGATGGGTCAATTCAGCCGGCATGACACCCAACGTGACCAAAGGCGTGATCATGTCAGCGGGACCGTAGAGTACCGTTTTGTGCAGTTTGGCCAAGGCCGGGGCATCACCGAGGTGATCGACGTGCGCGTGCGTGACGAGCAGCAAGTCCACTTTGCCCAAGGCTGAAATATCGGTTTTGTAAGGGGCAGGGGTTTTGGGGCCACCGGTCAACCACGGATCGATCACGATGGTTTTGCCTCCGGGTGACTTGATGCGAAAACCCGCTTGGCCCAGCCACAAAAGTTCCGTTTTAGCGCCCGCTGATGCAGGGTCAGTTTGCGCTGTTGCGCTTTGTAGCGTGAACGCGACCAAGCTGGCAATAACAAATGCACCAATGCGCATTGAACGATATCCATTCATATTTTTCTCCAGAAATTCAATTGCACGTCAGTGAGGTGGAAAGGGCAGTGGTTTGCCTTCGGGCGGCATTTCCTGACCGATGGCCAGCAGCATGGCAACGGTGACATACGTTCCACTGACCGCAACCAAATCAACAATTTGTTGGTCAGAAAGCACTTTTTTGGCTTTGTTGAAAAGTGCATCCGAAACTTCATGCGATTTCATGAGCGTCATACAAAGCTCATAAACCACTTCTTCGTCAGCCGCCATGTTCCGTGGGCGAATACCCTGCTTGAGGTCGTCGGCAACAGATTGCGGCAATCCGGCTTTAAGTGCCAAAGGATAGTGCGCATACCACTCAACTTGAGATTTCCATTCATAGCCTTGAATCAAGATGGCAAATTCATTGAGTCGCGTTGGCAAAGATGTGTTGAAGCGTAAATAGTCGAGCAACTTCTTCATGCGGTCCGCATAGACGGGACTGCGAAACATGATGTTGTAAGGACCGCCAAGTCCAACACTGGAAATCTGGATGATTTCTTTGGCAAGGGCCTGTCCTTCGGGTGCGATTTGCTCCAGAGTGATTTGAGGAAACCGCTTGGCTTGCCCAGCTGTGGGTGGGGTTTGGGCCAGCGCCGCAATGCCCACAGCACACAGTGCGAGGGTGATGGCATGTTGTATGCATTTTTTCATGAAGTTCTCCTAGCGCCGCTAGGTTGCGCTTTTTGAATGCCCGCGGTGCTAGGGATAACCCGATTAACTTCATCCAAGTTGATGATTTCAGTCGCCTGCAAGACATCACGGGCCTTTTGTCGCAAGCGGCTCAGAGGCTATGACGTTTTCATCGTCGAATAATGTTGAAAAACCACCCACGGAGTTGCGTCATGAACATGTCCATTCATGGAGCCTTGCAAAAAACCATTGCAGTGCTCACGATCTTTCTGGCCACCACGTGGTCCTGCCACTCATCTGAGCTGGTCGTTTGGAGTGCGGGAGCCGTCAAGCCGCCCCTGGAAGATTTAGCGCCCGAATTCCAAAAGGCCACGGGCATACAGCTGCAAGTTGAATATGCGCCCGTGGGGGTTTTGATGCGTCGATTGGCGCAAGGCAATATGCCGGATGTGCTGATTCTTTCCGCCGAAGTGGTGAAAGAAACCGAAAACAGGGGATGGGCTCCTATGGGCTCAGCTGTGCCATTGGGCAGTGTGGGCGTGGGAATTGCCGTCAAACAAGGCCAGCCAATACCCGACATTTCGACGCCTGAGGCTTTGCGCAATGCACTTTTAGCTGCACCAAGTGTCACTTACATGGACCCCCAAAAAGGCACCAGTGGGAAGCATTTTGCCAACGTGCTTGATCAATTAGGCATCGCCGATCAAATGCGCGCCAAAACAACATTAGGCGATATTGGTTACGTATTGGAGCCCGTAGCGCGTGGCGAGATCGCGCTGGGAATTCAACAAATCACCGAAATTTTGCCCGTCAAGGGTGCCGTGCTGGTGGGCCCTTTGCCACCACCTCTCCAAAAAATCACCACTTATTCGATCATGCCAACGGTCAAGGCCGCTGACTCTGCATCAGTCGTCAAGTTCCGTCGGTTCTTGCAGTTACCTGCAGCCCAAGCGGTGTTCAAGCTCAAAGGCTTCATCGTGGAATACTGAAATACCCCCTGCAAGCGCTCATCTCGGCAAGTTGTGTTGAAACTTTGCGCTGTTGATTTGTGAGCGATCAACTGCCCGCCACGAAACTCCCCGACTTGCCCCCATGCTTTTCCAGCAAGGTCACGCCGTTGATGGTCATGCCCCTGTCGACTGCTTTGCACATGTCATAAATGGTGAGCAGAGCCACTTGCACGGCGGTCAAGGCTTCCATCTCCACACCGGTCTGGCCCACGGTCTCGGCAGTGGCTTTGCAGACCACGGTCGATTCAGCAGTGAACACTTCAAAGTCAACCGCCACGCGGGTCAAACCGATCGGGTGGCACAGCGGGATCAACTCACTGGTCTTTTTGGCCCCCATGATGCCAGCGATGCGAGCAATACCCAGCACATCGCCTTTTTTGGCGGTGCCCGATTCAATCAACGCCAACGTAGTGGGTAGCATGGTGATGCGGCCGATAGCTAGAGCCACGCGCTTGGTGGTCACTTTGGCTCCCACGTCCACCATGTGGGCCTGCCCTTGGGCGTCAAAATGGGTCAAAACATCAGAGGTCGTCATGGCAAGTGAGGGTCCAAATCGTTTACAAGAAATTCACGGGTATGGGTCATCATACGGCTATTGAATGGGACACTCCTTGTTGTGAAAAACAAATTCCAACGCACGAAACTGCTCATCGGACTGCTTTCCGCCAGCCTGTGTTTTCAGCCAGCGTGGCCACAAAGTGCAGCCCTTCCGTCTTTGGGCGATGGCGATGGCATCTCTCTGGCGGCTGAACGCAAACTGGGCGACCGCATCGCCCGCGAGTTGTACCGCGACCCGGACTATTTAGAAGACCCGGTATTGGATGAGTACATTCAGCGCCTGTGGGCACCCTTGGTCAAGTCTGCTGCCGCACGTGGCGAGCTGTCACCCGAGCTGCAAGAACGTTTTGCCTGGCGCATCCTGCTGGGACGCGACCGCAGCGTCAACGCCTTCGCTTTGCCCGGTGGCTATTTGGGCGTGCACCTGGGCTTGATTGCGGTGGTGAGCACGCACGACGAACTGGCCTCTGTGCTGGCCCATGAATTGAGCCACGTCACCCAGCGCCACATTGCGCGCTCGATGGGCGAGCAAGGCAAGATGACGCCTTGGGTCATCGGCTCCCTGATTCTGGGCATGCTGGCCGCTAGCAAAAGCGCTCAGGGCGCACAAGCCCTCATCGTTGGCGGACAGGCGGCCGCCATCCAGTCGCAGCTGAGCTATTCACGCGATATGGAACGCGAGGCCGACCGTGTGGGATTTGGCGTCATGAGCGAAGCGGGCTATGACCCCCAAGGCTTTGTCGGCATGTTCGGCAAGCTCCAGCAAGCCGCTGGAATCAACGACAACGGCGCATACCCCTATCTGCGCAGCCACCCACTAACAACCGAGCGCATCGCCGACATGCAAGCCCGTTTGCAATTGAGTACAGCGCCGGTGCAAAAGGTGGTCGATGTGGAACAAGCCATGTTGTCGGCTCGCGCACGCGTGTTGTCGCAGGGCAATGTCGATGCCTGGCGTGCGTCCACACAGACAAGCCAGATCAACTTGCCCCAAGCCACGGCGACCACCAAAGCAGGCGCTTGGTATGGCGCAACCTTGGCCCACATGCAGCTCAAGGACTTTGCGGCGGCCGATCGCAGTTTGCAAAACCTGGAGCGTGTGGTGAACGGCCAAAACGCCCCGGCTCGCCTGGCCAAATTGCTGCGCGCCGAGTGGGCAGCAGCCCAAAACCGCTGGGATGCGGTGGTGCCATTGCTGGCCCCTCAGGGTCAACCATCCAAACTGGACCGGCCTGAACTGATCGCCACAGCGCAAGCCCTGCTGCACCTGCCACCCACGCCCACACGCACAGAAGTGCTGCGCCAACTGCGCGAACAAGTGCAAGCCTTCCCATTGGACGCGCAAGCATGGAACACATTGGCCAGCATGCTGGCCGTGCAAGGGTTGCAATTGCCCTCACTGCGGGCCGAGGGGGAAGCACAGATGGCCCGCATGGACTGGCAAGGCGCAATTGACCGCTTCCGCGCCGCGCAAGATTGGGCTAAAACGCATGCTCTGCAGGCGAGCGATCACATCGAAGCGTCGATCGTAGACACCCGCTTGCGGCAAGCCCAAGCGCTGGTGCGCGAGATGCAAACCGAGCGCTAACCCACTCAGACATTGGTGGCGGTGCTGGCCGTTTTGGCGGTCCACCAGCCGGCCCCCAAGACCAAGACGATGGCCAGCAGGTAAGTGGTCCAACGCCAGATCGCTTGGGATGGTGCATCGAACACGCTGTCCAGCAAGGGCTCGTCCACGATCATCTTGGCCGCTGTGAACGCCAGCACGGCAGCGCCCAAATGGATGATCACCGGAAAACGCTCGACCAACTTGAGCACAACCGAGCTGCCAAACACCACAATCGGCACGCTGATGAGCAAACCCAAAATGACCAGGTCCCACGAACCATGGGCCGCACCTGCCACACCCAACACATTGTCCACCCCCATCAGCGCATCGGCCACGATGATCGTCTTCATGGCACCCCAGAACGTGGTGGCAGCAGGCCCGTGCTGATCGTGGTCACCGGCATCGGCGATGAGTTTGTAGGCGATCCACAGCAGACCCAAACCACCCACCAGCATCAAGCCGGGGATTTGCAAGAGCCAGACCACGCCCAGGGTCATGACCGAGCGCACAGCGATCGCGCCAACAGTGCCCCAGACAATCGCTTTCTTTTGCAAGTCAGGCGGCAGCCTACGGGCGGCCAGAGCGATCACGATGGCGTTGTCGCCCGCCAAAACCAGGTCAATCAGAATGATCGCCAACAAAGCCGACCACCAAGGTGCAGATAAAAATTCCATGACGAGACTCCCATTTCAGATTTAAAGCTGTACCGGGTATCGTGAATGTGCAGGCGTTTACGCCACAAACCTCGATGCACCTGTACAGATGATCGAAGGTCTTGCTCGACGCCAAAGTCTGGCGCCTGATGAACCGGAAGCCATAGCTTCGTAATGACGGCTCATCATGGGTCACATGGCATTGCACCGTGTGACGCGAGGGAGCTACTCCCCTTCAGAGTCAGATTACACCTGAAGTCGGCTTGTCCCCTCAAAACCGAGGGAAATTCTCAAGCTGACCAGCCTCGAAAAAAGCTCAATCGTGGATCCCCTGCTGTACCGGCCCTGCGGCTATGATTGCCGGCTCACATTGAAATCCACATGGCAGGCATCCACATCACCGACATCGAAGCTGCCATCAACCACTGGCGGATCAAGAACCCCTCACCAGACGGGGTTGCTTTGCCACGCGAATTGCGCGCCTTAGGCGATGTTTATGGCCAGATGGTGTACTTTAAGCAGGACCTTGCAGATGAATTCAGCCTGCCCTTGGCCGCTGCACAGGCCTGGCAAGACTGGTATGCCAGCACACCCGACACGCCATGCATCGCGATTTGCTCAACCAGCCAGGGTGATGACATGTGCAAAGGCTGCGGTCGCACGTTTGAAGAAGTGCAGTTGTGGACCGAGATGACGCCGGGTGAAAAGCGCGCCGTGTGGCATCGCATCAGCATGGAAGGCACCTCCTGGCGCTTCAACAAATACGCAGAACGTGCCGCCGAAGACCGCCAATGGGCCAAGGCGGCGGCAGACGCTCAAACCAAGCTGGATTTGTAGGTCGAAGCTCCAGCTCTGACGCCCCGGTTGGCTTTATTTCCAGCGCGTCAACTCGATGTGCACGCTGCCCTTGTCGCTGCTGAAGGTGACTTCACCTTCTTGCACCGTGGCTTGCAGCTGCATGCTGCGCTCGGCCAATTGGGCCAACTCCTGTGAACGCTCCGTGGGCACACGCCAGACTTGCAGTTTGTCCAGCCGGGTGAGCTTGGTCTCGATGCCCTTCCACCAGACTTCGGCCGCATGGTTGAAGCAGTACAGCAACACCTCATCGGACTTCTGGCAAGCCTTCATGATGGGCTTGTCCTCGGGCTGGCCGACTTCGATCCACATGCGGGTCTGGCCAGTGAAGTCGCGCAAGCTCACGTCCGGGTCGTCCGGGTCCGACAGGCCCGCGCCAAATGCCAACTTGCCGTCGCCCTTGCACACGGCCTGCAGCTTGTAGGCGTTGATGGCCAGCGCAAGAAGGCGGATCATCATGCGCTCGTCCGTCTCGCTCGGGTGACGCGCCAGCGTGAGCTGGTGGTCTTCGTAATAGCTGTGATCGATGTCAGCGATCGACAGGTTGGCTTTGTAGATGGTGGATTTGAGGGCCATGGTTTTTAGTCTTTGCGGGCCAACATGCGCCAACCCAACAGCTGAACGCCGTTGCGAAGGACGGACGTTTCGCCGCCGTAAATCAGTAAAGGAGTGCAGGCCTCTGCAGCTGCCATGCTGGCAGATCGCTGGCCCGCGCGTACGTAGTCACCCGTGGGTGTTTGACCGGATTTGATCTCTACCGTCTGCAAAAGGCCTGTGCCAGTTTCATACAGCAAATCGGCTTCCAGTCCGTTGTTGTCTCGCCAGAAATGCAAGTCAGAGGGTTGGCCTTGATTGGTTCGATGCTTGAAAAATTCGCTGACCACCCAGTTTTCAAACAAGGCGCCTCGTGCTGGATGCAGGCTCAATTGCTCTGGCTGGCGAATCCCCAGCAACCAGCACGCCAAGCCCGTGTCCACAAAGTAGAGTTTGGGTGATTTGACCAAGCGCTTGCCAAAGTTGCGGTGGTACGGGGTCAGCACAAACAAGACATCACTGGACTCCAGCACCGACAACCAAGCTCGTGCCGTGGTGTGGCTGATGCCCGCCTCACTGGCCAATGCACTCAGGTTCAGCAATTGTCCGGTTCGCCCGGCGCACAAGCGCACAAATCGCTGGAACGTGGCCAGATCCTGCACCTGCAGCACTTGCCTGACATCCCGCTCCAAATAGGTGGTGATGTAGCTCGCAAACCAGTCCACAGGCTCGCTCGATGCGCCCGTGTTCAAAGCAGGGTAACCACCACGCCAAAGCGCTTGGTCCAGTGTCGTCTCCCCGTTCCCAACACCGGCAATTTCTGCGGCAGAAAAAGGCAGCAAGCGGCTCATGGCCACACGCCCGGCCAAGGACTGCGTCACCCCGGCCATCAAGCCGAACTGCTGCGACCCCGTCAGGATGAACCGTCCCGGTGTCCGGTCCTCATCCACCAGCCCCTGCAAATGTGAAAAGAGATCTGGCCAGCGTTGCGCCTCATCAAAAATGGCACCCTTTGAAAACCGCGCTAAAAATCCCCTCGGGTCTTCCTCAGCGAATGCGCGCTCTGTGGGGTCTTCAAGAGAGATGTACGGCTTTTCGGGAAACAAGTACCTGGCCAACGTGGTTTTGCCAGACTGTCTCGGGCCAGTGATGGCCAGCACAGGAAACGACCCAGCCAGCCGCTGAAGCGTGGGGGCAATTTGTCGTTCGATCATGCGACAATTTTATACAAATTGAAGAAAGGATCTTCAATTTGTATAAACCACCCCAAACCACGGCCCCGCAATGCCCTGCGGTGGTGGTCAATATGACTCAAACCCGGCGGGCCAACTCTGCGGCCTTGCCGACATAGCTGCCAGGCGTCATGGCCAGCAGGCGGTCTTTGTCGGCTTGGGGGATCTCCAGGCCTTGGATCAAGCCATGCAAGTCAGCAGCGCTCACCGTCTTGCCCCGGGTGACTTCCTTGAGCTTTTCGTAAGCACCCTGCACGCCATAGCGGCGCATCACGGTCTGGATTGGCTCGGCGAGCACTTCCCAAGCGGCGTCCAGATCAGCGGCGAGCGCTTCTTCGTTGAGTTCGAGCTTGCTCAGACCCGTCATCAAGGAGGCATAGGCCAGCGCCGTGTAGCCCAAGCCCACGCCCATGTTGCGCAGCACGGTCGAGTCGGTCAGGTCACGCTGCCAGCGGCTGATCGGCAGCTTTTCGCTCAGGTGCTTGAGCACAGCGTTGGCCAGGCCCAGGTTGCCTTCGGCGTTTTCAAAGTCGATCGGGTTGACTTTGTGCGGCATGGTGGACGAGCCGATCTCGCCCGCCTTCAAGCGCTGCTTGAAGTAGCCCAGGCTCACATAACCCCAGATGTCGCGGGAGAGGTCGATCAAGATGGTGTTGGTGCGCGCCACAGCGTCGAACAGCTCGGCCATGTAGTCGTGCGGCTCGATCTGAATGCTGTAGGGCTGGAAGGTCAGGCCCAGGCCCCAGTGGCTGTCTTGCGTTTCGCTCAGTTCGGGGGTTTCGACCACCCGCTTGGCAAAGGCTTCCCAATCGAAGTCGGGCCAGGCCGACAGGTGGGCGTTGTAGTTGCCCACCGCGCCATTCATCTTGCCCATGAGCTTGATGGCAGCGATCTTCTCCCGGCAGCCGTTCAAGCGCATGACCACATTGGCGATTTCCTTGCCCACGGTGGTGGGGCTGGCGGTCTGGCCATGTGTGCGGCTGAGCATGGGCACGTCAGCAAAAGCGTGTGCCATGTCGCGCAGCTTGGCGATCAAGCCATCCAGGCCCGGCAAAATCACTTGGGCACGTGCGCCCTTGATTTGCAAAGCGTGGCTGGTGTTGTTGATGTCTTCGCTGGTGCATGCAAAGTGCACAAACTCGCCCACATGCTCCAACTCGGGACGGTCCTTGAACTTGGACTTGATCCAGTACTCCACGGCCTTCACATCGTGGTTGGTGACCTTCTCGAATGCCTTGATCGCGACAGCGTCGGCCTCGGAAAAGTTTTTGACCAACGCCGTCAGGTAACTGCGGGCACCGGGGGTCAAAGGTTTGAACTCGGCAAAGCCCGCATCGGACAAGGCGATGAACCAGGCGATCTCTACCTGAACACGGCGGTGCATATAGCCCTGCTCGCTCATCAGCGGACGCAGGGCATTGAGTTTGCTGGCGTAACGGCCATCCAGCGGCGAAAGGGCGGAAATGGGAGAGAAATTCATCCTCTGATTGTAGTTGGCGAGGCATCCATGGCCCAAAGGGGGGCTTGTGGACATTTGTCAGCGCTACGGCACGAACGTTCACCTAGAATTAACCGTCAACCTCTAACGCTCAATGGTCATATGAAACTCATCGGCTCCATCACCAGTCCTTACGTGCGCAAAGTGCGCATTGTCATGGCCGAAAAAAAACTGGATTACCAGTTCATCAGCGAGGACGTGTGGTCTGCCCAAACCCGCATCCATGAATCCAACCCTTTGGGCAAGGTACCCTGCCTGATCATGGAAGGTGGTGAAGCTGTTTTCGATTCCCGCGTGATTGTGGAGTACTTGGACACTTTGTCTCCCGTGGGCAAGCTCCTTCCTTCTGCGGGCCGTGAGCGCGCCGAAGTCAAAACATGGGAAGCCTTGGCGGACGGCTTGCTTGACGCCGCCTTGCTGGCACGCATGGAGTCCGTATGGACAGGTCGTACCGATGGTCAACGCAGCCAAGCCTGGATCGACCGCCAACTGGACAAAATTCAGCATGCACTCAGAGCCATGAGTCTTGGATTGGGTGACAAAGCCTTTTGCTCAGGTATCCACATGAGCCTGTCCGACATCGCGGTGGGCTGCGCGGTAGGCTATCTGGACTTCCGATTTCCGCAAATCGACTGGCGCACGCCCTATCCGAACTTGCACAAGCTGTACGAGAAACTGTCACAACGTCAGAGTTTCATCGACAGCCTACCCGCTTGATGAGACCGCAGGCCAGCGCTAAGGCTCCGACCTGCAACAGATCGTTTCAAGTGTTGGCGCGTTTTTTGAGCCAACGCATGATACCGCCCACTACCGGCAGTTTTTCATAGAGCTCTTCTGCGGCATCCCAATAATCGCGGTGCAAAATGACCAGTCCATGATCGTTAAACAGGATGTGGCTGCCGCCGCGCACAGTCTGAAGGCTGTGCGTGTCAAACCGCTTGAAGCGGAAACGGAATTCCCACGTCAAAAAGGCCTGCGACCCATCGACCAACTGGCCCGTGATGACGAAATGCGGGCCATCGAGCGCCACATACATGTGCCGAAAAATGCGCTCAATCTCAGGCAAACCTTGCACCTCGTTGAAGGGGTCTTTGAATCGGGCTTGGCCGTCATAAAGATCGGGCAACTGCGCCACGCTGTCCGGCGTGAGCTTTTCAAAATACTCGGCCAGTCGGGCCGTGGCAAGGCGTGTGTCCATGCTCAAAGTCCTGTGAAGCGCCGCACCAGCGGGAAATACCAACAGTAAGGCAGAACCCGCAAAAGCTTGAGCCACAGGGTGAAGCGCTTGGGAAAGTGGATGTCAAACTGACCTTTCCCCCAACCCTTGAGCATCTCGCGGGCGGCCTCTTCGGGGCTGATCAGGGCGGGCATGGTGAACTTGTTTTGCGCCGTCAAAGGCGTGTCCACAAACCCCGGATTGACCACGCTCACGCCAATGCCTGCATCTTGCAAGTCCAGGTACAAGGTCTCAGCCAAGTGGATCAATGCCGCCTTGGTGGGTCCATAGGCCAAGCCATTGGGCAAACCGCGCCACCCTGCCACGCTACTGAGCAAGCTGATGTGGCCGCTGCGCTGCGCCAGCATGCCGGGCAGCACCGCATCGAGCACATGCAAAGCGCCTTGGTAATTGACCTTGTCGTGCTGAAGCATGTTCTCCAAGTCCATGGCGGTGGCGCGTTGCGCCTGGTAATAACCGGCGGCATAAACCACCATGTCCAGCGGGCCTTCAGCCAGCAGGGCGTGGGCGGTGGCCTGCACCTGGGCCGGATCGCACACATCGAGCGCGCGCCACTGCACACCCAAATCCTGTGCGGCCCAATCCAGCACGGCTTGGGGCTTGCGGGCCGACACCACCACTTGCGCACCGGCAGCACGCAAGGCCTGCGCGCAGGCCAGGCCAATACCGGTCGATGCCCCCACCAGCCAAACACGGCGGCCTTGCCAATTGGCGATTTGTGGATTCAGACCCATGCTGTTCAGCCCGCCTTGACCGCCAAAGGCGTGCGGCGCGTGAACGACAAAGTGACCTCACCCAGCTTCACACCCCACTTGCTCATGGTGGCTTTGTTGAGCATGACGCGCTCGTCCATGAGGTACATCCAATCGTCAAAGTCGACGTGCCACACGCGGCCATCGACCGGCAGCGCCAGTGTGTAGCCCCAGCGAAATGCATTGCCACTGACTTGGCCCGAGGCTGTGCCCACCACATCGTCGGCGCGGCCGGTGTAAGTGCCGTTGGGCCCGGCTTTGAGCTTCCAGATGCGGCGCTGTTGGGTGCCGTCGGAGTACACAAAGGCTTCGTCCAGCACACCTTCGTCGCCTTGCCAGCTGCAGTCCATGACCACCGTGAAACGCTTGACCACTTGGCCGCTGCGGTCAGTGAACACCCCCCAAGCATCAATGGTGCCGGTGAAGTAGGTGCGCAAATCCAGTTGCGGTTTTTCTTGGGCATAGTTTTGCACCTGAGGCCCGGCACAGCTGGCCAGAAAAGGTGTGGCCACCACCATGGGCAAAGCGACCAAGCGGGTCAGAACGGTGCGGCGGTGGATCGTGACGGTTTTTGGACTCATGGGGGCTCCCGTGGTTTGCATGCGAAGCGGCTTTACGCCGAAGAAGGGTGGGCCTTTGCAGGCCTTGAAAACAATTCGGGCTGGCGCATCAAGCACCGGTACAAAGCCAATCTGGCCAAGCCCTTGAGCCCACAAGTGAGCAAGCCAGATGGATTGGGTGAACAGATTCCATCAGCCCAAGAAAGCACCGTCTGTGCGTTCACGCGCGCAAAAAACAACGGCGGAGTCAGCACATTCATGGCTGCAGGCCTTGCAACAGCTGTGCGCGCATCTTGGGCTCAGACGTGCGTTCATCGAGCCAGATGCCAAAAAACAAGCGCGCAAAAGTCACGTCTTTGACCACGCCCACGCGCTGGCCATTGACCCAAAACTCGGCACCTTCGCCCGGTAAGTTCACACCGGTGATGCGTTCACCGGGGCCCACATTGGGGAACAAGCTGCGCATGGCGGCAAGCCAGCTTTGTGCTTGGGCATCGCTGAAACTGCCCACGCGCCGCATCTCGTCAATCGATCGGCTGGCAATGGCTGCGCCATCGAGCTTGCGCAAATACTGCAACTCCAAGGCAAACGCGTGCTGTGCATATTGGCCATGGCGAAAACCCGCCGGTGTCCACAAACGGGCGTCGTACACCTCAAAACCCCAGACCCGCAAACGCACCGGGGAGGTGGGCAACACAGCACCTAAGGCTGCAACTTCAGGGCGGTTGGTCAGCGTGCTGGGGTTGACTGCGCTGGTGCCTTGCGCTTGTGCACCGCCCAACAAAACACCGAAAAGAACGGCACCGCACACGCCCCTCAGCACTTGACGGCGCAACCCAAGTGCGGTGTCCGTTTTCAGTGCGGCGTGCATGCGCATCAAGCCGGTTTGGCCAAGGTGAACTGGACCACGTCGATGTTGGCCTCGTCAAACGCGGCTTCGCAATACGCCAGGTAAAAGGACCACAGGCGAATGAAACGGTCGTCAAATTTCAGCGTGCGCACGGTGTCCAGTTGCGCCATGAAACGCTCGCGCCAGCGGCGCAGGGTCTCGGCATAGTCCAGCCCGAAGTTCAACTCGTCGACCACCTGTAAGCCAGCGGCTTGTGCCTGTTTTCGAAACTCGCTGGGGCTGGGCAAGCAGCCACCGGGAAAGATGTACTGCTGGATGAAGTCGGTCGATTGCAGGTAGCGCTCAAAAAAGCGGTCGTTGATCGTGATGCTCTGCACACAGGCACGCCCCCCGGGCTTGAGCATGCGGTGGATGGTCTGAAAGTAGGTCGGCCAATATGCCTGCCCCACGGCCTCGATCATCTCGATCGAGCAGACCGCATCATACGGCCCATCGTCGATGTCGCGGTAGTCTTGCAGGCGCAAATCCGCACGTTGCTGCACGCCATGCGATTGCATGCGGGCTTTGGCAAAAGCCAGCTGCTCGGTGGACAAGGTCACGCCCGTGATGTGCGCCCCAAACTCGGTGGTGGCCGCCTCGGCCAATGCGCCCCAGCCGCAGCCGATCTCCAGCACGCGGTCGCCCGGTTTGGCATTGACCATGCGCAGCGCGCGGCGCACCTTGGCTTTTTGGGCCTCGGCCATGTCTTTGGCATGGTCACCTTCGAACCAGGCCGAGGAATAGTTCATCGTGCCATCGAGCCACAGTTCGTAGAACGCATTGCCCAAGTCGTAATGGGCGTGGATGTTCTTGCGGCTGTTGCTGCGGTTGTTGCGGTTGAGCAAGTGCTTGATGCGGTAGGCCAAGCGCCCCAACCAATGCCCATAGATCGCACTTTCAAGGTGGTCGCGGTTGGCAATGGCCAGGCGCAACAAGGCCGCCAGGTCAGGCGTGGTCCAGTCGCCGGCCATGTAGCCTTCGGCAAAACCAATGTCGCCTGACTTGAGCACATCGGCACACATGTCCCAGCGGTGGATGTGCATTGCCGCAAAGGGCGCTTGGTGCGTGCCAAAGACTTGGTTGTTGCCGTCGGGCGCGTGCACGGTGAGTGTGCCAATTTTCAAGCGGGTCAAAAGGCTCAGCAAACGCGAAGCGGCTTTGGGCAAGCTGGCGTGCGAAATGCTGGCGGCGCTGGCGCGATGGCCCGAAACTTGGGCGCTGTCGAGGGTCTTGATGGAGGGCGGCATCTGGTGGTGTCCAGGGTTCATCGGGTCACAAAATCACGGGGGGGTTCGGGCTTGCGCCAAAACGGTACTTTTTTGAGCCACAGCAAAAGCGCATGCCAATGGATGCGGACGACCACACCCAAAGTCAGCAGTGGAAAACGCCACAGCACACGGCGCAAGGCGGCCTGGGTGACGGGCTCCAGCACGCCGCTCCAGCTGGTGTCGATCAAGGGACCATCGGCATCGGCATGCTCAACGCGCGCCACGATGTGCTCGTGCCCTGCGCGCTCCACACGCATGAAGCGAAACCGGTATTCACCCTGCACCGCGCAAAAGGGCGACACGTGAAACACCTTGTCGGCCTTGAGGGTCTGGCCGTATTGCGGCTCGGGCAACAAATAACAATGGCGCTCGCCAAAGGTGTTGTTGACCTCGGCCACGATGGCGGCCAAGCTGCCGTCGGTGCGCTGCGCGTACCAAAAGCTCACCGGCTTGAACGCATGCCCCAGCACGCGCGGAAAGGTCTGCAGCCAAACCTCCCCTTGCGCCTCGGTGATGCCCTCTTGGCGAAGCAATTCATCGAGCCAAGCCAAGGCGCCGCCTTGCGCTGCGCAGCGGCCATCGCCATGGTCAGCGTCATGAAAAGCAAACCAGGCTGGGCGGTTGATCGCCAAGGCGGTGGCATCTGCGCTTTGGCGCAAGCTGCGCATGGGCAGCATCAGGAAAGCGGTCGGGTACACAAAGGCATGCCGGGCAGGGCGCATGCGGGTGTGCCGCACCTGACCCCAGCCAATGCTGGCGACCGCTGCACTCATGTCGCGCTGGCCTTCATTTTGGCCTGCAGCATGCGGCCCACCTGCAGGCCCGATTTGAGGCCATCTTCATGGAAGCCGTAGCCGGCCCACGCGCCTGCAAACCAAGTGTGTTGCAAACCCTGAATCAAAGGCAGCATCTGCTGGGCCTTGATGGCGCTCAAGTCAAACACCGGGTGAGCGTAGTCGTACTCGCCCACGATGGTGGCCGGGTCAATCGGCTGCAGTGGGTTGAGTGAGACCACCACGGGCTGTTCGAACGGGATGCGCTGCAAGCGGTTGAGCAGGTAATGCAAACACACGCGCGAAGATTCACGGGCATCGCTGGCTGCGCGCTCGTAATTCCAAGCGGCCCAAGTCTTGGGGTTGGCTGGCAGCACCGAGGCATCGGTGTGCAAGACCGCGCGGTTGGCCTGGTAGCGGATGCTGCCCAGGACATGTTGTTCATTGGGTGTGGCTTCGCGCAGCATGGCCAGGGCCTGGTCGGTGTGCGTGGCGATCACCACCTCGTCAAAATGCTCGGTGCGCCCATCGGTGACGATGCGCACGCCTTGCTCATCGCGCTCGATCAAGCGCACCGGTGTGTTCAGCCGCTTGTCGGGCACATGGGCCAGGATCTTCTCAACGTACTGGCGCGCACCGCCCACCACGCTGAACCATTGCGGGCGGTTGATCACCTGGATCAAGCCATGGTTGTGGCAAAAACGGATCATGGTGGCCACCGGAAACTGCAGCATCTGATCCGTCGGGCAACTCCAGATGCAACCCAGCATGGGCAAAAAATACCAGTCACGGAACTGTTCGCTGAACCGGTGCGTGGTCAGAAAGTCTTTCAGCGGCTGCTGCAAGGCTTGCTCGCTTTGCTCTTGTGCGATGCGTGTGCACAGCGCGTTGAAACGCACCACATCGGCCAGCATGCGCCAAAAGCGAGGGTTCACCAGGTTGCCGCGTTGGGCAAAGACCGTGTTCAGGCTGGTGCCGCTCCACTCCAGCGCCCGGCCATTTCTGGCGCCAGGCACTTTGACCGAAAACGACATGTCTGAAGGTGCGGTCTCGACCTGCAGCTCTGAAAACAACTGGATCAGGTTCGGGTAGGTGCACTCGTTGAAGACCAGAAAGCCCGTGTCCACGCCATGCGTGACCAGGCCCTTGGGCGTGGGCAAGGTCACATCCACCGTGTGGGTGTGACCACCGAAATAATCACCCGCTTCGAACACCGTGATGTCGGCTTGCCCCCTGAGCGTGTGCGCCACAGCCAGGCCAGAGATGCCTGAGCCCACAATGGCCAGCTTCATGCGGGGAGCATTCATGGTGCAGTTTTCAATGATTTCTCGATCGCCGAAACCAGCGTTTTGCTGTCGGGTCCGGTGATGCTGCCGTAGCTGTCCACCAATTTGCCGTCGCGACCGATCAGGTATTTGTAGAAATTCCAGCGGGGCTTTTGGCCCGACTGGGCGATCAGCTGTTTGTACAGCGGCGATGCGCCATCGCCTGTGACCTGTGTCTTGGTGAACATGGGAAACTTGACGCCAAAGGTGTTCTCGCAAAAGTCGGCAATTTGCTTGTTGCTGCCGGTCTCTTGCGAAAAGTCATTGGAGGGAAAGCCCAGCACTGCAAAGCCTTGGTCTTTGTATTTGGCGTGCAAGGCCTCCAGACCTTTGTACTGGGGGGTGAAGCCGCAAAAACTGGCGGTGTTCACCACCAGCAAGACCTTACCGCTGTACTGGCACAAAGACAGGGGCTTTTCATCCTGCAAGCGCTCTACCGTGTGGTTCAACAAGGCTGGGCAGGCTGCTGTCGATGCGGCAGGCACCGGTTCAGCCGCCACGGCATGCGCAGCGCATACCAGCAGGGCGGCGCCCATGGCGCATCTTGTTGAATTACCGCTGTGCTTCATGTGAACTTCCGGGCGTCTTTAACCAAAGAACCAGTTTAATGTGCTTTTGTGACCCTTGCCGAGCCAATGCTTTAAGCTGTCATGGGTTGCACAAGCTTTGCGACAAGCTGTCACAGCGCCAGAGCTTCATGGACAGCCTGCCTGCTTGATTAGTCGGCGGTCCTGGACCCACAAGTCCGACCGCCGGATGCAGTCCATCAAACGCCGACTGAACTGATTACGCCAGCGCAAAGTACATCGACGATCAAAAGCTCTTGTTGGTGGACCTGCCAAGGCAGCATCCACAGGTATCTGTTGGCATGGTGACGATGACCGCTCGTCAAAACCGCAAGGTTGCGCCCACCTGTACGGTTCGCCCCCAAAGTTGACTGTTGATCGTATTGGCCCCCCAAACCTGCGTGCTTGTCTGTGAAAATGACAATGGCGCATTCTGATTAAGCAAATTAAAAACCGCGAGATGCACCTCCATCTTCTTATTTATGGCGTACGTAGATATCAGATCCCAGGTGATGTAAGACGACACCTTTCTCCCTGAAATCGTTTCATCTTTCATCGTCTCCAAATTCAATGCTGTGACATCACTGTCGGTATAAGCAGCGACATAATTCATCACCACCGACCCGGTCCAGTCCATGGTTGACAAGCTCGTTATGACACGACTTTTAAAACGAGGAATGACAGTCATCGTTTCCGCGCTGTAACGACCCAAATCACTGCTGTATTCTTTTTCGGTTGATTTCTTCTGTTTGGAATTCAACATGTAAGTACCTTGAGCCGTCACGCTCAATCGACCCCAATCTGTTGGGACACGCCATTGTGCTTCCAGATCAATGCCTGACTTCAGCGTTTCTCCGATGTTCTGCAGTGGAATATACATGGATAGATAGTTCGATCCATTCAGAACATAATTTGATCTATATGCATTGGGGTTTTGAATAACCGCCAAATCAGACAAAGGCATGATGGCATTGCTGATGTTGACTCGCCAATAATCCATGCTCAAGCGCAAGTTTGAATCTGGTGTGAAAGAAAAACCCAAAGATTCTTGTGTTGATTTTTCAGGTTTCAAATCAGGATTGCCATTTCCAAAAATATCCATTCCGCTTGTTGGGTAACATCGACCTGCTTGTCCTTGCGCGTTTTTCAGACTGGCCGCGATCGCCACCAAGTCCGCCGTACAAGGATTGGTATAGCTCGTGACCCCCCAACGGAAATTGCTGTCCAATTGCTGTAACTGTCCTACCGTAGGGGCTCTGAAACCTGTGCCCCATGCGCCTCGCAAAGCCCACTTTGGGTTGATGGCCCAACGGCTGGAGATTTTTCCATTGGTCGTCGAGCCGACATCGTTGTACGCATCATGGCGCAACGCCAGATTGACATCCCAGTCAAAGGTCACGGGGATCATCAATTCCGTGTAAGCAGCGACAATTCGTCGTTTTCCTTGGAAGCTGGCTGGGGCATCTATATTGACCAACTTTTCATACGAAGTGGCTTCTGATCGCCAATCCAGCCCTGCGCCGAGCATCACATCTTTGCCATCCCGCTCATAAATGGCGCGTGAGCCCCTCAACTCCAATGCGGTAAGCTCTGTTTTTCCTTCTTCTTGGATGATGGGCTCACCGACCATGCCTTGCAATTGCGCCGTCAACGGATTGGCATCATTCAACGGTTGTGTGATATTCGCCCTCGTGAATGCGGGTAATTTTAAATAATCAGCAGCCTGTATGCTTTGCCCACCACGACGGGCTTTAGCTTGTGCCTGATAAAGAACTGAGCGGTAATCCCATCCTGCAAACTCCCCTGAAAATCCGGTTGAAAATTGCCAGTTTTTTTCACTCCTGACCATCTCCAAAGAAGGAAGATCAGGACGCCAATACAGAGTTGTTCGCGATGGTGTCAAGCCAGCAACCAATGCCTGTTGATAATCAGGTGAAGTTTTCACTGAACTGACACTGGTTGCGAAATATGGCCATAAATTTGTTGCCCTAGCCTCTTGCGTTTCTCCATAAATGGTGTCCGCAAACCATTTGTGCCCCGAATCCAGGATGACTTGTGTATTGGCATGCAGTTTTTGAGTGTCTTGTTTCGGATAAATACCCAAACCCAAATAACCATTGCTGCGACAATGATTATTTCCAGCTGCAGGTATGAAATAAGCCGTACCTTCTGCACATTCACCATTTTGGTAAAAAGCATTGGAATACTTCGTCACGGGTGTGGCTTGGTAATAACTGGCAGGCGATGTTGAAAGGCTGATGTATTGTGAAGATCCTTTTGCAAGGTAATTTTTTCCATCATGACTGAATGGAATCACCCCCTGACTTGCGTAAGGACGATCTTTCCCTAGCAAGTCATCTTGGTGCGCGACCTCAGCGCTCAACAAAACGCTGAATCCATCGCGGTCCAGTTTTCCATGGCCCCAACCCATTTGCGTCATCCAGCCCGTGCCCTTATTTTGATAGGGCGTGCGGCTTTGCGCGCTGATCTCAAAACCCTGGCGTTCAGTGCGCAAGATGATGTTGATCACGCCTGCGATCGCGTCTGTTCCATAAAGAGACGATGCGCCATCGCTCAACACTTCAATGCGTTCGACATCCGCCAGTGGTATCGTGTTCAAACTGACCGCCGACCGTTCCGGGCCGGCAATGGTTTGCAAACCAAACGGTGCCAGGCGCCGACCATTGACCAGAATCAATGTGCCATTGGTCAGGCCATGAATTGCCCCTGCTGAGTAACCCCCGCCTGTGGTGCTGAACTGCGCCGCCTCTACAAAATTACTCATGGACGGAAGACTCTGAATCACCTCGGTCACGCTGTGTTTTCCGCTGCGCCGGATGTCTTCTCGCGTCACCGACAACACCGGCAATGCTTGCGTCTGCTCTTTGCGAACAATGGACGACCCCGTGATCTCCACCTTTTCAAATTGCCGGTATTCCAGGATTGAACTTTCCACATTCACAGAGGGATACGTCTGCTCGACACCCGGCTGCACCTGAGCCCGCGTAGATGTAGCTGTAGCGCCGACAATTGCAAGTAAAGCACCTGCATTCAAGACTGCCTTTTTGAAATACCCAATGTGCAGCTCCCTCATGACACCCGCCGAATAAGAATTAAATTGTTTTCATTTTCTCATTCAAAAAGGTGTTTTGAATCAACTTTCTAATGACCATGATTCAGCGATGGTTTTTAACCTCATGGAAAACGCCATACCGAACACATCACGACAAAGCGCCTATCGACAGCCAAATGGGCTTGCTTTGAGCTGAGAAATCAGCCCATCACCAGCCGCCACAACGTCAACACCGCATCGCGTTCCTGAGCGAGTACGGGGGGTACCACATCGGTCGGCTCTTCGTTCAAGCGGGCTCGGTGTTGAATACGGCGCATTTCACGGTAGGCATTGGCCGCCGCCTCGCCCACGCCCGCAGGCAACAATCCAACTTTTTCTGCGCGTTGTAGCAGGGCGATGTTGCCCACGTTGTCCGCCAACTCCGGGTGACGGGCCGTGTGCAGCAGCACCAGGTATTGCACGGCAAACTCGGCATCGACCATGCCACCGGGGCTGTGTTTCACATCAAAGCGGTCGGCTTTGACCGGGTGGCCTTGGCGCACGCGTTCGCGCATGGCCACGATTTCGGCCTTGAGGCTGGCCGCATCGCGCGGGGCGCTGATGACGGCATGGCGCACCGCGTCAAAGCGCGGCGCCAAAGAGGGCAGGCCCATCACAAAACGGGCTCGCGTCATGGCCTGGTGTTCCCAGGTCCAGGCGGCGTTGCTGCCGCGCTGCGCTTGGTAGTCGGCATAGGCCTCAAAACGCGTGACCAAAAGGCCTGCGTTGCCATTGGGGCGCAAGGCAGTGTCGATTTCGTACAGATCGCCGTCAGCGGTCTTGACGGTCATCCAATTGATCAGCTTGCGCACGAAGGCAGCGTAGATTTCCTGGGCACGCTCGCTCTCGTTTTCGTCCTTGTCGTCGTACACAAACACGATGTCCAGATCGCTGCCGTAACCCAACTCTTTGCCGCCCAATTTGCCGTAGGCGATGATGGCAATGGCCGGTTCCTCGCGGTGCTTTTGCTTGAGGCGATGCCAGCACCAACGGGCCGTCACGCGCAGCACGGCATCGGCCAGGGCGCTCAGGTCATCGGCCACTTGCTCCACCGTGAGCACGCCTTCGACGTCCCGCGCCAGTGTGCGGAACTGTTCGGCATGGTGGGCGCGGCGCAGCAAGTTGAGCAGGCTTTCTTCATCGTCTTCGCCGGTGCGCTGCAAGGCCACCAAACGCGACTGCAGTTCGGCTTCAAACTCGGCGGCATCAAAGCGGCTGTCAAACAGGTTGCCGCCTGCCAGTTCGTCGATCACGCCCGGGTGTTGCAAGAGGTAGCGGGCTGGCCACTTGGCGGCGCCCAGCAGACGCAGCAGGCGTTCGTGCACCGAAGGGCGCTCCAGCATGAGCGCCAAATAACTTTCGCGGCGCAGCAAAGGCTCGATCCAGTCCACCATGCGCAGCACGGCTTCTTCGCTGACACGGCCTTCTTGCAGCCACTGGGCCGTGCGTTGCAGCAAGCGCATCAGGCGTCCGCGGGCATCGTCACGCAAAGCTTGCACGCGCGGATTGCCCGGCCATTGGGCCAGGCGCTCACCGATGCGGCCACTGAACACGCTGGCGATGCCATCGAGCTCGGCAGGGGTTCGTTGCCCGTTTTTGCCGTTGCAGCCTTTGCACTCGCGGTCACCGCCCAGCAAGATGTCGAACTCTTGCGCCACCACCTCACGATGCGCGTCGAGCGCGCTCAAAAAGCTGCAGGTATCGGCATGCCCCATGGTCTGGGCGATCCAAGCCAGGTCGTCATCTCGGGTGGGCAAGACATGGGTTTGCTGGTCGTCCAGGTACTGGATGCGGTGCTCCACCTGGCGCAAAAACACATAGGCGGCGCTCAGGGCATCGGCCGTGGCTTGCGGCATGAGGCCCGCTTTGGCCACGCGCTGCAGGGCGTCCAGCGTGGGGCGTGTGCGCAGCTCCGGAAACTGCCCGCCGCGCACCACCTGCAACAGTTGCACGGTGAACTCGATCTCGCGGATGCCGCCACGCGAGAGCTTCACATCGTTGGCACGCTCCGGGTGGCCTGCGCTGCGCTTGGCCGCGTGCTCACGGATTTGCTGGTGCAGCGTGCGCAGCGACTCGAACACGTTGTAGTCGAGGTAACGGCGGAAAACGAAGGGCAACACCACGCTGCGCAGATTCTGGGCCGAGCCGCCCACCACCGCGCTGCGCGGAGCGACCACACGGCTTTTCATCCAGGCAAAGCGCTCCCACTCTCGGCCTTGCACCAGCAAATACTCTTCCAGCGCCCCCAGAGATACCACGCTCGGGCCCGAGTTGCCGTTGGGTCGCAAGGCCAAGTCCACCCGAAAGACAAAACCATGCTCGGTGGTCTCGCCAATCAGAGCATAAACACGTTTGACAAGCCGGCTGAAGTACTCTTGGTTGGAAACCTTGCTGCGGCCATCGGCATTGCCTACCGTCTCGCCGTCTTCGTCATAGACGTAAATCAGGTCGATGTCGCTGGACACATTGAGCTCGCGCGCGCCAAACTTGCCCATGCCGACGATCCACAACTCGGCCCGCTGACCATTGGCCGTCATGGGTGCCCCGTGGATGCTGTCCAGATCGGCCTGAGCCTGCCGGCAAGCGATATCCAGGGTGACTTCGGCCAGCCAGGTCACGCCGTGGGTGATGACCTGCAAAGGCGCCTGCTCGGTGCAATCGAGCTGCACCAGCCGCTCCATGGTGAGTTGACGCAATACCCGCAAGGCTGCGCCGGTGTCCAAGCCCTTGCCTTGCAGCGCTTCATAGGCCTCGGTCAAGCTGCTGCGGTTGGGCGCACCAGGCGCAAGCAAGTGCATCCAATCGGCATAACGGCGCTGCAAACGCTGCACAAAACGTGAATACGAAGCCAAATTCGCCGAAACCTGCTCATTCGTGGTCGGAACGACATCCAAAGGCTCACTGCGGGTCATAATTCCTGCCAACTTTCTGATTCAACCATTCGTGCTGTCCATCCCGAATTTTCCCCGCCTGACAAGGTGGCTCAACCACAGCATCCACGCCCTGAGCTGGGTGTTGTTGGTGTTGGGCATTTTGCTGGGCTTGGCTTGGGGCGTCCTGCATTTGTGGATTGTGCCGCGTATCGCCGATTACCGCCCCGCGCTGGAACGCTTGGCCCAGCAAACCATGGGGGTGCCGGTGCGCATCGGTGCACTGGCTGCCCAATCCACGGGTTGGGCCCCTTCATTCGAACTGCGCCGCATCGAATTGCTCGATGCCCAGGGGCGCCCCGGCTTGGTCCTGCCGCGCGTGGTTTTGGCCATCAGTGTGCGTTCCGTCTTGCGGCTGCGCCTGGAACAACTGGTGCTGGACACGCCCGAGCTGGACATCCGATTGACCGCCGCCGGTCAATGGCAGATTGCCGGTCTGGACTTGCCCGCCCCATCCCAAGGCGACAACGCAGCAGCCGATTGGCTGTTTTCGCAAAACGAAGTGCTCATCCGCGGCGGCACTGTGCACTGGACCAACGAGCGTGCACAGCGGCCACTCAAAGCGTTGGGCAAACTGCAGATGGGGAGCCAGGAAGCGACAAGCCCTGAAACCCTGGACTTGCATGAAGTGGACATGGTGCTGCGCAACTCGACGCGCTTTCACGACCTGCGCCTGGACGCCACGCCGCCCGAGGCATGGGGCACCCGGTTCGTGGCGGTAGGGCAATTCAAGCGCGGCCTGTTGTCCACACACGCAGCACAGTTTTCAGACTGGTCAGGCCAGGCCTACGCCTATTTCCCCAAGGTCGATGTGGCGCAACTGCGCAAGCAAGTGCAACTGGGCGCAGACGTCCAATCGGGCCAAGGCGCTTTGCGCCTGTGGAGTGATTTTGAAAAAGGCCAATGGACAGGGGGCGCTGCCGACACCGACCTGACCGACGTGAACATCCGCCTGGACCCACAGCATGAAGCGCTGGCTTTTGAGCGTTTGTCCGGTCGCGTCTTCGCACAAGTGTTGCCCCAACAGTTCACACTGGGGTTTCGGGATTTTTCTTTCGTCAGCGCCGAGGGCTTGCACTGGCCCGGCGGCAACCTGAACCTGAGCTACACACACGAACAAGTCCAGGCACGCAAACCTGCGAAGGGCCGTCTGCAGGGTGACCACATCGACTTGCAGGCCCTGCGCGACCTGTCTTTGCGCCTGCCACTGCCCGAGGCCTTGCATCGGCAACTGCAAGCGACCGATGTCAACGGTCAAGTCGATGCCTTGCAACTGAGCTGGGTCGGCGAGTGGAACCAACCGCAAAGCTACGAAGCCCAAGCGAGCCTGAAGGACCTGGACCTGCCAGCACCTGCCGGCAGCACATCGCCCAAAGATGCATCGGGCTGGCCAGGCCTGCAAGGCGCACAGGTTCAACTGAAGATGACGCAGGCTGGCGGCCAAGTGCAGATCGACATGGGCGAAGGCGGCGCCGTTTTGTTGCCCGGCATTCTGGAGGAACCCAAGGTGCCTGTGAACAGCCTGCATGCCCAAGCACGCTGGCAGCACAAAAATGGCTTGTGGGATGTGCCCCAATGGTCGCTCAAGCTGAGCAACGCGGACATGACAGGTCAATGGCAAGGCCGGTGGCACGGCCAGGCGAAGGGCCTGGGTGTCCTCGAATTGCAAGGCCTGGCCAGCCAAGCCGATGCCGCACGTGTGCACCGCTACCTGCCTGTGACACTGCCCGCACCCGTGCGTCAATACGTGCGCGATGCGGTGATCAAGGGCCGCTACACCGGCGTGCAAATCAACATCAAAGGCGACCTTGATCGCCTGCCGTTTGCCAACCCCAAAGAAGGCGAGTTCCGTTTCGCCGGGCGCTTGAGTGGCGTTGAGCTGGACTACCTGCCCGCCTCGCTGCTGCCGCGAAACAGCCTGCCCTGGCCTCACCTGCACGACTTATCAGGGCAGTTGGTCTTTGACCGCTTGAGCATGAAGCTCAGCGACGCCTCGGCCCGCGCAGGCGAAGCGAAAACCGGCATGCCCTTGACCGCGATCCAGGCCAAGATTGCCAACATGGCCGAGCAAGCCACGCTGGAAGTCTCGGGTGAGCAAAAAGGCCCTGCCGCACAAGTGCTCAGCCTGATCCAAAAATCACCCATCGACAAATACCTGAACTCCGCTTTGCGCGACATGCAAGCCACGGGGTCTGTGCAGACCCGCCTCAAACTGAACATCCCCTTGCTGGCTGCGCAAAACACCAAAGTGCAAGGCGCGGTGATCCTGGGCGGCATCGACTTGCGCACCACACCCGGGTTGCCGGTTTTTGAAAAGGCGCAAGGCACCGTCCAGTTCAGCGAATCGGGCTTCAGCCTGAATGGCATGCAAGCACGCTTGCTGGGCGGCCCGATTCACATCGAGGGCGGCTTGCGACCCAACAGCAGCAACAACGAACCCGCCTTGCAGCTGCGCGCACAAGGCGAGATCAGCGCCGAAGGGCTGCGCCAAGCCCATGAGTTCCACCCCCTGGATGTGCTGGCCAAACAAATGAGCGGCGCCGCCACCTACACCGCCAGTTTGGGCTGGCGACAAGGCCAGCCCGAACTGTTCATCCAAAGCCAGCTCGAAGGCTTGGGCATGAAGCTGCCCGCACCCTTGACCAAGGCCGCCGCTGCGGCCATGCCGCTGAGCATCCGCAGCCGTGTGCAGGGCACCGGGGCCACTTTGCAAGACCGCCTGCAGATCGATCTGGGCAAAGTGGCGGCAGTGCAGTATGTGCGCGACCTGTCAGGCCACACACCACGCGTCTTGCGCGGCAGCATGAGTCTGGGCAACACCACCGGCACCCTGCCGCCCATGCCCGATACCGGGGTGGCCGCCACCGTCGCGATGGACCAGTTGTCGGTCGACGAGTGGCAAGCCTTGTGGCCCGCAGCGCCAAGCAGCGAGTCCTCTGACAGCGACAACGCAGCCATGCAAAGCTATTGGCCCACACGCATCGGCATGCAGGCCAACACCATCACCGCAGAAGGCCGCACCTTGCACCAGGTGGTGGCGGGCGGCACGCGTGACGGTTTGACCTGGCGTGCCAACGTGGATGCCCGTGAATTGAGCGGACACTTGGAGTTTCGCCAAGCTGCAGGCGCTCAGCCGGGCCAGCTGTATGCCCGCCTGGCACGGCTCAATTTACCGCCGTCGAGCGCAGCCGATGTTGAAAGCCTGCTGGAAACGCCACCGGCCCACTTGCCCGCGCTGGACATCGTGATCGAGCAACTGGAGCTGCGCGGCATGAAGCTCGGGCGCATTGAAATTGAAGCGGTCAACAGTGCCCTGCAAATGTCGGGCGGCAAGCCCGCCAGCGAATGGCGGCTCAACAAATTCAACATCGTCTTGCCCGAGGCCACACTGAGCAGCACCGGTCGCTGGCTCTTGGCGGCCACGGGCAGCAACTTGCGCAAGACCGAAATGAACTTTCGCCTTTCGGTCCGTGATGCGGGCGACTTGCTCACCCGATTAGGCACCCCCGGCGCATTGCGCGATGGCAGTGGATTGCTCGATGGCCAGATCAGCTGGAACGGCTCACCCCTGTCGCTGCACTACCCCAGCATGAGCGGCCAATTCGATGTGAAGATGGGCCGGGGTCAATTTCTCAAGGCCGACGCGGGTGCCGCCAAACTGCTGGGCGTGCTGAGCCTGCAGGCCTTGCCGCGCCGCTTTTTGCTGGATTTCCGGGATGTGTTTTACGAAGGCTTCGCCTTCGATTCGGTGGCAGGCCACGTGAGCATCGAGCAGGGCATCGCCAGCACACGCAATCTGCAAATCAAGGGCATCAATGCGATCGTGCAGCTCGATGGCTCGGCCGACATCGCCAAAGAAACGCAACAGTTGCACGTCTTGATCCTGCCCGAGGTGGACACCGGCACCGCTTCTTTGGTGGCCGGCCTCGCCGTCAACCCGCTGGTCGGACTGACCACATTTTTGGCCCAGCTGTATTTGCAATCGCCCTTGAGCCGGGCCTCGACACAGGAGTTCCTGATCGACGGCAGTTGGACAACGCCGCGCGTCAAGCGCATGGAGCGCGATGCCGCCCAACCAGCCGCACCCAGCAAATAAGCGCAGGACATGAACACATTGAGCAAACCGCCCATTTTTCGAGCCGCTGTGCAGCGTCTGCGCGCTTGGTGGGCTGCTCAAGATGAACGTATCCAGATGTCTGGCAGACGCTCCTTGTGGGCCGCCCTCATGGCCTTGGTGGTGGCCGTACTGGTCACGCTGGTGTGGCTGGCCGGGCGTTACGAAATCAGCCAACTGCAAGCGACGCTTGAGCGCGACACGGCCGATGCGGTCAGCGACATCCGCATCAGCCTGTCACGGGATGTCCAGACCTTGCAAGCCTTGCAGGCCCAACACACCAGCCTCAAGACCTGGTCTGCCCAGGCTCTGGGCTTGTTGCGGGACAACCGTGACTGGCTCAGGCTGGAATGGCGCGATCCACAAATGAACATCAAAGCGTTTGTCGATTCACCGCTGCGCAAGCCGGTGTTCGAGCGCACCCCGCGCACAGACGCACTCACCGAAACCAGCCAGTCTTGCCAGCGAGCCCGCCGCTTCAATGGACCGGCTTATTCCACCAGCTACTACCTGCCGCAAACCGACGGCTTGGGCATGGAGGTCATGGAGCTGTGCTTGCCGCAAACCCAAGAGGGTGAGCTGGTGGGCTACACCATCGTGACGTATGGCCTGCAGCCACTGCTGGCCGAGCGCCTGGGCAACAGTTTTGGCCGGCGCAACGAGGTGTCTTTCACCGAAGCCGATGGCACACGCCTGGCCATCGCGGGCACCCACCGCCGTGGGCTGCGGCTGTTCACCGCACAGCAGTTGGTGGACTTGCCGGGCAACACCCTGGTGCTGCGCATGGACAGCCGACGGGGCGAGCCCAACTTGTTCCCCAATGTGCTCACCGCCTTGGTCACGGCCATGTCGATCGCGTTGATCACGGTGATGGTGCTGCTGGTCAAAGACTCGCGCAGACGCCTCAAGGCCGAGCGTGATCTGGCCGATGCGCTGGCCTTTCGCAAGGCCATGGAAGACTCCCTGGTCACCGGCTTGCGGGCGCGCGACCTGCAAGGGCGCATCACCTATGTGAACCCGGCGTTTTGCGACATGGTCGGGCTGCCAGCGCACGCACTGATCGGGCGCAACGCCCCCATGCCGTATTGGCCACCCGAGATGGTGGACGAATACAAACAACGCCAGGCCATTCGGCTGGCCGGCAATGTGCCGCCACGCGAAGGTTTCGAGTCGGTCTTCATGCGCGCCGACGGCTCGCGCTTTCCGGTGCTGATCATCGAGGCACCACTGATCAACACCCAAGGCCAACAAAGCGGCTGGATGGGGGCCGTCATCGACATCAGCGAGCAGCGCCGCATTGAAGAAGTCTCTCGGGCCGGCCAGGAGCGTTTGCAAGCCACCGCCCGTCTGGCCACGGTGGGCGAGATGGCCTCGCTGCTCAGCCACGAGCTGAACCAACCGCTGGCCGCCATTGCCAGTTATGCCAACGGCTCACTCAATTTGCTCAAAGACCCCGATGCCTTGGCGCAATCGCAAGACGATGTGCACATGGCGCTGCGCCGCATTGCCGAACAGGCTGGGCGCGCGGGCCGCGTGATCAACAGCGTGCACGACTTTGTGCGGCGGCGCGACCAAACCCGAGAGGCGGTGGCCCCACATGCGCTGATCGACGCCATCTTGCCTTTGGTCAATCTCCAGGCCCGCAAACTGCAGGTGAACGTGGTGACCCGCATCGAGCCGCGCCTGCCTGCCGTGTGGTGCGACCGCACCATGGTCGAGCAAGTGCTGCTGAACCTGGCACGCAATGGCATGCAGGCCATGGACCGGCCTGAGTGCACCGGGCGTGTGCTGGTGCTGCAGGCCAAACGGGCCGCCTCCAACCCCGAGCAAAGCTGGGTGGAGCTGAGCGTGACCGATGTGGGCACCGGCATCGCCCCAGAGGTGGCCGAACAGCTCTTCACCCCGTTTTTCACCACCAAAGCCGAAGGCATGGGGCTGGGCTTGAGCCTGTGCCGCACTGTGGTCGAGCAACACGGCGGCCATCTGGAGTTCGAAGCGCAAGCCAGCAAAGGCACGGTGTTTCGCTTCACCTTGCCTGCCGCCCCTCTTGATCAGCCCAGCACCTCAGCGGGCAAAGCCTAAAATCCGGCCATGTATTCACCCCAAGACAGCACGGTTTACATCGTGGACGACGACATCAGCGTGCGCGAAGGCATGGCCTGGCTGCTGCGCACGCGGCGTTTGTTGAGTACGTCTTTTGACAGTGCTGAAGCCTTCTTGGACATGCTCGAAATAAACACCAACGCAGGTGCCCACACTACCCAGCAATCGGGCTGCATCTTGCTGGACGTTCGCATGCCCGGCATGAGCGGGCTGGCATTGTTTGAGCTGCTACTGGCCAATGGCATTGCACAGACTTGGCCTGTGATTTTCCTGACCGGTCACGCCGATGTGCCCACCGCGGTCGACAGCGTCAAACGGGGTGCCTTTGATTTTTGCGAGAAGCCGTTTTCCGACAACGCGCTGGTTGATCGCATTGAGCAAGCCTTGCACTTGTCTCACGAACGGCTGGCCGCCCGCCGCCAAGCGGGCTTGCTGCAATCGCAATTGGGCGAGTTGACCGAGCGCGAACGCGACGTCATGCGCCTGGTGGTCGAAGGCTTGCCCAACAAACTGATCGCGGACCAGCTGGACATCAGCGTTCGCACGGTGGAAGTGCACCGCGCCCGGGTGTTCGACAAGATGCAGGTCAAGTCAGCGGTCGAGCTGGCCAATTTGCTGCGAGTGCTGTCATGACCCTTTCCCGCACAGACCTGAGGCACCGGGGCTTGTGGGTTTGGGCAGGGGCCTGGCTCGTGGCAGCGCTGCTGGCGGGGTGCTCAACCCCTGCGACGTACAAGGCACCGGCCTCTACGCCACCGGCGGCGACCAGCCCCAGCCCGTCTGCCCACAACGACAAACGCAACAACCTGGCCTTGTATGCCATGTCCTTGCTCGACACGCGCTACGCCTGGGGCGGGCAAGGTCCCGCCATGGGCTTTGACTGCTCGGGCTTGGTCACGCATGTTTACAAAGAAGCTGCAGGGATGAAGCTGCGCGGCACATCGGCCGATCTGGGCCGCCTGTCGCGCCCTGTGGACACCGCCTATTTGCAGCCAGGCGATTTGGTTTTTTTCAACACGCTCGGCGCACATCACTCGCATGTGGGCGTGTATGTGGGCGACGGCCGCTTTGTGCACGCCAGCAACGAGCGCACGGGTGTGCGCATAGACCACCTGAGCAACCGCTACTACGCCAAGCGTTTTGAAGGTGGCCAGACCCTGCTCGACTGATGCCGTTTGCCGCAGTCCATCACGGTTTGTCCTGGTCGGCATCGTCTTTGGAAGCAGACAATTCACCTTTGGAGCGCCCGGCAAACATGGTCCACCAGACGATCGCGATCAAGACGACCAAGGCCAACAAAGCTTCCAGCAAAATCAAACCCATGAACACGTTCCTTTTGATGCGATGGCCATCGGCCCGGGCCGCATGGTTATTGGCCGCGATTGTAGGCAGTCTGGCCGGTTGCGCCGTGGCCCCCAACCGCCAGCCCTCGTGGCCCGAAGCCCGAAGCACCGCGCCAAACGGGTCGCTACCGGCCTCAATCACGCAAGCCCAAAGCCGCTGGGTGCCCGTGCCCTGGTCCCACATCACCGGGCTGGACAGCGACGATCTTCAGGAAGCCTGGCCGGCTTGGCAGCAGAGCTGCCTGCGCCCCACTCCCGCCTGGAAAACCCTGTGCCCCGAGGTGAGCCAGCTGGCCAATGCCTCCGCCGCCGCACAGCGCCAATGGATGCGCCAGAATTTGCAGCCCTACCGCGTGGAGTCGCTCGACCAACGCAGCGAAGGACTGCTCACCTCGTATTACGAACCTGTGCTGAGCGCCTCGCGCATGCCGCGTGCGGGCTACAACGTGCCCTTGTATGCGCCGCCTGCAAACTTGGCCCAGCGCAAGCCCTGGTACACCCGCCAAGAGATGGAAACCACATCCGCCGCCCGCAACGCCCTGCGCGGTAAGGAACTGGTGTATCTGGCCGACCCGGTCGACGCCATGGTGCTGCACATCCAGGGCTCGGGCCTCGTCAACCTGAGCGAGCCCGATGGTCAACAGCGCCTGGTGCGCATGGCCTTTGCGGGCACCAACGAGCAACCCTACAAAAGCATTGGCCGCTGGCTGCTCGACCAAGGCCTGATCCGCGACGCCTCTTGGCCCGGCATCAAGGACTGGATCGCACGCAACCCCTCACGCGTGAACGAGTTGCTGTGGCAAAACCCACGCGTGGTGTTCTTCAAAGAAGAAGCCTTGCCGCCGGGCAGCACACCGCCTGGGCCCAAAGGCGCACAAGGCGTGCCACTGACCGCTGGCCGCTCCATCGCGGTGGACCAGGGCAGCATCCCCTACGGCACGCCGGTCTGGCTGCGCTCGCCAGGGCCGGTGACATCGCTGGACAAACTGGTGCTGGCGCAAGACACCGGCACCGCCATCGTGGGTGCGGTGCGGGCCGACTATTACGCGGGCTCGGGCAGCGCCGCTGGCGAGTTGGCCGGACGCATGAAGCAGCCTTTGCAACTGTGGGTCTTGTGGCCCAAATGAGGGCCTGCTCATGAAAACCGTGTCCTGCCGGGCTGGCTGCGCCGCCTGCTGCATTGCGCCCTCCATCTCCTCGGCCATCCCCGGCATGCCCCACGGCAAACCTGCGGGCGTGCCCTGCGTGCAGCTCGACGAGCAGCTGCGCTGCAAGATCTTTGGCCAACCCGGCCGTCCTGCCGTGTGTGGTCAGCTGCAAGCGTCTCTTGAGATGTGCGGCCCCACCGACGATGGCGGGCAATATGCGCGCATTTATCTGACGCAACTGGAAGCACAAACCCGCCCCGGCTGAAGGTGCGCCAAGTCACCAAGAGGTCTGACCGCGCACAGGCTTGTGGTTAAGCTGAACGCCTTGTTTTGATTCAACCCCGCAGGAGCACAGCCATGGCGTTTGAGATCCCTTCACTGAAAGACAGCGTTCACCCCGACGAGTGGCAGTTGCGTGTCGATCTGGCCGCTTGCTACCGATTGGTGGCGCTGTACGGCTGGAGCGATCTGGTGTTCACCCACATCAGCGCCAAGTTGCCCGAGTCGGTCACCGGCGGACAGGAACAGTTCCTGATCAACCCCTATGGCCTGATGTTCGACGAGATCACGGCATCGAGCTTGGTCAAGGTGGACATGCAGTGCAACAAACTGCACGACAGCCCCTTCCCGGTCAACCCGGCGGGCTTTGTGATCCACAGCGCGGTGCACGAGGCGCGGCACGATGCCGGTTGCGTGTTGCACACCCACACCCGTGCGGGCGTGGCCGTGAGCGCTCAGTCGCACGGCGTGCTGCCCATCAGCCAGCAAAGCACTTTTGTGCTGGCCTCGCTGGCCTACCACGGCTACGAAGGCGTGGCCATCCGCGACGAGGAGAAGACCCGCCTGCAAGCCGACCTAGGGGAAGCCAATTATTTGATGCTGCGCAACCACGGCCTGCTCACCGTGGGCAAATCGATCGCCGATGCTTTCTTGTCGATGTACACGTTTGAGAACACCTGCCGCATTCAGGTCGATGCGCTCGCCGGGCAATCGGGCCCGAAGGACCTGACAGCCGTGAACCCGCAAATTTTGGACGGCATCTCTCACGCCATGCGTGTGCAAACCGGGGGTTTGGGCGGCGCTTTTGTTTGGCCTTCGCTGCTGCGCAAACTGGCCCGCGAAAATCCCGGCTTTGACGTTTGATTTCCTTGAGAGCAGCTCCCGTGCGCGAATGACATCCAGATGGCCCATGAGCCATCGCGCATGGGGTACGGCTCCTACACAAAACCATCTCACACCATGACCTCCCTGTTTGAACCCTGCCAAGTCGGCACCCTGGCCCTGTCCACCCGCATCGTGATGGCGCCGCTCACGCGCAACCGTGCGCCGGGCGGCTTGGCCAATGCCCGCATGGCCACTTATTACCGCCAACGCGCCAACCCCGCCACTGGCGCGGGCCTGATCATCACCGAGGCCACCGGCATCAGCCACCAAGGCCAGGGCTACGCCGATGTGCCCGGCATCTGGAGCGCCGAACAAGTCGCCTCGTGGAAGCAGGTGACCGACGCTGTGCATGCCGAAGGCGGCAAGATCGTGATGCAGCTGTGGCACGTGGGCCGCATCTCGCACACCAGCTTGCAGCCCAATGGCCAAGCGCCCGTGGCCCCGTCGGCCGTGACCGCCAAAGGCAAAACCGTTTTGCTGGTCGACGGCCAAGCGCAGTTTGTGGATGTATCGGCACCCCGTGCGCTCGATGCCGCCGAGTTGCCGGGCATTGTGGAAGACTACCGCCGCGCCGCCGCCAACGCGGTGGCTGCGGGTTTTGATGGCGTCGAGGTGCATGCAGCCAACGGTTACCTGATCGACCAGTTCCTGCGTTCGGGCAGCAACCAGCGCAGCGACGCGTATGGCGGCTCCATCGAAAACCGTGCCCGCTTTTTGCAAGAAGTGATGCACGCCGTGGTGGCCGAAGTCGGCGGCGGCCGCACCGGCATTCGCCTCTCACCTGTGACCCCTGCCAACGACGCGAGCGACGACTTGCCACAGCCATTGTTTGAGCATGTGGCCCGGCAACTGGCCCCGCTGGGCCTGGCCTATGTGCACATCATCGAAGGCTCGACCGGAGGCCCGCGTGACCACCAGCAAGGCCCTGCGGCGTTTGACTACGCGGCGCTGAAAACCGCTTACCGCCAAAGCGGCGGGCAGGGCGCCTGGATGGTCAACAACGGTTACGACCTGCCACTGGCCGAACAGTCCTTGCGCGAAGGCGCGGACCTGATCGCTTTTGGTCGCCCCTTCATCGCCAACCCCGACTTGGGCGCGCGCCTGAAACAAGGCGGCCCCTTCAACACGCTGGACCGCGCCACCTTGTACGGCGGCGGTGATGCCGGTTACCTGGACTACCCGACGCTGGGCTGAAGCGCAAAGCGCAGGCTGACTTTCAGCCCATCGCCAGCGCTGGCGGGGCTGACCATCGACAGCTGCGCGCCCATGATGCGGGCGTACTCGGCCACGATGGCCAGGCCCAGACCGGAGCCTTGCTTGAGCGCTTCGCCCGCGCTGCCTTGGGCCCAACGGCCCAAGAGGCGTTCGCGTTGCGCGTCCGTGATGCCCGGGCCGTTGTCGATGACCGACAAACACACCGCCCCCGGCTCTGGCCGATGGATAGCCACCGTCACATGGCGAGGACCGCCATCGGCGGGCACGCCGTAACGCAGGGCGTTGTCGATCAAGTTGTTCAAAACACCTTCCAGCAAGGCGCGTTGGGCCGAGATGAACAGCGGAAAATCCAAGCCTTCCTCAAAGTCCACGCCCAGGTCCACCCTCAGCGCATCGGCGCGGTGCAAATGGCGCATCAGGCTGTCGCGCACCACCTCGTCCAAAGCCAGCGGCTGCGGCTGCAAGACTTGCTGCGCTTCTTGCGCCAAGGCCAAGGCCAGCAACTGGTCGATCAAGTGGCTGGCCCGCTCCTGGCTTTGCGCGATGCTGCGCAATTGCTCGCGCCAGACCTGCGGGTCGGATTGGGTCAGGCCATATTCGGCCAAAGCCCGGATACCCGCCAAGGGCGTGCGCAGCTCGTGCGCCACATTGCCCGCAAACTCTTTTTGCCCGCGCACGCTTTGCTCGATGCGGGTGAGCAGCGCGTTGATGGACTCGCCAAGTTTTTGCACATCCAGCGTGCGGCTGGAAATCATGAGCGGTGTCAGATCACGCACATCACGCTGGGCCACCGCTTGCTCCAGATCCATCAGGGGTTGCACATCTTTTTGAATGGCGCGGCGCAGCCACCAGGCCAGCCAGGTCAACAGCAACAACTGCGGCACCAGCGAAATGAACAGCAAGCGCTGAAACAAACGGTCCTGCACACGTGTGGTTTGCGCCACCACCACGGTGAAGTTGGCGGGCTTACTGCGCTCCAGCACGACCGCACGCAAGCTGCGGTTCTGAAACGGGATTTCGGTGAAAAACGGCGTCATCGCCGAACGGGCAACCACCGGCAGCGGCAAGCCCGCGTGGCCCGCCAGCAACTGGCCTTCGTCCAGATAAACCGCAAAGTACAGGTTCTCGTTCTGGTCAAACAGCAAATTGCCCATCTCGACCGAACTCAGGCCCAGCGTCAAGCCGCCGTCTTCGGCATGTCGCACATGGCTGGCCACCGCATAAGCGTCGTCCAACAAGGCGCGGTCAAACGCCTGTTGCGTGAAATAGCGTGCCACCGCCAAGGCCAGCAAGGCACCCACCAGCCACGTCAGGGCCAACGGCAAGATCACGTGGCGCAACAAACGGGCGCGCAAGGTGGTGAATGCAGGCTTCATGACTGCGCTTCTTCCATCAAGTAGCCCAGGCCGCGCAAGGTGCGAATCGATGCACCCGATTGCGCCAGCTTTTTGCGCAGGCGCGAAATGAAGGCTTCCAGCGCGTTGTCGGCCAGCGCTTCTTCAAAGTCCGAGAGTTTGTTGGACAGGTCTTTCTTGCTCACGGTGCGTCCGGGCGGGCTCATCAACTCCCACAACACCTCCAGCTCGCGTGCAGGCAAGGTCAACTCCTGACCCTCGATCAGGATGCGCCGCGCCTTGCGGTCCAACACCAGCTGCCCTACTTGGGTCTGGTCATCGGCCCCGTGGCTGCGACGCACCAAGGCCCGCAAGCGGGCTTCGACTTCGGCCAACTCAAAGGGCTTGCCCAAATAGTCATCTGCCCCGGCGTCCAGGCCGGCAATGCGTTCATCGGTGCGGTTGCGGGCCGTCAGCACCAGCACAGGGGTCTTGTCGCCTTTGGCGCGGCGCTCGCGCAGCAAGGTCAAGCCGCTGACCATCTCGGCATCGCGGCGCGCAGTCTGGGGCAAATTCAAGTCCAACAACACCGCGTCATAGGCCTGCACATGCCACAGGTGCTGGGCCTTCGAGAAGTCGCCCGCGGCATCCACGCGGTGCCCAGCATCGGCCAGGCTGCGCAGCATGACGGCTTGCAGCACCGGATCGTCTTCCACCAACAAGATACGCATGAACCCGAAATCTCCAAAAAACAGCCCCTGAAGTCAGGTATTGGTCAGGCCAGTTGACCGATAAAGGAGGGATGAGCATACGACACTTGTTTCTTTTGAGCGGCCTGGTGGCCTGGGGCACCAGCCCCTGGGCCATGGCGGCTGACGCGGTCACCGCACCGGCGGCACCCCCTTTAAGCATGACAGCGCCCGCATCTTCGGTCCTGAGCCTGCAGCAGGTGCTGCAAGCGGCCCGGCAAAGCCCCGATGTGCTGGCCGCACAACGCGCCCTGAATGCGGCGCGGGCTGATGTGCTGAGCGCCAACCGCGCCCCCGCGCCCACCTTGTCGGCCGGCATCTCCTCGATTGACCTGCAAAACGGCAACGGCAGCGGCTCTTTCTGGTCGGAAAAGCGCATCGACAAATCGCTGGGGCTGGACTGGACCTGGGAGCGCGGCAACAAACGCGCTTTGCGCACCGAAACCGCCGAGCGCAGCGCCAAGGCCGCCCAGGCCGACAGCCAGGACGCTTTGCTGATGCAGCAAATCGGGGCCCAGGCCGCTTTTTATGACCTTCTGGCCGCGCAGCAACGCCTGCAAGCCGTACAAGCCATCGGCCAAAGCGCCGCCCAGCTGGCCCGCAGCGCCCAACTGCGCCTGAAGGCCGGCGACCTGTCGGCCCAAGACGCCGCGCGCACCCAGATTGAAGCCGAACGCGCCCGCGCTGACGAGCAAAGCGCCATGCTGGACCGCCAACAAGCGGCCTGGAGCCTGTCGCAGTGGACCGGCTTGCCCGTGCCGGCCGGTGGCTGGCAAGTGCAAGGCGAGTGGCCTGCCAGCACCGCCGACACCGCACAAGCCGATGCGCTGCTGGAGACGCTGGTCGAGCAACGCCCTGACGTGATCGCCGCCCGCGAACGCGTGGCGGCCGCCCAAGCGGCCTTGCAATCGGCCCAGGCCATGCGCCAGGCCGACCCCAGCGTGGGCACCAGCTTTGACCATTTCCCAGGCACCTCCACCCGCTTGCTGGCTTTGCGCATCTCGGTGCCTTTGAACGGCTGGGACCGCTTTGACGGCGAAATTGCCCGCGCACTGGCGCAAGAAGAACAAAGCCGGGACCTGCTGCAAAAAACACTGCTGCAAGCGCGTGCTGACCTGGGCGCGCTGGTACAAGCTTGGCAAGCCAGCGCACAGCGCCTGAAGATTTTTGAAGACAACATCCTGCCGCAAGCCACCCAGGTGGCCGCGCAAGCAGAAACGGCCTACAGCAAAGGCGGTTTGACGCTGACCGACTTGCTGGATGCACGCCGCACCCTCAAAACCACCCAACTCGATGCCCTGGCCGTGCGCAACGCGCACGCCAAGGCGCTGGGCACCTGGCAGTTGCGCTCGGCCGCACCGGGCGCCCGTTGAACCCCTTTGAATTCCTGAGCGAGACCCCTCTGTGAAAACTTTACGCACCCCGATCACCCTCTTGAGCATCGCCGCACTCACTTTGCTGGCCGCCTGCCAAGACAAGCACGAGCCCGTGGCCACGGCGCCCATGCCCATCATCCAGAACAACCAGTTGCGCTACCCCGCAGGGCACCCCCAGCTGCCACTGCTGGTGAGCGTGCCTGCGGCACAGGCCGAAAGCGTCAACATTGAATTGCCCGCCAAACTGGTCTGGAACGAAGAGAAAACGCAACGCGTGTTTCCGGCTTTCACCGGCCGCGTGACACGCATCAGCGCCGATGTGGGCCAGTCGGTCAAAGCCGGTCAGGTGCTGGCCGAGTTGGCCTCGCCAGAGTTTGGTGCGGCGCAAGCCGACACCTCGCGCGCGCAAGCCGAGGCCACTTTGGCGAAACTGGCCTTGCAACGTCAACGCGACTTGTTCGAGGCGGGCGTGGTGGCCCGCAAGGATCTGGAACAAGCCGAGGCCGAGGCGGCCCGTGCACAAGCCGAAGTGGCTCGCGCACAAGCACGCACCAGCCTTTATGGCGGTGGTACCAGCGTGAACCAACAATTGGGCCTGCGCAGCGACATGGCCGGCGTGGTGGTGGAGCGCAACCTCAACCCAGGCCAAGAAGTGCGCACAGACAGTGCGGGTTCGCCGCTGTTTGTGGTGTCTGACCCGAGCACCTTGTGGGTCTCCATCGATGCACACGAAGCCGATGTGCTCGACCTGCGCCCAGGTGCCCGTGTGGTGCTGCAAGTGCCCACCTTGCCCGACCAGAAGCTGGAAGCCGTCATCAGCGCAGTGACCGATCAGATCGATCCGACCACCCGCACGATCAAGGTTCGCGCCACCGTGGCCAACCCCAAGCGTTTGCTCAAAAGCGAGATGCTGGCCACTGTGCGCTACGAACGCCATGTGGGCCACAGTGTTCAGGTGCCAGCGACGGCGGTGTTCCTGCGTGGCAATCAGCACTATGTGTTTGTGCAAAGCCAGCCCGGCGTGTTTGAACCGCGCGATGTGAAGGTCTCTTATGAAGGTGCCAAACTCGTCTTGCTGGGTGAAGGCCTGAAGCCGGGCGAGCAGGTTGTGGTGCAAAACGGCCTGCTGCTGGCTCGGGAACTGCGGATTGCCCAAGACGCCGCACACAGCAATGAGCCTGCCAAACCATGAAAAAGCTCATCCACTATGCCCTGAACCAGCCGCTGTTCATTGTGCTGGGCACACTGCTGTTTGTGATGGCTGGCGTCATCGCCTTCAAGAACCTGTCGGTGGAAGCCTTTCCGGACGTGACCGACACACAAGTGACGGTGATTGCGCTGTACCCCGGTCGCGCGGCCGAAGAGGTTGAAAAACAAGTCACCTTGCCTCTTGAGGCAGGCTTGTCGGGTTTACCCAATTCAATCCGCGTGTTCTCACACACGCAGTTTGGCTTGTCTTTCACCGTGATCACTTTCGACGAAAAAGCCGAGGTGAACCTGGCCAGACAACAAGTCAATGAACGCTTGAGTGCGGTCGATCTGCCCGATGGCGCTCAGGTCAACATCGCCCCCAACGCCACGCCAGTGGGCGAAATCATGCGTTACCGCGTGCGCGGCGACGGCATGTCGACGACCGATCTGCGCACCATCGAAGACTGGACCATTGAACGTGCCTTGCGTCAGGTCCCCGGCATTGCTGACGTGGTCGCCATGGGGGGCTTCATCAAGCAATACGAAGTCCAGCCCGATCTGGACAAACTGCGCGCCTACAAACTGACCTTTCAGAATTTGCTGGACGCCTTGGGCCGTGGTAACTCGAACGCGGGCGGCAGTTACGTGGCGCAAGGCGCGCAGCAATTTGCAATCCGCGGCATTGGCCTCTTGCGCTCACCCGAAGAAATTGGCCAGATTGTGTTGGGTTCGCGCAATGGCACCCCCATCCTGATCCGCGATGTGGCGCAGATCAGGCTCGGTGCTGTACCGCGTCTGGGCACCACCGGCCAGGACGATGACGATGACGCCGTGATCGGCATCGTCATCATGCGCAAAGGCGAAAACCCCAGCGTGGTGCTCAAAGCCGTCAAGGACAAACTGGCGCAACTGAACGAACGCGGTTTGCCACCGGGCGTGCAGATCATGCCTTTTTATGACCGCACATGGCTGATGAACAAAACCCTGTCCACCGTGTTCAAGAACATGGTGGAAGGCGCTGTGCTGGTGGCGCTGGTCCTGTACATGTTCCTGTCCAATTTGCGCGGCACGCTGGCGGTGGTGTTGATCATTCCACTGGCTTTGCTGTCCACCTTCATGGGCTTGAAAATCATGGGGGTTCCGGCCAACTTGCTCAGCTTGGGCGCGATGGACTTCGGCATCATCGTGGACGGCGCGGTGATCGTGATTGAAAACATCATGCACAGACTGGCCGAGCGGGGCGAGGGCATGAACGAGAAGGAGCGCAAAACCCTGATCACCGAAGCGGCCAACGAGGTGGGTCGTCCCACCTTGTTCTCCATGCTCATCATCATCGCGGCGCACATCCCGATCTTTGCGCTGCAACGGCATGAAGGCCGAATTTTCCAGCCCATGGCCTTGTCGGTCACGGCGGCCTTGATCGGTGCCTTGGTGTTTTCGTTGACGCTGGTGCCCCTGCTGGCGTATTGGATGCTGCGCAAAGGTTTGCCACACGGCGACAACCGCTTGGTGGCTTCGCTCAAGGGTTTTTATGCGCCCACGCTGGATTGGGCTTTGCTCAACCGCCGCAAAGTGGTGGTGATTGCTTTGTCGGCTTTTGCCCTGTCGATCGGCGCTGCTTCACGCTTGGGATCGGAATTCCTGCCCGAACTCAACGAAGGCACCTTCTGGGTCAATTGGGACTTGCCCGCCAGCGTGTCTCAAGACGAAGCCAAGAACGTGCTGAAGTTGGCCCGCAAAGCCTTGCTGACGATTCCGGAAGTGCGCACGGTGGTGTCCAAATCCGGTCAACCCGAAGATGGCACCGACCCCAAAACCCTGAGCATGGCCGAAGTGTTTGTGGACGTGAAACCTGCCGAAGAATGGCGCAAAGGTTTGACCCATGACCAATTGATTGAAGAGATGGACCGCAGCCTGTCGGTCATCCCGGGCGTGGACCCGGCCTTCTCTCAACCCATCCGTGACAACGTGCTCGAATCGATTTCGCAGATCAAAGGGCAAATCGTGGTCAAGGTCGCTGGCGACGACTTGACCGAGCTGCGCCACTTGGTGGAAGCCATGCAGCGCGAGTTCAAGCAGGTCAAAGGCATCCAGCGCGCCGAGGTGGACCGTCTGGGCGAGTTGCCGCAACTGGTGATCGACATCGACCGCGAACGCGCTGCCCGCTATGGCTTGAATGTCAGCGACATCCAGGATGTGATCGAAGCGGCATTGGCCGGCAAATCGTCCACCCAGATCTGGGAAGGGGAGCGCAAGTTCGCCGTGGCCGTGCGTCTGCCCGAAGACCGCCGCTCGATCGCGCAGTTGTCCAGCACGCCCATTGCGATTCCCAATGGGGGCTACACCACGCTGGGTGCCGTCAGTGACATTCGGCAAGCCAGTGGGGCCATGAACATCGCCCGCGAAGCCGGTCGCCGGACCATGGCCATTGGCATCTTCATCAAAGGACGCGACATGGGCTCGGTGGTGGCCGACATGAAGGCACGCGTTGAAAAGAACGTGAAGATTCCCGAAAACTATGCGGTCAACTGGTCAGGCGAGTTTGAAAACCAAGAGCGCGCTATGCAACGCTTGAGCGTGGTCGTGCCCATTTCACTGCTCTTGATTTTCGTGCTGCTGTTCGACGCCTTTGGGTCTTTCAAAACCGCGGCGCTGATTTTGCTCAACGTGCCTTTGGCGCTGATTGGCGGTTTTGTGGCGCTGTGGATTTTCAGCATCCCTTTATCGGTGTCAGCGGCCATCGGCTTCATTGCGCTTTCGGGGCAGGCCGTGCTGAACGGGGTGGTGATGCTGTCGGTCTTCCAGCAGCTGCGCAACGCGGGTCTGAAGGTTGTTGATGCGGTCAAAGAAGGCGCCATGCAGCGCTTGCGAACCGTGTTGATGACGGCCATGCTGGCCGCACTGGGCCTCTTGCCCATGGCCCTCAGCCACGACATCGGCTCTGAGACGCAACGCCCATTGGCCATCGTGGTCATTGGCGGCCTGATCACCGCGACCTTGCTGACGCTGGTGGTGCTGCCGGTGCTGTATGTGGCCTGGTTCTCGAAAGAAAAACCCAAGGCTGCAGACTGAGCTGGATTGCGTCTGACTTGATCTGACAAACATGCCCCCTGACGCTTTCGCGCAGGGGGCATTTTTTGTCTGTTCAGCCCAAACCTACCGGCGCTGGTGCGCGGCTGACCTGCGTGCGCCGCACGCATGGAATCGGTCACCCCGAGCCCAAACCCGGAGGCCAGGTCTTCAATCCGGCTTCCAACGCTTGAGCAGCAAAGCATTGCTCATCACGCTGACCGAACTGAGCGCCATCGCCCCACCCGCGATCACCGGGTTGAGGAAACCCATCGCGGCCAGCGGAATCCCGGCCACGTTGTAGGCAAAGGCCCAAAACAGGTTCTGCCGAATCTTGGCCACCGTGCGCGCCGAGATATCGAGCGCCGCGCCGACCAGAGCCACATCGCCGCGCATGAGCGTGATGCCTGCCGCGTGCATGGCCACATCGGTGCCGTTGCCCATGGCCATGCCCACATCGGCTGCAGCCAGCGCGGGCGCGTCGTTCACCCCATCGCCCACCATGGCCACGATGCGGCCGCCTTCGCGCAGCTTTTGCACTTGCGCGGCTTTGTCGCCAGGCAACACATCGGCCAACACTTCGCCGTCTTCAGGGCGCAGGCCCAAGCGGCGTGCCATGGCTTCGGCGGCGGCCTGGTTGTCGCCCGAGATCATCACCAGCTTCAGGCCGCGCGCACGCAAAGCGGCCAAAGCCTCTAGAGCGCCCACCTTGGGTTCGTCACCAAAGGCCATGAGCAAAACGCCTTGCACGCCGCTCGGGCCCCGCTCTGCCAATGCGGACAAAGTAGCGCCTTGCGCATACAACGCTTTCACGTCGTCGGCCCACAAATGCGGGTCCATGCCTTCTTGCTGGAGCCAGCGCAAACTGCCCAGCAACAGCTGACGGCCATCGACTTGCGCCTGCACACCGCGTCCGGGCACGGCGGCCAGCTCTTGCGGCGCGGTGGTGACCAAGCCATGTGCTTGTGCCGCTTTGAGCACGGCATGCGCCAAGGGGTGCTCGCTGCCGCTTTGCACACTGGCCGCCCAGCCCAGGGCCAAGGCTGCATCCATTCCGGGGGCTGGCAGATGCGCAATCAGGCGCGGTTGACCCACGGTGAGCGTGCCGGTTTTGTCAAAAGCCACGGTCTGCACGCGGTGCGCCATTTCCAGTGCCTGCGCATCCTTGATCAGGATGCCGTGTTTGGCCGCCACGCCGGTGCCTGCCATGATGGCCACGGGTGTGGCCAGCCCCAAAGCACAAGGGCAGGCGATGACCAGCACCGCCACGGCATGGATGAGGGCGGACTCAAAACTGGCGCCCATGAACATCCATACCGCAAGAGTCAACAAGGCCACCACCAACACCACCGGCACAAAAATCTCGGCCACCTTGTCCACCAGCCGTTGGATGGGCGCCTTGGCCGCTTGCGCGTCTTCGACCAAGCGGATGATGCGCGAAAGCACGGTTTCATGGCCCACGGCGGTGACCCGCATCAGGACGCGGCCATCGCCGTTGATCGAGCCGCCGGTCAGCTGTGCGCCCATGGTTTTGCTGACGGGCAAGGGCTCACCCGTCAGCATGGATTCATCCACCTGGGTCTGCCCCTCAATGAGCTCGCCGTCCAATGGAAAGCGTTCACCCGGTCGCACCGCCACCAGATCAGCCACCAAAATTTCGGCCACCGGCACATCGACCTCGCCTTCGTCGCTGATCCAGTGGGCCTTGTCTGGGCGCAAAGCATGCAGCGCACGGATGGCTTCGGTGGTTTGCCGCTTGGCCCTGGCTTCCAGCCATTTGCCCAGCAAGACCAAGGTGATGACCACCGCTGAGCCTTCAAAGTACAGGTGCGGGGCATGGCCTTCGTGTGCGTTGAGCCACAACCAGACCGAAAGCAACCAACCTGCTGTGGTGCCCAAGGACACCAGCAAATCCATATTGCCCGTCAAGGCCTTGAGCGCGTGCCAACCGGCTTTGTAAAAACGGGCCCCGAGGATGAACTGCACCGGCGTGGCCAATGCAAATTGCACCCAGGCAGGCAGCATCCAGTGCTGGCCCCACAGATCGCCCACCATGGGCAAGACCAGCGGTGCCGACAGCAACAAGCCCCATGCCACGGGTGCAAAACCCGACCAGGCGGATGCTTGTTCAGCCGATTCAAGCGCTTGGGGCGTCAAGGGCTCATAACCCGCATCGCGAATGGCACGACGCAAACGGGCGTCAGTGACCTCTGCAGATTGCACCGTGATGCGTGCGGACTCCGTGGCCAAATTAACGGTGGCCGATTCAACACCGGGCACTTTGTTCAAGGCTTTTTCAACCCGAGCCACACACGACGCACAGGTCATGCCACCAATCCCAATGTCGATGGGGGCTTGTTTCGGCTTGATATAAGTCATGTCTTGAGACCTGTATTGGACTATGCTTTGAGCATACCCGTGAGGGTTTACCTGAAAGTGACATCATGAACCAAATTTTCACTGTTGAAGGCATGACGTGTGGCCACTGCGAGAAGGCAGTGACCAAAGCTTTGTTGGCTGTGGATGCACAAGCCAAAATCGTCATCGACCGCACGCACAACAAAGTCGACATTGATTCTGACAAACCACGCGAAGATTTGGCTCAAGCCATTGCCCAAGAGGGCTACCGAGTCGCGGCCTGATTTTTAACCCCGAAGGAGTTTCCATGACCACAAACATCGGCGGCATTGAACGCATCTTGCGCATCGTGATCGGCCTTGTCTTGATCGCATTGGCGGCAACCGGAGAAGTCGGCGTCTGGGGCTGGGTGGGCCTCTTGCCTGTGGCCACAGGTCTGATGGGCTGGTGCCCGCCTTACAGCTTGTTGGGCATCAACACCTGCAAAAACCGCAAAGTTTGAAACTCAGGCTCCGTGGTGAGCGGGGTTGGTTTTTTGCGGCATCATCCGGGGCATGACTTCTTTTGCCCTTGTTCAAAATCCACGTTCTGTGGAGGCCTTGGTTACTGGTCGCGCCACACGCGACGGCGCAGGTGTGCGTTTGACCCGTGTGCTCACGGGCGAATTGCAACAGCGCCTTGACCCTTTCCTGATGCTCGATCAATTCGGCAGCAACGATCCCAAAGATTACGGTGCTGGTTTTCCTGACCATCCTCACCGTGGCTTTGAAACGGTGACCTACATGATCGCAGGCCGCATGCGCCATCGCGATAGCGCAGGCCACGAAGGTTTGCTGCAAAACGGTGGGGTGCAATGGATGACCGCAGGCCGTGGTCTGGTTCACAGCGAAATGCCTGAACAAGAAGAGGGGCTGATGGAAGGTTTTCAGCTGTGGCTGAACCTGCCCTCTCATCAAAAAATGTGCACGCCTTGGTATCGGGATATTCAAAGTGAAAGCATCCCGGAGGTGGTCACCGATGCGGGCGTTCTTGTGCGTGTGATCTCTGGCCAAAGTCACGGTGTGCAAGGCGCTTTGCATCGTTCTGCCAAAGACTACCCCACCGACCCGCTGTACCTGGACATCCATTTCAGCGACAACCAAGCTTTCACGCAAAGCATCCCGATTGACCACAACGCTTTCGTTTATGTTTACCGTGGCTCGCTGGCGGTGCAAAGTGCGCAAGGCACTGAAACTGTGCCGCTTCAACGCATGGGGATTTTGAGCCATGGGGGTGATGGCGTGGTGCTTCAAGGCCAAGCAGGCACGCGCGCCTTGCTGATCACGGGCCAGCCATTGCGCGAACCCATTGCGCAGTACGGGCCCTTTGTCATGAACACACGCGAAGAATTGCTGCAAGCCGTTGAAGACTTTCAAGCAGGGCGTTTAGGTCAGTGATCGGTGGGGTGGTTTGCTGAACTTTACAGTGATGGTGCAAACAAAGAACATGGCAGACACATGCACACAGCACACTGAAGCCATCCCATCACCGAAAGGATGTTTTCCATGAAACTGATTCGCAACACCTTGATCGCAGCGTCTTTGCTGGCAGGTCTGTCGTCTTTGAGCTTTGCCCAAATGGGCCCTGCTGCTGGCGGTGAGCACATGGCCAAAATGCATGAACACATGTCGCAACGTCATACCCAGCATCTGACAGAACTCAAAACCCAATTGAAATTGCAAGGCGACCAGGAAGCGGCTTGGGCTGCATTCGCACAGGCCATGCAGCCCGGTGCACACGCCCCCGAACGGTTTGATCGCGCGGCCTTGGAAAAAATGAGCACCCCTGAGCGCCTTGACCAAATGCAAGCACAGCGCGCCAAAATGGACGCGCAAATGCAAAAGCATGTTGAAGCCACCAAAGTTTTCTATGGCGTTCTGAGCGCTGAGCAAAAAAAGGTGTTTGACAATGAAACTTTGCGGTTCATGCACGGTATGCGCAAAGGCGCTCCCCGCCACCCCTGATGGATTGACTTGCATTCCCCTCAAGGCAGCCTGCGGGCTGCCTTTTTTGTCTTGACTTGCATCAAATTCATCACCATCCACGGCCGTTAAGCTCGGCGGATGCTCAAACCTCCAGCCCAAACCAACCCCGAAGGCAGCTCTACTGTCTTTTTACCGCCTGTTTTACCCATCGTCTTTGACCAACCCTTGCAATGGTTGGCACTGGGTTTCAAGGATTTCGCAAGATCTCCTGGGTTGAGCACTTTGCACGGCTTGTTCATGAGCCTGTGCGGACTCGGCATCACCTGGATGGCACATGATCAATTTTGGTTGTTGGCCGGTTGTCTCTCTGGGTTCTTGGTGATTGCGCCTGTATTGGCGACGAGCCTGTATGCCATGAGTCGGGCCATGGAACGGGGAGAAACGGTCAATTTCCAACTGCTGGTAAACACCTGGACACAGTGGCACTTGCGTTTACGCCGTCAGCCTGAGAGTTACTGGAGCCTGATCCGTTTTGGCTTGCTGTTGGCATTGGCGGCCACAGGCTGGGTGATCACATCCGCGGCTTTGATCACTTTGATGGCACCCGTACCCATTCACACACCCATGGATTTTGTGCGCCATGTTGTGCTCAGCCCTGACCATTTCCTTTTTGAATTCTGGCTTGGCTTGGGCGGTTTGATGGCAGCACCGGTATTTGCATCCAGTGTGATTTCCATGCCTTTGTTGCTCGACCGCAAAGTGGGTGTGTTGCAAGCGGTGTTGACCAGCTGGAAAACCGTGTTGACCCACCCCTTGGAGATGGCTTTTTGGGCATTTCTCATCATGGGGTTCAGCTTGCTGGGCATCTTTTCCTTGTTTTTGGGCCTCATTTTGGTGGTGCCCATGCTCGGTCATGGCAGTTGGCACGCTTACCGCCAGCTGATCGATGTCTCCCATCTCAAAGAGCGCATTTCCGGACAAGGTGAGCAGTGATGTGGGGATTCACCGAAGAACAATTTGCCTGGTTTGGACTGACCATTGGCGTGGGCGCTTTCATGCTCTACATGTTGTTCATCATTGGGCAACTGGCTTGGGAGTCGAAAGCTGGAAAATTTGGCACCTTTATTATTTTTCTAGGTCTGGCTTTTGGCATGGTCGGTTTTGTGGCCAAAGGCATCATCCAGTGGCTCTTTGCCATTGGATGATGCTATTCATAAAGCTGTGGATAAATATTTATCAACCCCCTAGTTATCCACAGCACACAGCCTGTTTTCAAAGTTGTTCATATTTGCAATGCAAACCAAAAGCGCGGTCACACACATGCTTAAAAATACGATAAGTCGTTGTTTTATATAGAAAAAATAGACTTACCCACAGCAGTACCTCCTCCTTACCTACTACTACTAATTTAAAATCTAAAGCTATAAGAAGACAATAAAGAACAAGCTCGCTGTTAAGATTTACGACTTTCCTCTTTCATCGGCACCATGGCCATCGTTTCAGAAGCATCTCCCTTACACTGTTACGACATCAAAAGCGCTGATCTGTCATTGGTTGCGCTGTTGCTGAAAACTTCAGACATTGCACTTGTTTCCCAGGCTTTGAGTCAACAATTGTCAGAAAACCCCGGTTTTTTTGACAATGATCCCCTGGTGATCGATGTATCAGGTTTGTCTGATGACTTGAAAGCATCAAGTTTGGATTTGGCCAATCTGCTGAAAATCTTGCGTGTTCATGGGCTGGTTCCCATTGCCATCAAAGGAGCACAAAGCAATTTATTGGCTGTAGCACTGGGTATGGGCTTGGTAGATGCGTCCGATGCCCGTATACGCCGTTCTATGCCTGTTGCTGAGCCTTCCGCTGTTCCACCAAGTACCGTTGATTTGCGTCCTTTAGGTGCAATGGTCATCGACAAACCTTTGCGTTCTGGTCAACAGGTATACGCCAAAGGCTGTGATCTTGTTGTCTTGGCCATGGTCAATCCTGGTGCAGAGGTGATTGCCGATGGTTCAATTCACATTTACGGTACTTTGAGAGGAAAAGCCATTGCTGGCGCTCGCGGCAACATAAATGCCATGATTTTTGCGCAGTCCATGGCACCTGAATTGATCTCCATTGCTGGTGTTTACCAAACCAGCGAAAACCCTTTATCTTCGGAAGTTCTGGGCTTGCCTGCTCAAGTTTTTTTGCAATCAGACGCTGATGGCGACAAATTGCTGATCAAGCCCTTAAAACCCTGAAGCTGTTTTATCAGTCTCAAAGAAAGAAAACCCCATGTCAAAAATTGTCGTTGTGACTTCCGGCAAAGGCGGCGTCGGCAAAACCACCACCAGCGCCAGTTTCGCCACTGGCTTGGCTTTGAAAGGCTTCAAAACAGCTGTGATCGACTTTGATGTGGGTCTGCGTAATTTGGATCTGATCATGGGTTGTGAGCGCCGTGTGGTGTACGACTTGATCAATGTGATCCAAGGTGAGGCCAATTTGAATCAGGCCCTGATCAAGGACAAGCAGTGCGATAACTTGTTTGTATTGGCTGCTTCGCAAACCCGTGACAAAGATGCCTTGTCACAAGCAGGTGTTGAAAAAGTTCTGAAAGATCTGCGTGAGATGGGTTTTGACTACATCGTGTGCGATTCACCAGCGGGTATTGAAACAGGCGCTTTGATGGCCATGCACTTTGCCGACGAAGCATTGGTCGTGACCAATCCTGAAGTGTCATCTGTGCGTGATTCTGACCGCATCTTGGGCATGTTGGGCAGCAAGACCAAGCGTGCCATTGAAGGACAGGAGCCTATCAAGGAACACCTCTTGATTACTCGCTACAACCCCAATCGAGTAGAAGACGGCCAGATGCTCTCTTTGCAGGATATTCAGGACATTTTGCGAATCAAGTTAATTGGTGTAATCCCTGAAAGCGAAAATGTCTTGCAGGCATCCAACCAAGGTACACCTGCGATCCATATGGCTAACACCGATGTGTCCGAAGCGTATAAAGATGTGATCGATCGTTTTTTGGGTGAAGACAAACCGATGCGTTTTACAGAAGCTGACAAACCAGGTTTCTTGAAGCGCCTGTTCGGAGGCAAATAAACCATGTCATTTCTTTCTTTCTTCCTGGGCGAAAAGAAGAAAACCGCTAACGTGGCTAAAGAGCGTTTGCAAATCATTCTTGCTCATGAGCGCAGTGGTCGCAATGCAGCAGAGCCAGATTATTTGCCCGACTTGCAACGTGAGTTGATCGCAGTGATCAGCAAGTACATCAAGATCAATCAGGATGACATCAAGGTCAATCTGGAACGTCAGGACAACCTGGAAGTTCTGGAAGTCAAGATCGAGTTGCCTGACGCACGTTGATCCTGAAACAAAGTCCACCCTGATGGTGGACTAAAAATCACCAAAGGCCACCACAAGGTGGCCTTTGTTTTTTAGGATTTGTTCAGCGATGCCCACAGACTGCGTGCGGCCTGAATGTTGCGTTCCTTGACGTGACCAAAGCCTTTGATGTTTTCTGGAACACGTGCCACGTCCACCGCGTGCCCATGGGTCTGGGCGTTGAGTCCTGGCAACGTGGCTTCAACTTGTTGCATGTACTCGCCAATCAAGGCTCGTTCGGTTTTTCTTTCTTCGGTGCGGCCCAGAATGTCCAGTGCAGTGCCACGCAAGCCTTTGAGTTTGGCCAGCAGTTTGAATCCTGTCAGCATAGCTGGGCCAAATTTTTGTTTGACCAATTCGCCCTTGGCGTTGCGTTTGGCCAAGAGAGGGGGTGCCAAGTGGTAATGAACCTTGAAGTCGCCTTCAAAACTGTCCTGGATGCGGGCCAAAAAATCTGACTGGGTGTGCAGGCGCGCGACTTCGTATTCGTCTTTGTAGGCCATCAACTTGTAGAGTTGGCGAGCGACGGTCTCGCTCAGCAAGCTTTTGCCCAATGGCGCTTCTGCTGCTTTGACGCGTTCGATGAAGACTTGGTAACGCTCAGCGTAAGCGCTGTTTTGGTAGTCGGTCAATCGCACCATGCGGTTTTGCACCAGATCGTCCAATGTTTCACGCTTTTTGAAGTGGATCGTTTGTGCCGGTTGAATTTTCTGCATCAGCACATCCAGATGGTGTGCGGCATGACGGCCCCATTCAAACGCCATCAGGTTGTTTTGTACAGCGACTTCGTTGAGTTCGATGGCACGGATCAAAGATTCACGGTGCATGGGAATCCAGCCTTTTTGCCATGCGTAACCCAGGATCATGGGGTTCACATAAATGGTGTCTCCCATCAGTTGTTTGGCCAGCAGATCGGCATCGAAAGCGCTGACGCCATCGCTGCCCACTTGCCTGGAAATTTCGACCAAGCACTGTTCGGACGGGTTTTGCCAATTGCCGTTTTTAACGAAGGCTGCGGTGGGTGTACTGCTGCTGTTGAGCGCCACATGGGTGCGGCCTTCGCGCATGCGCAGCAGGGTTTCCTTGGATGCGGTCACGATTGGATCGCAGCCCAAAATCAGATCGGCTGCGGCCATGCTCACGCGGGTGGTTCGGATGTCTTGCTGGGCATTGGCCACCAAGATGTGGCTCCAGGTGGCGCCTCCTTTTTGGGCCAGACCCGCAGCGTCTTGCGTAACGATCCCCTTGCCTTCGATGTGTGCGGCCATGCCCAGCAATTGACCGATGGTGATGACCCCGGTGCCGCCTACACCGGCCACCACTGTGCCCCATGGGTGGGTCGTGTCTGGTAGAGATGGCTCTGGCAATGCGCCCAATTCTGCCGGTGACAGTCCGTGTGCGGCTTTACTGGCTTTTTTCTTGAATTGACCCCCTTCCACCGTCACAAAGCTGGGGCAAAAACCCTTGAGGCAACTGGTGTCCTTGTTGCAGGTGCTTTGGTTGATGGTGCGCTTGCGGCCGAGTTCGGTTTCCAGCGGCTCCACCGACAGGCAGTTCGATTGCACGCCGCAGTCGCCGCAGCCTTCGCACACTTCCTCGTTGATCATGACCCGAATAGCAGGGTCCACCATGGTGCCGCGCTTGCGGCGGCGGCGCTTTTCGGTCGCGCAGGTCTGGTCGTAAATGATGACGGTGGTGCCCTTGATTTCACGCATTTCGCGTTGAATCCGGTCCAGCTCATCGCGGTGAAACACCCGCACACCTTCGGCCAAGGCGACACCCTCGTATTTCTCGGGTTCGTCGGTGACCACCACGATGCGTTGGGCGCCTTCAGCCTTCATGCTCATGGCGATCTGGACCACGCTGTGGCCTTCAGGACGCTCGCCCACTTGCTGGCCGCCCGTCATGGCCACGGCATCGTTGTAGAGGATCTTGTAAGTGATGTTCACGCCCGATGCCACGCTTTGCCGTACCGCCAAGATGCCGCTGTGGAAGTAGGTGCCGTCACCGATGTTGGCAAAGATGTGTGTGTCGGTGCAAAACGGCTGTTGCCCACTCCATGGCACACCCTCGCCACCCATTTGGGTAAAGCCGGCGGTGCTGCGGTTCATCCACAGGCTCATGAAGTGGCAGCCAATGCCGGCCATGGCGCGTGAGCCTTCGGGCACTTTGGTGGAGGTGTTGTGAGGGCAGCCCGAGCAAAACCAGGGTTGGCGTTCATTGGAAGCGCCCAGCACCTGGACTTCCATGGCGCTTTCTTTGGCATCCAAAATGGCCAAATGGGCGTCGATCTGAGCAGCTGTGTCGCGGTCTATACCCAATTTTTTCAGGCGCTTGGCAATCGCTCTTGCAATGATGGCAGGAGTCAAATCGGCATTGGCACGCAAGAGCTTGCGTTCGCTGGGGTTGGGGTTTGACCATTCACCGCCCGAGAGATCACCTTCGTTTTCTTCAAACTTGCCCAAAATGTTGGGGCGCACATCGTCACGCCAGTTGTAAAGCTCTTCTTTGAGTTGGTATTCAATGACCTGGCGTTTTTCTTCAACCACCAGAATTTCGCGCAAGCCGGTGGCAAATTCACGTGTGGTTTGGGCTTCAAGAGGCCAAACCACGTTCACTTTGTGCAAACGTATGCCCAACTGTCGGCAACGGTCGTCATCGAGTCCTAAGTCCAGCAATGCTTGCCGGGTGTCGTTGTAGGCTTTGCCGCTGGCGATCAGGCCAAAGCGGTCGTTGGCGCCTTCAATCACGTTGTGGTTGAGCCGGTTGGCACGGATGTAGGCCAGCGCGGCGTACCACTTGTAGTCGAACAGACGGGCCTCTTGCTCCAGCGCTGTGTCGGGCCAGCGGATGTGCACGCCGCCGGGTGGCATGACGAATTCGGGCAGCACGATCTGCACGCGCTCGGGGTCGATGTGCGCCGTCGCACTGGACTCGACGATTTCCTGGATGGTTTTCATGCCCGACCAGATGCCTGCAAAGCGGCTCAGGGCCAGCGCGTGCAGGCCTTGGTCGAGGATGTCCTGCACGCTGGCCGGGAAGAACACCGGCAGGCCACAGGCCTTGAAGATGTGGTCGCTCTGGTGTGCAGCGGTCGAGCTTTTGGCCACATGGTCGTCACCGGCCACCGCCAAGACGCCACCCCAGGGCGTGGTGCCGGCCATGTTGGCATGTTTGAACACGTCTGAGCAGCGGTCAACACCCGGGCCTTTGCCGTACCAGATGCCGAACACGCCATCGAACTTGTTGGTGCCGGGAGGCGCAAAGCCCAATTGCTGTGTGCCCCACAGAGCAGTGGCGGCCAGTTCTTCGTTCACGCCTGGTTGGAAGACGATGTTTTGGGCCTTCAGGTGATCCTTGGCCTTCCACAGCGATTGGTCGTAACTGCCCAAGGGCGAGCCCCGGTAGCCGCTGATGAAGCCTGCGGTGTTTTTGCCCTGCAAGGCGTCGCGTTGGCGTTGCAACATGGGCAGTTTGACCAGGGCTTGCACCCCGCTCATGAAAGCCCGGCCGACATCCAGGCTGTACTTGTCGTCCAGGGTCACCGTCTCAAGAGCTTGGCGGATCGAGTCGGGCAAAGGTGCATTCATGGCGCGTGTCCTGCAGATAGAAATTCAGGATCAGTGTAGAGCGCGCTTGCTGACAGGTGCTTGCTTTATGTGACAGGATTTCCCCTATGATTTGAAAGAATCTTGCTCAAAAGGATTGATTTTGGAAACAATGGATAAATTCGACTGGGCCATCTTGAATGAACTGCAAAACGATGGCCGCTTGACCAACGCGGAACTCGCCCAGCGTGTGGGTTTGTCAGCGGCACCATGTTGGCGACGGGTTCGCGCACTGGAGGAGTCGGGCGTCATCAAAGGGTACCGTGCAGAGATTGATCGCCAGAAAGTGGGTCTGGACGTGTTCGCTTTCGTTCGGCTGGATGCCGAGCGCAACCGAGGCGATGTGACCCGTCAACTGGAAGAGGCCATCCTCAAGATTCCTGAGGTCATTTCTTGCCACTACATCAGCGGGGCAGGCACCTTTGAGTTGCAAGTGGTCAGCAAAGACCTCAACAGCTTCAGCCAGTTCGCACGCGATGTGCTGATCAACCTGCCCAATGTGAAGGATCTGCACACCAGTTTTTCCTTGGGTGAGGTCAAAGCCGTGGGTGCCTTGCCTTTGAAGTCTTAACGCGTGCACCCATTGGGGGTGTGCCTGTAAAATCAGCAAATTCGGCTGACCCCGTGGCAGGGCGGCTCACGGCGCATGTGGCGCTCATTTTTTAGCCTTCAAGCGGAGGCGGACACTCATGCTTTATCCTCAAGAATTCGATGTGATCGTGGTCGGTGGCGGCCATGCTGGAACCGAAGCCGCCTTGGCGGCCGCCCGCATGGGCAGCAAAACACTTTTGCTCAGCCACAACATCGAGACCTTGGGGCAGATGAGTTGCAACCCCAGCATTGGCGGTATTGGCAAGGGCCACCTTGTCAAAGAGGTGGATGCTATGGGCGGTGCCATGGCGCTGGCCACCGACGAGGGCGGCATCCAGTTCCGTATCCTCAACAGTTCCAAAGGCCCCGCTGTGCGTGCCACCCGTGCCCAGGCCGACCGCATTTTGTACAAGGCGGCCATTCGCCGTATCTTGGAAAACCAGCCGAACCTTTGGCTGTTTCAGCAAGCCGTGGACGATTTGATGGTCGAAGGCGACCGGGTGGTGGGGGCCGTCACGCAAGTGGGCATCCGTTTCCGTTCGCGCACGGTGGTGCTGACGGCCGGGACTTTCCTGGATGGCAAGATCCATGTGGGCTTGCAGAACTATTCGGCGGGTCGGGCAGGGGATCCGCCTGCCGTCAGCTTGTCTGCACGTCTGAAAGAGTTGAAGCTGCCGCAAGGGCGTTTGAAGACCGGTACACCGCCGCGTCTGGATGGCCGCACCATTGACTTCAGCCAATGCAGCGAGCAGCCCGGGGACGGCATGCCCGGCGGCATGAATCCTCATGATGGTGTGCCGGTGTTCAGCTTCATGGGCCGTGCAGACATGCACCCACAGCAAATGCCCTGCTGGATCACACATACCAATGAGCGCACGCACGAGATCATCCGATCGGGCTTTGACCGCAGCCCCATGTTCACCGGCAAGATCGAGGGTGTGGGCCCGCGCTATTGCCCCAGCGTCGAAGACAAGATCAACCGCTTTGCCGACAAGGACAGCCACCAGATTTTTCTGGAGCCTGAAGGCCTGACGACGAACGAGTATTACCCCAACGGCATCTCGACCAGCCTGCCGTTCGATATCCAGTACGACCTGGTGCGCTCGATGAAGGGCCTGGAAAACTGCCACATCTTGCGACCCGGTTACGCCATTGAATACGACTACTTTGACCCGCGCGCCTTGAAAAACAGTTTTGAGACCAAGCAAATCAACGGCTTGTTTTTCGCCGGTCAGATCAATGGCACCACCGGGTACGAAGAGGCTGCCGCCCAAGGTTTGTTTGCGGGCATCAACGCCGCTCTGCAGTGCCGAGGCGAAGCCGCCTGGACGCCTGCACGCGATCAGGCCTATTTGGGTGTGTTGGTCGACGACCTGGTGACTCAGGGTGTGACCGAGCCTTACCGCATGTTCACCAGTCGTGCAGAGTTCCGTCTGCAGCTGCGAGAAGACAATGCCGACGCCCGCTTGACCGAAGTGGGGCGGCAAATGGGACTGGTGGATGATGCCCGTTGGGACGCCTTCAGCCGCAAGCGCGATGCTGTTTCACGTGAAACAGAGCGCCTGAAATCCACTTGGGTCAACCCGCGCAATCTACCTGCTGCTGAGTCTGAGCGTGTGCTGGGCAAGGCCATTGAGCACGAGCACAACCTGTTCGATTTGCTGCGCAGACCGAATGTGAACTATCCCGCGCTGATGTCGCTGGACGGCGGACGCATGGCCAGTGCGGATGTTTCACGTGAAACGCTGGGCGACCTGAGCCCTTCGGTGATCGAGCAGGTCGAGATCGCTGCCAAGTATTCCGGCTACATCGACCGCCAAAAGGGCGAGGTGGAGCGGGCCGCGTTTTATGAACACCTGCGCTTGCCCGAGGGGCTGGATTACATGCATGTGTCGGCCTTGTCGATTGAGGCGCGCCAAAAGTTGGCTAAACACCGGCCTGAAACATTGGGCCAGGCTTCACGCATTTCGGGCATCACGCCCGCCAGCGTTTCGCTGCTGTTGATTCATTTGAAGAAGGGTGGCTTCAAGGGCTTCATGCAACCCGCAGAAGAAAGCCAGTCTGCATGAGCACTAATCTGGCAGAGGGTTTGCGTGCGGGCATCCAGGCCTTGGGCTTGGACCTGTCGGCTGAACAGCAACAACGGCTGCTGGACTACATGGCATTGATCCAAAAATGGACCAAGGTGTACAACTTGACCGCCGTGCGAGATCCTGCAGAGATGCTGACGCACCACCTGCTGGACAGCTTGACGGCGATTGCGCCATTGACCAGGCACACGCTGGGCCAGTCGATCCGTGTGCTGGATGTGGGCTCGGGAGGTGGTTTGCCCGGCGTGGTGTTGGCCATTTGCATGCCCGAATTGAATGTGACCTGTGTGGACACGGTGGCTAAAAAGGCCGCCTTTGTGCAGCAGGTGGCCGTAAGCTTGAGGCTGCCTAACTTGCGTGGGCTACATGCCCGGGTGGAAACCTTGACCGATCCGTACCAGGTCATTTGTTCTCGTGCCTTTGCCTCTTTGCCTGACTTCGTGACTTGGTCCCGTTCGGCCTTGGTGGAAGGGGGCGTCTGGATGGCCATGAAGGGTAAGCATCCTCAAGATGAAGTTGACGCCTTGCCCCAGGATGTGAAAGTGTTTCACGTGGAACCCTTGACAGTGCCAGGCCTGGATGTGGAGCGCTGCATGATCTGGATGCGTCTGAACATCGGCGTCGCTTGATCGGGGTTGTCAGGCCGCTTCGCCTGGTAATGGCCACAAAATAGGCATGTCTTCATCTTGATCACGAGACGCCACGACCAACGTGTTTCACGTGAAACAGATTCGGTTGACTCGGGATTTGTGGCCCCATCACTTACACTCGCCATATTCCCCCAAAAAGAGTGCCCATGTTTCTCGGTATTTCTGATTATGGTTCGTTTGTTGCAGCGATTGTTTTGTTCCTGGCTATTCCCGGACCGGGCAACCTGGCGCTCATCAATTCGACCAGCAAAGGAGGCATGGCTGGCGGCTTGAGCGCCACTTTTGGGGTGATCGCCGGGGATCAGGTGCTGATGTGGTTGGCCGTGGCCGGTGTGGCGGCGGTGTTGTCCACTTATCCTGCGGCATTCGCTGCTGTGCAGTGGCTGGGTGCCGTTTATCTGGCCTGGTTGGGCTGGAAGATGTTGTCGGCCAAGCCCGGTGATGCGCCTGTGCTCAACATTCGTCCGCGCCATTATTTCCAACAGGCCTTGGCCATCACCTTGCTCAATCCCAAGGCGATTGTTTTTTACATGGCATTTTTCCCTTTGTTCGTGGACACCAAACACCACTTGGGATTGGTCAGTTTTGCTGTAATGGCGGCCACCATCGCTTGCCTGACATTCCTTTATGGTTTGGGCATGAGTTTGCTGACACACCATTTGGCCGAACGAATGCGGGCGAATCCTCAGATCGGACGTTGGCTCGAAAAGCTGGCTGGCGTTTTCCTCATCGGCTTTAGCGTCAAGCTGGCCATTTCCAAATAAACCGGACGCTTCACCATGGCCAAAATCTTCTGCATTGCCAACCAAAAAGGTGGCGTCGGTAAAACCACCACCACCGTCAACTTGGCCGCAGGCCTGGCCAAAGTGGGGCAGCGTGTGCTGTTGGTGGATCTGGACCCCCAAGGCAATGCCACCATGGGTTCGGGCATTGATAAGCGCAATGTCGAACTCAGCGTGTATGACGTGTTGCTGGAGTCCGCCTCGATCAAAGAGGCGGCTGTGAAAGCCGACAAGTGCGGCTATGAAGTGCTCAGCGCCAACCGTGAATTGGCCGGTGCAGAGGTGGAGCTGGTGGATTTGGAGCACCGCGACCAGCGCTTGAAAAGCGCATTGGCCGCTGTCGATGCAGACTACGACTTTGTCCTGATCGATTGCCCACCATCCCTGTCGATGCTGACCCTGAACGGTTTGTGCGCGGCCCATGGTGTGATCGTGCCGATGCAGTGCGAATACTTTGCGCTTGAGGGTTTGACCGATCTGGTCAACACCATCAAGCAGGTGCATGCCAACCTGAACAAGGACCTCAAGATCATCGGCTTGTTGCGCGTCATGTTCGATCCGCGCATCACCTTGCAGCTGCAAGTCAGTGACCAGCTCAAGGCCCACTTTGGCGACAAGGTGTTCAACGCCGTGATTCCGCGCAATGTGCGCCTGGCGGAGGCACCGAGCTATGGCCTGCCGGGCGTGGTGTTTGACCCTTCAGCCAGGGGCAGCCAAGCCTATTTAGAATTTGCCCGCGAGCTGGTGCAGCGTGCACCCTCCCTCTGAGCATGACCCCCACCGTCTTGATTTTGCCGGGCTGGCAAGGCAGTGGCCCAGAGCACTGGCAAATGCATTGGGTGCGCTGCCACGGCTATGCCGTGGTTGAGCAAAACGACTGGCAGCGGCCACGGCGTGGTGACTGGTTGGCCCGGCTGGACGAGACGGTGGTCGACACCCCTGGACCGCTGGTGCTGGTGGCCCACAGCCTGGGCTGTTCTCAGGTCGCGGCTTGGGCCGCTTTTTCCCGGCACACTGCCCGTGTGCAGGCCGCTTTGCTGGTGGCGCCCAGCGATGTGGAAACGCCCGAATTGAAAGAAAAACTGCCCGGTTGGCAGCCCATCGTGCGCCAGTCCTTGCCCTTCAGGAGCATCTTGGTGAGCAGCCACAACGACCCGTATTGCCGCGAAGAACGTGCCCAGGCCTTGGCCCGAGACTGGGGCTCCCATTGGGTGAACATCGGAGCAGCGGGACACATCAACGCAGAAACATCGCTGGGCGATTGGCCTGAGGGGCATGCGCTTTTGCAAAATCTTTTGAAGGAATGATCATGGTCACTAAAAAACCCAAAGGCTTAGGCCGTGGACTTGAAGCGCTGTTGGGGCCCAAAGTCGCCGATGCACCCGCCGCTGCTGCGAATGCCGAATCTGGCTTGCCCAGTCAGCTGAATGTGGACCAGATGGTGGCCGGCGTTTACCAGCCACGCACCCGCATGGACGAGGGCGCTTTGTACGAGTTGGCCGAGTCCATCAAGGCCCAAGGCATCATGCAGCCCATCCTGGTGCGTCAGCTCAGCGACGGCCCGAATGCTGGCAAATACGAAATCATTGCCGGTGAAAGGCGCTTCAGAGCGTCCAAACTGGCTGGCCTGGACGTGGTCCCCGTGTTGGTGCGCGATGTGCCCAATGAGGCTGCGGCCGCCATGGCACTCATCGAGAATATCCAGCGAGAAGACCTCAACCCACTGGAAGAAGCGCAAGGCCTTCAACGTCTGATCAAAGAGTTTGGACTCACTCACGAAACAGCGGCGCAGGCTGTGGGCCGTTCGCGCAGCGCCGCCAGCAATTTGCTGCGCCTTTTGAATCTGGCCGATCCGGTGCAGACCATGCTGATGGCGGGCGATCTGGACATGGGCCATGCCCGTGCCTTGTTGGCGCTGGACAAAGCGGCCCAAATCACAGCGGCCAACCAGATCGCCGCCAAAAAGTTGTCGGTGCGTGAGGCAGAAAGCCTGGTCAAGAAACTCAGCGCTGAATTCAATCTGGTCCAACAAAAACCCAAGAAAGAAAAGTCGCGTGATGTGCGCCGGGTTGAAGAAGAGCTGTCTGACCTCTTGATGGCCGAGGTCGAAGTGCGCATCAAAAAGCGCGTCAAGCGCTTGGGCAAGATGGAGGAAATGGGTGAGTTGAGCATCCAGTTTGGCTCGCTCGACGAGCTCAATGGTCTGATCGACAAACTGCGCGGCTAAGAGCACACCCATGGCGGGCATCGGGAGACTCTGGGCGCTGCAAGCTCAGCTGCGCAATTCCCTTTATTTTCGGCAAAGCCTATTGGCGATCTATTTGCTGGCCACCAGTTTGACTTCGTTCATTTTTTACCTGATCCCGCCAGGTAACTATGCCCGCAACGCCAACCTGGTATTTTCGCTGCTGACCATGGCCATGCTGCCCCTGGTTCGGATGCGATCGTTGTTCACGCCTTTGATTCATCTGGTCACCTTCCTGAGTCTCGTGCTGGTCACCTACATTGCGAGCCAGACGGGAGCGATCAACTCTTCCGGCCTGGTCTGGCTCAATGTGTTGGCTGTTCCCGTGCTCTTGTTGCACGGGCCGCGCCCGGCCGTGGTTTGGATCGTGATCGTGCTGGCGACCCTATTGGTGCTGTTGCTGGGTTCGGTCACGGGCTATCTGGACAGCCACATCCATTACTCACAGCAAGCCGTGCCCTGGGCCTTCATGAACCAGGCGCTGGCCATGGGCAACCTGATGCTGGCGGTGCGCCTGTACGACCACCTGCACGAGTCGCAGATGCAGCAACTGCAAGAACGCAACGAGGAACTCCAACGCACACACGAAGCCCTGCTACAAGCCCAGGCCCACAAAGACGAGTTTGTGGCGGCGGTGGGGCATGAGCTGCGCACCCCGATGAACGCGATCTTGGGCTTCAACGGCGTGCTGCGCCAAGAGTTGGCCGATCGGCCCGAGCAGGTGGAGGTGGTGGACCACATCCGCCGCTCCACCGGCCATTTGCTGCAGGTGGTCAATGACATCCTGGACTTCTCGCAGCTGCAGGCTGGCAAACTGATGCTGCACCTCGAAGACTTTGAGCTGCAGGCCCTGATGGACGAGGCCTTGCAGGCTGACAGCGACAAGGCGCTTGAAAAAGGCATTGCCTGGCGTGGCAAGCTGGATCCGGCGCTGCCTGCACGCGTGCGCGCCGACCGCCAGCGGCTGCTGCAAATCCTGCGCAACTTGCTTGGGAATGCGCTGAAATTCACGCCGCAAGGTGAGGTGCTGTTGCACATCCATGCAGGCACCGACCGCCTGAACTTCGTGGTGCGCGACACCGGGCGGGGCATTGCGCCGGACCAACAGGCCCACATCTTTCGGCGCTTTGAACACGCCGATGTGCAGACCACCCGCGCTTATGGTGGCACTGGCTTAGGGCTGTCCATATGCCAAAAATTGGTCGAGTTGCACGGTGGCCAGATTGGTGTGCGCAGCCTCGAAGGCCATGGCGCCACTTTCTGGTTCCATGTCCCTTTGCTGCAAGCCCAAACGGCGGCCACCGCACATCAACCCGACGAAGCTTTGCCCGAGAGCGCAGCCCTGCGCATTCTGGTGGTGGACGACAATGCCATGAACCTGATGGTGGCGCGCTTGCAAATTCAAAAATGCTGGCCCCGCGCCGACATCGTCACGCTCGACAGCGCTGCCAAGGCGTTGGCCCTGCTGGACGAGCAGGCGTTTGACGTGGCCTTGGTCGACATGGTCATGCCCGACATGGATGGCATGGCGCTCACCGGCCAAATCCGCCACCAGTTCCCGGCCATCACCGCCCGCATGCCCATCATTGCGCTCACGGCCAACACCAACCCGGTGGACCGGCAGCGTTGCAGGGACGCAGGCATGGACGATGTGCTCGACAAACCGATGGACCTGCAAACCCTGGTGCGCTGCGTGAGCCGCCACGTGCTGAAGGCGAGGGCTTGAGCATGCAGATCAAAGGCGTTTTGCAGCAGGGTTTTGAGCGCTTGGTGGCCCGTTTGCCTGCGCCTTACCGCGAAGGCAAGATGCCTTACATCGTGTTTTTCGTCGGGGTGGTCATCACCATCTTGCTGATGTACTCCACCATCAGCCCGTACCACAATGCAACCCCCTTGTTTTTGTCGATGGCCGCTTGGCTCTCGCTGCTGCTGCTGCTGATGAACTTTGGCATGCCCTTGTCCTGGGGCGTCCACATGGGCACTTTCGCTGGCGCGTGCGTGCTGACCTATGCGGTTTGGAATGCAGGCGGTGTTTTCTCGCCACGACTGACCTGGTTGTTGGTCCTGCCTTTGACGCCGTTTTACGTCATCAGCCGCCGTGCGGGCCTGGCTTGGCTGGGCTTGGTGTGGCTGGGGCAAGCGGCCATCGCGCTGGCCAACCACCTGGGCCTGGTGCCCGCGTTCGAGCCTGGTCCAGAGCATGCGGTGTCGTCGTGGGTGACCTTCAGCCTCGTCACCGGCATGCTCATCATCGTGCCAGTGATCTATGACCGCTTGCACGTCATGGCCTTGAAGAAAAGCCTGAGTTACCAGCGTGAACTGGAAGCCAAACGCCAGGAGCTGGAGTTGACGCTGCAAATGCGCGAGCACTTCATTGCGACCGTGAGCCATGAGCTGCGCACGCCCATGAACGCCATCTTGGGTTTTAATGCTTTGCTGCTGTCCAACGTCGAGGGCAAGCCCGAAGCGCTCAAGGTGCTCAACCACACGCGCCAGTCGGCCGACCATCTGATGACGGTGATCAACGACATTCTCGACTATTCGCAGCTGCAAGCGGGCAAGTTGGTGGTGCAGCCCGAAACCTTTGAGTTGCGCCGCGTGGCCGAACACGCGTTTGAGCTCTTCAAGCCGCGCGTCAAAAGCATGGAGTTGGACTACCGCATCGAGTTGGACGACCAGCTGCCCGCCTGGGTGCACACCGATCGCCACCGCCTGATGCAGGTGCTGGTCAACCTGCTGGGCAATGCACTCAAGTTCACCCACCAGGGCTCGGTCGTGCTGCGCATGCAATGGCAAAACCCCGGTGTGCTGTTTTCTGTGCAGGACACGGGCATCGGCATTCCCAAGGCGCGGCAGGTGAACATTTTTAAACGTTTCAGCCAGGCCGAAGACGACACCCAAGCCCGTTACGGAGGCAACGGCTTGGGCCTGGCCATTTCACAAAAGTTGGCGCATTTGCTGGGTGGCGAGATCGGTTTTGAAAGCGAACCCGGTCAAGGCTCACGCTTTTGGCTGCACTTGCCCTTGTCGGCCGTGCCAGCGCCCCTGCAGAAAAAAACCAGCCACAAACTGGAGGTTCAAACGCCCCAGACTGCTTGGCGCTTTTTGGTGGCCGACGACCACCCCATCAACCGCTTGCTGGCCAAGCAGGTGCTGCAAAGCGCCTGGCCTGCCAGCACGGTGCTCGAAGCGGTGAACGGCCAACAAGCCTTGGACATGCTGCAAAACGAGGCGGTGGACTTGGTGCTCATGGACATGGTCATGCCGGTGATGGACGGCATTGCCGCCACGGCGGCGCTGCGTATGGACGCCAATCCCCGGCTGAGTCAGTTGCCTGTGCTGGGCCTCACCGCCAATGTCAACCCGCGCGATCTGGATCGCTTCAAGGCAGCTGGGCTCAGCGAAGTGATGCTCAAACCGTTTGAGCCAGCGGCGCTGTGCGAGAGGATTGAACAGCTCTTGCGCCGGTGCTGATCGATGGCGGATCCTTGAAATTGAGGATGGTGCAAACCCGGTGGATGATTGCAGGACGCTGGTATGTAATCTGTACATCCTCGTCATGCAAAAGACAACCAAAATGTACCTGAGCGCAAAACAGGCGACCTTGCTCGGTCAAATCATGCAAACCTTGGCCGAGCCCCATGAAGAAAATGAGATTCGCGAAATCATGGGTGACCTCGTCATGCAATTGCTGGGGGCACAGTTTTATGCGAGCTTTGTTTGGCAGCCGCTTGAGCAGACATTTGCGCAAGCAACGCAGATCAACATGGACCCGATGAACCTTCGGGCCTATGAAAGTTATTACCAGTTCCACGACCCGATCACGCCGCTGATGCAGCGTTATCAAGTGGCAGTCAGGGTCACCGATGTTCTGCACCATGAAGCATTGAAGAAAACCGAATTCTTCAACGACTTCCTGAATAAGGACGGCCTGTACTGGGGCGTGAACCTGTACGCCTGGCACCAGGGCCAAAACCTGGGCGACATGCGCATCTGGCGCGACAAGCGCCGGGATAATTTCACGCCCGACGAGTTGCGCTTGCTGGACATGCTGCAACCGGCTTTTGTCACGGCGCTGGCCCGAGCGCAAAGAACGCATCAGCCCGAGTCATTGACGCTGAACACCTTGTCGCAACGCTTGACCACTCGCGAACAAGACACCGCACGTTTGGTCATGATCGGCATGACCGACAAGGACATTGCCCGGGCACTGGCCATTTCCACCACCACCGTGCGCACCCACCTGGAAAACGCCTTTCGCAAAGTCGGCGTGAGCAACCGGGCTGCGCTGGTGCACAAACTCAGGCCATGAAGACATCCTGAAAATCAAGGATGGTGGCTGACAAGCCTTGTCTCTAGCATCGATTGAACGCCAATGGTGGCGTTACAACCAGAAAAGAGACATCAATGACTACAAGCACATCACGTCGGAATTTCTTTAAAAACACCGGTGCCGTATCCGCTGCGGCCATGCTGGGCGGCGTTGGCGCAGGCTTGACGGCTTGCGGCGGCGATTCATCATCCACCCCTGAAGATCCCTTGTTGGCCTTGACCGCCACTCAAGTGGTTGCAAACATCAAAAATGGCACGCTCAAGGCCGAGATCTACATGACCGCCATGATCGCCCGCGCCAAAGCGGCCAGCGGCTTGAACGCCATGATTTTCTTGAATGAGGCTGAGGCATTGAAAGCAGCCAAAGCCATTGACGCAGACAAAGCCGCTGGCAAAACACTGGGCGCTTTGGCTGGTTTGCCGATTGTGGTCAAAGACAACATCAACACCAAAGACATGAAGACCACAGGTGGCACGCCTTCTCTGCGTAACCATCAACCCACAACCAATGCGCCCTCTTTGCAAAAACTCATCGATGCAGGCGCGATTGTGTTGGGTAAATCCAACCTGCACGAATGGGCTTTTGGTATCACCAGCACCAACTTCACGTTGGGCACCGACCAGTCTGGTGCTGCAGCACGTCCTTGCAAAAACCCCTACGACAACAGCCGCATCCCAGGCGGCTCATCGGGTGGCAACGGCGTTGCCATCGCTGCGCGCTTTGCGCCAGCAGGCTTGGGCACAGACACCGGAGGGTCGACCCGTGTGCCAGCATCGTTTTGCGGCATTGCAGGCTTTCGGCCATCGGTGGGCGACGGCGTCGGCAAAGGCCGCCGTTACCCAGACACCGCGACAGACGCGTTGCCGATCAGCACCACACGCGACACCGTCGGCCCCATGGCTCGCACTGTTGCAGACATTGCCTTGCTCGATGCGGTCATCACTGGCGGCGCTGTGCCCACGGCCAAGGCGCTCAAAGGTCTGAAGGTCGGTATTCCCGCTGCCTTCTGGGCTGGTCTGGACGACAGCGTCAAGCCGGTGGCTGATGCAGCCAAGAAAAAGCTGGCCGATGCGGGCGTTGTGTTTGTGGATGCCGACTTGACCGGCATCATGGCGCTCAACGACTCGATGTCTTTTCCGATTGCATTGCATGAACCCGTTGCGGCCATCCCCGCCTATTTGACCGCCAACAACGCGCCAGTCACCACCGTTGCTCAAGTGCAGGCCGGATTGGCCAGCCCTGACGTGGCAGGTGCTTTTGGCGCGATTGCAGGCGATGTTTTTGCCGACCCTTATGCCGCTGCCATGGTCCCCTTGACAGGTGGCCGGGCACAATTGCAAAAACTCTACAAAGACTACTTTGCGGCCCAAGGCGTGGAGTGTGTGTTGTTCCCAACGACCATCTTGGCAGCGCCAAGAATCGATGCCGCCAATGGCTCCAAAAACCTCAGCTATACCGTCGGTGGTGTTGAACAAAAGGACAAAGATACTTTCGGCACTTGCATCCGCAACACCGACCCTTGCACCAATGCAGGTATCCCCAGTTTGTCCATACCTGCAGGCCTGACAGCTGGCGGCTTGCCCGTGGGCATGCAGATTGACGGCCCATTGGGCTCAGACACCAACTTGCTGGCCATCGGCATGGGCATGGAAGCGCAGTGGGGCTCGGTCAAAGCGCCAGCGGTCTGATGCTTTGAAAAACGCGAGGCCTTTGAGAGGCCTTGCGTCTTTTACATCGAAAAAATCTTCCCCGGGTTCATGATGTTGTGCGGGTCCAGCGCGCGCTTGATGGTGCGCATCATGTCCACCGCGCCTTCGCCGGTTTCGGTGCGCAAAAAGTCCATTTTGTGCAGGCCAATGCCGTGCTCGCCCGTGCAGGTGCCGCCCAAGCGCAGGGCGCGGTTGACCAGTTGCTGATTTAAAGCTTCGGCGGTGGCGCATTCCTCGGGGTTGTTGGGGTCGATCAGGTAACCGAAGTGGAAGTTGCCGTCGCCCACGTGGCCGACCAAGAAGTAGGGGATGCCGCTGGCATCGGTTTCGGTCACCGAGTCCAGCAGGCAATCGGCCAGGCGGCTGATGGGCACGCAGGTGTCGGTGCTGATGGCGCGGCAGCCGGGGCGGCTTTGCACGGCGGCAAAGTAGGCGTTGTGCCGGGCTGTCCACAGGCGCGTGCGCTCTTCGGGGGTGGTGGCCCATTCAAAAGCGTTGCCACCGAATTCGCTGGCGATCTCTTGCACCGTCTCGGCTTGTTCTTTCACGCCCGCAGGCGAGCCGTGGAACTCCATCAGCAGCAGCGCCTCTTCGCGCAGGCCTAACTTGGCATAGGCGTTCACCATGCGCACGGTGTTGTGGTCGATCAGCTCCACGCGTGCAATCGGCACGCCCAGCTGGATGGTCTGGATCACGGTGTGCACCGCCGCCTCGATGCTCGGGAACGAGCAGATCGCGGCCGAAATGGCTTCGGGCAGTGGGTACAGGCGCACGGTGATTTCGGTCATCACGCCCAGCGTGCCTTCGCTGCCCACCATCAGGCGTGTGAGGTCGTAGCCCGCGCTCGACTTCTTGGCGCGGGTGCCGGTGCGAATGACTTCGCCTTGGGCGGTGACCACTTCGAGCGCCAGCACGTTCTCGCGCATGGTGCCGTAGCGCACGGCGTTGGTGCCGCTGGCCCGAGTGGCGCTCATGCCGCCAATCGTGGCGTCGGCACCCGGATCGATCGGGAAAAACAGCCCGGTGGATTTGATCTCTTCATTCAGCTGCTTGCGCGTCACGCCCGGCTGCACCGTCACCGTCAGGTCTTCGGCGTTGATGGCCAGCACTTTGTTCATGCGCATCAGGTCGATGCTGATGCCGCCTTGCACCGCCAGCAAATGGCCTTCTAGTGAGGAACCCACGCCAAAGGGAATGACGGGCACCTTGTGCTCGGCGCACAGTTTGACCGCATCGGCCACATCCTGTGTGTTTTCAGCAAACACCACCGCAGCCGGTGGCGGCACATGGGTGAAAGCCGATTCGTCACGGCCGTGCTGCTCGCGGATCACCAAAGCGGTGGAGCAGTTGTCACCAAAGCGGGCCTTGAGCGCGGCTAAAAAGGCTTCGGGCACAGCGCGTTGCGCAATTTCGGGGGCCAGGTGGGCGGCGGGGGTGGGGGCGTTCATAGGGTGTCTCCGGTGGTGGCGGGGCAAGGCCGCCAGACATGCTGAACGGCAGTTTACGCCGCAAATACAGGCCTTGCTGTCCGTTGTCAGACAAGTTGCAGCCACTTGGCTGACAATCAACCCTCTTTGTAGGAGCCCACCCCCGTGGGCGATTTTTCACACCCTCCACGCCTGGGCCAACAAAAAAGAGAGCAACACCATGGGCAACCGACTCACACAAATCGCCACCCGCACCGGCGACAACGGCACCACTGGCCTGGGCAACAACCAGCGCGTGTCCAAAAACAGCCTGCGCGTGCACGCCATGGGCGAGGTGGACGAATTGAACTCCAACATTGGCGTGTTGCTGTGCGAAGACATGCCTTCTGATGTGCGCGAGGTGCTGGTGGAAGTCCAGCACCAACTCTTCAACCTGGGTGGCGAGCTGTCGATTCCCGGCTTTGAGCTGCTCAAGGAAGAAGCGGTGGCGGCGCTCGACGAGGCCCTTGAAAAATACAACGCTCAGCTGCCCAAGTTGGAAGAGTTCATCTTGCCCGCAGGCACTCGAGGTGCGGCCCACGCCCATGTGTGCCGCACCGTGGCTCGCCGTGCTGAGCGCGCTTGCGTGGCGCTGGGCAATGAAGAGGCTCTGAACGATACCCCTCGGCAGTACCTTAACCGCTTGTCAGACTTGATGTTTGTGCTGGCCCGCGTGCTCAACCGTGTCAACGGGGGTGACGATGTGTACTGGAAAAGTCAGCGCATGAAGACCGCAGGGTGATGCTGTTCTGAACCCGCCCTGTCACTTATGTGTACGTTGGCGGGTTTGACCGAGTGACAACGGTGCATACCCGCTGATACCCTCAGCCCCATGAACACCGCTGTAACTCCGAGCCCAGCACCTTATGTGCCCCAGATCCGTCTTTACCAAAACTGGCTGCGCGACCAACGCGGCCTGACCTTCGACACCTACAACGAGCTCTGGCACTGGTCGGTGAGTGAGCTCGACGCGTTCTGGCAAAGCATCTGGGATTACTTTGAGATGCAGTCGCCCACCCCGCACACGGCGGTGCTGGCCAACAACGCCATGCCGGGTGCCAAGTGGTTCCCAGGTGCCAAGACCAACTACGCACAGCAGGTGCTGCGCCATGTGCAGGCAGCCCACGCAGCGGGGTTCCCGGCGGTCATCAGCATCAACGAAAAAGGCCTGCGCCGCGAAATGAGCTGGCCTGAGCTGCGCCGCCAAGTGGCCGCCATGGCCCTGCACCTGCAAGCCCAAGGCGTGCAACCGGGCGACCGCGTGGCCGCTTACCTGCCCAACATCCCTGAGGCCATGGTGGCGTTTTTGGCCACCATCAGCGTGGGCGGCGTGTGGAGCATTTGCGCGCCCGACATGGGCACCAATGCCGTGCTGGACCGCTTCAAGCAGATCGAACCCAAGATCTTGATCGCCGTGGACGGCGTGAGCTACGGCGGCCGCGACTTTGACCGCATGGCCGTGGTGCAGGAACTCAAGGACGCGCTGCCTAGCGTACAGCACGTCATCATCCACGATAACCTGGGCACCGTGGACATTGCCCAGTGCGATGTGGCCGCGAGCGTGCCCATGTCGGTCGTCACGGCCCGTGACGACGCCGATGTGCAGGCTTTCGAGCCCATGTGGCTGCCTTTTGACCACCCGCTGTGGATTGTTTATTCGAGCGGCACCACCGGCTTGCCCAAGCCCATCGTGCATGGCCACGGCGGCACTGTGATCGTGGCGCTGGCCAACAAAATTTTGCACAACGACGTGGGCTGCAGTTACCACCCCAACAGCTTTGGTGAGCGCTTTCACTGGTACAGCTCCACCGGCTGGGTCATGTGGAATGCCCAAGTGGCGGGCTTGCTCAATGGCGTGACCTGCGTGATTTACGACGGCAACCCTGGCGGCAGCAAAGACAACCCCGACTGGGGCATTTTGTGGCGCATGGCGTCCGAAGAAAAAGTCACCTTTTTTGGGGCCGGCGCTGCCTTCTTTGCCAACTGCCAAAAAGTCGGGGTCGACCTCTCGCGTTGTGGCGACCTGTCGCTGATTCGCGCCTTGGGCACGACGGGTTCGCCCTTGTCACCCGAGACGCAAAGCTGGGGCACTGAAGAGTTCAAGAAGATCGGCACTGACATCTGGTGGTGCAACATCTCGGGCGGCACCGACTTTGCGGGCGCCTTTGTGGGCGGCCACCGCGAGCTGCCGCAAGAGCCCGGCGTGATGCAGTGCCGCATGCTGGGCGCGGCGGTCGAATCGTGGAACGAAGCCGGCGTGCCGGTCAAGGGCGAAGTGGGCGAGTTGGTTTGCACGCAGCCCATTCCCTCGATGCCGCTGTACTTTTGGGGCGACAAAGAAAACGCCCGTTACCTGAGCAGTTACTTTGAGATGTACCCCGCAGGCCACGGTCGAAAGCCCGGTGGCGGCGACGGCCCGGCCAGCATGGGGGGCGTTTGGCGTCACGGCGACTGGCTGCGCATCGGCAACGCGCAAGGCGAGGGCGAAGGCTGCGTGATCTTTGGCCGCAGCGACGCCACCATCAACCGCCACGGCTTGCGCATGGGCACCAGCGAGCTGTACAGCGCTGTTGAGGCCCTGCCCGAAGTCATGGACTCGATGGTCGTCGATCTGGAGTACCTGGGCAAAGAAAGCTACATGCCGCTGTTTGTGGTGCTGCGCCCGGGCACGACGCTGGACGATGCGCTCAAAGCCAAGCTCAACAACGCCATCAAGGTAGCGCTCAGCCCGCGATTTATCCCGAATGAGATCTTCCAAGTCGCCGAGATCCCGCGTACCCTGTCTGGCAAAAAGCAGGAACTGCCTATCAAGAAATTGATGCTTGGTCAGCCGCTCGAAAAAGTCGTCAACAAAGACGCCATGGCTAACCCGGGCTGCTTGGATTGGTATGTGGCATTAGCCCGGCAGCATCTGAACAAGAACTGAACGACCTGTTCAAAAAAGCGACCGCCAAGGGCGGTGGCTTTTTTCAGCTTGTGTCAGCGTCTCGGTCAGTGCCATGAGATGTCAAGGCGCTGCCAATGTCAGACCGTGCGACTTGAACAGCTTGAGCAGTTCACCTCGTTCGCGCAAGGTGGTCAGCGCGTTGTCCAAGGCAGTAGCAAGTTCCTTGTTGTCTGCTTTCACGGCCATGCCCAAGGGCCAGCCGTTGGGCATGACGCCAGGTAAAGTCAGTGAGGACAGTGCCCAGGGTTGCTTGTCCTTGTGCGCAAAGATGGCAGCTTCTGCTTGAGCGCGGCTCACAAATGCGGCATCGAATGAGCCTGTCAACACTTGCTTTGCCGCTTCAATGCCGTCCTTGAAGATGGAAACTTGCTGGCGCAGCAAGCCGCCTTTGTAGCCCATCAAGGCGCTGGCTGCGCCACTGCCTTGTTCTGCTGCGATCTTGCGTTGGATCAGGTCTTCGGGGTTGTAGACGGAGTTGAGTCGCTCGGTGTTGTGTAAAACCACCAGATGTTCGCGAACATAAGCACCAAAGATGTGGGCCTGTTTGTTTTCGTTCATCAAATACCGGTCTACAGGCACGTGCAGCATCATGTCTGCGGGGCCATAGCCCAGGTAATGGCCTTTCCAGACCATGTTGCGCAGATCATCGTTCATGTTTTCGCCGGCATCAAATGGCAGCAACGACAACTTCAGGCCAAGCTGGCTGGCCAGCGCTTGTGCCAAGCTGATGTCCAATCCCGACATGTCTTGACCCGTACCATCTGAATATGGGGCGTTGTCTTTGTAAACCGCCACCTTCAGGGTCCCACTCGCTCTGATTTTTTCAATGGGGCTGGGCTCTTGTGACCAGCTTGGCGTGGCGCACACCAAGGACAGCATGCCCAGCACTTGGCGGCGGGTGAGGTGCGAAAGGGGTGTTGTCAATGCATTCTCCGGTAGGTCAGCGAGTGTGACATCAGGGTTGGCGGCGCGTCTCAAGGTAAGTCTTGATCGACCAGATGGCCTCTTGCGTCAGGATGCCTTCGAACGGGGGCATGTAAACCCGGCCATCGCGGGTGCGGCCACGGCGTACGGTGGCGACAAAATATTCGTCCATTTCTTGATGGCAAGCTTGTTTCTTGGCCGCATCCTTCAGGTCCGAGCAGTCACGGTCGAGCATGCGCAGATCGGGTGAAATGCCGCCAGAAATGGCTTCCAGGCCGTGGCAACGAGCGCAGTTCTGGTTGTAGGCTGATGTACCGATGCGCAGCGCTTCGGCTTGGGCAGGCCCTGTTGAGAAAGGGTTGGCATCGCGCCACTTTGGACCCAACTGCGGCAGGCTTGAGGTGTCTACCGATTGTGGGACGACATCCCCATGTGCGAAGACCGTTGTTCCACACAACATGGTGAGGCTCAGCAGCAGCATTTGGAAAATCCGACGAAGGGGTGTGTTCAGGTACGCGAGCATGACGAGGTCTTTCAGAAGCATTTGAAATTACAAAAACGATCAACTGTGATGACAGCAATTTCCAAGCCAATCGATGTCGTCTAGAAGTGTGTCAAATTGACACACACTGACTGCTTTCTGACTGCGTTCACAAGGGTTAAAACCGATGGATGCTGTTGCGTTCTGGTGCAAAAATATTTGATATCAAGCAACGGTGATCAAACGAGTGGACCAGATGAATCCCCCAGTCATTGCCAACAGAAGGGTTGTACAAGGTGCCTTTCAAGGTGCCACGTACAACAGCCCAGAACATGCGGCCATCATTGAGTCATCACGTCAGCGTTCACGTAATTTTGGTTTGACAGCGCAAGAGCAGCCTGATTATTCGTCGACTGGGCGTGGCCAGCTGCAGACCTTTCTCGAAGAAAACCGCCTGCTGTTTCAGCATGCTGCGCCCGTCATGGAGACGCTGTACGAGCAGATCGCCAATACCCAGAGCATGATTTTGCTGACGGCGCGCAGTGGCATGGTGCTGCATTCGCTGGGAGACCTTGATTTTCTTGAGAAAACCTCGCAGATTGCGCTTGCACCTGGCATGGACTGGTCTGAGCAAAGCAAAGGAACGAATGCCATCGGCACTGCTTTGGCGGAAGGACAGCCGATGGTGGTGCACGGCGATCAGCATTACCTCAAAGCCCACCATTTCCTCACCTGCTCATGCACCCCCATCATTGATCCTCACGGCAATGTGGTTGGCGCACTTGATGTGACGGGCGATTACCGCAGTTACCACCAGCACACCATGGCGCTGGCCCGGATGTCGGCGCAGATGATTGAAAACCACATGTTTGCCGATGTGTTTCCTAAAGAGGTTCGGGTGCATTTCCACACACGTTCAGAGTTTTTGGGCACCATGGTGGAAGGCATTGTGGTGTTCACCGGCGAAGGGCGTTTTTTAGCGGCCAACCGCAGCGCACAGTTCCAGTTTGGTATGAGCATCAATGCGTTGCAAGCGCACACATTTTCATCCCTGTTTGATGTGTCCATGTCTCAGTTTCAGGACCGCGTGCGCGCGAGTGCTGGCCAGCCGGTCGTGCTGTGTTTGCACAACGGTGTGACGGTGTGTTGCAAATCCGCTGTGCCGTTTTCGAGCAGCTTCATGCAGGGTTTGATGCAGCCATCTGCACCTGTGTTTGTGTCGGAACGGCCCCCTGCGCCGGCTGAAAAAGCCACACTGTCAGGCCTCAAGTACCTGGATACTGGCGACCCACAGGTGGCTGCCGTGATCCAGAAGCTTCGCCGCGTGCAGGGCCGAGACATCCCGGTCATGATTTTGGGCGAGACCGGTACCGGCAAAGACCTGCTGGCGCAGGCCATCCACCAGGACTCGGCCCGTGCGCGGCAGACGTTTGTTTCCCTCAACTGCGCATCCATTCCTGAAAACCTGATTGAGGCCGAACTCTTTGGCTACGAAGAGGGTGCGTTCACCGGGGCACGGCGCAAGGGCTCCCCTGGCAAAATCCAGCAGGCCCATGGGGGCACTTTGTTCCTGGATGAAATCGGGGATATGCCTTTGCATTTGCAGGCGCGGCTTTTGCGTGTACTGCAAGAGCGCAAGGTCAACCCGCTGGGTGCAGGCAAAGAGGTGGCGGTCGATTTGATGGTCATTTGTGCCACCCACAAAGACCTTAAGAAAATGATTGCCAGCGGTACTTTTCGCGAAGATCTGTATTACCGGCTCAATGGCCTGGTCGTGAAGCTTCCTGCCTTGCGCGATCGGCAGGATCTGGACACCGTGATCCGCAAGATTTTGGTCAGTGTGAACACCGGCTCGCGGCCTGTGGGGCTTTCTCCTCAGGTCATGGCGTTGTTGCGGGCCTATGCTTGGCCGGGTAATTTCAGGCAACTTTTCAATCTGCTGCGAACCGCCATGGCCATGGCCAGTGACGAGTCTGAAATTTGCATTGAACATTTGCCCGACGATTTTCTGGAAGAGGTGCAAGGCCTTGAGTTGTTGCCTGTGCACAGCGCTGTGGTGTCGCCGGTAGGTGAGTCCGTCCCTGTGCATTTGCCGCCGATGGCGCAATGGGTGGTGCCGGTCACGAATGACGCGCCGAAGGCCTTGGAAAGTGTGACGCTCGATGCCATGGCACAAGCCCTGCGCAGTTTCAAGGGCAACATCTCCTTGGCGGCCAAGGCGCTAGGGGTGTCGCGCAACACGATCTACCGCAAGAAAGACCAGTTGCCGCCCGATATCTGGGCTTGAACGCTCAGGGCGGTGTCGCGGCCTGCCACGATGCCAGAGCGGCCAGCGCAGAGACATGGTTTTGTGCCGCCGCGCGTTGCAGCCACAGCAGGCTTTGCGTCAAATCCTTGTCTTGGCCACGGCCTGTGCGCAGCATGACCGACAAGGCGTATTGCGCCTCGGCTTCTCCCGCCGCAGCCGCTAACTCAAACAGGCGTGCGGCTTCAGCCAAATTTTGTGGCACTCCTCGGCCGGCTTCATGCAGCCAGGCCAGCCGGGTTTGTGCAGTGGCATCGCTTTGCGCTGCCAGCATGCTGTAGAGGCTTGCTGCTTTGGCGTGCTCGCCGGCGGCACTCCATAAATCGGCTTGTTGCAGTGGTGTGGGTGGGTTGGATGGGGCGTCCAGGCGGGCCAACATGCCTTGCGCATCTTTGTCGCCTGACTGCGCTGCAAGGCTCAGGAACAGGCGTGCTTTTTCGGTGTCTTTGGGCAGCCATTGCCCCACGCTGTAGAGCAGCCCGAGTCGGTATTGCGCCTTGAAGTTGCCGCGCTGTGCGGCGGTGGTGTAAAGCGCCAGGGCTGTGTCTCGATCACGCGGCTCGCCCAGACCGTCCTCAGCCAAGATGCCCAGGTTGAACAAGGCATCGCCATTGCCCACCTCGGCCAGCGTTTGCCAGACTTCACGGGCCAGCGTGTAATGGGCCATCTTGAACTCGGCATAGGCTTTGTAATTGCCCATGGCCGGGTTGCGCAGCCAGTCGGCGCGATCGCTGTCTTGTGCGTGTGTGATGCAGGCCAGCCACGCACCGAAGCAGACACCCAGCGTGCGAAGCCGCATGGGTGGGCTTATTTGGGGGAACTCAGGATCCAACGAGCCAGCGTGAGCGCATCGTCGTTGCTGACGCTGCCATTGGCGGGCATCGGGATGCGGCCCCATTTGCCTTGTGAACCGTTTCGGATGGACTGGGCCAGCGAGGCTGCGGCGTCCTTGTCAGCGCTGTATTTGTCGGCGATTTTGCTGTAAGCAGGGCCAACGATTTTTTCGTCCATGGCGTGGCAACTCAGGCAACCGCTGCCTTTGGCCAGCGCCAAGGCCTCGGCGGCTTCTTTGGCGCTCAGCGTGGGGGTGGCGTGCGCGGCACCGGCCAGTGCGCACAGGGAAAAGAAGAAAGAAAAGTGTTTCATCGCAAATCAGAAAAAGAACAAGGGGCGGGGCGGTGCATCACCGGGCCTCGCCCCTTCGGATCGTTCAACTCAAGCGGCGTTTATTTGGACAGTTTGAAAGTCCAGACCGAGCCACCTTGTTCGAGGAAGTTGACCTTCTTGGCCACTTCACCACCCCACAGAGGCACCGCTCCACCCCAACCCGAGACCACGCTCACGTATTGGTCAGCACCGTCGTTCCAAGTGATGGGAGGCGCCACCACGCCAGAACCGGTTTGGAACTGCCACAATACTTTGCCTGTCTTCGCGTCAGCCGCTTTGAGGTAACCCTCTGGCGTGCCCCAGAACACCAAGTCGCCCGCAGTGGTCAAAACACCACCCCACAAAGGCGCACTGTTTTTGACTTCCCATGCCACTTTGCCAGTCTTGGGGTCAATGGCACGCAGCGAGCCGATGTGGTCATCAAACAAAGGCTTGATGGTGAAGCCCGCGCCCAGGTAAGCCGCGCCTTTTTTGTAGCTGATGGGTTCGTTCCAGATTTCCATGCCCCATTCGTTGGTGGGCACATAGAACAACTGGGTCTTGGGGCTGTAGGCCATGGGCATTTGGTTCTTGCCACCCAGGAAACCTGGGGCAGCAAACACAGAAGCGCCTTTTTTGCCATCGGTGCTGGCCGTTGGGTCGCCGGGACGGTTGGCGGGGTCAAATACAGGACGTCCTGTTTTCAAGTCGATGCTGCTGGCCCATGTCGTTTTCTTCACGAAAGGGAAGGCATTGACCAATTTGCCGGTTTTGGCATCGTTCACATAAAAGAAGCCATTGCGGTCGGCCTTGCCGCCCATGCGCTTGCCATCCATGTCGAAGGTGACAAATTCGTTCACGCCGTCAAAGTCCCAAGCATCGTTGGGGGTGTTTTGATAGCTCCAAGCGATCTTGCCGGTCTTGACATCAATCGCCACGGTGGACGATGAGTACAAGTTGTCGCCTTTGCGCACGTGGCTGTTCCATGGCCCAGGGTTGCCTGTGCCGAAATAAGCCAAGCCGGTGGTGGCATCGTAGGAGCCGCCCAACCAAGTGGATGCGCCACCGGTTTTCCATGTCTCACCAGGCCATGTGGCGTTGGTGGTGCCGCTGATGCCGTTTTCTTTGCCATCCTTGTAGCCCATATGGCCTTCAACTGTGGGGCGTGACCAGACCAGTTTGCCGGTCTTGGGGTCGCGCGCTTCCACGCGGCCGACCACACCGAATTCACCCCCTGACACGCCCGTCAGCAGCAGCCCTTCGGCGATCAGCGGCGCGGCTGTGTAGCTGTAGCCTGCGGTGTAGTCGTCGATCTTTTCGCGCCAGACCACTTTGCCGGTGTTCTGGTCCAGGGCCACCAGTTGCGCGTCGAGCGTGCCGAAGATCACCAGGTTGTCATACAGGGCCGCACCGCGGTTGACGACGTCGCAACAAGGCATGATGCCTTCGGGCAAACGGTGCTCATACTTCCAGAGCTTTTCGCCGGTCTTCACGTCCACCGCAAAGATGCGCGAGTAAGAGGCCGTGACGAACATCTTGCCTTTGTAGACCAGCGGCTGCGATTCCTGACCGCGCTGCTTTTCACCGCCAAACGACATGGACCACACCGGCGCGAGCTTGCTCACGTTTTTGGTGTTGATGCTGGTCAGGGGCGAGAATCGCTGGCCTTGTGTGCCCATGCCCCAGCTCAGCACCGAGTCGGTGTCAGTGGCGTCTTTGGCGATCATGGCGTCGGTGACTTGTGCCGACACGGGCGCTGCCATTTGGGCGGCTGCCATCATGACCAGCAAGCTCAGAAGTTTTCTTTTCACGGTGTCTCTCCGGTTTGTGATTTTGTTAAAAAAACGACAAAAATTTGTCAGTCTAAGGAGGTGCGAACAGGGGCCTGATTCAGACCGACTCCGTCCGTGCGATGGGTTCAGCAATAGGCGTGCCAGATTTTCAAGCCACGTCCGATACCCTTTCTGAGAGAGGAAAAGTCTGCAGATCGGTCTGCCGACGTGGCCATGCCGAACGGCGTGTGACAAAGACCCTGGTCTAGGGTGTGACATTGTTCTGTTTTGGTACAGCTGTGGCTGTTGCCGCTGGGCGCTGTCACACCGCCAGGCGCTGCAGACCTGCGGATGATTGCAACCGACCTGTTTTATGGATGACCAGAGCATCGGCCTGCCAGACTCGGGCCACCGCCAGCGCTCGCGCATAACCGGCCACAAACAGGACTTTGGTCAGCGCGTCGGCCAGGGTGCAGTCGGGTGCCGCCACCGTCACGCTGGCGATGTCCGGTGGCGACAAGCCCGTGTGCGGGTTGAAGATGTGATGGTGCTGCCGGTCGGGTGTGAAGGCGCTAGCGTCATCGGCGGATGTCGCCAGGCAGCGCCCCTGCAGGGCCAGCCGCGCAGCCACTTGCGGGTCTGCAGGGGTGGCCGCGCGCGGGTTGGCTACACCCAAAACCCAGTCCTGCCCGGCAGGCGATTGACCCAGAGGTGCCCACTCGCCAGTGTTGACCAGCGCATGTGCAATGCCGTGGGCCTGCAAGACCTCGCGCACCCGGTCGGCGGCATGGCCTTGTGCAATGCCGTTGAGTGTGATGCCCATACCCGGTCGGGCAAAGGCCATGCGCTCGGGCGTGATGTGCAGATGCTGCCAGCCCACCTTTTGGCGTGTGGCTTGCACTTCGCGCGCGCTGGGCAGGCGGCCTTGCGCTTGGGCTCGGGCGTACAGCTGCCACAGCGGCTGCACGGTGATGTCAAATGCGCCCCGGCTTTGCTGCGCGATCTGTTGGCTGCGTTGTACAAGCGCGAGCAATTCGGGCGCGGGATGGCTCAACTGTCCTTCGCGGTTGAGTCGGCTGATGGCGCTGTCTGGGCGAAACAGGCTCATCTGGTCTTCGATGCGTTCGACCGTTTGCCGCGCCGCTGCCAGCGCTGCCTCGAGTGTGGCGCTGTGCGCGTGGGCGGCGCGGATGCTCAGCAGGGTGCCCAGTCCTGTGAAATGGGTCTCGCGCCAGATGAGGGGCCGGGGCGTGACAGCGGGGGAGGCCTGTACCGAGAAGGGTGCCAGGCCACCCAGCCCCCAGGCCGATTGGATGAAAGCGCGACGTTTCATGACATCTTCCGGTTTGGCGTGGCGGGCAGCGCCACGATGGGGATCACGAGGCCATCACGGGCCGATTTTTTCTGTTGCATCAATGGCACGCACAGCGCATCGCTTTCGTAAATCACCACACAGTCCAGGCACTGGAAGCACTCGTCGTAATCCACCGTGCCCCGGGGCGTGATGGCCTGGTAAGCGCAGTCACTGCGGCAACGCTGGCAGGGCTGACCACATTCGCTGCGCCGCGCAATCCAGTCGCCTCGACGCAAACGGCCCAGCAGGCCCATGCCCGCGCCCAGCGGGCACAGATAACGGCAGTAACCCTTGTAGAAGAAAGAGCTGAGCACCACCAGTGCCACAGCCCACAACACAAAGGGCCAAGCCCGCACAAAGTTCAGCGTGATGCTGGTCTTGAAGGGCTCGACCTCGACCAGCGCATCGGTCAGGCTCACCGACAGGCAGGCGCTGAGCAAGATGGCGGCCAGCACCACGTATTTGAGGCGCTTGAGGCGCTGGTCCCAAAGCGCAGGCACGCGCAACCATTTCAGGCCCAGTTGCCGCGTGAGCTGGCTGACCAGGTCTTGCAGCGCACCGAAGGGGCACAGCCAGCCGCAAAAGGTGCCGCGCCCCCACACGAAGAAAGTGACCGCCACAAAGGCCCACAGCAGCACCGTCATCGGGTCGTAGAGGAAAAACGCCAGACTGCGTCCGGCGAGCACCGACTGGATCACCGCCGTCAGGTTGACGACGGACAACTGCCCTTGCGCGTACCAGCCGATGAAGACCAGAGTGAACAGCAGATAGGTGTTGCGAAACCACTTCACCCGTTGGGCTGAGCGCACCAGCCAAGGTGGGTTGCGCAAAGCAATGGCCAACACTGCCAGGCCCAGGGTCAGGACCAGAAGCTCGGGCCAGCGCTCGGTCCAGCTGGTGCGCCAGGTTTTTTGGTCACTGCTGGCGGCTTGAACGTAGTCGTCTGGCAAGCTGGCGCTGAAGGGGAAGGTCTTGTGCACGACCTCCGCGTACATCAGACCCTTGCTGCGCGTGACGTGCAGTTCAAAGTCGAGCGGCTGGCCTGGGTCCAGGCCCGCTGGGGCGATCACACGGAACACGCGCCATTGGGCGTCTTGCAAGGCCGCAGGCACCTGCAGCGGACCGTCCAGGTCCATGTCACGGATCTCGATGGGCAGTTGGCTTTGCTTGAGCGTGATGCGGTCTGGCACTGTGCCGCGCACAAAGTTTTCACTCACCAGCGGGTAGCGCCCAGCGCTGATCAAGAGCAAGGCATGGTCGCCCGGCTCCAGGCGCTGCTGCAAATAAGCCCAGCGTTCGGGGCTGAGCAGGTTGCGGCCCACTGCGGGCACGTTCAGGTGCGCCGCATACAGGTCGGTGAAGGTCTCGTCCGGCGCTTTGTCAGCCTCGAGGTCCAAGCCCTCGCCTGCGGTGCCGGCAAAGGCTTTGTTGATGTCGCGGTTCTTGAAGCTGAACTTGTGCACCAGACCGGCACGCACCAGTGCGTTCCAGTCCATGGGCTGGAACACCTCGGGCCTGATCTTGGCGATCAGATCTGGGTCACGCCCTTCGCTGTAGCCCAGCTTGGCGCGCGCGACCTTGAGCGAGGCCGCCAGCAAGCTTTGGTTGAGGATGCGTACCGAAGCTGTGGCCTTGGCCACACCATCGATGTACACATTGGCGCTGCCGGTCTTGTTGGCGGCATTGTTCTGTCCGGTGCTGATCTTGATGCTTTGCTTGAGCGACAAGCCTCTGTACTGGTCGACAAAAGACATCAATGGGGCCTGGCCCAGTCCGTCCAGGAACACGGGCTCGTGATGAGAAATCACCCGCACGTCCATGAACTGGCCTTGTGTGTCCAGGGCCACGAGCAAATTGAAGGGGGTACCGGAGAAGCCGGGAATCGGCGACAAGTCAATCGACTCGTAGGCATACGCCACCACGGTGGTCGAAGTCAGGTCTTGTTTGAGGATGGGCCATATCGGCAGATCGCGGTCTTTTTCGCCGACCAACAGCGGCGCAGGAAACGCTTTTGCCATGGTGTCGTGTGTCATCACGCCAGCATGGACTGGTAAGGCCAGACCCGCCACTGCAATCGTCCAACAGCACGCCAAATACCTCATCCAACGCAGGCTCATACAACTCCTGAAGTGATTGACTGCAGGGCAGGATTGTTCCGCCGTGCAACACGTTTTCAAATAACAAGCAAAACAGGTGCCGTGTTGCATAGGGGATATCCCTGCCCGTTTTGCGCCGTGTGTGGAACAGCTTTTGCTTTACAGTGAATCCACCTATTTTGAAAAGTGCCCATGCCGAGAAAGATTGATTTTGCAAAAGCAAAAGCAGCATTTCTATCAAAACCATTCAAGTGGGTGTGAGTATTCCTCGGTGTCTTCAGTTGGGTGCGTTGCAGCCAAAGGCACCCTTTCAAAACGAACCCCCGAGAGTTCTTTCCATGACCTTGCAGTATCTGATCGCCCTGGTTTGTTTTGCCGGTACTTGCCATCAGGCCGCATTGGCGGCTGACCAGATCTTTGTCACCAACGAAGGCAGCGGCGATGTTTCGGTGATCGATGTGCACACCGACCAAGTTGTCGCCACGATCGCCTTGGGTGGCAAGCCACGCGGCTTGGCCACTTGCGCCAACGACCCCTATTTGTATGTGAGCAACCAGTACCAGTCGCAGTTGCAGGTGATTGACACCCGCAACCACCAACTGCATAAGACGCTGACCTTGGGGGACTCGCCAGAAGCGGTCAATTGCTCGCCCGATGGGAAGTGGCTGGCGATTGCCAACGAAGACAGCAACAGCGTGAGTTTGGTGTCAACCCGCAGTTTCAAGGTGGAGTTCAATATCCCGGTACAAGGTAAAAACCCTGAGCATGCCGTGTTCAGTCCCGACGGCAAGCTGCTGTTGGTGTCGGCAGAAGAAGCGGACCAGATAGATGTGGTGGATGTAGCCGCCCAGCGACAGACAGGCAGTGTGCGCGTGGGCCAGCGACCCCGGGGCATCACGTTCAGCCCGGATGGGCGAACTGCCTATGTCGCCGCAGAAGTGGACAATGTGTTGGTGGCCATCGACATGCAGACACTGAGCGTGAAAGGGCGGCTGGCAGTTGGCCTGCGCACCAATGGTCTGGCCATGCACCCCAGCGGTCGGTGGTTGTTTGCCAGCAATGGCGGTGATGCCAATGTGGCCGTGGTGGATACGGCCAGCTTCAAGGTGGTGGCCAAGGCACCCGTCGGCCAGAGACCCTGGAACATGGCGATCAGCCGCGATGGCAAAAAACTTTATGTGGCATCTGGCCGCAGTCACGCGGTGGGCGTGGTGGATACCCAGAACTTCGAATCACTCAAAAGTATTCCTGTGGGCAAACTGCCTTGGGGCACTGCTGCCAATTGAATCGTGTTGACGTACCGCTTCAGACAACCTGGATTGACTTCGCATGAACAAAACGCCTGCATGGCCCCCCTTCGCTGAAGCGACGGTTCAAGACACAAGCCGCTTGCGCTATACCCGTATCGCCATTGTTTTGCATTGGTTGTTGGCCGTGGGTCTGATGTACCAACTGACTTTGGGCATCTGGATGGACGGCGTGCCCAAGACCCCGCCGGGTTTGCGCGCCGAATGGTTCAATTGGCACAAATCCGTCGGTTTGCTATTGGGTTTGTTGATCTTGCTGCGTGGTGTGTGGCGACTGACCCATGCCCGCCCTGGATGGCCCAAAGCACTGCCGTGCTGGCAACAGCAGGCAGCGGGCATCTCACATGCGCTGCTGTATGTTTGCATGTTTACCATGCCCTTGAGTGGCTTTTTGGGTTCGAGCTTCACCCAATACCCGATCAAGTTTTTTGGTACACCTCTGCCCCGTCTGTGGCAGGCCGAACCTGATTTGAAAAACCTGCTGAGCTCGGTGCATACGGGCACCTCTTACGTTTTCATAGGCCTGATCGTGCTGCATGTGATGGCCACTTTGTGGCATGTGCTGCGCCGTGACGGCGTGTTCTCGCGCATCTGGCCTGTGGCACAAAAAGCCGGTGCCGCTGCGCCCGAAACGGCAGCTTGAGGGTCGCCGGTGATGCTGGGCAATCTCCGCATGCTTGTGTCAAGTTCGTGGCGTGATGGCGTGAGTGTGCTGGCGGCGGTTCTGGGATTTGTCGTTTTGACTTCAAAGCTCGAATTGTCTGAGAGGCTGGTGCCGTGGTTGCGGCAGCACGAAGCATTGCAACTGGACGAACTGCCTTTGACACTCTTGGTGCTGTCGCTCAGCCTGGCTTGGTTTGCTTGGCGGCGTGTGCGCGATGCCCAAGCCGAGCTGATGGAGCGCAAAGCCGCTCAGGTCCGTGTGTCGGAGTTGCTGGCCCACAACCGCGACCTGACGCAGCGCCTTTTCACCGCCCAAGAAGACGAACGTCAACTGTTGGCGCGTGACCTTCACGATGAAGTGGGACAGGCTTGTACCGCTTTGCGCATTGAGGCGGCTTACATTGCGAAAGCCGCGCATGCCCAACCCGAGCAAGTGGTCAGTGCTGCCCAGCGGGTGGATGATGCAGCGCACCGGATGCACAGGCTGGCGCGCGACATGTTGACTCGGCTGCGCCCGGCGCACCTGGACAGCTTGGGCCTGGAGCGTGCTTTGCACGAACTGTGCCGCAATTGGCAGATGCAATGCGGGGTGGCTTGCACTTTTGTGGCAAAAGGCTTGCCCGACGCGTTCCTCGATTACGCCAGCATCAGTGTGTACCGATTGATTCAGGAGGCTTTGACCAATGTCGCTCGGCACGCCAGGGCTACACGCGTGCAGGTAGCGGTTGTGGTCCAAGGCGATGCATTGATGCTCAGCATTGAAGACAACGGTTGCGGTATCCCTGTAGATGCCGAGCACGCCTTGGGCCTGGGTTGTGTGGGCATGCACGAACGGGTGGCCAGTTTGCACGGCGCGATTGTCTGGCAAGACGCTCGACCCGGTGTGCACGTGGTGGCCACATTGCCATTGGTGTCACTTTTAAAGCAGCGCCAGCCATGATCCGGGTGTTGTTGGTGGATGACCATCCGGTGGTGCGTGCCGGTTATTCGCGCTTGCTGGAGCAGGCCGACGCCATCCAAGTGGTGGCGCAAGCCGCGTCCGTTCAGGAAGCTTATGTTGCATTTCTTGAGCACTGCCCTGATGTCACCATCTCGGATGTGTCCATGCCCGGCACGGGGGGACTGGAGCTTTTGCGCAAAATCCGCCAGCGCGACCCGGATGCCCGGGTGCTGATGTGCAGCATGCACGACAGCCCGACCCTGGTGCGAAGCGCTCTTGAAGGAGGTGCTGCGGGCTTTGTCACCAAAAACGCACCACCCGACAACTTGGCGCAGGCCGTGCTGCAGGTGATGACCGGTGAGCGCTTCCTGAGTGATGACCTGGATCCAGCGCTGTTGAGCGAAGTCGCAGATGACGAAAGCGTGCTGGTGGCACAACTCACTTTGCGTGAAATTGAGATCTGGCGTTTGCTGGCGCTGGGGCACACGGCTGCCGAATGTGCCCAACTGCTGAACCTGAGTTTGAAAACCGTGGCCAATAACCAAACCCTGATTCGGGAAAAGTTGGGGGTCGGTACTTCTGCAGCCTTGGTGCACCTGGCTCAGCGGCACCACATCATTGATCGCGCCTTCAGTTAAAGCGTTGGCGCAGGCTCAGCCAAAAGGTGCGCGGCGCTCCCGGCGCCACAAACATCGAATTTTGTCGTGGATATGCGTTGCCAACGGCTGCATAAGGTCGCGCCACAAACTGTTGGCCGTTTGCACTGAAGGCGGTGGGGCCCATCTGGGCGGCGCTGGCGTATGCGGCGTTGAAAAGATTGGCGATGTTGAGGGTCCAAGTGGTGTCGGGTGCGCTCTGGTAGCGTGCGTTCAGGTTGAACACCGCATACCCCGCGGTGCGACCCGAGCCCAGGTAGTTCAGCCCATCGGGCTGGTGCTGGTTGTTTTCGTTGCCCCTGGCCAGCATGCTGCTGGTGGCCACCATGCTGGCACCCACGCGCCATGCGTTGTTGGCTTGGTAATCAGCATGCAGCTTGAGGATGTGCCGGGGCATGAGTGGGATGGAGTCGCCCGGGCGCACGCTGATGTTACCGTCCAGCCCGGGGGCGCTGGCATCGCTGCTGCTGTTGGCCGAGCCGCCCAATGTTTCGGGGCTTTGGTAAGTGGCCTGCAGCCAAGTGTATTGGCCACCGAAGGCCCAACGGGTATAGCGGCTTTGTACGCCCAGCTCCAGGCCTTGGCGTCGGGTTTGGCCGAAGTTGCGGAAGTAACCAAAACCGTTTTGGGTGTCCGATGCGACAAACAGGATGTCGTCCGTGTTGTCGGCGCGGAATACGCCAGCAGTCCATTGGGTCTGGGGTGACAATTTGGCGCGCCAGCCGGCTTCCCAGGTTTTGGTGACGACTTGCCGCAGCGGTGGGTCACCAGCCATGGCATTGGGCAATTTGCAGGGGCTTGCCGGGTCTGCGCAGCCCAGTTCGGTCGAAGTGGGGGTGCGGCTGCCTTCGTTGTAGCCGACATAGGCGCTCACAGCAGGGCTGACAACAAAAGCCAGTCCCAGCGCCGGGTTCAGTCGGCTGAATGAATGGTCCCCATCAAGCGAACCCGTGCCACCCCCTGGGGTGATCTGGTCGTTGTTGCGGATGTGCGTGTGGTTATAGCGCGCTGACAGCGTCAGGTGTAGGCGCTCGTTGAATGACAAGGTATCGGTGGCGTACAAGCTCCAGGTGGTGGCTTGGCCGCGCAGGTCCACCCGGTTGTCAAAAGGCACGCCGTCCAAGGTTCCGCCGGTGACACCATCAGCATAAACCTTGACACCCGTCACACTGCGGTCGGGGTTGAGGTAGCCCAGTTCGCTGGTTTGTTCAAAGCGGGTTTGGTTCTTGTCATAAGCCAACCCGCCGGTCAGCTGGTTTCGTTGTCCGGCCAGTGGGGCCAGCCATGTCCATTGACCGGCAAAGCCGACGTTGCTTTGCTCGGTGCGGGTGCGGTTGAGCAGGCCGGTGCATTTTTCGGCCGGTTCGTCGCCTTGCAAGGCCTGTGCAATGCAGCGCCACATCGGGAACGGGGTATTGCTGGCGTTGGCCCCTGCGCCCGCTGGGTAGTTGGTGTAGCCAGAATTTTGCAAGGCCGAGCGATCATTCGCACTCAGTTGGTAGACGGACTGGCCCAGTGCGTTGTCGTTCACATCGCCATTGAGGCTGCGGGTGTGCACGCTGCGGGCGTAAGCATTGCCAGAAAAAATCAGCTCGTCGCTCAAGGCATGCTTGGCGGTTAGGTTGATCTGCGTAGCGCGGTTCTCGGTCTGGTCGGGGCGGGTGTAGACACTGTTGCGCGCATTGGCCAGCATGCGCATTTCTTGCATGCCATTGCCGGTGAGTGCGTTGTCGGCGTGCGAGATGGACAAAGCCACATCGGTGCTGCCGTCTTTGTAGCCCAGTTTTCCAAACAGTTGCCGAACCTGTGAGGGTGAGGCATCACGCCAGCCTGTCTCGTTGTAGCTGTTGCCGGTGATCCACCAGTGCAGGCCTTGTTCGTTACGCCCACCGTGTTCAAACTCAGCTGAGCGGCGGCCGTATTGCCCTGCGGTGCCGGTGACCGACGTGCCTGCGTGCGTGAGCCCCGACTTGGTCTGTATGGACAAAGCCCCGCCCAATGTGTTCAGGCCAAACAGCGGGTTGGAGCCGGGCATCAGCGTGATGCTGGCGATCGCACTGCGTGGCATCAGATCCCAGCTCACCACATCGCCAAAAGGCTGGTTCATGCGCATCCCGTCCATGTACACCGACAGGCCTTGCGGCGTGCCCAGCAAGGGTGACGCGGTAAAACCCCGGTAGCTCACGTCCATCTGGAACGGATTGCCTTGTGTATTGTTGACATGCACGCCACCCAGCCTTTGGTTCATGAAATCAGACAGGTTCAAGGCCTGACTTGCATCGATTTCTGCGCTGGTGGCGGTCTGCACGGCCGAGGCGATCTCGGACAGGGGTTGGTTCACGCCGGGGACTGGCAAGGTGCCGATCACAGTCACAACTTCTGCGCGTGGCGTAAGCTCTTGTGCCTGTGCCGTCAAGTGCGCACAGAGTGCCGTCAACGCCAACGGCATCCACGAAAACCGAAAATTTTTCACCATCGGGTACCACCTGAAACCAACACGATCGATCCGCAAAACAGGGACCATATTCCTATGGTTCTACTTTAGGGCGGCGGCGTCACAAGCGACAGGGAAAAAATCCCGCCGTGTTTCTGATGGATACCTGCTGTTTTAAAGCCAAGCCTGTGTCAATGCCAGGTGAATCAGCCATGCGCCGCCGATGAGCCAGACCACAACAAAGCACACAGCGGCTGCACGGCTGCGGGGCCGCGCCAATAAGGCCGTCGCTTGCATTCGGGCTTCCAAAAGCACATCGGGTGGCAGCAATCGGATCACGGCCAGCAGACCCAGGGGCACGATCAGCAGATCGTCCAGGTAGCCCAGCACCGGAATGAAATCGGGAATCAGGTCGATGGGGCTGAGTGCATAGGCGGCCACCAGCAGGGCCAGCATGCGGGCGAACCATGGCGTGCGCGGGTCGCGCGCTGCGAAATAGACGGCGACCACATCTTGCTTGATCTGGCGCGCCCAGGATTTGATGGATTGGAGCATGGCGGTCTATGGCTTTGTCAAACCGGGCAGAAAGGGCGTTGTGGGGGCAAAATGGACAGACACCCATCGTAACGCCACCGGAAGGCATTCATGACCCAGGACAAACTGCTGGACAAACCCGAGTTCAAAGACGAGCACCTGTGGGACAAGCTCCGCAATGCTGCCTTGATCGCTGGCAAGGACGTGGTTGAAAAAGCATTGTGTTTGTACTATGCCGCCCAGCGGCCCGACACCCCGCTGTGGGCCAAGACCGTCATCTATGGCGCATTGACTTACTTCATCTCGCCGATCGACGCGGTGCCCGACATCACGCCGGTGCTGGGCTACTCGGACGACCTGGGCGTGCTGGTCTCGGCCGTATTGACGGTCGCCATGTACGTGAGCGATGACGTCAAGCAACAAGCCCGCGACAAGGTTCGTACTTGGTTTTCGTGAGGGCTTGTGCCCAAGGGGGCTTTCAGTCACGTATTCCCTGATGGCGATGCACAGACACCTCAAGCAAGATGCGTGAAGACATCGGTTCTACACAAGGGCGTTGTGCCGCCCGCACCCACAGGAGACCCCCATGAATGCATTTTTGAAAACCGCGCTGATCAGCGCACTGTTCGCATCGGCTGCGGTGCAGGCGCAAACGGTCAAGATTGTCGGCCTGGTCGAGCTGACCGGCACCGGCGCCACTTCGGGCACCAACTTTGACAACGGCATGAAGCTGGCCGTCAAGGAAATCAATGCCGCAGGCGGCATCCTGGGCCGCAAGATCGACTACAGCGCCAGCGACACCCAGTCCAACCCCGGCGTGGCCAAAGGCCTGGCCGAAAAAGCCGCCGACGATGGTGCCTACGTGGTCATGGGCCCGGTGTTTTCGGGCTCCATTTTGGTGAGCATGGCGGCCACCCGCCGCGCCGAGATTCCGAACTTCACGGGCGGCGAAGCGGCGGCCATCACGCAGCAGGGCAACCCCTATGTGTTCCGCACCTCGTTCACGCAATCGACCGCCATGCCCAAGATCGCGGGCTACATCAAGGACACGGTCAAGGCCAAAGTGGTCGATGTGATCTATGTGAACAACGATTTCGGCAAAGGCGGCCGTGACCTGATCAACAAGGCGCTTGAAGCCCGTGGCATCAAGGTCGGGGCCGATGTGTCCACCGAACCTGGCCAAGTTGACTTCAGCAGCGCGGTCATCAAGGTCAAGCAGTCCGGTGGCGATGCCGTGTTTGTGTACTCCAATGAGGAAGAGTCGGCCCGCTTGCTGCGCGAGCTGAAAAAGCAGGGCTACAACAAACCCGTGATCGGCGAGACGGTTCTGACCAGCCAGAAAGTGATCGAGTTGGCCGGTGATGCCGCCAATGGCGCTGTGGCCCATGTGGGCTTGACCGCCGACGCGCCGCAGCCCAGCGTGAAGAAATTTGACGAGGCCTACCAGCGCGAATTCAAGTCGCGCACCGACCACAACGGCCTCAAGGGTTACATCGGCATTTACACCGTCAAGGCTGTGACCGAGAAGATCGGCAAGTTCGATGCCAAGGCCTTTGCCGCCGCCATGAAAAACATCAGCCTCTCGGCCAAGACCACGCCCGGCTTATTGCTGGACTTGAGCTACGACGCCAATGGCGACCTGGACCGCGAAAGCTACATGACCAAAGTGGTGGGCGGCAAACAAGTGGTCACCGACATCTTGCCGCCCGTCAACAAGAAATAAACCCTCAACCACACACCGATGGAACACACCAAGTTCAAACTGGCCGGGGTGATGGGCTCGCCCATCCTTCAGTCGCGCTCGCCGATTCTTCATAACCACTGGCTGGCTCAATACGGCTTGAAGGGCGCTTACGGCCACTTTCAGGTTGAGCCACAAAATCTGCAAGCGGCCATTCGCGGCTTGTCTGCCTTGGGTCTGGCGGGCTGCAACATTTCGTTGCCGCACAAAGTTGCAGCGCTGGCTTTCATGGACGTGGTCGACCCAGTGGCCCTGCGCATGGGCGCGATCAATTGCATCGTGGTGCAGGACGACGGCAGCTTGCACGGCTTCAACAACGATGGTTATGGCTACATTCAGAGCCTCAAGGATGTGAAGCCCGATTGGCGTGCCGACGCAGGCCCTGTGTTCGTGTTGGGCGCTGGCGGTGCGGCGCGTGCCGTGGTGCTGAGCCTGATCGACGAGGGTGCTCGCGAGATCCGCCTGACCAACCGCAGCATCGACAAAGCCCAGGCCTTGGCCGCCGGTCTGGAAGCCGTCGTCAAGGTCGTGCCCTGGGCCGAGCGCAACGCGGCCATGGACGGTGCGGCTTTGTTGGTGAACACCACCAACCAAGGCATGTACGGTCAGCCGCCGCTCGATGTGGCGCTCGACGTCCTGCCGTTGTCGGCCATGGTGTCGGACGTGATTTACATCCCGCTCGAAACCCCATTGCTGCAAGCTGCGCGTTTGCGCGGCCACACCACCGTCAATGGTCTGGGCATGCTGCTCAACCAAGCGCGTCCTGCCTTCAAGGCTTGGTTTGGCGTGATGCCCGAGATCACCCCCGAACTCAAGCAAGCCATCTTGGCCACCTTCTGACGGGCACCGCATGTCCATCTTTGACGAGCGCAAGATCGACTCGCACTGCCACGTGCTGGACCCTCAGCGCTTTCCGTATGCGCCCGATGTGGGCTACCGCCCCGCTGGGCAAGAGATGGGCGATGCCCGCTACTTTCTGGAAGTCATGGCCTGTCATGGCGTGGCGCACGCCCTGTTGGTCGGCCCCAACTCGGGCTACGGCACCGACAACCGCTGCCTGCTGGACGCCATCGCCATGGGCCAAGGCCACTACAAAGGCATCGCCGTTGTGCCCAAGGACTGCTCGCTGGAGACGCTGGCCGATTTGAAATCACGCGGTGTGATCGGCATCGCCTTCAACCCGGCCCTGCACGGCTTTGGGTATTACGCCGACATCGAGCCCCTGCTCATGCGCCTGAAAGCGCTGGACCTGTGGGCGCAGTTTCAGGTCGAAAAAGACCTGTTGCTCGACTTCATGCCCATGCTGGAGCGGGTGCAGGCCAAGATGATGTTTGACCACTGCGGCCGCCCCACGCTGGACGCGGACATGCAGCAAGCGGGTTTTCAGACCCTGCTGGCACTGGGCCGCGAAGGCCGCGCTGTGGTCAAGGTGTCGGGCTACGCCAAATTCTCGCAAGCGGGTTTCCCGTTCCCCGATGTGCGCCCGTATGCCGACGCATTGGTGCACAACTTCGGCGTTCACCAATGCGTGTGGGCGTCTGACTGGCCCTACCTCAAAGCACCTTACCGGCTGGACTACGGCCCCATGCTCAAGGTGTTTGAGTCGCAGTTTTCCCCAGCCGAGCGTGCCGCCATGTTGTGGGATTCCCCCAAGCGGCATTTCGGGTTTTAAGCCCTTATTGGAGTGTTCCCCATGCGTACTGTCCTGACTGCCATTCTGTCTGCGGGCCTTGTCGGGTGCGCTGGCGTGCCCACTTCCAAAACCGTCGAAGTCCCTTCGGCCGTCCCAGCCCAGATCGCCGCCGAACTGCTCAAGATCGGCCCGGTCGTCGCGCCGCCCCCCACTGAAAAACTCTACGCCCCGCTGGCTGAGCGCGAGTCCTATGCGGGCGTTCAGGTGCGCCGCGACGTGCGTTACGGCAGCGATGCTCGGAACTTGCTCGATGTGTTCACCCCCGACAAACCACAAGCCAAGCAGCCCGTGCTGGTGTTCGTGCACGGCGGTGCCTTTATGCGCGGCGAGCGCCGCACCGGCGACAGCCCGTTTTACGACAACATCATGCTCTGGGCCGTGCGCCAGGGCATGGTCGGCGTCAACATGACCTACCGCCTGGCCCCAGCCAACCCCTGGCCCGCCGCGCAACAAGACATCCAGTCGGCCCTGAAATGGGTGCGCGAAAACATCGCTGCCAGCGGCGGCAACCCTCAACGCATCATCTTGATGGGCCACTCGGCCGGCGCGGCGCATGTGGCGCAATACGTGGCGCACCCGCAGTTCCATGCCGCGCCCGGCTCGGGCCTGGCGGGTGCGGTGCTGCTGTCGGGCATCTTTGATCCAACGACGGCCGAGTCCAACCCGCCCCTGCAAGCCTACTTCGGTCAAGACGCCGCGCAATACCCCGCCCGCTCGGCCGTGCCCGGTCTGGTGGCTGCCAAAGTGCCTTTGCTGCTGGCCTATGCCGAGCTGGACCCGCTCGACTTTCACCGCCAAAGCGAGCAACTCAACGCCGCCTTGTGCCAAGCGGGCCAATGCCCAGGCATCTACAAACTCATGGGCCACAGCCACATGTCCGAGATCTACTCGATCAACAGCGCGGACAAAACCGTGACCCACCTGATGAAGCAGCTGGTGGATCGGGTGCGCTGAGCGGCACTTTTGCCCAGCCGTGCCAATGTCTCGATTGGTTGGTTCCAGCGCCACTCACTCCACCACCTGAAGAGGTGCCCTGTGGTTTTGAGCACGCAACAATGGGCCATTGACGTCAATGGACTTCATGCACCCCGATAAACTCACACCCATCTTGGGTCACTGGGTCAATCATGAAAAAATCTGCATGGACAGGCTGTTTGTTGGTCGCTGTTTGGGGGGGTATTGGGGGTGCAGCTTGTGCTGCCGATGAAAAGGGCAAGCCTCAGCCGTCGGCCAAGCCCAGCTTGACCGTGACTGTGGCCGTTCCCCAGGCCATCAGCCTGGCCCAAAAAATCAGCGCCAACGGCAATCTGGCCGCTTGGCAAGAAGCCATCGTTGGGGCCGAGGCCAATGGCCTGAAGATCACCGAGGTGCGTGTGAACGTGGGTGACCGGGTGCAGCGCGGTGACGTGCTGGCCACTTTGCAGGCCGACAGCTTGCGGGCCGAGCTGGCGCAGGCCGAAGGCCTGCTCGCCGAAGCCACGGCCAGCGCCCAAGAGGCCAAAGCCCAGGCCGATCGCGCTCGAAGTCTTCAGCAGCAAGGCTTTTTCAGTGCAGCGCAGCTGAGCCAAGCGCTGGCCGCAGAGGCCTCTTCTGTGGCCCGTGTGCAGTCCGCCCGCGCCATGGTGCAGCTGCAAAACGTGCGCTTGTCACAAACCCAGGTGCGTGCGCCCGATGCGGGCGTGATCTCGGCCAGGCAGGCCACCGTGGGCAGTGTGGTGGGCGCAGGCGCCGAGTTGTTCCGCCTGATTCGCCAGGGCCGCATCGAGTGGCGGGCTGAAGTGACCGCTGCCGAGATTGGCCGTATCCAGGTGGGTGCGCCCGTGCAAATCAAAGCCGCCAGTGGCCAGCTGTTGCAAGGCAAGGTGCGCATGGTGGCTCCGTCGGTCGATGCCCAAACCCGCAACGCATTGGTCTATGTCGACTTGCCCGCGCAAACCGGCAGCGCCCGCGCTGGCATGTACGCCCAAGGCGAGATCGCGCTGGGCCAAAGCCAGGCGCTCACCGTGCCACAAGCGGCGGTGGTGGTGCGAGACGGTTTCAGTTATGTCTACACCGTGGGGGCCGACCAAAAGGTCAGCCAGCTCAAGGTGCAAACCGGACGCCAAAGCGCAGGCCGCGTCGAGGTGACGAGCGGCCTGAAAGCCGATGCCAGCGTGGTGGCCAGTGGCGGGGCATTCCTGAACCACGGCGACACGGTGCGTGTGGTGGATGCGCCAGCCGCTCAAGCCGCGCCAGCAGCCCCAGCCACCAAATAAAGGGACGTCATGCTCAACGTCTCTTCTTGGTCGATCCGCAACCCGATCCCGGCCGTCATGCTGTTTGTGCTGCTGACGCTGGCCGGTTTCATCGCTTTTGGGTCCATGAAAGTGCAAAACTTTCCGGACCTGGACGTGCCCACCATCTCGGTCACCGCCAGCCTGCCTGGGGTTGCGCCCTCGCAGCTCGAAACCGATGTGGCCCGCAAGCTCGAAAACGCGCTGGCCCCGCTGCAGGGTCTCAAACACATCACCACCAAGGTGCAAGACGGCGTGGTGTCCATCACCGCCGAGTTCCGCATGGAAAAGCCCAGCCAGGAGGCGGTGGACGACGTGCGCTCCGCCATTCAGGGCGTGCGGGCCGATTTGCCCGGCGACCTGCGCGACCCGGTGGTGCAAAAGCTCAACCTGGCCGGCTCGCCCGTGTTGGCCTACACCGTGCGCTCGTCGCGCATGGACGACGAGGCGCTGTCTTGGTTGGTCGACAAAGACATCACCCGCAAACTCTTGTCGCTGCGGGGTGTGGGTGCCGTCAACCGCGTGGGCGGCGTGACGCGCGAAGTGCGCGTGGCGCTGGACGTGAACCGCTTGCAGTCACTGGGCATCACGGCGGCCGAGGTGTCGCGCCAGCTCAAGCAGGTGCAGCAAGAAGGCTCGGGCGGGCGCATGGATGTGGGCACGGGCGAACAACCCGTGCGCACGCTGGCCACCGTCAAAACGGCGCAAGAGGTGGGTCAGATCGAGCTGGCCAGCTCGCGCGGCGGCCGTATCCGTTTGGACCAAGTGGCCACCGTGAGCGACACGCTGGCCGATGCCCGTTCTGCAGCCAGCCTCAACGGTGTGCCCGTGGTGGGCTTTGAGGTGGTGCGCAGCAAAGGCGAGAGCGAAGTGGCCGTGGGCCGCTTGGTGCGTCAGGCGCTGGCCGATTACCGGCTGCAAAACCCGGACATCGAGATCACCGAATCCTTCGACTTTGTGACCCCGGTAGAAGAGGAATACAAGGGCTCACTCGTGCTGCTGTACGAGGGTGCGATTTTGGCGGTGCTGGTGGTGTGGCTGTTCTTGCGCGACTGGCGGGCCACCTTTGTGTCGGCGGTGGCGCTGCCGCTGTCGGTCATCCCGGCCTTCATTGGCATGGCTTACTTGGGCTTTTCCATCAACGTGGTGACTTTGCTGGCGCTGTCTTTGGTGATCGGTGTGCTGGTGGACGACGCGATTGTCGAGGTGGAAAACATCGTGCGCCATTTGCGCATGGGCAAGTCACCGTATCAGGCGGCCATGGAAGCGGCCGACGAAATCGGTCTGGCCGTGATCGCCACCACCTTCACCCTGATCGCGGTGTTTTTGCCCACGGCCTTCATGAGCGGCATTCCGGGCAAGTTCTTCAAGCAGTTTGGCTGGACGGCGTCGCTCGCGGTGTTCGCCTCGCTGGTGGTGGCGCGGGTCCTCACGCCCATGATGGCGGCTTACATTTTGAAGCCCATCGTCACGGCCGCGCACGAGCCGGGCTGGCTCAAGCGCTACATGGTTTGGGCCACTTGGTGCATGCGGCACCGCTTGGTCACCATGGTGCTGGCCACCTTGTTTTTCATCGGCTCCATCATGCTGGTGCCGCTGCTGCCCAAGGGCTTCATTCCGCCGGACGACAACTCGCAAACCCAGGTTTATGTGGAGCTTCCCCCTGGCTCGACTTTGGCGCAAACCCAGGCCAGCGCCGAACACGCCCGCAAGCTGCTCATGACGGTGAACGATGTCAAAAGCGTCTACACCACCATCGGTGGCGGCAGTGCGGGCAGCGACCCGTTTGCCGGTGGTGGTGCGGCCGAGGTGCGCAAGGCCACGCTCACCATCCAGCTGACCGAACGCGGCAAGCGCCCGCGCAAGCAGGTGATAGAAAACGACATCCGCACAAAGTTGCAACAACTGCCCGGCGTGCGCAGCAAAGTGGGCTTGGGCGGCTCGGGCGAGAAATACGTGCTGGTGCTCACCGGTGAAGACCCACAAGCCCTGCAAACCGCCGCCATGGCCGTCGAGCGTGACCTGCGCACCATCCAAGGCCTGGGCTCCATTGCGTCCACCGCCAGCCTGGTGCGCCCCGAGATCGCGGTGCGCCCCGACTTTGCCAAAGCCGCCGACCTGGGCGTGACCAGCGCCGCCATCAGCGACACCTTGCGCGTGGCCACGCTGGGCGACTACGACCAGGCATTGCCCAAGCTCAATTTGTCGGAGCGCCAAGTGCCCATCGTCGTGAAATTGGGTGACGAGTCGAGGCATGACCTGAGCACACTCGAGCGCCTGATGGTGCCCGGGAGCCGTGGTCCCGTCATGCTGGGCCAAGTGGCCAGCATCGAGGTGGCGGGCGGCCCGGCGGTGATTGACCGCTACGACCGCCAGCGCAACATCAACTTCGAGATCGAGCTGTCGGGCATGCCCTTGGGCGACGTGACACAAGCGGTGCAACAACTGCCCGCGCTGCAAAGCTTGCCGCCCGGCGTCAAGGTGGTGGCAGTGGGCGACGCCGAAGTCATGGGCGAACTGTTTGCCAGCTTTGGCCTGGCCATGCTGATCGGTGTGCTGTGCATCTACATCGTGTTGGTGTTGCTGTTCAAAGGCTTTTTGCACCCCATCACCATCTTGGTCGCGCTGCCGCTGTCTTTGGGCGGTGCGTTTGTGGGCTTGCTGATCGCACAAAAGAGCTTCTCCATGCCCTCGCTCATTGGCCTGATCATGCTCATGGGCATCGCCACCAAGAACTCGATCTTGTTGGTGGAATACGCGATTGAAGCGCGGCGCGGTAAACCCGCCGAGGGCGATCACCCCGCCGTGCCGCCCATGAGCCGCTGGGATGCCATTCTGGACGCGTGCCACAAACGCGCCCGGCCGATTGTCATGACCACGATTGCCATGGGCGCAGGCATGTTGCCCATTGCCGTGGGCTGGGGTGCAGCCGACGCGAGCTTCCGCTCACCCATGGCCATTGCCGTGATCGGCGGCTTGCTCACCAGTACGGTGCTCAGTTTGTTGGTGATCCCGGTGGTGTTCACCTACCTGGATGATTTGGGACAGTGGTCGGGGCGGCTGTGGGGGCGTTTGGCGCGGGCTCGTGACTGAGAGGCCCATGTCCTTGACCATCCATAAGCGGTTGATTCGGCTATAAAATTTATTCTCAAAATCAGCAAATTTTTAAGGCCTATCAAAAAATATCATTGCATGACAAGGGTTTAAATTCGCTATAGTATTGATTTATCTATTCATAAATCCATTCAATGGCCGCCGCCGAAACCCTCCTGCACGCCTTGCAACGCCACAACGGCCACGCCAGCAGCCCCGAGCTGCAAGCGCAGCTGGGTGTGAGCCAAGCGACGGTCTCGCGCCTGCTGGCCCCCTTGCTGGCCTCAGGCCAAGTGGTCAAAGTGGGGGCTGCCCGGGCGCAGCGCTACCTGCTGCCGCGTGACGTGCCCGGCGTGGGCCGACAGGTGCTCATCCACCAAGTGCAACCCAGTGGTGAACTGCAAAGCTTTGGCACGCTGTTCCCATTGGCCGGGGGCGGCTTCTGGATGGACGAAGCCGACAAGGCCCACGGCCAAAGCGCTTTTCACCCCAGCCTGCCCTGGTTCTTGATGGACACCCGCCCCCAGGGCTTTTTGGGTCGCGCCTTTGCACAAGCCCATGCCGAGCTGGCCTTGCCCCCCCATTTGGCCCATTGGACCGATGACCACATCCTGCTGGCGCTGGTGCGTGCGGGTGAAGACCTGCCCGGCAACCTGCTGGTGGGCGCGGCTTCGCTGGATCGTTATCTGGCCTTGCCGTCCAACCGCAGCGCCGCCCCTGTGGTGATGGATCCAGCGCACGACTATCCCCGTCTGGCCTTGCAAGCCTTGGGCAGCGCCGCCCCGGGCTCCAGCGCGGGCGGCGAGCAGCCCAAGTTTGGTGCGGTGACCCATGGCCTGCCCGTGCTGGTCAAGTTCTCACCCGCAGGGGACGCCCCGGCCGACCAGCGCTGGCGCGACCTGCTGGTGTGCGAGGCCTTGGCCCTGCAAACGCTGCATGCCGCAGGCATTGCCGCCGCGCAGTCCGACATCGTGCAGGCCGCGGGCCGTGTGTTTTTGCAAAGCCGCCGCTTTGACCGCACGGTCTTGGGCCGCGTGGGCATGGTGTCTTTGGAGATGTACGACGCGCACTACATCGGCATCGGCTCGCAATGGGCGGCCACCGCCATGCAGACCGGTCGCGCCGGTGCCGAAAGCCTGAGCGCCGCCGACATCCAGACCTTGTGCCTGCTCGACGCCTTTGGCGCCCTGATCGCCAACACCGACCGCCACCACGGCAATGTGTCTTTGCTGCTGCGCCAACACCGCTGGCAACTGGCCCCCGCCTACGACATGTTGCCCATGTTTTATGCCCCAGTCGCGGGTGAAGTGGTCGAGCGCGATTGGGCCAGCCAATTGCCGCGCCCTAATGCCCACACCCTGAGCGTCTGGCCGCAAGCGAAGGCGCTGGCCAAGCAGTTTTGGCAAAGGGCGGCGGAGGATGCGCGGATCGGTGACGAGTTCCGAGCGGTGGCGCGGGCCAATGCCGCGGTGGTGCAGGGTCTTTGAGTCCAGCGCTTGATAAAGAAACGGCGTGCCGCTTTCGCGTGCACGCCGTTTTGTTTTGAAGAGAACCTGAAATCAGTTCTTGTGCAACTCAGCGTTCAACTCGCCCCAGCTCTTGTTGCGCGGAATGGCGTGCAGCGCGCCCGACTGTGAATCGCGGCGGAACAGGATGCCGTTTTTGCCGGACAGCTCTTTGGCCTTGACCACGCTGCCGTCGGGCAGCTGAACGCGGCTGCCGCCGGTGATGTAGCAACCGGCTTCCACAATGCAGTCGTCGCCCAGCGAGATGCCGATGCCGGCGTTGGCACCCAGCAAGCAGCGCTTGCCCACTTTGATGACTTCTTTGCCGCCACCCGACAGCGTGCCCATGATGGACGAGCCGCCGCCGATGTCGCTGGCGTCATCCACCACCACGCCCGCGCTGATGCGGCCTTCCACCATGCTGGCGCCCAAGGTGCCCGCGTTGAAGTTGCAAAAGCCTTCGTGCATCACGGTGGTGCCGCTGGCCAGGTGTGCACCCAGGCGCACGCGGTCGGCGTTGGCAATGCGCACGCCAGACGGGATCACGTAGTCGGTCATTTGCGGGAACTTGTCCACGCCTTTGATCTCCAACAAGCGGCCAGCGGCGCGGGCTTTCAGGCGGGCGGCGGGCACTTCGCTCACGGCGCAAGGGCCAAAGTTGGTCCAAGCCACATTGGCCAGCAGGCCAAAGATGCCGGTCACGTTCGCGCCGTGCGGCTGCACCAGGCGGTGGCTCAGCAGGTGCAGGCGCAGGTAAGCGTCGTGCGTGTCGGTGGGCGCATCGGCCAGGCTTTTGATCTCGGTGCGCACAGCCACCACGAAGGTGCCACGCACAGTGCAGGCGGTCAGGGCCTCGGCCACATCAGCGCCCAAAGCCGCCACGGCTTCGGCTTCGGTCAGGCGGGTGCTGCCGCTGGCGGCAATGCCATCGGCCAGCTCGGGGGCGGGGAACCAGGTGTCCAGCACGGTGCCGTCAGCGGCCAAGGTGGCCAGGCCCGTGGCGCGTGCGCCGGTGTTTTGGAAAGTGCTCATGGATGTACTTTGCTGAAGTGCTTGAAAACCATCCATTATCGCGGAGGCCATTCGATCGCGCCAGCCGCGCTGTTCAACCTTTGACCGGTGTGGTTTGAATCCTGTGTGCGACACACAGATGCCCGTTGGCCTGGCTTGTTGGCGCATGCCTGGGATACGATGGATTGGTACAGAAAAAACAGAGAGACAACATGATTGATCGTCGCTACATCGGCCATGTCATGCCGGATTTTGAAGTGTTGGTGGAAAAAGGCCGTTTGCGTTTTTTTGCCAAGGCCACCGGCCAGACCGATCCGGTTTATTGGGACGAAGCCGCAGCGCAGGCCGCTGGGCACCCGGCCTTGCCTGTGCCGCCCACTTTTTTGTTTTGCCTCGAGATGGAGTCGCCTGACCCGGCCGCCATCCGCAATCTGTTGGGCATGGACTACCGAAAGCTTTTGCATGGCGAGCAGGGCTTCACTTTTCACCGCATGGCCTATGCGGGCGATGTGCTGCGCTTTGAGCAACGCATCGAAGACATCTACGACAAAAAGGGCGGCGCACTTGAATTTGTGGTGCGCCAGACCCGCGTGAGCAACCAGCGTGGCGAGCATGTGGCCGACCTGCGTGCAGTGACCGTTTTGCGCCATGGCCCCAGCGCATAAGGACACCCCATGACCCTCCCCTCTTTTGACGCCCTGCAAGTGGGCGACGCTATCTGCCCGCTGGAGCTGCCACCCGTCTCGCGCCTGACGCTGGCGCTGTACTGCGGTGCATCGGGTGACCACAACCCCATCCATGTCGACACCGATTTCGCGCACGGCGCAGGCATGCCCGATGTGATCGCGCACGGCATGTTGTCCATGGCTTGGCTGGCGCGCCTGCTCACCAACTGGGTGCCTCAAACGGCGATCCGTGATTACAGCGTGCGCTTCGCGGCCATGACCCAAGTGGGCGAAAGCATCACCTGTTCGGGTCAGGTGGTCGAAAAATTTGAGCTCGATGGGGAGCGCCGTGTGCGCCTGTCCTTGACGGCGATGAATGCGCAAGGCCACATCAAGTTGTCAGGAGAGGCCGTGCTTGCATGGGCTTGATCGGGGCCAGGCGCGGCACTTTCTTTGATCACATTTTTCCAGAACCCCATGAACCCTCCATCTTTGCTGCAATTCGATGTGACCGACCAGGTCGCGACCATCACCTTTGACAGCCCCAGCAAACGCAACGCGCTCGAGCCCGCCATGCGTGACGAGTTGGCGGTGGCTTTGCAACACATCCAGCACGACAAGTCCATCCGCGCCGTGGTCCTCACCGGGGCGGGTGGGCACTTTTGTTCGGGCGGTGACCTGAAAAACATCGCGGCGGCCAACCTCGACAACGGCGGCTGGTTGGGTCGTATGCAGACCCTGCACGAGTGGGTGCAGGTCTTGTTGACGCTCGACCGCCCGGTGATCGCCGCCGTCGACGGTGCGGCTGCAGGTGCGGGTTTTAGCCTGGCTTTGTCGGCCGACTTCGTGCTGGCCACCCCACGCGCTTGGTTCAACATGTCCTTCCTCAAGGTCGGCCTGGTGCCCGATGTGGGCGCGCTCTACACCCTGCCCCGCGTGGTGGGCGTGCAGCGTGCCAAAGAAATCATGCTCTCGGCCCGCGACATCGACGCGCAAGAGGCCTTGCGGTTGGGGCTGGTGATGGAGCTGCACGAGCCGGACCAGCTGCTGCCCCGTGCACAGGCCCTGGCCCGCAGCTTTGTGGGGGCATCACCTGCCGCCGTGGCCTTGATCAAGCGCAGCCTGAACAACGCGCTGGGCGGTGGTCTGCAAGACATGCTGAGCGCCGAAGCGCAAGCCCAGTCTTTGGCCGCAGGCACCGCCGAGCACCGCGAAGCCGTCAACCGCTTTCTGACCAAGCAAACCCCTTTGTTTGCTTGGCCCGCGCAGAACAAAAACTGAAAGGCAACTGCTTTGTAGGAGCCCACCCCGTGGGCGATTTCACGCAGACCCAGGGCCTCACAAAATCGCCCACAGGGTGGGCTCCTACAAAACAAGGCTTGCAATCCATGGACAGGCCACAAACCAAGGCTCAAAAGCCCAAGCGCAGGCACCGCCGAGCACCGCGAAGCCGTGGGGCGCTTTCTGACCAAGCAAACCCCTTTGTTTGCTTGGCCAGCCCAGGACAAAAACTGAAAGGCAACTTCTTTGTAGGAGCCCACCCCGTGGGCGATTTCACTGCTTTGTAGGAGCCCACCCCGTGGGCGATTTCACGCAGACCCAAGGCATCACAAAATCGCCCACGGGGTGGGCTCCTACAAAACAAGCCTTGCAATCCATGGACAGGCCACAAACCAAGGGCAATCCCTGAGTTCGGGAATCCGAAAGACCCGCTTCAGCATTCGAAGATTGTTCAGAATCACTGAACGCCGCAAGATACATCAACCCCCCAGTGGGGTGACGCTGGCCCGCCAGACGTTCGCCCCATTTTTCCCAGGAGAAAAAAATGAGCAAAGCCCGATTGGTTGAAGACAAAGTCGTCGTGGTCACCGGCGCAGGTGGCGGCATTGGCCGCGACATCGCGCTGGCCATGGCGCGCGAAGGTGCCAAGGTGGTGGTCAACGACATTGGCGCGTCCGTCTCGGGCGAAGGCCAAGACGCAGGCCCTGCACAAAAAGTGGTGGACGAAATCAAAGCCATGGGCGGTCAGGCCGCTGCGAACACCGACAGCGTGTCTGACGCCGCAGGCGCGGCCCGCATCATCCAAACGGCCATCGACAGCTTTGGCCGCATCGACGTGGTGGTCAACAACGCAGGCATCTTGCGCGACCGCTTCTTCCACAAGATGAGCATGGACGAATGGGACGCGGTGCTCAAGGTGCATTTGTATGGCGCGTTTTACGTCAGCCGCGCCGCTGCCCCGCACTTCAAGGAGCAGGAAAGCGGCAACTACATCCACATGACCTCGACCTCGGGGCTGGTGGGCAACTTCGGCCAGGCCAACTACTCGGCGGCCAAGCTGGGCGTGACCGCGCTGTCCAAGTCGATCGCGCTCGACATGCAAAAGTTCAACGTGCGCTCCAACTGCATCTCGCCTTTTGCCTGGAGCCGCATGATCGGCTCGATCCCGACCGAGACGCCCGAAGAGCAAGCCCGCGTCGAGCGCATCAAGCAGATGACGCCCGCCAAGATCGCGCCCATGGCCGTGGCCCTGGCCAGCGACGACTCGGCCCATGTGAACGGCCAGGTCTTTGCTGTGCGCAACAACGAAATCTTTTTGATGAGCCAGCCGCGCCCCATCCGCTCGGTGCACCGCAGCGAGGGCTGGACGCCGCAGACCGTGCTCGACCACGCCATGCCTGCGCTCAAGTCCAGCTTCTTCGATCTGGACCGCTCGGGTGACGTGTTCAGCTGGGACCCGATCTGAGGCGATGCGCATGCAAACACAGAACAAAGACTCCGGTGTGTTCGCGCAGCACCAGGCCGCCCTGGCCGAAGGCCGCTTTCTGATTCAACAGTGCGCTGATTGCAGCCAGCACATTTACTTTCCGCGTGAGGTCTGCCCGCACTGCGGCAGCAACCATGTGGCGTTGGTGGCCCCCACGGGCTTGGGCACGGTGTATTCGGTCACCACGGTGCGCCGCAAGCCCGACGCGGGTGGCGACTACAACGTCTGCCTGATCGACCTGGACGAAGGCGTGCGCTTGATGGCCCGCGTGGACATGGACCCTGTCGACGCCGTGCAGGTGGGCCAGCGGGTGCAGGCCCGTGTGGAGGTCGACAAAGGCCAAGGCGTGGTGGTGTTTGACCCGGTCAGCACAGAGGCCACGTCGGCCAAGCCCGTGCCCCGTGGCCCGGCCGCATCGGCAGCGGTGCATTCGTCCACCGGCCTCAAGGCCTTGCGCGGCAGCGCCGCCATCGCGGGCGTGGCCACCTTTGGCTGCGGCGAAGCCACGGGCTTCACCGAGATGGAAGTGCTGGCCCGCGCCGCGCACGCCGCGGTGGCCGATGCCGGACTCAAGATGAGCGACATCGACGGCCTGTGCACCGCCAGTGTGTTGTCTACCATGTGGCCCATGCCGGTGACCGAGTATTTGGGCATCAACCCCCGCTACATCAACGGCACCATGCTCGGCGGCTCCAGCTTTGTCGCACACCTCTTGCCCGCCATGATGGCTTTGCAGTCGGGCCAGTGCAATGCGGTGCTGGTGTGCTACGGCAGCACGCAGCGCACGTCCACCTTTGGCCGCGCCGAGATCGCCCAGGCCCGCCGCGTGATGGACCCGCAGCCCTACGAAACCCCCTATGCCCCGATGCAGCCGCTCAGCGCCTACGCGCTGGCCACGCGCCGGCACATGCACCAATACGGCACCACCCGCCGCCAGCTGGCCGAAGTGGCGGTGGCCGCACGCGCCTGGGCGCAGCGCAACCCCGAAGCCTTCATGCGCGATCCGCTGTCGATCGACGAGGTGCTCAAGGCCCGCATGGTGTCCGATCCTTTGTCGGTGCGTGACTGCTGCTTGGTCACCGACGGCGGCGGCGCCTTTGTGCTGGTGCGTGCCGACCGTGCGCGTGACCTGCCGAAGAAACCTGTGTACGTGCTGGGCAACGCCACCGCCAACTGGAACCGCCAGGTCTCGTCCATGCACGACCTCACCGTCACCTCGGCCAGCCAGTCGGGGCGCGAAGCCTTTGCCATGGCGGGCCTCACGCCCGCCGACATGAACGTGGTGCAGCTGTACGACGCCTTCACCATCAACACCTTGCTCTTTCTGGAAGACCTGGGCTTTTGCAAAAAAGGCGAAGGCGGCGCATTTGTCGAAGGTGGCGCGATCGCACCCGGTGGCCGTTTGGCGGTCAACACCAACGGCGGCGGCTTGTCGTGCACGCACCCGGGCATGTACGGCATCTTCACCCTGATCGAAGCCGTGCGCCAGTTGCGCGGTGAAGGCGGCGAACGCCAAGTGGCGGGTGCGCAAACCGCGCTGGCCCACGGCAACGGCGGCACGCTGTCGAGCCAGTCCACGGCCATACTCGGCACTTTTGAGACTTTGTAAATTCATCACCCACAAGCCATGATCCGAGATACCGAAACCTTCGAAGCCTTGCTCGACTCCGTGCGCCGTTTTGTGCGTGAGCGTTTGGTGCCTGCCGAGAACGAAGTGGCCGACACCGACGAGATTCCACCAGCCATCGTGCAAGAGATGCGCGAAATGGGTTTGTTTGGTTTGACCATCCCCGAGTCCTATGGCGGCCTGGAGCTGACCATGGAAGAAGAGGCTCGTCTGCTGTTTGAGCTGTGCAAGACCTCGCCTGCATTCCGCTCGGTGATCGGCACCACGGTGGGCATTGGCTCGCAGGGCATCCTGATGGACGGCACCGAAGAGCAAAAAGCCTATTACCTGCCCAAGCTGGCCACGGGCGAGTTGTCGTCCTCGTTTGCGCTGACCGAACCCGACGCGGGTTCGGACGCGGCGTCGCTGCGCACCACCGCCATCCGAGGCACGGACAGTTTGGGTGACCACTACATTGTCAACGGCACCAAGCGCTACATCACCAACGCGCCGCATTCCAAAATCTTCACGCTCATGGCGCGCACCAACCCTGCCGACAAGGGCGCGGGCGGTGTGTCGGCTTTCATCGTCGATGCCCAATCGCCCGGCATCAGCTTGGGCAAAAACGACAAGAAGATGGGCCAAAAAGGCGCGCACACCTGCGACGTGATGTTTGACAACGTGCGTGTCCCGGCCGCCAACCTGATCGGTCACAAAGAAGGCCAGGGCTTCAAGACCGCGATGAAGGTGCTCGAAAAAGGCCGCATCCATTTGGCCGCTGTGTGTGTGGGTGTGGCCCAGCGCATCCTCGATGACGCGCTGCGATACGCCATCGACCGCAAGCAGTTTGGCCAGCCCATTGCCGAGTTCCAACTGGTGCAGGCCATGCTGGCCGACAGCAAGGCCGAGCTGTACGCGGCCGAGTGCATGGTGATCGATGCCGCACGCAAGCGTGACGAAGGCCGAAACGTGTCTACCGAGGCCTCGTGCTGCAAGATGTTCGCGTCCGAGATGTGCGGCCGTGTGGCCGACCGTGCGGTACAAATTTTGGGTGGCGCGGGTTATTTGGCCGAGTACGGCATCGAGCGCTTCTACCGCGATGTGCGTTTGTTCCGTCTATATGAGGGTACGACCCAGATACAACAAATCATCATTGGCCGCAACATGGTGCGTGAAGCACGCGGCTGAGTCGGGCACAAGACCATGAAAACCCGCGTCACCGAAGCGCTCGGCATCCGCTACCCCATCATCCAGGGCGGCATGCAGTGGGTGGGCAAGGCCGAGTTGGTGTCGGCCGTGTCCAATGCCGGTGGCTTGGGCGTGCTGACCGCCTTGACGCAACCCACACCGCAAGCCCTGGCGCAAGAAATTGCCCGCACACGCACCCTGACCGACCGGCCCTTTGGTGTGAACCTCACCATCTTGCCCTCGATCAACCCGCCGCCCTACGGCGAATACCTGCAGGCCATCATCGACAGCGGCGTCAAGATCGTGGAGACCGCAGGCAACAGCCCCAAGGACTTCATCGGACGCATGAAGGACGCGGGCATCACCATCGTGCACAAATGCACCTCGGTGCGCCACGCCCTGAGTGCCGAGCGCAACGGCGTGGACATGGTCAGCATCGACGGCTTTGAATGCGCGGGCCACCCCGGTGAAGACGATGTGCCCGGTCTGGTGCTGATCCCGCTGGCGGTGCGTGCGCTCAAGGTGCCCGTGATCGCATCGGGCGGCATCGCCGATGGGCGAGGTCTCGCCGCCGCCTTGGCGCTGGGCGCCGAAGGCGTGAACATGGGCACGCGCTTTTTGGTCACGCAAGAAGCGCCGGTGCACGACAACATCAAGCAAGCGCTGGTGGGCGCCACCGAGCGCGACACGAAGTTGATGTTCCGCACGATGCGCAACACCACGCGCGCCTGGAGCAATGCGGTGTCGCAAGAGGTGGTCGCCACCGAAAACCGCGAAGGCGGTTGCAGCTTTGAAGACATCCGCCATCTGGTCGCAGGCCAGCGCGGCAACCAGGCCTTGCAGTCGGGCGATGTGGACGGCGGCGTGGTGGCGGCAGGGCAAGTGATCGGCCTGATCGACGATGTGCCTACCTGTGCCGAATTGATGGAACGCATGGTGGCCGAGTGCCGCCAGCAACTGCAGCAGGCTTCGCGCTGGGCGCAAGCTTGAGGAAGACCAGATGAGCGAGATCGACACCTCCACCCTCTACGACAAAGTGGCGTTTGCCAAGCTGCTGGACCCGCGTTGAAACCACGAATAGAAAAACTCTAGGAGACAAAACATGACATCCAACAACCGTTCACCGATCCACCGTTTCTTCAGTCGCCGCAGCTGCTTGCTGGCCGCTGGCGCTGCCTTGGCCTGCCTGGCAGGCAGCGGCTGGGCACAAGCCCAGAGCACCGGCCCCACCGTCAAGCTCATCGTGGGCTACGCCGCAGGCGGCCCGGTGGACGCGGCCGCGCGCGTGTTTGCCCCGGTGTTCAGCCGTGAGCTGGGCCAGCCGGTGATTGTGGAAAACCGCTTGGGCGCAGGCGGTGCGGTGGCAGGCAACAGCGTGGTCAAGGCGCAGCCCAACGGGCAAGAGATTTACTTCGCGGCCAGCCCCACCATGACCATCAGCCCGCATGTGCTCAAGGCCATGACCTTTGACCCGCTCAAGGACCTGACGCCGCTCGCGCCCATCCTGAGTTATGCCAATGTGCTGGTGATCAATCAGAACCAAGCCTTCAAGACCCTGCCCGAGCTGGTGGCGCACGCCAAGGCCAACCCGGGCCAGCTGGCCTATGGCTCGGCTGGCATGGGCGCGTCCAACCACCTGAGCGGCGAACTGTTTGCGCGCCGTGCGGGCATCACCATGACCCATGTGCCCTACAAGGGCAATGCCCCCGCCATGACCGACGTGATGGGCGGGCAGATCCAGATGATGTTTGACATCGTCGGGGGTGCCAAGTCCTACATCGACGGCGGCAAGGTGCGTGCGCTGGCCGTCACGTCCAAAGAGCGCAACCCGGCTTTCCCGCAGTTGCCCAGCATGTCCGAGTTGGGCATCCGCGACTACGACATCGGTGGCTGGTATGGCCTGTATGGCCCGCTGGGCATGAGCGCTGATGCGAGTCAACGCATCGCCGCCGCCACGGCCCGCGCCTTGCAAGACGCCGACCTGCGCAAGCGCTGGATCGACCAGGGCTACGTCATCTGGAACGGCAAAGCGAGCGATCTGGCCGAGCGCATGCGCCGCGAGCACGCGCTGTGGGCCGAAGTCACCAAAGGCATGGCGTTCGAATGAACATGTTTCACACGTCTCTACACACCCGAATCCACCAGCTGTTCGACGAGCGCGCTGCACAGGCCCCCGACCACCCCTTCCTCTTCATGCCCGACCGGGTGATGATGCTGGGCCAGCTGGCCCAGCAGGTGAATGCGCTCGAAGCCGAGCTGCGCGAAGCCGGTGTCCGCTTGGGTGACCGGGTGTTGGTGGCTGCAGAAAACTGCCCCGAGCATGTGGCCTTGGTGCTGGCCTGCAGCCGCGTGGGCGCTTGGGCCTGTGGCGTTAATGCGCGCATGACGGCGTCTGAGCTGGCAGCCTTTGCCGCCAAGGCCGACGCCCGCGTGCTGTATTTCACGGTGGGCGTGTCCGAATCGGCGCGTCAGCATGCGCAGCAGTACGACACGCGCGAGAGCGTTTTGCCTGCGCTGCGCCGCACGCTGGCCGATGCGCAAGCCACGGCACAAACGGGCGACTTGGCCGAGCGCGTGGCCGCCATCATCTTCACCTCAGGCACGACCGGCCAACCCAAAGGCGTGATGCTCACGCACGCGGGCCTGCTGCAGTTTGGCAAGGTGTCGGCGCAGTCGCGCCAGCTGGTGCCTGCCGACCGCTCGTATGCCTACTTGCCGATGACGCACATCTTTGGCCTGGGCACCGTGCTCATGGCCTCGCTGCACGCCGGGGCCGGTTTGCTCATGCGCAGCCACTTTGACGCAGCCGATGTGTTTGACGCGCTGGCCCATGAAGGCATGACGCAGCTGCAAGGGCCGCCCGCCATGTTCACCCGCTTGCTGGCCTGGCTTGATGCCCAGGGCATCGATCACCCCGCAGCGCCTGACCTGCGTTACGTCTACACCGGTGCAGCGCCGTTGGACCTGAGCGTCAAAAAAGCCATCGAGGCGCGCTTTGGCCACCCGCTGCACCACGGCTATGGCCTGTCGGAATACGCCGGCGCACTCACGCTGTGCCGCCGGGGCGAATGGCGCAAGGACACCAGCGCGGGTTACCTGGTCGAAGGGGCCGAGCTGCGCATCATCGGTCCCCAAGGGCAAGACTTGCCCGCAGGCGAAACCGGCGAGATCTGGATGCGCGGTGTGGGCCTGATGCCCGGCTACTTCCGCGACCCCGAGATCACCGAGCAAGTCATCAAGCCCGGCGGCTGGTACGCCAGCGGCGATCTGGGCCGACAAGACGCCGATGGCGCTTTGCAGGTGGTCGGACGCCTGAAAGAAATGATCATCCGTTCGGGCTTTAACGTGTACCCCGGCGAGGTGGAGGCTGTCTTTTTGGCCTGGCCCGGTGTGCAGCGTGCGGCGGTGGCTGGGCGCAAAACGGCCGATGGCAACGAAGACATCCTGGCCTTCATCGAGCCCAAGCCCGGTGCGCAGATCGACCTGGACGCCCTCAAAGCCCATGCCCATGAACACCTCTCGCCCTACAAACGGCCTTCGGCGGTGACGCTGGTGGCCGAGATGCCCATGACCCTGAGCGGCAAAGTGCTCAAGCGCGAGCTGGTCGAGCAGTACAGCCAGGTGTGAGGCACCAGCCATGGTCAATGTCCCCCCATCCACCCGCTTGTCGACAAGCTGCTGGAGAGGTATTTGTAGGTCGGCGGCTTCAGCCCCGACAAGTGCCTGTGCCACAGCCCACAAAGTCGGACCTGAAGGTGCCGACCTACAAAACGGGCTCCAAAGGAGGCGCCTCGAAAAGACATCGCCATGGGTTCACCCCGCATGCAGCCCTTCAGGTTCGCCAAAGATGGGCTTTCACAAAGACAGACAAGTTCAGGCCTTGAACTCAGCGAAGTTATGTCTATGAATACCCCCACCACCCTTGACGCCACCCAAGTCGCGCACCTGCGCAGCTGGGAAGGCCGCAGCGAAACGCTCCAAGATGACATCAGTGCCGCCCCCTTGCGCGGCCAAAGCGCGCTGCTGGACCGCGACGATGCCCACCAAACCGCTGGCAGCGAAGTGCCGCCCCTGTGGCACTGGCTGTACTTCTTGCCGCAGGCGCGGCAAAGCCAGATCGGGCCCGACGGCCACCCCTTGCGCGGGGGCTTTTTGCCGCCCGTGCCGTTGCCGCGCCGCATGTGGGCCGGTGGCCGCTTGCAGTGGCAAACCGACAACCCGTTGCGCGTGGGCGACGCCGCGCAAAAGCGCTCGCGCATCGCGTCCGTCAAGCACAAGTCGGGCCGCACGGGTGACCTGCTGTTTGTCGAAGTCGAGCATGCTTTCCACAATGCCCAGGGCCTGTGCTTGACCGAAACGCACGACATCGTTTACCGCGCAGCCGCTGTGCCCGGCGCCCCCGAAGTGCCACCTACCGCCGCAGAAACAGGCGCGCCCTGGCAGCGCGAGTTCGTGCCCGATCCGGTGTCGCTGTTTCGCTATTCGGCGCTCACCTTCAACGGCCACCGCATCCATTACGACCGCAGCTATGTCACGCAAGAAGAAGGCTACCCCGGCCTCATCGTGCACGGCCCGCTGATCGCGACCTTGCTGGTGGACCTGGTGCGCAGGCAAGTGCCTGAGGCGCGTGTCGCCTCGTTCCAGTTCCGCGCCGTGCGCCCCACGTTTGATCTGCACCCTTTCCGGCTGAACGGGCGGCCGTCTGCCGACGGTAAAACCATAGACCTTTGTGCCTGCGACCACGAAGGCTGGCTCACCATGCAGGCGCAAGCCACGCTGGCCTGAAGCTGCACGCGCATCTATTTTTGACAACCCATTTCCATCACCACCATGCACGCACCCGACCAATACCAGGATATCCGCGACGCCGTGCGCGACCTCTGCGCCCAGTTCCCTGACGAATACCACCGCAAGGTCGACGAAAAACGCGCCTACCCCGAAGAATTTGTCGATGCGCTGACCAAGGCCGGTTGGATGGCTGCGCTGATCCCGCAGCAATACGGCGGCTCGGGCCTGAGCATGTCCGAAGCCTCGGTCATCATGGAAGAGATCAACCGCTCCGGTGGCAACTCGGGCGCTTGCCACGGCCAGATGTACGTGATGAATTCCATCGTGCGCAGCGGCTCTGACGCGCAGAAAAACACGCTCTTGCCCAAGATCGCCACGGGCGAGTTGCGCATCCAGTCCATGGGCGTGACCGAGCCCACCACGGGATCGGACACCACCAAGCTCAAAACCACCGCCGTCAAAAAAGACGGCCGCTGGGTCATCAACGGCCAGAAGGTCTGGATCTCGCGCATCCAGCACAGCGACTTGATGATTTTGTTGGCCCGCACCACGCCCGCTGACCAGGTGAAAAAACGCTCAGAAGGTTTGTCGTGTTTCCTGATCGACCTCAAGCAAGCGATTGGCAACGGCCTCACCGTGCGCCCCATCCTGAACATGGTCAACCACGAGACCAACGAGCTGTTTTTTGACAACCTTGAAATCCCCGAAGACGCGCTGCTGGGCGAAGAAGGCAAGGGCTTCAAAACCCTGCTCGACGGCCTGAATGCCGAGCGCACTTTGATCGCCGCCGAGTGCATTGGCGACGGCTATTGGTTCATCGACCGTGCCAGCAAATACGCCAACGAGCGCGTGGTGTTTGGCCGCCCCATTGGCCAAAACCAGGGCGTGCAGTTCCCGATTGCCGACGCCTTCATCGAGCTGGAAGCGGCCAACCTGATGCGTTGGAAGGCCTGCGAAAAAATCGACGCCATGCAAAACGCCGGGGCCGAAGCCAACATGGCCAAGTACCTCGCGGCCAAGGCCAGTTGGGAAGCGGCCAACGTTTGCTTGCAAACGCACGGTGGTTTTGGTTTTGCCTGCGAGTACGACATCGAGCGCAAGTTCCGCGAGACGCGCTTGTACCAAGTCGCTCCGGTCTCGACCAACATGATCTTCAGCTACGTGGCCGAGCACATCCTCGGGCTGCCCCGTTCGTTTTAAATACGAGTGCTTGGCCGATACCGATGAACAACACTGAATTTGTAGGAGCCCACCCCGTGGGCGATAGGGCGTGGCACACGCCGTGCAAACCATCGCCCACAGGGGTGGGCTCCTACGGGTGGCCAGGTGTTCGCAACGTCAATCGCCACCATGCGCGAACAGTGATCCAGCCCTTGGAAGTTTGGCAAGAAAACCGCATGCCGCATCTTCACGTAGGAGCCCACCCCGTGGGCGATAAGGCGTGGCACACGCCGCGCAAACCATCGCCCACAGGGGTGGGCTCCTACGGGTGGCCAGGTGTTCGCAACGTCAATTGCCACCATGCGCGAACAGTGATCCAGCCCTTTGAAGTTTGGCAAGAAAACCGCATGCCGCATCTTCATGCAGGAGCCCACCCCGTGGGCGATAAGGCGTGGCACACGCCGTGCAAACCATCGCCCACAGGGGTGGGCTCCTACGGGTGGCCAGGTGTTCGCAACGTCAATTGCCACCATGCGCGAACAGCGATCCAGCCCTTTGAAGTTTGGCAAGAAAACCGCATGCCGCATCTTCACGTAGGAGCCCACCCCGTGGGCGATAAGGCGTGGTACACGCCGCGCAAACCATCGCCCACAGGGGTGGGCTCCTACCGGGACACGCTCACTGGTGTGCAAGAAACGCACTTCACCACATTCCATCATCTTGAGGCTGGATCGATATGACAAGACCTCTGGACGGCATCACCGTCGTCTCTCTCGAACACGCGATCGCCGCGCCTTTTTGTACGCGGCAACTGGCGGACTTGGGCGCACGCGTCATCAAGGTCGAGCGCCCCGGCGCGGGCGACTTTGCGCGGGCTTATGACACGCGGGTGCGCGGCCAGGCCTCGCACTTTGTGTGGACCAACCGTTCCAAAGAAAGCCTCACGCTCGACCTCAAAAACCCCGAGGCCATGGCCGTGCTGCGCGAGCTGCTCAAAGACGCTGACGTGCTGGTGCAAAACCTCGCGCCCGGCGCGGCCGCCCGCATGGGCCTGTCGTTTGAAGCCCTCAGCGCCACGCACCCCAAACTCATTGTTTGCGACATCTCAGGCTATGGCGAAGACGGTCCCTACCGCGACAAAAAAGCCTATGACCTCTTGATCCAGAGTGAAGCGGGTTTGTTGTCGATCACCGGCACGCCCGAGGCGCCGTCCAAGGCGGGCAACTCCATGGCCGACATCGCGGCGGGCATGTACGCCTACACCAACATCCTGTCGGCCCTGCTGCTGCGCGGCAAGACCGGCCAGGGCAGCCACATCGACGTGTCCATGCTAGAAGCTTTGGGCGAGTGGATGGGCTACCCGCTGTACTACGCCTTTGAAGGCGCAGCGCCGCCACCGCGCACGGCCGCGTCGCACGCCAGCATCTACCCCTATGGCCCGTTTGCGGCGGGCGACGGCGGCACCGTGATGCTGGGCCTGCAAAACGAGCGCGAGTGGAAAGTGTTTTGCGAGGTGGTGCTGGGCGATGCGGCTTTGGCCAGCGATGCGCGCTTTTGCACCAACGCCCTGCGCAACGCCCACCGCGCCGAGTTGCAGCAACTGATTTTGGGTGTCTTTGCGGCCATGAACACGGCCGAGGTCGAAGCGCGCTTGGACCAAGCGCAAATCGCCAACGCCCGCATGAACGACATGGCCGGTGTTTGGGCTCACCCGCAGCTCAAAGCTCGCCAACGCTGGCAACAGGTGGGCTCACCTGCGGGCGACATCCCCGCCCTGCTGCCGCCCGGGCGCAACAACCGATACGACTACCGCATGGACCCCGTGCCCGCCGTGGGCGAGCACACCGAGGCCATCTTGCGCGAGCTGGGTCTGGACGAGGCGGCGGTGCAGGCGCTGCGGAACAAGCAGGCCATATGAACCGTGAATTTTTATCGATCCGGTCCTTTGCAGACTTGAGCCGCAGGTCAGGCATGGATTTTTTGTAGGAGCCCACCCCGTGGGCGATGGTGTGCAGGGCGATGCTGTTGAGTGCATGTTCCACGCCCATCGCCCACAGGGGTGGGCTCCTACAGGAACTTGAACGAAAACAAAGGAGAGAACATGACATCCAACACCGCCCAACTCGCGGCCTTTGCCGCAGGGCTGCGCTTCGAGGACATCCCTGCGCCCGTGGTGAGCAAGATCGAAGACCTGCTGGTCGACTGGTTTGGCTCGGCCGTGGCCGGGCACGGCACGCGCCCGGTGGAAAGCATCACGCGTTTTGCCCAAGCCATGGGCCCTGCACAAGGCCCGTCTGAAGTCATCATCAACGGCGCACGCACCACGCCCTATTTGGCCGCCATGGCCAACGCCGCTGCCTCGCATGTGGCCGAGCAAGACGATGTGCACAACGGCTCGGTGTTCCACCCGGCCACGGTGGTTTTTCCACCCGCTGTGGCGGTGGCCCAAGCCCTGGGCGCGAGCGGCAAACAACTGCTGGCCGCATCGGTGGTCGGCTACGAAGTCGGCATCCGTGTGGGTGAATTTTTGGGGCGCTCGCACTACCGCGTGTTCCACACCACGGGCACCGCAGGCACGCTGGCCGCAGCAGCGGCCGTGGGCCACCTGTTGGGCCTGAACGCGCAGCAAATGCAGCACGCGCTGGGCTCGGCCGGCACGCAGTCGGCAGGCCTGTGGGAGTTCTTGCGCACCGCCGCCGACAGCAAGCAGCTGCACACCGCCCACGCGGCCGCTGCGGGCCTCATGTCAGCCTACTTGGCCAAAGACGGTTTCACGGGCGCGGCAGAAATTCTGGAAGGCCCGCAGGGCATGGCCGTGGGCATGTCGAGCGACGCCGACCCGAGTCGCCTGGTGGACGGCTTGGGCACGCGCTGGGCCACGGCCGAGACCTCGTTCAAGTACCACGCCAGCTGCCGCCACACCCACCCGGCGGCCGATGCGCTGCTGCACGTCATGCAATCCAACGGCCTCAAGCTCGATGACCTGGCCCAAGTGGTGACCCATGTGCACCAAGGCGCGATCGACGTGCTGGGCCCGGTGGTGCAACCCACCACGGTGCACCAGAGCAAGTTCTCGATGGGCACGGTGCTGGCCCTGGTGGCGCAACATGGCCATGCGGGCCTGACCGAATTCGACCGCGACTTTTTGAGCCAACAAACGCAGGCGCTGCGCGACAAGGTCACGATGGCGCTCGACGCCGAAGTGGACAGCGCCTACCCCAAGCGCTGGATCGGCAAAGTCACGGTCACCACCACCGACGGCCGCGTGCTGCACGGCCGCGTGGACGAGCCCAAGGGCGATCCGGGCAACACGCTCTCGCGTCAGGAGATCACCGACAAGGCCCTGCGCTTGGCCGCCTTCAGCGGCGGTGCCACGCCTGAGGCCATGCGCCAAAGCGTGGACGCGCTCTGGCAAGTGGCCACTTGGCCCAAGGTCGGCGCTTTGTTGTCATGAGCGGGCCAGTGTCTGCACAAGAAGCCGCCCAGGCTCCCACCCACGGGCTGCCATCGCCGCTGGCACAGGCACAGTCATCGGCACTTGCACTGGCGCGCAGTTTTTTGTTTGTGCCCGGCAACCGCCCTGAGCGCTTTGCCAAGGCCTTGGCCAGCGGTGCCGATGCGGTGATCATCGACCTCGAAGACGCGGTGCCGCTGGACGCCAAAGATGCGGCACGCACGGCACTGCGCAATGCTTGGACTGCCTTTGACGCGGCCGAACGTGCACGCCTCTTGGTGCGCGTGAACCCGGCCGGCACGCCCTGGCACGCTGCCGACTTGGCGGCACTGGGCAGCTTGCCAGGCCTGGGCGCGCTCATGCTGCCCAAGGCCGAAAACGCACAGCAAGTCGAACACGCTTTCATGGCCAGCGGTGTGCCGGTCTTGCCTTTGATTGAAAGCGCCGAAGGCGTGGGGCAGATGGACGCCATGGCCCGTGCACCAGGCGTCTTGCGTTTGGGACTTGGGCACATTGATTTGCAGGTGGATCTGAGCATGAGCTGCGGACCCGATGAAGCCGAACTCGCCCCCATCCGTGTGGCGCTGGTCGTGGCCTCGCGCCGTGCGGGCCTGCCCGCCCCGGTGGACGGCGTGACCACCGCCACCATCGACGCCGATGTGCTGGCCCGCGACGCGCAGCGCAGCCGCCGTTTTGGCTTTGCCGCCAAGCTGTGCATCCACCCCGCGCAAGTGGCGGGCGTGCACCAGGCCCTGGCCCCGACCGAACCCGAATGCGCTTGGGCCGAGCGCGTGCTGGCTGCCGAGGTGCAGGCCCAAGGCGGCGCGTTCAGCGTGGACGGCAAGATGGTCGACCCGCCTGTGTTGCTGCTGGCGCGTCAGATTTTGCAATTACGGGAGCGTTGACGGTTTGATTAGATGACAGCGTGCTGAATTTACAGCCTGTTCCGAACGGTAACAACGCATCCGTATTCATCCGTATTCATCCGTATTTATGGATCAAACTTGAGATGGCAGGACAAATTCGGAATATCTTGAAGCCTTTCCAGTGCCTTGTAATGTGAGTTTTTGAGACTCAACCAAGCGTCGCAGTAGTGCCTTGGTTTGCCCCTCTGTCAACCGACACAAGTCCATCACTTCGCCCCGTTTGATCTGACCGTGTTGTCGGATGTAGCTCAACACCATTTGTTCGTGCTGAATCGGCCCAAACCCCACTTGGCGCGTATAAGCCGCTTTGTCGCTCACCACGGAGTAGACCGAGGATGACAGTGTGTAGCTGCGTCCTCGGGTGTTGCCATGTGCCTCGACCAGCCCGGCTTCGGTCAAAGCTTCCAGTGTCCGTTTGGCGTTACCAACATCCCGTTGGATGCGCTGGGCCAAGTCTTCGGCCGAGAGGCGTTTGATTTCACGCAAAGCCCCCAAAGCAATCAATGAATCAATCGGCAACTCCGATCCGCGCTGATTTTCAATATCGACCACCATGCGCCGAAAAGCCATATCGGCAGGCACAGTCGGCAATTGCACAACCACATTGAGCGCATCGGTGCGGCCATAGTCTGGTGCGGGGCGACCAAACTTCAACATGCCACGGTAAATGGTGTCCACACCACGACCTGACCGCTCCACCATACCAATGCGCTTCATGGCATCGGCCAAAGCCCGGTTGCGGGGACGCGGCTCGGTCACCAACAAGTTGGCCAAAGTCACGCCATCCACCAAACCGCCTGGGTTGCTGATCACCAAGGCATCGTTTTCCAGCCGAACATGCACCGCACCAATGCGGTGATAGTCGCGATGAATCAGGGCGTTGGCAATCGCTTCACGAAAAGCCGCCATGTCCACCAGCGGCACTGGCACTCTGAAAAGCCCGACCTGCAACTCTTGCTCGGGGTTGTAGGGACGAAAGTTGGTTTCCAGCCAATCCAGCGCCTTGAGCAATGGATAACGGCGAAATTCATTGAAACGCACAGCTTATTCGGCCAGCACCTGAAACGCGAACTCATGCGTGGCGACGTGTTGTTGCAACACCGACTCTCGGCCTAGCAAAAGCAAGCCTGTGAGCGTGGGCAAACGGGTGCCATCAGGTAGGCGCTTCGTGAAACCCAAAGCACCGTCCAGCGCCTCGTCATCCAAGTCAAGCAAGACACGGTCACCGCCATATTTCTGCACCGCCTGGCGCAAGCGTTCGCGCTCCAGCGGATCAAAGTCGGACAGTGTGCAACCAGCCACAGCTTGTGCGGATATGTCCACCAACCCCAAACTTGATGCACGGCTGATGCGGTCATGAGGCAACATGGGCACGCATTCGGGCGTGCCATCGTGTTTGATGCGACGACGCACGTACACACCCGCCTGTGTAGCCACTTCACTTCGTGCTTTAGGCACATGAATGCAGGCGACCGTCACACCCTGGATGTCCACATGCATCACATCCACTTGAAGTGATGGTGAAGTGCGTGCAGCCACCAGCCCCGCCAGTCCGGTCAACAACAGGTGATCTGCATGCAAGCCCGTGACCTGTCCATCGTCTTCGACGCCAAGCCAAAGCGTGCCGCCCTCGGTGTTGGCCAGACAAACCAGCGCTTCAACCAGCTCGGTGTCCGACAAGCGCTTGCGGTCGCTTTTGAATTCAACAGTCAGGGACTCACCAGCAGGTAAGGTCTGTGAATGAATGGGCAAGCTCATGGTGCAGCCTCCTTGGTGTTGTCGTTAATGCACATTTCAATCATAGTGCCGTGCAGCCGTCACCCCATTCGCGCCGCAGCTGCCTACTGGCCCACTGGCACAATCCCCCCATGTCTGTTCATTTCGATCTGGTGGATTTGCGTCTGATGGTGCGGGTGGCCGAAGCCAACAGCCTCACCAAAGGGGCTGAGGCTTCGCACATCTCGCTGCCTGCGGCCAGCACGCGCATCAAAAACCTCGAAGAAAGCATCGGTGCCAAGCTGCTCAACCGCCACAGCCAGGGCGTGACCCTCACGCCACCGGGGCAAGCTTTTGTGCACCGGGCGCGGCTGGTGCTGGGCCAGATTGAACATCTGCGCGGCGACCTGCAGGAATACGCCAGCGGCATCAAAGGCCACCTGCGCGTGTACGCCAACACCACGGCCCTGGGCGAGTTTTTGCCCGAGGTGCTCAAGCGCTACCTGGCCACGCACCCCGATGTGAACATCGATCTGCAAGAAAAACTGTCGAACGAAATCGTGCGCGCTGTCATCGACGGCAAGACCGACATCGGCATCGTGGCCGGGTCGGTGCGCACCGAAAGCCTGCAGACCTTGCCATACCGGTCTGACAGCCTGGTGCTGGTGGTGCCAGATGGCCATCCCGTGGCCGACCTGCCCAGCATGCCGCTGATCGACGCGCTGGAGTTTGACCATGTGGGCCTGCACGAAGCCAGCGCCTTGCACGCCTTCCTCAACCGCGAATGCGAGCAACTCAACAAGCCGCTCAAGGTGCGCATCCAGGTCAGCAGCTTCGAGTCGGCCTGCCGCATGATCGAAGCCGGTGTGGGCGTGGGCGTGCTGCCCGAATCCGCCGCCCGCCGCCACGCCCGCAGCATGGCCATCCGCTTGGTGCCGCTGTCCGACGCGTGGGCGCTGCGCTCCATGCAGATTTGCGTGCGCAGCTTGGACGAGCTGCCCAACTTTGCGCGGGACTTGATTGATCTGTTGTCAGAGGATGCGAGGCTGGCGAGGGGTTGAATGGTCTGAGTGTTCAGACATCAGATGAAGCTATCGCTTGGAAGGCTTCCTTATAACTGCAGGCAGCCTTACATGAAGGCTGCCTGCAGGACTCATGACACGTTCACTTAACCTGCTTGGTGGTCAGTACCAAGCTGTTGTCGGTTTTGGGTAGAAGCGTGTAAACCCTGCTGCCTGATGGTTGAATCTGACTGTCTGAAGAAATCCGTGCCACAAAGGTTCCACCGATCAAGGCGCTGGGGGACATCGGCCCCGTGAAAACACGATTGCCAGCAGTCCCACCCAAATCGGTGGCTGATGGAAGAGCGCCTACGGTGTGCATGGCATTGTTTGCCACATCCCAACGCTGGAGTGTGCCGCCTGCTCCTGTGGTGCCCAATGTCCGCGGCACAACATAAACGCTGTCACCCATAAAGATATTGCTGGATGCATCGTAGGCTGCTTGGTTGGCTCCATAGACCATGGCGTCGCCAGCGTCGTAAAGTAAGCTGTCGGTTTGGTTCAGGAAATTCAGGGACCAGCTGCCGTTGTTAGAGGAAATTCCCGTCACGGCCAATTCACCGGAAAAGGATGAGGCCATATAAATCGTGGACGATGGTGCTTTTAAGACGGTTTGGGTACCTGTTGTCGTGTCCACTTTGATCAATGACCCTGTGCTGCCCGAGCAGACCGAGGCGTACACAGCGCCATTGAGTGTGGTCGCTGCGATCAAACTTCCGGTGCCTGTAGCCAAAGTATTGGCTGATGCGGCAGATCTCGAAACAGAGGTGATTCGCCAAGTGCCTGTGCATGAGGAGCTGGCACCAGAACTGAAATAAGCATAAGCATTCGACGCATCGTTACCCGCCAGTTTCCAGCCGGAAGTGCCTGATAACGCGGAAACGTTTGAAATACTGGGCGTCCCATTGACCATTCGCATGGCTTTAAGCAGACCGTTTTGCGTATAAAGAATCAAATCAGACAGGTTGGCCACGCTGGAAAATTGGGAGGTGCTTGTAGAAAAACCGGGTTCAATGATGGTTGTTCCAGGTTGGGCAATAGACCATAAGTCGATTTGGCCGCCGGCTTTCCAGGTAACAAGCCAATGGGTGGGTTGTCCCGTTGTGGGTGAGCGCAAATAACCTAAATATCGATTTTGAGATGCTACAGCTGCGATGGACGGTACGCCGGTATCTGAAAATTTGACCAGCATTTGCCCGTCATCACTGGTGTTGCACAAACCGTCTGCGCCAGCAGTGTCGACGATCATTTGACTGGCAAAAGGTTTGGAAAAGTTTCGCGCCAGTTGGCTTGTGCTGCACAAGTCGGCTGCAGGCGCAGTCGATTGGACAGGACGTGCACTATTGGCGAGCAACGACGTGACGCGCACAGTGCCATTGCGATGGTCAACGTAAGCCGCATTCTGCAAATCAGTGAACTGTCCCTTGGTTGGGTTCCATTGACCTTGACTCAAAGAGACCCCCAACTGCGTTGCTGCAGCCGTTGTGTCGATTTGGTATTCGGTATCGGGTGTGGATGCATGCACCAGTGAAAGTGAAGTTTGCAAGGGTGATGCTGTTGTGAAGCCGGAGGGCTTCAAGACCACTTCATAACTCCCTGATTTGGGCCATGAACTCGTGTTTGTGTCAGGTGTGTTGGGTGCACCACCACCACCGCCACAGGCGGAGATCAACAAGAAGGCCATGCTCATGGCCGACAGTTTGACAGCGGGCGTTGATGGCAGATGGAATTTGGTCATTGTTTTCCTTTACAGCAATTTTTACAGGTGCCGAAGGAAATCTTAACTGAATAAAATGCTAATAAAGTACTTATATATTTATTGTATTAAATATTTAATAGCAAAATTATCAAACTCTTTGCGCTAAGTTGACGTGGTTGAACCGCGAATGCGAGCAACTCAACAAGCCGCTGAAGGTGCGCATCCAGGTCAGCAGCTTCGAGTCGGCCTGCCGCATGATCGAAGCCGGTGTGGGCGTGGGCGTGCTGCCCGAATCGGCCGCCCGCCGCCACGCCCGCAGCATGGCCATCCGCTTGGTGCCCCTGTCTGACGCGTGGGCGCTGCGCTCCATGCAGATTTGCGTGCGCAGTCTGGACGAGCTGCCCAACTTTGCGCGGGACTTGATTGATCTGTTGTCAGAGGATGCGAGGCTGGCAGGGGCGTCATCGTAAAAACCCCAAACTGAATACCTGCGGGCGCAGCTTGTCATTCAGCGCTTGGTAGGCCGCCTCAAAAGGCGTGAAGTTGACAGGTGGGTTGTCGCCTCAGCCTTTTGTGGGTTTGGGCAATGCTTTAGCCGCTTCCTCCAAGGCGCGCATATTGAACTCGCCCCCTTCGGACTCTAAAAGTGCTCGCCGCTGGGCGGCGAACTGCTCATATTGCGCTTGGGCATGCGCTGTGGCTTGTTGATTCGACACTTTGCCCCCGCCTTCGAGCACCTGGCGTTCGTTGAAAGTCAAAAACCCATCCAGCTTTTCTGCCCAGTCTTTCAAAAACACCTCTTTACGTCGCAGGGCTTGGTCTTCTGCGTAATCCAGCCACATCGTCACGATGCGGTTGAGTGATTGAATTTCAGGCTCATGAAGGTAGTTTTTGGCCACGGTGACATCTGCTTTTTGTACGCTGCCCGATTTCCAAGTGGTCAAGCCCATGTGTGGCTGGGTGCTGTCGGCACGCTCAGCGATCAATTCGGCGGCCGTTTTGCCTGTCACAGCAAAATGCAGCTTGTTTTCTGAAACGAAAAAAGCGACTGGTCTCAGGCAGAGACGGCGAATAGTCCGCCGCCATCGCAAAAATCTCGCGCACCCGCAGGTACATGCGCCGTTCGCTGGCGCGAATGTCTCGAATGCGCGCCAACAACACATTGAAACGGTCGGGCGCCGCAGAATCACCTACCGGCGGGTTTTTCAGGCGCTCGTCATCCAGCAAAAACCCGTTGACCAGATAGTCCCGCAAGCGATCGGTGGCCCAGCGGCGAAACTGCGTGCCCCGTGCCGAGCGAACCCGATAGCCCACCGCCAGGATGGCGTCGAGGTTGTAGTGGGAAACCCGATAGCTTTTGCCATCGGCAGCAGTTGTCAACCATTGGTTGACAACTGAATCCTGGGCCAACTCACCCTCGGAAAAGTTGGCTTTCAGATGTTTCGCAATGTTTTGCTTGGTGGTCTGGAACAGATCTGCCATGGCGGCTTGTGAGAGCCAGAGGCTGGCTGCCACAAAGCGACATTCCACACGAGCCCGGCCATCTTCGGTCTCGTAGAGCAGGAATTCGCCGGGGTTCACCGGTTCATTGTTTTGGGCATTCACCATTTGTCCATTATCGTAAAAACCCCAAACTGAACACCTGCGGGCGCAGCTTGTCGGTCAGGGCTTGGTAGGCCTGCTCAAACGGTGTGAAGCTGACCGGGGCGGTGTCGCCGCTTTGGTTGTGCTCAGGGTCACGAATGGCTGGCCACATATTGGCGCAGCACGCTGTCCATGAGCGACTGCCAGCCATCGCCCGTGGACTTGAAATAGGCCAGCACCTCGGGGCTGTAGCGCACCGAAACCAACTGTTTTTTGTTCTCGGATTTAGGACGGCCACGCAAACTTTTGAGCTGGACCATGGCCTTCAATTGCGTGGGCGTGAGCGGCTGCGCATCAGGATCACTTTTGGCTGCGGCGGTGATGGCCTTGTCCGCTTGCACGCTGGGCATGCGCACAGTTGGGCGCTTAGAAATTGTCGACACAGATTTCAACCCGGCGCGTGTTGCGCCAGCACAAGGGCGGCTCTTGATTGCCAGCCTTTGCCAGAGGCCCGCCAGCGCTCAAGCGCTGCTTCATCCAGTCTCAGCGTGGTCGGTACTTTCACGGTGGCCTGCTTGCTGCCTGTGGGCCGACCCCGTTTGGCCTTGATGCTTTGAAGTTCTTCCGGCGTATACGTGCGTGCGGCTTGGCCTTGCTTGGCCTGCATCAGGCTCAAACGCACACTCTCTGCAAATGCTGCTGTTTCGGCATCCATTTCAATCGGCTTAGGCTTGCTCATCGTAGGCTTCCTTCCATGTATTCAAAACTTGAGCGGGTATGTTGTCGAACTTGGCTTTGACATAAACCGCAACCAGCACGATGTCACCTTTTGGCAATCGTGTGTAGTAAATCACCCTCGCGCCGCCGCGTTTGCCCATGCCTTGGCGCGACCAGCGCAGCTTTCGAAGCCCTCCGGTTTGTGGGATCACATCTCCCGCGAACGGATGCTCACTGATGAAAACCGCGAAATCCTCGCGCTCTGATGGTGTCCAAATGCCTTCCACCATCGACTGAAAGACGGGTGTTTCGGTCACGGTCAACATAATTAATTGTACATTGAATTAAATAAAATTATGAGGTGCATATTTGCACCTTTGAAGCAAAGTCGCAGGCGATATCAGCGTAAAAACCCCAAACTGAACACCTGCGGGCGGAGCTTGTCGGTCAGGGCTTGGTAGGCCGACTCGAAGGGGTTGAAGTTGACGGGGGCGGTGTCGCCGCTTTTGTTGCGTTCGGCCAGCGCGTTGCGGATTTGGTACCAGCCCACATCGGGGCGGTTGAGTTTGTATTGGTCGCGAACGGTGCGCACGTCGGTGTGGGCGAAGTAGGCTTTCCACAAGCTGCGGCCCGCATCCAGCACGGCGGTGGCTTCAGCGGACAGGGTAATGTCGGCCAGGTACTGCACCATGAAGTCGGACTCGAAGCGGTCGGGTGCATCGACTTCTTCTTCGGTGTAGGGGATGAAGTGGTTGACGATGGACCACTTTTGGCCGTTCCATTCGAGGTCGTTGGCGCTGGCGGTTCGGTTGCTGCGGTTGAACAACATCCACATCAGGCAATCGGTTTTGAATTCTTCCGTCAGTGGTTTGGTCGGTTGCAAAAATTGATCGCGGTCGTTGAGCCAAGTGGGACGAACCGCGCGGCGCATGGCAAAGACGACGGCCGCTTGCCATATGTTTTTGTCGGTGATGAAGAAACCTCGTGCACTGCCGTACCCAGATGAAAAAACGACTGTCTGTTGTTCTGCGTGCTGAAGGTCATTGCCTCCAGACAGCATGTACCCAATTGCACCATCTGCCCATTTGGTGCCTCGCAAATCTTTTGTTGCTGTGGCGGGTGTGACTGCATTTTTCAACGGAACAACATCAACAGAATTTGTTTTTGGTCGAACAAACCATTCGCTTAGATATTGATTGCTAGGCAAGTTGAAAAACGTCTTTGAACCTATTTCGCGTGCGTCCTTATCAAGAACCTCGACTTGAATCTCGGTGATCTGAGATTTTTGGTGCTGATCAGTTTTCCAGACCAGAAAGCCGATTGGGAATTTTCCGCTCAACCCATCAAATGCGTGGTTATGAACCACAAAACCGCCCAGATATTTCGCGTTCCAATTGGCTCGAAAAGTGGCAAGGGTTGGGGCGTTGATGTATTTCAAAGTACTGAACATCGCCAAAGTCGCATTTGGAATTTCTTGAGCTACCCGCGCCACGAACTGCGTGAAAAGCTCATTGCTGGCTTTGCCATAAGCAGCCATTGCATTAGCGGCCAACTTCGTTTTGGAGACTCCCGATTTGTTTTCACCTGCAAGCAATCCTGTTGAGATGTTTTCAAGATTAGTTGCCTCCGCATAAGGCGGATTGATCAACACCAAAATCTTCTTCCCCTCCGCAATCGCTTTGCGCAATGCGGGCGGCACCTTGTTGCTCAGGCTGTAATCAATCTGCCCGTCGTCAGTGATGTCGTCGTTCAAATAGTCGTACTGAAAGCGCTGCGCCGACACACAGGTTTGGTGGCTTTCATCACGTCGATGTCGGCCTGGTCGAGCGTGCTCATGTAGAGGTTGCGCGGGTTGCTGTGCTTGACTTCCAGGTTGCCCACGCCGCAGCACATGTCCCAGACGATGTAGTCTTTTTGCCAGTTGGCCCCCAGCGTTTCGGTCAACTTGTCATAGGCTTTGTCCACCACATGCAGGGGGGTGTAATACGCCCCTTTGAAGCTGCGTTCGTCGTACGGAATCAAACTGTCGCGCCGCTCCAGCAGGTAGTCGCGGTACTCCGATTTGGGCGGGCGGTGGTGGATGGCCCAAAACTGCCGATAGCCTTCCTTGTTGCCCAAGTCGTAGTTTTTGCCCTTGAGCGAGAACACCGGTGCGCCGTTTTTGTGCATCAATTCGGCGGGCAAATTGGCGTGCGTGGACACGGTGCCGTCGTGCATGATGTCCGCAAAAAACAGCAGCGCGTAATCTTCTTCGCTCACGCCCACGATCTCGCGGCCCACCATGGCCACCCATTTGTCAAACACCTGCTTGAGGTTGTCCGGCGTGATCTGCGTGCGGATGATGTCGCCCGATTGGATGGCCGCCTTGACGGTGCTGATGAACTCGTCTTCGTGCGTCTTGATCCTGAACGACACAAAGTAGGTGCCGATGTGGGCCGAGATGTCGTCCAGCGCTTCTTGCGTGAACTGGCTGGCCGACTTGCCCCATTGGATGGTTTTTTTGGCCAGAAAAGGCAGCACATCGGCGCTTTTCATGATGGCGGCTTTTTCGGTGTCGATCACTGCCAAAAAGGGCGGCACAGGCTCGCCTTTGTTCAGCGCCACCTGCACGTAATGCAGCAGCTGGGTGAACATGGCGTAGCTGGAGTGGCGGTCGGTGTCCTTGGCCTCGAACCAGATCTCGCGGCTCTGGATGTCGATCAGGCCCTTGGTGTAACCCTTGAGGCCCAGGGCCTTGATGTACGCGTCTTTGACGTCTTCTTCGCTCTTGGCGGATTGCAGCTGGGTGTAGAGGCTCACGGCAGACAATATTGAACAATTAATCCAATATTGTCTTTCAATTTAAATTCAATAGTTCACATTAATTGCTGCTTGCAGTTAGTCCACAACATCGACGTGCAAATCGCGCAGACCCTGCACACATTCGGCCAAGGCCCGCAGCATGCGTTTGCCAACGTCTTCAAAGCCGGGGTGCTCGGTCATGGTCCGGCGCACTTCGTGGCCCACGTCGGCCACGGCTTCACCGAGTTCTTGGAGGGTTTGCACTTGATATTTACGTCAATAAATCGAGGTATCGAACTGTTTATTGATGTAAATATCAAAAAATCCACGACAAATCAGCCGTGACAGCGCAAAAGCACGGTCAATGCAGACCCTGATGGTTGACGCAGGTTCTGCTGTTTCAGCTTTGAAGTTTTTGCAGGTAAGCATCCAGCTTCACAAACGTACCCCCAAAGCCCACCTCCATGCCAGGCCTTGCCACATCGAAGGTCTGACAGCCAATCTCGTCACTCTCATGCGGTAACCAAGTGATCGTCACGCGTGTGCCTTCGCCTTCGGCATCTTCAAACGTGGTGGTCACGTGCATGTACTTTGGCCAGGTGGGGGCCATGGGGTGCGCGCCCAAGCCGCCTTCGCGGTTGGAGAAGCTTTGAATCAGCACCAGCCGCTCGTTCACGGTGATGTCTCGGAAGTCTTGTCTGCCCCACATCTCCATGCCCCCTGGCCCCTGGATGCCGTAGTGGTAACGCCCGCCCACGCGAAAGTCCATGTCCGTGTGGATGTTGTGAAAGCCCTCAGGGCTGAGCCAGTGCGCCAGGTGTTGAGCTTGCGTGTTGACCTCGAACACCAGCGGGCGAGGCGCTTGGAACACACGGGAAATGACAAAGGGGGTGATGGTGCTCATGGTGTTCGCAAGACATGTTGAGGACGGTTGCGAATTCTAAGACGACATCCTCGACAACACATCGAACACCGCCGCCGTGTCGTGCTCGGCGTGCCCCAGCGCCATGGCGGCGTTGTAGACGGGCACGGTGGCGGCAAACAGCGGCGCGGGCACTTGGGCCTCGGCCAGCGCAGCGGCAATGAGCTTCATGTCTTTTTGCCAGATGCCGACTTTCATGGTGGGCGTGTTCCAGCCTTGGCCTTGCATCAGAGGGCCGCGTACTTGCAGCATGCGCGAGCCGCCTGCGCCGTCGCTCAGCACTTTGACCGCATCCTTGGGCTGGATGCCCCAACGCTGGCCCAGCAGCAGCGCTTCGGCGGTGGACACGTTGTGGATGGCCACCAGCAGGTTGGCCATCAGCTTCATCTTCATGCCGTTGCCAAAGGCGCCCAGGTCAAAGCAGTTTTTTGAAAAGCCCGCAAAGACGGGGGCCAGTTTTTTGATCGCCGCTTTGGGCCCGCTGGCGTACACCGTCAGGTCTTTGTGCACCGCTTGCGCGCCTGTGCCCGACAAGGGGCAGTCGAGCATGACGATGCCCTTCGCGTGCAGTGCATCGCGGGCGGTGGTTTTGTCGGCGATGTCGAGCGTGCTGGTTTCCACCACCAGCAGCTTGCGGTGGCCGCGCTCGGCGATCTGCTGCGCCGCACCGTGCAGCGCTTCAGGGCTGGGCAGCGCGCAGATGATGACGTCCACCGTACTTGCCATGTCGCCCGCGCTGGCGCAGGGTGTGCCCCCGGCCGCTTTCAGGCGTTTCATGGCTTTGGGGTCGGGGTCGTAGCCGCTGACCACAAAGCCCGCCTTGACCAGGTTGGCGGCCATGGCCCGGCCCATGATGCCCACGCCCAGCATGCCCACGCGCTGGATGGGCGAAGCAGGTTGTGCGGGGCGGGGTGTTTTGGGCGCTGTGCTCATGGCTGCGCTTCCAATGAAGCGGTGGGCGAGAAGGACGTGGACCGCAGCATCTTGGTGCTTTGCTCCACCACCACGTCCAGCTCCAGCAGCGCCTGACGGTAGACCGCCCAGCCGGGGTCGGCCTCCATCAGAGCGCGGCGGCGCTCGCGCTCGGCCAGGCTGGCAAAGCCCCACAGGTGCACCACTTCGTTGAGCGGCCCGATCTCGGACACATAAAAGCCGATCAAGTGCCCCAGGTACTTGAGCTGCAGCGGCAAGGCCGCGCGTTCGTACAGCTTCAAAAAGTCGCCTGTGCGCAGGGCCTTGATGGTGTAGGTGCGGTGCTCAACGATCACGGTGCTGTCCTCATGCTTGTCCTCATTCGGCCTTGATGCCCAGATCGTTGATCACCTTGTTCCAGAAGGCGTAGTCGGAGTTGGCCACGGTGTCGAGCGCGGCAGCGCTGGTGCCGGTGGGCGTGAGGCCCAGGTCAATCAGGCGGGCCTGAATTTCAGGCAGCTTCACGATCTTGACGATCTCGGTGTTGAGCTTGGCGATGATGTCGTTGGGGGTGCCTGTGGGCGCAAAGATGCCGTGCCACGAGCTGCCGATGACGCCGTTGACGTCGAGGTTGGGGTCAAACTCGGTCATGGTGGGCACGTCGGGGAGGCCGGGGATGCGCTGCGCACCCGAGATGCCCAAGGCTTTGACCTTGCCCGATTTGATCAGCGGAATCGCGGTGGTGGAAGCTTCCACGGACAGGCTGACCACGCCGCTCATCACGTCGGGCGAGGGGTTGGTTTTGTAGGGCACATGGTTGAGCTTGATGCCCAGCCGCTGCGACCACACCTCCAGTGCCACGTGGGGCTGAGAGCCCACGCCCAAAGACGCGTAATCGATCTTGCCGGGGTTCTTCTTGGCGTATTCCACCAGCTCCTTCATGTTGTTGTAAGGCGCTTTGGGCGTGGCGGTCAGCACATGCGGCACTTGCAAAATTTGGGTGATGCCCTTGAAGTCACGCGGTGGGTTGTATTTGGCGTCTCGGTACACATTGGGCGCAATCGTGTGCGATGCCTTGACGCTGAAAAACAGGGTGTAACCGTCGGCCGGTGCGGTGGCTGCCGCCACAGCGCCAATCATGCCGCCCGCGCCAGGTTTGTTGTCGACCACCACGGGTTGGCCCAGGGCCACGCTCAGTTTGTCGCCAATCAGGCGCGCCACCACATCGGGCGAGATGCCTGCAGGGAAAGGCACCACCAGCTTGATCGGGCGATTGGGGTAGCCCGCAGTCTGCGCAAAGGCGCTGGGCGTCGCGATGAGCGTGGTGCTGAGTGCGGCCGTGGTGGCCAGGGCAATCAAATGACGGCGTTTCATGGTGTTGTCTCCGGTGTTGTGATGGGAAGCGGTGTTGGGTTGCGAAGTCTCAGAAGTTCACGCGCTCAGCGCCTTTGAGCGCCAGGATTTGCCGGGCTTCTGCAGGCGTGGCGATCTGCAGGCCCAGGCCTTCGATGATCTGGCGGGCTTGGCGCACCTGCTCGGCATTGCTTTTGGCCAGCGTGCCCTTGCCCAGCCAAAGGCTGTCTTCCAGGCCCACGCGCACATGGCTGCCCATGCTGGCGCCCATGGCGGCGATGCGCATCTGGTGACGCCCTGCGCCCAAAACAGACCACTGGTATTGGTCGCCAAACAAACGGTCGGCGGTGCGGCGCATGTGCATCACGTCCTCGGGGTGGTTGCCAATGCCGCCCAAAATGCCGAAGACCGACTGGATGAAAAACGGCCCCTTGATGAGCCCTTTGTCGGCAAAGTGCGCCAGGTTGTACAGGTGCCCGACGTCGTAGCACTCCAGCTCAAAGCGGGTGTTGTTTTCGGCGCAGGCCCGCAAGGCGTATTCGATGTCCTTGAAGGTGTTGCGAAAGATCAGGTCGCGGCTGTTTTCCAGGTGCTCGCGCTCCCATTCATGCTTGAACTCGGTGAAGCGGTCGAGCATCGGGAAAAGCGCGAAATTGAATGAGCCTAAGTTGAGCGAAGCCACCTCGGGCGCAAACCGCATGGACGGTTGAATCCGTTCATCAATCGTCATGAAGGGCGAGCCGCCGCTGGTGAGGTTCAGCACCGCATCGGTGCGGCTTTTGATCTGCGGCAAAAACTTGCCGAAGGCTTCGGGGCTTTGGTCGGGCTTGCCGGTGACCGGGTCGCGCGCATGCAGGTGGATGATGGCCGCGCCTGCGTTGGCTGCCTCCACTGAAGCTTCAATGATTTCCTCGGGCGTCACCGGCAAATAGGGTGACATGGAGGGCGTGTGGATGGCGCCGGTGACGGCGCAGGTGATGATGACTTTGTTCATCTGATGGACTTGAGGTTGGAAGTCAGGCCATCGTAGGGACGAGTCATCGGGCTTCACACCACGTTAACCCCTAAGGGCAGACGCATGGGTTACAGCGGCGCTGCGGCCTGCAGCGCCGCAGGTGGCGTCAAGCGTTGACGTTCACCACCACCCGGCCACGCACCTGACCGGCCAGAATCTCGGCACCCAAGCCGATCGCTTCGGCCAAGCCCACTTCGCGGGTGATGCGTTCCAGCTGCGCGGCGTCCAGGTCTTGTGCCAAACGCGCCCAAGCGGCTTCGCGCACGGCACGCGGGGCCATCACGCTGTCGATGCCCGCCAGCGTCACGCCGCGCAAGATGAAGGGTGCCACGCTCGAGGGAAAGTCCATGCCCTGGGCCAGGCCGCAAGCGGTGACCACGCCGCCGTATTTCGTGCTGGCGCAGGCGTTGGCCAGCGTGTGGCTGCCCACGGTGTCGACCACGCCGGCCCAGCGCTCTTTGGCCAGTGGCTTGCCGGGGGCAGACAACTCGGCCCGGTCTATGACGTCGGCCGCACCCAGCTGACGCAGATAGTCGGCTTCTTGTGGTCGGCCCGTGCTGGCCACGACGCGGTAGCCCAGCTTGGCCAGCAAGGCAATTGCCACGCTGCCTACGCCGCCGCCTGCGCCGGTGACCAAAATGTCGCCTTTGTCCGGTGTGACGCCGTGCTTTTCTAAAGCCATCACACACAGCATGGCGGTGTAGCCTGCGGTGCCAATGGCCATGGCTTGGCGCGGGGTGAAAGCTGCAGGCAGTTTAACCAGCCAGTCACCTTTCAGGCGCGCCTTTTGCGCCAGACCGCCGCTGTGGCTCTCGCCCACGCCCCAGCCGTTCAAAACGACTTTGTCGCCCGCCTTGAACAGCGGGTGCTGGCTCTCGGTCACCGTGCCCGACAGGTCAATGCCGGGCGTGAGCGGAAATTTGCGCACCACCGGGCTTTTGCCCGTGATGGCCAGGCCGTCTTTGTAGTTGAGGGTGGAGTAGTCCACCTGCACCGTCACATCGCCCTCTGGCAAGGCGCTGTCATCCAGGGTTTGCAGGGTGCAGCGGTAACCGGCGTCGTCTTTTTCAATTTGCAGGGCTTGGTAAGTCATGGAGGGTCTTTCAATCAAAGGGAGTCAATGGGTTTTTTGTAGGAGCCCACCCCGTGGGCGATGGGCGTGGCACACGCTCTTAAAACCATCGCCCACGGGGTGGGCTCCTACAGGGTTTGCATTTCATTTTCGGTTGACCAGCACAATGCCCACGGCCACCAGGCCCAGCGCCATCAGCAAGGTGGGGGTGGCGGACTCGCCCAGCAAGAGCGTGCCGAACAGCAAGGCAAACAGCGGCGTCAAAAATACGAACACCGAAATTTTGGTGGCCGGGTAGCGGCCCAGCATCCACATCCAGGCCAGGTAGCTGGCAAAAGCGCCGATCACGGTTTGCGCCAGCATGGAGCCCCAAGCCAGAGCGCTCCATTGGAAGGACCAGGTCTCGCCCAAAGCCACCGACAGCCAAGGCACGGCCAGCGCGGTGGCGGCGATTTGGTAGAAGAGCAATTTTTCGGGCGAAATGCGCGTCAGGTTGTTGGCGCGGATGGACACCGTGGTCAGGCCCCACAAGGCGCCTGCGGCCAGGCCCAACAGATCACCCAGGGCGCTGTTGTTGCCCGCACCCAGACCTTCGCGCATGGCAAACACCACGGCCACAAAGGCGCAGGCCATGCCCAGCCATTGCAGGGGGCGCAGGCGTTCGGACTTGACGAACAAGGGCACCAGCGCGGCCACCCAAAACGGCGAGGTGTACAAAAACACCGTCAGCCGCGAAGCCGTGGTGTAACGCAGGCCCAGGTAAATGCAGGCGAACTCGGCCGCGAACAAGCCACCGGCCAGCAGACCTGCCCACAAAGAGCCATCGCGCTCGAACAGGCGGATGCCCCGCACGCGGCACCAAACCAAGAGCAGCACGCAAGCGCCCATGCAGCGCAAGCTGGCCTGATACAGCGGCGCTACCTCGCTCATGATGGACTTGACGAGGATTTGTTGCAGACCCCAAAACATGCAGCAAACCAACAAAATACCGACCGCCAACCCATCCAGATGCTCTTTGCGTGAATTCATGCGAAGCATTGTGCCGCGCCCCAGAGGGACAGGCTGTCACCTTGGGCGTGCACCATGCAGGTAATATGCCTGCACAAGGTTTCTGAATTCACGCGACATGTTGCTTCCCCATTTCACCGCGCTTGGCGCTGGCCCGATTGTTTTGATGCTGCACGGGGCAGGGGGCAACTTCCGCAGTTTTGCGCCGCAGGTGGAACGCCTGGCCCATGCGGGGTACAAGGCGGTGGCTTGGGACATGCCGGGCTACGGCCACAGCGTGCCGGTGGAGCCTTATGGGCTCAAGGGCCTGGCACACAGCGCCATCGCTTTGATCGAGGCCTTGTTGCCTGCCGATGCCCCGGCACCTGAGCGGTCGGTGCATTTGGTGGGGCATGGCCTGGGCGGCATGGTGGCGCAAGAGCTGATCATGCGCAGGCCCGACCTGGTGCGCAGCCTGGTGCTGGTGGGCAGCACCAGCGGGCCAGACTCGGGCTGGGCCAGCGATGCAGAGCGCCAGACGATGCTGCTGGATGCGGCTTGGGATGACCACCCGCAACATTGGGCCCAAAGCGTGGTGGATGCCCAGGTGGGCCCTTTGGCCTTGGCCGAAGGGGTGATGCTGGCCAGCCATTGCATGGCGCAGGTCTCACCCGTCACCTACCGCCATGCCCTGCAGGCGCAGGCCGTTTTTGACCGCGATGCGGCCTTGCCGCTCATCCATGTGCCCACATTGTTGATCACGGGAGAGCATGACCGCTTGGCACCAGTGGCCGCGATCGAGCGCATGGCGCGGCGCATCCAGTGCTGCCGCTGGGTGCAGATGCCGGGCGTGGGACATTGGCTACCACTGGAATCGCCGGAGGCCTTTGACGCTTTGTTGATGGATTTTCTGGATGAACCGCCCGTTCACTGGACGCATTGAACGTGGGACGCAGGGAGCAAAATAGCCATGAACGCATTTGAAAAACACATGACCGCCTTGCCAGCGGGCCCTTTGAATCGCCGCGACTGGCACCGCCTGGCCTTGGCAGCGGCCATGACGCCCTGGCTGGGCGCCTGCGCGCAGGCCCAGGCTGTGGGCAGTTCGGCCGAAGCCGCGCAAGGTCCGCGCTGGCAGGCAGACCCGTTCAGCCTGGGCGTGGCCAGCGGCCAGCCTCAGCCTGACAGCGTGGTGCTGTGGACGCGCTTGCGCATCACCGAGGTCGATGCGGCGCAGATGGGCCAGTCGGTCGGCGTGGTGTGTGAGCTGTTTGCCGACGCCGCCTTGCGCCAACCGGTGCGCCAGTGGCGCGTGCTGACCGACGCCAGCCGTGCGCACAGCGTGCACGTCATCGCCAGCGGACTGCAGCCCGGACGGCATTATTGGTACCGATTTGTGTGCGGCAGCGCCACCAGCCCGGTGGGCCACACCCGCACCAGCCCGGGCGTGAACGATGCGGTGGACCGCTTGCGCATCGCACTGGCTTCTTGCCAGCATTTTGAGCAGGGCTACTTTGTGGCGCACCGCGAAATGGCGCAGCGCGATCTGGACCTGGTGCTGTTTGTCGGTGACTACATCTACGAAAGCACCAACCCTCAATACATGCTGCGCAAGCACGATGGCGCTGAGCCCAAGCGGCTGGACGAATACCGTGAACGCCATGCGCAGTACAAGGGCGATGCGGATTTGCGTGCCTGCCATGCCGCGCACACTTGGGTGATGACTTGGGATGACCATGAAGTGGTCAACGACTATGCCAACGACCTGGATCGCCATTTCTCTGATCCACAGGTTTTTTTGCGCAGACGCGCAGCGGCCTACCAAGCTTATTTTGAGCACATGCCGGTGCGCCTGGGGCCCGATGCGAACAACGCCAGCCAGATGCGCATCCACGACCGCATGGCCTGGGGACGCTTGGCCGACCTGTGGACGCTGGACTGCCGCCAATACCGCGATCACCAGGCCTGCCCTGACCCGATGCGTGGCGGTGGCCGTGTGGTGGTGGGCTGCGATGCGTTGGCCGACACCTCGCGCACCATGCTGGGCACGGCTCAGGAGCAATGGTTCACCGAGGGGCTTACGCGCAGCAGCAAACGCTGGAAGCTGGTGGCCCAATCTACCCAGATGAGTTCGAGCGGCATCAACACGCCTTTGGGGCGAAGTGCTTTCACCGATGGTTGGGACGGCTATCCGCAGGCGCGTGCCAAGTTGCTGGGTCATGTGGCGCAGGCTGGGCTCAAAGATGTGGTGGTGCTCGGCGGCGATGTGCACATGAACGTTGCCGCGCAGTTGCGCGTGCAGGCCAACGACGAAAAATCGCCCATCGTGGCCAGCGAACTCGTGACCACCTCGATCACCTCACGCGGTCTGGGCGAGAAGCTGCTGGCGCAGATCCGGGACAGCAATCCCGACATCCTGCATGCCCGATCCGATGAACGCGGCTACACCTTGCTGGAGGTCAAGCCCCAGGGCATCAGCGCCCAGTTCCGGACCACGCCCAACCCGGCCAAAGCCGATGGCGTGCTCAAGACCCAAGCGCAATTCCAGATCCAGGCGGGCGTGCCAGGTGTACAAAAAGCCTAAAGGGCTCCTGTAGGAGCAGCACCCCGTGCGCGATGGTTTGTGAACCACAAGCGTTTGATTCGCACAGGCGGTGCGGCCCCCTGCAAGAGCGTTCAGCGCACCAGCAGCACCGGCACTTTGCAGTGCGCCAGCACCTGTGTGGCCACCGAACCCATGACCAGGTTGCCCAGCGTGCCGTGGCCGTGCGAACCCATCACCACCATGTCGAACTTGCCGCTGTCGGCGGTCTTTGAGATGATCTCGCCCGCATGACCGACCTTGGTGATGCTTTTGGCCTCGATGCCATGGCGGGCCAAAAAGGTGGACACCGGGGCCAGCACTTTTTCGGCTTCTTCGCGCTGGTAAGTTTCGACCACCTCTTTGCCCACAACGGCGCGTGCCCGTGCAGGCAATTGAGCTTGTGCCGTGATCAAGGTGTACTTGTTCGATGTGCTGAACAGCTCGTCGTGCGTGGCCAGATAGGCCAGCATTTTTTTGGTGAATTCACTGCCGTCAACGGCCAACAAAATTTTCATGGAAAGCTCCTCAGAGGGGGGGAGCTTTCAGCTTAGTTCGATGTCGGTGCTCGCGTGTTGACTCAGGTCAATCCCGTGGGCTGTGCCAGCGCCAACACGGTGTGCCAACGCACCGTTCAAACGGTGATCAGCTGCTGTGCCTTGAACCGAAGCTGTTCGCCCTTGTGCGCATAGCCCAAGGGGTTGGCCACCACGCGGCAGTCACCCGCCGCATAGTCGCTTGGGCAATGCAAATGGCCGTGCAGCCACAGTTGGGCTTTGGGCAGCAGGTCATCGAGCGCGTTGCAAAATCCGGCCGTGCCCGGCGTTTCGCCGTAGCGTGGGTCGGCGCTGCGCAGACTGGGGGCAAAGTGCGTCACGACCACGGTGGGGCCGTCAAACGGGGCATCCAGGGCAGCGCTCAACCAGTCTTGGCACAGCAGGGCTTGTTCGCGTATGCCTTCGGCCAGCCAAGGCGCGTTCGTCCGCGTGGTGCCGGTTTTGCGCAGGTAATAGTTGGCGGCGCGAAAAGCTTTGTCGCGTGCCTTGAGCTGGCGGGTGAACTGGCTGTTGGGGTGGCTGAAGTGCGCCGGGATTTTGTCGGGCAATGTTTGTCCTGCCAGGGGGCCGAGCGCGTCAAAGTCAGACCACAGCGTGGTGCCGACAAAACGCACCCCGCCCAGCTGCACCACTTCGCGCTCCAGCCAAGTGATGCCCAAGCGGGCGCAGGTCTCTTGCAGGCGCTGGTGCGCTTCGTCAAAGTCCATGCCGTCGTACTCGTGGTTGCCGGGCACAAACAGCACTGGCGTGGGCCAGCCGTTTTGCGGCGAGAAGCGGCCCAGGCCAAAGTCGGCGTCGCCCGCGGCGCTGAGCGCCGAGTTGTTCTGGTAGGAACCAATGTCACCGGCCAGCACCAGCACATCGGCACCAGTGGCGGGCGTGGGCATGAAACCGGGGTTGCTTTCCAGGTGCAGGTCCGACAGAAGCTGAATGTTCATGGGGTGCTCTCAGGCATGAAGGCTTGTTGCGCCACTTGCAACAATTGGCCGCGCAGCCATTGGTGGGCGCTGTCGTGGTGCAGGCGGCGGTGCCACAAGGCCTCGACGTGCACCGGCGGCACATCAAAGGGCAGCTCGCGCAGCGCCAGTTGGTCGGCCATGCCGGTGGTGGGTACAAAGTGGCGTGGCAGCACGGTGAGCAAATCGGAGTTGACCACGACTTGCCCGGCGGTGAAGAACTGGTTGACGGTGATCACGATGCGTCGTTGCTGGCCGATGGAGGCCAGGGCTTCATCGACAAAGCCGTAAGGCCTGCCCGAAAAGCTCACCAGCAAATGCCGTGCATTGCAGTAGTGCTGGATCGTCAGCGGCTGATCGGCCAAGGGGTGGTCTTTGCGCATCACGCACACGTATTCACCCGCGTACAGGCGCTGGTGTTCAAAAGTGACGGCCTCGCCAGCCTGGGCGCGGGCGGTCAAATCGGTGAGCACCGCCGGAAAGTAGCCCAATGCCATGTCGGCGGCGCCATCGCTGAGCAGGCGGCGCGGATCGCGGGTGGTCAGCGGCACCACCCTCAGCGAAACGCCGGGAGCTTCGCTCTCGAGCCGCCTGGCCAGCCCGCCCATGAGTTCGGCCGCGGTGGCATCTGCCATGGCCAGCACAAAGGTGCTGCTGGCCTGACCCGGCACGAACAGTCTGGGCACGATGGCCGCTTGCAATTGGCGCAAGGCCTCGCGCACGCTGGGCCACAGGGCCAAAGCGCGGGGCGTGGGTTCGATGCCGTGGCCCTGGCGGCGCACCAGCTCGTCGTCCAGCGCATCGCGCAGGCGGCGCAAGGCGTTGCTGACTGCAGGCTGGGTGAGCGACAAATTGCGTGCCGCCCGGGTCAGGCTGCGTTCGGCCATGACCTCGTCAAAAACCCGAAGCAGGTTCAGGTCCAAGGTGCGAAAGGAGGCGGGGATGGGGGTGTTCATGCAGGAGTGAGCGCCAATATAGGCTATTCATCACCAATGTGAATGATACACATCATGAATATAAAGTTGAACAATACCCGTATTAACCCTAATATTCAAGCCATGGTTTTGACACTCTTTGGTTCTCAAAGTATCAAAACCCGTTGAAAGGGAATACAAAATGAACACGACTGTCAGCAAATCTGTGCTGGGCCAAATGCCCGCCGCCACGGCCCAAGCCGTGGCACCGGCGACTTCGGCCAAAACCTTGTCCACCTTGCTGCTCGCCGCTGGCGTGGCCGCCTTGGTCGTGATGGCCGACCAAATGATCGACGACTGGGCCGAAACCCATGTGCTGGCCTCCTGGCTGGCCCTGTGGGCTGTGGCGGTGCTGGCCATTGGGGCCTTGCGCGGCGTGACCCGCATTCTGGCCCAGAAACTGATGGCCAATCTGGACGGCTGGTCAGCTCAAGTGGCCCGTCGCCGCTCGGACCAGCGCCTGTGGGCCATGGCCCAGAACGACACCCGCATGATGCGCGACCTGCAAACCGCCATGGACCGTGCCGACGAGGACAGCGAGCCCGCCAAGGATGTGCACGCGCTGATGAGCCGCCGCGTGGCCCGCATGGTGGCAAGTCGCCTTTACTACATCTGATCTGCCAATAGGCGGGTCAATTCAAGCCTCCCTCGTGAACTGACCCCAATAAGTTGGACGGTTTAAAAGGCTGATTAGGCCATAGAGGGCTGAGTTCTGTACTGCACAGGACTCAGCCCTTTTAGTTTGATCTTGATCCGATCGTTGTTGTAGTAGTGGATGTACTCCTTCAAGCCCATCTCAAGCTCTTTCACATTCTCGAATTT
>NZ_NESC01000006.1 GCF_003063575.1 Limnohabitans sp. Jir72
ATGAGGAGTTGACTATGATCGAAAACAGATTGAATCACCGACCCAGAAAGCGGCTCGGATTCAAGACGCCCCACGAGGTGTTTCACGCCTCGTTAAACCGTGTTGCACCTCGTACTTGAATCCGCCTATAGAAAAACCGCCAGAAGGCGGATTTTCTATTAAAAAAAGAATTATTTACGAGAATTGTCGTAATTCTTCATCTGTTGATCCACGTAGGCTTTACCCTCCGAGCTCAGGTTATTATATTTATCTTTCTGATCTGAACTAAGTCCAGAAGGACCAGAATAAGAGGATGAAGACGAGGATTTCCCACAACCGACTAAACTAGCCCCAAGAACAATGATAGAAATAATTGCAGCAGTTTTCATGAAAGATTTCCTTTGTTGATGATAAAAAAATTTGTGAATCAAACATTCCAAGTTGTATCACAATTGTCGCAGTGCATTTGTGTGACCTTTTTTCGAGCCTTGATATTGTTACCAATAATGGGAACCACTTTTGTGCTTGTTATTTCTTCGGCAGACTTACTGCGAACGCTTCCTTTGGTTTGACAATGTGGACATACCAAATTTGCGTTAGATAACCCATACCTATCAATTGCACTATGTCTAGCTAATATTTCGTTTTGTGCAGCTCGTATGGCATCTTTTCTTGCCGTGTAGAGATCCCGCTCGCTTGAAGGCATTCTATTTAATCGATTTTTCTCGGCACTATCTGACAAAGACGACCAAGTCATCATGCTTGCCATGAAAAAACCGAAACTCATTAGCAGCCAAAACAGGAAAAATGCAGCGCCGTTAGCACTAAAACCCCACATAGTTAGTCCGAACCAAACTAAACCATATAGTGCAGATACTGTCGTGAAAAGACTATCACTTTCTTTTTCGTTGGCAATCATTGCACTAGCTGCAGTTTGACCAGATCGCTTTTCTGCCTTGCTCGTTTCTCTCTGAGTAGTAGCTCTCTGCTCTTCGTAAGCAAGACGTTGAATGGATGCAGCTTTCTTAGCTTCACCATCATAATCAAGACAGGAAACTCCATTCCGAGTCAAATACGTTTTAATATATCGCTCTGACTTTTCAGTCTTGGCGGCTATCTCAGCCACTGTCAACTGCTTTATTTCGTGTTCAAGGTCTTTTATGTCCATAGCGAAAAGATGTATTTTTCAAATCCGCCGATCCGAGGTTCGCTGACAACAGAATTGAATGTAGTTGAAAAAATTTAAAAATTAATCTTTAGTGCTACCTAGATATTTGATAGCAATGAAATTTTTCTGAATTTCATAAACTGTATCACTGCAAGTGGATACCGTCAACTACATATATGTGCGCAAGCATTGCAAGTGCCTGGCTAATCTTCTCGGCGTTGACTACAGTATGTGAATTCACGGTGCCGTGGACCAGTACCACTAGGATGAATGCGAGAAAGCATTGAGAGGTGAACAGAATTCATTTATCTTTACGCAAGTATTTGTCTGTGCATGAAGTTCGTGGTGCCGGCGCTAGCTGGAAGCCCTGAATGACATCAATTTCTTGATTGCTGATTTCAATTCACAGCGAGTGACAAGCACTCACTAAAAAGATCATTTCCCACTTCGTGGCAACTGATCTTTTTTCATCCACACATTCAAACACCCATCAGATGATCCAACATTGAACTCGCTCATCTTGAGTCCATAGAGCACCCATCCACGGGGGTGCTCAATGATTGTCATCTGTCGCCACAGGACTAGCACAGGGATTTAGTCGATAGTTCAGCATTACCGAAGGCTCTATTGCTCACCTACTACCCATCAATGATTTCAGAGACACTTTCAGGTGCTGGTGTGTCTCATCGGCTTATGCTCACGGGAGATCTCTAACTCTCTGGCCCTACCGTATCTTCAAGGGGCGCTAACTTTGATGACCATCACAGATCATCTGAACCATTACGACATAGAAAATGCTTCGGTGATTGCTCCCGAGCCTTTGAGGCAGCCCAGCGTGGGTTTCGTTCTATGAAGACAGTGCTACTCGTCACCTTGACTACCGACATTCCGACGGATTACAGGCCCGCTTCGACGTGGGGCAGACGCTACTGAGTAGTGTTTGATTTATTTATGCTGACAGTTCAGCGAAAAGATTTTTCTCGCCGACCCAACTCAAGGGCAAACTTCTCGGCTGACACGCTGTCTTTGACTGTCACGATCAACCACTTCAGGTATGACAGCGGCAGATCTTGGATCTTGGTGCCGCGGTGCTGACCGAAGGTCATTTTTTCATCGCTGAACAGGCTGTAGATTTGCTTCATTGTTTGATTCCCTTGTGATGGTCTGAATTGCCGTCACATCTTTATTTATGCTGGGAATCAAATATCTGATTTTTTATTTCAGGTAGGCATAGACCGTCTGACGGGACACGGCGAACTGTTGGGCGAGAACTGATTTGCTGACACCAGATTCGGCGAGTGTTTTGAGTTCTGTTTGTTCAGATGGCGTCAAGGCTTGCTTTCGACCCTTGTAGGCACCCTTGGTTTTGGCGATGGCAATCCCGGCCAACTGACGCTCACGAATGACTGCCCGTTCCCATTCGGCGAGTGATCCCATGACGCCCAACAACAAATTGGCCATCGGGTTGTTGTCGCCCGTGAAGGTCAGCGCTTCCTTGATGAACTGAACTTTCACGCCTTTGGCTGTTAAACCCCTGACTGTGTTGATCAAGTCAGTCAGTGAGCGGGACAGCCGATCCATGGAATAGATGATGAATGTGTCACCTTCACGGAGATGGGCCAGCGCTGCCTGAAGTTGTGGGCGCTCAGTGTCTTTGCCTGAGGCTTTGTCGGTGAAGGTTTTGTCGATATTGAAGTCGGCCAATGCCTCTTGCTGACGGGCAGTGTTCTGCTCTTCAGTGCTCACTCGGATGTAACCGACCAATTGTCCTTTTGCCATCGCTTGATACCTCGTTTTGTCTAACAAGGATCTTAGATGGACCTTTACAGGGTGTCAAACAAATAAATACAGAATCTATCCTGACACTATTGGACTGGATCGACGCTGTGAAGATAGGCTGTACTTCAGGTTGACAATTTACCTAAAGAAACTGGCATAGCGAGATATCTAAAGCGTGTGAACAGCAAGCATGCCATCTTCATTCTCGCCACCAACAATATCAGCCAGTTGGACAAAAGAGTAAAGGCTAGGTGTATGTTAGTGTAAATGAATGCGGCAACTGACGTTGAGTACGCGCCAATGGCTCGCCGCATTGCCACTGACGAGAATGTCGTTTTTAAGCGACGCACAACTGCTCTCTGCCATTGCGGGCAACAACGGCTCGTTCCGCAGTGCCATATTCAGTCTGCTGCGATTGGCTAAGCGTACCGCCCGTCAGTCTATGAGTGCTGCCAGCATTGCTGCCGCAATCATTCAGCAAGCTGCGGCGAAGAAATAACTGTCTAGCACTAGACAAAAAGCCAGCGGTAACACAGGCTTATTTGCAAGCACAATCGAAAATAATTATTTCTCTTGGATGCCGATTTACATTTCGCCACCACAAATGAAACTTATTATCGGATTGCCGACTTTATTCCACAATCGTCTAATTCAAACCCTTAAGCACTTTGTATCGCACCCCAGTATTTCCCGCCTTTATAACCATAAATCTTGCACCTTTATATCCAATCATTCCATCATCGGAAATATCATACTTGAGTTCGGTTGTAAATGCTGGTCTGGCAAGGTTATCTACAAATTCTTTATAGATGAACATTATTGTTTTCTGTGAGACGCCAGTAAATATAAGCTCTCTTTTAAAGCTGTCCTTTTGATCAATAGCAACCGTCGAATATGTGAAACTTAAATTCTCCTTTAAGTCCTCTGAAGGATTGCAATTAATATGACTATTTTCTCGTTCAAGATAGCAAACTTGGACAGGTTTGTTTTTATCGGCTGGAACAAAAACCACCCCCTTAGCTGGAGGTCCCGATTTTTTACCTAATCCTTGAACAACAGATTCTAACCCTTCATAGAATTTCCCATCGTCTGTAGATTTATAAAGCGGCAATTGACCTTTTGCAATAGAAATATTAATTGTTTGCCATAGGATTTTTAGCGGGAAGTTAATAATAGATTCTTTCAATACCAATGATGGCCTTACTTCACTATACAAGGTGCTTAGAATAGTATCACCAACATCAGCATCAATTTCATTATCGAGCTGAGGATACTTCGTCTCAATTTTAGGAGTGAAATCCTCTTTCATTGCATAGTAGGAACCTGCATACGTTTTTGCGCATAGGAAGGAAATTAAAAATATGAATAGAGAAATATTTTTGCGAAAAATAAACATCACTTGAATCCTAAAATTTTTTTCGTAGAATATTGTATCAACGATACAAAACCCGTGTTTAAGTATAGTGCTCTGGATGAAAAACTCAAGCGGTAATCGACGCCGCATACGCTAAAACTGTAGGGACTTGAACTGTCATTACCTCTTCCATCCTGAAGCCAGCCTCCCAGCCGCCAAAGTAGTTGTGAGTTTGTTGTAATGGCGCTCCGCTTGAGGTCTTCCGATACGGTTATGGCGGCAAGTCATACTCAGTGAACTTTGAAACAGTGTCTGAGATACACCCAGCGCCAGCGTGACAGTGACAGGAGGAGATGAGTTGTGAGGAGTTGGAAGCGTTGTGGCCCAGCGACATTGTCCAGATATGTCGTGGTTAGAGGAGTGAAGTCCAGCACATTAGTGTGACTTGGAGTGTGACTCAGTAAAAGCACAAAAGAAAAAACCCTAAGTAAATCAATCACTTAGGGTTGTATCCTGGCGGAAGCGGTGAGATTCGAACTCACGGACCTTTTCAAGTCGCCGGTTTTCAAGACCGGTGCAATCGACCACTCTGCCACGCTTCCTTGGGGTCAGATTGTAGCGAGTTAAACCGCAGGTTTTCCTCTTCCCACCTTTCTTCCCACCCAAAGTGAATCAAGCGGGATGGAGCATGCCCCGTTTTTCGATGAAGGCCACCACTTCGGCCAGGCCGTCCAGCGTTTTCAGGTTGGTCATCACCCATGGGCGGGTCTCGCGGTTGGGGCGCATGCGGTTGGTGTCGTCTCGCATCACTTGCAGGTCGGCCCCAACATGCGGGGCCAGGTCGGTTTTGTTGATGACAAACAAATCGCTCTTGGTGATGCCGGGACCGCCTTTGCGTGGGATCTTTTCGCCAGCAGCCACGTCGATCACATAGATCGTGAGGTCACTCAGTTCGGGGCTGAAGGTGGCGGCCAGGTTGTCGCCGCCGCTTTCGATGAAGACCACATCGGCGTTTGGGAACTTCTCCAGCATGCGGTCAATCGCTTCGAGGTTGATGGACGCGTCCTCGCGGATGGCGGTGTGCGGGCAGCCACCGGTTTCCACGCCCATGATGCGCTCGGCAGGCAATGCGCCGCTCACCGTGAGCAAGCGCTGGTCTTCTTTGGTGTAAATGTCATTGGTGATGGCAATCAGGTCCCAGCGCTCGCGCATGTTTTTGCACAGCATCTCGAGGAGCGTGGTTTTGCCGGAGCCCACGGGTCCGCCGATGCCCACGCGCAGGGGCGGCAGTTTGCGGGTGCGGTTCGGGATGTGGTGCAGTGCAGAAGTCATGATCTGAAAATTCGGGAGTATTGGGTTTCGTGACGCGACGACAGGATGGCCAGCATGGGGCTGAAGGCTTGGCGGTCGTCGTTGCTCATTTGCATGGCGGTTTGCACCGCCAGCGGGATTTCGCGGGCCAGGCGTGCCAGCATGCGTTGGCCTGCACTTTGACCTAAAGGCACGGACTTGAGGGCCGCCTGGGTCATGTTCTCGGCCCAGCCAAAGGCATAAGCCTGCAGGGCTTGGTCCAGGGGCGCGTGGGCCAGGGACAAAGCCAAGGACATGGCCATTGGGTAGGTCACAGGCAGGCTAGCGCACAGCCGCAATTGATCGTCGCTCGCTTGCTGCAAGTTGCGCAACCAGTCGAGCAGAGAGCGGCCCATTTGCTCGGTTTGCAAGCGCATCTCGGCGGTTTCGCGGGTGGCCATGACCCAGTCGTTGAGTGCTTGCAAGCGGGCCTGATCGCCGATTTGCCAAGCCGGAATGGCTTGCGCCAGCACGGCCATGTCGCCGCGTGACTGCGTCAGGTGCATCTGGTCCACCACCCAGTCGGTGGCGCTGTGTTCGTGGTGTACCAGTCCTTGCTCGATGGCGGCTTCCAGACCTTCGGAATACGAAAAGCCGCCGATGGGCAGCGCTGGCGATGCGAGCCAGATGAGTTGCAGCAAGCCCGAGGGTGCGGTGTCAGTGCTCATGTTTGCAGTCGGGGCCGTGCACATGGGACGCGGCTTGCACGGTGCGGATGGGGATGCCGATAGGAATGCGCTTGGCCACTGCCGGGCTTGAAGCAGGGGCTGCATGCCCGTGTTGGCAGTCTGGGCCATGCACATGCTGCTCGGCAGTTGCGGCGTTGTCTGTGTGTGGGTGATCGTGGTTGTGGCCATGGCCATGCGCTGGGGTATGTCCGTTTTCGTGCCCGTGTCCGGCATGCCCACCGTGGTCACCATACGCACCACTCTCTGGCTCAAAGGCTTCGGACGTGGCCACCACCGTCAAGTGCATGGCGCGCAGCATATCGGCCAGCACATGGTCAGGCTCGATCTTCAGGTGGTCAGGTTTGAGTTCAATCGGCACATGGCGGTTGCCCAGGTGGTAGGCGGCGCGGGTCAAGTCAAACGGCGAGCCATGTTCGCTGCAAGCGGTAATGCGCAGCACGGTTTGGGGTGCAGATTCGACGAGGATCAGCGAGCCGTCTTCAGCCACCAGCACGTCACCGCCGCGCACCACAGTGCCTCGGGGCAAGAACACACCCAGCGCACGGCCGGTGCTGTCGGTCGCATCAAAGCGGCTTTTTTGCCGGGTGTCCCAATCGAGCGTGATGATGCTGGCACGCTTGACCAGCACACGGGCCAGGCCACGGCCTTGTGGCATGAGTTTGGAGCAATGGAGTAGCGAGGTCATGGCATTTGGTTTTTGTAGGAGCCCACCCCGTGGGCGATGGTTTTGTGGGGCGAGTGCCACGCGCATCGCCCACAGGGGGGGGCTCCTGCAAAGAGGGGGTTTCAGGGCAAAAATGGGTCGTTGAATCGGTTGAGTGTAGGAGCCCACCCTGTGGGCGATGGTTTTGTGGGGCGAGTGCCACGCGCATCCCCCACAGGGGTGGGCTCCTACAAAGAGGGGGTTTCAGTGCAAAAAATGGGTCGTTGAATCGGTTGAGTGTAGGAGCCCACCCCGTGGGCGATGGTTTTATGGGGCGAGTGCCACGCGCATCGCCCACAGGGGTGTGCTCCTACAAAGAGGGTATTTCAGGACAAAAATGGGTCGTTGAATCGGTTGAGTGTAGGAGCCCACCCTGTGGGCGATGGTTTTATGGGGCGAGTGCCACGCGCATCGCCCACAGGGGTGGGCTCCTACAGGGGAGTTTTTTTTAGAACAAAAAGTAGCGTTGCGTCATGGGCAGGCTGGTGGCCGGTTCGCACACCAGCAGCTGGCCGTCGGCGCGCACCGCGTAGGTCTGGGCATCGACTTCCATGCGGGGCGCGTAATCATTGTGGACCATGTCTTTCTTACCCACCTTGCGGATGTTCTTCACGGCCGACAAGGTTTTTTGCAGGCCATACCGCGCACCAATGCCCGCCTGCAAACCCGCTTGCGAGACAAAAGTCAGCGAGCCGCGTGACAGCGCACCGCCATAACTGCCAAACATGGGGCGGTAGTGCACCGGCTGCGGTGTGGGGATGGACGCGTTCGGGTCGCCCATGGCTGCCAGCGCGATGAAGCCGCCTTTCATGATCAGGGCGGGTTTGACCCCGAAGAACGCAGGTTTCCAGATCACCAAATCGGCCCATTTGCCCACTTCGATGCTGCCCACTTCGTGGCTCATGCCGTGTGCAATGGCGGGGTTGATCGTGTACTTGGCGATGTAGCGCTTGACGCGGGCGTTGTCGTGGCGGTCGGTGTCGCCGGGCAGGCTGCCGCGCTGCTGCTTCATCTTGTGCGCGGTCTGCCAGGTGCGGATGATGACCTCGCCCACCCGGCCCATGGCCTGGCTGTCGCTGCTCATCATGCTGATGGCGCCCAGGTCGTGCAGGATATCCTCGGCCGCGATGGTTTCCTTGCGGATGCGGCTTTCGGCAAAGGCCAGGTCTTCGGCAATGGCCGGGTCCAGGTGGTGGCAGACCATGAGCATGTCCACATGCTCGTCCAGCGTGTTGATGGTGTAAGGGCGCGTCGGGTTGGTCGACGACGGCAATACATTGGCCTCGCCCACCACTTTCAAGATGTCGGGTGCGTGTCCTCCACCCGCGCCCTCGGTGTGGAAGGTGTGGATGGTGCGGCCCTTGAAGGCGGCCACGGTGTCTTCCACAAAGCCCGATTCGTTGAGCGTGTCGGTGTGGATGGCCACTTGCGTGTCGGTTTCTTCGGCCACGTTCAGGCAGTTGTCGATGGCCGCTGGCGTGGTGCCCCAGTCCTCGTGGAGCTTGAGGCCAATCGCGCCCGCGCTGATTTGCTCGTGCAGCGCGGCAGGCAAGGCCGCGTTGCCCTTGCCCAAAAAGCCGATGTTCATCGCAAAGGCATCAGCCGCTTGCATCATGCGCTCGATGTTGAACGGGCCGGGTGTGCAGGTGGTGGCAAAAGTGCCGGTGGCCGGGCCCGTGCCGCCGCCCAGCATGGTGGTCACGCCGCTGGCCAGGGCCTCGTCGATCTGCTGGGGTGCGATGAAGTGGATGTGCGAGTCGATGCCGCCTGCGGTGACGATCAAGCCTTCGCAGCTGATGATCTCGGTGCCGGGGCCGATGATGATGTCCACACCCGGTTGGGTGTCGGGGTTGCCCGCCTTGCCAATGGCCGCGATGCGGTTGCCCTTGAGGCCAATGTCGGCCTTGACGATGCCCCAGTGGTCGATGATCAGCGCGTTGGTCAGCACGCAGTCCATCGCACCAGGCGCTTCAGGGCCCGTTCCGTGGGCGGCATTGGTCCTCTGCGATTGCGACATGCCATCGCGGATGGTTTTGCCGCCGCCAAATTTAACCTCTTCGCCGTAGCCTCCGGCTTGCAGCGTGAAGTCTTTTTCGACCTCAATGACCAAGGCCGTGTCGGCCAGGCGCACGCGGTCGCCCACGGTGGGGCCGAACATTTCGGCATAAGCGCGTTTGTCGATGTGGGCCATGTCAGTCAGCTTTCTTGGGGTTGTCGAGCGGGCCTTGGGTCAGTCCACGAAAGCCATACACCACACGGTCACCCGCATAGTCCACCAACTCGACGGTGCGTTGTTGGCCAGGCTCAAAGCGCACCGCCGTGCCCGAGGCGATGTTCAGCCGCATGCCTTGTGCCAGCGTGCGCTCAAAGCGCAAGCCCGCATTGGTCTCGGCAAAGTGGTAATGCGAGCCCACTTGTATGGGGCGGTCGCTGGCGTTTTGCACCACCAGGGTGCAGGTGCGGCGCCCCACATTGAGCGGGTGCGTGCCGCTGTCAATCAAAAGTTCACCAGGAGTCATGTGGGCCTCACTTGCCGCGGCCGATGAACCATGCGGCCAGCGCCATGGCGCCAAAGACCACAAAGCCCCAGGCATCGGTGCTGTGCCAGTGCGAGCCACTCAAGCCGTGTCCGTCGTGCGCCATGGCCTGGGCCGCAGCAGTGGCAATGAAAAGCGTTGCGAGTTTTTTCATGGGAATGTCTCCAAGTGGGGCGGGCTGAGAGGGGTGTTCAAACGATGGGTTGGTGCACGGTCACCAATTTGGTGCCGTCGGGAAATGTGGCTTCGACTTGGATGTCGGGGATCATTTCGGCGATGCCGTCCATCACGTCGGCACGGGTCAAAACAGTGCGGCCTTCGCTCATCAGTTGGGCCACAGTCTTCCCATCCCGTGCGCCTTCCATGACAGCGGCGCTGATCAGCGCGATGGATTCGGGGTAGTTCAGTTTCAGGCCACGGGCCTTGCGGCGCTCGGCCAACAAAGCGGCTGTGAAGATCAGCAGCTTGTCTTTTTCGCGAGGGGTGAGTTCCATATTGGTGCGTGCTTTGAAAGTGAATCGGTGTGATGGCTTCAATGTAGCAAAGAGCATGCCTCTTTATAGGGAGGGCGCCATTTCCCTAGGAAGTCGCTGGGGCATGTTCTGGTGCACGGCGGTATTTTGAAAAGTTGGCACGGCGATTGCAAGAGAGGTTTCAGCGTTGCAAGCGCTCCGCCCTTTTTGTTGAACAACTAACTTCCTGATTGGAGTGATCACATGATGAACCGTCGTGGCAATCTCAAAGCCCTCGCTACTGCCGCAGCCATTGTGGCTGGCAGCTTGACCCTCTCCGTGCAAGCCTTGGCTGCCGACACCATCAAAGTCGGTGTGTTGCACAGCCTGTCCGGCACCATGGCCATTTCCGAGACCGTGTTGAAAGACACCGTGCTCATGGCCATCGACGAGATCAACGCCAAGGGCGGTGTGCTCGGCAAGAAGCTCGAACCCGTGATCGTGGACCCGGCCTCCAACTGGCCCCTGTTCGCTGAAAAAACCAAGCAGCTGCTTGGCCAAGACAAAGTCTCGGTGATCTTCGGTTGCTGGACTTCGGTGTCACGCAAATCTGTCTTGCCGGTTGTGGAAGAAATGAACGGCCTGCTGTTCTACCCCGTGCAGTACGAAGGTGAAGAGCTGTCCAAAAACGTGTTTTACACCGGCGCTGCGCCCAACCAGCAGGCCATCCCTGCTGTGGACTACCTGATGAGCAAAGAAGGCGGCGCGGCCAAGCGTTGGGTCTTGCTGGGCACCGACTACGTGTACCCCCGCACCACCAACAAAATCTTGCGCGCTTACCTGAAAAGCAAAGGCGTGAAAGACTCTGACATCGATGAAAAGTACACCCCGTTTGGTCACAGCGATTACCAAACCATCGTGGCCGACATCAAGAAGTTCAGTGCCGGTGGCAAGACCGCTGTGGTGTCCACCATCAACGGTGACTCCAATGTGCCTTTCTACAAGGAACTGGGCAACGCTGGCTTGAAGGCCAAAGACGTGCCTGTGGTGGCCTTCTCGGTGGGTGAAGAAGAGTTGCGCGGCGTGGACACCAAGCCTTTGGTCGGTCACCTGGCTGCATGGAACTACTTCATGAGCATCAAGAACCCTGCCAATGACGAGTTCGTGAAGAAGTGGTCTGCTTACGCCAAGGCCAAGGGCATCGCGGGTCACAAAGACAAGCCTCTCACCAACGATCCGATGGAAGCGACTTACATCGGCATCAACATGTGGAAGCAAGCGGTTGAAAAAGCCAAGTCCACCGACACCGACAAAGTGATCGCGGCGATGGCCGGTCAAACTTTCAAGGCGCCAAGCGGCATCACCAGCAAGATGGACGAGAAAAACCACCATTTGCACAAGTCGGTGTTCATCGGCGAGATCAAGGCCGACGGCCAGTTCAACGTGGTCTGGAAGACACCTGGCCCGGTGAAAGCCAAGCCATGGAGCCCTTACATCCCTGGCAACGACGTCAAGCCTGACGAACCTGTCAAGAAGTGATCGTTTGAAAGCTTGAATGCTTGTCGGGGTCTGAAGCTCCGACCTACGTGATCTTCAGGTAGGTCGGTGGCTTTAGCCCCGACATGTTCGTTTGTGAGCGTTGAATTTTCAAGCCAAGCTTTGTCAGACCAAGAGATGATCAAAATGAAAAGATGGATTGTGAAAAGCGCGTTGATCGCCAGTGCGTTGTGGGCCATGACGGCTGCGCACGCCCTGACGATTCAGGAGGCCCGAGGCATTGCGATCGGAGACAGCGATGCGCGTGTGCAAGCCTTGGCCCAAGCGGTGGCCCAGGGTGATGAAAAAACGGCGGTTTACCTGCAGGCGCTGTCGGACGATGTCGTCAAGATCAGCAAGGGTCAGGTAATCATGGTCCGCGATGGACAGGGCACAGACCCGGTCACGGGCCAGTCGGTGCCCTTGCCCGATGATGCCGAAGAGGTGATGCTGAACAACCGCCTGCGGGGCGAACTCGACACCGCCTTGGCGGCGCTCAAGTTGTTCAGCCCCGATGTGAAGGTGCGCCGCTTGGCCGCTTTGTCGCTGCTCAAAGAGCCCGATGCCAGCCGCGCCCCCCTGCTGAACAAAGCACTGGCTGCCGAACAAGACGAGACCGTCAAGAGTTTGGTGCGCCAAGCCCGTGCCGCAGCGCTGCTGGGCAGCAGCGTGCCCAATGACCGCTTGCTGGCCGCCCAAGAGTTGGCTGCCAGCCAGCAACCGGAAACCTTGCTCTTGCTCAACCAGCGCTTGACTGAAGAGCAAGACCTTTCGGTCAAAAAACAAATTCAAACATCACTGGCGGCTGTGCAAGACAGCCTGCGTTGGGGTGAGCGATTGGGCACTTTGTTCACCGGCGCCAGTCTGGGCTCCATCTTGCTGTTGGTGGCCTTGGGCTTGGCCATCACTTATGGCCTGATGGGTGTGATCAACATGGCGCATGGCGAGCTGATGATGATCGGCGCCTACGCCACCTACGTGGTGCAAGCGCTGTTTCGCGAATACCTGCCGGGTGCTTTTGATTGGTATTTGCTGGCGGCGGTGCCTTTGGCCTTCATCACCTCGGCCCTGGTGGGGGCCGTGATGGAGCGCACCGTGCTCAAGCATTTGTATGGCCGCCCGCTGGAAACTCTGCTGGCCACCTGGGGCATCAGCTTGGTGCTCATGCAAGGCGTGCGCAGCTTGTTTGGTGCGCAAAACGTGGGCGTGGAAAACCCCTCGTGGATGAGCGGCTCGCTGCAGCTGTTGCCCAATTTGCAACTGCCTTGGAACCGTGTGCTGATCATCGTGTTCGCAGCGGCTGTGCTGATCGGCATGTCGCTCATGATCGGCAAGACACGCTTGGGCTTGTTTGTGCGCGGCGTCACGCAAAACCGCCCCATGGCCTCGTGCATGGGCGTCAACACCGCCCGCATCGACACCTATGCTTTTGCGCTGGGCTCGGGCATCGCCGGCCTGGCCGGTTGTGCGCTCAGCCAGGTCGGCAACGTCGGCCCCGATCTGGGCCAGAGCTACATCGTGGACTCGTTCATGGTGGTGGTGCTCGGCGGCGTGGGCCAGCTGGCGGGCACGGTGTATGCCGCGCTGGGCCTGGGCCTCGTTAACAAGTTGCTCGAAGGTTGGACCGGCGCTGTGCTGGCCAAGATCTGCGTGCTGGTGTTCATCATCGTCTTCATCCAGAAGCGCCCGCAAGGCATCTTCGCGATGAAGGGTCGCAGCGCCGAAGCGTGAATATGGGCATGGACATGACAACTTTCAAACTTCCTCAAGCCGCGCCCTTGCTCACACGCAAAGCCTGGTCGGTGTTTTTGCTGGCGCTGATCACGGTCGGTGTGCTGGCCCCGGTGTTTAACTTGCTGGTGCCTGCGGGCAGTGCTTTTCACCTGAGCGATTACGCCATTGCTTTGATCGGCAAGATCATGTGCTACGCCATTTGCGCCCTGGCCATGGATCTGATCTGGGGCTACACCGGCATCCTGTCGCTGGGCCACGGTTTGTTCTTTGCACTGGGCGGCTATGTGATGGGCATGTACCTCATGCGCCAGATCGGGCAAGACGGTAACTACAAGAGCAACTTGCCCGACTTCATGGTCTTCCTCGATTGGAAAGAATTGCCTTGGCACTGGACGCTGTCGGACAGCTTCATCGCCACCGTGCTGCTGGTGGTGCTGGTGCCCGGATTCATTGCCTTTGTGTTCGGCTATTTCGCTTTCCGCTCGCGCATCAAAGGGGTGTACTTTTCAATCATCACCCAGGCCATGACCTATGCGGCCATGCTGCTGTTCTTCCGCAACGAAACCGGCTTTGGCGGCAACAACGGCTTCACAGACTTCAAGCGCATTTTGGATTTGCCGATTGCCACACCGGGTATGCGCATGGTGCTGTTTGTGATCACCGGCTTGACGCTGCTGGGCTTTTATCTGTTCTCGCGCTGGTTGGTGGGCAGCAAATATGGGCGTGTGCTGATGGCCATTCGCGATGCCGAAACGCGTGTCATGTTCTCGGGCTATTCGCCACTGCCTTACAAGCTGAGCATCTGGGTGATCTCGGCTGTGATGTGTGGCATTGCGGGGGCTTTGTATGTGCCGCAGGTAGGCATCATCAACCCTGGCGAGATGAGCGCTGCCAACTCGATCGAGATCGCGGTGTGGGCGGCGGTCGGCGGCCGTGGCACCTTGATCGGCCCGATCGTGGGGGCCTTCCTGGTCAACGGGGCTAAGAGCTGGCTCACCGTGACGGCGCCTGAATTCTGGTTGTACTTTTTAGGTGCGCTGTTCATCGCGGTCACCTTGTATTTGCCGCAAGGCGTTGTGGGCCTGGTCGCCAAGATCAAGGCCAAGACTCTGACGAAAAAAGGCGGTGCAGCATGACGCCCGATCTCTTGCAAAAAGGCGCCCAGCGCGTGGCAGAACACGCCAAGCTGCTGAGCCAATCGACCGAGTCCGGTGGCCGCAGCGCAGGCTATGGCCGCGTGGTGCAAGACGCCAACGAAGTGGATGTGACCCATGGCCGCATCTTGTATCTGGAAGACGTCAGCGTGAGCTTTGACGGCTTCAAGGCCATCAACAAGCTGTCGCTCGACATCGCGCCCGGTGAACTGCGTTGCATCATCGGCCCCAACGGTGCGGGCAAGACCACGATGATGGACATCATCACCGGCAAGACCCGCCCTGACGAAGGCAGCGTGTTCTTTGGCAGCACCATCGATTTGTTGCGCCACAATGAACCCGAGATCGCCCAGCTGGGCATTGGCCGCAAGTTCCAAAAGCCCACAGTGTTCGAGCAGCTCACCGTGTTTGAAAACCTGGAACTCGCTTTGAAGACACCCAAGGGCGTTAAGGCCTCAATGTTCTTCAAGCTCGACTCAGCGCAGTCAGACCGCCTGGCCGAAGTGCTGCACACCATCCATTTGGCAGGCAGCGTCAGCACCCTGGCCGGTGTGCTCAGCCATGGTCAAAAGCAATGGCTGGAGATCGGCATGCTGCTCATGCAAGACCCCAAGCTTTTGCTGTTGGACGAGCCGGTAGCGGGCATGACCGACTTTGAGACCGAACGCACCGCCGAGCTGTTTTTGACGCTCAAGGGCAAGCACTCGCTGATGGTGGTAGAGCACGACATGAGCTTCATCCGCTCCATTTCGGACATCGTCACGGTGCTGTGCGACGGCTCGGTGCTGGCCCAGGGCACGCTCGACCAGGTGCAAGCCGACGAGCGGGTGATTGAAGTTTATTTGGGGCGGTGACCATGTTAGAAGTGAAGAACATCCATCAGTACTACGGCGGCTCCCACATCCTGCGCGATGTGAGTTTGAGCGCCACGCAAGGCCAAGTCACCGTGCTGCTGGGCCGCAACGGCGTGGGCAAAACCACGCTGCTCAAATCGCTCATGGGCCTGGTGCCCATCAAAAGCGGCAGCGTCACACTGAACGGCCAGGACCTCACACGCGCCAAGCCTTACGAACGCGCGGCCGCAGGCATTGGCTATGTACCGCAAGGCCGCGAAATCTTTGCGCGCCTGACGGTCGAAGACAACCTGCTGATGGGCCTGGCCACACAACCCGGCGGCACCCCGATCCCCCCTGAGTTGTTTGAACTGTTTCCGGTGCTCAAACAAATGCTGCACCGCCGAGGCGGTGATTTGTCAGGCGGCCAGCAACAACAACTGGCCATTGCCCGTGCCTTGGCCGCTAAGCCACGTTTGCTGATCCTGGACGAGCCCACCGAAGGCATCCAGCCCAGCATCATCAAAGACATCGGCCGCGTGATCCGCCAACTGGCCGACGTGGGCCTGCAAGGCCAACGCATGGCGGTGCTGCTGTGCGAGCAGTATTACGACTTTGCCGAAGAACTTGCCGACCAGTATTTGGTGATGGAGCGTGGCGAGGTGATTGCCAGCGGGCCGGGTAGCGAGATGAAAGAAAAGAACATTCAGCAGTTGGTGGCGATTTGATCAAAGCGCCATTGGGTCATTGTGCGAAGCGCATTGATCCAGATTGCGGCGGTATCAACGGCACAGTGCCCAATCCATCACCGTACTGGATTGCCGCGTCGCTTCGCTCCTCGCAATGACCGCCCATGTACAGCTTGTGCGCTGAGCGGTACCGCTGATTTTTGGTCATTGCGAGCGAAGCGCGGCAATCCAGAATCACAGATTCCAAAGCCTGGGCACAGTACCGCTCATGCCCCACATCTCATGACGCCACGCAGCCCACACTTGTCGCAGCAACTGCATGGCCGGCTCGGTCACAGGCGACAGCACGCGCAGCACGATGACTTGTTTGTGCGGCGAGGTGGCCCCGGCTGTGAGGCGCAGTTCTGAAGCTTCCAGCAATTCGCGGGCGCAGGACAAAGCCCGTTCGCTGCGTTCAGGTGCGATCGCGCTGCCGGCGGCAAACACCAGCGTGGCCATGCAACGCTGGCCGGCCAAGCCCAGGGGGCTGTTCATCAAATGTGCGTCGCTTGCGCTCAAGGTGCCGCGCTCCAGCCATACACCGGGGATTTCAAGGTGCTGGCGAAAGGTGCCTTGCACAAAAGGCAAATCGGCAGCAGGCAGGCCCAGCGCGGTGATGTCCCAGGTCATCATTTCTGCGCCGGGGGCCAGCTCAAAGATGGCACGGTTGAGGCCATCGCAGCCGTTGTAGGCAATGGCTTCCAGTGGCAGCCACTCCAGCCGTGCATCGGCCTCGACACGCGCATGCACTTGCTGTTTGGCTAATCCTGCATCCGATCGGTAAAAACGCGTGGCACCCGGCGTGGTCACCAGACCATGTGCGCCGGGTCCGACGGTGACGTGCATGTCGAGCGTGTCGCCGCCCACCAAACCGCTGGGCGGGTGCACCAGCACGTTGTGGCAGATGGCATCGCCTTCGGGGTAGAGGCTTTGCAAGATGCGCAGCGGGCCTTGGTGCAGGTAGCGGGCCACGCTGCGATCGGCTTCGAGCGTGTAGTCCAAATCAAGACGTGCCAGCCAAGTCATATGGCGCAGCCGATGAGCTTGTCCAACTTCACGCCAACCCGTTCACGCGTTTCATTCACCCTGCGAGCCGCGATGCGCCCAGCCTGTGGTGTGTTTTTCGATGTAGCTGAACAGTTCGTACATGACCATGGCCATGGCGCCCACGACCACCAAGCCAGAGAACGCCAGGCCCATCTGCATGGCCGAGCCCGCCGAGATCAGCAGGTAGCCAATGCCTTCGTTCGACGCCGTCATCTCGGACACCGTGGTGCCGACAAATGCCAGCGTGATGGCCACTTTGAGCGAGCCGTAAAAGTAAGGCATGGAGCGTGGCAGGCCGACCTTGACCAGCACGTCCCAGCGCTTGGCGCCCAGCACGCGCAGCACGTCTTCCAGCTCAGGCTCCAGCGTGGCCAGACCGGTGGCGATGTTCACCATGATCGGGAAAAAGCTGATGAGGAAGGCTGTGAGGATGGCGGGGCCGATACCGATGCCGAACCACACCACCAAGATCGGCACGAAGGCCGCTTTGGGCAGGGCGTTGAAGGCCGTCATGAGCGGGTACACGGCGGCATAGGCCAGGCGCGAGCTGCCGATGACAAAGCCCAGCAACACACCGACCACGATGGCGATGCCGAAGCCCACCATGGTCACCCAAAAGGTGCGCCAGGCGTGGCCAGCGATCACTTCTTTGAACTCGATGGTTTGCATCGCGATGCGCGAGGGGCTTGGGAAAACGAATTCCGAGACGTTGAAGGCGCGGCACAGGCCTTCCCAGATCAGGATGCTGAGGACCAGCAAAACCCAGGGGGACCAGCGTTCCAGTGTTTTTTGTTTCATGTGCGAGGCTCCCGCTTATTGGTTGATCGTGGCACCGGTCTTGCGCATGGCACCGATGTGGCCGCGCAGCTCGTGCACGATGTTGGTGAACTCGGGCGTGTAGGTGATCTCCAGATCACGCGGGCGCGGCAGGTCGATTTCTTTTTTCACCACAAAGCGGCCTGGGCTCTTGCTCATCACGTACACCGTGTCGGCCAAGAACACCGATTCGCGCAGGTCGTGCGTGACCAAGATGACGTTGAACTTTTGCTCGGTCCACAGGTCGCGCAAGATGCACCAGAGCTCTTCGCGCGTGAACGCATCGAGCGCACCAAAGGGCTCGTCCAGCAGCAGCATTTTGGGTTCATGAATCAGGGCACGGCAGATGCTGGCGCGTTGCTGCATGCCGCCCGACAGTTGCCAGGGGAACTTGTCTTCGTAACCGGCCAGGCCCACGGTGTTCAGCAGCTTGCGGGCGCGCTCCACATATTCGGCCTTTTTTTGCTTGAAGTTCGTGCGGTAGGGCTCCACGATTTCCAGCGGCAGCAGCACGTTGTCGAGCGTGGTGCGCCAAGGCAAGAGCGACGAGGCCTGAAACGCCATGCCGCTGATCTTGAGCGGGCCGGTCACGGGCTGGCCGTCCACCAGGATGCGGCCACGGCTTGGCATCTTCAGGCCGGTGGTCAGCTTCATGAAGGTCGATTTGCCGCAGCCCGATGGGCCGACGATGGCGATGAACTCGCCTTGCTTGACCTGCAGGTTGATGTCTTCCACCGCGAAGTGGTTTTGCGCCAGCAACTCGTCGTTGTAGGCCAGCCAGACATTCTGGAAATCAACGAATGCGTCTTGGGACATGGTGTGAACTCGGGAAATGGTGTTCGAACGTGTATACAGCTGGGCCTCAAACAAACCGCAGCACGGGGCTGCGGTCTATTGGGGCTGCGGCTGGGCTTCAGCCGATCCGGTCCGATGCGCGATCAGACCGGGTGGGGATCACTTCTTGATTTTGGGCAAGATGTCCAGGTCTTTGGCCGAAGGCAAGAAGGAGCCGTTCCAGATGTCGTCGGCCTTGACGCGGGTCTTGGTGTTGAACGCGTCAGACACTTGCGAAGCCATCAGCGACAGGCGTGGGCCCTTGACCTGACCGAAGCCTTCGGTGTGCGCATCGGGGCTGTTGATCACGGTGTCGATGGCCAATTTCAAGCGGCGGGTTTCCAGATCCACGTTGATGATGCCGTCACGGGCCTTGACGGTTTCAATCGCCTTGGCCGGGTTGGCCATCACGTCTTTGGCGCCCTTGGTGAAAGCGGCCAAGAAGGCTTTCACAGCAGCTGGGTTTTCTTTCAGGATTTTGGGCGAAGCGATGATGGCGTTGCCATACAGTTTCACGCCGTAGTCGGGGTACTGCATCACAACCACGTCTTCGGCTTTCACGCCACGTGCTTCGATGTTGAGCAGCGAGGTGAAGGTGAAGCCGGTGATGGCGTCCACGTCGCCGCGCACCAGCATGGTTTCACGCAGTGGTGGGTCCATGGCGGTCCAGGCCACATTGCCGATGCCGTTGGCTTTTTGGAAGATGGGGAAGGCCCGGCGACCAGCGTCAAACACGGGGGCCCCCAGCTTTTTGCCAGCCAGGTCGGCAGGTGTTTTGATGCCGGACTTCTTCAGTGCCATGACCGACGCGGGTGTGTTGTTGTAAACCATCATGATGGCCACAGGCTTGTTGGGCGCATCGGGGTTGTTGGCGTGGAATTCCATCAGGGCGGCCAAGTCGGCAAAGCCCATGTCGTAAGTGCCCGAGGCCACGCGGGTGACCGCGCCGCCCGAACCGTTGCCAGAATCCACGGTCACGTCCAGCTTGGCATCTTTGAAATAACCATTGGCACCAGGCACCAAGAAGAAAGCGGCAGGGCCCTCAAAACGCCAGTCCATCTGGAACTTGATGGGCGTGGTTTGGGCCTGCGCTGTGCCAAAAGCGGCAACAGCGGCCAGCATGGCGGTGGTCTTGAGGAAGAAACGCTTGGTCATGGAGGGCTCCTGAGGGCAAATAAACGGTGAATCTTGTCTAGCAAATTCGATGCCCATTATCTGCGAAGCCCCTGGCGCGTTTGTCAGGGCATTCCCCCGTTAAAAACCTGTTTGGTGCATAACAAGGGTTTGTTGTGCACCAAAACAGGTGATTTTCACGATCGAACGCCGAGTGCGCCCAGTCAGGGCGCACCGGTGCACCAGCCTCAGGCGTTGGCGCAGGCCACGGCCAATGCCGTCATGTTGAGCACGCGGCGCACGGTGGCCGCTGGCGTCAGGATGTGCGCTGTGGCCGCGGTGCCCATGAGCACCGGGCCAACCGTCACGCCGCCGCTGGTGGTGGTTTTCATGACGTTGTACAAGATGTTGGCGGAGTCCAGGTTGGGGCAGACCAGCAAGTTGGCCGAGCCGCTCAGCGTGCTGTCTTCGATGTAAGCGCTGCGGATCTCGGGCTGCAGGGCGGCGTCGCCGTGCAGCTCGCCATCGCATTCGATGTCGGGGTGCTGCGCCACAAACAGGTCACGCGCCAGGCGCATCTTGCGGGCCGAGGCGCGCTTGGACGAACCGTAGCTTGAATGCGAGAGGAAGGCCACCTTGGGCACGATGCCAAAGCGTTGCACTTCTTGGGCCGCCATGAAAGCGATCTCGGCCAGTTGCTCGGCGCTGGGGTCTTCCTGCACATAGGTGTCGGTGATGAAGAGCGGGCCCTGGTTGGTCATGAGCGCGTTCACGGCGGCGTAATTGTTCACGCCCGCGCGCTTGCCCAAGATGGCGTCGATGCGCTCCAAGTGCGTCATGTAAGTGCCGGCCAGGCCACAGATCATGGCGTCGGCATCACCCAGCGAGACCATCAGCGAGCCGATGATGGTGTTGGAGCGGCGCACGGCGGCTTTGGCCACAGCAGGCGTTGCACCGTTGCGCTTCATCAGCTGGTGGTAGTGCTCCCAATACTGGCGAAAGCGCGGATCGTCTTCGGGGTTCACGTTGTCCACGTCCACACCCAGGCGCATGCGCAGACCGGCTTTTTCGATGCGTGCGGCGATGACCGAGGGGCGACCGATCAGGATCGGGTGGGCCAGTTTTTCGTCGATGGCCATTTGCGCAGCGCGCAAGGCGCGGTCGTCTTCACCGTCGGCATAGGCCACACGCTTGGCGCCGTTGGGCACGGCCTTGGCGGCGTTGAAGATCGGGCGCATCAAGAGGCCGGTTTGCGAGACAAAGCTCTGCAACTGCTGGCGGTAGGCGTCCATGTCGGTGATCGGGCGCGCGGCCACGCCCGAATCGGCTGCGGCCTGGGCCACGGCAGGCGCGATGCGCAAGATCAGGCGCGAGTCAAACGGCTTGGGGATCAGGTACTCGCTGCCAAAGGTCAGGTCTTGCCCGGCGTAAGCGCTGGCCACTTCTTCGCTGATGTCGGCCTTGGCCAGGTCGGCGATCTGCCGCACGCAAGCCAGCTTCATGGCCTCGGTGATCTTGGTCGCGCCGCAGTCCAATGCACCCCGGAAGATGTAGGGGAAGCACAGGACGTTGTTGACCTGGTTCGGGTAGTCCGAGCGGCCGGTGGCGATGATGCAGTCCGGGCGCGCGGCCTTGGCCAGCTCGGGGCGGATTTCGGGCTCGGGGTTGGCCAGCGCCAAGATGATCGGCTTGTCGGCCATGGTTTTGACCATGTCCACGGTCATCACGCCGGGGGCCGAGCAACCCAGGAACACGTCTGCGCCCTTGACCGCGTCGGCCAGTGTGCGGTCTTCGGTCTTTTGCGCGTAGCGGGCTTTGGACTCGTCATATCCGCCGGGGCGGCCTTCGTAGATCACGCCTTTGGAGTCGCACACAAAGATGTTGCTGGTCTTGACGCCCAGGCCCACCATCACGTCGAGGCAGGCGATGGCTGCAGCGCCTGCGCCCGACACGGCCACTTTGACTTGGCCGATGTCTTTGCCCACCAGCTCTAAGCCGTTGAGCATGGCGGCGGCCGAGATGATGGCGGTGCCGTGCTGGTCGTCGTGGAAGACCGGGATGTTCATGCGCTCGCGCAGCTTCTTCTCGATGTAGAAGCACTCGGGCGCCTTGATGTCTTCGAGGTTGATGCCGCCCAGCGTGGGCTCCATGGCGGCGATGATGTCCACCAATTTGTCCGGATCGCGTTCGTCCAGTTCGATGTCGAACACGTCGATGCCTGCAAACTTCTTGAACAGGCCGCCTTTGCCTTCCATTACCGGCTTGCTGGCCAGCGGGCCGATGTCGCCCAAGCCCAGCACGGCGGTGCCGTTGGTGATCACGGCCACCAGATTGCCGCGCGAGGTGTATTCGTGCGCTTTGGACGGGTCGGCCGCAATGTCCAGGCACGGGTAAGCCACGCCGGGCGAATAGGCCAGCGACAAATCGCGCTGGTTGGACATGGGTTTGGTCGGGTTGACCGAAATCTTGCCGCGTGTGGGGTAACGGTGGTAGTCACGGGCGGCGTCGCGCAGGGCTTGTTCAGCGGGGGAGAGGTTGTCGCTCATTGTTGTTGTCTCAACAGATAAAGAAAAAAGAATGGGTGACAGCGTAACGCATTTGCCACCCGCTTTCGATGCGGATTACCCCCCTGAAAAGCAAAAGGCCAAGCACTTGGCTTGGCCTTTTCAGTGAGTTGTAGGAGCCCCGCCCTCGGGGCGATGACCTGCAGTGATGCCGGCGCAGATCGCGACGGGGGCGTCGCTCCTACATGTTCAAAGCGGGCTTCAGTGCGCTTCAGCCTGCTTGGCCGCTTCGATGGCGTCACGGTTGTCACCGCTGGCGCCGTTGAAGAACAGGTTCAGGATCACCGCGCTGATGGAGGCCAGCAAAATGCCCGACTCGATCAGGGGATGCAGACCGTGCGGCATCCACTGTTTGAAGTTGGGGGCGATCAGCGGGATCATGCCGATGCCAATCGAGATGGCCACGATGAGTGCGTTGAAGCGGTTGTGCTTGAAGTCCACGCCACCCAAGATGCGGATGCCGGTGGCAGCCACCATGCCGAACATGACCAGACCCGCACCGCCCAACACCACGGTGGGCAGCGATTCGACCAATGCCGCCATCTTGGGCAACAGGCCCAGGGCGATCAAGATCAAACCACCGGCCACGCAGACAAAGCGGCTCTTGACGCCGGTCACGGCCACCAAGCCCACGTTTTGCGAAAAGCTGGTGTAGGGGAAGGTGTTGAAGATGCCGCCAATCAACGTGCCCAGACCGTCGGTGCGCAGACCGCGTGTGAGGGCGGCCTGGTCGACCTTGCTGTCGGTCATTTCGCCCAGCGCCAGGAACATGCCGGTGGACTCGATCATCACCACGATCATCACCAGCGACATGGTCAAGATGAGCACCGGGTCAAACACCGGCATGCCAAAGTGGAAGGGCGTCACGATGCCGAACCAATCGGCCTTGCCGACTTTGTCGAAGGTCATCAGGCCCATGGCGGTGGCGACCACGCCACCGATCACGATGCCCAACAGCACCGAGATGTTGGCCACAAAACCTTTGGCGTAACGGGCGATCAGCAAAATGGACACCAGCACCAAAGCGGCCACACCCACACCGCCCAGATCGGCGTATTTGGGGTTGGGCATCTTGGGCAGCAAGGCCAGGTCTTTGGGGATGGCGGGCAAGGTGGAGCCGGGTGCAGTCGCCGCAGCGGTGGCGGCGTCCAGCCAGGCTTTGTGCTCAGGCGTCACCACGCTGGGGGCGGTGGGGCCAAAGGGGTTGCCAAAGATCCAGTTGATGCCGATGCGCATCAGGCTGATGCCGATCACGGCAATGATGGTGCCGGTGACCACCGGCGGAAAGAAGCGCAGCATGCGGCTGACCAAAGGCGCGATCAGGATCGAGATGATGCCTGCCCCGATGATGGAGCCAAAGATCAGTTGCGCGCCGATCTCGCCGGGGTTGGCGTTGGCCATGGCCACCATGGGGGCCACGGAGGCAAAAGTCACGCCCATCATGACGGGCAGTTTGATGCCAAACAGCTGTGTGGCACCCAGCGACTGGATCAGGGTGACCAGACCGCAGCAAAACAGGTCGGCCGAGATCAGGTAAGCCACGTCTTGTGGGCTCAATTTCAGGGCGCGGCCCACGATCAGGGGCACGGCCACCGCACCGGCGTACATCACCAGCACATGTTGCAGGCCCAATGCGGCGAGCTTGCCACTGGGCAGTTGCTCGTCCACGGGGTGGATGGTTGAACTCATGGAGGGGTCTCCTTGCAAGTAAACGGGAGGGGGGAATCCGAAAGCGGCTAGAACTTTGCCGCTTTGTGTGCTGAACTGTATACAAAAACCAATGCATGCAGATCAGTGCAAACCCTTGGCTGGCACCAAGACCTGGGGCCGCCATGGCGGGCCCCGGGTTTGAGACGGCGGTGTTTCAGCGCTGTGGCGCAGCGGGCTCCAAATCGGCCACAGCCGCGTCGGTGAGCGCTGAACCAATGTGGGTGGCATGGGGGGCTTCATGGCCCGTGGCCGGGAACAATCGGCGCAGCACCACGAAAAACACCGGCACCAAGAACACCGCCAGCAGGGTGGCGGTGATCATGCCGCCCATCACCCCGGTGCCAATCGCACGTTGGCTGGCCGAGCCCGCGCCAGTGGCCATGGCCAACGGCAGCACTCCCAAAATGAAAGCGAACGAGGTCATGATGATGGGCCGAAAGCGCAGATGGCAAGCCGCCAGCGTGGCCTCGATCAGGCCTTTGCCTTCGGCTTGCAGGTCCTTGGCGAACTCGATGATCAAGATGGCATTCTTGGCCGACAGACCGATGATGGTGATCAGGCCAACCTTGAAGTACACGTCGTTGGGCATGCCGCGCAGCCAGACGCCCACCAGCGCGCCCACGATGCCCAACGGCACCACCAGCAGCACGGCCACCGGGATGCTCCAGCTCTCATACAGCGCAGACAGGCACAGGAACACCGCCAGCATCGAGAAAGCCAGCAAGACGCCCGCTTGCGCACCCGAGAGTTTTTCTTCGCGCGACTGACCTGTCCATTCGTAGCCAAAGCCTTGCGGCAGCTGGGCGGCCAAGCGTTCCATCTCGGCCATGGCGTCACCGGTCGAGTAACCCGCAGCCGCATCGCCGCCGATCTTCATGGCGGGGTAGCCGTTGTAACGCACCGTCTGCACCGGGCCCGTGACCCAACGCACGCTGGCAATCGCCGACAGGGGCACCAGCTGCCCTTTGCTGCCGGGCACGCTCAGTCGCAGCACATCGTCGGGCTGCATGCGCGTGCGGGCTTCGGCTTGCACGATCACACGTTGCAGACGGCCTGCGCTTGGGAAGTCGTTGATGTAAGCAGAACCCAGTGCCGTGGAGAGCACGGCGCCCACACTGTCAAAACCCACCCCCATGGCGGCGGCCCGTTCGCGGTCGATGTCCAGCTGCAGCTGCGGTGCATCTTCCAGCCCGTCGGGGCGCACACCTTGCAGCACCTTGCTTTGCGAGGCCATGCCCAACAACTGGTTGCGTGCGGCGACCAAGGCGTCGTGGCCCATGCCTGCGCGGTCCTGCAGTCGGAAGTTGAAGCCCGTGGCGGTGCCCAGCTCAGGGATCGGAGGTGGCGAGAGCGGGAAGATGAAGGCATCGCGGATGCCCATGAGCGCCCCAAAAGCACGGCCAGCCAGAGCTTGTGCGCTGTGCTCTTTGCCGGGGCGTTCGTCCCAGGGCTTGAGTGGCACAAAGGCCAGTGCGGCGTTTTGCCCCGAGCCCGAGAAAGAAAAGCCCAGCACGCCCACCACCTTGTCCACCTCGGGTTGACCCAAGAAGAACTGCTCCACTTTTTGCATCGCCAGCAAGGTGCGGTCCTGCGACGCCCCAGGTGGCAATTGCACGTTCACGATCAAGTAGCCCTGGTCTTCGTTGGGCAAGAAGGAATTGGGCAGGCGCTGGTACATGAAAGCCGCCGTGGCCACGATGACCCCATAGACCAGCAGCCATCGACCGGCCTTGGGCAGGATGCGGGCGACGCCCGCTTCGTAACCATGGGTGGCCTGTTTGAAGCGGCGGTTGAACGCGCCGAAAAAGCCCTTTTTGTGGTGGTGACCGGGCGTCACGGGCTTGAGCAGTGTGGCGCACAGCGCGGGCGTGAGCGACAAGGCCATGGTGGCCGAGAACACCATGGACGCCACCATGGCCAGCGAGAACTGGCGGTAAATGTTGCCCACCGAGCCGCTGAAAAACGCCATGGGCACGAACACCGAGATCAGCACCACCGTGATGCCGATGATGGCTCCGGTGATCTGGCCCATGGCCTTGATGGTGGCTTCACGCGGCGACAGACCTTCTTCGGCCATGATGCGTTCGACGTTCTCCACCACCACGATGGCATCGTCCACCAAAATGCCGATGGCCAGCACCATGCCAAAGAGCGTGAGCACGTTGATCGAAAACCCCAGCGCCAGCATCACGCCAAAGGTGCCCAGCAGCGCCACCGGTACCACGATGGTCGGGATCAGGGTGTAGCGGATGTTCTGCAGGAAGACCAGCATCACGATGAACACCAGCACGATGGCTTCGAGCAGGGTCTTGACCACTTCATGGATCGAGATGCGCACGAACTTGGAGCTGTCGTAGGGCACTTCGTAGCTCACGCCCTCGGGCATGTATTTTTTCAGATCGGCCATGCGTTCGCGCACGCCCGTGGCGGCAGCCAAGGCGTTGCCGGTGGGCGAGAGTTGGATGCCCAAACCCGTGGCGGGCATGCCGTTCAGGCGCGAAGCCGACACGTAAGCCTGGCCAGCCACCTCGATGCGGGCCACATCGCGCAGGCGCACGCTGGAGCCGTCTGTGTTGGCGCGCAGCAAGATCTGGCCAAACTGGTCCACGCTGGAGAGTTGGCCATTGACCTTGACGGTGGCAAATTGGGTCTGCCCCATCACATTGGGCAGGCCGCCGATGCTGCCGGCCGAGATCTGCAGGTTTTGGGCGCGGATGGCGTTGTTCACGTCGTTGGTGGACAGGCCCAGGCCTTGCAACTTTTGCGGATCAACCCACACGCGCATGGCTTTTTCGGTGCCAAACAGCTGCACCTGACCGACGCCCGGCACACGCAACAGCTCGGGCTGGATGTTGCGCACCGCGTAGTCACCCAGTGCCACCGGGTCCCAGTTGGCGCTGCTGGAGGTCAGCATCACGAACATCAAGAAGTTCGAGCGCGCTTTGTCGACCCGCACGCCTTGCTGCACCACGGCGCTGGGCAAGCGGGGTGTGGCACGCGAGAGGCGGTTTTGCACCTCGATCTGTGCGATGGCCACATCGGTGCCGGGCTCGAAGGTGGCGGTCAGCGTGCCTGTGCCGCTGGCGTCCGCTGCCGCTTCCATGTAGATCAGGCCGGGCGCGCCGTTGAGCTCTTGCTCGATGACCGACAGCACGCTGTCTTCCATCACCTGGGCCGAGGCGCCGGGGTAGGCCGCGTTGATGACAATCGATGGTGGTGCCACCGTGGGGTATTGCGCCACGGGCAGCTTGGTGATGGCGGCTGCGCCGAGCACCACGATGAAGAGGGCGATGACCCATGCAAAGATGGGCCGGTCAATGAAGAACCGGGAATTCATTCTGATCTCCCGGTTCAGTTCTTGGCGGCTGGGGCCGATGCGGGCGCAGTGGCGGCGGCAGAGGCAGAAGCAGAGGCAGAGGCAGAGGCAGAGGCGCTGGGGGCCGCTGCCGATGCCGCTTGCCACGGCACGGGCTTGACCGGTACCTTAGGCCGGATCTTCTGGAAGCCGTCCACCACCACTTGCTCACCGGACTTCAGACCGCCCGTGATGATCCATTGTGGGCCAGCCGGATTGCTGGCATCGCCCAGCATGCCGCCCAGCTGCACAGGGCGTTTGCTGACTTGGCCGTCGGCGCCCACCACCAGCACAGTGTCTTCGGATGTGCCGCGCGTGACCGCTTGCTGCGGCAACACCATCGCCTGCTCGCTGCGTGCCACTTGCAAACGCACTTTGATGAACAAGCCGGGCAGCAGCTCGCCCTTGGGGTTGGGCACTTCGGCGCGCAAAGTGAGCTGGCCGGTGCCCGGGTCCACCGCGATGTCGGCAAACATCAAGCGGCCGGGCAGGGGGTAGACGCTGCCATCGTCGAGCAGCACCTTCACTTGGGCAGAAGTGCTGCCCTTGAGGTTGCCAGACGCGATGGCGCGCTGGATGCGCATGGCCTCGCTGGCGGACTGCGTGAAGTTGGCCATCAGCGTGTCCACTTGCTGGATGGTGGTCAGCTGCGTGGCCTCGGCCTGGCTGACCAATGCGCCCTCGGTCACCAGCGAGCGGCCGATGCGGCCGTTGATCGGGGCCAGCACCGAGGCGTATTCGACGTTCAGGCGTGCTTGTTGCACAGCCGCTTTGGCTGCGGCCAAATCGGCTTGTGCCGCGCGGTGGGTGGATTGGGTGCCATCCCAAGCGAGCGCGCTGATCATCTTGGATTCGGCCAGCGGGCGGTTGCGCTCCAGGGTGGACTGGGCTTGCGCCAGCGCCGCATCGGCTTTGGCTTGGGCAGCCTGCGCGCTCTCCAGTGCAGCCTGGTAGGGCGCAGAGTCAATGCGGTACAGGCTTTGTCCTGCTTGTACCAGGGCCCCTTCGCTGAACAGCCGTTTTTGCACCACGCCGGTCACGCGGGCACGCACCTGTGCGGTGCGGATGGGCTCCAGCCGACCCGACAGTTCCATCTCGATGGGCACCGAAGTCGGTGCCACGGTCACCACGCCCACGGGCACAGGCGGCATCTGGCCGGGGCCTTGCTGTTCTTTGCCGCAGGCGGTGAGCAGCAGCGCACCCGTCAGCGCCAGTGCCGCAAGGGGCAGGTGAGCGGGGACGGTGCGAAGGGCTTGGAAGGGCTGAGCCACAGGCCACAGGCTGGGGTGCATCGGAGATCCTTGTCTGACAAATAAAGCGAGGGCGGCTGTGGGGTACAGCTGCCCAGTGGTGGGGCGTCCGGAGAGGTCCTCACGGGCGTCGGTCCGGAATGTACCCGCCTATTGTGTCTTGATTCTTGGCGGGTTGCCGTGGCAGTGCCTGGTGTTCAGTTGCGGCCGGCAGCGTTCAAGTAACATGCTGCCACTCGCGTGCCCCCCGCAGGCGAGCAACCTGCCTTCGAGGCATTTAAGCCCAGCTTCTCTCATGCGCCGACAGGTTTCCCTTCACATTCACGGAAGTCCTTTATGACCACCGCACGTCGCACCCTCATCAAGGGCGCGGCAGCATTGGGCGCGCTGTCTGTTGCGTCCCCTGCTGTCATCGCTCAGCCTTTTCTCTTTTCCCCCTCCACCGAGTTGATGCCCAAGGGCAAAAAGCGCCGCGTGGTCATCTTGGGTGGGGGCTGGGGTGGCTTGGCCACGGCGCGCCATTTGCGCGAAGACGCCCCTGACCTCGAAGTCGTGCTGCTCGAAAAGAACCCCATCTTCTGGTCTTGCCCCTTGAGCAACAAGTGGCTGGTGGACGTGGTGGACACCTCGTTCCTGGTGCACTCGTACACGGCCGCTGCCGAGCGCATGGGCTACACCTTTGTGCAAACCGAGATCACCGACATTGACCGCGACAAAAAGCGGGTGCACACCGCGCAGGGCTTTGTGGACTACGACTGGCTGGTGGTGTCCGCCGGCATCCGCGTGACCTACGAGCCCTGGTTTGGCAACGACCGCGCAGCGGCGGCCTACACCCAAAAGCATTTTTCCAGCGCCTACGTGCCCAGCTCGGAGCATTTGGCGCTCAAGCAAAAAATCAAAGGTTTCAAGGGCGGCACGTTTGTGATGACGCTGCCCCCGCCACCTCACCGCTGCCCACCTTCGCCTTATGAACGGGCGTGCTTGATGGCCGATTACTTTCAGCGCCACAAGATCCCTGCCAAGATCGTGATCCTCGACCCCAAACCGCGCATCATGCCCATTGGCGGCGGCTACCGCATGGCCTTTGACGAGCTTTACTACGACACCATCACCTACGTGTCCAACGCGGGTGTGAAAGAACTGGACCCTTACAACAAGGTCGTGAAAACCATGGCAGGCGACTTCAAGTTTGACGACGCCATCTTCATGGGCCACCACCAAGCGGCCGATCTGGTCTGGAAAATGGGCGCCATTGGCAAAACCCCGGACGGCAAGCCCAGCACCTGGGCCGCAGTGCATCCCGAGTTCTACAACATGAAGGACGACCCCAATGTGTTTGTGATCGGCGACAGCGTGGGTGCCGTGTCTCCGCAGTTTGGCCACTACCCCAAGAGCGGCCACATCGCCAACCGCATGGGCCGCAGCGTGTCGACCTACATCGCGCAACAGTCCAAAAACCAGCCCATGAAGCCGGTCATCATCGACAATCTGTGCTACATGCTGGTCAACACCGAACCGCTGGAAGCCATCAACGTGAAGTTTGAATACAAGATGGGCGATGAAGGCCACCTGCTGCAAACCGTCACCGACGACAACTTCCGCCGACCTGAACTTTGGCAGGCCGACTTGCAGTGGTACGGCAACATGGTGAAAGACTTCACTGGCGGTTGATCAGGCCAGCAAATCGAGCAGCGTCCGCGCCACCACCTTGGTGGCGCGGCGCAGATCCTCCAGTTGCACATGCTCGTCGGCGCGTTTGGCGTTGGACTCGCGCACGGTGCGGGGGCCGGCGCCGTAGATCACGCCGGGGATGCCGCGTTCCACATACAAGCGCACGTCGGTGTAGAGCGGGGTGCCCAGGGCGGGGATGGCTTCACCAAAGACCTCGCCGCCATGCTTTTGGATCGCGTCCACCAGCGGCTGGTTGCCTGCCAGGGGCTTCATGGCGTTGGCCAGCAGCATGCGTTTGATGTCCACTTTGAGCTCTTTCCCACCGCGCGGCGGGTTGAAGCTGGCGGCTGCATCGGCAATGGTCTGGCGGATGCTGGCTTCGACTTCTGCGGGGTTTTCTTCGGGGATCATGCGGCGGTCGAGCTTGAAGCTGACTTTGCCGGGCACCACGTTGGTGTTGGTGCCGCCTTCGATCAGGCCCACGTTCAAGTAAGGGTGGGTGATGCCCTCGACCTTTGACGTGACCTTGAGGTATTGCGCGTTGAGCGCGTGCAGGGCGCTCAGGATGTGCACCGCGCCTTGCAGTGCGTCGGTGCCGCTGTCGGGGATGGCGGCGTGGGCCATCTCGCCGTGCACGGTCACTTCCATCTGCAGGCAGCCGTTGTGCGCAGTGACGACCTGGTAGCTGAAGCCTGCCGCGATCATCAAATCGGGCTTGGTCAGGCCTTTGGCCAGCAACCAGCCGGGGCCCATTTCGCCGCCAAATTCTTCGTCGTAGGTGAAGTGCAGTTCCACGCCGCCTTTGAGCGGGGCCTTGAGTGATTCGAGCGCACGCGTGGCAAAGGTGAAGGTCGAAAAGTCGCACTTGCTCACGGCGGTGGCGCGGCCGTACATGGCACCCCCGTGGATTTCGCCGCCGTAGGGCGGGTGCGTCCAGCCCTCGCCCGGGGGCACCACGTCGCCGTGGGCGTTCAGGGCAATGGTTTTGCCTTCGCCGTATTTGCGACGCACGATCAGGTTGGTGATGGATTCGAGGCCGTAGGCATTGACTTCGGCGGCGGGCACGGGGTGCTTTTCTGCGGCAAAGCCCATGGGTTTGAGCAGTTCGGCGGTGCGCTCGGCGTGTGGTGCGTTGTTGCCGGGTGGGGTGTCGGTCGGCACCTGCACCAGCGCTTGCAAGAACTTGACCTGTTCGTCAAAGTGCGCGTCGATCCAAGCGTCGAGTTGTTGGTATTGGGCTTCGTGATTGACGTGGGTAGCGCTCATGACAGTTCCTGCGAGAGTTGGTTCAAAACATGGGTGAAGGCGTCGACGCACAGCTGCATGTCGTCGCTGGTGGTGGATTCGAGCGGGTTGTGGCTGATACCCGCGTTTTCGCCGCGCACAAACAGCATGGCTTGCGGCATGACTTCGTGCAGCTTCATCGCGTCGTGACCCGCGCCGCTGGGCAGTTTGAAGAGTGGCACGCCCAATGCTGAAACGGCGCGTTCCCAGCGGGCTTGCCATTCGGGTGCGCTGGGCGCGGCGGCGGCGCGCATGGTTTCCTCTGCGGTGTGGCGCACGCCACGGCGCTCACAGATGGCCTGGAGCTGGCCCAGCACATCGGCTTCCAGCGCATCGCGCTGTGCATCGGTGGGGGCGCGCATGTCCAGGCTGAAGCTGCAGCGTCCAGGCACAACGTTGATGGAGCCGTTGGGCACTTGCAGCTGGCCGATGGTGGCGACGCTGTCGCCGTCTTTCGCGGCGCGTTGCTCCATGTACAGCGCCAGTTCGGCCACGGCGCAAGCCGCGTCACGGCGGCGGTCCATGGGGGTGGTGCCCGCGTGGCTGGCCGTGCCCATGACTTCGCACAGGTAGCGCACGCTGCCGTTGATCGACGTGACCACGCCCAGCGGGATGTTCACTTCATTGAGCACCGGGCCTTGCTCGATGTGCACTTCGACAAAACCGAGGTAATGCGCAGGGTCTCGCTTGATCTTGGGGATGTCGTCCACGCACAGGCCCGCGTGCTGCATGGCCGCGCGCATGGTGATGCCATCGGCGTCTTGCTGGTCCAGCCACTCGGGCTTGAAGTCACCGATCAAGGCACCCGAGCCGAGGAAGGTGGCTTTGTAGCGCTGGCCTTCTTCTTCGGCAAAGGCGACGACTTCGATGCCAAAGGGCAGGCGTTTGCCTTGTTGGTGCAGCTGCTGCACGCAGGCCATGGGCACAAAGATGCCCAAGCGCCCGTCGTACTTGCCGCCGTTGCGCACGGTGTCGTAATGGCTGCCGGTCAGCAGGTATTGGCCACCCGCTGTGGCGGGGTGGTAGCGGCCCACCACGTTGCCCACGGCGTCGGTGTACACCTCGTCAAAGCCGCAGTCGCGCATGTTTTGTGTGATGCGCTGGGCGCAGGCGCGGTGCGCGTCGGTCAAATAGGTCACCGTCAGCTGGCCTTGCTCCGCGTAGCCGGGGTCTGAGTGTTGCGCCAGCTTTTCTTGCCAGTCCCACACTTGGTGGCCCAGCGTGGGCTCCACGCCGAACTTGTCGTTCAGGCGGATTTCGACGATGCGGTGGATGTTGCGCAGGCACTCGGCCAATTCAAAGTCGGGGTGGCCATGCAGGCGGCGCTCGAAGGCGTCGATGATCTGCTGCTTGTTGTAGCCCACGCCGCGTGGGCCGCGCACCGCCAAGATGAAGGGCCAGCCGAACTTGGCGTTGTAGTCGGCGTTGAGTTTTTGGATCTTGGCGAACTCCTCGGGCGTGCAGTCGGTCAGGCCCGCCTTGGTCTGCTCGTTGGTCGATTCGGCCGTGAGCGACTTGCTGACCATGGCCTTGCCTGCCAGCTCGGGGTGGGCGCGGATCAGGCCCAGCTGCGCGTCGCGCCCGGCGTGCGCCAGCACTTCGCACATGGCGTGCTTGAGCTGGGCCAACGAGGTGAAGGGGCGCTCGTTGAGGGCCTGCTCGGCGATCCACGGCGAGTGCTCGTACAGGCCGTCGAGCATCTGCGCGGCGTCTTCGCGGCTGGCGCTGTTGAGTTGTTCAAGTGTCAAGGACATGGGTATTTCCGTGCAGGTTTGAATAGGCCGTTGTCTGTTTGTAGGAGCCCACCCTGTGGGCGATGCGAACGGTGGTGGTCCACGAGCCATCGCGCACGGGGTGCGCTCCTACAAGGGAGAGTGGTTCCTTGTTTTTGCAAGAGCCCACCCTGTGGGCGATAGCGGCCGCGGTGGTCCACTGGCCATCGCGCACGGGGTGCGCTCCTACAGGGGAGAGTGGTTCCCTGTTTTTGTAGGAGCCCACCCTGTGGGCGATGGGGGCGGTGGTGGTCCACGAGCCATCGCGCACGGGGTACGCTCCTACAGGGGAGAGTGGTCCCTTGTTTTTGTAGGAGCCCACCCTGTGGGCGATACCGCCCGCGGTGGTCCACTGGCCACCGCGCACGGGGTGCGCTCCTACAGGGGAGAGTGGTTCCTTGTTTTTGTAGGAGCCCACCCTGTGGGCGATAGCGGCCGCGGTGGTCCACTGGCCATCGCGCACGGGGTGCGCTCCTGCAGGGGAGAGTGGTCCCTTGTTTTTGTAGGAGCCCACCCTGTGGGCGATAGCGCCAGTGGTGGTCCACCGACCATTGCACCAGCGGGGCATTCCAGCAGGAGGCGCAATGCGTTTACTCGGCATAGGGGTGTGTCGCTTTCCAATGCCGCGCGATGTCGATGCGCCGCGCCACCCACACCTTGTCGTGTGACTGGATGTGGTCCAGAAAGCGCTGCAATGCGGTGATGCGCCCAGGGCGGCCCAGCAGGCGGCAGTGCATGCCGATGCTCATCATCTTGGGGGCGTTGTCGCCTTCTGGATTGCCTTCGGCGTACAGCGCGTCAAAGGTGTCCTTCATGTACTGAAAGAACGGGTCGGCGTGCGAATAGCCCTGGGGCAACGCAAAGCGCATGTCGTTGCAGTCCAGGGTGTAGGGCACGATGAGTTGCGGCGCATCGGTGCCGTCTGACTTGCGCACCTTCATCCAAAACGGCAGGTCGTCGCCGTAGTAGTCGCTGTCGTACTCAAAACCGCCAAAGTCGGCCACCAAGCGGCGCGTGTTGGGGCTGTCGCGCCCGGTGTACCAGCCCAAGGGGCGCTCACCGGTCAGCTTTTGCAAAATGTCCATGGCCTCGGCCATGTGAGCACGTTCAGTGGCCTCGTCGACATTTTGGTAATGGATCCACTTGAGGCCGTGGCAGGCGATGTCGTAGCCCAGCTCTTTGAAGGCGGCGGTCACATCGTCGTGCTTTTGCAGCGCAGTGGCCACGCCAAACACGGTGAGCGGCAGACCACGCTTTTCAAACTCGCGCAACAAGCGCCACACGCCTGCACGCGAACCGTATTCGTAAATGCCTTCCATGCTGATGTGCCGCTCGGGGAAGGACGCAGGGTTGAACATTTCAGACAAGAACTGCTCGGAGCCCGCATCGCCGTGCAGCACCGAGTTTTCGCCGCCTTCTTCGTAGTTCAAGACAAACTGCACGGCCACGCGGGCGCCACCGGGCCATTGGGCGTGCGGCACCTGGCGGCCGTAGCCTTTGAGGTCGCGAGGGTAGGGGAGGGTGCTGTCGTAAGTGGTCATGAGAGGCGATGAAAAGGGTTCAGGCCAGGGCCAGAGAAATGTCGTGCGTGGGCACTTTGCGGTCGAAGGTCAGGCTTTCTTCCACATGCAGCAGGTGTTCGTGCATCAGATGCACGGCTTGGTCGCTGTTCTTGGCTTCCATGGCCGCCACGATCGCCACATGCTCGTCGGTCGAGTGCTCGGCTTCGTTGCGCGACTGGTACATCAGCGTGATCAGGGCGCAGCGCGAGATCAGTTCGCCCAGCACCTGGGCCAGCACATCGTTGTGCATCAGCTCGGCCATGCGCACATGAAAGTCGCCCAGCAGCTCGGTGCGACCCGTCACGTCGCCTTGGGTCACGGCTTCGCGCTCTTGCTGGATGTGTTCTTTGAGCGCGGTGATTTGTTCAGGGGTGACCTGCTGCACAAAAGCGCGGGTCATTTCGGCTTCGAGCATGCGGCGCACGGCAAACACTTGCTGGGCTTCTTCCACCGAGGGGGCGGCCACAAAAGCGCCCCGCGCAGGTTCGAGCTTGATCAATCGGTTTTGCGAGAGCTGGAAAAGCGCCTGGCGCACCAAAGTGCGCGACACGCCAAAGTGGTCGGCCAGCTTTTGCTCGGCCAGTTTGGAGCCGGGCAAAAGCCGGTGCTCCACGATGGCGCGGGTCAAGGATTCGACGATGTGGTGCGTGGTGGAGGTTTCCATGTCTGGGTGGCCTGAACGGCTGTTTTTGAAATGATAGCCACTAAATGCAAAATTGTATACACTTCAGTCGACCGGATTGGGCGATGCCTTTTGCCCCTTCTTTTGAACCACACCCAACACCTTTAAGAAGCGAGCAAAACCATGGGATTGAGCACACACGTTCTGGACACCATGCACGGCTGCCCCGCTGCGGGCATGCAAGTGGCGCTGTACACCACACAAGGTGAGACCGCCACCTTGGTCAAAAGCTTCACCCTCAACCACGACGGGCGCAACCCCGACGGCATGCTGTACGACCACGCCAGCCTGCGCAAAGGCACGTACCGTTTGGTGTTTGACGTAGAGGGCTACTTCAAGGCCAAAGGCGTCGAACTGCCCGAGCCGAACTTCTTGAACCACGTCAGCCTCGACTTTGGCGTGGCCCACGAAGACCAGCATTACCACGTGCCGCTGCTGGCCAGCCCGTGGAGTTACTCGACCTATCGCGGCTCCTGAATCACACGGAATTAATTGGGGTCAGATCCCGATTGTTTCTGCTTTGCGAGCAGTTCAGCCTTGATTACCATGCTGCATGCATGGCATTTTATTAATTCTTTGGTGTTTTTTTTTGACTGCCTGCGGCGGTGGAGACGGCGTGTTCCCGGAGTCTGGTTCGGGCGCGACCTATTGTGGCGTGGTCACAGGTACGCAGCGCATCGCTGGCAAGGTCACATCGGTGCATGACGGCGACACAATCACTGTGAACAGCCAGTCCATTCGTCTGAACAGCATCGACGCCCCCGAATTGGCGCAAGCCTATGGCTCGCAGTCACGCGACCATTTGTCTGGATTGGTCCTTGGGCAGCAAGTTACCGTCACTTACGACCAAAAAGACCTCTACGACCGGGTATTGGGCACGGTGTTCAAGCCCGATTGCAGCAACGTCAATTTGAGTCAAGTGGCTTCTGGCGCTGCCTGGTATTACGAGGCTTACAAGTGCGAGATCGACATCCACCAGCGCAAGGCTTTTGCGGCCGCGCAGGCATCGGCCAAGGCTGCGGCGCAGGGTTTGTGGGCCGCAGCTGCAGTGGCCCCCTGGGTCTTTCGAAACGGGGTGGATGCCAAAGTCCCCGCTTCATGCCCCAACGGGGACGCACCTTCCAATTCATCTGGATCTGACCCCTATTAATCCAGAATCAATTGGGGTCAGATACCAATTAATCCGTCGAAAAAGCCTGCCATGCTGCTGATGCTTCTTTAGAATCCGAGTCTTACCGTTTATTTACCACCTCCCCGCACCATGACCCAAGTCACCAACACCGTGCGCTTTGTGCTCGACGGCCAGATCGTCGAAGCCCAGGGCGAGCGCCGCACCACCACTGTTCTGGATTACTTGCGCGAGCAACTCCACCGCACCGGCACCAAAGAGGGCTGCGCCGAAGGCGATTGCGGCGCTTGTGTGGTGATGGTGGGCGAGCTCAACGCCGCAGGCACGGGCGTGGACTATGTGGCCACCAATGCCTGCATTCAGTTGCTGCCTTCGCTGGACGGCAAATCGGTCAAGACCGTCGAGAGCCTGAAAAAAGCCGACGGCACGCTGCACCCGGTTCAGGAAGAAATGGTCAAGTGCCACGGTTCGCAGTGCGGTTTCTGCACGCCCGGCATCGTGATGAGCTTGGTGAACCTGGTGCAGGTCTTGCCCATGCCCAACCGCCAGCAGATCACCGATTCGCTCAGCGGCAACCTCTGCCGCTGCACCGGCTACAAGCCAATCATCGAATCGGCCACCAAGGCCTGCGCCAAACCCGAAGCGCTCAAGATCGACGACAGCGCCGATGTGCCTTTGCTCAAAGAAATCAAGCGTTCCAGCGTGCCTACGCTGAGCCTGGACGGCGACATCATCGTGCAGCCCGTGGTGCGCACCAAGAAGGGCAACGAGTTCGTGTCGCCCGCTACCGTGGCCGAAGTGGCCGACTATTTGGTCAAGAACCCCACCACCACCTTGCTGGCTGGCAGCACCGAAATCGGTTTGCAGGTGAACAAGCAGTTCAGCCGACCCGACCACATCATGTATCTGGGCAACGTGGCCGAGCTGCGTCAGGTCAAAGAGACCGACAAGGTCTGGCGCATCGGCGCTGCGGTGTCGCTGACGCAAGTCGAAGCGCTGGTGGCCCAGGCTTATCCTGACTTCACCGAAGTGCTGCGCCGCTTTGGCTCGCCCCCCATCCGCTCGACGGCCACGCTGGCGGGCAACATCGCCAACGGCTCGCCGATTGGTGACACCATGCCTTGCCTGATGGCCTTGGGTGCCAGCCTGGTGCTGCGCCGTGGCGACAAAACCCGCAAGGTGCTGCTGGACAACTTCTACACCGGCATGAAGAAAAACGTGATGGAGCCAGGTGAGTTCATCGAAGCCATCGAACTGCCTAAGCCCGTGGCCGGCCAGGTGTTCCGCGCCCACAAGGTGAGCAAGCGTTTTGAACAAGACATTTCGGCCACTTGCGCTGCCATCAGCTACATGCTGAAAGACGGTAAGTTGAGCGGTGTGAAACTGGCCTACAACGGCCTGGCCCCATCGCCTTGCCGCGCCCCCAAGCTCGAAGCCGTGCTGGAAGGCCGTGTGCCCACCGACGTGAAATCGGCCGACCTGGACGCCGCCATCACTGCCAGCTTCACTGCCCGCGACGGTCTGCGTGCCACTTGGGCCTACCGCGCCCTGGTCGCCCGCAACCTGGTGCTCGAATTCATTGAAGAACAAACGAAAGAGGTGGCTTGAATGAACGCTCCTACCGCACTCAAAAACCTGCTGCCTGTGTCAGGCGTTCAGCAAGGCACCGACATCGTTCACGAGTCTGCCCACTTGCACGTGACCGGCTCTGCCACTTACATCGACGACATCCCTGAGCACGCAGGCACTTTGTATGCCGCGCTCATCTTGTCGCCCGTGGCGCATGGTGAGTTGATTGGCGACGGCATCGACCGTGACGCTATTTTGAAAGAACACGGCGTCGTCGCGGTCTACACCGCCAAAGACATTCCCGGCGAAAACAACTGCGGCCCCATCATCCACGACGATCCGTTCTTGGCTGCAGGCAAGGTTGAGTTCATCGGCCAAGCCGTGGCCGTGGTCGTGGCGCGCGAGATGCTCTACGCCCGCGAAGCCGCCCACAAAGCCAAGGTGCTGGTGAAAGAGCTCAAGCCCATCTTGACGGTGGAAGAGGCGATGGAAGCGAGCAGCTTCATCATGCCGCCCAAAGGCATCACGCGCGGTGACGCAGCGGCAGCCATTGCCAGCGCCCCGCACAAGATCAAAGGCACGACTCGCACCGGCCAGCAAGAGCAGTTCTATCTGGAAGGCCAGATCACTTACGCGGTGCCCAAAGAAGACGGCCAGCTCACGCTGTACGTGTCGACCCAGCACCCCGACGGCAACCAGCGCGAAGCCGCGCACGCCTTGAACCTGCATACCAACGACGTCGAAGTGATTTGCCGCCGCATGGGTGGCGGTTTTGGCGGCAAAGAAGGCAACGCCAGCATCTTCAGCCAGAGCGCTGCACTGGCCGCGTTCAAACTGCAAAAGCCCGTCAAGCTGCGCGTGAACCGCGATGACGACATGACCATCACTGGCAAGCGTCACGATTTCCGCATCGACTACGAAGTGGGCTTTGACGACACTGGCCGCGTCTTGGGTGCGGACATCACGCTCATGTCACGCTGCGGCTACAGCACCGACTATTCGGGTCCTGTGAACGACCGCGCTTGCCTGCACATCGACAACACCTACCACCTGCCCGCACTCAAGCTGGTGAGCCACCGCTGCAAAACCAACACGCAAAGCGCCACCGCTTTCCGTGGCTTCGGCGGCCCACAAGGCATGTTTGGCATCGAAACAGTGATGGACGAGATTGCGATGACTTTGGGCAAAGACCCACTGCAAGTGCGCAAGCTCAACCTGTACAAAGACCCCGCCATCAGCGGCACGCCCGACACCATGACCACCCAATACAACCAGCTCATCGAAGACTGGGTGGGCGACAAGGTGATCGATCAGGTGGAGCAGGAATCCAAATACGCCGAGCGTCGCGCTCAGGTGCAAGCCTTCAACGCCAAGAGCAAAACCCGCAAGCGCGGTTTGTCGCTTGTGCCTTTGAAGTTCGGTATCAGCTTCACCGCTACACACTTGAACCAGGGCGGCGCGCTGCTCGTGGTCTACATGGACGGCTCGGTCAGCTGCAACCACGGCGGCACAGAAATGGGCCAAGGCCTCAACACCAAGATGGCGCAGGTCTGTGCCGATGGTTTGGGCATCAGCGTGGACCATGTCCGCATCACCGCCACCGATTCACAAAAAGTGCCCAACGCTTCGGCCACTTCCGCGTCGAGCGGTGCTGACATCAACGGCGCGGCCATCATGAACGCCACGATGCAAATGCGTGAGCGCTTGAAGCCCGTGGCGGCCCGCATGTTGGCTTGCGCTGAGGGTGATGTGACTTTCGCGAACAACGAAGTGCACGGTGGCAGCAAATCCGTCAAGTGGGCAGATCTGACCAAGCAAGCGTACATGGAACGTGTGGGCTTGTCGGTGACTGGCTTTTACATGACGCCCGAAATCAAATACGACTTCGCGACTCTGAATGGCCGCGCTTTCTATTACTACTGCTACGGCGCTGCCGTGAGCGAAGTGGAGATCGACACGCGCACGGGCGAGTGGAGGCTCCTAGCCGTGGACATCGTGCACGACGTGGGCCGCAGCATCAACCCCGCATTGGACAAAGGCCAAATCGAAGGCGCTTATGTGCAAGGTATGGGCTGGCTCACCATGGAAGAGTGCATTTGGGACAAAAAGGGCAAGCTGCTCACGCACGGCCCCAGCACCTACAAAATCCCAGTGGCGGGCGACATCCCAGAACACTTCAAGGTGTCGTTGTTCGACAACGCCAACTTGAAGCCCACGCCTTTCAACAGCAAGGCCACGGGCGAGCCACCTTTGATGTTGGGCCTGTCGGCCTTCTTTGCCTTGCGCGACGCGGTGGCCGCCAGCGCCGACCACAAAGCTGTGGTGCACATGGACGCACCCGCCACGCCGGAGCGCATCTTGATGGCCTGCGAAAGCGTCAAGGCCCAAGCGGGTCTGTGAGCTGAACTTTGCGCACCTTCAAGCGCCGCCTGGTGGTCCATCAGGCGGCCTTTTTCTTTGCCGACTTGTTCCATCTCCATGCCGATTGCTGCGCTGATTTTTGACCTCGACGGCACGCTGGTGGACAGCGAAGCGCCAGGTCTGGATGTGCTGCACCAGATGGCCGCCGACTTGGGCGCACCTTGGGGCCGCGAAGAAATGCATGCGCTCTTTGGCGGGGTGCCCATGGCCCGTTGCGTCAGCACCATCGCGCAGCATGTGGGGGTGCAGCACCAGCCCCTCGACGAGGTGGTATTTCTCAAGCAACTGCGCTTGAACATGGCCACACGCTTTCGCGCAGGCCTGAAAGAAATCCCCGGCGCCACGGCGTTGTTGAAAAGCCTGCAAGCCACGAACAGGCCTTTTGCCATCGGCACCAACGGCCCGCGTGAAAAGGCCGAGATCACGCTGGGGGTCACGGGGCTGCGCGATTATTTTGGTGACCGTCTGTTTTGTGCCCCAGACGTGGGCAGCTTCAAACCCGAGCCCGGTTTGTTCTTGCACGCCGCTGCGGTCTTGGGCGTCGAGCCCTCAGCGTGCGGTGTGGTCGAAGACAGCTTGCCCGGCATTCAGGCCGGTTTGGCAGCAGGCATGCAGGTGTTCAGCCTGCACCCACGCCAAGGTTTGCCTGCACAGTGGGCTGAGCGCATTCAGTTCATCGATGACTTGCACCAGTTGCGGGTCTGGCTGGGCTGAGTTCTAGTCTTGACCTTCGGTCAGCGTGTCGAGCTGGAACTTGCCGCTCTTGTGCCACAGCCACACATCGGTGTAGGTGACCTGGCTCAGGTTCTTGGGGGCGGGGTAGGGCGCAGCAGCTTTGACCATGCGTTCGATTTCGGCCATGACTTGCGGCGCGTGTTTCGGCGGGCGTTTCCAGTTCAGCGCTTTGACCTGGCCTTGGCGGTCAATGTCCACATCCAGCACGCCTACGGCTTCAAGCATGGGCGGCATGCGGCCCTTGAAGATGCGTTCCTTGTTGATGCCATACAAGTGCGAGGCGGCATCTTTGCGGTATTCCTTGGCTGAATGTGCCAGTGATGATTCGGATACTTTGGGTGCTGTGTTTGCTGTGATTTCCGGCAATGGGGGCCATTCCTGACTGGAGTAAGCGCTTTTGACTTTGCTGACGTCTGTGGTGCACCCGCTGAGCAAACTCAGGCCGAGTACGCCCAAACTGGTCAGGGCGGCGACAATCGTGGCTTTGAATTGGCGAAATGTGTGCTTCACAGTGAGTCCCTGTCTCGTTGGCATACTTGGCTGAGGCATCATTGTGCACCGAGCCTCAAGGCTGGATAAGGCCTTGGTCTGAAATGGATGTGATTGTGAATTGGATGGATTTGGCTTTGCAACAACTCGCCCGAGAGGCGGGTGTGGTCGTGACCGTGCTGGCCACCCAGGGTTCTGTGCCACGCGGCGCAGGCACGCGCATGGTGGTGTTCGCCCAAGGCGAGCAGGGCACCATTGGCGGCGGGCATCTGGAATACCAAGCCATCGCCCATGCCCGCTTGCTCTTGGCGGGCCAGACTGATGAAACACAGCTGCGCCATGTGCTGGGTCCGAGCTTGGGCCAGTGCTGCGGTGGTGCGGTGGAGTTGCATTTCCAGCCTGTGACGGGCTCGGATATGGCTTGGCTGCATGCTGAACTGACGCCCACGCGCACCCCGCTGGCACTGTTTGGTGGCGGCCATGTGGGCAAAGCCTTGGTCAAAACCTTGGCCCCTTTGCCTTTTGCTGTGCGCTGGGTGGACAGCCGAGACGAAATCTTTCCGGCCGATGTGCCTGCGGGCGTTGAATGTGAACATTCCAACCCGGTACAGGCTGCCGTGGCCGATCTGCTGCCGGGCACTCGTGTGCTGATCATGAGCTTCAGCCATGCCGAGGATCTGGATGTGGTCATCGCGTGCCTCAAACGGTTGCGCGCCCAGAACGATTTGCCCTTTGTGGGGCTGATTGGCAGCGCTACCAAATGGGCCACCTTCCGCCATCGCTTGGAAGAGCGGGGTTTTAGCGCAGAAGAAATCGGCCGCATCACCTGCCCCATTGGGGTGCCAGGCATCACGCGCAAAGAGCCCGAGGTCATCGCCGTGGCAGTGGCGGCACAACTCTTGCAAACGTTTTAAGCCAGGCGCACTGGTTTTCCCTGAGGATATCGGTGTTCAATGCGCTGGATTCACAGGTCAAAACTGTATACACTTCGGTGCACTGGTCGCAGCGGCGCAAGAAACCCCGTGTTTCATGTTCGCGACCGAATGACCGCTCACAGGGCCCGCGGTGGTGAGCTGGTTGGAGATCCTTCATGGAAACGTATCTGCTGGAATGGGCCAATTTGTTGCTGCGATGGGTGCATGTCATCACCGCCATCGCCTGGATTGGCTCCTCGTTTTACTTTGTCTTTCTGGACAACAACCTGCTCAAACCCAACTCACCCGACCTGCTCGAAAAAGGCGTCGGCGGCGCGATGTGGGCGGTGCACGGTGGCGGTTTTTACAACCCCCAAAAATACATGGTGGCCCCCAAAATCATCCACACCAAACTGCATTGGTTCTATTGGGAAAGTTATTCCACCTGGCTCAGCGGTTTTGCGCTGTTCACGGTGCTGTACCTCTACAACGCGGGCACATTCCTGATCGACAAATCGCTGATGGACTGGTCGCCAGCCGTGGCCGGTGCCACCGCCGTGGGTTTTTTGGCCGCCTTCTGGATCGTCTATGACGTGGTGTGCCGCGTGTTCGGCTTTCGCAAAAACGGCGAGCTGATCGTGGCGGGCATGATGATCGTGGTCATCGCGTTTGCTTCGTGGTTGGCCAACCAGTTGTTTGCAGGCCGCGCCGCCTTCTTGCTGGTGGGCGCCATGATTGCCACCAGCATGAGCGCCAACGTGTTCTTCTGGATCATCCCCGGTCAGCGCAAAGTGGTGGCCGCCATGACCAGCGGCGAAGCTTATGACGCCAATGCCCTGGCCATCCACGGCAAGCGCGGCAAGCAGCGCAGTGTGCACAACACTTACTTCACGCTGCCCGTCATCTTTGCGATGCTGAGCAACCACTACAGCTTTTTGTACACGCACGAACACCGTTGGGTGCTCCTGTTCGTGATGATGTTTGCCGGCGCCTTGATTCGCCAGTTCTTCGTGCAGCGTCATGGTTATCACTTGGGTCGTGCAGCCAATCCCTGGCCGTTTGCCGCAGTGGGCGTGGTGCTCATCGCCGGTGTGATCGTGGCCTTGAAGCCTGCAGCGCCTGTGGCCTCAGCCGCGCCCGCAGCGCCTGTGGTCTTTGCCCAGGTCAAAACCGTGATCGAGCAGCGTTGCTACATGTGCCACGGTGAACAGGTGCAAATGAAAAACGTGCGCTTGGACAGCCCTGAGCTGGTCAAGCAACACGCGCAAAACGTCTACCACCAAGTGGTGGTGACCAAACAAATGCCCATGAACAACGCCACAGGCATCACCGACGAGGAACGCGCCCTGATTGGGCAGTGGTTCCAGTCGGGTGCCAAGGTGGATTGAAGGGCTGCAGAGAACAAAACCACGGGTGTGGTTTTGTTCGCTGTTCAAGCTGCGATTTTGGGGCTGCGCAGTTTGTCCCAGGCCCATGTGGCCACGGGCCAGAGCAAGATGACGAAGGTGCCAACCGCCAGCCACATGGCAATGGGGCGGGTGAAAAACACCAGTGGGTCACCGTCTGACTTGATCATGGAGGTGACAAAGTTTTCCTCCATCATGGTCCCCAGCACCACGCCCAAAATGGCAGGGGCCACGGGGAACCCGTTTTCTTCGAGCAAGAAAGACACCAGCCCAAAGAACAAGATCAAGGTCACGCCCCACACCGAGTTGTTGATGGAGAACGAGCCGACGATGCAAAAGATCAAGATGATCGGCATCAGGATGTTGCGCGGCACCCGCAAAATTTTGGTGGCCAGCCGCACCGTCAACCAGCCCAGCGGGACCATGATGATGTTGGCCAGGATGAAGACCAAAAAGATGGCGTAAATGTTCTCCGGGTTGTTCACGAAAATCATGGGTCCGGGGTTCATGTTTTTCAGGTACAGCACACCAATCGCGATGGCGGTGATCGAGTCACCCGGAATGCCAAAGACGATCGCCGGGATCCAAGCACCGGCCAACGAAGAGTTGTTGGCCGCGCCCGATTCCACAATCCCCTCCACATGGCCCGTGCCGAACTTTTCGGGCTCCTTGGAAAACTTCTTGCTCATCGCGTAGCTCAGCCACGAGGCCATGTCGGCACCCGATCCCGGTTGGATGCCGATGACAGTGCCCAAGGCGCTGCCGCGCACCAAAGGCCATCGGTATTTTTTGAGCAAGTCCCACATGCCTGAGAAGATGTTGCCAATCTTTTCGGTGGCAATGATGGGGCTGGGGTCGGTGTTGGTGATGTAGCGCAGCAACTCAGAAACCGCAAACATGCCCACCATCATGGGGATCAACTCGACGCCACTCATGAGCTCGTTCATGCCAAACGTGAAGCGCGGCAGACCCGCTGGGTTTTCCAGTCCGATGCAAGCGATCAGCAAACCCAGCAACAAGGTGATGCAGGCTTTCAACACGCTGGCATTGCCAATGAACACCGCGCCCGCCAAGCCCAGGATGACCAGCCAGAAATACTCGAAGGATGAAAACTTCAAGGCGATCTCAGCCAGGGCGGGGGAGAACAGCACCATCACCAAAGTGCCAAACAAGCCGCCAATGGCCGAGAAGACCAAGCCAGCGCCCAGGGCGACCTCGGCTTGACCTTTCAAGGTCATTTGGTAGGCCTCGTCGGTGTAGGCGGCAGACGCAGGCGTGCCCGGAATGCGCAGCAAGGCCCCGGGAATGTCGCCCGAGAAAATCGCCATGGCCGTGGCCGTGACGATGGCCGCGATGGCGGGCACGGGGGGCATGAAAAAGGTGATCGGCACCAACAGGGCCGTCGCCATGGTGGCGCTCAGTCCTGGGATGCAACCCACAAACAGGCCGAACATGGCCGAGCAAGCAATCACCAGCAGAACATAGGGGTCAAACACCAGCCAAAAGGCCTGGAGCAACACAGCAGTGGTCATGGTTTGTCCTCTTTACCATTGAAGGGGGGTCAAGAGCCCCCAAGGCAAAGGCACGCGCAGGCCTTTGTAGAAAATGGTGTGGATGACGAAGCTGGTCACGATGGCGATCGGCAAAATCAATTTGCCGCGCACACCCAGCGCCTTGAACATCACCGACAAAATCGCGATGGCGCAAAAAATGAAGCCCAAGCGGTCCGACAAATAAATGTAGAACAGCAAGCAGGCCACCGTGATCACGAAGTTGCGCGCATGAAAGCTGGACTTGAGCCACTGGCCCATTTCAACCCAGGGCTCATGCTGTTTGGCTTTCAGGCCCTTGATGATCAAGAGCACCGCACACACCGCCAAAAGGGTGGCCAACAAACCCGGGAAAGCCCCGGGTCCGATGTTCTGTCCTGGGATGACGGGGTAGTGCCGCACCGTGTTCAAAATGGCGAGTGCCAGCGCCAAAAGCGCAGCACCCACGAGGGTGTCGTTGAATTTCATGGTTTGCTTATTTGGCCAAGCCCAGCGATTTCATGACGGTGCCCATGTCGGCATCGCCTTTGGCCATGAATTGTTCAAAGCCCTTGCTGTCGGCGTAAATGGTGCCAAAGCCGCGTTGTTGCATGAAGCCCTGGAACTCCTGGCTGTCATAGATTTTCTTGAGCGCTGTGCCGAGCTTGGCCTGAATGTCCGCCGGGATGCCTTTGGGCGCTGCAATGCCGCGCCATGCGCCAATGGCCCAGTTGCTGCCGGTGGCTGCTTTCAGGGTGGGTACATTCGGGTACAGCCCGGAGGGTTGGCTGGACATCAGTGCCAGGGGGCGGGCTTTGCCTGCGTCGATCAAGGCACGCGACTCCGGCAAGGAGCAAGTCACGAATTCAATGCCACCGGCGGCCAGGTCGTTCATGGCCGGTGCTGCGCCGTTGGAGGGCACCCAAGGTGCTGCGCTGACAGGTACCTTCAAATCGTTCAGCATGCCTGCCAATGCCAAGTGCCAGATGCCGCCTTGGCCTGTGCCAGACGCCTTGAACTTGCCAGGGTTCGCCTTGATCGCGGCGACCAGATCGCCCACGTTTTTATAAGGGGCATCGGCACGCACTGTGACGCCAGCAGGATCGATGTTCATCAAGGCAATGGGCGTGTAGTCGGTGGGCGACAGTTGGGTCAAACCGGCCCAATGCATCATCGAAATCTCCACGGTGATCATGCCGATCGTGTAGCCATCGGCCGCCGCGGTGGCGATGGCCGAGTGGCCCACCACACCGTTGCCGCCGGTGCGGTTGACCACGTTCACCGGTTGCCCCATTTCCTTTTCCAGCAAGGCGGCCACGATGCGGGCAGTGGCATCGGTGCCCCCGCCTGCGCCCCACGGGACGATCATGGTGATGGGGCGAGTGGGAAAGCTTTGTGCCAGCGCAGCACCGCACAGCGACAGGGCGGCTGCAGCGCAGGCCATGGACTTGATCAAGTTACGGCGAATCATCATGCTTGTCTCCTTCGGGGTTCAAATGGAATAAAACGCAGCGTCGCATCGCGCCGACACGCAGGTACATTCAATGCTTGGCCGTCCTGAAAATGGGTTATTCAGGTGACATCTGGCCATCAGGATTACCCGATGCAGGGCTTGACAAATGCATGCATTGGGTTCATTGCAGGGCGCGCAAGACCTCGTCCCGAGTGGGGCAACCCAGGCGGCCGCCAAACTGGGTGCACTTGAGCGATGCCGCCACACAGGCAAAACGCGCGGCTTGCGCCATGGTTTGGCCTTCCAAAATGGCCAGGGCCAGTGCGCCATGGAAAACGTCTCCGGCGGCCAAGGTGTCCACGGCCTGGATCGCCAAAGCGGGTGCATGTGCAATGCCGCCATCCTGAACCCAGTAGTAGCCGTCTTCGCCGCAGCTCGCGCCCACATGCAGGCTGTGCCTTTGCGCCACTTGCAGCAAGGCTTCATGCACATCGTGCAGGCCGGTATAGGCCCGCAGGCCTGCGTCTGAAAACACCGCGTAGTCGGCCAGTGGCATCAGACTTTGCAGCACCTCTTGAGGTGCCACATCGCCATCGACCATGGTGCGCACGCCGCGTTGCCGAGCGGCGTGCAAGGCCGCAAGCGCCCCTTCAGGCCAGCGCACATCGCAATGCAAAATATCGGCTTGCGCCAGTTCATGCAAAGGCAACCAGTCGGGGGATGCATCAACTTGCGGGTCGTGAAACGGGACCACCAGACGTTGCCCTTTCGCGTCCACAATCACCGCCGCATGCGATGAGCGCGCACCTGCCACGGTGTGCAGTCCCCGGTCGTTTACACCTTCTTGGGCCAAGGCTTGCCGCATGGCCTGGGCTTCGGCATCTTCGCCGACCCTGGCCCAGACCTGTGCCTGCCCTCCCAGTTTTTGGAAGGCGCAAGCGGCTGAAACGGCCATGCCATCGACCACGGTGCAACGCTGGCTGGCCATCACTTTGGCCGGTGCCGCTTCGATGCGATCGACCTGAAAAATCGCCGTGGTGCAAATCGCACCCAAAGCCACCATGCGCGGGCGTGGGCGCATGGTCTCAGTGCCGCGCGAAAGCGCTGGCTTGTTGTGCCAGCGCCGTGATGCCCGCCCAGTCCCGGTCGCCCAGCATGTCTTGTGGAACGACCCAGGAGCCGCCCACGGTGCTGCAATTGGGCAGCTTCAAGTAGGTCGGGATATCGGCCGGGCGGATGCCACCGGTGGGGCAAAACAGCACGTCTGGAAACACGCCGCTCATGTCCTTGATCCAGTGGGCGCCCGCAGCGCCTTGGGCTGGAAAGTATTTGAGTTCCTTCAGGCCCCAGCCCCGGGCTTGCATGACTTCGCTGGCGGTGGCCACGCCGGGCAAAAAAGGAAATTGTGTGGCGGCAATCGCCCCGGCCAACTCGGCGGTGAGTCCAGGCGACACACCGAATTTGGCGCCCGCTTGGCGTGCGGTTTGCACATCCGCAGAGGTCATCAAGGTGCCCATGCCAATGTCGGCCTCGGGTGTGGCTTCGAGCATGGCGCGCAGCGCCGCCACGCTTTGGGGGGTGCGCATCACCACCTCAAAAACCGAGATGCCACCGCGCACCAAAGCCAGTGCCAGATCACCGGCCCAACGGGCGTCGTGCAGCGTCAAGATCGGCATGACCGGGGTGCGTGCCAACATCTCGCGCATGGTTCGTGGGTTCATGGAGCTCTCCGGGTCGGACCGCCGCGTCAGCGCACAGCGCACGGCATACTGATCTGAAACTTCTGCGCCCAAGGCGCCAGCATGGGCATGATGTTCGGGTAAAGCGCAACGCCTTGGCTGGCGCTGTCTGCCTTGAGTTTGAGGCCGCGTTCACCGGGTGTGCGCACCCAGCGGTCGGCTTGGGCGGGCCGCGAAGCATGGCATTGGCGTGAGACCTCGTCCATTTGCATGTTGAAGGCGCTGGCCCCCGCAAACGCACGCGGATCGATGATCTGCAAAAACACCGTGGCGCCCCAGCCTTCGGGTGCGTCTGCGCGGCCATGGCCGGCCAGGCCGCCCGTCAAAGCCTCGACCATCCAGCTCAGGCCATAGCCTTTGTGGCCGGAGTCCATGCCGCCCAGCGGCAAGATTGTGCCCTTGGGTTCATTGAACAGCACGGCCGGGTCGCGGCTGGGCTGGCCGTGGCCGTCCATCACCCATTCGGCGGGCAACAGGCCGCCCTCTTTGTGCAGGCGGTTGGTCATGCCGTTGGTGGTGGACGAGGTGGACACGTCGATCAGCACCGGCAAGCCCGAGGTGGGAATGCCCACCGACATGGGGTTGGGCGTGAACACCGGGTCCAGCCCGCCAAAAGGCGCGATGCTTGCGGCGTTCGGGTCCGAGCAATGCAGCAGCATCATGAAGCCCTGATCCGTCACGCGCTGGTGGTAAGCGGCCAGGCAAGCAATGTGGTGGCTGCGCCGAATGACCACGGTGCAGGTGCCTAGTGTGCGTGCGCGGTGGGTGGCCAAGTCGATGGCTTGCAGCACCAGCCAGGGGCCGGGCAAGCGCTGTCCATCCCAGGTCACAGCAGCTGGGTGGTCCGACACCACCAAGGGCTGACCATCCTTGCGCATCTTGCCCGCTTCCAGCTCGGCCAGATAAGGCGCCAGCAAGGCCAAGCCGTGCGTGGTGTGCCCCAGCAAGTCGCCCTCCAGCAACACATCGGCCACAGCCTGCGCCTTGTCCGGCGGCAAGCCTGCGGTTTGCAACAGTTGGTCGGCAAAAGCCAGTAGGTCAGGGACGGCGTAGTTCATGGGCTTCATCATAAAAAGAAGCCTTGTATGTGCTGTCACGCCGCGGACTCGAATCAGCGGATGCCAAGGCATGGCTAGGGTTTACACGAAACGTCACGGGCCGTGAATGCCGGATACTGGTGTTTGAGAGTTCCCCCTGCTATGTTGCCCAGACTCATGACTGAGATTTCAATATGAAATTCGGCGTTTTCGATCACCTTGACAACAGCGGTGCGCTGTTGAGAGATTTCTACGAAGAGCGACTTCAACTGATTGAGCAATACGACAGGATTGGCATCCACGTCTACCTCACTGCAGAACACCATGCGACGCCTTTGGGCATGTCCCCTTCACCGTCAGTGTTCCATTCTGCTGTGGCTCAAAGAACCAAACGCTTGTTGTTTGGGCCACTGGTTTACACCCTGGCCCTCTACCATCCCTTGAGATTGGCCGAAGAAATCTGCATGCTCGACCATTTGAGCGGTGGCCGTTTTCAATTGGGCGTGGGGCGAGGCATTTCGCCTTACGAGCTGGGTTATTACGGTGTCAACCCGGACGAGGCTCATGAACGGTACCTCGAGTCGTATGACGTGCTGATGCAGGCTTTGAAGGCGGGTCGCTCAGCCACGCCTGAACTGAGTTACCAAGGCAAGTTTTACCAATACAAAGATGTGCCCATGACCATGGCACCTTTGCAAACACCACACCCTCCCTTGTGGTACGGCATTGGCGATCCCAATGGCGTCAGTTGGTGCGTGGCCAACCGTTGCAACGTGGTGGGCAACGCCCCCTTGGACCGCATTCGGGTCATCACGGACCGTTACCGTGAAGAGTGGGCCGCTGCAGGCCACAGAGCAGACTCGTTGCCTTTGATGGGGACCACGCGCCACATGGTGATTGCGGCAACGGACAAAGAAGCCAACGATCTTGCGCGCGAGGCTTACGCACGTTGGTACAAGAGCTTCATGTACCTGTGGGACAAACACGGCACCAAGCCCGGTGCGTATTTCCCATCCACTTGGGACGAATTGGCCGGTGCAGGCCGCGCATTGGCCGGCACGCCGGAGACCGTGCGCGAACAGTTGCTGCATCAAATCGAGGTCTCGGGCATCAATTTTGTCCTCACGCGTTTTGCATTCGGGGACTTGCCCTTTGAGCATTCCAAAAGGTCGGTCTCTTTGTTTGCATCCGACGTGATGCCCTGGATCCTCGAGCGCACCACGGCTCTACAAACTTGCTGAGGCACGAAGACATGAATCAAAAACGCACCTTGCTGATCCGATCGCTGGCTGCCGTGGTTCTTGTGGGGGCTGTTGCCAATGTGTGGGCACAAACGCCGCTGGCATGGCCCACAAAGCCCGTCAAGATCATCATGCCCAGCTTGCCTGCAGGCAGCCCGGATCGCGTCACGCGCATGGTGGCCGAGAAGCTTTCCGTTCGCTGGGGCCAGCCCGTGGTGGTGGAATACAAGCCCGGTGCCACCACCGTGATCGGCACCGACTTCGTCGCACGCGCACCGGCCGATGGGTACACCTTGCTCTCGACCTTCACATCGCTGGTGCAAGCGCCTGCCTTGCTGCCCAAGGTGCCCTGGGACCCTGAGCGAGATTTCACGCCCATTGTTCAATTCATCCGCTCAGAGGTGGTCCTGCTGGTGCGCAGCGACGCCCCTTATAAAACCTTGGGCGACTTCATTGAAGCAGCCAAGGTCGCCAAGGCCAGTGGTGCTCCGCTGAACTATGCGTCATTTGGCAACGCCTCCTCATTTCACATTTATGGTGAAGCGCTCAAGCGCGGGGCGGGCATTGATTTGACGCACATCCCTTACAAAGGGGAATCCGCATCGATTGTGGACTTGATGGGTGGGCAGGTGGTCAGTTCGTTCAACTCCATTGGCACGGCCATGCCCCACCTCAAAAGCGGTCGCGTGCGTGCACTGGCCCTGGTGGGTGCGGTGCGGTCCAAAGTCATGCCCGATGTGCCCACATTCGGTGAAGCGGGGGTGGCCAAACTGGACACCAGTGGCTGGTTTGGCATGTTGGCGCCCGCAGGCACACCGCGTGCTGTGGTGGACAAAATCGCAGCGGACACCGCACAAATATTGGCGCTGCCAGAAGTGGTGGAGTCCTTGCGAGGACAAGGACTGGAGCCCACAGGTTTGGGCCCCGATGCGTTTGGCCGTTTCTTGCGCGAAGATTTGATGCGCTGGAAAACGCTGATTCACGAAGTCGGGATCAAGTCAGACCATTAAAACCACCAGCCCACGGCATGAGGGATCAGCACCGCCCCCACAATGCCGTGCAGCCCCATGCCCAAGCTGGCATAGGCTCCGGCCTCGGCATTGACGCTGAAAGCGCGTGAGGTGCCAATGCCGTGCGCCGCCACACCCAAAGCGAAGCCGCGCTGCCACCAGGCCGTGACGCGCAAGGCGTCGAGCACATAGCGGCCCAGCACCGCCCCCATGATGCCGGTGCTGACCGCAAAGATGGCGGTCAGGGTGGGCGAAGCTTGCACACGCTCGGCAATGCCCATGGCAATCGGCGCGGTGACCGATTTGGCCACCAGACCGCGCACCAACGATCCGTCCACCCCCAACCAACGCGCCACACCCACAGCAGTGAACACAGATGTGACGCCGCCGGCCATCAGCGACAGCAGCAAAACCCCCATGCGTCCCTTGAGCGAGGCCAACCCTTTGTAGATCGGAATGGCCAGCGACACCGTGGCGGTGCCCAATAAAAAGTGCACAAACTGCGCACCTTCGAAATACTTGGCATAAGGCATGTCGAGCACGCTGATGCCCACGCACACCAGCACCACCGCGATCAGCACCGGGTTGGCCAGTGGGTTGCGCTGGCTGCGTTTATACAGCGTCAAGCCCAGCAGATAAGCGCTGAGCGTCAGCACCAAGGCCAGCAGCGGGCTGCCCGAAAGGTAGACCCAGATGTCCGAGATGGGCGGCAGTGCTTGGCTCATGGCGTTCAGACCTTCTTGGACAAGGCTTTGAGTACGAGCGCCGTCACAGCCACCGTGGCCACCACGCTGATCACCAGCGCCGCGCTGATGGCCCAGGCGTTGGCTTGCAACACCGGCAAATACAGCACCACGCCCACCGATGCAGGGACGAACAAGAGCCCCAGGTGTTGCAAGATGCCGCTGCCGACCAGGTCCATGGATGCAGGCACATGGCCGCGCAGGCCCAGAAAGGCCAGTAACAAGACCAGACCCAGTACGGGGCCGGCAATGAAGGGCAGGACGAACTTGGACAGCAGTTCGCCGAGCGCTTGGAAGATGAAGAGTTGGACGAGGCCTTGGATCATGGCCTCAGTGTAGACAAGCGGCGCGGCATGGGCGAGTTGAAACAGTTGTGATCAAAACGCGATGATTGACTACACCCCTAAAGCCAACTGCATCGCCAACTGGTTGTGCCGCTCAATCAGTGGCCCCATGTCCACGGTGGTGATCTCACCATGGCGCACCACCACGCGGCCATTGACGATGGTGTAGTCCGCGTTGTCGCTGGCGCACAGCAGCAGCGCGCCCACCGGGTCGTGCACCGCGCCGCCCGCCATGCTGAGCGTGTCGGTGCGGAACATCGCGATGTCGGCGCAAAAGCCTTCCTTGATTTGCCCCAGCTCGTGGGCGCGGCCCAGCACCTCAGCGCCGCCGCGTGTGGCCAGGCGCAGGGCGTCGCGGGGTGTCATCTCGGCGGGGCCGTGGTCGCAGCCGAATGGTTCTAAGGCACGGCCCACACGCGCCAGCAGCATGGCCTGGCGGGCTTCATTCAGCAGGTGCGCCGCATCGTTGCTGGCGCTGCCGTCCACCCCCAGGCCAATGGGTACGCCCGCGTCCAGCATTTTGCGCAAGGGCAAGATGCCGCTGGACAGGCGCATATTGCTGCAGGGGCAGTGCGCAATGCCGGTGCGGGTTTTGGCAAAGAGGTAGGTGCCTTCGTCGTCGAGCTTCACACCATGCGCGTGCCACACATCGTCGCCCACCCAGCCCAGGTCCTCGGCGTATTGCGCGGGGGTGCAGTTGAATTTTTCCCGGGTGTAGGCGATGTCGTGGTCGTTTTCGGCCAAGTGGGTGTGCAGGCGCACGCCGTGGGCGCGGGCCAGCTTGGCCGATTCGCGCATCAGGTCCTGGCTGACGCTGAAGGGTGAGCAGGGTGCCACGGCCACATGCGTCATCGATCCGTAGCTGGCGTCGTGCCAGCGTTCGATCAGCCGCTGGGTTTCTTTCAAAATGGCGGGTTCTTTTTCAACCACGCTGTCGGGCGGCAGGCCGCCTTGGCTCTCGCCCACGCTCATGCTGCCGCGTGTGGCCGTGAAGCGCATGCCCATGGTGTGCGCAGCTTCGATGCAGTCGTCCAAGCGCACGCCGTTGGGGTAGATGTAGAGGTGGTCACTGCTGGTGGTGCAGCCACTCAGCAGCAGCTCGGCCATGGCCACCTGGCCGGACACGCGCACCATCTCCGGCGTGAGGCCCACCCAAATGGGGTACAGGCCTTTGAGCCAACTGAACAGCTCGGCGTTTTGCACCGATGGGATCGCCCGCGTGAGCGATTGGTACATGTGGTGGTGCGTGTTGATCAAGCCCGGCACCACCACATGGCGGCGGGCGTCGATCACTTCATCCACCTGCTTGACCAGCTCGTCGACGTTCTCACTCGCAGGGATGATGCGTTCAATGCGGCCATCGCGGATCAAAAGCGAGGCGTCTTTGAGTTCGGTGTTGGCATCGTCTTGTGTGGCGATGCAGCGGGCACGGTGGATGAGCAGTGTGGTCATGGACTTGTCCTTTGCAAGGTGTGAAACAAGTCGCGGCCGAATCCCCTGACCCCTGGCGTTCAGTGGGAGGGCGAGCACCACGTTGCCGCGCGTCCCGGGCTGTGCAGTAGGGGGATTTTACGGAAAACTCATGGAATAAATCCGCAAGAGCAAACACAGCGAGGTACCTTTCCAAGCGCGTTCAAAGCAAGCGCGGATTCAATCCTGCGCCATTTGCCGGTCGTCCGGCTTTCGAGTTTGCAGCAACAGGATGCGTCAATTTTTCGTCGATCCCGTTGTGTTCAGCCTTGTTGTTGAGCCGTGATTATTTGCATCAAAGCATTCACAGCAGGGTTTTGCAAGTGAACTTGTACCGATCGCAACTGATTTTCGGCCATGGTGAGCAAGTCCATTTTTTGAACCTCGTAGGCATTTGACTGCGACACTGCAAAGAAAATTTTGGCAGCAGCCAGTTGCATGACATAACTGTCATGCCCTGCCTTGCCCAGCCAATTGGCCACTTGCAAGGCTTTGTCCAGCGTCAGTTGTGATGCCGAAGCGTTGTTCAGTTTTTGATAAGCCTGACCCAAAGAAACCAAGATATCCCCAATGGCCAGCAAGTATTGATGCTGTTCATGGTGTTTTTCATGCAAATCGTTATAGCCTTTCAAAGCCTGATTCATGCAGGCGATGCCTCGATGGATCATGCCGGTATTGAATGCATTTCGGCCCATGGACAACAACAAATCGAAGTAGCGAGATTGCAAGGGCACCGAATCTGGGCATATTTGAAGCTGAGCTTTGCGTATGCGCTCCAGTTCGTTCAATGCGGCCAACTCCTGTTCGCTTTTCTTCAGGTGGTGGCAACAAAATACAAAATGCTCAAGACACTCGCACAGCATTGCCTGACGAGGCTGATCGTCGGACAGGTCCTTTTGCGAGACCCTGATTTGTGTCATCAAGATGAGCGACAGTTGATGTGCCTGAGTCAGGTCGCCGGTTTGGCAGAGCCACTCAATTTTGACCAGTTGAGCGCGAACCAGATAGTCTGAAACCTCCATGTTCTCTGGATGCAACGCGCATTGCTGGCTCAGTGATGCGATGGCTTTTTCCCACAGTTCGCGGCTTTCTTGCATCATCCCCAGCTTGAGGTAGTGACTGGCTGCGTGGGTTTGTATCCTGCACAACAGCGTGAGCCAAGCCATTGATTCTGGGCGCTCTCTTTGGTATTGGGTTGCTTGCTGCAAGGTCTTTTTTTGTATCTCCATCCCGATGGATACTTTGCCGCTGTCAAAAGCGCAATCAGAAAGACGCGTGTTGATGGCCACAAAAAATTGACTCAATTTACGAGCATGCACGTTTTGATTCATGGCTTGAGAGATGACGAGTTGGGCCTTGCTCAAAAGTTCAAAAGCTTTCTCGTACCCCCCTTTGCTCATTTCAAGCTCAGACAATCGTTGCATCAGCATCAAATACATCAGCACCCATCGGGGGTGGTGTGAATCGTGCTCAATGGCATAGTTAAGCGCAGTCAATGCAAAGCGGAATTCAACTTCGGCTTGATGGTGGTCCTCTCTTTGCCAATGCATGTCGCCAGCTTGAATGTGCAATTGGGCCGCCGTTGTTCGGTATTCCAGATTTTCGGGGTCAAGAGCAATCAAGGCCTCAAGTTGTGTGAGGTAGCGTGGCAGCATTTTCAGGGCATCTTGCAAACGGCCCATTTTTTTCAATACTTTAGCAATGCGCATTGCAGATGCCAATTCCTCTAGCTTCCATCGCACATTGATGGGGTCACGAAAACTCAAATGTGCGCCAAGGGCTGCGCTGGCAGAGTACGCTTGCAGTGCCTTGTCGAGATCCAGATTGGCCAGATGGATATCACCTTTGACATCGTGGCTCTTGGGTAACTCTGACGCCAAGCTGCTGTTGTCGGGGTGCGCGGTCAGCAGGGTTTGGATGATATCGGTCGCTTGTGCCATGCTTGCCTGGCTCAGTTGGGTTTCCCCCAATTCTTCTTGGGCCAGTGACAAGGTGCGCAGTGAGCCGGCTTGAAGCAAAAGCAAATCAATCAGTTCGGGTTCTTTCAGTAGCAGGCGGTTCCAAATTTGCAAAGCACGTTGAGCCCATTGAACACATCGTTGGTGATGTCCACACAAGTAGGAAAGACTGGCCAGTTCATGGGCGCTTTCGGCAAACTCGCGTTGCCATTTTTCTTGACTGGGTTTGATCTGTTCAATTTGACGCACGACAGCATGGAGCGTTGTCTGCGCTTCAATGGTGTTGCGGCTGCGTGCCAGTTTTGCAAATCGCATGCTGCAACTCAAACGCAGTTCCAAGGTTTGGCCTTTTTGATCCAGCAAAGGCTTGAGCAAGGTATAAGCCTCCTGCATGCGGCCGGCGGCTCCCATCAATTCAGCTTTGAGGATGTTGGCGCAATACTTTTGCTTGGAAGCCAGTTTTTCAAAATCACAACGCTGCAGATGGTCCAGTGCTGCTTGCACATTCATGGGTTTGATCATGATGGCCTGCATCAGCGGCAGGGGGAATTTGGATTTCTTCTGCAACAGGCCTGTCAAACTGGTCAGTTGATTCAGCAAGATGGCCAGCTTGACGCCGCCATCCAGATCGACCGCAGGGATGTTATTCAGGGCTTTTGTCATTTCCGGATGTGACGAGGCTTCTTGGCAGAGGCGTCCTATGACATAGCGCCGCAGTTCTTGCTCCCATTTCCTGATCGCATCCGTGTGGGTGAGGCTTCGCAGTTTGCTGGTGATGGCAGATTGAAGTTTGGTGTAAAGACCGTCTGCGATTTCTTTGTTGACCATTCGTTTTCCTCCTTGAATTCTTTTGAGGTATTGGAATGGATATGAAATTTTTTGTAAACTTTATATTTGGTTTTTTACCAAAAATTATATAATTTAATTTGAATAATCTGGTTTGAGAGCAAGTTTTCTTTGGCTTCATTACAAATCCGCGTTCGCATCAGTCGACAACATCAGCACCGCCGTACATTCCTTGAACGCCAACACCTTTTTAGATCGGAATGGCTTGCAGCACCGTGGCTTTACTTATCCAGCAGTCAGCAAGCTTCATAGCCTCAAAATATTTGTCTTACGCCCAGTCAAGCAAGCCAATGTGCACGCAAGCCATCTGCACGGAGATCAAATTCAGGTGAGCGAGCGGGTTGTGATGGCTGCGCTCTGACAGGAACAATCTCATATCGACGGTTGTGATCCAGGCCCCCTCGCGCTTCTCTGTGATTCCGTCGTCGTGACCTTTTCAAGCGCTGTCAGGCCTGAACGCCTCGGCCACAAAGTCCACAAACGCGCGCACCCGCGCCGCCGATTTGTGTTGCGCGGGGTACACCGCATAAATGTCGGCATCGGGCGTGTGGTGCTGCGGCAGCACTCGCACCAGCTGGCCGGTGGCCAGGTGCTGGCGGACGTCCCATTCGGCCCGCAGCAAGATGCCGTGGCCGTCCAGAGCCCATTGCACGGCAATGCTGCCGTCGTTGGTGGTCAGGTTGCCGCGTGTTTTGATGGTCTCGGATTTTCCGGTGCGCCCGCGTGCCAGCTTGAGCACGCCATAGGCCTCGCCGCCTTGGCGGATGCTGATGAAGTTGTGTCGGGTCAAATCTGCTGGGGTTTTGGGCTCGCCGTGCTGCGCGATGTACTCGGGGGCGGCACACAGCAGGCGCTGGTTGCTGGCGATCTTGCGTGCAATGACACGCGTATCGGGCGGCGGGCCAAAGCGGATGCAGACGTCGAACGCGTCGTCGCTCAGTGCGGGTGGGTCCACCGACAGTTGCAACTGTGCGTCCACTTGCGGGTATTGCCGCACAAACCGGCTGATGAGCGGGCCGATGTGGCTGCGGCCAAAGCCCAATGTGGCATTGACGCGCAGCAGGCCACTGGGCGTGGAGCGGCTGGCGCCCAGTTGCTGCTCCAGGTCGGCCATCTCGGCCAGGATGCTGCGGGCGTGGCGCAACATGGTTTCGCCTTCCACCGTCAGGCTCATGCGCCGCGTGGTGCGGTTGACCAAGGGCACGCCCAAGCGAGACTCCATGTGCGACAGGCGCTTGCTCACAGCGGCGGTGGTGATGCGCAGCTCGCGCGCAGCAGCGCTCAGGCTGCCCGCCATGGCCAGTGCAGAAAAAAAGCCCAAATCGGCGGCTTGCAGGCGTGGTTCCATTGTTGATCTCAGGTTAACAATAGATTGAATTCTAGGGAATTTGATGATGTTGGATGGTTTCACAATGGCCGCACCGTTCAACACCTGTATCGCATTCACATGAAAACCTACCGCATCGCCACCATCCCCGGAGACGGCATTGGCAAAGAAGTCATCCCCGCAGGCCAACAAGTCATGCAGGCCCTGGCGCAAGCCTGTGGCACGTTTGCTTTCGAGTTTGAAAACTTTGGCTGGGGCGGCGACTACTACCGCCAGCACGGTGTGATGATGCCCGCCGATGGCCTGGACGCCTTGCGTGACAAAGACGCGATTTTGTTTGGCTCGGCCGGTGACCCGGACATCCCGGACCACATCACGCTGTGGGGCCTGCGCCTGAAAATTTGCCAGGGCTTCGACCAGTACGCCAATGTGCGGCCTACACGCATCCTGCCCGGCATCGACGCGCCTTTGAAGCGCTGCACGCCCAAAGACCTGGACTGGGTCATCGTGCGCGAAAACTCCGAGGGTGAATACTCTGGTGTGGGTGGCCGCGTGCACCAAGGCCACCCGATCGAGGCGGCCACCGACGTGTCCATCATGACCCGTGCCGGGGTCGAGCGTATCTTGCGCTACGCCTTCAAACTGGCGCAGTCGCGCCCCCGCAAGCTGCTGACGGTGGTGACCAAGAGCAATGCTCAGCGCCACGCCATGGTCATGTGGGACGAGATCGCCGTGCAGGTGTCCAAAGAATTTCCGGATGTGAAGTGGGACAAGGAACTGGTCGATGCGGCTACCGCCCGCATGGTCAACCGCCCGGCCACGCTGGACACCCTGGTCGCCACCAATTTGCATGCCGACATCTTGAGCGATCTGGCAGCCGCTTTGGCGGGCAGCTTGGGCATTGCGCCCACGGGCAACATCGACCCCGAGCGCCGTTACCCCAGCATGTTCGAGCCCATCCACGGCTCGGCCTTTGACATCATGGGCAAGGGCTTGGCCAACCCGGTGGGCACCTTCTGGTCGGTGGTCATGCTGCTCGAGCACATTGGCGAACAGGCCGCCGCCCAGCGCCTGATGGCGGTCATCGAAAGCGTGACGGCCAACCCCGCCTTGCACACGGGCGACCTGGGCGGGAAAGCCCTGACGGTCGATGTCACCCAGGCGGTATGCAAGGCCTTGGCGTGAGGCCATGATGTGCAGACAGGATGCCCTCGGTCCTTTTCTCTGAAGAATGATTTTTCGCCCCTCATGGCCTGAAAGGTTTGAACATGCGTTCCAAGTTTCTCCCCGTCGCCCTCGCGTGCGCCCTGCTGGCGTCTGTGAACGCGTTCGCACAGGAATACCCCGCAGCCAACAAACCCATCACCTTCGTGTTGCCCTACGCGGCCGGTGGCCCGACCGACAAGGCCGCGCGCGATTTGGCGCAAGCCATGAGCAAGGCCATGGGCGGTCACAGCATCGTGATCGACAACGCAGCGGGCGCTTCGGGCTCCATCGGCACGAACAAGGTCGCCAAGGCATCGCCCGATGGTTACACGCTCTTGTTCACGCACATTGCGCAGGCGACCTTGGTCAGCTTCTTTCGCACCTTGCCCTACAACGTGGAAAAGGACTTCGAGTACCTGGGCCTCGTGAGTGAGAACCCCATGAGCTTGATCGGTCGCCCGAACCTGCCCGCCAACAACATGACCGAACTGGTGAGCTGGATCAACGCCAACAAGGGCAAGATCAACATCTCCAACGCCGGGCCAGGCTCGGCATCGCACCTGTGCGGCATGCTGTTTCAGACCACCGTCAAAGTGGACATGACCTCGGTGCCCTACAAAGGCACGGCACCGGCCATGACCGATTTGATCGGCGGACAGATTGACCTGATGTGCGACCAGACCACGACGACGATTCCACAGATCGAAGGCAAAAAGGTCAAACCGTTTGCCGTCACCACACCCACGCGTTTGACCTCGCCTGTGCTCAAGGACTTGCCCACCATGCAGGAGGCAGGCCTCAAGGATTTCACCATCACGATCTGGCAAGGCTTGTACGCGCCCAAGGGCACGCCTGCAGCCGTGCTCAAAAAGCTCAACGACGCCCTCAAAGTGGCCGTCAAAGACCCTGAGTTCATCCGCAAGCAAGACGCAGGCGGTGCCTCGGTCATCAACGACGCACGCAACGACCCGGCGGGGCACAAGTCTTTTGTGATGTCTGAAGTCAACAAATGGGCGCCCATCATCAAGTCGGCCGGGGTTTACGCCGATTGAAACGGGCTTGAACGCCTGAGCGCATGTGGGGTGAATGCCTTTATCCTCGAAGGCTGTTCACCTTGCTTGAAACATTTCTGCCATGACCGATCCCCAAACCGCGCTGCGCCACCTCTACGACGTGGCGGTGCAACGCGCCTTGCCCCTGCACAACACCGCCGCGCATTTGCCCGCGCCACCCAAGGGGCGCACGCTGGTGCTGGGTGCGGGCAAGGCCGGTGGCGCGATGGCCCAGGCGGTGGAGGCCTTGTGGCCTCAAGACGCGCCGCTGTCGGGCTTGGTGGTCACGCGTTACGGCCACACGCCGCCACGCCCTGCTGGCTTGCCCGAGCGCATCGAGGTGGTGGAGGCGTCGCACCCGGTGCCCGACGCGGCAGGGCTGCGTGCCGCCGAGCGCATCCTTGAATTGACCCAAGGTTTGACGGCCGACGATTTGGTGTTGTGCCTGATTTCGGGTGGCGGCTCTGCGTTGCTCACCTTGCCTGCAGACGGCATCAACTTGGAAGACAAACAAGCCATCAACCGCCAGCTGCTGGCCAGTGGCGCCAACATTGCCGAAATGAACTGCGTGCGCAAGCACCTCTCGCGGATCAAGGGCGGTCGCTTGGCGGCGGCCTGTAGCCCGGCCCGCGTGGTCACGCTCACCATCAGCGATGTGCCGGGAGATGACCCGTCGATCATCGCCAGCGGCCCCACCGTGGCCGATGCCAGCACCTGCGCCGATGCGCTGGCCATCTTGCAGCGCTACGCCATCGATGTGCCCAACGCCGTGACCCAAGCTTTGCAGTCTGGTGCATGGGAAACGCCCAAGCCCGGCTCGCCGGTGTTTGAGGGCCACAGCGTGCACATGACCGCCACGCCCCAACAGGCGCTGGAGGCCGCAGCCGATGCGGCCCGTGCGATGGGCGTGAATGCCTACATCCTGAGCGACGAGATCGAAGGTGAATCGCGAGAAGTGGGCAAGGTGCATGCTGCCTTGGCCCGCGCTGCGGCCAAAGGGCAGGGCCCGTTTCAAAAGCCCTGTGTGATCTTGAGCGGTGGCGAGACCACCGTCACCATCAAGCCCCAGCCCGCCGACACACCGCGTGGTCGCGGGGGCAGGGCGGGCGAGTTCTGCATGGGCCTGGCGCATGCCTTGCAAGGCCAGACCGGCGTGTGGGCGCTGGCAGCGGACACCGACGGCATCGATGGCATCGAAGACAACGCGGGTGCCCTGGTGGCGCCCGACACCTTGGCGCGGGCCTTGGCGCTGGGCCACAAGATCGATGCCTATCTGCAGCGCAACGACGCTTATGGCTACTTTGAGGCCTTGGGCGATCTGGTCATCACCGGCCCCACGCACACCAATGTGAACGACTTCAGGGCGATCTGGGTGGCGTGAGTGACACCTGCGTGCCTATTGATTTGTGTCAAAACGCAGAGGGCTTGGCTCTGGCACATTCGAGCCCATCATGCTTGCTACTGCTGTTGCCCCCTCGTTTGAATCTTCTGCCGCCGTAGCGGCCGGCACAGTCTTGCTGCATCGCGGAGATGCATCCGAGCAGGTTTTGCACCTGATGCAGGGCCGCGTTGTCTTGGGCTTTTTGCAGCAAGGCGAAATGTTGCACCAATTGGGTGAGGTGGAAGGCCCTTGCTGGCTGGAGGCCGCTTCAGGGCTGCTGGGCTTGCCGCATGCAGTTGACGCCGTGGCCCTGACCCCGGTGCAATTGCAGTACGTGTCGTCAGCCGAATTTTTGGTCCAGGTGCAAAGCATGCCCGGGCCTTCGCAAACCCTGTTGATGGACATGGCCAAACAGCAACGTCAGCAAACCGAGCTGGCCGTGAGCCGACTGGCCAAAGACGCCGATGCGCGTTGTGCCGAGTGGCTCTTGCGCCATGCCGAGCCCGATGCCTTGGCGGGCGGGCTGGCCGTCACCTTGCATGAACGCAAACGCACCATCGCCGCGCAGCTGGGCATTGCGCCCGAAACGTTCTCGCGTGTGCTGCGCCATCTGCGCGATCGTCAGCTCATCAGCGGTGCAGGCCGTGTGTTGGGCTTGCCCAATCCGCAAGCCCTGCGCGAACTCGCCGGGGTCTGAGCGCACGCACAAAAAAGGGCGATGCTGTTTGAACAGCACCGCCCTTTGGCGTTTGAAAAACCGTGTGGTCAACCCATCTTGGAGGGCAACCACAAGGCAATGGCTGGGAAGCTGATCAAGATCACCAAGCGGAACAAGTCCGTCACCACAAAGGGGATAACCCCTTTGAAGATGGTCGTGAAGCTCACGTCTTTGACCACACTCTTGATGACGAACACGTTCATCCCCACCGGCGGGTGGATCAGCCCCAACTCGACTGTCATCACGATGATCACGCCAAACCAGATCGGGTCAAATCCCAGCTGCACGATCACCGGGTAGATGATGGGTACCGTCAAGATGATCATGGCCATGGCGTCCATCAGGCAGCCCAGCACCAAGTACATGACCATGATGAGCGCCAGAATGCCGTAACGGCCCACGCCCAAACCGGTGAGCATCTCGGTCAGCTTTTGCGGCACTTGCGTGATGGTCAGGAAGTAACCAAACAACAAGGCACCGATCAGCACCGTGAACACCGCCGCCGATGTGCGCGTGGCCGACAGCAAGGCTTCGCGGATGCCCGCACGGTCAAGCTTGCCGCGCAGTACCCCCAGCAGGAAGGCGCCGCTGGCCCCCACACCACCGGCTTCGGTGGGTGTGAAGAAACCGCCGTACAAGCCACCGATCACGAACATGAAGAGCACCAGGGGTGCCCACACATCCTTGAGGCCGTTGAAGCGTTCACCCCACGACTTTTGTTCGCCGCGCGGCAGCAAGTCGGGCTTGACGCGCACGATGATCATGATGGTGATCACGTACAGCAGCATGGCCAACAGGCCCGGCACGATGCCGGCCATGAACAGCTTGCCGATGTCTTGCTGCGTCAAGATCGCATACACCGCCAGCACGGTCGATGGCGGCAGCATGGCGCCCAGCGTGCCACCTGCGGCGATCACGCCCGTCGAAAACGACTGCGGATAGCCAAAGCGGCGCATCTCGGGGTAAGCCACCGAAGAGAAGGTGGCTGCCGTGGCAACCGACGAGCCGCAAATGGCCGCAAAGCCACCGCAAGCCAGAACCGTGGCCACACCCAGACCGCCGCGCATGTGGCCAATGAAGGCATTGGCGGCGCGAAACAGTTCCTTGCTCACACCCGAGACAGACACAAAAGCGCCCATCAGCATGAACATCGGAATCACCCCGAAGGTGTAATCGGTCACGGTGCGCATGGACGACTGTCCAATCAGCTTGAGCGCGGGGCCAGGCCCTGCGATGTAGGCATAGCCCGTGACCCCCACCAGACCCATCGCCATGCCCACAGGCACACGCAGCAGCATCAGGCCAAACAGCACCAGAAAGCCAATGATGGCTACGGCATCAGGACTCAGATCCATGCCTTACTCCACGTCTTTATGTTCAGGGTGTTCTTCCAGCGTTTCAGGCTGAAAGATCAAGCGCCAGGTTCGTATGGCAATCAACAAAACGGCACAAACGTCCCCCATCCACGCGACGGCAAAAAAGGGCCAGGTCGGCAGGTTCAGGTCGTAGGTGAGCACGTTGTCGTTGTAGGTGCCGCGCACCTTGTCAAACAGCATGATGGTTTGCACGGTGACAACAAACAACAGCACCAGTGTGGCAAAGACATCGATGAAACGTTTGAGGCGTGCGTTCGACAAGCTCCAGACCAAGTCCACTGTGATGTGGCTGCCCCGGTAGCTGGTGGCAGCGATGCCCCAAAAGATCAGGATGCCCAGCATCAAACGACCGAAGTCGTAAGCGTCAGGGATCGAGGTGCTGAAGAATTTGCGCAACAACACCGAGATGAAGATGTTGGCCGCCACCAGTCCGACGAACAGGGCGGCCATCCACTCGATGGAATCGATGATGCGGTCAAAGACGTTTTTCTTGACCGCGGTCGAGGTCTGCATGCCGCGTCCTTACATCGCTGATTTGTACTTGGCCAGCGACTGGCGCAGCGCGTTCATCACGGCTGCGGGGTCTTCGCCGCGTTTTTTCACGTCCTCGCCCCATTGCTTTTCAGCCGGCGCAACAGCGTCTTTCCAGGCCTTGATCTGGTCAGGGGTCAGCTTGTAGACCTCGCGGTTGGTGTCGGCGGCCAGTTTGGTGTGACCGGCCATTTCAAAGTCGGCCCAAGCGCTGCCGACTTTTTCGGCCCACTCGCTGGTGCAGTGGCTGTCGACGGCGGCTTTCTGCGTGGTCGACAAGGCGGTGTATTTGTCCTTGTTCATGACCCAGACAAACGGGGTCACGTAGAAAGGCACATCCATGTGGTATTTGACCACTTTGTCGATGCCGAACAAGGTCAGCGAACCCCAGGGGAAGGTGATCGCATCGGCCACACCGCGCTCGAGCATGTCACGCGATTCGGGCGCAGAAGCTTGCACGTTGGTGCCGCCCAGCATGGTGATGACCTGACCCACCGTGGCGGTGGCAGGGCGCACTTTCATGCCCTTGATGTCGGTGGGCGAGACGATTTTCTTGCGGGAGTGGAAGGCACCTGGATCGTGCACGAAGGCAAAGCAGAAATGCACTTCCTTCATCTCCTTGGCCGCGTAGTTGCGGTACCAAGCGTCCACCGCGGCCGAGCCGGCTTTGGCGTTGGTGATCATGAAGGGCAGCGATGTGGCGGCAAAGATGGGGAAGCGGCCAGGCTGGTAGCCCGGGTTCACGTAAGAGAAATCGGCGATGCCGTCGCGGGCCATGTCGTAGTGGTCAAAGGCTTTGCCCAGTTGCTCGGAGGGGAACAGCGTGGTGTTCAGTGAGCCGCCCGAGGCTTTCTTGAGGCTCTCGCCCCAGGCCTGCAGTGCGGGGTTGAGCGCGTGCTGCGCGGGCACCCAGCTCGACATCTTGATCATCACGTTCTTGTCTTGTGCCTGAGCGACCGAGCCCAGGCTCAGAGCCGCGAGCGAGGCGCCCAGGGTGAGCAGGCGTTTGCTGGTTGAAAAGTTCATCGTTTGTCTCCAGTGTGTTGTTGAAAGTGAATGGTGTGATGAAAGCGTGGGTTCATCCTAGACCCTTTTGGCGGGGCCAAACAGTAGGGCTTGTACCCAAGATGACAGGGGGAATTCATGAGGTGATGCGGGGATTTTTCATCCACCGGATGGGCTGCGCGACCACGGGTCGTGCTGGTGCGCCACTTTGAATCAAGGCCGCATCCAAAGACTTGCCCGCTTCGTCTTGCAAGGCCGCTTGCCGGATGCGGGCAATGCTTTGCACCTGCTCAGCCGTGCTTTGGTCCTCACGCGGCGCGGCCGCATGCGTGATGATGTGCATCAGGTTGTCCTTGCCGCGCTCGTTGGTGCTGCCGTAGCCCTTGATCAGCTGGCCGCAGCGCGCCACTTCATGGCCCAGCGCGGGGTCGCGTTGTGTGGCCTGTGTCACGGCGGCGATCCATTGCTCGATGGCCCGCTGCTCGGCTTGGTAGCGGCTGCCCAGTGGGCGCAAGACCTTGAGCTTGGCCATCAGCCGCAGCGCCAACATGCCGAGGATAGAGTGGGTGCCGATCTTCAAGGGCATGGCCCAGGGTGCTTGGCCTTTGGCCACGCGGGCGCGGTCCCAGCGGATCAGCTTTTGCGCCCAAGTGGTGGGCAAAAGGCCTGCCAGCTCGGGCACGCCGGGCTTGAAGTGGTCGTAGATTTTCAGCAGGTCGGCCTCTTGGGCCTTGACCTCGCCGCGCACCCGGTGCAGGCGGGACTGGCGGCTTTTCAGGTCGGCCACGCGCACCACATCGTCAAAGGCCATCCACAAGGCCAGCCAGCGTGCGCTTTCTTCGGTCACGGGCCAGGCCTTGGCGTCAGCGGCTTGAGCGCTTTGTTCTGCCGCCCAGATGGACGACAGGCGGCTCAGATAGGTTTGCGCATAGGCCTGGTTTTGGTATTCGAGCACACGGGCATAGCCCAGCGACACCATGGTGTGCAGCGGCGCGGGAAAGGCCTGGGCCACCGCCTCGGGCACGGCGGGTGCCGCTGGCTTGGCTGGGGTCATGACCGCTTCGATGAACTCGTGCTGCTGGCGCTGCGCTGCGATGGCGTCATAGGCCAAGCCGAAGCCGCGCAGGCTGGCTTGTGCGGCTTTGCCGGTGTGGCCAATCACGGCTTCGTAATCGGCCCGTGCAAAAGGCAGCACGCCGCTGGCTGCGATGCAGCCGAACATGACGGCGCTGACCACGGTGCCCGATGCCTGCGTCATGCGGGCCATGTCCACGATGTGGTGTGTTTTGCTGTGCGTGCTGACCAGCTCGCGCAGTGCGGCATCGTCTTTGCGGCCATCGCCCATGCTCATTTTTTCGAGCGTGGTCAGGATGCGCGAAGACGAGGTGATCACGCAGCTGTGCTCGGCCGAGGTCAGGCCGTTGCTGATTTGCCGTGCGGTCTCGAGCAGCTCGGAAGACACCAGCGCATCGAGCCTGCCGGGCAGGGGGTTCAGGCCCAGCACCGGCTTTTTGCCGCCCAATGCGCTGCTGGGCTGCGGAAAGATTTCAATGTAATAGGTGGTGGCGCCAGTGCGTTGGGCCACGCCCGGGATGGAGGTCGCTTGCGCAGGATGGTCCGCATGGCGGGCCACATCAACCAGCCAGTCGGCCAGCACGCCGCCGCCTTCGCCCCCCAGGGCGCACAGCAAAATGGAAATGGGTTGGGTCATGTTCGGTCTCGGTGTGGGGGCTTCAGGCCGGTTGCAACAGGTGCACCACGCGGCTTTGCAGGCCGTGCCACAGGCGTTCGTGCCACTTGGCGTTTTGCACCACTTCGGCGCGGTAGAACGATGGGCACAAGGTGGCGGCATGGGCGTTTTCGCCGCACAGGCCACAGCCCACGCAGCCGTCGATCACGGTGGCCACCGGGTCGACTTTGAGCGGGTCGGGGTTGTCTTTCAGCGTGAGGGTGGGGCAGCCCGACAGGCGGATGCAGGCGTGGTCGCCGTTGCACACGTCTTCGTCCACGCCGTATTTCACGCGCTCAACACGTTCGCCTTTGGACAGCAGCGAGGCCAGCCAGGGCTTGATGCGCCGCTGGCGCTCCAGTTGGCATTCGCCTTCGGCCACGATCACCTTCAGACCCTGAAACTCGGTGGTGAAGGCTTCGGTCAGCGTGGCCTGCATGTGGCTGACTTCATAGGTGTGCACCGTGCGCAGCCACTGCACGCCCAGGCCTTTGAGCGTGGACTCGATGGTCTGGTTGGTGTGCACCACGCTTTGGCGTTTGTCGCCCGCCAGTTCCTTGGCCATGTCGCTCGGCGTGTTGATGATGTCCTGTGTGCCGGTGGCCGAGGTGTAGCCGTTTTTGAAAATCAGCAGCACCGCATCGTCGCCGTTGAACAGTGCGCTTTGCACACCGGTGAGCAGGCCGTTGTGCCAAAAGCCGCCGTCGCCCATGACCGACAACACGCGCCGCTTCATGAGGGGCGATACGCCCGCCCGGCTGGCCAGGCTCATGCCGTAGCCCAAGATGGAATGGCCTACCGAAAACGGCTCGAAGGTCGCCAGCGCGTGGCAACCGATGTCGCCCGAGATGTGCACCGGACCGACGTCTTGCTGGGCCAACTTGAGCGCCGAGAACACGGGCCGCTCGGGGCAGCCAATGCACATGCCTGGGGGGCGCGGTGGCAAGCCTGTGCCCATGGCCGCTTGCACTTGCTGGCGGCGTGCCGCATTGGTTTGCAGCCACTGCGGCGTGCGCTCGGGGATCAACGCTGGGCGGTGCTTTTGCAGAAATTTGAGCAAGCCTTGCGCCATCACTTCGGCGGTGTATTCGCCGCCTTGCGGCAGCATGTCTTTGCCATGCAAGGGCGTTTGCAGGTCCTGGCGGCGCAAGGTCAGTGCCAGCTCTTGCTCGATGTATTCGGGCTGGCCTTCTTCGAGCAGCAGCACGGCCGATTTGTCGGCACAAAAGCGGGTGAGTTCTTCGGGCACCAAGGGGTAGGTCACATTGAGCACGAGGATGGACAGCGTGCAGTCGCCAAAGGCATCGGCCAGCTCGAACTGCTGTAAGGCGCGGATCAGCGTGTTGTACAGACCCCCTTGCACGATCAGGCCCAGGTCCTTGTGTGTGCTGCCTTCGAAGTGTTCGTTGAGCCGCTGCTCGGTGATGAAGCGCCGCGCTGCGGGCAAGCGTTCTTCGGTCTTGCGCTTTTCATGCACAAAGGTCACTGGCGGATGCGCCAGGCGCATGTAGTCAAAGCCAGCGGGGTTGTCCAGCAGGTGGCGCTTGGAGATTTTCGGGGCCTGGTTGTCGCGGGTTTCAAAGCTGCCGCGCACATGGCAGGCGCGGATGCGCAGCTCCATCATCACCGGCATGTTGGACGCTTCGGACAGACGGAAACCGTGCTCCACCATGTTGACCATTTGGCCCAATTCGGGGCGCGGGTCCAGCAGGCACATGCCCGACTTGAGCGCGTAGGCGTGTGTGCGTTCCTGGATCACGCTGGCGCCTTCGCCGTAGTCCTCGCCCACCACGATCAGCACGCCACCCGTGACACCTGGCGATGACAAATTGGACAGCGCATCGGCCGCCACATTGGTGCCCACAATCGACTTCCAGGTCACCGCGCCGCGAATCGGGTAGTGGATGGACGCGCCCAGCATGGCGGCGGCCGAGGCTTCGTTGGAACACGCCTCCACATGCACACCCAGCTCGTCCATGTAGGGCTTGGCCTGCACCATGACGTCGAGCAGGTGCGAGACCGGTGCGCCTTGGTAACCGCCCACATAGCTCACGCCCGATTGCAGCAGTCCCTTGGTGATGGCCAAGATGCCTTCGCCGTGAAAGACCTCGCCATCGCCCTTGCGCAGGGCCTTGATTTCTTCGTGAAATGAAACTTCCAAAGCACGCTCCTTGCGTTGTTGCCGTTTGGTGGCATTTGTAGGAGCCCACCCCGTGGGCGATGGATTTTTGATGGCGTGTGCCACGCCCATCGCCCACGGGGTGGGCTCCTACAGAGACCATCGAAGCATCTTACGTATAAGCGCATAAAATAATCTGAATAAATGGTATGCGCTGAATGAATATCAAAGACTTGGACTTGAATCTGCTGCGGCTGTTTGACGCGGTATGGCGCACCCGCAGCGTGAGCCTGGCCGCGCAGCAACTGGGCATGTCGCAACCCGCTGCCAGCCAAGGCCTGGCCCGCTTGCGCAGCGTGCTGGGCGATGCCTTGTTCGAGCGCAGCGGCGCGGGTGTGCGGCCCACGCCGCGTGCCGACCGGCTGGCGCAGGCGGTGCAGCTGGCTTTGGGCACCATCGAAGAAGCGCTCAATGTGTCCCAGGTGTTCGACCCCTTGCGCTCGGAGCGCGTGGTCCGGGTGCACCTGAGCGACATTGGCGAAGCCCGTTTTTTGCCCGATCTGGTGCTGGCCTTGCAACGCCTAGCGCCGGGCATGCGGCTTGAAGCCATGCCGCTGCCGCACGACAAAATTGGCCCGGCGCTGGACAACGGCCAGCTGGATTTGGCGATCGGGTTTTTGCCCGAAGTGACCGAGACCTTGCAGCAGCCTTTGCTCAGCGATCGTTATGTCTTGCTCATGCGCCAAGGCCACCCGGTGGCCCAGCGTTGGGCCAAGCTCAAGAGAGCCGGCAACCCGCAAGCGGACGAGGTCCATGCGCTGTTGGCCGAGCTGGAGTTCGCCGCGGTGCGCACCCATGCGGACACTTTGCGCATTCTGGATTTGATGCATTGGCAGCACCGCTTGCGCTTGACGGTGAGCCATTTCTTATCGCTGCCCGGCATCGTGCGCAGCAGCGATCTGGCCGTGTTAATGCCCCACAACTTTGCGCAAGGCTTTGCCGAGGCAGGCGCCTTGGCCCTGATCGAGCCCGATTTGCCCTTGCGCGACTTCACCGTGTCCATGCATTGGAGCGCCCGCTTTGACAAAGACCCCTGCTTGCAGTGGCTGCGGGCCAATGTGTCCCGTTTGTTCAGTACCCACCAAAACACAGCCCCCACACCAGCGAGGTGAATTCATGAGCACTTTCAAACCCTACTTGAGCGCCACCGAGGCGCCCAGTCTGAGCGAGGTGCAGGCGCTGCCTGGCCTTGTGCTGCTGGAGTTTGGCACCGAATGGTGCGGCCACTGCCGCGCTGCCCAGCCCCTGATCGCGCAGGCTATGGCCGCGCACATCCGCATGCCAATGCCGTGGCAGCACCTCAAAATTGAAGACGGCCCGGGCCGAGCTTTGGGCCGCCACTACCGCGTCAAGCTTTGGCCCACGCTGGTGCTGCTGCGCGATGGGCAGGAGGTGGCGAGGCTGGTGCGCCCTGCAAGCGCGCAGGACATGGAAACCGCGATGTCCAAGGCCTGAGTCATGCGCCAGCGTTTTGTTGCCATGTGCTTGCCGCCCATCGAAGCGGCCCTGCGTGCGCTGGCCGACGCGCAGCAGGCCGTGCCCATGAAGGCCTACATGTTGGGGCAGTTCGAGTTTCTGGGCATCCGCGCAGGCCCACGGCGCGATGCACTGAAACAAGCGCTCCAGGCTTTGCCCAAGTCCACCGGCACGGCCGATGAATGGCTGGCGCTGGCGCAAGCGCTGTGGCAACTGCCCGAGCGCGAGTTCCGTTACGCCGCCATCGACCTGCTGGCCAAGCACCACAAGCGGCTGGATGTGGGCGACTTGCCGCGCATCTTGCAATTGGTGCAGACCGACCCGTGGTGGGATACGGTCGATGGTCTGGCCGGGGTGGTGGGCGACGTGGTATTGCTGGCCAAAGCCAGCCAGCCCGATGTGCAGCAACACATGGACGCTTGTTTGATTCACCCCCACCTGTGGGTGCGCCGCGTGGCCATGCTGCACCAGCTGGGCTGGCGTGCCCAGACCGATCAGGCGCGGTTGTTCCGCTACGCGCTGACGCTGGCCCCCGAGACAGACTTTTTCATTCGCAAAGCCATTGGGTGGGCCCTGCGGGACCATGCGCGCACCGAGCCCGATGCCGTGCGGGGTTTTTTGGCTCGGCATGCCGAGCAGCTGTCAGGTTTGACCCGTCGTGAGGCGGGTAAGCATTTGGGCTGATGGCTTCCAGGCAATCAACTGGCCAGCAAAGCGCCCGCGTCTTCGTACCAGAACATCAGCGCGGCGTCGTAGCCCTCCCACACGCAGCCGTTGCAGCCCCGCCCGCAGCACGAGGTGGGCTCTGGCGGCGGCTCGCGGAAGTCGTGTCCTGCCGCTTGCAAGCGCTCTTGAAATTGCGCAATGCCCCGGCGCACGGCTTCGCGCTGGGACTGGTTGGGGTCGATGATGGGGTGTTCGTTGCCGCTCATGTTCAAGTCAATCCAGCCATGGGTTGATCAAGGCCACACCGGTGGCTTCGAAGTCCGCCAAGTTGCGGGTCACCACCGTGAATTTGTGCTCCAGCGCCGTAGCGGCAATCATGGCGTCCCGCTCTGAGCGGGGGTTGGGAATGTGCAGCGATGCGCACACGGCGGCGGTGTTCTCTGCAAAGGGCAGCACGCGCCCAGCAAACGCGGCACGCACGCCTGTTAGCCAGTTGCGTAGCGCATGGCCTTGCGGTGGTGTTCGGCGCTCAAGGGCTTGGATGCCCAACTCCAGTTCCAAGATGGTGATGGCCGATAAGAACAACAGATGACTGGGCTGGCCTGCTGCCCACTGCCGAACCGTCGCCGACGACTGGGGCTTGCCCTGACGCAATTCGGATATGACGTGGGTGTCCAGAATGAACATGGATCGCTCAATCCAAAGATGCGGGTTGGATCTGGATGTGAAGGCGCGGCGGCTCGAAATCAATGCCTTCACCCCCGGGAATGCCCTCCATCAATGCCAGCAAAGACGGCGTTTGCTGACCCGTCAAGCGGTGGTAATCATCGATGTTGATCAGGGCAAAAGCGGGTCGGCCACGGTCGGTGATGAACACCGGACCGTCCACCGCCGCACGCTTGGCGGCCGACACGTCGCGCGTGAAGTCTCGGCTGGAAAAGGTGTGAATGGCCATGTCGAACGATTTCAAAAAATGAATGTTTGTATGTTACGACAAAAATGTCGCGAGTGACATGTCTTTAGGATGAGGTTGGGGTGTGACGGGTCACAGGCTGCCCCTGCACCACCGTGTGCGCAATCAGCCGCTCGTCGCCCAACACAATCATGGCAAACAGCCATTCGGCCAGGGTCTCGGTTTGTGCGGTGCGCCGCGCCAGCAGCGGCGTGGCTTGGGGGTTGATCACCACAAAGTCGGCTTCGCAGCCGGGCAGCAGGTTGCCGACTTTTCCGTTCAAATCCAGCGCTGCAGCAGCGCCTGCTGTGTGTTGCCACCACAGCTGTTCGGGTGAGAGGCTGATGCCCGCACGCCCCACACTTTGCCGCGCAACGGTATAGGCCGCGTGCATGGTGTGAAAAGGGCTGAAGCTGGTGCCGCCGCCCACATCGCTGGCCAGGCCATAGCGCAGACCGGCTGCGTCTGACGCGGTGTAATCGAAGAACCCACTGCCCAAAAACAGGTTGCTGGTGGGGCTGACGGCGGCCGTCGCGCCCACCTCGGCCATGCGTCGGCGGTCAGTTTCATCAAGGTAGATGCAATGCGCATACACCGAGCGCTGACGCAGCAGGCCGGCGCGGTCGTACACGTCCAGATAGCTGCGCGCTTCGGGGAACAGTTCTTGCACCCAGCGGATTTCATCGACGTTTTCCGCCACATGCGATTGAATCCACACATCGGGGAACTGCTGAGCGATCTCACCCGCGCCGTGCAGTTGAGCCTGTGTGCTGGTGGGTGCAAAACGCGGTGTGATGGCGTAGCCCAGGCGGTCCACGCCATGCCAGCGGCGGATCAACTCTTCGGTCTGGCGCAGGCTCAAAGCCGTGTCGGTGTCGCGCAGGCCGTCGGGGCTGTGGCGGTCTTGCAGCACCTTGCCGGTGATCATGCGCAGGCGGCGCTTTTGCGCCTCAGCCATGAACACATCGACCGATTCGGGGTGGGCCGTGGCAAAACACAGTGCGGTGGTCACGCCGTGGCGCATCAGCTCGTCCATGAAAAACGCGGTCACTTCATGGGCGTAGGCCGGGTCGGCAAACTGCTTTTCGTGCGGGAAGGTGTAGTGCTCCAGCCACGGCAGCAGACCGTCGGCGGGCGAGCCGATCACGTCGGTTTGCGGGTAGTGGATGTGCAAGTCGACAAAGCCGGGCGCGATGCACAGGCCGGGCCAGTGGGTGGTGGGCAGGTCGGGAAATTGCAGGGCGAGATCGCGGTAAGAACCGATGGCCTGGATGCGCACGATGCCGTCGGCTTCGCGGGCGGTCACCAGCAGGCCGTCTTGTTCGTGGCTGGCCTGTGCTTGGGCAGGATCGGCAAACCACAGCAGGCTGGCGCGCCAGCCTTGGGGCTCGGTCAGTTGGGGGGTGTGGCGCATGGGTCAGGCGGGGATAAATACGGGTAAGAGGGCGCTGTCTGCAGTGGTACATTGTGCGGCAATCTCTTCGCTTGCAAGGCTTGCGCCAACGTTTTAGGCACGGACTTTGCAGGTGACTCATTGATCCGGCCCCTTGAAGTCTTGAGTAACAGGCAAGGGATAGATTTTTGTAGGAGCCCACCCCTGTGGGCGATGGGCGTGCTGCACGCCCTGCAAGCCATCGCCCACAGGGGTGTGCTCCCACAGCAACAACAATAAGCGCATGGCTGACAATCAAGGGCACTTCAAACTTCATGGGGCTGGATCAAAATTCAGATCCTCTTTTGCACCCGACATGACCACACCCCTTTTGTCTTTGCAAGGCATCACCAAGCGCTATCCCGGCGTGGTGGCCAACCAGGACGTGTCGCTGACCGTGATGCCCGGCCAGGCCCATGCCGTGCTGGGCGAAAACGGCGCGGGTAAATCCACCCTGATGAAGATCATTTACGGCGCGGTCAAACCCGACGAGGGCCAGGTGGTGTTCAACGGCCAGCCGGTGCAGATCCGCAACCCACAGGAAGCCCGCAAGCTGGGCATCAGCATGGTGTTTCAGCACTTCAGCCTGTTTGACACGCTCACCGTGGCCGAAAACGTCTGGCTGGGTCTGGACAAGTCCCTGAGTTTGGCCGAGGTGACCGAGCGCATCGTGGCCAAGGCCAGCGAATACGGCCTGGACCTGGAGCCCAATCGCCCGGTGCACACCCTGAGCGTGGGCGAGATGCAGCGGGTGGAGATCATCCGCGCCTTGCTGACCGAGCCCAAGCTCTTGATCTTGGACGAGCCCACTTCGGTGCTGACGCCGCAGGCGGTTGAAAAGTTGTTTGTGGTGCTGCACAAGCTGGTCAGCCAAGGCGTCAGCATTTTGTACATCTCGCACAAGTTGCACGAGATCCGCGCCCTGTGCAGCGCCTGCACGGTGCTGCGCGGCGGCAAAGTGACCGGCGTGTGCGATCCGCGCCAGGAGACCAACGCCAGCCTGAGCCGCCTGATGATCGGGGCCGAGCCGCCTGCGCTGGCCCCCACACCCCGCACGCCGGGTGATGTGGTGCTGTCGGTCAAAGGCCTGCAGCTGAACAAACAAGACCCGTTTGGTGTGGACCTGCAGGGCATCGACCTGCAAGTGCGCAGCGGCGAGGTGGTGGGCTTGGCAGGGGTCTCGGGCAATGGCCAGCGCGAGCTGATGTGGGCCTTGTCGGGCGAAGACACCCGTTCGCCAGCGGCCGCCATCACGGTGGCGGGGCAGGGCGTGGGCCATTGGGCCCCGCGTGCGCGGCGCAGTTTGGGTTTGCACTTTGTGCCCGAAGAGCGGCTGGGCCGGGGTGCTGTGCCGTCGATGAGTCTGGCGCACAACCTGCTGCTGACCCGCAGCGAGGCGCTGGGCGCGGGCGGCTGGATCCGCATGGGGGCGCTGGCCGATCAGGCGCGCAGCATCATCGAGCGTTTCAAGGTCAAGGCCTCGGGGCCGGATTCGCCAGCGCGTTCGCTGTCGGGCGGCAATTTGCAAAAGTTCATTGTGGGGCGCGAGATCAGCGCAGCGCCCAAGCTGCTGATCGTCTCGCAACCCACCTGGGGTGTGGACGTGGGCGCAGCGGCGCAGATCCGCGCCGAAATTCTGGCGCTGCGCGACGCGGGTTGTGCGGTGCTGGTGGTGAGTGAGGAGCTGGAAGAATTGTTTGAAATTTCTGACCGATTGCATGTGATCGCCAAGGGCCGTCTGTCGCCCTCGCTGCCCCGGGCCGAGGCCACGGTCGAGCGCATTGGCGAATGGATGAGCGGGCTGTGGCCCCAAAGCCAGCCCGAGATGGCCCAAGGAGTGCAACATGCTCAAGCTTGAAGCGCGCCCGCAGGCTTCGCGCCTGTGGACTTATGCCTCTCCCTTGCTGGCGCTGGTGCTCACGGTGGTGCTGGGCGTGCTGCTGTTCATCGCGCTGGGCAAAGACCCGGTGCGCGCCCTGCAAATGTTCTTCTGGGAGCCGATCAAGTCGGGCTACGCCTTGGGCGAGCTGATGGTCAAGGCCACGCCACTGCTCTTGATCGCCTTGGGGCTGGCGGTGTGCTTTCGCTCGAATGTGTGGAACATCGGGGCCGAAGGTCAGTTCGTCATCGGTGCGGTGTGCGCCAGCGGCATGGCGCTGCTGGCGGGCAAGGACACCGGCCGCTGGATCGTGCTGGCGGTTTTGTTGGCGGGCGTGCTGGGCGGCATGCTGTGGGCGGGCCTGACGGCATTGCTGCGCGACCGCTTCAACGCCAGCGAAATTTTGGTGAGTCTGATGCTGGTCTATGTGGCCGACATGGTGCTCAGCTACTTTGTGTATGGCCCCTGGAAAGACCCGGCGGGCTACAACTTCCCGCAGACCAAGACCTTTGAAGCCGTGACGCAGATCCCGCGCTTGATAACCGGTTCACGCGTGAGCGTGGGCCTGTTGATCGCGCTGGCGGCGGCTGCGGGGCTGTGGGTGTTTCTGTTCCGCACCCGGGCAGGCTTTGCCCAACAGGTGGGCGGCTTGGCGCCTGACGCGGCACGTTATGCGGGCTTTTCTTCGCGCAAGGCGTTGTGGGTGGCTTTGCTCACTTCGGGCGGCGCAGCCGGTTTGGCGGGCGCTTTGGAAGTGGCCGGGCCGATTGGCCAGCTCACGCCTTATGTGCCTGCGGGCTATGGTTTTGCCGCCATCATCGTGGCCTTTGTCGGGCGCTTGCACCCGGCGGGCATGGTGTTGTCGGCGGTGCTGATGAGCATGTTCTACATCGGCGGGGAGTTGGCGCAATCGCGCTTGGGCTTGCCCAAGTCGATCACGGGCGTTTTTCAGGGCCTGTTGCTGTTTTGTTTGTTGGCGTGTGACACGCTGGTCGCCTACCGATTGCGCTGGGTGGCTGCCCAGTCTGCGGTGGCAGGAGGGAAAGTCTGATGGAAGCCTATGCATTGCTGGTGGCTGCCACGCTGAACGCGGGTACCGTGCTGGCGCTGGCCGCCTTGGGTTTGCTCATCAATGAAAAAGCCGGGGTGCTCAACCTCGGTGCCGAGGGCATGATGCTGTGCGCCGCGATTGCCGGTTTTGCCGCCGTGGTCCACACCGGCAACGACTGGATCGGTTTTGCGGCGGGCATGGGGGCGGGGGCAGTGCTGGCCGCCATCTTTGGGGTGCTGGTCATTTGGCTGGGCACCAACCAATACGCCACCGGACTGGCGCTGAGCCTGTTTGGCGCGGGTTTTTCGGCCTTTGCGGGCATCGCCTATGTGCAAGAGAAAGTGCCCGAGCGTGCTTCGTATGCCATTCCTTATTTGGCCGACATTCCGCTGGTGGGGCCTGCGCTGTTTCGTCAACATCCGCTGGTGTACGTGACCATTGCACTGGTTTTGGGCCTGATCTGGTTTTTGTACAAGAGTCGCACCGGTTTGGTGCTGCGCTCAGTGGGCGAATCGCCTGAATCGGCGCATGCGCTGGGTTACCCGGTGCGCCGCATCCGCCTGATGGCGGTGGTGGCGGGCGGTGCGCTGTGCGGTTTGTCGGGGGCTTACATCTCGGTGGTCTACACCCCGCTGTGGGTCGAGGGCATGGTGGCCGGCAAGGGCTGGATCGCGCTGGCCCTGACCACCTTCGCCACTTGGCGCCCGGCACGGGTCTTGCTGGGTGCTTACCTGTTCGGTGGCGTGACCATGCTGCAGTTCCATTTGCAAGGTGCCGGGGTGGATGTGCCCAGCCAGTTGCTCACGGCGCTGCCTTATGTGTCCACCATCGTGGTGCTGGCGCTGATTTCACGCAACCCCGCCTGGATCCGGATCAACATGCCCGCTTCCCTTGGGAAAGCGTTTCATCCGGGTTCATAATTGTTTTTTCTCAACCCCCTGTAACCCTGTTCAACAACAAAAAGGAACTGACATGACAGACATCTCCAAACGCGCCGTCGTCAAGATGGTGGCCCTGACCGCTGTGGCTGCCGCTGCACTGGTCGGCTGTGGCAAGAAAGAAGAAGCCCCCAAGGCCGAAGCGCCCGCTGCGACCAAGGCCGAGCCCCTGAAGATCGCGTTTGCTTATGTCGGCCCTGTGGGCGACGGCGGCTGGACCTTTGCGCACGACAACGGCCGCAAAGCCCTGGAAAAAGAATTCGGCGACAAGATCGTCACCAGCTTCGTTGAAAAAGTGCCCGAAAGCGCTGACGCCGAGCGCGTGATCCGCGACATGGCCGGTCAAGGCAACAAGCTGATTTTTGGCACCACCTTCGGCTACATGGAGCCCATGCTCAAAGCCGCCGCTGACCTGAAAGACGTGAAGTTCGAGCACGCCACCGGCTACAAAACCGCCGAGAACATGCGCACCTATGACAGCCGAACTTACCAAGGTGCTTACATGGCTGGCGTGATTGCGGGCAAGATGACCAAGACCAACACCGTGGGTGTGGTCGGCTCCATCCCAATCCCTGAAGTGATCCGCAACATCAACAGCTTCACCATGGGCGCACAGTCGGTCAACCCCAAGATCAAGACCAAAGTGGTCTGGGTCAACGACTGGTTCAACCCACCGAAGGAAACCGAAGCCGCCACCGCCCTGATCAACGGCGGCGCTGACGTGCTGATGCAAAACACCGATTCGCCTGCCGTGCTGCAGACCGCCGAGAAGATGGGCAAGCGCGCCTTCGGCTGGGATTCCGACATGACCGCTTACGGCCCCAAAGCCCACCTGGGCTCGGCCGTGATCAACTGGGGTCCTTACTACATCAAGGCCACACGTGACGCACTGGAAGGCAAGTGGGCCACTGGCCAAAGCTGGTGGGGCGTGAAAGAAGGCGCGATCGACTTCGTCTCGGTGGCCGCTGACGTGCCCGAAGACACCAAGAAGAAACTGGAAGAAGTCAAAGCCGGTTTGAAGGCCGGTACCTTTGAAATCTGGAAAGGCCCGATCGTGGGTCAAGACGGCAAAGAAGTGCTGGCCAAAGACGCTGTGGCCGACGACAAGTTCCTGGGCGGCATCAACTTCTACGTCAAGGGCGTGGAAGGCAAGATCCCTGGCGGCAAATAATTTTTAACTCTCCTTGACAGGAACTCAACCATGAAAACAAAAATTTCCCTGATCGCATTGGCCGTGTTGTCCGTCGGCGCACAGGCGGCTGACTGGAGCGACACATCTGTGGGCTACCGTTATGCATCCCAGCAGTCCGAGCCAGGTGTGAGCGACAGCGTGTCCAAAAACATCCTCAGCGTGACGCATGTCAGCGGAGACAAGTTGGGCACCAACTTCTTCACGATCGACTTGTTGAAGTCTGGCAGCAATGATCCCGCTGCTTCCAACGCACCATCTGGCGCCCAAGAGTGGTACGGCTTTTACAAGCGCAGCTTCTCTCTGACGGCTTTGTCGGGTCAGCCCGTGACCTTGGGCTTTGCCAAGGACGTGAGCTTGACGGCGCGCGTGGATGCCGGCGCTAAGAACACCGCTTTTGCACCAGCACCGTTCAAAGTGCGTTTGGGTGCCAGTGCTGCCATGCCTGTGAGCGCCGGTTTTTGGGACGTGGGCGTTGAACTCTACAAAGAGAAAAATCACAACGGTTTTGTTGGCACTGGCAAGGACGTGAATTTTGACAATGCTGTGGCTTTGACCTCTGCTTGGGCCATTCCAGCAGGCCCAGGCACATTTGGTGGCTTCATCGACATCGTGGGTCCCAAAGGCAACGATGGTTTTGGCAATAAAACCAAAACTGAGACCTTGGCACGAGCTACTTATTTGTTGGATATTGGCGGTCCCAAGTCTGGTCTTAAGGCAGGTGTGGGTCTTGAGTACTGGAACAATAAGTTCGGCTGTGACAACGGCAATCCGTTGAGCACCAACGGCAAAGCCAACAGTTGCAAGGCAACGACACCTTTGTTGTTGGTGGAATACCACCTGTGATCGGTCTTTACAAGTTCTGACTTGATCAAGGGAGGCTCGAGCAAACATGATGTGATGCTCGAAACACCCCGAGGACCCCAAAGCTGCCCGGATTTTTCCGGGCAGCTTTTTTTGTGCCATCGCCGTTCGGATTTGTGTTTTGGCCGCGTTTGGCGTTCAATGAAGACAGACCCCGTATTTGTGCATGAATGACTGAAAGCGCCAGATGAAAATCCACGCCATCCCCTCGCAACGCTTGCCCGAACTCCTGCGGGCCATGCCCAAGGCCGAGTTGCACATCCACATCGAAGGCTCGCTGGAGCCTGAACTGATTTTTGCGCTGGCCCAGCGCAATGGCGTGCAACTGCCCTTTGCCGATGTGGCCGCCTTGCGCAGCGCCTATGCCTTCACCAACCTGCAAAGTTTTCTGGACCTGTATTACGCCGGTGCCAGCGTGCTGCTGCACGAGCAGGATTTTTACGACATGGCTTGGGCGTACTTCGAGAAAGCCGCCGCTGACCATGTGGTGCGGGCTGAGCTGTTTTTTGATCCGCAGACCCACACAGCGCGGGGCGTGGCCATGGGCGCGGTCATAGAAGGCCTGCACCGCGCCTGCCGCGATGCACAGACGAAGTTGGGCATCAGCGCCGATCTGATCTTGTGCTTCTTGCGCCATTTGTCCGAAGACGAGGCCTTGGCCACACTGGAAGAGGCCATGCCCTGGCGCGAACATTTCATCGGCGTGGGGCTGGATTCGAGCGAGCTGGGCCACCCGCCTGAAAAATTCGCCCGCGTGTTTGCCCGTGCCCGCGAACTGGGCCTGCACCTGGTGGCCCACGCGGGCGAGGAGGGCCCGCCCGCCTACATCTGGGGCGCACTCGACGTGTTGCAGGTCGAGCGCATCGACCACGGCGTGCAAGCCATCCACGATGGAGCGCTCATGAAGCGCCTGGCCGACAGCCACATGCCGCTCACGGTGTGCCCGCTGTCCAACCTCAAGCTGTGTGTGTTCAAGACGCTGGCCGATCACAACCTGGGCCAGATGCTGGACGCCGGCTTGTGCGTGACCCTCAACTCGGACGACCCGGCTTACTTTGGCGGCTACCTGAACGACAACTACCTGCAGACCTTTGCGGCCCTGCATCTGGGGGCGCCGCAGGCCTACCAACTGGCGGCCAACAGCATTGAGGCCAGTTTTGCCCCCGAGGAGGACAAGCACCGCTGGATGCATGAACTCAAGCAATGCTTTTTGGGGTTTTCTGAGCAGGACTGAGCGCACGTCCCTGCCGCGTGCGCTGCCGCACAGACAGCATGGTTGTGTCATGCCTACCATGGGCCCATGAGCCTTTCGGTGTTGAATTTTCTCAAGCGCCAGAGCGTCCCTCATGTGAAAGATCCGCACCATGAGAGTCCCTATTTCCCCCTCTGCAGTCCTCTTGATGCTGCTTGGCATGGGTTGCATGCCAGCGGCGCAGGCTTTTACCAGCACCGGCAACATGGACGTCAGCGCCACCATCGAGACGGCTTGCTCCGTGTCAGCCAGCCCGATGGCGTTTGGCGTCGTGCTGCCCGGTGTGGTCAAGGACGCTGAGGCGATCGTCACGGCCGTGTGCACCTCCGGCACGACCTACACGCTGGACTTGGGGGATGGCCTCAACCACATCACTACGGGCGGCACGGGCGGTCAGTACCGCAGGCAGATGGCGTCTGCCGCCAACCGATTGCCCTACATCATCTACATCGATGGCACCCGTGCCACGCAAATCGATGCCAGTGCCGCAGGCACGCTGGCGTACAACAATTTGTTGACCTCCACAGTGGGCAACGGACTGGACCAGCCGGTGACGATTTACGGCCGTGTGGTCGGTGCCGAGTCTTTGGCCAAAGTGCCCGGCGTCTATGGTGACACCGTGGTGGTAACCATCGCTTTTTGACGCGGGTATGCCCTGTCGACTTCTCTCTTTGGTGGTCAGCTTGCGCAGGTTTTTTCTCTGTGGCTTGCAGGCAGTCCTGATTTTTGGCAGCGGCAGCGCGCTCGCTGCGGCTGCGACAAGCATCACTCCCGTCATCATTGATGTGCCTTCGCAAGGGCGCGCGATGGTCACCGTGCGCAACGACCGGGCCCGAGAAATGCTCTACCAAGTCACGGTCATGGATTGGCATGTGGTGGACGGGGTAGACCAGTACGCGGTCACCCAGGATTTCATCGCCAGCCCGCCTTTGTTCACGCTGGCACCCTCGGCCTCGCAGATTGTGCGTATTGGTTTTCGCAGCCCTGCTCGGCAGACCGTTGAGCAAGCTTATCGGCTCGTGCTGGCCGAGGTGCCACGCCCGGGCAGTGCCGATGAAACTGCGGGCGTGGTTGATTTTGCATTGCAATACCTTTTGCCGGTTTTTGTGGTGCCAAGCGGCGCAGCTGCTGATCCAGCCTTGACCTGGACATTGCGTACCGATGGTGACGCCATGGTGGTGCGCGCTGACAACGCGGGTGCGCGCCGTGTGGCCTTGAATCTGGTGGGCCTGAGCCGCCAGACAGATGCCGAACTTGAGCCAGAGTTCTCACGCCGACAACGCGTGACGGTGCTGGCGCACACTTGGCGCGAATGGCGTTTTCCAATGCCCGCTCACCAAAGGGCCGGGCCTTGGCGCATTGTGGTTTTGCACAGCGGCAGCGACAGCCGGATGACCTTTCCCGATGCCGACATGCGCACCGTCACTTCGCGTTAGGCGGGGCGCACTGCACAAACGTGTTTTACGCAGTCTTTTCATGAGCGTGTTTGGCGCTGCAGCCATGGCGGCTGGTGTGCCCGGCTTGCACGGTGTCATGGTCAACGGCGTGGTGCAGCCGGGCTTTGCCTATCTGGTGTTTGACGATGTCTCGCAGCCTTACATGGCCTTGAAGGACTTCACGGCGCTCGGTTTTGCCATCACAGTGCCTGCGGTTTGGCGTGATGGCTTGGAGGTCGTGCCACTGGATGGACAGGCGGGCTTGGCAACGAAGATCGATGCCCAGCAACTCATGCTGTCCCTTGAAGTGGATCCGCGCTGGTACGAGGGCACACGCACCACGCTGAATGCCATGAGCAGCGCAAAGCCTTTGCCCGCCTTGCCAGGCGCATTGCTGAACTACAGCTTGCAGCTGGCCCGTGTGGGTGACACACCCGTGGCCACCGGCAGCACGCAGAGCTTGTCCCTGTTTGGTCCGGCCGGTCTGCTGCAGCTGAGCACGGCGGTGAACTCGGTGGGCGCTCCTGCTCCCGGCTCTGCGGGGCTTTCGCCCCGACATTTCAGCCGCTTGGGCACCACGTTCTTTCACGACAATGAAGAGCAGCGCACCACGCTTTCAGTGGGCGATGGTGTGCTGCCCATCGGGGTGGGCGTGCCTGTCGTGCGCTATGGCGGCATCACTTGGCAAAGCAACTTTGGTCTGGACCCGAACTTTTCCACATTGGAGACGCCTGCTATTTTTGACGCAGCGCGGCTGCCCAGCACGCTGGAGTTTTTCCTGAATGACCGGCGCGTGGGCAGCCCGCTGGCAGTGCCTGCTGGCCCTTTTGAAATCAGCGGCTTGCCCACGGTCGATGGCGCAGGGCAGGTGAAGGTCTTGATCCGCGACGCCCTCAACAACGAACGCACCGTCACCGTGCCTTATCTGCACACCGCGCGCTTGTACAGACAGGGACTGCACAGCTTCAGTTACACCGCCGGCATGTTGCGCCCCGATCTGGACCGGTACGACTCGCCTTTTTTGGCCAGCGCACACCGATGGGGACTGACGCGTTGGCTCACGCTGGATGCTGGGGGCAGCTTCAGCGCCGACAGCAACAGCCTGGGGGCTGGGGCCACCTTCCCCTTGCAAGACAACGTGGTCGGCGATGCGCGTGTGGCCATGAGCAAGTCTCCCGCAGGTGCGGGTCAGCAATGGGGCACCTCAGCGCAATGGTTGGTCAGTGTGGCGAGCATCGGGGCGAGCATGAGCCACTCGTCCGCCACGTTTCGCTTGCTGGGCGACAGTGTGAGCGCTTTGGCCCGACCTCGCGACGATCTGCGTCTGTTTGCCTCGCGTGCTTTGGGACATGACTTGGGCAGCGTGAGCGCCAGCTTTGGCCGCTTGTCCACATGGGGCGATGGCACGCGGGCCATCAGCAGCTTGAGCTGGGTCCGCAGTTTTCGTGATTTCAGCCTCTCTGTCAGCGCTGTGCGCAGCAGCGATACCGCATCCTTGCAGTTGGGCCTGAGCATCCCGCTGTCGCACCAAGGCTTTTTCAGCAGCAGTCTGCAAAAGCGCGACGCGACAACGACCTGGCGCAGTGACTACGCCAGCGCCCCGCTGACCGGCAATGGCCTGGCTGTGCGCGCGGGCATGACGGCCGCAAACACGCCTGGCGCTGACGATGTGTCCAGTGCCATGGGCGCATTGGACGCACGCACCGACATCGGCGAGCACGGCGTGCAAGTGGACAGCCGTGCGCGCAGTACCTCATGGCGTGTGCGCACAGCGGGCAGCCTGGGTGTGCTGGCCGGGCACGCGTTTTGGGGGCCGCCCATCGGCAATGGCTTTGCGCTGGTGTCCACGGGTGATGCGCCGTCCATTCCGGTCTACCGCTGGAACTTGCCGGTGGCCGTCAGCGATGCGCGAGGGCTGGCGCTGGTCACCAGCCTGAGTCCTTACCGGAACAACCTGTTGGCCATACGGCCTGACGAGGTGCCGCTGGCTTACCGCGTCACCGACCATGAAGTCACGGCTGTGCCGCGCGGCCGTGGCGGGGTGTTTGTGGCGTTTGCGATGCGGCGTGAGCGGCCCGCTTTGCTGACGCTCCATGTGCCCGGCGGCCAACCGGTTCCCATTGGTGCCAGCGTCTTGATTTTGGACACAGGCGAGACCGCGCCCGTGGGGCAACGCGGTGAGGTTTATTTGCAGCATGTGCCGGAGCACGCCGAGCTTGAGATCCGCTTCAAAAACAAACGCTGCCGCATCACCCCCAGCAGGCCCGCCACAACGGATCCGCAACCGCGCTTGGGGCCGTTCATTTGTGCCTGGGGCTTGGTGCCATGAGCCGCTCTGTTGGCCAGCGGTTCAGTGTCTTGGCTCGCATGGCAGTGGCTTGGCTGGGCAGCTTTGGCCTAGCCTGCGCGGGAGCTCTGGACGACACATCGGCCGTGCATTGCCTGGTGCAGTCGGCCAGCCTCAACTTTGGTCGCTTGAACCTGCAACGTCCGCCACCGGTGCCCGGGGAAGGCGAGGTGGTGGTGGCCTGCCAGAACACCGCCAGCGAAGTGCGGCGCGTGACGCTTTCACTGACGTTTCCGACCATGGGTGTTCAAACAGCGCTGTTGCAGTCCGGCCATGGGGCCATGCCCGTGGTTTTTTACCGCGACGCGCAATTTGCCGTCCGATGGGGCGATGACCTGAACGGCGCGGCGGCCTTGAGGGTGGCGCTGGACTTCACACCCGGAGAGCACACCGTGCTGCGCCTGCCGGTGTATGCCTTGCTGCACAGCCCGCGCGTTGTGGCGGCGGGTGTTTACCTGAGCCACGTGCCGGTGACGGTGACCACGCTGCAGAGGTAGCTTGCTGTTTTGCTGCGCAGGTGCGGGCTTTGACTCGGCATGTAAAATCCAACCCCGAAGCCCGCTGCCCCGGCGGGCTTTGTTTTGTTCAATTTCGGGGACATGTAGAGGACTACCATGTACAAAAACCTCGCAGCCACGCTCGTGGCCGCCTGCTTTTTTCTCACCGGCGCACAGGCCCAAACCTCGGCGCAAACACCCACCAAATCTGCCGAGCCCATCAAGGCCGGTTTTGTCTATGTTTCGCCCATCACCGAGGCGGGCTGGACGCGTCAGCACGACGAGGGCCGCAAGGCTGTCGAGAAGGCTTTGGGCGATCAAGTCAAGACCACTTTTGTGGCCGATGTGCCCGAAGGTGCTGATGCCGAGCGCGTGATCCGCGACCTGGCACAACAAGGCAACCAGATCATCTTCACGCCCAGCTTTGGCTACATGGAGCCCACGCTGAAGGTGGCCAAGGATTTCCCGAATGTGAAGTTTGAATCGGTCACCGGTTTCAAGACGGCGGCCAACGTGGCGGCGTCGAACGCCCGCTATTACGAAGGCCGTTATCTGGCGGGCATCGCCGCCGGGCGCATGACCCAGTCCAACGTGGCCGGTTATGTGGCGGGTTTCCCGATCCCTGAGGTGCTGCAGGGCATCAACGCCTTCACTTTGGGCATGCGCTCGGTCAACCCCAAAGCCGTCGTCAAGGTGGTCTGGCTCAACGCCTGGTTCGATCCACCCAAAGAGCGCGAAGCGGCCATGGCTTTGTTCAACCAAGATGTGGACGTGATCGCCTTCCACACCGGCTCGACGGCCGTGATGGCCGCAGCGCAAGAGCGCAGCAAGATGGCTGTGGCTTACCACTCCGACATGCGCAAAACCGGGCCGGACGCGCAGATCATCGCGGTGACCCATCAGTGGGGTGATTACTACACTGCCCGCGTCAAGGCCGCGATGAACGGCAGCTGGACTTCCGGCAGCGTGTGGGGCGGTGTCAAAGACGGCATGATCCGCGTGGGCGACTTTGGGCCCAAGGTGCCCAAGAAGGTTCAAGACGAGATCCTGGCCAAGCAAAAGCTCGTGGGCTCGGGCAAGTTGCTGCCTTTTGCAGGACCGATGACCGACAACGAAGGTCGCGAAGTTGTACCCGCAGGCCAAAGCCTGAACGACGGGCAGATTCTGGGCATGAACTACTTGGTGCAGGGCGTGGTGGGCAAGGTTTCGCGTTGAAGCCTGAATGTCACGACGAGGCGCGCAGCGACGCGGCAATCCAGTGGTGACGCTCATTGATGGGCTGGATCGCCACTAAAATCCACCCCATCACCAAAGGACGCACCATGAGCATCAAGAGCGACAAATGGATCCGCCGCATGGCCGAGCAGCACGGCATGATCGAGCCGTTCGAGCCCGGCCAGATTCGTCAGAACGCCGCTGGCGAAAAAATTGTGAGCTACGGCACCAGCAGCTATGGCTACGACATCCGCTGTGCGCCCGAGTTCAAGGTGTTCACCAACATCTACAGCACGGTGGTGGACCCCAAGAACTTTGACGAGCGCAGCTTTGTGGACATCGAGGGCGATGTTTGCATCATCCCGCCCAACAGTTTCGCGCTGGCCCGCACCGTCGAGTATTTCCGCATTCCGCGCAATGTGCTGACCATTTGTCTTGGCAAAAGCACTTACGCCCGTTGCGGCATCATCGTCAACGTGACCCCGTTTGAGCCCGAGTGGGAAGGGTATGTGACGCTGGAGTTCAGCAACACCACGCCACTGCCCGCCAAAATTTATGCGGGTGAGGGCTGCGCGCAAGTGTTGTTCCTGGAAAGCGATGAAGTTTGCGAAACCAGCTACAAAGACCGGGGTGGCAAATACCAAGGCCAAGTGGGCGTGACTTTGCCCAAAACCTGAGGCGCAAAACCCCGTTTTTGGCCTGTCACCTCAAAATGCGACAATAGCGGGTTAATGACCGACTCTTTTTCCAATTTATCGCTGGCGCCCACGCTGGCACGAGCCGTGGCCGAAATGGGCTACGAATCCATGACCCCTATCCAGGCCCAAGCCATTCCGGTGGTGTTGACGGGCCAGGACGTGATGGGCGCTGCCCAAACCGGCACAGGCAAAACGGCGGCGTTTTCGCTGCCTTTGCTGCAACGCCTGCTCAAACACGAAAACCCTTCTACATCGCCTGCTCGTCACCCGGTGCGCGCTTTGGTGCTCTTGCCCACGCGTGAGCTGGCCGATCAGGTGGCCCAACAAATCAAGATGTACGCCAAGTACACCCAGCTGCGCAGCGCGGTGGTCTTTGGCGGCATGGACATGAAGCCCCAGACCCTGGAGCTGAAAAAAGGCGTTGAGGTGCTGGTCGCCACGCCCGGTCGTTTGCTGGACCACATCGAAGCCAAAAACGCGGTCTTGAACCAAGTGGAATATGTGGTGCTGGACGAAGCCGACCGCATGCTGGACATCGGCTTTTTGCCCGATTTGCAGCGTATTCTGAGCTTCTTGCCCAAGCAACGCACCACTTTGTTGTTCTCGGCCACCTTCTCACCAGAGATCAAACGCCTGGCCGGCAGCTACCTGCAAAACCCGGTCACCATCGAAGTGGCACGCCCCAACGAAACCGCTTCCACCGTTGAGCAGCGCTTTTACGCCGCGCAAGACGATGACAAGCGCCGCGTGATCCGCAAGGTCTTGACCGACCGTGGCATCAAGCAAGCCTTCATCTTTGTCAACAGCAAGCTGGGCTGCGGCCGTTTGGCCCGTTCGCTGGAGCGAGAAGGCCTGCGCACGGCCGCCTTGCACGGCGACAAGAGCCAGGACGAGCGCCTGAAAGCCCTGGAAGCCTTCAAAAAGGGTGAAGTGGACCTGCTGGTCTGCACCGATGTGGCCGCCCGCGGCCTGGACATCAAGGACGTGCCTGCGGTGTTCAACTTCGATGTGCCCTTCAACGCCGAAGACTATGTGCACCGGATTGGTCGCACGGGCCGTGCCGGTGCTTCGGGCTTGGCCGTGACCCTGGTCAGCCCATCCGACACCCGCTTGGTCGGTGACATCGAAAAACTGATCAAGAAAAAGCTCGAGGTGGAAACCTTGCAGCTCGACGACCACCCCCGCTCGGGCGGTGAGCGCTCTGAGCGCGAGCGTTCGGACGAGCGCCCCCGTGGCCGTGCCTACGAAGGCCGACGCCGCGAAGAGTTCGATCCCCGCGACGCCATCGAGCCGCGTGAACGCCGTGGGGGCTTTCGGCCTGCGCCGGTCAACCGCGATCCCTTCTTTGAAAAGCCCTACGAAGCGCCTTCAGCCGATGCCGCGCCCAGCTGGGAGTCGGCCGCACCCAAGACGGCCCGGTCGTCGATTTCGGCCAACATCAAGCCCAAGCGCAAAGTGGCTGCGCTGTTCAAAACCAGCGAATGATCGCCGCGCAAGCCCGGGCTTTACCCGGGCTTCAAATGCTTGTCACCTGGCGCTGTCAAAATCGCGCCATGCGTGAATTCCCCTCTTCCTCTTCAGTTACACCCCTGTTGGGCCATCTTCTGGCGGCTGGCTGCGTGGCTTGGCCTGCTTTGTCCATCGCCCAAACCGCTCCGGCCACCGACTTGGGGCGGATCGAGATCCGCAGCAACCGCAACAACGACACCGAAGTGCGCCGCGAGTCCACCGCGGCCAAGATCGTGATTGGCCGCGAAGAGATCGAAAAACAAGGCGACGCCACGTTGGGCGAAGTGCTCAAGCGCCTGCCGGGCGTGACGATCGGCGGTGCCCCCGGGCACGGTGGTGCGATCCGTATGCGGGGTTTGGGCAATGGCTATACACAAATCTTGCTGGACGGTGAGCGCATGCCGCCTGGTTTTTCGATTGATCAGCTGACGCCTGAGCAGGTCGAAAGGATTGAAATCATGCGTGCCCCAACGGCTGAGACCGGGGCGCGCGCCATTGCCGGGACGATCAACATCGTCTTGCGCGAAGGGCAAAAAGGCACGCCAGACGACCTCAAGCTCACACGCAGCATGGAGCATGGGCAGCCTTCGAGTCAGGTCAATTGGGTGCACAACCTCCAAACCGAACCGATCAGCGGCACCTTCACCCTGTCGGCCATGGACACCTACCGTGCCGATGAAAGTACGACGGTGACCGAGTCCTCAGATATCACAGACCGCATACGCGAAGCCAGCAGCCTGGGCCACCGCAAGGCGGTCAATGCCAATGCCCGCTTGCAATGGAAAGGCGAGCAAGGCCGCAGCCTGACTTTGACGCCGTTTGTGGTGTATTCGGAATACGACAACCGAGGCCAGATCGCGGTACGCACCACCGAGGGCACACCGGTGTCCGATGCCGTGCAAACGCAAAGCGCCAGCCGCTTCACGATGGCGCGGCTCAACGGCCAGTGGACGGAAAAGTTGACGGCCGATGACCGCCTGGATGTGCGCTTTGGCGCGGGTCAGACCACCTACGATTACCGTTTGGACCAAACGGGTGCCACAGGCGCCACTGCGGGAAGCGGGCAGGCCTTGTTGCGCAACGGGTTTGAAACCCAGAGCTTTGTGGACAAGAGCTACAGCCTCAACGGCAAATGGAGCCGGGCCTTGGACAACGGCCACCAGATCGTGAGTGGCCTGGAGTTGGAGCAGGTGCACCGGGACGAGCAGGGCAATGCCGCCGCCTCTGAAGATGCAGGCAATTTGCAGGCCAGCACACGTCGCTGGGCGATCTATTCGCAAGACGAATTCAACATCAACCCGCAATGGTCCGCCTATGGGGGCTTGCGCTATGAAAACTTGCTGACCGAAGGCACGGTCAATGGCGTGCTCAAGCACAACGAGAGTTCTGTCCTCACGCCGCTCTTGCATGCAGTGTTCAAGCCTGATCCGCAAAAGCGTGACCAGATCCGCATGAGCCTCACACGCAGCTACAAGACCCCAACGCTTTACCAGCTGGTGGCGCGCTATGTGCCTTCGCTGGGCGAGAACAGCTGGACCCAAGCCGACCGCACCGGTAACCCCGATCTCAAGCCTGAGCTGGCGACGGGTGTGGACTTGGCGTTTGAGCGCTATCTGGAGCAAGGCGGCATGCTCAGTGCCAATGTGTTTCGGCGCAACATCAGCAACTTGATCCGGTCGACCACCCGCTTCAATGAGAGCACTGGGCGTTACGTCTCATCGCCCACCAATGTGGGCAATGCCATCACCGAAGGTGTGGAGCTGGAAGCGAAGTTCCGGCTGGACCAATGGGTGGCCGGGGCCTTGCCCGTGGACCTGCGGGCCAACGCCAGCTTTTTCCACTCCAAGGTCCAGGACGTGCTGGGCCCCAACAACCGGCTGGACCAACAACCTGACATGACGGCCAACCTGGGCGGCGACTACCGGCTGCGCGGCCTGCCCTTGACCTTGGGTGGCAACGTCAACTGGAACCCCGCCTACGACACCCGCCGCACCGACCAGCAATGGGCTTACCAAGGTGCCAAGCGGGTGGTGGATGTGTATGGCCTGTGGCGCCTGTCGCCCTCGGCCGGGTTGCGCCTGACGGTGAGCAACCTGACACCCTTGGACTACATCACGGGTTCGACCTTCCGCAACGGCGCGCAGTACGAGTCGGCCACCACCACGGCGCACAACTGGCGCAACATCCAACTGCGTCTGGAAATGAAAATCTGATCGCTGTGCAGGCTGAGCCCTGGCTGTCTCGCATTGGGCAGCCCGGGCACAGCCGCTGTGCCAAGATGGTGTGATCTGTTTTCAGGAGACTTCACATGGCCATCAAAGACGCCGCTTGGCACAACCGCATGTACAACAACCGTGCCTTGGTGCCGGATTTTGCAGACCACTTTGACCATTGGCGCAAAGCCTCTGAAGAGGCGCGCCAGACGCTCAAGCCCCAGCTGGACTTGCGCTTTGGCGAAGGCCCCAAAGAGACGCTGGATGTGTTCCCAGCCCCCCGCGCAGGCGCACCGGTGGTGGTGTTCATCCACGGTGGCTACTGGCGCAGTCTGGACAAGGCCGACCATTCCTTTGTGGCCCCCGCCTTGCGCGATATGGGCGCCTGTGTGGTGGTGGTCAACTACGACCTGTGTCCTGGCACCGAGGCCCAGCCCGTCACCGTCCCCGACATCGCGGTGCAAATGAGCCGAGCCTTGGCTTGGGTCTGGCGCCACATTGGCGAGCACGGCGGTGACCGCAGCAACATCACCGTGATCGGCCATTCGGCCGGTGGGCATCTGGCAGCCATGCTGTTGGCGTGCGACTGGAAAAAAGTCGGTCGCGATTTGCCCGCAGGCTTGGTGCGCAAAGTCATGTCCATCTCGGGTTTGTACGACCTGGAGCCGGTGCGCAAAACACCTTTTGTGCAAGCCGATTTGCGCATCACCCCCAGCCATGTGCGCATGGCCAGCCCGGCCAAATGGCAGCGCCCCTCCAAGGGCGTGCTTTACACGCTGGTGGGCGGTGACGAGAGCCCCGAGTTCTTGCGCCACAACCGCTTGATCCATCAGGCCTGGGGCCCCAAGACCGTGCCGGTTTGCGAAGACCTGCCTGGCCTGAACCATTTCAGCATCGTGACCGACCTCACTCGGCCTGGCTCACGCTTGCATGGTCTGGCGCAGGCCCTGATTCAGCAACGCGCTTGAGCGTGCACGAGTGGCTCTACCCCTTGGGGGTGGTCTTGCTGGGCTACACCGTGCTGGGCCTGACGGGCTTTGGCTCTGCCCTGGTCATCGTGCCCCTGCTGGCCTGGCAGTGGCCTTTGCCCGAAGTGGTGGCCATGACCTTGCTGATGGACGTGCCCGCATCGGCATTTCACAGCGGCCTCAACTGGCGACAAGTGCAGTGGCGTGAATTGCGCCGCCTGCTGCCTGGCCTGCTGGCGGGCACGCTGCTGGGCTTGTGGTTGATGCAGCACATGCAGGCGCGTTGGCCCTTGCTGGTGCTGGGGCTGTATGTGGCCGCTGTTGGTGTGAACGCTTTGCGCCCGGCCGCTCAGGCGCGGGCCCAACCCGCCCTGTGGTGGGCGGGGCCGGTGGGTACGGCCATTGGCGTGGTGGAGCTGATTTTTGGCACCGCAGGCCCCTTGGTGGTAGCTTGGCTCAGCCGCCGCTTGAGCGATGTGCAACAGGTCCGGGCCAGCATTCCCATGATCATCACCGTGGCGGCCAGCACGGTCCTGATCGGCATGGCCTGGGAAGGGCGCCTGAGCAGTGCCGTGATCTGGCAGCGTTGGGCTGCGTTGATCGGGGTGGCTTTGTTGGGCGTGTGGCTGGGCCACCGCGTGGCGCACCGGGTGCCGGTGCCACGCTTGCGGCAGATCATCTGCGGCTTGCTGGTGGTCAGCGGCTTGATGCTGGCGCTCAGAGCCTTGGCTTGATTCACAAAAAAGGGGAGCCCGTGGCTCCCCTTGGTGTGAACGCCCAAATGGTTTACATCAACAGGTGTTCCCCGGCGTTGTCACCGCCCAGCGTGACGTAGTTCACCTTGCGGATGTCCATCAGCTTGGTGCCACCCGCGTAGCTGATCGAGCTTTGCACGTCTTGTTCCATCTCGATCAGGGTGTTGGCCAGCTTGCCCTTGATCGGCTCCAGAATGCGCTTGCCTTCCACGTGCTTGTACTCGCCCTTGTTGAAGTCAGACGCTGAGCCGTAGTACTCCTTGAACATCTCGCCATCGACCTCGACGGTCTTGCCGGGCGACTCTTCGTGGCCCGCAAACAGCGAGCCGATCATGACCATGCTCGCGCCAAAGCGGATGCTCTTGGCGATGTCGCCATGGCTGCGGATGCCGCCGTCGGCAATGATGGGCTTGGTCGCGACGCGGGCGCACCACTTGAGCGCCGACAACTGCCAGCCGCCCGTACCAAAACCGGTCTTGAGCTTGGTGATGCACACCTTGCCGGGGCCCACGCCCACTTTGGTCGCGTCAGCGCCCCAGTTTTCCAGGTCGATCACGGCTTCGGGCGTGGCCACGTTGCCTGCGATCACAAAGCTCTTGGGCAGCTTGGCCTTGATGTAGCCAATCATGTCGCGCACGCTGTCGGCATGGCCGTGGGCGATGTCGATGGTGATGTACTCGGGCACCAGGTTTTCAGCGGCCAGCTGGTCCACCGTGGCACGGTCCGGGGCTTTGACGCCCAGCGAGATCGAGGCGTAAACACCTTTGGCGTGCATGTCGCGCACGAACTGGACGTTGTCCAGGTCAAAGCGGTGCATGACGTAGAAGTAATCGTTTTGCGCCATCCACAGGCAGATCGACTCGTCCACCACCGTTTTCATGTTGGCAGGCACCACCGGCAGGCGGAACTTGCGGCCACCCAGCTCGACGCCCGCATCGCACTCGGAACGGCTTTCCACGCGGCACTTGCGTGGCAAAAGCAGGATGTTGTCGTAATCAAAAATTTCCATGAGAAAACCAAGCTCCAAAAAAGGATTCGTTGAAAGAACGAGTGAGCGCTTGGCCTGGCCGGTTTTTTGGCCCCTGTGGTGAACCCATTGCAGGTTCAGGGCAAAAAAAACCGGGCGCAAGAATCTTGGGCCCGGTGGCTGATTCTACCCGTTTTGTCGGTGCCTAATTTTTCAGCAGGCTGGCTTTTTCAGTGACGTTTGGTCGGGTTCTTGGTCGAGTCGTCCACTCATTGAGCCAGGTGAGCGCTTGCCGATTGGTAAACCGCACTGTCTTCACGTTTGATCGCGGCCATCACCATCACGATCAAAACACCATCTTGCATGAGGTCAACCAGTCGATAAGCTTGTTTGCAAAGTTTGATTTTGTAGTGCCCCGCCTCAAGACCCCTGCAATTGACCGCCCTGCACATGGGGTTGTTCAGTGTCTTGGCAGCGCATGCCATGGCGAGCATGGCCGTTCGATTCGGAGAATTCGCGCTTGAGTTCAGCGCGATGGCTCAGTGGTGAGTGGGCTTGGGACGCACGTCGATTTTCAGACGTGGGACATCGCTGCGGGTTGCCGCGGGCCAATTGGCATGTGCGACCGATGATGAGGCGACCATGCCCAGTTGCGCCGATCCGCACTCGTACGAGCCCGTGGTGCTGGGTTTGTACATGTAGCAGGCCAGTCGGCTGAACAACTGTGAGACGGGAAATCTTGAAAAAGGTAAAAGTTTCATCTTGAACGGCTTGATGAATAAACTGTGTATACAGTATGCGCTTTTATTTGAATGTTTGCATCTCTCGAAAACCCTCGTTTGTAATGGTATGTAAGTCCTTGGCCAGCTTGAGCAAGCCAGGCCAGTGGGGTGCGCCTCCTACAATCTCCCCCTATGCTGTCAGACACCTCCACAAACACCTCTTCCCCCTTGCTCGCCCAGCTCAACGACGAGCAACACCGGGCAGTGGCCTTGCCGCCCGAGCACGCGCTGATTTTGGCGGGGGCCGGTTCGGGCAAGACGCGGGTGTTGACCACGCGCATCGCCTGGTTGTTGCAGACTTCGCAGGTCTCGCCCGGCGGCATTTTGGCGGTGACTTTCACCAACAAGGCCGCCAAGGAGATGAAGCTGCGTTTGCAGTCCATGCTGCCGGTGAATGTGAACGCCATGTGGATTGGCACTTTTCACGGGCTTTGCAACCGCTTTTTGCGGGCGCATTACCAGCTGGCGGGCTTGCCGCAGACGTTTCAGATCTTGGACACACAAGACCAGTTGTCGGCCGTCAAGCGCCTGTGCAAGCAGTTCAATGTGGACGAAGACCGCTTTCCGCCCAAACAATTGCAGTATTTCATCTCGGGCTGCAAGGAAGACGGCCAGCGCCCGGGCGATGTGACGGTGCGCGACGACGAGACCCGCCGCAAGGTGGAGTTGTACCAGCTGTACGAAGAGCAATGCCAGCGCGAAGGCGTGGTGGACTTTGGTGAGTTGATGCTGCGCTCGTTTGAGCTGCTGCGCGACAACGTGCATGTGCGCGAGCATTACCGCCGCCGTTTCCGGCACATTTTGGTGGATGAGTTTCAAGACACCAACAAGCTGCAATACGCCTGGCTCAAGCAGCTGGCCGGTTTGCCAGGCGAGGGGGGAGAGTGCGCCATCTTGGCCGTGGGCGACGACGACCAGAGCATTTACGCCTTTCGGGGTGCCCGCGTGGGCAACATGGCCGACTTTGTGCGCGAGTTTCAGGTGCAGCACCAGATCAAGCTGGAGCAGAACTACCGCAGCTACAGCAACATCCTCGACTCGGCCAATCACCTGATCAGCCACAACAAGACCCGGCTGGGCAAAACCCTGCGAACAGACCAAGGCGCAGGCGAGCCGGTGCGGGTGGTGGAGTCACCGTCTGACTTTGCAGAAGCGCAATGGCTGGTGGAAGAGCTGCGCCAGTTGGTCAAGCAAGACGGTTTTGAGCGCAAGGAAGTGGCCTTGCTGTACCGCAGCAACGCGCAAAGCCGGGTGCTGGAAACTGCGCTGTTCAATGCCGGATTTCCGTACCGTGTGTATGGCGGTTTGCGCTTTTTTGAGCGGGCCGAGATCAAGCACGCGCTGGCCTATTTGCGCCTGATGGAGAACCCCAACGACGACACCAGCTTTTTGCGGGTGGTCAACTTTCCGCCACGCGGCATCGGTGCGCGCAGCATCGAGCAGTTGCAAGACGCTGCCCGTGCCGCAGGCTGTTCGTTGCATGACGCCGTGAGCGCCACCACCGGCAAGGCCGGGGCCAATCTGGCCGCGTTTGTGGCCATGGTCGATGTGTTGCGCGAGCAGACCCAAGGCATGACCTTGCGCGAGATCATCGACTTGGTGCTGGACAAGACCGGCTTGGTCAACCACTACCGCGCCGAAAAAGAAGGTGCGGACCGGGTGGAGAACTTGGAAGAACTGGTCAACGCGGCCGAGAGCTTTGTCACGCAAGAAGGCTTTGGCCGCAGTGCCGTGGCCCTTCCTCAAGGTTTGTCGCAAAGCCCGGCCAGTCAGGGATTGGGTGGCGATGCGCCTGCAGCCACGGACGAATTCATTGAAGACGGCGTGATCATGAGCCCGCTGGCAGCTTTCTTGACGCATGCCTCGCTGGAAGCAGGTGACAACCAAGCGCAGGCCGGTGAAGACGCGGTGCAACTGATGACGGTGCACGCCAGCAAGGGCCTGGAGTTCGACGCGGTGTTCATCACTGGCCTCGAAGAAGGCTTGTTCCCGCACGAAAATGCCATGAATGATTTTGACGGCCTCGAAGAAGAGCGCCGCCTGATGTATGTGGCGATTACCCGCGCCCGCAAGCGCCTGTACCTGAGCCATTCGCAAACCCGCATGTTGCACGGTCAGACCCGTTACAACCTGAAAAGCCGCTTTCTGGACGAGTTGCCCGAAGAATGCCTGAAGTGGGTGACGCCCAAGAACGCAGGTTTTTCCAACTTGGGCTCGTCCAGTGGTGGTGGTGGTGGCTTTGGCGGGGGCGGTGCCTGGGGCCAAACCCCGGCGCAAAACCGCCATGCCCGCCCGGCCTGGGGTCAGAGCAGCCTCAGCACCGAGACGTACAAGAGCCCGCCTGTGCCGGTGCAAAAAGCCGAGCCCGAGCACGGCATCACCGCAGGCAAGCAAGTCTTTCACACCAAGTTTGGCGAAGGCAAAGTGCTGGCGGTGGAGGGCGCCGGTGCCGATGCGCGTGCCCAGGTGAACTTCCCGCGCCACGGCGTGAAATGGCTGGCGCTGAGCGTGGCCAAATTGACCATCGTTTGATTTTTTGAAAAGAAAGAACCCCATGAAAATTGGAAAAGACACCGTTGTCACCATGCACTACCAAGTGGTGAACGCCCAAGGCCAGTTGCTGGACAAAGCACAAGAGCCCACTTCGTATTTGCACGGCGGCTACGAGAACACCCTGCCCAAGATCGAAGAGGCCCTTGAAGGCCAGGACGTGGGCTTTGAGACCACCTTGAAGCTCGCTGCAGCCGATGCCTTTGGCGAGCGCGACGAGACGCTGGTGCAGACCATTGCCAAGAAAGACTTTCCGCCGGGCGTCAAAGTCGGTGGCCAGCTGCGTGGCCGCACACCCGAAGGGCAAGAGCACGTGTTCACCGTCATCAAGATCAAGGGTGATCAGGTCATCTTGGACGGTAACCACCCTTGGGCTGGTCAGAACCTGAGCCTGAGCCTCAAGGTGCTGGAAGTGCGTGCGGCGTCTGCTGATGAGGTCACGCACCGCCATGCGCATGGCGCGCATGGTCATCACCATTGAGTAAGTCACGTCGGAGCTGAAGCTCCGACTGCGGGACGTATTTTGCAGGTCGGCGGCTTTAGCCCCGACATCGGTAGCCCAAGCAAAAGGGGCAGTCCTTGCGGACTGCCCCTTTGTCGTTGGAACGGTCTGAACGGGTGCTCAGTGACCGCCGCCCAAGTAGGCCGCTTTCACAGCCGGGTCGGTTTTCAGGCGCTCCGCATCGCCGTGCACCGAGATGCGGCCGTTTTCCAGCACGTAGCCGTAATCGGCCACATTCAGCGCGGCGGCGGCAAACTGCTCGACCAGCAACATGGTCACGCCTTGCTCCTTCAGGCGGCTGATGATCTTGAAGACCTCTTCCACCAGAATCGGCGCCAGGCCCATTGAGGGCTCGTCCAGCAAGACCACTTCGGGGTTCAGCATCACGGCGCGGGCCATGGCCAGCATTTGCTGTTCACCGCCCGACAAGGTGCCGGCCAGCTGGTTGCGGCGCTCTTTCAAGCGGGGGAACAGGTCCATCGCACGGTCCAGGTCACCGGCCACATCGCCTTTGGGGCGGCTGCCGGTCAGGCGCGGAAAGGCACCCAGCGTCAGGTTGTCGGTCACCGTCATGGTGGCGAACACGCGGCGGCCTTCGGGCGAGTGGGCCAGGCCCAGCTTGGCGATGTGGTAGGACTCCATGCCGTCGATGCGTTTGCCGTTCAGCGCGATCTCGCCCGAGGTGGGCTGGATCATGCCGGAGATGGCACGCATGGTGGTGGTCTTGCCAGCGCCGTTGGAGCCGATCAGGGTCACCACTTTGCCTTTCGGCACCTCGATGCTGATGCCATGCAGGACGTGCACCTTGCCGTAGCCTGCTTCCAGATTCTTGATACTCAACATGTCTTGATACTCCAGTCGGCCATCAGGTGGCTGTGCCGCCGAGGTAGGCTTCGATGACCTTCTCGTTGGCTTGAACTTCTGCGGGTTGGCCTTCGGCAATCTTCTGACCGAAGTCCAGCACCGACACCGTGTCGCAAATGCTCATGACCACGTCCATGTGGTGCTCGATTAGGATCACAGTGATGCCGTGGTCGCGGATCTTGCGGATGATTTGCACCAGCTCTTTGATGTCGGGGGCGGTCAGGCCCGCAGCGGGCTCGTCCAGCAACAACAGTTGAGGGTCCAGTGCCAAGGCACGGGCAATTTCCAGCAGACGCTGCTTGCCGTAGGGCAGGTTGCGCGCTTCTTCGTTGGCCAGCTCAGCCAGGCCCACAAAGTGCAAGAGGCTCATGCCGCGCTCGGTGGCGGCAAGCTCTTCTTTGCTGTAGCGCGGGGTGTGCAGCGCCACATCCAGGAAGTTGCTCTTGAAGGTGTGGTGCAGGCCGACCTGCACGTTTTGCAGCGCGGTCATCTCGCCAAACAATTGCACGTTCTGGAAGGTGCGGGCAATGCCGGACAAGGCGATGTCGGACGAGGTGCGTCCCACCACCGAGCGGCCTGCAAAAGCGATGTCACCGGCTGTGGGCACGTAAATGCCGGTCAGCACGTTCATCATGGTGCTCTTGCCTGAGCCGTTGGGGCCGATCAGGCCGTGGATGGTGCCGCGCTTGATTTTCAGGTCCACCTGGTTGATGGCTTTCAGACCGCCGAATTGCATCAGCACTTGCTTGGCCACCAGCAGGTCGCCGTCGCCGTTTTCGGTGGCACGTACCAGAGCGCCTTGCTGGTTTTGGCCAGCGCTCAGGTCAATCACGTTGTCCGAGTTGGCGGTTTTGCCCATCAGGCTTCGGGCAAAGCCCACGATGCCGTCTTGCAGGTAGTACACGACAAACAGAATCATCAAGCCGAAGATCGACAGACGCCAGTCGGTGATGTTGTCCAGCCAGAAGGAGAAGGCTGTCAGAGCGGCGGTGCCAACCACGGGCACAAACATGGTTTGCCAAGTGGTGCGGCGGCGTGCGATGCCAATCACGGCACCCACCAGCATCAGAACAGCCAGACTGCTGGCGACCATGCGGAAGGCTTCCAAGTCGTCCAGCAGCTTGGGCAGCAGCACGATGATGGTGGCGCCCAGCATGGCACCCAGACGGGTCTTGCGGCCGCCCATGATGATGGCCAACAAGAACATCACGGTCAGTTCGTTGTTGTAGGTGTTGGGCGAGATGTATTGCTCAGAATAGGCGTACAGGCAACCGGCCAGACCGGCGAAACCGGCGCTGATCACGAAGGCGTAAACCTTGTAGCGGTAAACCGACACGCCCATGCAATCCGACGCCACAGGGCTGCCGCGCAGGGCTTCAAACGCACGGCCCAGTTGCGAGCGCAGCACGCGGTGCACCACCAGCAACGACAGCGCCAGCATCACGCACACGACCCAGTAGAACGACTCCTCGTTGAACTTGTAGCCGGCCACGGTGGGCTTGGGGATCTTCAAACCCATGGGGCCTTCTGTCAGGAAGGTCATCTCGTTGATCAGGATCTGGATGATCGTGCCAAAGGCCATGGTCACCATGGCCAGGTAAGGGCCCGACACGCGCAAAGCGGGCAGGGCCAAGATCGCGCCAAAAATGCCGGTCACCACAATGCTGGCGGGCAAAATGACCCAGAACGGCGCGCCGACCTTGAGGAAGAGCACACCGGCGGTGTAAGCACCGATGCCGAACAAACCGGCGTGGCCCAAAGAGACCTGGCCGGTGTAGCCCACCACGATGTCCAGGCCGAACAGCAAGATCGCGTAGATCATGATGGTCTCGACCAAGTGGATGTAATAGGGGTTGTGCGTGAAAACAGGCACCAGGCACAGGGCGATGAAGCCCAGTACGGAAGCAATGAAGTATTTGCGATTCATCATCAGACCTTCTTGATCGCAGATTTACCAAACAAGCCAGAGGGCTTGACAGCCAGCACCAGCAAAAGAAGAACCAGACCGGGCACATCTTTGTAGCCGGTGGACAGGTAAAAGCCCGTGGTGGTTTCGGCAATGCCCAAAATGATGCCGCCCACGATGATGCCCATACCGCTGGTCAGGCCGCCGATGATGGCGACCGCAAAGGCCTTGAGGCCCAGCACCGCACCCATGGTGGCACCCGTCAGGGTCAGGGGTGCAATCAACATGCCCGCAAAAGCAGCGGTCAACGACGACAGCGCATAAGAGAAGGTGATCACCAGACCGGTGTTGATGCCCATCAGTTTGGCGGCATCGCGGTCATTGAACGTGGCCACCACGGCTTTGCCGTAAATGGTTTTGCGGTTGAAAAATTCCACCGCCAGCATCATCAGCACCGCGCCGCCGATGACCAGCAGCTCCATGGGCAGCACGTTGGCGCCCAAGATTTTCAGGGGCGATTCAGGCAGGGGCGAAGGGAACTTCAGGTCGTCGCGGCCCCAGATGTTCTCGGCCACGTTTTTGAAGATGATGCCCAAAGCGATGGTGGACATGATCCAGCCAAATTCGCTCTTGATTTTGATGGCGGGACGCACACCGATGCGCTCGACCAAGGCACCTTGGAACAAGCCAAAGATGCCGACCAGCGGGATCGCCAGCCAGTAATTCATGCCAAGACTGTCGACCAAAGTCAACGCGACCAATGCGCCCAGCATCAGGGCTTCGCCCTGGCCGAAGTTGAGGGTGTCAGATGTCGCAAAAGTCAGCTGGTAGCCAAAGGCAATGACCGCGTAGATCATGCCCAGCGCGATACCGCTGTAGACAAGTTGAAGAAGGATTTCCATGGGAGGACTCAGGAGGTAAGAAGTGAAAAACCGAAACACATATAAAGAACGCCGTATTCGCGTGAGCGAATACGGCGTGTGAAGATCACAAATTACTTCTTGGCAGGCTGTTTGGCAGCTGCAGCGTCTTTCTTGGCTGCTTTGGTACGGATGTCCGAGCCTTTTTTGCTGTCTTCTTCGTAGGCGTACACCACTTTGCTGCCCTTGACTTCACCGAACACGGGGATGTTGGCGGTGATGGCTTCGTGGTCGTCGTGGGTGAAAGGCTTGTCATAGGTGGTGACCACGCCTTCAACCTTGGTTTGCAGGTTTTCCAGGGCTTCGCGGACCTTCACGCCGTCGGTGGTGCCGGCTTGCTTGATGGCGGCGGCCAACAAGTAAACCGAGTCATAACCTTGCGCAGCCGACACGGGCGAGTCGATGCGGTTGTTCTTGGGCTTGAAGGTCTTCAGGTACCCGTCGATGAAGGCCTTGCGCTTGACGGTGTTGGCTTCCTGAATGAAGGTCTGGGGCATGCGAGCGCCTTCACCGCCAGGGCCTGCGTTGTCAATGAAGTTGGCCATGGACAATGTCCAGCTGCCGACCATGGGCACTTTCCAGCCCAGTTTGGTCATGCCGTTGGCGATCTGTGCCAGCTCTGGGCCAATCGCGTAAGTCAGGATGACTTCAGCACCGGCTTCTTTGGCCTTGAGCAGCTGAGGCGTCATGTCCACGTCTTTGATGTTGAATTTTTCAACAGCGACAGGCTTGACGCCTTTGGCGGTCAGGGCTTTTTCCAGGTCTTCGCGGCCCAGTTGGCCATAGTTGGTGGAGTCGGCCAGGATGGCGACTTTCTTGAAGTTGCGACGAGCGATGGCTTCTTCCACGATCATGGGGGCCTGGATGCTGTCGTGTGCCGCATTGCGGAAGATGTAGTTGTCTGGGAACTCAGGGGCCTTGAACTGCTGGGTCACGATGGAGCCGGTGGCCACGTTGTTGAAGACGGGGATCTTGGCTTCTTGGTAGAAACGCTGCGAAGCCAAAGCCACGCCGGTGTTGATGAAGCCCAAAGTGGCGACCACTTTTTCCTTGTTGATCAGTTCTTGGGCGATTTGCACGCCACGCTCGTTCTTGGCTTCGTCGTCACGCTCGACGGCTTGCAATTGACGGCCCAGAACGCCGCCGGCTTTGTTGATTTCGTTGATGGCCAGTTTGACACCATCGCGCATGCTCACGCCCATGGAGGAGGAGCCGCCTGTGTAGGGGCCGGTCACGCCGACTTTGATGGGGTCTGCGGCAAAAGCCAGACCGGTGGTCAGCATCAGGGATGCGAGGATGGTCAAGTGTGTGCGACGTTGCATTGCGTTTTCTCCAAGTTTATGAATCAGACAGCCGTTCGGGCGCTTCGTAAAGACGCGCGCGTTACAGGCAGGTTACCCTAGAGTGATTCTCTGGGACTGTAAGGGGTGTAACACCAAGAGAAAACCCTTGGTTGGTCGATTTGGTCATGAATTAAATTTTCAAAACCACAAAAAATAATTCAGGAAAAAGAGGCACTTAGAAAACAAGAAACCCAGTGAGCCTGATGGAGACTGGCTTGGGCGCAATTGGTTCTTTTGAGTGCGCTCAGTGATCGGCTCTGGTGATCAAAAAGCAGTCGCGCACCGAATACACCATGGAGGTGAAAAACATGGCCGCCACCATCAACCCGGCGGGCATCAAAATGGCCATCAGCAAGCTCGCATCGCCCAGCAAGCTGGTCGCCAACATCGAGACCAGCGCCACGCCGATGAACAGGCTGAACCAGAGGGCCACATAAACCATGAAGGCGCCCAGATTGCGCCAGCAGGCTACAAAGCTGAAAAACAAGCTTTTGACCGGGGCCACGCCTTGCCAATGCACCAGCGCAGGCGCGTGCCAGAACATCATGGCCAGCGGGATGTACAGCACCATGGACACCCACAGCGCGGCTTGAAAAGACGCGGAATTGACCACTTCGGGGCTCATGTTGGCACCGGTGAGGTACATCCGGGCAAAGGTGCCGCCGTCGACCAGCATGGATACACCCATGATGAGCAGAAACGCCAGCGCATACCAAGCGCCCAGCTGCAGCATGGCATTGCGTTGTGGGCCGGCTTTGAGGGCGCAAAACAGCAGCCCGGGCATGGGAAAGCGCTTGTCCTCGGCAGCCTCGGTGGCAGCCATCATGCCCAGCGTCAGGGCGGGCAGCAGCATCAGCGCCAATGCGCCGCCGATGACCGGCACGATCGACATCAGCGACACCACGGCCATGAACAGGAAAAACAGGCCCGACATGGCCAGCGGCTGGCGCCAGAAGGTGCGGATGCCTTGGCGGGCCCAGTTCAGGCCGGTGCGTGCGGGAACGATGTTCAGTTGCATGGGGTCAGTGGATCAGAGTGTCACGGGGTGCGCGATGCGCCCGCGCAACACCCGTTCAAAATGGGTGGGGTCGTGTGGCGTGAGCATGGACGCTTCACGCGGCAGGTGATAGTCCCACAAACGCGAGATCCAAAAGCGCAAAGCCCCTGCGCGCAAAAGGGCAGGCAGCAAGGCTCGTTCGGCAGCGCTCAGGGGGCGCACGGCCATGTAGGCCTGCAGCATGGCCTGGGCGCGTGGCGCGTCGTGCAGACCGGTCTGCAAATCAACGCACCAGTCGTTCAGGCACACGGACAGGTCAAACAACCAGGTGTCCACGCCTGCAAAGTAGAAGTCAAAAAAGCCGGTCAGCTGCTCGCCGTCAAACATCACGTTGTCACGGAACAGGTCGGCATGCACCGGGCCACGGGGCAAGGCGGTGTAAGCGGGGCTGGCGGCGATGTGGTTCTGATAGGCCAGTTCGCTGCGCAGCAAGGCGGCTTGGACCTCATTCAAGTGGGGCAGTACCACCGGCACGGTTTCGTTCCACCAAGGCAGGCCACGCAGGTTGGGTTGGCTGCGGTTGTAGTCAGCCCCGGCCAAATGCATGCGTGCCAGCATGTCGCCTACGGCGGCGCAATGCACGGCCTGGGGTTGCAACTGGCTCTTGCCAGCCAGTTTGTTGACCACGGCAGCGGGCTTGCCGCTCACGGTGTGCAGGATGTCGCCATCGCGGTTGGCCGCCGGATTGGGCACGGGGATGCCGCGGCCTGCCAGGTGCTTCATCAAGAAGAGATAAAACGGGAGTTGTTCTTTCGTCATGCGCTCGAACAAGGTCAGCACGTACTCGCCCTGATCGGTCGTGGCGAAGTAGTTGGTGTTTTCGATGCCGCCCTCAATGCCGCGCAATTCGGTCAGGCTGCCCAAGTTCAGGGCTTGCATCAGTTGGGCCGCTTGGGCCTCGGAGACTTCGGTGAATACCGCCATGGGAGAGCTTGTGAGGGGCCAGAGGGCTGGCTGGATGGGAAAGTGTCGATTGTAGAGGGGCAAGAAAGTGCTTTAACCCGGTACACAATCGGGGGATGAGCGAAAACACCCCTGACACCGCCCCGGCAAAACCCAGCTTGTTGCTGGTTGACGGCTCCAGCTACCTGTACCGCGCCTTTCATGCCATGCCCGATCTGCGGGCCGTGCCCGGCGACCCGACGAGTGCCGCCACGGGCGCCATTCGCGGCATGATCAACATGATGGAGCGCCTGCGCAAGGATGTGCCCACCGTCTATGCGGCCTGTGTGTTCGACGCCAAAGGCCCGACTTTTCGCGACGAGCTGTACCCCGAGTACAAGGCCAACCGCAGCCCCATGCCCGACGATTTGCGCTCGCAGATCGAGCCGATCCACGAGCTGGTGCGCCTGATGGGCTGGACGGTGCTGGACGTGCCGGGCGTGGAAGCCGATGACGTGATCGCCACGCTGGCCCATGTGGCCGCGCAGCAAGGCATCACCGTGACGGTGTCGAGCGGCGACAAGGACTTGAGCCAGTTGGTCAACGAACACATCACCATCATCGACACGATGAATGGCAAGGTGCGAGACGTGGCGGGCGTCACGGCCGAGTTTGGCGTGCCGCCTTCGCTCATGATCGACTACCAGACCCTGGTGGGAGACACGGTGGACAACGTGCCGGGTGTGGCCAAGGTCGGCCCCAAGACGGCCGCCAAGTGGTTGCTCGAATACGGTTCGCTCGACAAGCTGATGGAAAACGCCCACGACATCAAGGGCGTGGCGGGCGAGAACCTGCGACAAGCGGTGGACTGGTTGCCCAAGGGTCGGGCGCTCGTGACCATGAAGACCGATTGCGACCTGACCGCTTGGGTGCCCGATTTACCGTCGCTGGCCAGCTTGCACCTGCACGAACCCAACAAGGACAAGCTGCTCGATTTCTACCAGACCTATGGCTTCAAAGGGCTGGTGCAGTCGCTGGGCGGGACCGTGCCTGCGCCTGTGGTCAAGGCCAAAACGAGCAAACCCAAAGACACGGGCATGGGCGACTTGTTTGGCGAGGCTTCGGCCGACGAACCTGCGACCTTGCCCGCCTTGGACAGCGCCGCCAGCGCGGTGCAAGGCGATTTGAAATACGACACGGTGCTCGACTGGGCCGCGTTCGACACTTGGCTGGCTCGCATCGAGCAAGCGCCGCTCACCGCCATCGACACCGAAACCACCTCGCTCGACGCCATGCGCGCCGAAATCGTGGGCATCTCGCTCAGCGTCACGCCCGGCGAGGCGGCCTACATTCCGCTGGCGCACAGCGGCCCGGGTGCGCCTGAGCAACTGCCGTTGGCAGACGTCCTGGCCAAGCTCAAGCCCTGGCTGGAAAACCCGGCCCACTTGAAATTGGGCCAGAACATCAAATACGACCGCCATGTGTTCGCCAACCATGGCATCGAGGTGCAGGGCTACGCCCACGACACCATGCTGGAAAGCTATGTGCTCGAAGTACACAAGCCGCACGGCCTCTCAAGTCTTGCCGAGCGCCATGTGGGTCGCCGGGGCGTGACTTACGAAGACCTGTGCGGCAAGGGGGCGCACCAGATCCCGTTTGCGCAGGTGGACGTGGACAAGGCCGCGCACTATTCGTGCGAAGACTCGGACCAGTGCCTCGACGTGCATCTGGCGTTGTGGCCGCAGATCGAGGCGCATGCGGGTCTCAAGTACGTGTACGAACTGGAAATCGCCACCAGCGAAGCGCTCTACCGCATCGAGCGCAACGGTGTGCTGATTGACGCGCCGACCTTGGCCGCCCAAAGCCAAGCGCTGGGCGAGCGCATTGTGCAGCTCGAAACCGAGGCCTACGAAATCGCAGGCCAGCCCTTCAACTTGGCCAGCCCCAAGCAGTTGGGCGAAATCTTTTTTGACAAGCTGGGCTTGCCCGTCATCAAGAAAACCGCCACCGGTGCCCGCAGCACCGACGAAGAAGTGCTGGAAAAACTGGCCGAAGACTACCCGCTGCCTGCACGCATTTTGGAGCACCGCAGTCTGTCCAAGCTCAAAGGCACCTACACCGACAAACTGGCGCAGCTGGCTTTGCCGCGCACGGGCCGCGTGCACACCCACTATGCGCAGGCGGTGGCCGTCACAGGCCGCTTGTCGAGCAACGAGCCGAACCTGCAAAACATCCCGGTGCGCACGGCCGAGGGCCGCAAGGTGCGCGAAGCCTTTGTAGCCCCGGCGGGTTGCGTGATTGCCAGCGCTGACTACAGCCAGATTGAGCTGCGCATCATGGCGCACCTGAGTGACGACCCGGCTTTGCTCAAGGCCTTCCATGAAGGCCTGGACGTGCACAAGGCCACGGCGGCCGAGGTGTTTGGCGCAACGCCCGACACCGTGACCAGTGAGCAGCGCCGCTACGCCAAAACCATCAACTTTGGCCTGATTTACGGCATGAGCGCCTTTGGTCTGGCCAAGGCCTTGGGCATCGACAACACCGCCGCCAAAAACTACATCACGCGTTACTTTGAGCGCTTTGCGGGCGTCAAACACTACATGGACGCCACCCGCGAGCAGGCCAAGGCGCTGGGTTATGTCGAGACCGTGTTTGGCCGCCGCCTGATGCTGCCCGAGATCAACAGCCCCAACGGCCCGCGCCGAGCCGGGGCCGAACGCGCCGCCATCAACGCACCCATGCAGGGCACGGCGGCCGACCTCATCAAACTGAGCATGGTGGCGGTGCAAAAAGCGCTGGACGAACAAGGCAAGGCCACCAAAGTGATCATGCAGGTGCACGACGAACTGGTCTTCGAGGTGCCCGAATCAGAAGTCGAGTGGGTGCGCACCGAAGTGCCGCGCCTCATGGCCGCTGTGGCCGACCTGAAGGTGCCGCTCTTGGCCGAAGTGGGCTTTGGGCCCAATTGGGAGCAGGCGCATTGAGCATGGGTGGTCATTGCCAGCAGTGCGGCAACGCAAGCCGTCATGGCCAGAAGCGCCGCAGCGCAAGCCCTTATCGCGAGGCCTGCAACAGCTTAAGCCGTCATTGCGAGGAGCGCAGCGACGCGGCAATCCAGTTGCAGTGATGGTTCTGAGACTGGATCGCCACGCTTCGCTCGCGATGACGGACCAGAGTGTCAGCCATGGCCGAGGCTGGGCTCAGCCGAACTCCCTGAAGCCCTTGAGCGCTGGCAGCGGCGCGAAGTTCGCTTCGCGTTTTTGCTGAAACGCGCTGATCGCCTCGCGCACATTGGCGTTGCTCCAGATCGCGCCTTGCAGCCAGCCCATGTGGCGCAGGCTGTCTTCGGTGCTGTGGTCGCGGGCGTAGTGCAGCACTTGCTTGGTGCCCCAGATGGCCACGGGCGGTTTGCTGGCGATTTCTTTGGCCGCTTGCAGGGCAGCGGCCACGGTGGCTTCGTGGGTGGGCAGCACCTCGTTCACCAAGCCGTGGGCCAGCGCTTTGTCGGCGCTGAGACGCCTGCCCGTGTAGGCCAGTTCTTTGACCAAGGCCATGGGCAGCAGCTTGGGCAGGCGCTGCAGTGTGCCCACGTCGGCCACCATGCCGATGTTGATCTCCTGGATGCAAAAGAACGCATCGGCCGAGGCATAGCGCATGCAGCAGGCGGTGACCATGTCCACCGCGCCGCCAATGCAGCCGCCGTGGATGGCAGCGATGACCGGGATGCGCAGTTCTTCGAGCAAGGTGAAGGTGTGCTGCATGTCGGTCAGCAGGTCGTACACGGCCGAGCGGCCTTCGGCGCTGGTGTCGTCCATCTGGATGGCGCTGCCAAAGGTTTGCAGGTCCATGCCCGCGCTGAAGTGTTTGCCCGTGCTCGAGATCACCAGCGCCCGGGCGGTGCCCGCCTTGTGGATGTCGGTCAGCACCTCGTGCAATTCGCGCCAAAAGATCGGGTGCATGGTGTTCATCGCCTCGGGGCGGTTCATCACCAGGTGGGCAACATGGCCCTCAGTCGTCAGGGAAAAGCAGTTGAGTTTGTCCATGGTCATTCGCTTGAGGGGGTGGGGTGGCAATGGCTTCACTGTAAGACGTCCCCGGGGCAGGCGCTGTCCCCGCCTTGACCAGCGAGCCCACCCGCACACCCAGCAGCCGCAGGCGGCGTGACAGGTCCACCCGCTTGAGGCATTGGCCGGCGACTTGACGTATCTGTTTGGCGTCAGCGGTGTATTCGCTCAGGGTCTGGTCTCGGGTCACGGCCTGGAAGTTGTCGTACCGCAGTTTGATGCCGATGGTCTTGCCTTCGTAGCCTTTGCGCTGCAGATCGGCCGCCACCTGCTGGCACAGGCGGGTGAACACAGCCCCGAGTTCTTCGCGGTCACGCACGGCATGCAGGTCGCGTTCAAAAGTCGTTTCGCGGCTCATGCTGACGGGTTCGCTCTCGGTTTCCAGCGGGCGGTCGTCGCGCCCCCAAGCGGCTTCGTGCAGCCAAGCGCCGTAGCTTTTGCCAAAGTTGTCCACCAGCCAATGCAGCTCACGCGCTGCCAGCTCGCCGATGGTGTGGATGCCAAAGCCCTTGAGCTTTTCATCGGCCTTGGGCCCCACGCCGTTGATCTTGCGGCAGGCCAGCGGCCAGATCAGGGTTTGCAGATCGCCCTCGTGCACGACCGAGATGCCGTTCGGTTTGTTGAACTCGCTGGCCATCTTGGCGATCAGCTTGTTGGGCGCTACGCCGACCGAGCAGGTCAGGCCCGTGGCTTCAAAAATGCTTTTCTGAATCAGCCGCGCCAGCACGCGCCCGCCTTCACGTTGGCCGCCTGGTACGTCGGTGAAGTCGATGTAGACCTCGTCCACGCCCCGGTCCTGCATGACGGGCGCGATCTCGGTGATGATGCTTTTGAAGGTGCGCGAAAAGTGCCGATAGCGGTCAAAGTCCACAGGCAGCAGGATGGCCTGCGGGCACAGCTTGGACGCTTTCATCAGCCCCATGGCCGAGCCGATGCCGAACTGCCGCGCCGCATAGGTGGCGGTGGTGATCACGCCGCGCCCGGTGTAGCCCTCGATGCGTGGAAAGAAGTCGACCGGAATCTCGTCCAACCGCTCGGCAAAGGTCTCTTCTGTCCATTCTCCGTCCGGGTAGGCCGCCTGCAACTTGGCCAGCAAGTCGTCTTCTTTGCGGCGGCCACCGCCAATGACCACCGGCAAGCCTTTGAGCTGCGGGTAGCGCAGCAACTCGCAGGACGCGTAAAACGCGTCCATGTCGAGGTGGGCAATGCGCCTGGTCAGCGCGGCGGTGGGGGCGGCTTGGGTCACCCTTGGAGCATAGCGCCAGGGCCAGGCCTCTCACCTTGCGTAAGGGGCCCCAGCGAGGTTTTTAAGCCGTCGGAAAAGTGCCGGGCAGCAAGATGTTGTTGCCCACATTCTGGATGTTGGTGTGGCCGCAAAAGGCCATGGTCACGTCCAGCTCTTTGTGGATGATTTGCAGGGCCTTGGTCACGCCTTCTTCGCCCATGGCGCCCAGGCCATAGACCATGGCGCGGCCGATCATGACGCCTTTGGCACCCAAGGCCCAAGCCTTGAGCACGTCTTGGCCGCTGCGGATGCCACCGTCCATCCAGACCTCGATTTGGTCGCCCACGGCCGCCACTATTGATGGCAGGGCCTCGATGCTGCTGGGCGCGCCGTCGAGCTGGCGGCCGCCGTGGTTGCTGACCACGATGGCATCGGCCCCGCTGGCCACCGCCAGTTTGGCGTCTTCCACGTCCATGATGCCCTTCAAGATCAGCTTGCCGCCCCATTGCTTCTTGACCCAGGCGATGTCGTCCCAGTTCAGGGTCGGGTCAAACTGTTCGTTGGTCCACGAGGCCAGCGACTTCATGTTGGTGACAGATTTCACGTGGCCGACCAGGTTGCCAAAGCTGTGGCGTTTGGTGCCAGCCATGCCCAAACACCAGCGCGGCTTGGTCATCAGGTTGATGATGTTGGCAATCGTGGGGCGGGGGGGCGCGGTCAGGCCGTTTTTGAGGTCTTTGTGGCGCTGGCCAATCACCTGCAAATCGAGCGTGAGCACCAGGGCGCTCACGTTGGCGGCTTTGCAGCGGTCGATCATGCGGACCATGGCCTCGCGGTCGCGCATCATGTACAGCTGAAACCAAAACGGCGCTTGTGTGTGGGCCGCGATGTCTTCGATGGAGCAAATGCTCATGGTCGACAGGGTGAAGGGGATGCCGAACTTCTTGGCGGCCATGGCGGCGTGCATTTCGCCGTCGGCATGCTGCATGCCGGTCAGGCCCACGGGGGCGATGCAAACGGGCATCTTGGTGTCAATGCCGACCATCTTGGTGGCCGTGGTGCGGTTTTCCATGTTCACCGCCACGCGCTGGCGCAACTTGATCTTGTGGAAGTCCGTTTCGTTGGCGCGGTAGGTGCCCTCGGTCCAGGAGCCGCTGTCGGCGTAGTCGTAGAACATGCGCGGCACGCGCTTTTCGGCCAGAACGCGCAGGTCTTCGATGTTGGTGATCACGGGCATGGGGCAGTCTCCGAAAGGATGTCAGTTGTTCAAATCAACAGGCATCCTAGCCGCCCAGCAGCTTGAGGGCTGTGAAACTTGGGACAGTCGCTTTGAAATTTCTTGCCGTGTGGGAGCCGCACCTCGTGCGCGATGGTATTGGGCACCCAGCGCCTGATCGCGCTGAGAGGCACTTGGCGGGTCTCGCTCAGCTGCAGCTGACGCTGCCGCAGCCCGACATGGTCACGTTCTTGATGGCCGACGGGTCGGCCAAGGTTTCGGTCACGCTGTCAAAACCCACCGACTTCAGGTGCACAGCCAAGCCCGCATCCATACTGTTGGCGTGACCCGGAAACCACTCTGCCAGGGCTTCGGCCATGCGGGTGATGATGGTGGGGTCGCTGTCCAGGTAATGGGCTTCGACCACACGCATGGTTTCCAAAATGGTGGCGTGGTGCTCGGCATGGCAGTTGTCGGCCGAAAAACCAGTGGCCAGCATCCAGCGTTCTTCTTGTGCGAAATGCTCCACCGTGTGGTTCAGGAACTCTTTGTAGATTGGCAGCTGCTCGTCCTCGGGCGTGGCCAGGATCTTGTTGATCATGTCCACGAATTCTTGGTGTGTCTCGTCCATGCGGGTATCGCCGGTGGTGAGCGATTCGGTCCAGGGCATCAGGGTGGGGGCGGCAGTGGTCATGGTGGATTGGCTGTGGAAAGACTTGGCGAATTATCGCGGATTGGCAGCTTCCAGTGGACAGGCCTTGGTCTTCTATGTTCCTCAGTTGTAGCGAGACCGGCCAGTTCGCAGGCGTTGGGCGCGTGTGTTGGGTGTTCGTGTCGGGAGGCGGTGAATGCTTTGTGAGCACTAAAATACACCATGACATTCATTGATGACGCATGGACCGTGATTCAGATGCCCCTGACCTGGATCAAATGGGCCAAAGACCAAGGTCTTTGGGACTTCATCACCGCGGGCTCAGGGCTGTTGATTTCGGCGTTTGTGCTGGGCGGGCAAAAAAAGAAAATCCCCGAGTTTTCAGTTCACTTGACTTACTCGCTGGGCACCGGGCACAAGAACTACCCCAATGTGCTCAACATCGAGTTGCGCAACCTGATGGATTCGCCGCTGGTGATTGGCAGGCCCAACTTCAAGTTCGCCAAAGGCCTGCGCGCGGGTCGTTATGCCCATGGCAACACTGCCACAGGGGACTACGAAATCAAGTTCCGCCCCATCGGCACCGACGGGCAGCCTGTCCCCGGTTACAGCTACACCCATGTGATGCTGCGCCACCGCGAGCAAGCCTACAGCTACCTGCCGCTGATCGATGAATGGGACGAGCAGACCCTGCTGGCCGCCATCGCGCCCAAACGACGCTGGGGCTTCTTCAAGACTGAAAAGGGGTTGGGCACTTTGTTCCTGAATGTGGTGCTGCTCAAAGACGAAAAGCCCCGCGTCATCAGCATGGCCGTGCCGGTGATTCGCCTGCAAAAAGGCGTGTCAGAGCCAAGGTTGGGACGGGAGTGGGGGTGATCAAGATGTTCAACCGTGATGCTGGGGTAAGGCTTGTTGCTGTCCCTGCGTGCAGCAATATTTCGACTTCACTCAAGCGGATGGATTTTGCCGATGCCTATGAGGTTCACCTCAGCAAACCTCAATTGGATGCGTCTGCTGCTTATTGGGCTGTATTTGGTGTGGAGCCCGTTTGGGTGCGCTGGCTGATGTGTCTGCGTGGCCATATCGCGGTCTTGCTCGGTCTGACCCATCCGTTTGACACGACGAAACACAGTGCCGATGTGGTCCCTGTACTTCAGCTTGGTGTGAGAGTGGGCGCGTTCACTGTGCAGACAGTGTCACCAAACGAAGTGATCGTCGGCGATGACGACAAACACCTGAATTTTCGTATTTCATGTTTGAAGACGGCGTCTGGCGGTCGGACGTACATCACCATCTCCACAGCGGTTGAAATTCACAACACCTTGGGCCGTATTTACATGTTTGTCGTGAAGCCATTTCATCGCTTCATTGCGCCGTTGATGGTGCAACGCGCGTCGAGCGAAGGCCGACTGTGATGGGTCGCGTCTTTGTCAGAATGGAGTTTTTATGAAAGCCACAGTTCTGTTCGTGCACTTGGTGTTCGTCGGTGTCTGGCTTGGTTGCGTGCTCACCGAAGCATTGTTTGAACGGGCGTTGTTGGGGCAAGGTCGCGAACAAGAGCGGTTATTGGTTGGCCTGCACAAACGTGTGGATTTTTGGATCGAGATCCCGGCATTCACGGGTGTTTTGATCAGCGGTGGTCTTTTGCTGAGCCAAGCGGCTTGGAGTTCAACTTTGCAAACCAAAATTCTGTTCGGCGTGGTGGCCATTGCGGCCAACATCTATTGTGTCGGTTTGGTCTTTCGGCGTGCTCAAGCTGCTGAATCAGGGGACTGGGCCAAATTTAAAGCGCTGGACCATCAGCAGCACAAATGGGGTGCTGTGGTCTTGGTGGCGATCTTGCTTGCCCTGGGGCTCGGCGTGAGCTTGTTGATTTAGCAGCTGAAGGTCGGACCGCAGAGGCCCGACCCGTGTGCATCAGGCCCAGCGGCCTCGGTGCCGCGCGATCTGCAGTCGCACTTGCGCAGGCGCTGTGCCGCCCAAGGTGTTGCGGGCATTCAGCGAGCCTTGCAGGCTGAGCGGGCCGAACACATCGGCTTCGATGCGGCTGTCGAACTTTTGCAGGGTTTCCAGCGAGAGTTCGGACAGGTCCACGCCCAAGCCTTGCGCGGTCTTGACGGCATGGGCCACCACCTCGTGCGCGTCGCGGAAGGGCAGGCCCTTTTTGACCAAATAGTCGGCCAAGTCCGTGGCGGTGGCGTAGCCTTTTTTCACGGCCGCTTCCATCGCCGCGGCATTCACTGTGATGCCACCTTCCTTTTGGCCCGTGGCCGGGTTGAGCTGACCGCCGACCATTTCGCTGAAGATGCGCAAGGTGTCCTTGAGCGTGTCCACCGTGTCAAACAGCGGCTCTTTGTCTTCCTGGTTGTCCTTGTTGTAGGCCAGGGGCTGGCCTTTCATGAGGGTGATCAAGCCCATCAGGTGGCCGACCACGCGGCCGGTTTTGCCGCGTGCCAGCTCGGGCACGTCGGGGTTTTTCTTCTGCGGCATGATGGAACTGCCGGTTGTGAAGCGGTCGGCAATGCGCACAAAGCCGAAGTTCTGGCTCATCCACAAAATCAGCTCTTCTGAGAAGCGGCTGATGTGCACCATGCAGAGGCTGGCCGCTGCGGTGAATTCGATCGCAAAGTCGCGGTCGCTCACGCCGTCTAGGCTGTTTTGGCAGACTTGTGGGTTGCCTGCTTCGTCGACCATGCCCAGGGTGCGAGCCACGCGTTCACGGTCCAGCGGGTAGGTGGTGCCGGCCAAGGCGGCGCTGCCCAGCGGCAGGCGGTTGGTGCGGCGGCGCACGTCGCTCATGCGTTCGGCGTCGCGGGCAAACATTTCCACATAGGCCAGCAGGTGGTGCGCAAAGCTCACGGGTTGGGCCACTTGCAGGTGGGTGAAGCCCGGTAGGATGACTTCGACGTTTTGCTCGGCCACATCGACCAGCGACTTTTGCAGGTCGACCAGCAAGTCGATGATCAGGTCCATCTCGCTGCGCAGCCACAGGCGCACGTCGGTAGCCACTTGGTCGTTGCGGCTGCGGCCGGTGTGCAGGCGCTTGCCCGCATCGCCCACCAGCTGGGTCAGGCGTGCCTCGATGTTGAGGTGCACGTCTTCCAGGTCGAGCTTCCATTCAAAAGCACCGGATTCGATTTCTTGCGTGATCTGCGCCATGCCGCGCTGGATGTCGGCCAGGTCGCTCGCGCCGATGATTTTTTGTGCGGCCAGCATGTCGGCGTGGGCCAAAGAGCCTTGGATGTCGGCTTGCCACAAGCGCTTGTCAAAGAACACGCTGGCGGTGTAGCGCTTGACCAACTCGCTCATGGGTTCAGAAAAGAGCGCGGACCAGGCTTGGGATTTTTTGTCGAGTTGGTTTGTCATAGCCCCCGATTTTATCGGGCGGCGGGCCAAGCCCTCGCCGGGTTCACATCAGGCTGGCTGCAATGTTGATGGTCAGGGCCAGCACCGTGGTGTTGTAGAAGTAGGCCAGCACGCAGTGCACCAGGCCGGTGCGGCGCATGGCTTTGGAGGTGAAAGACACGTCCGCCGTCTGGCCCGAGGTGCCGATCACGGCCGAAAAGTACAGAAAATCCCAGTAATCCGGCATGGGTTCCTGCGGGAAGGCCAGACCGGGTTCGCGCCCGTGGCGCCCGCTCAGGTAGTAGTCGTGGGCGTAGTGCATGGCAAACATCAGGTGCATGAACACCCACGAACTGGCCACAGTGGCTGCGGTCAGGCCAATGTGCAGCAGCTTGTCGCTGCCGCTGAGCGATTTGATGGAGGACAGCTCGGCCACGATGGCCACCAGACTGGCCAGCACAGCCCCGATGGTCAACAACAGAATGGTTTTTTGCCCCTCGTCCTGCCGGTAAGCCCGCTGGCGCATGTGTTCCACACCGGACTGCCGCATGACCCACAAGGCCATCAGCAGGTACAGCGCCACCGCCGCGTTCCAGCACAGCAAGACCCGGGTGGTGGTCAGCGTAGGCCATGCCGACGGCAGCGCCAGGTGCAGTGCCACACCAAACAGGGCGGCACTGACCAGGCGGATGCGGGCCTTGATTTGACGGAGGATGGTGAACAAAGGGCGTTTCATGCCGCCATGTTAGGGCCAAAGCGCCCCCTGTTCGCCTGTGTTCAACCCGTGTTGCGCAAGCCCGCCGCGATCCCGTTGATCGAGATGTGGATACCGCGCTGCACGCGCTCATCGGCTTTGCCTTCGCGGTAGCGGCGGATCAGCTCCACTTGCAGGTGGTGCAGCGGGTCGATGCTTGGTTGATTACAGCTCGAATACCGGCAATCAGAAGTATTTTTTAAAAAGTAGTAAAAATAAATTCATAATGAATGATCCTGAATGTTTATTTTCGAAAGTCTTTTTTCTACAAAGGTGTAGATGTGCAAATACTGGATATCCCATTTCAAACTACAAATTGGGCGGACATAGAGCCAACAGAACACGCCGGTGAGTCAGGTGTAGCGTACTGGCGAACCCAGCATTTCGGCTCAATGCGCGTCCGAATGGTGGAGTACACGCCTGGCTACCTCGCAGACCACTGGTGCCAGAAAGGTCATGTTTTGCTGTGTCTTGAAGGTGAACTTGACACAGAACTTCAGGACGGTCGCATGTATCGACTGACGCCAGGTGTTTCTTACCAAGTTGCTGATCAAGCAGAACCTCATCGCTCATCGACAAAAACAGGAGCCAAGCTGTTTATCGTCGACTGAATCAGCATCAGAAAGACAGTAGTTCATCAGGCTTGTTGTCTATCGGCTGATGACTCAAACGATGTAGCAAGGTAAACCAATTAAATGGATAAAGAGTTTGCAGAGCGTTTTGCAAAAGAATGGTTAGATGCATGGAATGCTCATGACGTGGACAAAATTCTTGGGCACTATGCCGAAGACTTTGAAATGCATTCACCCGCCATCATCCAGTTGATGAATGAGCCTTCTGGAAGGTTACGTGGCAAGAACGCCGTGAGGACCTATTGGGTTAAAGCCTTGGCTTTGGTTCCGGATTTGAAGTTCAAGCTGCAGGCGACCTTGCTTGGCGTTCAATCCATCACGCTTTGCTACGAGGGTGCTCGCGGTCGAATGGTGGCTGAAGTTTTCCATTTCGGCCCGGGCCATCAAGTTATCCGAGCCGATGCACACTACAGTGTCTGAATCTCATGCTCAACCCGTGTTGCGCAAGCCCGCCGCGATCCCGTTGATCGAGATGTGGATGCCGCGTTGCACGCGTTCATCGGCTTTGCCTTCGCGGTAGCGGCGGATCAGCTCGACCTGCAGGTGGTGCAGTGGGTCGATGTAGGGGAAGCGGTGGCGGATGGAGCGGGCCAGGGCGGGGTTGCTTTCCAGGCGGTTCTTCTCACCCGTGATCTGGGCCAGCGCGTCGGCGGTGCGGTGCCACTCGGCTTCGATCGCGGCGAAGATCTTTTTGCGCAGGCGGCTGTCGCTGACCAGTTCGGCGTAGCGCGAGGCCAGGGCCAGGTCGCTTTTGGCCAGCACCATGTCCATGTTGGACAGCAGGGTGCGGAAAAACGGCCACTGGCGGTACATTTTTTGCAGCAAGGCCAGCGCAGCCTTGCGCTCGGCCGCGTCGGGCTTGTCCAAATAGGCTTGCACCGCCGAGCCAAAGCCCAGCCAGCCGGGCAAGGTCAAACGGCACTGGCCCCAGCTGAACCCCCACGGAATGGCGCGCAGGTCTTCGATTTTTTGCAAGGCCTTGCGTGAGGCGGGGCGCGAACCGATGTTCAGCTGGGCCAGTTCTTTCAGCGGCGTGGCACCAAAGAAGTAATCGGTGAAGCCGGGGGTGTCGTACACCAGCCCTCGGTAGGCGTCCATGCTCGCTTCGGACAATTCGGCGGCGGCGTCCAAAAACGCGCGTGTGGCGGGCTTGGTCGGTTGCAGCAGCGTGGCCTCCAGAGTCGCGGCGACCAAAGTTTCCAGATTGCGGCGGCCGATTTCGGGGTTGGCGAATTTGGCACCGATGACTTCGCCTTGCTCGGTCAGGCGGATTTGGCCGCGCACGGTGCCCGGTGGCTGGGCCAAGATGGCCTGGTAGCTGGGGCCGCCGCCCCGACCTACGGTGCCGCCTCGGCCGTGGAACATGCGCAAGGTGATGCCGTGGCTGCGTTCGAGTTTTTCGAACAGCTCGACCAGCGCGATCTCGGCGCGGTAGAGCTCCCAGTTGCTGGTGAAGATGCCGCCGTCTTTGTTGCTGTCCGAGTAGCCCAGCATGATGTCCTGCTCGCCACCCGAGCGCTGGATCAAGCCAGCCACGCCGGGCAGGGCGTAAAAGTCGCGCATGATGGGTGCGGCGTTGCGCAGGTCTTCGATGGTCTCGAACAGTGGCACCACGATCAGGTCGTTGTGCGCTTCACCGTCCAGCGTGCCGCGCATCAGGCCCACTTCTTTTTGCAGCAGCAGCACCTCCAGCAAGTCACTCACGGTTTCGGTGTGGCTGATGATGTAGTGACGGATTGACTGCTTGCCAAATGTGCCGAGCATTCGCTTGGCGGTTTCAAAGATCGCCAATTCGGACACAGCGTGCTCGCTGTAAGCAGCTGCGGGCACGCGCAATGGGCGAGCGTCATTCAACAGACCCAGCAGCAGGGCTTGTTTGGCGTGCTCATCCAGCTGGCTGTAATTTTTTTCCACCCGTGCAGCGCTCAGCAGTTCGGCCACCACTTCTTCGTGTTTGTCCGAGCTTTGGCGCAGGTCCACCGTGGCCAGGTGAAAGCCAAACACCTCCACGGCACGGATCAGCGGGTGCAGGCGTTGGGCCGCCAGTGCTTCGGCATGGTGGCTGCACAAAGACGCTTCGATCACGCGCAGGTCGGCCAGAAATTCTTGAGCGCTGGTGTAAGGGTTTTGCGGGGCCACAGCGTGGCGGGCAGCGTCACCACCGGTCAGGCCTTTGAGCGTGGCGGCCAGGCGGGCGTAAATGCCGGTCAGGGCGCGGCGGTAGGGCTCGTCTTGGCGGTGTTCGTTGGTGTCGGGTGAGCGCTCGGCCAGGGCCAGCATCTCGGGGCCAAAGGGCACCAGCATGGCCGACAGCGACAGCTCGCTGCCCAGGTAATGCACCTCGGTCAGGTAGTGGCGCAGGGCCACGTCGCTTTGGCGGGTCAGGGCGTGTTCCAGGGTTTGCGCGGTCACGTTGGGGTTGCCGTCGCGGTCGCCGCCGATCCACTGGCCCATGCGCAAAAAGCTGGCAATCGGCTGGCCCGGCAGGGCTTGTTCCAGCTCGGCGTAGAGCTTGGGGATTTCGCGCAGGAATGTGGCTTCGTAATAGCTCAGCGCGTTTTCAATCTCGTCGGCCACGGTGAGCTTGGTAAAGCGCAGCAGCCGGGTTTGCCACAGCTGCATCACGCGGGCGCGCATTTGCCATTCGTTGGCGGCCAGCTCTTTGGGCGTCAACGCGTCTTTGGCCGCATTCACGGCGGCGGCGCGTGCTTTGATGGCGTCGCGCTCGGTCAGCAGGTGGGCGATGTCGCGCTCAGCGTCCAGAATGCTCTTGCGTTGCACTTCGGTGGGGTGGGCAGTGAGTACGGGCGAGACATAGCTGGTGGCGAGCATGTCCGAGATGCTTTTGGGCGTGATGCCCGCCCAACGCAGGCGTTGCAGCGCCACGTCGATGCTGCCCTCTTGCGTGTGGCCTGCGCGTTCATGGAGAGCGCGGCGGCGGATGTGGTGGCGGTCTTCGGCCAAGTTGGCCAGGTGCGAAAAGTAAGTGAAGGCGCGGATCACGCTCACGGCGCGGTCGCCGGGCAAGCCTTTGAGCAGCTTTTTCAGCGCCTTGTCGGCCTCGTGGTCGGCGTCACGGCGGAAGGCCACCGACAGCTTGCGGATTTGTTCCACCAACTCATAGGCCTCGGGGCCTTCTTGCGTGCGGATCACGTCACCCAGAATGCGACCCAAGAGGCGAATGTCTTCGACCAGGGGACGCTCGCTGTCGCGCTTGTCGGTTTTGCTGGCGCGCACGGCGGTTTTAGCGGGTGCGGCTGCGGTGTCTTTGGAGGCCTGTTTCATCGAAAGGTCTGCGGTGAAGGGGTGGTTCGGCAAGCGTGTGTGCAGCGCTTGTGGCGCTGTGCCTCATGCTAGCATCGGTAAGACCTTATTAATTACCAACTGGTTTCATCTAGATGAGGCCTTTCTTCAGAGAAATACAACGTGCCTTCGACTTCTGCACCCCACATCGTCATTGCCACCCGAGAAAGCCGTCTGGCGCTGTGGCAGGCCGAGCATGTCAAAGCCTTGCTCGAAGGTCTGGGCTGCACCGTGCAATTGCTGGGCATGACCACGCAGGGCGACCAAATCCTGGACCGCAGCCTGTCCAAGGTGGGCGGCAAAGGTTTGTTCGTCAAGGAGCTGGAAGTGGCCTTGCAGGAAGGCCGCGCTGACATTGCGGTGCATTCGCTCAAGGATGTGCCCATGGACATGCCCGAAGGCTTTGAGCTGGCCTGCGTGATGGAGCGCGAAGACCCCCGCGACGCCTGGGTGTCTTCCACGCATGCCCGTTTGGAAGACTTGCCGCAAGGCGCGGTGGTGGGCACATCGAGCCTGCGCCGTACCGTGCTGCTGCGCGCTTTGCGCCCCGATTTGAAGATCGAGCCTTTGCGCGGCAACCTCGACACCCGTTTGCGCAAGCTCGATGAGGGCCAATACGCAGGCATTGTCTTGGCCGCTGCTGGCCTCAAGCGTTTGGGCTTGACCGACCGGATTCGCCACATTTTTGAAACCACCGAGATGCTGCCTGCCGCAGGCCAAGGCGCCTTGGGCATCGAGATCCGCAGTGACCGCGCCGATTTGCGCGCTTTGCTGGCGCCGTTGGCCGACAGCGTGACCTGGCAACGCGTGGCCGCCGAGCGGGCGGTCAGCCGTGCCATGGGGGGCAGCTGCTCCATGCCTTTGGCGGCGCATGCGGTCATGGACGGCGGTGCGCTCAAGCTGCAAGCCGCTTGGGGCGATCCGCAGGGTGACACCACCTTGGTGATGGCGGCCTCGGACATCACCGCGACCGATTTGACCGCAGCCGAGGCCTTGGGCCTGCGCGTGGCGCAGGCGCTGCAGCAGGGCGGCGCGCATTAAGGCGCGCACCAAGGCACACGTGCTGGCCCAGCCCATCGTCCTGGTCACCCGCCCCGAGCGCGAGGCAGGGCCTTGGGTGCAGGCCTTGCAGGCCGAAGGCGTGCAGGCCGAGGCTTTCCCGCTGATTGACATTTCAGCCCTGCAGGACGTGGCACCTTTGCATGCTGCCTGGCAGCAAGTGCAGGCGTGTCTGGCGGTGATGTTTGTCAGCGCCAATGCCGTGCGGTTTTTCATGGCGGCTCAGCCGGTGGGTGTGCATGTGCTGGCCTGCCGCGCCTGGGCCACAGGACCAGGTACGCAGGCGGCCTTGTTGGCGGCAGGTTGGCCAGCGCAGCAGATCGATGCACCCTCGGCCGATTCAAGCCAGTTTGACTCTGAAGCCCTTTGGACAGTGGTCGCTGAACGCGTCCGTGCCGCGCAGGCGCCAAGCCCGGCCCGTGTGCTGATCGTGCGGGGTGCCGACGCGCAGGGTCAGCTGGCCGGGCGCGATTGGCTGGCGCAGCAACTCGAAGCTGCGGGCTTGCAGGTATTGCAGGCGGTGGCTTATGTGCGGCGTGCGCCGGTTTTGTCGTCTGCACAGCAAGTGCGCGCTGAGCGGGCCATGCACGATGGCAGTTGGTTGCTGTTCAGCAGTTCGGAAGCGGCGCTGCACCTGATTCAGGCTTGCCCGCGCTTGGACTTGTCCCAAGCCCGCGCCTTGGCCACCCATCCGCGCATTGCCGAGCGCTTGCGCCAAGCCGGTTGGGGGCGTGTTGAACTCGTGCCTGCAACACTGAGTGCCCAGGCCGTGTCTATAAAATCACTTTCATGACTTCCATGCCCGAAAACGCCCCAACTTCTGAATCCGCCATCCCCATGGCCCCAGCGCTGCGGCCCTGGAAGATCTGGCTGGCGCTGGGCATGGCCGCTGTGGCTTTGCTGGTGTCGGTGGCACTGTGGCAAAAACTGGCGCACATTCAGGAGCAACTGGCGCGCCAAAGTGCCGATGCCGGTCAGCAATCGCTCGAAGCCAAAGCTTGGGCCAAGCAGGCGCAAGACACTGTGAAGGACAGTGCGGCCCGTTTGGGTTTGGTCGAGGCCCGTTTGGGCGAAGTGGCGCTGCAACGCAGCCAACTGGAAGAGCTGATGCAAAGCCTCTCGCGCTCGCGCGATGAAAACCTGGTGGTGGACATCGAGGCCGCTTTGCGCATGGCCCAACAGCAAGCCCAGCTCACAGGCAGTGTGGAGCCTTTGCTGGCCGCCCTCAAATCCGCGCAGCAGCGTGTGCACCGTGCGGCCCAGCCCCGCCTGGCACCCGTGCAGCGGGCACTGGAAAAAGATTTAGATCGCCTGAATGCCGCACCGGTTTTTGACTTGCCTGGTTTGCTCATCAAGCTCGATGAGGGTGTGGCCCTGGTCGATGGTTTGGTGTTGGCCAACCAGAACCAGGCCGCCAATTCGGCGGTGCCTGGACCTGCCAGTGTCGGCGGTGCGCAGCCAGCGCCGTCTTGGTGGATGGCCGGTTTGATCCGCTTTGGTGAGCAGCTGCGCGGCTTGGTGCGTGTCAGCCGCATCGATTCGCCAGAGGCGGCCTTGCTGTCACCGGAGCAAGGGTTCTTCCTGCGTGAGAATTTGAAACTGAAATTTCTCAATGCCCGTCTGGGTTTGCTGGCCCGCCAAAAAGACGCGGCACGCAACGACCTGGGCTCAGCGGCGGTCATGGTGCGCCGCTATGCCGATGCGTCTTCGCGCAAAACCACGCAGATGCTGCAATTGCTGGAGCAAGCGGGTTTGCAAATGAAAGCCAGTGAGATGCCTCACCTGGAAGCTTCGCTGAACGCTTTGTCCACCGCTGCGGCAGGAAGGTAAGTCCCCATGCGTGCAGCTCTTTGGCTCCTCAGTTTGTTTGCGCTGGCAGCGGCGGGTGCATGGTTGGCTGGGAATAATCAGGGAACGGTGACCTTGTTCCTGTCGCCTTACCGGGTGGACATGTCGCTCAACCTGGTGCTCTTGATCTTCGTCTCGGTGGTGTTGCTGGTGGTGCTGGCGCAGCAGGCCTTGGCTGCCTTGTTTGCCCTGCCCAAACAGGCACAGCGCTGGCGTTTGCAGCAAAAAGAGCGTGCCGCCCATGCGGCTTTGCTGGACGCCATCAGCCACTTCATGGCCGGTCGTTTTTTGCGGGCCCGCAAGTCGGCGCAAATCGCACTGGAAAAAGAAGACCTGATGCAGGCGGCCGGTTTGACGCTGGACCATGCGGTGTCTTTGCGCACGGTCGCACACATCATGGCCGCGGAGTCAGCACATGCTTTGCAAGACCAGACGCTGCGCCAACACCACTTGGCGCAGGCTGCGGTGCAAGCCCAGATGGCACCGAATGCCGAGCGCCAGACCTTGACCGAGGGCGTGCAGTTGCGTGCGGCGCGTTGGTTGCTGGACGACCGCGATGCCGATGCCAGTCTGGAGCGCCTCAAGGAGTTGCCGCCTGCGGTGGGCCGCCGCATGGTGGCCATGCGTTTGCTGCTCAAGGCTTCACGCCTGGCCGGGCAAACCGCGCAGGCGCTCGATACCGCCGTGTTGCTGGCCAAACACCGGGCCTTCACACCCTTGGCGGCAGAGAGTCTGGTGCGTGGCTTGATTTTGGAATGGCTCACGCAGGTGCGCGATGCCGATGGTGTGCAAAAGCTCTGGCAAAAACTCAGTCCCGCTCAGCGAAAGATGCCCGATGTGGCCGCTGAAGTGGCTTTGCGTTTCATGGCCTTGGGCGGTGCCACTGTCACCGCCCGTTTGTGGCTGGAGCCTTTGTGGGTGCCTTTGCAAGGCGGCGCCTCGGCGCAGTGGTCGCCTTTGCAAATGCTGCGCGTTGTGCAAGCGCTGGAACGCAGCCAGCCCGATCCGCAGGCGCCCGATGCCCGCCAGGGCTTGGCGCGCGTGGAGGGCTTGCAACAAGCCCAACCACGCGATCCGCGTTGGCAGTATTTGGCCGGCATGGTCTGTTTGCGCCAACGTTTGTGGGGCAAAGCGCAGGCTTTGTTGTCACAAGCCGCCAAAGGCCTGCAAGAGCCCGAACTGCGGCGTGGCACTTGGTTGGCACTGGCCGAATTGGCCGAGCAACGCGAAGACGTCGCCGCTGCCGCACATGCCTGGCAGCAGGCCGCTTTGGTTGGTGGCTGAGTGATACGGGATTTCGCATGTTCGTGTCTACTGAATACAAGCCGCTGATGAACCGTTGTGCCAAGCCTCGGGTGGTCATTGTGGGGGGTGGGTATACCGGCGTTTGCTTGGCTGTGCAATTGGTGCGTCAAAGTGATCAGGCTTTGGACATCATCATTGTGGAGCCGCGCGCTCAGTTGGGCCAAGGTCTGGCTTATTCCACAACAGACCCCGATCACCGCTTGAACGCGCCAACGTATGTGCACACGGCCATTCCACAAGACGCCTGGCATTTCACGCGTTGGTGCCAAGCGCAAGGCTTGAACCTGCAGGATCTGCAAGCCCTGCATTCCGATGGTGCACGTTATATGCGCCGGTCTGACTTTGCCCGTTATTTGGCCGAAACGCTGCAAGCCCACGCACGGGGAGCGGTCAACGGTTGCCAGATCACGCATTGCCAAGATGAGGCGCTGGATGCTCAGCGCACGGCCAATGGCTGGCACGTCACAACCCGTGGTGGCCAGGCTTTGCAGGCCGATATGTTGTTGTTGGCGACCGGCAACCCACCTTTGCGTTTGCCTGCGCCTTTTGCAACCGATGGGAGCAACCACCCTGCGGTGATCGAAAACGGTTTGGATACCTCGCGTTTGCGGGCTATACCGAAGCATGCACGGGTGCTGGTATTGGGCGGTGGTTTGACGGCGCGTGATGTCTTGGCAACTTTGTTGGGGCAGGGGCACGCAGGCCCCTTGGTGGTGATTTCGCGGCGCGGGCTGATGCCCAAACCTCAGGGGCCAGTATTGCCAGTGTTGTCACAAATCCATTTGCCCAGCGTGCTGGAGCAATTGCCTGGTGGGGTGTTGATGGATCGATTGGCCAACCCTGTCCCTGATTTCTTGCAGTCTGCAGGCGCTTCGCCTTCTGTGCGTGTCTGGTTGAGGGCACTTCGCCAGCGCATTCGGCAGCTGCAGGCTGAGGGGGTGGGCTGGACGGTTCCGTTTGATGAATTGCGCGATTGTTTATGGCAGTTGTGGCCCCAGTTGCCTGTGGCCCAGAAAAAGCGTTTTTTCCAGCGTTTGCGCGTTTGGTATGACGTGCACCGCTTCCGCACGGTTCCTCAAACCGATGTCGCAGTTCAAGCCGCTGTTGCTGCCGGACGTTTGCAGTTCTGGACGGGGCGGGTGGACGCGGTGGCCTATCTCACATCGGGGCCGGGCTTGCAGCTCAGCGTGTCGCGCAAAGTCAATGGCGTGCGGCAGCTTGGCGCCGAGGTGTTTGATGTCGTGATCAACTGTACCGGCCTTGATACTGCGGCTGGCTTGAAACAGAATCCTTTGGTCCAAGCCCTGTCGTCACATGGTTTGACGCGCTTGGACGATTGCCGCATGGGGCTGGCTGTGGATGCCCAGTGTTGCGCAGTCAATGTCGCCGGTCAATCGCAACCGGATTTGCGTGTGCTTGGTCCGGCCACCTTGGGTACGTTTGGAGATCCTGTCGGGGCCATGTTCATTGGTGGCCACGTGGCGCGCACCATCCCAGATGTGCTGAGGTTTCTGAAGCGGGCATAAAAAAACCGAACCCTGGGGTTCGGTTGTCGTCCCGGGTTGGATCCGGGATTCAAACAAGCCAACACGGGCCCCCCGGACCCAGACCGGGGTGAACGCATCCGCTGTTGGCCTGTCCTCAGAACGGCAAGTTCATGTTTTTCAGGTCTTTGCGTGTTTCCACCAGAACCAGAGGACCTTCGTTGACGACCACCGCAGGTGGACGCTCGCGTGGGACGTGCACGGGCTTGGGTTCCGCAGCGATGGCGGCTTGAACAGCTGCAATCTTGTCAGCGTCAGAGTTCACCCAGACCAGGCCAGAGGTTTGAGCAACTTCTTGCAGGCTGTCCAGCGGCAGTTGGTAGTTGGCCACTTTGGGCAGACTGCTTGTTGCTGCGGCTGGTGTGGCCACAGCTTGGACCACCGGTGCAGCAGCCGGTTCTGCTACAGGTGCAGCAGCCGGAGCTGCCGTCACATGCGTGATCACCGGCGCGGCCACCTCAGCAGCCACTGCCGCTGGTGCAGCCACGGGCGCAGCAGCCACTGCAGACGCGGGGGCGATTTCAGCGACTGGGGCCGAGGCTTGTGGCGCAGTTTCTGGGGCCGCTTGTTGCGCACGCTCAAAGTAAGAGCGTGGCGCGGGGCGATCTTCGCCGCTGGCTTCGACCACGGGTGCCGCGTTGTCGGCCAAGGCGTTTTCGTTGCCGTTGTCCTGGCGTGGCTCGCCGTTGCGTTCGCGGCGTTCGCGGCCATAACGGTCGCGTGAGCGGCGTTCGCGGCGCTCCCCGTTGTTCTCGCTGGGTGCTGCGTTCTCGTCGGTCACCGTTTCCTGGCCTTCTGCGACCACAGCCGTTTCGGCCGTGTTCAGCTCACCGGGAGCCTTGTCGTTGTTGCGGCGCTCGCCGCGTTCACGGCGGCCTTCACCGCGCTCGCCACGGCCTTCGCCACGCTCACGTCGGCCTTCACCGCGTTCGCCACGCTCGGCGCGGGGTGCGCGTTCGGTGCGGACTTCGGTGCCGTCTGCGGCCAACTCGGCAGGGGCCTCGTTGCGCGTGTTATCACCGCGTTCGCGGCGGCCTTCGCGGGGCTGGCGCTCACCGGCTGGGCGCTCGGAGCGCTCACCGCGTGCGGGGCGGCCTTCAGCATCGCGCACTTCGTTGCGGCCTTCGCTGCGGCGTCCAGCCTCGCGTGGTGCGCGGCTTTCGCCTTGCACGCCTTCGGCACGTTCTGTGCGCTCAACACGGCGGCCATCACGGCGACCGTCGCGGCGGCCATCACGGCCACTTTCACGACCCCCGTCACGACGTTCACCATTGCGTTCGCCGTTGCGGCCTTCGCGGGCCTTGCCGTCTTTCTTGTCGGCCACAGCGGGCTTTGCTTCTTCGGTGCTGCCACCGAACAGGCTCTTGAGCCAGCCAAAGAAACCACCGCTGACCGCTGTTGCTGCCACAGGTGTTGCGGCTTTGGCCGGCTGTTTCGCAGCGGCCACAGGTGCGTCGGCCTTGACCGGTGCCACTGGGGCAGGCGCATCGGGCAGCACGCCCTTGATGACCGGGGTCTGCTTGTTGGTGGGCTCTTGCGAACGGCGGGTCACGGTGGTCGCGTCTTCGACGATCTCGGCCATCTTGTAGCTCGCTTCGATGCGGTCCAGGCGCGGGTCGTCGTGCTTCAAGCGCTCGAGCTTGTAGTGCGGGGTTTCCAGCGACTTGTTGGGTACCAGCAGCACGCTGATGCGTTGCTGCAGTTCGATCTTGGCGATCTCAGGGCGCTTTTCATTGAGCAAGAAGGCGGCCACTTCGACGGGCACTTGCGCGTGCACAGCGGCGGTGTTGTCCTTCATGGACTCTTCTTGGATGATGCGCAAAATTTGCAGTGCCGAGCTTTCGGTGTCACGGATGTGGCCAGCGCCGCCGCAACGTGGGCAGGGGATGGACGCACCTTCGGACAGGGCAGGCTTCAAGCGCTGGCGGCTCATTTCCATGAGGCCGAATTTGCTGATGGTGCCGAACTGCACGCGGGCGCGGTCCTGGCGCAAGGCGTCGCGCAAGCGGTTTTCCACTTCGCGGCGGTTCTTAGCTTCTTCCATGTCGATGAAGTCGATCACGATCAGGCCGCCCAGGTCGCGCAGGCGCATTTGGCGGGCCACTTCGTCAGCGGCTTCCAAGTTGGTGCGGGTGGCGGTTTCTTCGATGTCGCCGCCCTTGATGGCGCGGGCCGAGTTCACGTCCACCGACACCAAGGCTTCGGTGTGGTCGATCACGATGGCGCCGCCCGATGGCAGCTGCACTGTGCGGGCGTAGGCCGATTCGATCTGGTGCTCGATCTGGAAGCGGCTGAACAGCGGCGCGTCGTCACGGTAGCGCTTCACGCGCGGCGCAAACTCGGGCATCACGTGGCTCATGAATTGCTGAGCTTGGTCGTAGATGTCGTCGGTGTCGATCAGGATGTCGCCGATGTCGTTGTTGAAGTAATCGCGGATGGCGCGGATCACCAGGCTGGACTCCTGATAAATCAGGAAGGCACCTTTGCCCTGGGCGGCGCCATCGATGGCGGTCCAGAGTTTGAGCAGGTAGTTCAGGTCCCACTGCAGTTCGGGCGCGGAGCGGCCGATGCCTGCGGTGCGGGCGATGATGGACATGCCCTTGGGGTATTCCAGCTGGTCCATCGCCTCTTTGAGCTCAGCGCGGTCATCACCCTCGATGCGGCGGCTGACGCCACCGCCACGGGGGTTGTTGGGCATGAGCACCACGTAGCGACCGGCCAGCGAGATGAAGGTGGTCAGGGCTGCGCCCTTGTTGCCACGCTCTTCTTTTTCGACCTGGACCATCAGTTCCTGGCCTTCGCGGATCACATCGTTGATGCGGGCTTGGCTGACCGAGACGCCTTCGGCGAAGTATTGGCGCGAGATTTCTTTGAAGGGCAAAAAGCCGTGGCGGTCTTCGCCGTAGTCCACAAAGCAAGCTTCAAGCGAGGGTTCCACGCGGGTCACAACAGCTTTGTAGATGTTGCCCTTGCGCTGTTCGCGGCCTTCGATTTCGATTTCGTAGTCGAGGAGTTTTTGTCCGTCGACGATGGCCAGGCGGCGTTCTTCTGCCTGCGTAGCGTTGATGAGCATCCGTTTCATGATGCGGTCCTTCATTTATCAGTGTCGGTCGGGGGGCAGTTTTCTGACTGCGCACACACGACCTGTTTACAACAGACCCTCTAGGGGTCCACGTTGCCCAAGCTGACGCCTGAAACGAAGGGAATTGCCAAAAGTGTCCGACATTCAGCTGCGCGTGAGCGCAGGAATGGGGATCGTGGCGCGTGGATGGGGCGAGTGGAAAGTCGTGCACAGATTCGTCCACTGCCGGGGGCTTCCCCCGGTGTCCAAGACAAACTGTTCGGCACAAGGCATGACGGCAGAGCCTGGCTTTGTGAGCCACTCCATCCACATCAGCAAAGTTTCGAACAACACAAACATCTCGCTTTGATCCGTTCAGCAGCCTCCTGAGGCTGCCAAACTTGGGGTATTCCGTATCTGGGTTTCTGGGCGTCGGCCCAACCTCCGGGGCGATTGGCCACTGTCGGCGTTGGCCTTCAGTCTGCAAATCGTGCCGGTGGTGGCATCGACCATCTGGTTTGGCGCGGTGGTGGTGGACTAAACTCCTGTCTTCAGGAATTCATTTCCATTTGAATCAACCACTTACAGCCAATTGCCAGTGAATCACATTATAGGGGCCCAAACCGCTGCTGCGTCGCCCGCCGTCAAATGGTTGTTGGTGGACGAGGAATCTGCCGGTCAGCGTCTGGACAATTTCCTGATGCGCCACCTCAAAGGGGTGCCTAAAACCCACGTTTACCGCATCATTCGCAGCGGCGAGGTCCGCATCAACAAGGGGCGCGCTTCTGCCGAGACCCGGGTTGAAAACGGGGACGAGGTGCGCCTGCCGCCGGTGCGCGTGTCCGACAAAGTGGCCGAAAAGGCCGCCCGACCCGCCCCCGGGCGTGAATTCCCGGTGCTGCTCGAAGACGACAGCCTGATGGCCATCGACAAACCGGCTGGGGTGGCTGTGCATGGGGGCTCGGGTGTCAGCTTTGGCGTGATCGAGCAATTGCGCCAGGCCCGTCCGCAAGCCAAATTGTTGGAGTTGGTGCACCGACTGGACCGTGACACCAGCGGCATTTTGCTGGTGGCCAAAAAGCGCAGTGCCCTGAAAAATCTGCAGGACCAGTTCCGCGAACGCGAGACGGGCAAGACCTACCTAGCGCTGGTGAAGGGCGAATGGCCCGCCAAGCTCAAGGTGATTGACCAGCCGCTGCACAAGTTTTTGTTGCCCGACGGAGAACGCCGGGTCAAAGTGACCACCGCCGAAGACCCGGATGGCATGCGCTCAATCACGCTGGTGAAGGTGTCCCAGCGCCTGGCGGGTGCCACCTTGCTGGAGGTGACCATCAAGACCGGGCGCACCCACCAGATCCGGGTGCACTTGGCCAGCAACGGTCACCCGATTGCCGGTGATGACAAATACGGTGACTTTGAATGGAACAAGGCGCTGCCCAAGCAGGGTCTCAAACGCATGTTCCTTCACGCCTGGCGTTTGCAGTTCAACCACCCGGCCACGGCCGAGCGCGTGGCCTTGCAAGCCGATCTGCCCCCTGAATTGAAAGCCTACGTCGACCATGTCCAGCTCAAGACCCCGTCAGTTTGACCTGATCGCCTTCGATTGGGATGGCACCCTGTTTGACTCCACGGCCATCATCACCCGCTGCATCCAGCGGGCGGTGGTGGATGTGGGCGGGCAGGAGCCCACCCGCGAAGCCGCCTCTTATGTGATCGGCATGGCGCTCATGCCTGCGCTGGCCCATGCCGCACCCGATGTGCCGCCCGAAAAATACCCGGCACTGGGCGAGCGTTACCGCCACCACTACATCGCACACCAAAACGACATCAGCTTGTTTGAAGGTGTCTTGCCTTTGCTGCACGCCCTCAAGGCGCGGCACCATTGGCTCACGGTGGCCACGGGCAAGAGCCGTCAAGGGCTAAACGAAGCTTTGCGTGATGTGGACCTGCGCGATGTGTTCGATGGCTCACGCACGGCCGACGAGACGGCGGGCAAGCCCAGCCCTTTGATGTTGCACGAGCTGATGCGCGAGTTTGGTGTGGAGCCCGAGCGCACTTTGATGATCGGCGACACCACGCACGATTTGCAGATGGCTTTGAATGCGGGCTGCGCCAGTGTGGGCGTGAGCTATGGCGCCCACGAGCCCGAGGCCTTCCATGTCTTGAAGCCACGCCATGTGGCGCACAGCGTGCAGGACCTGCACAACTGGCTGTTGCAACACGCTTGAGACTGGAGCGGTCATGGAAGCGATGATCCCTTTGTGCAACAGCGCGGACCTGGTCAACGGGGGGCGCGCCGTGCCCTTTGACATTGTTTATGCCGGGCAGACCTGCCGGGCTTTTGCCATTCGGTACCAAGGCGAGGTCCACGCCTATCTGAACCGCTGCACCCATGTGGCGATGGAGATGGACTACCAACCCGACCGTTTTTTTGACAACACCGGACGCTGGCTGATGTGTGCCACCCATGGCGCCACTTACCAGCCTGACACGGGGGCTTGCAGTGGCGGACCCTGCCGGGGCGGCTTGGTGAAAATAGACTTGTCAGAGCGGGATGGTGTGGTTCACTGGCATACTGCCTACAACTTGAAACCTGTTGAATTTTGACCATGCAAGAACCCCGCGAACCCTTGTTCACTTCCGCTTCAGCCGATGCCACGCCTTCGGCCGAACGCAGCTGGGAGCGGCGCACGCTGGAGGCCTTGGCCTTTGCCACCCTGGAAGAGCAAAAAGCAGCACGCCGCTGGAAAGTGGGCCTGCGCCTGGCTTGGTTGCTCTTGATTGGCGTGATCGCCTGGCAGGCGTTCAGCTACAACTCGCCATCGACCAGCCCCAGCATGCCGCACACGGCCATGGTGGCCATCAAGGGCGAGATCGGCTCAGAAGGCGACGGCAGCGCAGAAAACGTGATGGCCTCCATGCGCAGCGCACTGGAGGATTCTGGTTCGCAAGCCTTGGTCTTGCTGATCAACTCACCAGGGGGCAGTCCCGTGCAGGCGGGTTTGATCAATGATGAGATCCGCCGCCTCAAAGCGCTGCACAAAAAGCCGATTTACGTGGTGGTGGAAGAGTCTTGTGCCTCGGCCGCTTATTACATTGCGGCAGCCGCCGACAAGATTTATGTGGACAAGGCCAGCATCGTGGGCAGCATCGGCGTGTTGATGGATGGTTTTGGCTTCACCGGCCTCATGGACAAGCTGGGCGTGGAGCGCCGCTTGATGACGGCGGGTGCCAACAAAGGATTTTTGGACCCGTTCAGCCCGCAAACCGAAGCGCAGCGCAAACACGCGCAGGCCATGCTCGACCAGATCCATTCCCAGTTCATCCAGGTCGTGCGTCAAGGTCGTGGTGATCGCCTGAAAGAAACGCCTGACATGTTCAGCGGCTTGTTCTGGAGTGGTCAGCAAGCCGTGGACATGGGCTTGGCCGATGCCATGGGCAGCCTGGACAGCGTGGCGCGTGACGTGGTCAAGGCGCCCGAGGTGATTGACTATTCCCGTCACGAGAATGTGGCCGAGCGTCTGGCCAAGCGCTTTGGCGCTGCGGTGGGTGAGGGCGCGGTGCACGCCCTGCGCATGGGCTCGGCCTTGCGCTGAAGCGACTCAAGGCCCGATGGCGTAGACCGCGGGCGTGTGACCATCAGGGCCTTGCAGGCCCTTTTTCCATTGGGCGACGGTGTGGCTCTGGACGCGCGCCGAGGGCAGCGTCAAGCCGCTGGCAATGGCCAGCCGGGTGCCGCCTTGCAGGCTTTGCAGCATGCCGCTGAGCATGGCGGCGTTGCGGTAAGGCGTTTCAATCCACAGCTGTGTTTGGCCTGTTTTGTGGGCCAGTGATTCGAGCTGCTTCAGGCGTGCAGACCGTTCGCCAGCGTCTTGCGGCAGGTAGCCCACGAAGGCAAAGTTTTGGCCGTTCAGCCCGCTGGCCGCCAAGGCCAGCAGCAAGGACACGGGCCCCACCAAGGGGACCACAGTCAGGCCCAGGTCGTGCGCGGCCCGCACCACCGAGCTGCCGGGGTCGGCCACGGCGGGCATGCCTGCTTCGCTGATCAGGCCGATGTCGTGGCCTTGCAGGGCTGCGGCCAGCAGAGGTTTGCCGTCAAAGCCCGATTGGTGGTCGCCCTTTTTGTGCACATGGCGCGGCAATTCGGTGATTTTTTGCTCGGTCAGGGGCGCCACCAGCGGGTGTGATTCGTTCACGCGCTTGAGGAAGGCGCGGGTGCTTTTGGCGTTCTCGCACACCCAGTGCTGCAAGCTGGCTGCGATGGCCAGGGTGCTGACAGGCAGGACATCGCTCACGGGGGCTTGCTCGGCGCAACCAAAGTCCAGAGGGGTGGGCACCAGAAACAGGCGGCCTGGGGTTTTGGGGGTGTTCACAGCAGTTTCACTCCGGCTTGGCGCAGCAGGCGTGCGGTGCGGATCAAGGGCAGACCGATCAGTGCGGTGGGGTCGTCGTTGTCGATGGATTCGAGCAAGGCAATGCCCAGGCCTTCGCTTTTGGCGCTGCCTGCGCAGTCGTAGGGTTTTTCGGCTTGCAGATAGGCCTCGATCTCGTCGTCGCTCAAGTCGCGAAAGACCACGCGCACGGCGGCCAGATCGACCGCTTCAAAACCGGTGGCCAGGCATACCACGGCCAAAGCGGTTTGAAACACCACGGTTTGTCCGCGCATCTGGCGCAGCTGTTGCACGGCGCGGGCGTGTTCTCCGGGCTTGCCCAACGGCTGTCCTGCCAGATCGGCCACTTGGTCGGAACCGATCACCACCGATTCGGGGTGTTTGGCGGCCACCGCCTTGGCTTTGGCCAAGGCCAGACGCAAAGCCAGATCGCGCGGCGATTCGCCAGCAGCGGGCGTTTCGTCCACATCGGGGGCAGCGACAGAGAAGGGGATGCGCAGACGCTCCATCAGTTCGCGGCGGTAGCGCGAGGTGGAACCCAGCACCACGGGGCGGTTTTCGGAGGAATTCATAGGGCTTGCAGAAATGCTCATGGGGTGATTCTCTTACACTGCAGGCATGGAAAAAAAGTTGGACCCCTCGCATTTGGATGTCGCGGCCTTTGCCCGTGATGGCGCAAGCCTTGAAGGGCAGTCGCCCTTGGCCGCTTTGCCGCGCTTGCTCGATGAGCAGGTGGCCGGTGATTTGAAAGCCGGCCTGGTGGCTTGGCGCTTGGAAGGCCGCCTGGTGCCTCAATCGGGTGGCGCCGATCAGATCTGGCTCGATTTGCATGCCAGTGTGGCCTTGCCCATGCAGTGCCAGCGCTGCCTGACCCCTGTGCTGGAGCCTGTGGAGGCCGAGCGGTCTTTCCGGTTTGTGGCCGACGAAGCCACTGCAGCTTCGCTGGATGACGAGGCTGAGGAAGACATTCTGGTGATCAGCCGTGACTTCGATGCCTTGGCCTTGGTGGAAGATGAATTGATCTTGTCTTTGCCGCTGGTGCCATTGCACGAGGTCTGCCCGCAAGCCATGCCCATGTCGGCGGTGGACCCTGAGTTTGAGACCGAAGCCGTTAAACCCAATCCGTTTGGTGTGCTGGCGGGCCTGAAAACAGGCAAGTCCTGATCTTTCTGCAACGGGCTGTTCAAGCCTCTTTGCTTGGGCTATAATCTATGGCTTCGCTCGGTTATTTTCTGAGTGACCATCGTCATCAACCAGAAGCTGCGTTGTATTTGCGCGGCCTCCACAAGCTTCCAAGGAGCCATCATGGCTGTTCAGCAAAACAAAAAATCGCCCTCCAAGCGCGGCATGCACCGTTCGCACAACGCACTGAACGTGCCAGGCATCGCTGTGGAACCCACTACCGGTGAAACTCACCTGCGTCACCACATCAGCCCTAACGGTTTTTACCGCGGTCGCCAAGTGTTGAAAAACAAATCCGAAGCCTGATCGGCGTCAGCCCTCAAGCCTTCAGAGGCCCGGCGCTACTTTTTAAGTAGCATCGGGCTTTTTGTTTTTTGGCTTTTGATTTGTGTTTCCAGTTTTGAGTCCAAGGATTCCATGACCTCGTCCACTCCGATCACTGTGGCAGTCGATTGCATGGGCGGTGACCACGGCCCCAGCATCACGCTGGCTGCGTGCCGTCGTTTCCTGTCGACTCACCCTGATGCCCGTTTGCTCTTGGTGGGGCGCCCCGAGGCTTTGAGTGCTTTGTCCGACCCGCGTGCCCAAGTGGTGCCCGCCACCGAAGTGGTGGAGATGGACGATTCACTTGAAATCGCGTTGCGCAAGAAAAAAGACTCGTCCATGCGCGTGGCCATCGAGCAGGTGCGCGACGGCAAAGCCGGTGCGGCGGTGTCTGCGGGCAATACGGGTGCCTTGATGGCGATTGCCCGCTATGTGCTCAAAACCATGGACGGCATTGACCGTCCGGCCATTGCAGGCCAAATGCCCAACTTCAAGGGCGGCGGCACCACCATGCTCGACCTGGGGGCCAATGTCGATTGCACCCCTGAGCACTTGCTGCAGTTTGCCGTGATGGGCTCGGCCCTGGTTTCGGTGTTGCAAGACAAGCCAAACCCCACGGTAGGCTTGCTCAATATTGGTGAAGAGGCTATTAAAGGCAATGAAATCATCAAAAAAACCGGCGAACTCCTGCGATCTGCAGGCAATTGCGGTGATTTGAATTTTCATGGGAATGTCGAAGGCAATGACATTTTCAAGGGCACAGTGGACATCGTGGTCTGTGATGGCTTTGTCGGCAATGTGGCCCTGAAAGCCAGCGAAGGCTTGGCCATCATGATTGGTGGTTTTCTGAAAACAGAGTTTTCTCGCAACATCTTCACGAAAATAGCAGCGCTGTTGGCTTATCCGGTCTTATCTGCGTTTAAAAATCGCGTAGACCATCGCCGTTACAACGGTGCAGCCCTGCTGGGCTTACGTGGCTTGGTGTTCAAGAGCCACGGCTCAGCCGACGAGATCGCTTTTGAAACCGCCCTGAACCGGGCTTATGATGCAGCCCGAAACCAATTGCTGGACCGCGTTCGTGAACGCATCGCGCATGCAGCCCCTTTGTTGATGGGCGTGCAAGCCGATCGGGCAGAACCTGCGGTCACTACACCATGAGAATTTATTCCCGCATTTTGGGCACTGGCAGCTACCTGCCGGAAAAACGCCTGACCAACGCCGACTTGGCAGCCGAACTGGCGCAACAAGGCGTTGAAACTTCCGATGATTGGATCGTCGAGCGCACCGGCATCCGTGCCCGTCACTTTGCGGCCGACCACCAAGGCAGCAGCGACCTGGCGACCGAAGCCGCTCGCCAAGCCCTCAGCGCCGCAGGCATTTCTGCCGACGACCTCGACCTGATCATCGTGGCGACCTCGACCCCTGATATGGTCTTTCCGTCGGTGGCGACCATGGTGCAGCACAAGCTGGGCACCGCAGGTTGCCCAGCGTTTGACGTACAGGCCGTGTGCAGTGGCTTCATTTATGCGCTGACGATTGCCGATTCGATGATCCAGTCCGGCTCGGCTAGGCGCGCCTTGGTGATCGGCTCGGAAGTGTTCAGCCGCATCCTCGATTTCAAGGACCGCACGACCTGTGTGTTGTTCGGTGACGGCGCAGGCGCAGTCATCCTGGAAGCCTCGGACCAGCCCGGTATTTTGGCAACCGACTTGCATGCCGATGGTAAATACAAGGACATTTTGTGCGTGCCCGGTCACGTCAATCGCGGTGGAATTCTGGGCGAGCCGGTGCTCAAGATGGACGGCCAAGCCGTGTTCAAGCTGGCCGTGGGCGTGCTCGAAGAAACAGCCCGCGCCAGCTTGGCCAAGGCCAATCTGACCGATGCCGACATCGACTGGCTGATCCCGCACCAGGCCAACATCCGCATCATGCAAAGCACTGCCAAAAAGCTCAAAATGGGCGCCGACAAGGTGGTGGTGACCGTTGATCAGCACGGCAACACCTCGGCCGCTTCGATCCCGCTGGCGCTGGACACCGCCGTGCGCGACGGGCGCATCCAGCGCGGTCAGACCCTCATGCTCGAAGGCGTGGGCGGCGGCTTCACCTGGGGCTCGGTGCTACTGCGTTATTGACGCGCTGTTGATTTGACAGGCCCGGGTCAGCGATGCACGGCACGCTCACCCGCATTCTTTCCTGATACAAAATTTGCACATGACCACATTTGCTTTTGTTTTTCCCGGCCAGGGCTCCCAATCGGTGGGCATGCTGGACGCCTGGGGTGATCACCCCGTGGTGCTCGAAACCCTCCAAGAAGCCTCAGAGGCTTTGGGTGAAGACGTTGCCAAATTGATCCACGAAGGCCCCAAGGAAGCGTTGGCCATGACCACCAACACCCAGCCCGTGATGCTGGTGTCGGCCGTGGCCGCTTACCGTGCCTGGCTGGCCGAAGGCGGTGCCGCGCCATCGGTGGTGGCGGGTCACTCGCTGGGCGAGTACAGCGCTTTGGTGGCTGCGGGTGTGTTGACGCTGACGCAAGCTGCGCCGCTGGTGCGCTTGCGCGCCGCCGCCATGCAAGAAGCCGTGCCGGTGGGCGTGGGTGCTATGGCTGCCATTCTGGGCTTGCCCTCGGACAAAGTCATTGCGGGTTGCCAAGAAGCCCAAGCCACATTCGCCGCAGACAGCGCCGAAGTGGTTGAGGCCGTGAACTTCAACGACGCTGCGCAAACCGTGATCGCGGGTAGCAAAGCTGCTGTGGACAAGGCCTGCGAAGTGCTCAAAGGCATGGGCGCCAAACGCGCGCTGCTCTTGCCCGTGTCGGCTCCGTTCCATTCGAGCCTGATGAAACCCGCCGCTGAAAAGTTGCGTGAGAAGCTGGCCTCGCTGACTTTGGGTGTGCCCCAGATTCCAGTGCTCAACAACATCGATGTGGCCGTTGAAACCGATGCCGACCGCATCCGCGACGCGCTGTACCGTCAGGCCTTTGGCCCGGTGCGCTGGGTCGAGTGCGTGCAAGCCATCAAGGCCCTTGGCGTGAACACCCTGGTGGAGTGTGGCCCTGGCAAAGTTCTGGCTGGCATGACCAAGCGGATCGATACCGAATTGAATGGCGTGGCCTTGTACGACCCCGCTACCTTGGCTGAAGTGAAAGGATTGCTGGCATGAGCGAAGCACAAAAACAAATCGCATTGGTCACAGGCGCGTCGCGCGGCATCGGTGCATCGATTGCCTTGCATCTGGCACAACAAGGTTTTGTGGTCATCGGGACCGCTACCAGCGATGACGGCGCTGCCAAGATCAGCCAAGCCCTGTCGGCTTTCCCCCGCAGCCGGGGTGCCAACCTGAACGTGAACGACGCCGAAGCTGGCGTTGCCCTGATCGACGCCATCGTCAAAGAACACGGTGGCTTGCAGGTGCTGGTCAACAACGCGGGCATCACTCGCGACACCCTGGCCATGCGCATGAAGGACGACGACTGGGACGCGGTACTCGACACCAACCTCAAGGCGGTGTTTCGCATGAGCCGCGCCGTGATGCGCCCCATGATGAAGCAGCGTTATGGCCGCATCATCAGCATCACCAGCGTGGTGGGCGCATCGGGCAACCCTGGCCAGGCCAACTACGCCGCTGCCAAGGCTGGTGTGGCGGGCATGACCCGTGCGCTGGCCCGCGAGCTGGGCAGCCGTGGCATCACGGTCAACTGCGTGGCCCCCGGTTTCATCGAGACCGACATGACCGCCAGCCTGCCCGAAGAGCAACAAAAAGCCTTGCTGGGCCAGATTCCTCTGGGCCATCTGGGCAAGCCCGATGACATCGCCCACGCGGTGGCCTACCTGGCCGGAACGCACGCGGGCTATGTCACAGGACAAGAATTGCATGTCAATGGTGGCATGTACATGGCCTGATTCACAAGCCGATTGGCGGAAACGCCTTCCGGACAGGTAAAATCTTCATTTTTCACAACCCTCAGAGGGACCCCATGAGCGATATCGAAGCACGTGTCAAAAAAATCATTGCCGAACAACTCGGCGTTGAAGAGTCACAAGTCACCAACGAAAAAGCCTTCGTGGCCGATCTGGGTGCAGATTCTCTGGACACTGTGGAACTGGTGATGGCACTCGAAGACGAGTTCGGCATCGAGATTCCTGACGAAGACGCAGAAAAAATCACCACGGTGCAAGCTGCGATCGACTACGCCCAAAGCAAGAAGGCCTGATCGACGATGACCCGGCGCCGCGTTGTTGTCACGGGTTTGGGATGCATCAGCCCCGTGGGCAACACGGTCGCTGACGCATGGTCGAACTTGCTTGCCGGCCAGTCCGGCATTGCTCCGATCACACGTTTTGATGCTTCAGCCATAGCCTGTCGGTTTGCGGGTGAAGTCAAAAACTTTGATTTAGAGTCCTACATGTCCTCCAAAGAAGCGAGGACCATGGACCGCTTCATTCATTTCGGCATCGCTGCCGCAGCCCAAGCCATTCAGGACGCGGGCTTGCCTACTGGCGATGCGCTTGACGAAGAAGAGGCCTGCCGCATCGGTGTGGTGATCGGTTCAGGCATTGGTGGCTTGCCACTGATCGAAGAAACACACTCCGAGTACACAGCGCGCGGTGCGCGTCGCATTTCCCCATTTTTCGTCCCGGCCTCTATCATCAACATGATCTCTGGTCATGTGTCGATGCGCAGTGGTTTCAAAGGCCCCAATCTGGCTGTTGTGACCGCTTGCACCACAGGTTTGCACTCCATTGGCGAAGCCGGTCGATTGATCGAATACGGCGATGCGGATGTGATGGTTGCAGGCGGCTCTGAAGCTTGTGTTTCACCCTTGGGTGTCGGTGGCTTTGCGGCCATGCGCGCCTTGTCGACCCGCAACGATGACCCCACAGCGGCATCCCGCCCTTGGGACAAAGACCGCGACGGCTTTGTTCTGGGTGAAGGCGCTGGCGTGATGGTGCTCGAAGAGTACGAACACGCCAAAGCCCGTGGTGCCAAGATCTATGCCGAGCTGGGTGGTTATGGCATGAGCGCTGACGCGGGTCACATGACCGCGCCGAGCATGGACGGCCCCCGCCGCGCCATGATCAATGCCATGCGCAATGCCGGTGTCAACGCTGACCAGATCGACTATCTGAACGCGCATGGTACTTCCACGCCGCTGGGCGATATCAATGAAACCAATGCCATCAAGGCGGCTTTGGGCGACCACGCTTACAAAACGGTGGTCAGCTCCACCAAGTCCATGACTGGTCACCTCTTGGGTGGCGCGGGCGGCATTGAGAGCGTCTTCACCGTGTTGGCGCTGCACCACCAAAAAGTGCCGCCGACCATCAACTTGGTCAACCCCGATCCCGAGTGCGATCTGGACTACTGTGCCAACACGGCACGCGACATGAAAATCGATGTGGCCCTGAAAAACAACTTCGGTTTCGGTGGCACCAACGGCTCTCTGGTGTTCAAACGCACCTGACGAGCCTTTACGCAAGGTCATCACCATGCACAACGCCCCGCCTGTGATTTATCCGGTGGGGCGTTTTGTTTGGTGCTCCTGTGGTGTGGGTGCTTTGGCGCTGACGGGGGCTGTGGGATTGATGTGCTGGCACGTCATGAGCGGCGCAGTGGGCCTGATGGTCTGGATCGCGTGGGCACTTTGGGCTGTCTCGAGCACTTTGGCCTTGTGGCTCGAATCGAGAGAATCTTCCGCGCCAGGCCATTTGGTTTGGCGTGGTGATGGCTGGTGCTGGCAAGACCAGTACTTGCAAGAGCACCCAGTTCAATTGAGCCTCTTGCTCGATGGTGGCCGAACCCTGTGGGTGTCCTACCGCGTGGCGCAGGGCCTTGAAAAATCCAGCGCGTGGCCGCAATTTGCCATCGTTGCGCAAACGGACATGCCCTTGGCTTGGCATGGTTTTCGTTGCGCTGTATATTCGCGCCCATTGGGTGATGACGGGTCTTTGGACCCTGCAAAATTGCCCATGGTCATTTGAGGCGCAAGCGGTTTCGGGTGCGCTCGACTGTTATTCAAATCAAGGGATGTATCGATGTTGACAATGGCATTGAAAAAGTGCGTGGCCTCGTTTGCAGGGGTTGCGATGTTGCTGGGCGGTGCGGGGCTGATGCCTGGTCTGACCATGGCACAAAATGCGCAAGTGGCTGTAAGGGGTTTGCCCGATTTCACCGAATTGGTAGAGCAGGTGGGGCCTTCGGTGGTGAATATCCGTACCTTGGAGAAGGTGCGCACCAATGCCGCAGGATCGGGCGCGAGCGATGAAGAAATGCAAGAGCTCTTTCGCCGCTTTTTTGGCATGCCTTTGCCGAACACGCCTCGGCAGTCACCCAAACCCAATCGCTCTCAGGCACCCGAAGAGTCGCAACCTCGTGGCGTTGGCTCGGGTTTCATTTTGAGCGCTGACGGCTTCATCATGACCAACGCCCATGTGGTGGAAGGCGCCGATGAGGTCATGGTGACACTGACCGACAAACGCGAGTTCAAGGCCCGCATCGTGGGCGCTGACAAACGCTCCGATGTTGCGGTGGTGAAGATCCAGGCCTCGGGCTTGCCTGCCGTGAAAGTGGGCGATGTCAGCCGCCTCAAGGTCGGTGAGTGGGTCATGGCGATTGGCTCGCCGTTTGGTCTTGAAAACTCCGTCACTGCAGGCATTGTCAGCGCCAAGCAGCGCGACACGGGCGAGTATTTGCCCTTCATCCAGACCGACGTGGCGATCAACCCCGGCAACTCAGGTGGTCCGCTGATCAATATGCGAGGAGAAGTGGTGGGCATCAACAGCCAGATCTATTCACGCTCCGGCGGCTTCATGGGCATTTCTTTTGCGATCCCTATGGACGAAGCGGTGCGTGTGAGTGAGCAACTGCGCGCCAGTGGTCGAGTCACGCGTGGGCGCATCGGTGTGCAGATAGCCCCGGTGACCAAAGAAGTGGCTGAGTCCATAGGCCTGGGCAAAGCCCAAGGTGCCTTGGTCCGTGGCGTGGAGGAGGGAGCCCCTGCTGACAAGGCCGGTATCGAGGCCGGTGACATCATCACCAAATTCGATGGCAAGCCGATCGAGAAGATGTCTGACTTGCCACGTTGGGTGGGCAACACCAAACCGGATACGCGTGCACCCATCACCGTGTTCCGCCGAGGCGTCAGCAAGGAGTTGACCATCACGATCGCGGAGATAGAAGCCGATAAAAGCGAGGCGCCTGCGGCCGAGAAGAAAACAGCCCCGACCAAAGCTTCGAGCTTGGGCTTGGTGGTGAGCGACTTGACGGCCGCTCAGAAGAAAGACGCGCGTGTTCGCGGTGGCGTGGTCGTGGACAGTGCCAGCGATGCTGCAGCCCGCGCCGGTATCCAGGAGGGTGATTTGATCTTGGCGGTGGCCAACACGGAGGTGGCCAGCGTGAAAGAGTTCGAATCGGTGGTCAGCAAACTCGACAAGAGCCGCCCGGTGAGTCTTTTGATTCGCCGTGGCGATGGTGCCCAGTATGTGCTGATCCGACCCGGCAAGTGAGCAGGTGGCTGGCTTGTCAAGAGTCCCGTCGCTTTGCTGGGTTATTGGTCGCCTGATTTCGATGTCATCAAATTTATTTGCCACCGCGAATCGAAGAATTAAATGTGGGTAAATACTAACTTTAATGGGTCCTCATAACGAATTTGGATAAAATCAGACGTCTTGACCATGAATTCATGGCATATCAGACAGGTTCGAATTCACGATGCGAGATTCTCCACAAGAATCCACCGCTCATTCACAGACCTTCCACAAGTTGTTCCTTGAAGTATTAGGCGTCTTGTGTATAAGCTGTTGATAAGTTTCATGTTGCAAAGCAGCAACGACCGGTCTGAAGCGATTTTGGGGCTGTACGAATGGGGCAATTTGCCTACAATGAAGTTCCAACTATCGCAGTTGCCATAGATTGTTGGTTCAGGGCGCGTCATCAAAAGACGCGCCCTTTTTTCTTTTCCGGATCCTTGATCCTCAAACACTTGCAGACCCTCGTTGATGAATCACATCAGAAATTTTTCGATCATTGCGCACATTGACCATGGCAAATCCACGCTGGCCGATCGCTTGATTCAGCGTTGCGGAGGTTTGGAAGCCCGGGACATGGAAGCTCAAGTGCTGGACTCGATGGACATCGAGAAAGAGCGCGGTATCACCATCAAGGCGCAGACCGCTGCACTGCATTACAAAGCCAAAGACGGGCAGGTCTACAACCTCAACCTGATCGATACGCCCGGGCACGTGGACTTCTCTTATGAAGTGTCGCGCTCACTGTCGGCCTGCGAAGGTGCCTTGCTCGTGGTGGATGCCAGCCAAGGTGTGGAAGCACAGACCGTGGCCAACTGCTACACCGCGCTCGACTTGGGCGTTGAAGTGGTCCCCGTGCTCAACAAAATGGATTTGCCCAACGCCGATCCCGACAACGCGCGCTCTGAAGTGGAAGAGGTGATTGGCATTGACGCCACCGACGCGATTCCGTGCTCGGCCAAGACTGGCCTGGGGATTGAAGAAATCTTGGAGGCCGTGGTGGCCCGCATTCCGCCGCCCAAGGGGAATCCCGATGCGCCTTTGCGCGCCATGATCATCGACAGCTGGTTCGACAGCTATGTGGGCGTGGTCATGCTGGTGCGCGTGGTCGATGGCCAACTGCTCAAGAATGAGCGCATCCGCATGATGGCCAGCAATGCCGTTTATGAAGCGGGTAGCTTGGGGGTGTTCACCCCTGCCAACGAACCGCGCCAGTTGCTAAGAGCAGGCGAGGTGGGTTACATCATCGCGGGCATCAAGGAGTTGCAAGCCGCCAAGGTGGGTGACACCGTGACGCTTGAAAAGAAGCTGCCCAACAACTTGGGACCAGCGACACAGGCGCTGCCAGGTTTCAAGGAAATCCAGCCACAGGTGTTTGCCGGTTTGTACCCGACCGAAGCCAACCAGTACGATGCACTGCGTGACGCACTCGAAAAACTCAAACTCAACGATGCTTCCTTGCATTACGAACCTGAAGTGTCGCAAGCGCTGGGCTTTGGTTTCCGCTGCGGCTTTTTGGGTCTGTTGCACATGGAAATTGTGCAAGAGCGCCTAGAGCGCGAGTTCGACCAAGACCTGATCACCACCGCGCCCAGCGTGGTCTACGAAGTGGTCAAGCCCGATGGTGAAGTCATCATGGTCGAGAATCCTTCCAAGATGCCCGACCAAGGCAAGCTGCAAGAAATCCGTGAGCCCATCGTGACCGTTCACCTGTATATGCCTCAAGACTATGTGGGCCCGGTGATGACACTTGCCAACCAAAAGCGCGGTGTGCAGATGAACATGGCTTACCACGGTCGACAGGTCATGCTGACTTATGAGATGCCGCTGGGTGAGATCGTGCTGGATTTCTTTGACAAGCTCAAATCGGTCAGCAAGGGTTACGCCTCGATGGACTATGAGTTCAAAGAGTTTCGCGCCTCGGACGTGGTAAAGGTCGATATTTTGCTCAACGGCGAGAAGGTCGACGCGCTGTCCATCATCGTGCATCGCACGCAGGCCCAATACCGCGGTCGTGCTGTGGCCGCCAAGATGCGTGAGATCATTTCACGTCAGATGTTTGACGTGGCGATTCAAGCCGCGATTGGTGCCAACATCATTGCCCGTGAAAGCATCAAGGCTTTGCGCAAAAACGTGCTGGCCAAGTGCTACGGTGGCGATATTTCGCGCAAACGCAAACTGCTGGAAAAGCAAAAAGCGGGTAAAAAGCGCATGAAACAGATTGGTTCGGTCGAGGTGCCTCAAGAGGCGTTCTTGGCGATTTTGCAGGTGGAAGATTGATGCAGTTCTTGACGTCTTTGGTGTTGGCCGCTTTTGTGGCCTATGCGGGCAGTTGGTACCTCGGGTTCATCGAGGGCAACTTTGCTTTGCTGCTGTTCATGGCGACCGTGGTCACCGGTGTGTACTGGTTGGCTGAACGCTTCGTTTTTTTGCCGCGCCGACAGCAGGCTGCGGCCCAGCTGCAAGCCCAGACGGCTGCCCGCCGTGCCGAGTTGACAAAGATGGGCATCGAGAAGGTGGACACCGACATTCAGGATGCGCACGACAAACTGCTCATGCAACCTTGGTGGCTGGACTGGACGGCGGGGCTCTTCCCTGTCATCGTCGTGGTGTTCGTCTTGCGCTCGTTCTTGTTTGAGCCCTTCAAAATCCCATCGGGCTCCATGATCCCGACCCTGCACATTGGTGATCTGATTTTGGTCAACAAGTTCCATTACGGGATTCGCCTGCCGGTGCTGAACACCAAGCTCACCGACGGCACTCCCGTGCAGCGCGGTGATGTGATGGTCTTTCGTTACCCTCCCAAGCCCAACGTCGACTACATCAAGCGCGTGGTGGGGGTGCCCGGTGACGAAGTGGCTTACCTCAACAAGAAGCTCACCATCAACGGCCAGCCGATTGAAACGCAAGCTTTGCCCGATTATTTCGACGACTCGACCATGCGGTATTTCAAGCATTTCAGCGAAAAGCTGGGCAGTAGACCGCACCAGTCGATCCAAGACAACGACCGTCCTGCTTTTGTGCCGGGCGTAGATCCTTTCCCGAACAGCCAAAATTGCCAGTACACCATTGAAGGTGTCCGTTGCAAGGTGCCGGTAGGGCATTACTTCATGATGGGTGACAACCGCGACAACTCGCTGGATTCGCGCTACTGGGGCTTTGTGCCCGATGCCAACATCGTGGGCAAGGCCTTCTTCGTGTGGATGAATTTCGGCAACCTCAAGCGCATCGGCGCTTTTGACTGAGGTGGGTGTGGCCTCGTCCTCCTCCATGCCTACCGCCTTGTCCGAGTTGCAAATTCGCTTGGGCTACGCCTTTCGGCAGCCCGGCTTGTTGCAACAAGCGGTCACGCATCGCAGCTTCAGCGCGGACCACTATGAGCGCTTGGAGTTTTTGGGCGACTCAGTGCTGAATTTGGCGGTGTCGCACATGCTTTACGCCCAGTTGGCCGACATGCCCGAAGGAGACCTGTCTCGTGTGAGGGCCAACCTGGTCAAGCAAGACACGCTCCATCAGCTGGCCAAAACGCTGGATGTCTCTGCGGTCATGCGTTTGGGGGAAGGCGAAATGCGTTCAGGTGGTCAAGGCCGTCCCTCGATCTTGGCCGATGTGCTGGAAGCCATCATTGGCGCGGTGTACTTGGACGGCGGCTACAAAGACGCACAAGCTTTGGTGGAGCGCTTGTTCCAGAAAGTCGACATCAAGCCCGACATGCAGGCGGTGGGCAAAGACCCCAAGACCGAACTGCAAGAATGGCTGCAAGGCCGCAAGCTGGCTTTGCCCAAATACACCGTCATCGGCACCTCTGGGGCCGCACACCGTCAGGTGTTTGAAGTCTCTTGCGAAGTGACCGAACTGCGCCTGACCCAACAAGGCTCGGGCGCATCGCGCCGCGCAGCAGAACAAGCAGCGGCCGAGGCCCTGCTGAAAATCCTCAAATCAGAAAGCGCCGCATGAGCACCGACAAAATTCAGGGCGATGAGCCCGAACGCACAGCACACGAGCAAATCGTGCGCCGCCCGGTGCAAATCGCAGGCGTGACCATCCAGCCGCGTGACAGCAGCGAAGCCGCCACCTTGCCCGCTGTGACCATCGCGGCCCCTGTGGCGGTCGAAGGTCAACGTTGCGGCCTGGTGGCCATTGTGGGCAAGCCCAACGTGGGCAAATCGACTTTGCTCAACGCCTTGGTTGGCCAGAAGATCAGCATCACCTCGCGCAAGGCGCAGACCACGCGCCACCGCATCACCGGCATCCGCACGCAAGGGGCCAATCAGTTTGTGTTTGTGGACACGCCCGGTTTCCAGACCATCCATGGCACAGCGCTCAACAAGTCGCTGAATAAAACCGTGGTCGGTGCTGTGAGCGATGTGGACCTCGTGCTGTTTGTGGTCGAGGCTGGCAGCTTCACCACGGCAGACGCCAAGGTCTTGGCCCTGCTCAAGCCCGGCATCCCGGTCTTGCTGGTGGCCAACAAGCTCGACAACGTGCACCGCCGTGGCGACATCGCCCCCTGGTTGAGCGAGATGCAAGAGCGCCACGCCTTCACCGAGTTTTTCCCCATGTCGGCCAAGCAACCCAAAGACATTGAGCGCTTGCTCGGCGTTTGCGAAAAGTACCTGCCCGAGCAAGCTTGGTTTCACGCCGAAGACGAACTGACGGACCGCAGCGAGAAATTCTTGGCCAGCGAGATGGTGCGCGAAAAGCTGTTCCGCCTGACTGGCGATGAGCTGCCTTACACCTCCACCGTGGTGATTGACAAGTTCGAAGAAGAAGCGGGCCGCACCGCCAAGCGCATGCTGCGCATTGCAGCGACCATCGTGGTCGAGCGCGAAGGCCACAAGGCCATGGTGATCGGTGACAAGGGCGAAAAGCTCAAGCGCATCGGCACCGAGACCCGGGTAGAGCTGGAAAAGCTGCTGGACGCCAAGGTGTTCATCGAGCTGTGGGTCAAAGTGCGTTCCGGCTGGGCCGACGACGAAGCCCGTGTGCGCTCCTTCGGTTACGAATAAACACCCAGCATGGCGACCCGACGGATCGCGGATGAGCCAGCCTATGTGCTGCACCGCTACGACTGGAGCGAAACCAGTCTGATCCTGGAGGTCTTCACCCGCCACCATGGCCGCGTGGCGGTGGTGGCCAAAGGGGCCAAGCGCCCCAGCTCCAGCTTTCGCCCTGTGCTGCTGCCCTTGCAACCCTTGTCGCTGACCTTTGGTGGTGATGGCGACATCCGTACGCTCAAGTCGGCCGAGTGGGTGGGGGGGCATGTCATGCCGACCGGAGAGGCCCTGCTGTCGGGCTACTACCTCAACGAATTGCTGATGCGCTTGCTGGTGCGTGATGATCCGCATCCCCGCTTGTTCGAGGTGTACGCCGCCGCAGTGCGCCTGCTGGCCAGTGGCGAAGCCTGTGCTTTGCAATGGGCCCTGCGCGGCTTTGAGCTGATCTTGCTCAAAGACATAGGCTTGCTGCCCGCGCTCAATGCCCAGACGCTCACCTTGAAGCCCTTGAATGCCGATGAGCATTACGCGCTGGTGCCCGAAGCTGGGCTGCAATGGGTGCCAGCCGATGATCGCAACGCCTTGATGGGCACGCAATGGCTGGCCCTGCACGCCGCATTGGACGACGCCAAGCCCATGGCGGCCTTGGTGCGAGACTGCGCTGACTTGCTCATTCAACTGCAGCGCCCCATGCGCCTGATGCTCAACTACCATTGCGGTGTGGGCGCTTTGCGCACCCGCCAAATGATGCTGGACCTGCAAACCTTATGAACCACTCTTCTTCCAACGTTGCCCTGTCGGTGAACGTCAACAAAGTGGCGCTGCTGCGCAACTCTCGCCACTTGGGCATTCCCAGCGTCACCCGTGCCGCCCAGCTGTGCCTGCAAGCGGGCGCCCAAGGCATCACCATCCACCCCCGCCCGGATGAACGCCACATCCGCGCCACGGACGTGAGCGAGCTGACCGCCTTGATGCAAGCTTGGCCCGACCGCGAGTTCAACATCGAAGGCAACCCCTTCCACAACCTGATGGATCACGTGCGCGCCGTGCGACCGCACCAGGTGACCTTTGTGCCCGACAGCGAAGGCCAGTTCACCAGCGACCATGGCTGGACCTTCCCGCAAGACGCCGAGCGCCTGAAGCCTCTGATCGATGAATGCAAGGTGCTGGGCGTGCGTGTCAGCCTGTTCATGGACCCTATCCCTGAGCAAATGGCCGCTGCCCGCGCTGTGGGCGCCGATCGGGTGGAGCTGTACACCGAGCCCTATGCCGCCAGCTGGGGCACGCCAGACAATGCCATGCAATTGCAGCGCTACGCCGATGCCGCCGATGCAGCCACCCAGGTGGGCTTGGGCCTGAACGCTGGACACGACCTCAACCGAGACAACTTGCCCGCCTTCGTGGCCGCTGTGAAGGGCTTGCAAGAGGTCTCGATTGGTCACGCCCTGATCGCCGACGCGCTGGAGTTGGGTTACGCCGCCACGGTGCAGGCTTATCTGGCCTGCCTGAAAAAATGATCTACGGCATCGGCACAGACATCTGCGACATCCGCCGCATCCAGGCCAGTCTTGACCGGCACGGCGAGCGCTTTGCCGCCAAGGTGCTGTCCGATGCCGAAATGGCCACTTGGAAAGCCCGCAGTGCCCGCTGGCCCGAACGCGGTGTGCGGTATCTCGCCACCCGGTTTTCGGCCAAAGAGGCCTTCAGCAAGGCCATTGGCTTGGGCATGCGCATGCCCATGACCTGGCGCCTGTGCGAAATCGGCAAACTGCCCAGCGGTCAGCCGGTCATCGTGTTGCACGGGGTGCTGAAAGAGTGGTTTGAAACCAAGGGCTTGAGCGCCCACATCACCGTGACCGATGAGAGTGAATACGCTGCCAGTTTCTGCGTGGTCGAGACCTTGTCAGCCCCGTTGGCGGGCGCTGTTGACCGCATCGCCCCTTGAATTTGAGTGGTTCACCCTGAACTGTTGGAAGACCGATGAGCATCCACGCCCCCTTGATCCTGGACATTGAAGGCCACCGCCTGAGCGACGTGGACCGCCGCCGCCTGGCGCATCCGCTCACCGGCGGCATGATCTTGTTTGGCCGCAACTGGCACAGCCGAGCACAGCTCACCGACTTGTGCGCCGAGATCAAAAGCCTCCGTCCTGACCTGTTGATCGCGGTGGACCACGAAGGCGGCCGTGTGCAGCGTTTTCGCACCGATGGTTTCACCCATTTGCCCAGCATGCGCGCGATTGGCGAACTCTGGGGCCAGGACGAAAAAGGCCAGCCCGGCACCGGTGTGCTCAAGGCCTGCGAAGCGGCCACCTCGGCAGGCTTTGTGCTGGCCAGTGAATTGCGTGCTTGCGGCGTGGACTTCAGCTTCACGCCTGTGCTCGATCTGGACCATGGCGAGAGCGGCGTCATTGGCGACCGCGCCTTTGCCCGCGACCCGCGTGTGGTGAGCCTGTTGGCCCGCAGCCTGATGCAAGGCTTGCTCCAAGCGGGCATGGGCAATTGTGGCAAGCATTTCCCCGGACACGGCGCGGTCAAGGCCGACTCGCATGTGGCCTTGCCGGTCGACAAGCGCAGCCTCAAAGCCATCTTGGCCGACGATGCGCAGCCTTACCGCTGGCTGGGCAGCGTGCTCACGGCGGTGATGCCAGCGCATGTGATCTACAGCAAGGTCGACAGCCGCCCGGCGGGCTTCTCGCCACGCTGGCTGCAAGACATCCTGCGGGCCCAGCTGGGTTTTCAGGGCGTGGTTTGCACGGACGACTTGTCGATGGCCGCCGCACGCCAACTGGACGGGCGCACGCTCAGCTATACCGAAGCCGTGGTGACCGCATTGCAGGCCGGGTGCGACTTGGCCTTGCTGTGCAACCGCTCGGCCGTCAACGGCGGCGCTGAACTGGACGAGGTGCTTGACCAATTGGCCGAAGCCCAGCTGAAAGGCCAATGGCAACCCAACGAGGTCAGTGAAGAGCGCCGGCTGAACCTCTTGCCGCGCTCACCCGCACGCGCCTGGGATGAGCTGGTGCGGTCGTCTGATTACATGCAGGCGCTCGATCGCCTGCCTTGATCTTGTTTTGAGAAAGAAAAAGTTGTGGCCACTTTGCTGACTTGGGTGTTTCGCCTGTTCATGGCCTTCATGGGGCTGGCCTTTTTGCTGGGCCTGGTGGTGGCCTTAGGGCTCTACATCGTGTGGGCCACGCTGCGCTGGCTGCTGACTGGGCGCAAGCCGCAGGTGGTGATGGTCTGGCAACAGTTCAGTGCCATGCGCAAGAACTTTGGCCAGGGCGGTTTCCGTGGGCAAACCGCCCCTGGATCCGAGGAGGCTTGGGGCCGTGCGCAGGCTCGCTCTTTCGACGATCAGGTGGTTGATGTCGAAGTGCGTGAGGTGGTCGAAGACGCGCCGCGTTTGCCGCCCGAGCGTCGTGGTTGAGCCTTGATGGAGCCATGAAAAAACCCGGCCTTGGCTGGGTTTTTTGTGGGGTGTGTGCCGCTTATTCCTGCACGTGGCGCAGTGCAGGGAACAAGATCACATCGCGGATGCTGGCGCTGTCGGTCAGCAGCATCATCAGGCGGTCAATGCCAATGCCGCAGCCGCCGGCAGGCGGCATGCCGTATTCGAGCGCACGCACAAAGTCGTGGTCGTAGTACATGGCTTCGTCGTCGCCGTCGTCTTTGGCGGCCACTTGGGCATGAAAGCGTGCGGCCTGGTCTTCGGCGTCGTTCAGCTCACTGAAACCGTTGCCGAACTCGCGGCCCGTGATGTAGAGCTCAAAGCGCTCGGTCACTTCGGGGCGGGTGTCATTGGCGCGGGCCAAGGGCGAGATTTCTGTCGGGTGCTCCATGATGAAGGTCGGCTCCCAGAGCTTGTCTTCCACGGTTTCCTCAAAATAGAACACCTGCAGGCTGGCCAAGCTGCGGGTGGACAGCTTGTTTTTCTCTTCGTTCATGCCCAGCTTTTTCAGGGCGTTGGTCAGCCACTCGGCGTTGTCCACGTTGTCGCCAGCCTCGGTGTGCTTCACGATCGCTTCGCGGATGGTCATGCGGGCGAAAGGCTTGTTCAGGTCCACCGGCTTGCCGTTGTACGTGAGGTCCAAAGTGCCTGCAGCGGTCATGGCCGCGTCGCGGATCAGGCTTTCCGTGAAGCCCATCAAGTCCTGGTAGTTCCAGTAGGCCGCGTAGAACTCCATCATGGTGAACTCGGGGTTGTGGCGCACCGAGATGCCTTCGTTGCGGAAGTTGCGGTTGATCTCGAAGACGCGTTCAAAACCGCCCACCAGCAGGCGCTTGAGGTACAACTCGGGCGCGATGCGCAAGAACATCTCTTGGTCCAGCGCGTTGTGGTGCGTCACAAAGGGCTTGGCGTTGGCACCACCGGGAATGGGGTGCAGCATGGGCGTTTCGACTTCCAAAAAGCCGTGCTGGACCATGAATTCGCGAATGCCGCTCACGGCCTTGCTGCGGACCACAAAGCGCTTGCGGGCGGCTTCGTCGGTCATCAGGTCCACATAGCGCTGGCGGTACTTCACTTCTTGATCGGCAATGCCATGGAACTTGTCCGGCATGGGCCGCAGGCTCTTGGTCAGCATGCGGATGCTGGTGGCGTGAATCGACAACTCGCCCGTGCGGGTCTTGAACAGATGGCCTTCCACGCCCACGATGTCGCCCAAGTCCCAGTGCTTAAACAACGCGTACAGTTCTTCGCCCACGTCGTCGCGGGTCACATAGACCTGGATGCGGCCCGTGGCGTCTTGCAAGGTGGCAAAGCTGGCCTTGCCCATCACGCGCTTGAGCATCATGCGGCCAGCCACTTTGGCGGTGGTTTTGGCCACGCCTTCGCCGTTCAGTTCTTCGGCGACTTTCTCGCCGTGGGCCTGGTGCAGGTTGGCCGCGTGGTGCTCGGGTTTGAAGTCGTTGGGGAATGCGACACCCTTGCCATCGGCCTGCGCCTGGCGCATGGCCTTGAGTTTTTCGCGGCGCTCAGCGATCAGCTGGTTTTCATCTTCTGGGGCTGGTGCAGGTGCTGGTGCCGTTTGGGCGTTGGCGTTCGTGTCGGACATGGCGGGCGGTGGTTGGGCTGGGTGCGCTGGGCACCTGAACCGGGGTTGCGGGGAACTGTGATTGCGCCAAGGCGCAAAGCCGTCTATTTTAAGAGTTTGCCGAGGGCTTTTGGCCGGGGCCGGTCGGGTTCTTGGCGCTTGGTTCCGAAGGGGCGACCAGATCGCCCACCAATTCCAGCCGCATCAAAGGCTCTTGCAGGGCAAACAGGCGGTATTTCATCTGCAAAGGCAAGGGCAGCAGCTCGCCCCAGCGATGTGACAGCCAACTGCAGTCTTGCAGTCGCCAGGCTTCGTTCCATGGCGGGACCACGCTGGGCTGAGCGCTCAGCTGGGTCAGGGCTTCGTGCATTTGGGTGGACAGGTGCTGCAGGTCTTCAGGCACTTGCACGGCAGGCTCGGGCGGCATGGGCTGTACCCGGCCCAGCCACAGGCCGTCGCCGCGTTGCTGCGTGGCTTCGATGCGAAACTTTTCCACGCCCCGGCACCAAACCACGACCAACCCAGGCTGGGGCCGCTCGATGCGCTCGATCTGCACCCGGGTGCCCATGGCCTCGAACTGTTCGGCCGCTGTACCGGGGCGGTGTACCTCGCGCCCCTGGGTCAGGGTGACCACGCCAAAGCCTGTGCCTTGGCGTTCACATTCGCCAATCATTTGTAAATAGCGCAGTTCAAACAGCTGCAAGGGCAAGAGTGCGCCCGGAAACAGCACCGTGCCCAAGGGGAACAGGGGCAATTCGGTCAAGGCTTCGGGGGATGGGGCTGGGCTTGCAGGCATCTGGGTATCATCGCACGAGGAGGAAAAAGCGATGTGGATGCAGATGGTGAACATGGTTTTGGAGGTGGCCGCGGGTTTGGTGGCGGGCACCTGTTTGTTGCGCTTTGTCATGCAGTGGCAGCGCATTTCGTTTCAGCAGCCTCTGGGGCGCTTTGTGTTTGCGGTGACCGATTGGCTGGTTTTGCCATTGCGCAAGGTCATCCCCGCAGTGTCAGGTTGGGATCTGTCCAGCTTGCTGGCTGCTTGGCTGGTAAAAATTTTCCAATATTTGTTGCTTTGGCTTTTTGCTGGTGATCGCGGACAGCAATTAGTGCAGTATCTTTTGCAGTGGTTGGGGGCAGATAGGCCTGTTGCGTTGGGTTTGTTGCCACTGGTGAGTCTGGTGGGCCTGGCGCAGTTGGTGGTCTCGGCGCTGGGCGCTTTGGTGCTGGTCTTGGCGCTCATGTCCTGGGTCAATCCGGGCTCGCCCATGCACGCGCTGAGTGAACGTTTGTGCAGCCCTTTTTTACGGCCGTTTCGTCGCTGGATTCCGCTCATCGGCGGCGTAGACCTGTCACCCATCGCCCTGCTGTTGGTGTTGCAGATGCTGGGCATGGTGCTTGCCCAGTTGCAAATGAGCTGGATGTACTGAACGGCGGTGTGATCCCCATGCAAAAGGCCCTCTTGCGAGGGCCTTTGTTTTTTAGAGCAGGGGATGCGGTCAGCTCACTGCATCGGCTGGCTGGCGCTGCAGCATGGCCAGTGTGCTGGCGATGGTCTTGCGCAGCTCGCGGCGGTCGCAGATGAAGTCCACTGCGCCTTTGGTCTGCAGGAACTCGGCACGCTGGAAGCCCTCGGGCAGCGTCACGCGCACGGTGGTCTCGATCACGCGGGGGCCTGCAAAGCCAATCAGAGCCTTGGGCTCGGCAATCACCACGTCACCCACAAAGGCAAAGCCAGCGGACACACCGCCCATGGTCGGGTCGGTCAGCACGCTGATGTAGGGCAGGCCTTTTTTGGCCAGGCGGGTCAGCGCGGCGTTGGTCTTGGCCATTTGCATCAGGGACAACAGACCCTCTTGCATGCGGGCACCGCCGGTGGCGGTGAAGCACACGAAAGGCACTTTTTGCGCAATGGCGGTTTCCACGCCGCGCACAAAGCGTTCGCCCACGACCGAGCCCATCGAGCCGCCCATGAAGTCGAACTCAAAGCAGGCCACCACCAACTCAATGTTGTGCACCGAGCCGCCCATGACCACCAGGGCATCGGTCTCACCGGTGTTGTCCATGGCTTCTTTGAGGCGCTCGGGGTACTTGCGGCTGTCCTTGAATTTCAAGGGGTCTACGGGCACCACTTCTTGGCCGATTTCGTAGCGGCCTTCACCGTCCAAGAAGGCGTTGAGGCGGGCACGTGCGCCAATGCGCAGGTGGTGCGAGCAGCTGGGGCAGACGTTCTGGTTTTCTTCCAGGTCGGTCTTGTAGAGCACGGTCTCGCAGCTGGGGCATTTGATCCACAAGCCTTCGGGCACCGAGCGGCGGTCGGCCGGGTCGGTGTGCTGGATCTTGGGGGGCAGCAGTTTTTCTAGCCAACTCATGAGGGTTCTCCTTCAGGGGCGGATTATCGTTGAAACGCCTTCGGCGACTTGCAACGGGATCAGGCGTCCAGCGCTTGGCGGATGCCGCTCAAAAACTCGGAGGCCACGGTGTTGACGCGATCGGCCGGTTCGGCATCGATCAACTGGATCAGGCGGCTGCCAATGACCACTGCATCGGCCACGCGGCTGATGGCCTTGGCTGTGGCGGCGTCGCGGATGCCAAAGCCCACGCCCACCGGCACGCTCACGTGCTGGCGGATGCGCGGCAGCATGGCTTCCACGGCGTCGGTGTCCAGCGTGCCCGACCCTGTGACGCCCTTGAGCGACACGTAATACACATAACCGCTGGCGACCTGGGCCACTTGCCGCATGCGCTCGTCGGTGGAGGTGGGGGCCAGCAAAAAGATCAGGTCCATGCTGTGGGCGCGCAGCTTGGCGGCAAATTCCACGCATTCTTCGGGCGGGTAATCCACAATCAGCACGCCGTCGACACCCGCAGCGGATGCGTCGCGGATGAAGCTGTCGGTGCCGTGTTTTTGGTCGTAGCGCTCCACCGGGTTGGCGTAGCCCATCAGCACCACGGGCGTGGTGGTGTTGGTCTGGCGGAACTCGCGCACCATGGCCAGCACCTGCACCAGGCCAATGCCCAAGGCCAGGGCCTTGTCGCCCGCCTTCTGGATCACGGGGCCGTCGGCAGAGGGGTCGGAAAACGGGACGCCCAACTCAATGATGTCGGATCCGGCGGCGGCCATGGCATGCATCAGCGAAGGGGTGCTGTTCGCAAACGGGAAACCTGCGGTGACGAAAGGGATCAAGGCTTTGCGGCCTTGCGCCTTGAGCTGGGAGAGGGTGGAATCGATGCGGCTCATGTCAGCCCTCACTTCACGAAATTCACGGGCTGCTCGCCGCCTTTGACCGATTGGCCTTGGCAGCTGGGGCGGCAATAAAAATCAGCGTTCGACAGGTCGGCCACGGTGCCGATGTCCTTGTCGCCGCGGCCGGACAGGTTGACCAAAATGCTTTGGTCAGGGCGCATGGTTTTGGCCAGCTGCATGGCGTAGGCCACGGCGTGGCTCGACTCCAGCGCGGGGATGATGCCCTCGGTGCGGCACAGGTAGTGGAAGGCTTCGAGCGCTTCCTTGTCGGTGATGCCCACGTACTCGGCGCGGCCGATGTCCTTCAAGAAGGCGTGTTCAGGACCGACACCGGGGTAGTCCAAGCCCGCGCTCACGCTGTGGGTTTCGGTGATCTGGCCGTTGTCGTCTTGCAGGATGTAGGTGCGGTTGCCGTGCAGCACGCCAGGGCTGCCCAGTTGCAATGAGCACGAGTGCTTGCCCGAATCCATGCCTTCGCCTGCGGCTTCCACGCCGATCAGACGGGTGTTCTCGTGGGCGATGTAGGGGTAGAAGATGCCCATGGCGTTGCTGCCGCCGCCCACGCAGGCCAGCACAGCATCAGGCTGTTCCTCGGCCATCTTCAAGCTTTTGAACATCTCGGGCATCTGTGTGAGGCACTCTTCGCCAATCACGCTCTGGAAGTCGCGAACCATCATCGGGTAAGGGTGCGGGCCTGCCACCGTGCCGATGATGTAGAAGGTGTTGTCCACATTGGCCACCCAGTCGCGCATGGCCTCGTTCAGGGCGTCTTTGAGCGTCTTGCTGCCCGACTCGACCGGGATCACGGTCGCGCCCAAGAGCTTCATGCGGTAGACGTTGGGGCTTTGGCGCTTGACGTCTTCGCTGCCCATGTAGACCACGCACTCCAGGCCGTAGCGGGCACAGATGGTGGCCGTGGCCACGCCGTGCTGGCCCGCGCCGGTCTCGGCAATGATGCGGGTTTTGCCCATGCGCTTGGCGAGCATGGCCTGGCCGATGGTGTTGTTGATCTTGTGGGCGCCGGTGTGGTTGAGGTCTTCGCGCTTCAAAAAGATCTGCGCGCCGCCCATCTCGCGGCTCATGCGGGCGGCGTGGTAGACAGGGGAGGGACGGCCCACAAAGTGCGCCAGCTCGGACTTGAACTCGGCCACGAACTCGGGGTCGTGCTGGTACTTGGCGTAAGCGTCTTTGAGCTCGTTGATGGCGTGCGTCAGGGTTTCGCTGACAAAGCTGCCGCCGTAAATGCCGAAATGGCCCTTGGCGTCGGGTTGTTGGTAATCGTACATGGGGTGTTCAGGCGGCCTAGAGTCCGCTAAAAATTCAAGAGAGGTCAGCGTCTGCAGCACGCACAGCCGCTACAAATTGCTGGATCAGGTCGGCATCTTTCAGGCCTTTGCCCGATTCAATGCCCGAGCTCACGTCAACGGCCAAAGACCGTGCCCGTGGGCGCAAGGTGCGCATGCCATCGGCCACGTTTGCAGGTGTGAGTCCACCAGACAAAACGAGGTGAGCATTGACGCTTGGTGGCAGCAGTGACCAATTGAATGTTTTCCCGCCGCCGCCGAACCCGTCGACATGAGCGTCGAGCAAGATGGCTTGGGCTTTTTGGTGAATTTCCGCAAATTTTACCAAGTCGAAGCGGGCCGCTTCGGTCAGGGGGATTCGAGCGGCCTTCAGGTGGGGGCGTCCCGTGGCTTGGCTCATGGCCTCGCAGAAATCTGCCGTTTCGTCGCCATGAAACTGCAGCAATGCGCCGGGCACTGCAGCGCAGGCCTGGCGGATGCGCTCGGGTGTGTCGTTCACAAACAGCAAGACGGGCGTGACAAAGGCGGGCAGCAGACCGGCCAGTTCAGCGGCGCGTTCGATGGTCACATGGCGCGGGCTGGGCGGGTAAAGCACAAAGCCGACCGCGTCTGTACCCGCCTGCACGGCGGCCTGAACATCGGCTTCGCGGGTGAAACCGCACATCTTGATGCGGGTGCGTTGCATGGTCATGGCAACCAGTCAAAGGGTGGGGTGGTGTCGGGCAGGCCCCATTGTGCATCGTAGATGGGGCCCGCAAAGTACAGGCCATCCGGCGAATAAGTGGGGGCGGCTGCGTCACGGCGCTTGGCATGCAGCACTTGCAGCATCCAGTCGGGACTTTGCTGGCCTTGGCCTACTTGGACCATGCAACCCATGATGTTGCGGATCATGTGGTGCAAGAAAGCATTGCCTTCAAACTCAAAACGCCAGTAATGGCCTTTGCGGGAGATGTCAATCTTGTGCAGCGTTTTAACGGGTGAGAGCGCTTGGCAGCTGCTGGCACGAAACGATGAGAAGTCATGCTCACCCAGCAAATGCAGGCTGGCTTGCTGCATGGCCTCTTGCGCCAAAGGTCGGTAGGACCAGCCCACGCGGCGTGCGTCGAGGCTGGGGCGCACGGGTGAGTCAAGCAGAACATAGACATAACGCCTGCCTGTGGCACTGGCGCGGCAGTGGAAGCTGTCGGGCACGTATTGCGCCCATTGGACGGCAATGTCACGCGGTAAAAAGCGGTTGGTTCCGCGCACCCAAGAATAGGGTGTACGGTCCAGGTCGGTGTCGAAATGCACCACCTGCATCAGGCCATGGACCCCGGCATCGGTTCGACCGGCGCACAGGGTGCTGACGCGGGGTACATCGCAAAAGGCCGCGAGGGCCTTTTCGAGTTTGTCCTGAATCGTCAGGCCGGAAGACTGGCTTTGCCAGCCTTGGTAGGCCGTGCCGCAATAGCTGACACCGAGCGCCAGCCTCACGCGATCTGATCGAGCATCTGTTGTGCTCGAGACCGTAGTTCACCACTGCCGTTTGAGGCGACAGACATGATCAGTGAGCGAGCCAATTCCTTGTCACCCGAGAGCAACAATTGGCTGGCCAGTGCCAGTTTGCTTTGTTCCTCCGCCTCGTTGGCGGGGGGGGTGGACGGTAAATCCAAGTCAATGCCAGCCATTTGAGGTGGAATATCCACAACCGGCTCTGTTGTGGTGGACGGGGTTGGGAAATCGTCATAAGACGGGGCAAACACTGCGTGGGATTGTGTGTTTTTCTTTCGGGAGTAGACCACCAAAGCCAAGAGGGCAAGCAAGGCGGCAACGATCCAGGCCCACTGCTGTATCAGTTGATCCATCCATGGGCGACTTTCAGTGCGCGTTTCCGGAACAGGTGATGGGGTGTCTGATGTTGTTGATTTTTTAGGATCTTTGGCCAATGCCTCGAGATCTTGCATATTTTTGTTCAGCGCAGCCAGTTGGTCTTCTTCATCTTTGGTTTGTCGCCCTGCAGCGAGTTTGGCCTCATCGCTGCCGTCACCCGCTTGGGCTTTGGACAAGGTCAATTTGTCTTGCTTCAAGCTGGGCGGGAGGGTATTTTGATTTTCCGGTGTGATGTTGCCTGACATTTCACGATTTTTGGCAGAGCCGACCAACAAAGCTGATTCGGCTACCCTGCGCGCGTAAGCGGCAAAGTCTCGGTTCTGTGCCGTGATGGCTTGATGCGCTTCTGTTCGTGAGACCTCAGTCGCTTCACTGGCGCTGGGTATACGCAAAACAGCACCCGCACGAACCAAATTGACGTTGCCTTCGATGAATGAATTGGGATTGTTGCGAACCATGGCCAACAGCATTTGGTCTAAGGATACGTTGTCGGGTACGCAACCCATGATCAAATGCGACACGGTATCGCCTGGGTTTATGGTGACGGTGTCACCGGCATTTTTGGTCAAGGCTTTTTGACGCTTGGCGGGGGATGCGCTTGAAGCCTGCATGCCGTTGTTGATGACTGGATCAAAGCGGTGGACTGGCGTCAGATGGCTGCTGCTGTCGATGCCACTTGATGGGGCATTCTCGTTGCTGGGGACAGGTGCTACCGCAACAGGCGCTGTGCGGGCTGGGTTGTACTCTTGTTGAAGTGGGGGCTGTGCTGACAAGCTCGCCTGCCGACCGGTCGCTGATGGACTGGCTGAATTGAGCAGCATGGCGTAGTTTTTGACTGTACGACCAGCTGACCATTGCGCTTCCAGGATCAAATCAATGAACGAATCCTGCACTGGGTTGCGACCACTCAAGACGATCACGGGGCGGCCGTCATGGCGGTTCTCAATCCTTGTAACCATGCCGCTCAATGCGGCATTGAATTCCATACCTGCTTGCCTAAAGCTCGCGGGTGATGCCAGCTGAGCTTGAAGACCGCGCAATTCATCTGGTGTGAATTGTGTGATTTCCACCTCGGCACGCAAGGGCTCACCAATAGAGGATTGAACTTGAAATTTGCCCAAGGTCAGAGCATGCGAGGGAAGACTACAAACAAGCAAGACGCCAACGCTGATGACCTTTGTTTTTGTCAATTTAGCTTTTTTAAGTGTCGTTTTATGCATATTCTCTGACCTATTTAGTTGTATATCGAAGATATCACAACTTAAGCATCGAGCAAGATGCGCAGCATGCGGCGCAGCGGCTCGGCTGCACCCCACAGCAACTGGTCGCCAATGGTGAAAGCGCCAACATATTCAGGGCCCATGGCCAATTTGCGCACGCGGCCCACCGGAATGGTCATGGTGCCGGTGACCGCCACAGGGGTCAGGTCTTGGATGGTGGCTTCACGGGTGTTGGGCACCACTTTGACCCAGGCGTTGTCGGCAGCAAGCATGGCTTCGATGTCGGCCACCGGCACGTCCTTTTTGAGCTTGAAAGTCAGTGCTTGGCTGTGGCAGCGCATGGCACCCACGCGCACGCAAAAACCGTCGACCGGGATGGCGGCAGAGTCAAAACCCTCACCCATGCCCAAAATCTTGTTGGTTTCGGCCATGCCTTTCCACTCTTCCTTGGACATGCCGTTGCCCAGGTCTTTGTCGATCCAGGGAATCAGCGAGCCACCCAGCGGCACGCCAAAGTTAGCGGTCTCGGACGCTGTCAGGGCGCGTTGTTTGGCCACAACCATGCGGTCTATTTCCAAAATGGCGCTCTTGGGGTCGTCCAACAGGGCTTTGACTTCGGCGTTCAGAGTGCCGTATTGGGTCAGCAACTCGCGCATGTGCTGCGCGCCACCGCCCGAAGCCGCTTGGTAAGTCTGGGTGCTCATCCACTCCACCAGACCGGCTTTGTACAAAGCGCCCACGCCCATCAGCATGCACGAGACGGTGCAGTTGCCGCCCACCCAGTTGTTGCCACCGTGGGCCAAGGCGTTCTTGATCACGGGCATGTTGACCGGATCCAAGATGATCACGGCGTCTTTTTCCATGCGCAGGGTCGATGCGGCGTCGATCCAGTGGCCGTTCCAGCCAGCAGCACGCAGCTTGGGGAAGACTTCGGAGGTGTAGTCACCACCTTGGGCAGTGATGATGATCTCGCAGCGCTTGAGCTGCTCGATGTTGAAGGCGTCTTGCAGCGTGGTTTCGTTCTTGGCCATCGAGGGGGCTTTGCCGCCCGCGTTCGATGTGGAGAAAAACAATGGCTCGATCAGGTCAAAGTCTTTTTCCTGAATCATGCGGTCCATCAGAACCGAGCCGACCATGCCGCGCCAGCCGACCAAACCTACTAACTTGCTCATTTCAACGCCCTTTCAGTTTTTAAAACAGTGTTTGACCAGACTGTTTGCCCGGCTCGTCTGGCCGGGAGGGCGCACGACGAACCAGGCCGGATCAGCCCTTAATGGTCGTGGTTTTTGTGGAAGTCGCACGCGCACCAGCAGCCACTGCAGAGGCAGTGATCAGGTTCAGGGAGAACAGGCGGGCGTGGAACATGGCCGAAATTGTAATGGATGCTGCCTGAGTGCTTCCTGACAGCATCCATGCGCTTTTCAAGCCAGCGCTTTGACCACTGCATCGCCCATTTGCGCGGTGCCCACCTTGGTGGTGCCTTCGCTCCAGATGTCGCCCGTGCGCAGGCCCTGGGCCAGTACTTTTTGCACGGCGGCTTCGATGCGCTGGGCCGCTTCGGGCTGGTTCAAGCTAAAGCGCAGCATCATGGCCGCACTCAAGATGGTGGCCAGCGGGTTGGCGATGCCTTTGCCCGCGATGTCGGGGGCGCTGCCGTGGCTGGGCTCGTACAGGCCTTGGTTTTTGGTGTTCAGGCTGGCCGAGGGCAGCATGCCGATCGAGCCCGTCAGCATGGAGGCTTCGTCGCTCAGAATGTCGCCAAACATGTTGCCGGTGACGACCACGTCAAAGCGCTTGGGTTCTTTGACCAGTTGCATGGCGGCGTTGTCCACGTACATGTGGTCCAGCGCAATGTCGGGGTACTCTTTGCCGACTTCGGTGACCACGTCTTTCCAGAACTGGAAGGTCTCGAGCACGTTGGCTTTGTCCACGCTGGTCACGCGGCCCTCGGTGCCTGCGGCTTTGCGCTTGCGGGCGGCCTGGAAGGCGACGTGGGCGATGCGCTCGATCTCGGGCTTGGAGTAGCGCATGGTGTCGAAGGCTTCCTCCGCGCCAGGGAAGTGGCCGTCGGTCGCGATGCGGCGGCCGCGTGGCTGACCGAAGTAGATGTCACCCGTCAGCTCACGGATGATCAGGATGTCCAGACCCGAAATCAACTCAGGCTTGAGGCTGGACGCACCCACCAGTTGCTCGTAGCAAATGGCAGGGCGGAAGTTGGCGAACAGGCCCATGTTTTTGCGCAGGCCCAAAATGGCCTGCTCGGGGCGCAGGGGGCGATCGAGCTTGTCGTATTTCCAGTCGCCGACCGCGCCAAACAGCACGGCATCACTGTCCATGGCCAGCTTGAGCGTGGCTTCGGGCAAGGGGTGGCCAAAGGCGTCGTAAGCCGCGCCGCCGACCAAGGCGGTTTCCATCTCGAACTTCAGGTCGAGCGTGTTCAGGACTTTGACGGCTTCAGCGACGATTTCGGTGCCGATGCCATCACCGGGGAGGACTGCGATTTTCATGGGGATTCCAATATTTTTTAGGCGTTGACGGCGGTGTGGGCGAGCCAAGGCTTGGTGGCCAGACGCTCTGCTTCATAGGCCTTGATCTTGTCGGCGTGGCGCAGGGTAAGGCCGATGTCGTCCAAACCGTTGAGCAAGCAGTACTTGCGGAATGCCTGCACCTCAAATGGGATTTCTTGGCCTTGCGGGCGCACCACCACTTGGCGTTCCAGGTCCACCGTCAGCTCGTAGCCGGGGAAAGCCGCCACTTCGTCAAACAGTTGGGCCACCACAGCTTCGGGCAGCACGATGGGCAGCAGGCCATTTTTGAAGCAGTTGTTGAAGAAGATGTCGGCAAAGCTGGGCGCGATCACGCAGCGAAAGCCGTATTGGTCGATGGCCCAAGGCGCGTGTTCGCGCGATGACCCGCAGCCAAAGTTTTTGCGGGCCAACAAAACGCTGGCACCTTGGTAGCGCGGCTGGTTCAGCACGAAGTCTGGGTTGGGCTTGCGGCTGGCCGGGTCCTGGCCGGGAAAGCCCACGTCGAGGTAGCGCCATTCGTCGAACAGGTTGGGGCCAAAGCCCGTCTTGCGGATCGACTTGAGGAATTGCTTGGGGATGATGGCGTCGGTGTCCACGTTGGCGCGGTCCATCGGGGCCACCAGGCCTTTGAGGAGGGTGAATTTCTGCATGCTGTGATTCCTCGAACGCTTCAGGCAAATTTGCGGATGTCGACAAAGTGGCCGTGCACGGCCGCAGCGGCGGCCATGGCGGGGCTGACCAAGTGGGTGCGGCCGCCCGCGCCCTGACGGCCTTCGAAGTTGCGGTTGGACGTCGATGCGCATCGCTCGCCGGGTTCCAGGCGGTCTGCGTTCATGGCCAGGCACATGGAGCAACCGGGCTCGCGCCACTCAAAGCCTGCGGCCTTGAAGATGTCGTGCAAGCCTTCTGCTTCAGCTTGGGCTTTGACCAAGCCCGAGCCAGGCACGACCATGGCGAGCTTGACGTTCTTGGCCACTTTTTGGCCAAGCTTTTTAACGATGGCGGCTGCTTCGCGCATGTCTTCGATGCGGCTGTTGGTGCACGAGCCGATGAAGACCTTGTCGATGGTGATGTCGGCCAATGCCTTGCCGGGCTGCAAGCCCATGTAAGTCAGTGCACGCTCAATGGCATCGCGCTTGACATCGTCTTTTTCTTTGTCGGGGTCGGGCGTGTGGCCGTCGATGCCCAGCACCATTTCGGGCGATGTGCCCCAGGTCACTTGCGGCACGATGGCGCTGGCGTCCAGCTCCACCACGGCGTCAAAGTGCGCGCCGGGGTCGGATTGCAAGGTCTTCCAGTAAGCCACGGCGTGGTCCCACTCGACACCCGTGGGCGAGAGCAAACGGCCTTTGACATACTCGATGGTCTTCTCGTCCACCGCCACCAAGCCAGCGCGTGCGCCGCCTTCGATGGCCATGTTGCAGACCGTCATGCGGCCTTCCATAGAGAGGCCACGGATGGCCGAGCCTGCGAATTCGATGGTGTAGCCGGTGCCGCCAGCGGTGCCGATCTTGCCGATGATGGCCAGCACGATGTCTTTGCCCGTGAGGCCTTTGGCCAGTGTGCCTTCGACCTTGATCAGCATGTTCTTGGCTTTTTTGGCCAACAGGGTTTGCGTGGCCATGACGTGCTCGACCTCGGAGGTGCCGATGCCGTGGGCCAGTGCGCCGAAAGCCCCGTGGGTGGATGTGTGCGAGTCGCCGCAGACCACCGTCATGCCAGGCAGGGTGGCGCCGTTTTCAGGGCCAATGACGTGCACGATGCCTTGGCGCTTGGACAGGAACGGAAAGAACGCGGCCGAGCCGTATTCCTTCATGTTGGCGTCGAGTGTGGTGATTTGCTCTTTGCTGATCGGGTCTGTGATGCCGTCGTAACCCATTTCCCAGCCCGTGGTGGGGGTGTTGTGGTCAGCGGTGGCCACGATGGAGCTGACGCGCCAGACTTTGCGGCCGGCTTGGCGAATGCCTTCAAAGGCTTGGGGGCTGGTGACTTCGTGGACCAGGTGGCGGTCGATGTAGAGGACGGAAGTGCCGTCTTCTTCGGTGTGGACGACGTGTTCGTCCCAGATCTTGTCGTAAAGCGTGCGTGCCATGGAGCTTCCTTGCTGTGCAGCCTGCCATTTTATGCGGATAGGCGGCCTTCATCAGGACGTCTGCCATGGCCTTTTGGTCGCTGCGGTGACTTGAGCGGCCGGGGCCCGGGGCTGCCAAGCCTCATCAGTCGCTTCGCGCCAGCCAATCGGCCTGACAGCCCCAGGCCCCAACCGCTCAAGTGGTGGTTTTTCTCATGAAAAAGCCCGCACAAGGCGGGCTTTAGGGGTTCGGGTGTTAACCGATCAACGCTGCACGTCGCGGCGCGGGGAGCCGGTGAACAGCTGACGTGGGCGGCCGATTTTGTACTCGGGGTCGCTGATCATTTCGTTCAGTTGGGCGATCCAGCCGACGGTACGGGCCAGGGCGAACACACCGGTGAACAAGTTCACTGGAATGCCGATGGCGCGTTGCACGATGCCGGAGTAGAAGTCCACGTTGGGGTAGAGCTTGCGGCTGACGAAGTAGTCGTCTTCCAAGGCAATTTTCTCCAGGGCTTTGGCCAACTTGAACAGGGGGTCGTTTTCCAAGCCCAGTTCTTTCAGCACTTCGTCGCAAGTCTCTTGCATCAACTTGGCGCGTGGGTCGTAGTTTTTGTAGACGCGGTGACCGAAGCCCATCAGCTTGACGCCGGAGTTCTTGTCTTTGACCTTTTCCATGAACTCGCCAACTTTGGAGATGCCACCCATGCGTTGGATGTCTTCCAGCATGTTCAGGCAGGCTTCGTTCGCGCCGCCGTGGGCAGGGCCCCACAGGCAAGCCACGCCCGCAGCAATGGCTGCGAAGGGGTTGGTGCCCGACGAGCCGCACAGACGCACGGTGGAGGTCGATGCGTTTTGCTCGTGGTCTGCGTGCAGTGTGAAGATGCGGTCCATGGCGCGCTCGAGCACGGGGTTGACCTTGTACTCTTCGCAAGGGGTGCCGAACATCATGCGCAGGAAGTTGCCAGCGTAAGACAGGTCGTTGCGGGGGTACATGTAAGGCTGGCCCACGCCGTATTTGTAAGCCATGGCCACGAGGGTTGGCATCTTGGCGATCAAGCGGATCGCCGCAATGTGGCGGTGCTCTGGGTTGTTGATGTCGGTGCTGTCGTGGTAGAAGGCCGACAGGGCGCCGATCAGGCCCGTCAACACGGCCATGGGGTGCGCATCACGGCGGAAGCCGCGCAGGAAGAACTGCATCTGCTCGTTGACCATGGTGTGCTGGTTGACCAACTTGTGGAAGTCTTTGCTCTGCTGGCCCACAGGCAATTCACCGTTCAGTAGAAGGTAGCAGGTGTCGAGGTAGTCGGCTTTGTTGGCCAGCTGTTCAATGGGGTAGCCACGGTACAGCAACTCGCCTTTGTCGCCATCGATGTAGGTGATGGCCGATTGGCAGGAAGCCGTGGACAAGAAGCCGGGGTCATAGGTGAACATGCCGGTCTGTGCGTACAGCTTGCGGATGTCGATGACGTCTGGGCCGATGTTGCCCGAGTACACGGGCATGTCGACGCTGGGGCTGCCGTTGGAGAACGACAGGGTGGCTTTGTTATCGGCGAGTTTCATGGCGGGGTTCCTCAAAAATTCAGGTGTGATCCGGTTTGGATCACGCTCTCAACATGTCCAGGACTTCACGCACCTCTTCGGTGCTGATCTCGGGCTGGAGCTCCTTGCGGCGCAACAGCAAGTCCATGAGATCGTTGTCAGACAGGTCCATCAGCACATACATGCCTCGGGCTTGACCGACGGTCAAGCGAGAATCATGCCGGGCGAAGAAGCGTTCGATGAACAGATCGTTCTCGAGCAAACCACGCCGGCTGCGCCAGCGCAATTTGCTGAGAGACCGTTCACTCAAGGGAGCATCGCGGTCGGCGCCTGCCAAAGACGCGTCTTCGAGAATCGGTGTGACGGTCATCAGACGGCGCGGCGAACCATCATTTCTTTGATCTTGCCGATGGCCTTGGTCGGGTTCAGGCCCTTGGGGCAGACATCAACGCAGTTCATGATGGTGTGGCAACGGAACAGACGGTAAGGATCTTCCAGGTTGTCCAAGCGCTCAGCGGTGGCTTCATCGCGGCTATCGGCGATGAAGCGGTAGGCTTGCAGCAAACCCGCAGGGCCGACAAACTTGTCAGGGTTCCACCAGAAGCTGGGGCAGCTGGTCGAGCAGCTGGCGCACAAGATGCATTCGTACAAACCGTTCAGCTCTTCACGCTCTTCCGGGCTTTGCAGGCGCTCGGTCTCGGGTGGGATGTTGCTGTTGATCAGGTAAGGCTTGATCGAGTGGTACTGCTTGAAGAACTGGGTCATGTCCACGATCACATCGCGGATCACGGGCAGGCCTGGCAGCGGCTTCAAAACGATGGTGCCGGGCAGGGTGTTCATGTTGGTGAGACACGCCAAACCGTTTTTGCCGTTGATGTTCATCGCGTCCGAACCGCACACACCTTCGCGGCAAGAGCGGCGGAAGGAAATGGAGGGGTCCACGGCCTTGAGTTTCATCAAGGCATCCAGCAGCATGCGTTCGTTGCCGTCCAGTTCGACCTGGATGGTTTGCATGTACGGCTTGGCATCCTTGTCGGGGTCGTAGCGGTAAATTTGGAAAGTGCGTAGGGTCATGAAAGAACTCCTGGTGTATTCGGGGGGGTGGACCGCAGGCTTTGGGCGAGCGGTCCAGACAATCTTTAGAACGTGCGAACCTTGGGGGGCACGGAGTCCACGGTGAGAGGCTTGAGCTTGACAGGCTTGTAAGTCAAGCTGTTCGACTCGCTGTGCCACAGGGTGTGTTTCATCCAATTGGCATCGTCACGGCCCAATGGGGCCACGGCGTCATCCACTGGGCGCTCGTAGTCGCTCACGGTGTGGGCACCACGGCACTCGCGGCGGGCAGCTGCAGACACCATGGTGGCTTGCGCAGCTTCGATCAGGTTTTCCACTTCCAGTGCTTCGATGCGGGCGGTGTTGAAGACTTTGGAGGTGTCCTTCAAGCCAATGGCATTGACGCGCTCACGGATGGCAGCGATTTTTTGCACGCCTTCGTCCATAGAGGCTTGGGTGCGGAACACGCCAGCGTGTTGCTGCATGGCGGCACGCATGTCGTTGGCCACGTCTTGGGCGTATTCACCGCCACGGCCTTCGAGCTTGTTCAGGCGCTCGAGTGTGCGGTCCGTGGCATCGGCTGGCAAGGGCTTGTGTGACTTGGTTTTGGATGCAAAGTCGACGATGTGGTTGCCAGCGGCGCGGCCGAACACCAGCAAGTCGAGCAGCGAGTTGGTGCCCAGGCGGTTGGCCCCGTGCACCGACACGCAAGAGCATTCGCCCACTGCGTACAGGCCGTTGACCACGGCGTTGTGGTCGCTAGGGTTCTGGATGACGACCTGGCCGTTGATGTTGGTTGGGATACCGCCCATCTGGTAGTGGATGGTGGGCACAACGGGGATGGGCTCGCGGGTGATGTCGACGTTGGCGAAGTTGACGCCGATTTCGTAAACAGAGGGCAAGCGTTTGTGGATGGTGTCAGCGCCCAGGTGGTCGAGCTTGAGCAGCACATGGTCCTTGTTGGGGCCGCAGCCACGGCCTTCCTTGATTTCCTGGTCCATGCAGCGGGACACGAAGTCACGTGGTGCCAGATCTTTCAGGGTAGGTGCATAGCGCTCCATGAAGCGCTCGCCATTGCTGTTGAGCAAGATCGCGCCTTCGCCACGGCAGCCTTCTGTCAACAACACGCCAGCACCGGCCACGCCGGTGGGGTGGAATTGCCAGAATTCCATGTCTTCAAGCGGGATGCCTGCGCGGGCAGCCATGCCCAAGCCGTCACCGGTGTTGATGAAAGCGTTGGTGGAGGCGGCATAAATGCGGCCTGCGCCGCCGGTGGCCATCAGCACGGTCTTGGCGTGCAAGACGTGCAGATCACCTGTTTCCATTTCGAGCGCAGTCACACCGACCACGTCGCCTTCAGCGTCACGGATCAGGTCGAGCGCCATCCACTCCACGAAGAAGCTGGTTTTGGCAGCGACGTTTTGCTGGTACAGGGTGTGCAGCATCGCGTGACCGGTGCGGTCAGCCGCAGCGCAAGCGCGTTGCACGGGCTTTTCACCGTAGTTGGCGGTGTGGCCGCCAAATGGACGCTGGTAAATCGTGCCGTCAGGGTTGCGGTCAAAAGGCATGCCCATGTGCTCCAGGTCGTACACGACCTTGGGCGCTTCGCGGCACATGAATTCGATCGCATCTTGGTCGCCGAGCCAGTCGGAGCCCTTGATGGTGTCGTAGAAGTGGTAGTGCCAGTTGTCGTCGGACATGTTGCCCAGCGATGCACCAATGCCCCCCTGCGCCGCCACGGTGTGCGAGCGGGTAGGGAACACTTTGGACAGAACGGCCACGTTCAGGCCAGCGCGGGCCAGCTGCAGCGAGGCACGCATGCCCGAACCACCGGCGCCGATGATCACGACGTCAAACTTGCGGGTGGTGATTTGATCTTTGGTGTAGCTCATGTTTTCTCTATCTTGATGTGATTTCGGCTCGATTACAGACGCCACAGGGCTTGAACAGCCCAGCCGGCACAGCCGACCAGCCAGACGAGGGTGAACACGTGCAGCACCAGGCGCACGGCCACGGCTTTGACGTAGTCCATCCAGATGTCACGCATGCCCACCCAGACGTGGTACAGCAAGGCGATGATGACCGCGAAGGTCAAAAACTTCATGCATTGACCGGCAAAAATGCCAGCCCATTGTTCGTAGCCGATGGGGCCGGAGGTGAAGATCACTTGGGCCAGCAAGATCACTGTGAAGAGGGCCATCAGGCCGCCTGTCACGCGCTGGGCCAGCCAGTCGCGAAAGCCATAACCAGCACCGGTCACGATGCGTTTGGAGCCGTAATTCACGGACATAGGTCAGTTTCCTTTGGAGTAATGGGGGGCTGATCAGTACAGGCCGAACATCTTGGCACCGAGCACGGCGGTCAAGGCGATGCTCAGGGTCAGCGTGACGATGGCAGAGGATTTGCCGAGTTCCTTGGTTACCGCGTGGCACACGTCCATGTACAGGTGGCGCAGGCCAGCGATGAAGTGGTGCAGGTAAGCCCAGATCAGGGCCAGGGCCACCAGCTTCATGAACCAGCCAGGCACAAAGCCGATGCCGATGTTGAATGCCGCAGAGAACTTGGCGAAAGAGATCTCGGATGTGATGGAGTTGTCAAACATCCAGATGATGAGGGGCATCAACAAAAACATCAGGAAACCGCTGATGCGGTGCAAGATGGAGACGATGCCGGCGACCGGCAAGCGGTAAGAGGGCAGGTCTTTCAGGGCGTTGATGTTGCGGAATTCAGGCCGCTTTCTGGCGAGTTCAGTCATGTTGGCACTTTCTGGGAGGTAACTCGGTTGTAATTTTGAATGACAAGCCGAAGGATTCTATTGCAACGCAGCAAACTGACAGGATCATTGCAGGGTCTTTGTTTTTAAAAAAAGTTCGACCGTGCTTTTTTAACTCAAGGCGTTGTGATAGTGGTGGCTGTCGGTGCGGTAAAACCCGCGGCGCAGCTCCATCGGCGTGTCGTTGTAGGTGTAGGCCACGCGCTCGACGCTCAACAAAGGTGTGCTGCGCGGCACTTGCAGAAGCTGACTTTGGCTCTCAACCGGCAGCACGGCACGGATTTTTTCGTCGGCACGGACCATCCGCACACCAAATTCGGTCTCAAACAGAGCGTACATGGGGCCGTGGTAATCGGCCAGGCGTTCGGCCGTCAGGCCCTTGAAGGGGCCGCCTGGCAGCCAGAGGTCTTCCAAAATGGTGGGGATGCCCCCAAAGGACAGGACACGACGCACCTGCAAGACGGCATCACCGGTGCGCAAAGCCAGGGCGCGAGCGATCTCGGCGCTGGCCCGCAGGCGCTTGCAGTCGACGATTTCGCGCTGTGCAGGGCCTTCGGTGTTCAGGTCACCCTGGTCGGGCACGAGTTTGAGGAAGCGGTATTGCACGTGCTGCTCGGCATGGGTGGCCACAAATGTGCCTTTGCCCTGGCGGCGCACCAGCAGGTTGTCGCTGGCCAATTCGTCGATCGCTTTGCGCACGGTGCCTTGGCTCACGCGGTAGCGGGCGGCCAGCTCCATTTCGCTGGGGATCGATTCGCCGGGCTTCCATTCGCCCGATTGCAGGCTTTGGAGGATCAGGCCCTTGATTTGCTGATACAGCGGACTGAATGCAGGCGTCAAAGTCGGCGCATCGGAGGAGTGTGTATCGGCCAGGGGCGAATGGTTGTTCATGAGGGGCTGTCCGGCACGTGGTCAGGATCGTGTCAGACGCGCCATCATATCTTATATAAGACATAAGACAAATTGACGACCGAGGGTTTTCGCGGGTACACTTGAAAGCTGTTTGCTTGCTCAAGGGGTGCACACGTGTGCAGCCGGTGGGCGGGTCCGGTGTTCCGGACAGACCTGTTGACAACGACTGTCAGCTCAGGACTGTGACCACTTGTTTTCAACCTTCTGGAGTTATCCACCATGAAAAAGCCCGTCCGCGTTGCCGTTACCGGCGCAGCAGGTCAAATCGGTTATGCATTGTTGTTCCGCATCGCTTCTGGCGAAATGCTGGGCAAAGACCAGCCCGTCATCTTGCAATTGCTGGAAGTGCCCGTTGAAGGCCCTCAAAAAGCCCTGCGCGGCGTGATGATGGAACTCGAAGACTGCGCATTCCCATTGCTGGTGGGTATGGAAGCCCATGGCGACCCGATGACAGCCTTCAAAGACGTCGACTACGCTTTGTTGGTCGGTTCACGTCCACGTGGCCCAGGCATGGAGCGCGCAGAATTGCTCGCCATCAACGGCGCGATCTTCACGGCTCAAGGCAAGGCCCTGAACGCTGTCGCTTCGCGCGATGTCAAAGTGCTGGTCGTGGGCAACCCTGCCAACACCAATGCCTACATCGCCATGAAGGCTGCCCCTGACCTCAAGCCAGGCAATTTCACCGCCATGCTGCGCTTGGACCACAACCGCGCTGCTTCGCAAATCGCTGCCAAGACCGGCAAAGCCGTGGCCGACATCGAAAAACTGTGCGTGTGGGGCAACCACTCGCCCACCATGTACGCCGACTACCGCTTTGCCACCATCAAGGGCGAATCCGTCAAGGCCATGATCAACGACCAGGAATGGAACGCCAACGTGTTCTTGCCCACCGTCGGCAAGCGTGGCGCAGCCATCATCGAAGCCCGTGGCCTGTCCTCGGCTGCATCGGCTGCCAACGCCGCCATCGACCACATGCGCGACTGGGCCTTGGGCACCAACGGCAAGTGGGTCACCATGGGCATCCCATCGCAAGGCTGGTACGGCATCCCTAAAGATGTCATGTTTGGTTTCCCAGTGACCTGCGAGAACGGCGAGTACAAAGTCGTGGAAGGCCTGGAGATTGACGCCTTCAGCCAAGGCTGCATCGACAAGACGCTCAAAGAGCTGACCGACGAGCAAGCTGGCGTTGCCCACTTGATCTGATCCTCACAAGAGAACCAGAGTGAGCCATCCTCGCGACGTTCTGTTGGGAGCACAAGCCGGAAGCGTCCAGCTGCCGGTTTGTGACCATTACAGCGGTGTCGAAGCGAGGATGCGCAAAAGCCTGCAGTTGCAGGCAGAGATGACGCAGGAGTTCGGTACCTGCGTTTTTGATGTCACCCTGGACTGCGAAGATGGCGCCCCAGTCGGTGGCGAAGCCGAACACGCTGCACTGGTCACCGAATTGGCCTTGACCACCACCGCAGCCAGACCTGACGCCCGCGTTGCCGTGCGCGTCCACCCCGTTGATCACCCCAGCTTTGAGGCCGACATGGCCCTCATCGCAGGCCAGGCCGCTTCATGCTTGTCGCACATCATGGTGCCCAAGGTGGAGACCGTGGCCGATGTTGAACGCGCCCAAGCCGCCTTGTTGCAGGCTGGTGCGCTCCATTTGCCCTTGCATGTCCTGATTGAGTCGCCCGGCGCTGTGCACCGCGCTTTTGACATTGCCGCCCACCCGCGTGTGCAATCGATCAGCTTTGGCCTGATGGATTTTGTCTCTGCCCATGGGGGCGCGATTCCCGCCGACGGCATGGGCATTGAAGGGCAATTCACCCATCCGCTGGTGCTGCGCGCCAAGATGGAGATCGCCAGCGCCTGCCATGCCTTTGGCAAGGTGCCCTCGCATTGCGTGGTCACCGAATTCAAGAACACCGATGCCATCCGCATGGCCGCCCAAAAGGCCGCGCGTGAGTTGGGTTACACCCGCATGTGGAGCATCCACCCCGATCAGATTCGCCCGATTCTGGAGGCCATGGCACCCAGCGAAGCGCAGATCGATCAGGCCAGCGCCATCATCTTGGCGGCTCACGCCGCCCAATGGGCACCCATCAGCCATGCGGGTCAGTTGCATGACCGTGCCAGTTACCGTTTCTTTTGGCAGTTGCTGGAACGTGCGCACCAGACCGGACGCCGTTTGCCGCGTGAGGTCCAGTTGTTTTTTGTGGAGCCTGGCACTTTGGCTCGGAATCTCCCATGATGTCCATTCGCCACAAAGGGATCTCGATGCAAAAAACAGTGATGGCCGTCGTGTTGGCTTGGGCCATCGTCCCCGCGTGGTCGCAAGCGCCGTCGCCGCAGCCAGCCCACAAAAGCGTACAAGCTCATGCCGCTGCGTCAGGCAAATCCGACTCAAAAGTGCAGGGCAAAACGCATCTTTCGCAGGCACCACACCCGACGGTCCATAAAGCCCAAGCCAAAGCGTCTACGCAAGCTGTGAAAGCGACCATGGCACCGCTTCGCAAGCCTGTTTTGCCAGCCGCATTGGCCGCCATGCCCATCTCCAAAAGCCATTTGAGCATCGACGAGCTGGCCATTGCTGAACATGTGCACAAAGGCCATTTGCCATGTGAATTGGGTGCCACCGTCCGCGTGGAGGCCGACGCCGATCAGCCTGGCTACTTTGATGTTAGGGGCAAAGGCTTCCACTACCACATGCACCCCGTGAGCACCTCGACCGGCGCCATTCGCCTGGAGGATAAAAGAGCCGGTGCCGTGTGGCTGCAGTTGGCCAACAAGTCCATGTTGATGGACCAAGTCAAAGGCCGCCGCATTGCCGATGAGTGCGCGCACCCCGAGCAAATGGCGTTTGCTCAGGACATGAAAAACAACCCCCCTCCCAAGCTGTTCGATACGACCGGCATGGGCCGATAGCCGCAATAGATTTTGTTTGACCGGAGAAAAAACCATGTTGAAAGCCTACCGTGAACACGCAGCCGAACGCGCTGCAATGGGCATCCCAGCCTTGCCGCTGGACGCCAAGCAAGTCGCTGACTTGATCGAACTGATCAAGAACCCGCCTGCTGGCGAAGATGCCTTCTTGATGGACTTGTTGACCCACCGCGTGCCACCTGGCGTGGACGATGCGGCCAAGGTCAAGGCCTCTTTCCTGGCCGCTGTGGCACACGGTGAAGTCAAGGTTGGTTTGATCTCCAAGTCCAAAGCCACCGAGCTTTTGGGCACCATGGTGGGTGGCTACAACGTGCACCCTCTGATTGAGCTGCTGGACGACGCTGAAGTCGCTGGCGTGGCCGCTGAAGCCCTCAAAAAGACTCTGTTGATGTTTGACTTCTTCAACGACGTCGCCGAAAAAGCCAAGGCGGGCAACGCCAAAGCCAAGGACGTCATGCAAAGCTGGGCTGATGGCGAGTGGTTCACCACCCGTCCTGAAGTCGAAAAGAAAATCACCGTCACCGTGTTCAAGGTGCCTGGCGAGACCAACACCGACGACTTGTCTCCTGCGCCCGATGCCTGGAGCCGTCCAGACATCCCATTGCACTACTTGGCGATGTTGAAAAATACCCGCGAAGGCGCAGCGTTCAAGCCCGAAGAAGACGGCAAGCGCGGCCCGATGCAGTTCATCGACGACCTGAAGAAAAAAGGCCACCTGGTGGCTTACGTCGGTGACGTGGTCGGCACTGGTTCCAGCCGCAAGTCGGCCACCAACAGCGTGATCTGGGCCACAGGCCAAGACATCCCATTCGTGCCCAACAAGCGTTTTGGTGGCGTGACCTTGGGCGGCAAAATTGCCCCCATCTTCTTCAACACCCAAGAAGACTCCGGCGCACTGCCCATCGAAGTGGACGTGACGAAGCTGGAGATGGGTGACGTCATCGACATCCTGCCCTACGACGGCAAGATTGTGAAAAACGGTGCTAATGGTCCAGAGGTGGTGACTGAGTTCAAACTCAAGAGCGATGTGTTGTTCGACGAAGTGCGCGCCGGTGGCCGTATCAACTTGATCATCGGTCGCAGCTTGACTGCCAAGGCCCGCGAGTTCTTGGGTCTGCCCGCATCTACTTTGTTCCGTTTGCCCACAGCGCCTATCGCGACCAAAGCCGGTTTCACATTGGCTCAGAAGATGGTCGGTCGTGCGGTTGGTTTGCCAGAAGGCCAAGGCGTTCGCCCCGGCACTTACTGCGAACCCAAGATGACCACCGTGGGTTCACAAGACACCACAGGCCCGATGACACGCGACGAGTTGAAAGACTTGGCTTGCTTGGGCTTCTCTGCTGACATGGTCATGCAATCGTTCTGCCACACAGCGGCTTACCCCAAGTCGGTGGACGTGAAAACGCACCGCGAATTGCCAGCGTTCATCAGCAACCGTGGCGGCGTGGCCTTGCGCCCAGGCGACGGTGTGATTCACTCTTGGTTGAACCGTTTGTTGTTGCCTGACACCGTTGGCACTGGTGGCGACTCTCACACACGTTTCCCTATCGGTATCAGCTTCCCAGCTGGTTCTGGCTTGGTGGCTTTCGGTGCTGCCACAGGCGTGATGCCTTTGGACATGCCTGAGTCTATTCTTGTGCGTTTCAAAGGCGAAATGCAACCTGGCGTGACACTGCGCGACTTGGTGCATGCCATTCCTTTGTACGCGATCAAGCAAGGTTTGTTGACGGTGGCCAAGGCCGGCAAGATCAACGAATTCTCTGGCCGCATCTTGGAAATCGAAGGCTTGCCAAACCTCAAGGTCGAGCAAGCGTTTGAATTGTCTGACGCGTCTGCTGAGCGTTCTGCTGCCGGTTGCTCGATCAAGCTCAACAAAGAGCCAGTGGCTGAGTACCTCAAGTCCAACGTGGTCCTGATGAAGAACATGATTGCCGACGGCTACGCTGACGCACGCACTTTGGCTCGCCGTATTGAGAAGGTTGAAGCATGGTTGGCTGCGCCTACTTTGCTCGAAGCCGACAAAGATGCCGAGTACGCACACGTCATCGAAATCGATTTGGCCGACATCAAAGAGCCCATCGTGTGCTGCCCGAACGACCCAGATGATGCCAAGTTCTTGTCTGAAGTTGCTGGCACTCACATCGACGAAGCCTTCATCGGTTCTTGCATGACCAACATCGGTCACTTCCGCGCAGCTGCCAAGTTGCTCGGCGGTCAGCGCGACATTCCTGTCAAGTTGTGGGTTGCTCCTCCAACCAAGATGGATGAGAGCGAGCTGATCAAAGAAGGTCACTACGCTGCATTCGGCACAGCCGGTGCTCGTACCGAAATGCCAGGCTGCTCGTTGTGCATGGGTAACCAAGCGCAAGTGCGCGAAGGCGCGACCGTGGTGTCTACGTCCACACGTAACTTCCCCAACCGTTTGGGCAAGAACACCAACGTGTACTTGGCTTCTGCCGAGCTGGCCGCCATCACCTCCAAGATGGGTCAATTCCCCACCGTGGCTGAGTACCACGAAGCCATGGGTGTGGTGAACAAGGACGGGGAAGCCATCTACAAGTACATGAACTTCAACCAAATTGAAGAGTACGTGGAAACCGCCAAAGGCGTGACCGCCTGATCAACCTTTGAGTTGAAACCAAGCCCTGCCAGCGAAAGCTGGCAGGGCTTTTTTGCATGTGCACGCAGGCGACAGTGCAGGCGTGACGACAGGCGTAGCCTCATACATCTCCACTTCTCTTCAATACGCGCCATGCAATACGCCAATTTGGGCAAGAGCCCTCTGAAAGTCTCACGCCTGTGCGTGGGCACCATGATGTTTGCCGATCAGACGCCGCTGGACGAGGCGCGTAGCATCCTGGACCACGCCCTGGACTTGGGCTGTAATTTTCTGGACACGGCCGACGTTTACAGCCTTGGCCAATCCGAGGCGATGCTGGGGCAATTGTTGCCAGGTCAGCGGCACCGCTGGGTGCTGGCCAGCAAGCTGGGCAATGCCATGTCGTCTTTGCCCAACGAAAGTCATTACTCGCGCAGCTGGGTGATGCGTGCTTGCGAGGGCAGTTTGAGCCGTTTGGGTACGGATCACCTGGACATTTATTACCTGCACCGCGACTACAACGGCATGAACCTGGAAGAGCCCTTGCGGGCCATCGAGGCTTTGCTGCGCGAGGGCAAAATCCGCTATTGGGGCGTCTCCAATTTCCGGGGGTGGCGCATCGCCGAGATGGTCAACATGGCCCGGCAAATGAACATGCCCGGCCCCGTGGTGTGCCAGCCTTATTACAACTTGCTCAACCGCATGCCCGAGGTGGAAATTTTGGAAGCCTGCGGGCATTACGGTTTGGGCGTGGTGCCCTACAGCCCCATTGCACGCGGGGTGCTGACGGGCAAATATGCGCCCGGCCAAGCGCCACAAGAGGGCAGCCGCGCCGCGCGGGCAGACAAGCGCATCCTAGAGACCGAATTCCGGGAAGAGTCCTTGCAGATCGCACAAACCCTGCGACTGCATTGCGAGCGTAAAGGCGTGTCACTGGCGCACTTTGCCACCGCCTGGGTGCTTGCCAACCGCCATGTGAGCGCGGTCATTGCAGGCCCGCGCACGCTGACGCAGTGGCAAGACTATGCGGCTGCGCTGGATGTGGTCATCACGCCAGAGGACGAGGCGCTGGTCAACAGTCTGGTGGCACCAGGCCATCCCTCGACGCCTGGCTACAACGACCCGTCCTATCCGCTGAATGGTCGTTGATTCAGCCAGGCCAGAAGCCATGGGGGATGCCAGCCATTGGCAATGGCTGCGGCTGTATTTCGGTCACTTCGTTGGTTCCATGCAGGTCGAGTGGAATCCGTAACCCGAAGTTGGCTGTCCAGTTGCGCTTCGATCACACAGCGTTCGCTGTGCAAAAGCATGGATTCACCAGCCCGAATAAAGTAGTCGACTGAATCGTTGCTTTGGGTGATCCAAACACAACCAGCGATCACGTGCAACATTTGAGGCGCAGCACAGCGCATAGACAGGATGTGGTTGGCTGACAAGTTGTGCTCTTGATCTGAGTGCATGAAAACCTCCGTTGAATCGCTGATCGAGGACTCCAATGTCTCGCATCACAGTGCGCAGCGTTAGGTACAAGAGGTGGTCATGCGGGGTGTGACAACCACGCTTCAGAAGTCATCTGTTCGGTTCAATTTGTGCCAATCTGTGCTGCTCCATGACACCGCTGTGATGCGTGTGTTGTTGCACAATGAGCCAGTCATGAATTCATTGAACTTGCCGTCGATCACTTCCAATGCACCCCGGTATGTGCAGATGGCGATGCGGATGGCCGAGTTGATCGAATCGGGTGCTTTCCAATCAGGACAGCGCTTGCCATCGGTGCGTGACACCGCAGCCCAGGAGGGGGTGTCGATTTCTACGGCGATGCAGGCTTTTCGGTGGCTTGAAGACAAAGGCCTGGCCCAGGCCAAACCCAAGGCGGGTTATTTTGTGAGCAAACTGCGCAAGCGCATTGACTTGCCCACGGTCGGCCAGCCGCCCGCTCACAGCGTGCATGTGCAAAGGCAAAGCCGAACCGATGTGATCCGGCTGGATGGCGGGCAAGCGATTCGGGTGAATTTGGGCGGTACCTGCCCACGCGACTCGATGTTGTTTGACGAAGACCGGGTCCGTGTGGCCGTCAGCCGTGCCACGCGTGTCCACCGCCGTACCTTGGTGTCATACACCAACGAAGCTGGAACGCCTGCTTTGCAAAATGCAGTGGCGCAACGGGCCCTGCATCTGGGCTGTTCATTGCGTGGTGAAGACGTGGTGATCACCTCCAGTTGCATCCATGCGGTGAGCTTGTGCCTGATGGCAGTTACCCGTCCAGGCGATGTGGTCGCGCTGGAGTCGCCAACGTTTTTTGGGTTTCTGGATTTGCTGGAAGCCTTGAACTTGCGGGTGGTCGAGATCCCTTCGCACCCGCGAACGGGTTTGTCTTTGCCCGCCTTGCAATTGGCGCTGGATACACAGCCGATCAAGGCTGTGCTGGCGGTGCCGACACTGTCGAACCCCTTGGGGGCGATCATGCCGCTGTCAGAGAAAAAGGCCTTGGTGAAATTGCTGGCCGCGCACCACATTCCGCTGATCGAAGACGTGGTGTTCAACGACCTGTTGGCCTCGGACGAACGCCGCAAAGCGGTCAAGGCTTTTGACCGCGATGGCTCGGTTATGGTGTGCGGTTCGTTTTCCAAAACCCTGGCCCCCGGCATTCGATTGGGCTGGGTGGATGCCGGTCGCTGGAAAGACCAGGTGGCCGCGCTGCAGCGTGTGCAGGGCGCAGCCACCAACGAAGTGCTGGAGCACGCACTGGCGGATTTGTTGACCCAAACCGCCTACGAGTCACAGATGCGCCGATTGCGCGTCACCATGAAATCGCGCTTGCATGAGGCGCGGAAACTGGTCAGCAGTCACTTCCCCAAGGGCACCCGTGTGAGTGATCCGGCTGCAGGCTACACCCTGTGGGTGGAGTTGCCGCCAGAGCTAGACAGCATGCGCTTGTTGGCGTTGTCCGCCAAAGAGGGCATTGCCTTCGGCCCGGGGCGCTTGTTTTCAGCCACCGACCGCTATGCCCATTGTTTACGTTTGAGTTTTTCGGGGGCTTGGGGCGAAGCCGAAAAAGCGGGACTGAGCCGGTTAGGGCATCTGGCGCAGTCACTGCAGCATAAACCCTCAATGGCGCTTAGACCTTAAAACATCCGTGCAATCAATGCCCCATCAGCCGGACCTTCCATCGGAATCCACACTTTGAGCGGGCTGCCGGGGGCCACGTCGATGGCTTCGCCTTTGCCGTTTTTCATGGCGTTCAGTTTCACTTTGCGGTTGCCGCTGGGGTGGATGACCTCGATCGTGTCGCCCACTGAAAACTTGTTCTTGGTTTCCACTTCGACCCAGCCGTCTTGCACGCTGCGCACCTCGCCCACAAACTGGCTGCGGTGGCCCACCGAGTGGCCGGTTTCGTAGTTCTGGTAATCCTGCGCGGGGCGGCGCTCCAAAAAGCCCGAGGTGTAGCCGCGTGAGGCCAGGCCGTCGAGTTCGCTGATGAGCTCGGGGTTGAAGGGGCGTCCGGCCACGGCGTCGTCGATGGCGCGGCGGTACACCTGCGCGGTGCGGCTCACGTAATAGAGGCTCTTGGTGCGGCCTTCGATCTTGAGCGAGTCCACACCTATTTTGACCAGGCGTTCGATCAGCTCGACGGCGCGCAGGTCCTTGCTGTTCATGATGTAGGTGCCGTGTTCGTCTTCCATGATGGGCATGAGCGCACCGGGGCGATTGGCTTCTTCGATCAAGTACACCTTGTCGGCAGCAGGGTGGCGCTGGCCGTCACCGCAAGCCGAGAAGTTTTTCTCGGCAGCTTCTTGCTCTTGCTCGAAGCTGAAGTCGCCTTCCATGCGGGTGGGTTTGACCTCGCCAGAATCGGTTTCGTCGGTGGCTTCTTGCGTGCCGTAACTCCAGCGGCAGGCGTTGGTGCAGGTGCCTTGGTTGGGGTCGCGGCGGTTGAAATAGCCCGAGAGCAGGCAGCGGCCCGAATACGCAATGCACAGCGCACCGTGCACAAAGACTTCCAGCTCCATGTCCGGGCATTCCTGGCGGATTTTCTCGACCTCGTCGAGGCTCAGTTCGCGGCTCAGGATGATGCGGGCCACGCCCATTTTTTGCCAGAACTTCACGGCCGCCCAGTTGACGGTGTTGGCCTGCACCGAGAGGTGGATGGACATCTCGGGCCACTTGTCGCGCACCATCATGATCAGGCCCGGGTCTGCCATGATCAGGGCGTCGGGCTTCATGGCGATCACGGGCTCGATGTCGCGCAGGTAGGTGCGGACCTTGTCGTTGTGCGGGAGCAGGTTGCTGGTGACGAAGAACTTTTTGCCCCGAGCGTGCGCTTCGGAAATGCCGATGCCGATTTGTTCGAGCTTAAATTCGTTGTTGCGCGCACGCAGGCTGTAGCGGGGTTGGCCTGCGTAAATCGCGTCGGCGCCAAAGTCGTAAGCGGCACGCATTTTGTCGAGCGAGCCCGCAGGCAATAAAAGTTCAGGGGATTTGATCATCGTCATAGCCCCTGATTGTCCTATTTATTGCAGGGCCATTGCCGGGGCACAATTGATGCATGACAAGAAACATTGCCCCAGCGGGGCTCACACAAGTGGTGATCGCCGGTGGTGGCATCGGCGGCCTGGCTGCAGCCTTGGCTTGTTCCCGGCAGGGCGTGGCGGTGCAACTGATGGAGCGTGCCTCTCAGTTCAGTGAGGTGGGCGCAGGCATCCAGATCGGCCCCAATGTCACGCGCATCTTGCAGGCCTGGGGCCTTGAGGATGGATTGAACCGCGTGGCTGCTTTTCCCAAGCGTTTACAAGCCCGCGATGCCCAGACCGGGCAGGTGCTCGGCCGTTTGCGTCTGGGCGAGCGTGCGCAGGCTTTGTATGGCGCGCCTTATGCCACCATCCACCGCGCTGATTTGCATGCCCTGTTGTTGGACGCGGCGCAGGCTGCAGGGGTGCAGACCGCCTTGGGCCAAACCATCGCAGGCTGGTCCGAATCGGCAGAGGGTGTCACGGTCCAAAGCGTCAGCGGGCAGACCTGGCAGGCCGATGCGCTGGTGGGGGCCGATGGCGTTTGGAGCGCCGTGCGGCAACAGCTTTTGGCCGACGCGCCCGCGCGTTTCACGGGGCATCTGGCTTTCAGGGCCTTGGTGCCCCAGGCCGATTTGCCCCAGGGCTTGCGGTCTGACGAGGTGACGGTCTGGATGGGGCCGCGCTTGCATGTGGTGCATTACCCCGTGCAAGCGGGGCGGGCGCTCAATGTGATCGCCATTGTGCATGGCGAAAAACCAGCCAACCCCCACGACTGGGACCACGCCGGGCATGCAGACACTTTGATGCAAGCCATTGGCCATACAGGCAATGACTTGCGCCAACGCTTGGAAGCCATTCCTGCTTGGCGCTTGTGGGCCTTGCACGACCGAGCGCCCGTGAGCGCCGCCAGCCAGATGGCGCAAGGCCGGGTGGCCTTGTTGGGCGACGCGGCGCACCCCATGCGGCCTTATCTGGCGCAAGGCGCGGGCATGGCGATTGAAGATGCACAAGTGCTGGCGCAGTGCCTTGCCCAAGGCTCGGGCACTGTGGCGCATCGCCTGCAGGCTTATGCCGAAAAGCGCTGGGCCCGCAACGCCCGGGTGCAGGCCCGGGCGATCCGCAATGGGCAAATTTTCCACGCCCAAGGTCTAGTGGCCATAGGCCGCAATCTGTCCATGCGGCTCATGGGCGAGCGCCTGATGGATGTGCCTTGGCTCTATGGCGGTGGTTCGGTGACAGCCTGACTCCACCTGCAAAATCCCTTCACCTCGCGTGAGTGCAAGTGATGTGGGGTGAGTCTGAAGATCAAGAGTTTCAAAAAAGAACAGCCATGCGGGCAAGATCAACGCCTGCTTGCTCAGAATGAGCACAAAGTCAGGCTTGGGCCTTTTCTTGACCCTGTTGCAAATGCATGCCCAAAAAAATAGCCCGCATCAGCGGGCTATTTCAAGTCATCAGAGGTGTCGATCAGCGACCGAAGCCGCCGCGGTTGCCACCCCCGCCACCGCCGCCAAAGCCACGGCCACCACCGCCATTGCCTCCCCCATTGCCGCCGCCAAAGCCACGACCACCGCCACCGCCGCCATGACGGCGGTTGCCGCTGGCCAGGCTGTCGATGCTGGTGCGTGTCGGGTCAGGTTGGCCGCTGGTGCGCACAGGCTTGCGGTTGGGCAAGTCCAGACGCGCAAACTGCGTGGTCTTCAAGGGGTCAATGTGGCGTGGCAACTCGTCATCGTGGCTGCGACGGTCTTGACCGCCGCCTTGACCTCCACCTTGAGGGCCACGACCAGGGCCACGGCCTTCAGGACGCGGACCACGCGGAGCGGGACGGCCTTGGCCATCGCCACGGTTGTCAAAACGCGGATCGCCGCGCTGCTCTTGACCGCGACCGCCATCACGGTTGCCACCTTCGCGGCGGCCGTCACCTTGGCCTTCAAAACGTGGTGCGCCTTGTGGGCCATTGCGGCGTGAAGGTGCGGGGCCATTGCGCGATGGACGGGGCTGGCCCTGACCTTCAGCGCGTGGCTGACGCTGGCCACCGGAGCTGCCACCGGGGGCTTTGTTGTCGCGGATGCGTTGCATCATGTCCTGGCGTGCGGCCTTGGCGGCAGCGGCCATCACATCGCGGCTTGGCGGCTTGCCTGCGCCGCCCCACAAAGTCTGGCGACCCATGGCGATGGGCTCGGCCACTTCGCCTGGCTCGGGGCCAAAGCCTTCGAGCAACTGCACTGGAATCTCCTGCTTGGTGAAGCGCTCGATGTCCATCATGAAACCTTCTTCGTCCAAGCAGACCAGGCTCACGGCCTCGCCGCTGGCGCCCGCGCGGCCTGTGCGGCCAATGCGGTGCACGTAGTCTTCCGAGACGTTCGGGATCTCGTAGTTCACCACGTGTGGCAAGTCTTCGATGTCAATGCCGCGTGCAGCGATGTCGGTGGCCACCAAAGCGCGGATGTCACCGCTCTTGAAACCGGCCAACGCTTGCGTGCGGGCGGTCTGGCTCTTGTTGCCGTGCAGGGCCATGGCTTTCACGCCATTTTTGGTCAGGAAGTCGGCCACATTGTTGGCGCCGAACTTGGTGCGTGTGAACACCAGCACCTGACTCCAGTCGTGCTTCTGGATGATGTGCAGCAGCACGTCTTTCTTCTTGCCGCGGCCCACGGGGTGGATCACTTGCGTGATCCGTTGCACCGTGGTGTTGCTGGGCGTGACCTGAATGCTTTGCGGGTTCTTGAGCAGGTTGCCCGCCAACTCGCGGATCTCGTCACTGAAGGTGGCCGAGAACAGCAGGCTTTGCTTGTCTTTGGGCACCAGGGCCAGCACTTTTTTCACGTCGTGGATGAAGCCCATGTCCAGCATGCGGTCGGCTTCGTCGAGCACCAAAATTTCGATGCTGGACAAGTCCAAGAAGCCTTGGCCTTGCAAGTCCAGCAGACGACCGGGTGTGGCCACCAAAATGTCCACGCCTTTTTTGACCTTGCTGATTTGCGGGTTCATGCCCACACCACCGAAGATCACGGTGGAGTCGAGCTTGAGGTATTTGCCGTAGTCGCGCACCGACTCTTCGACCTGGGCGGCCAATTCGCGGGTGGGCGTCAGCACCAAGGCGCGGATGGCTTTGCCGCCAAAGCGGTTTTGGCCAGGCTCACTCAGGCTCAGCTTGTGCAGCATGGGCAGCGTGAACGCGGCGGTTTTGCCGGTGCCGGTTTGTGCACCAGCCAACAGGTCTTGACCTGCGAGCACGGCCGGAATGGCTTGTGCCTGAATGGGGGTGGGTGTTTCGTAGCCGAGCTCGCGCACAGCTTGCATGATGGCTGGAGCCAGATTCAATTCTTCAAAGTTCATTTTTCACAGAGCGCCATGTCCGGCGCAGGTATCGGCTCATTCAACTGCGGGTGGCAGTTACCAGTGTTGGCCGATAAGTCTTAAGGTGGGCATGGAAACCGCAGGCGCTTGTTTTGAGCGTTGCCTGGGTCAGGCCCCAGCAGAAGTGCTGATGTTGCGGCAACTGGAGGCTGCAACGGCGTCCATTGTCGCACAAACCCTGAATGGCTGGATTCAGTCCGACCAAGTCGGTGGCCTCAAGCCTGAAAATTGTGTTGGCATCGTGGGTTCAAACCCCAATTCAATAAACAACAACGGGCCCTTAGACTGTTGTGTACAAACAAACGCGAAGACCAATGACCAAAAAGAACTCACCCCATCGCCGCCACTTTCTTCACGCAGCAGCACTGGCTGCGGGCGTTGTGGCCGCCAGCAGTCCTCTGGTCAATGCTTGGGCGCAAGCGCCCAAGTGGCCCTCCAAGCCCATTCGGATCATCGTCGCTTTCCCACCCGGCGGTCTGACCGATGCCCTGGCCCGCAGTTATGGCGAGCACCTGTCCAGCAAGCTGGGGGTACCGGTGGTCATCGACAACAAACCCGGTGCAGGAGCCATCATTGGCATCGATGCCTGTGCCAAATCACCGGCCGACGGCTACACCCTGGTCATGAGCACCTCGGGCACCTTTTGGCAAAACCGCATCCTGTACACCAAGCTGCCTTACAACCTCGACAAAGACCTGACCCCTGTGACCGTCTTCCCGTCCGGGCCGCTGGTGGTGGGCATCAACGACAAAATTCCCGCCAAGAACATGGCCGAGTTTGTCGAATGGGCCAAAAAGAACCCCACCTCGATGGGCACCTATGCGCCGGGCTCTTACCCGCACATGGTGGCTGACCAGACCAACCGCCGCTTTGGCACCCAAATTCAGTCGGTGCATTACAAAGGTGAAGCCGCCATGTGGCTGGATGTGGCTTCGGGCCAATCGCAAATTGCGGTGGGCAGCTACTTGGCTTTCAATGCCGTGGCCTCGCGCGGCGTGCGCCCCATTGGCGTCACAGGCAGCTACCGCTCGCCCAAATTGCCCAACGTGCCGACGCTGATGGAACAAGGCGATACCGCCAAACTCGTCAGTCTGGAAGGTGGCTTGCCCATGCTCGCGCCTGCAGGCACACCCGAGCCGATCCTCAAACGCCTGGCCGACGAAGCTGTGGCCTGGTCCAACACCGACAAGGCCGCCAAGCTGCGCGAAACCTTCGCCATCCCCAACAAACCCAAGAACCTGGCCGATACGCGCAAGGACTGGGAGGGCGAAGTGCCCGTCTGGATCAAGCTGGCGGTGGACTTGGGCATCAAGCTCGACTGAGCCGAGGAACAAGCTGGCAACAAAGCCCCGGCATTTTTTGAAATGCCGGGGCTTTGCGTCTTTTGGGCCCCTAGAATGGACGCCATAGTTCTAAAAACCCCCCCACTTGCCGGAATGACCCCCGAAGCCAAAGCCCGAGTCCAGATTGACCAACTCTTGCAAGCCGCTGGCTGGCACGTTTGCAACATCGACCAAGTCAATCTGCATGCAGCGCAGGGCGTGGCCATCCGTGAATTCCCGCTCAACCCCGGCCACGGCTTTGCCGACTACCTGCTGTATGTGAATGGCAAAGCCTGCGGCGTGATCGAGGCCAAGAAAGAAGGCGTCACCCTCAAAGGCGTGGAGGCGCAGTCCGAGCGCTATGCCCAGGGCCTGCCCGCTGCCTTGCCCGCTTGGCGCAGGCCGTTGCCGTTTTTGTTCGAGTCCACTGGAGTGGAGACCCAATTCACCAACGGGCTGGACCCGCAGCCTCGCTCGCGCCGGGTGTTTGCCTTTTACCGGCCCGACTTGCTGGCGCAGTGGCTGCACATGCTGCCCCCGGCGGCTGGCCCGCAGGCTGCCAACGAAGCGCCATCCACCTTTTTGGCCCGCATGCGCGACATGCCCGAGCTGGTCACCCAATGGGGGCAGGGCGGAGCCAACTACCAGCTGTGGCCTGCGCAAATCAAGGCGGTGCAAAACCTTGAGAAAAGCCTGGCCGCCAACAAACCCAAAGCCCTGATTCAAATGGCCACGGGCAGCGGCAAAACCTTCACGGCCATCAGCTTCATTTACCGCCTCATCAAGTTTGGTGGTGCGCGGCGCGTGCTGTTTTTGGTGGATCGGGGCAACCTGGGCCGCCAGACCAAAAAAGAGTTTGACCAATACGCCAGCCCCTACAACAGCTACAAGTTTGGCGAAGAGTTCATCGTGCAGCACCTGCAAGGCAACCAGGTGGACACCAGCGCCCGCGTGGTCATTTGCACCATCCAGCGCATGTTCAGCTTGCTCAAAGGCAAAGAGCTGCCGCCCGAGGCCGACGAAGAAAGCGCCGAAGGCGCAGAGAGCCTATTCAAAGACCCCGAGCCCATTGGCTACAACCCAGCATTTCCCATCGAGCTGTTTGACATCGTTGTCACCGACGAGGCGCACCGCAGCATCTACAACCTGTGGCGGCAAGTGCTGGAGTATTACGACTCGTATCTGGTGGGCCTGACCGCCACGCCCAACAAACAAACCTTTGGCTTCTTCAACCAAAACTTGGTCATGGAATACGGCCACACCCAAGCCGTGGCCGATGGGGTGAACGTCAACTACGACGTGTACCGCATCCAAACCGAAGTGACCGAAAAAGGTGCGAAGGTCGAGAAGGGCTTTTGGCTTGAGACGGTAGACAAAGCTACCCGACGCAAAAGCGCTTGGCAGCTCGACGAAGACTTTGAATACGACCCCGCCGAGCTGGACCGCAGCGTGCAAACGCCGGACCAGGTCCGCAAAGTCATCACCACCTTCCGTGACCGGTTGCACACCGAAATCTTCCCCGGCCGCACCGAGGTGCCCAAGACGCTGGTCTTTGCCAAAGACGACAACCACGCCGAAAAGATTGTGGAAATCCTGCGCGAAGAATTTGGCAAGGGCAACGAGTTTGCGCAAAAGATCACCTACCGCACCACAGGCACCAAGCCCGAAGACTTGATCAGCGCGTTTCGCAACAGCTACTTTCCGCGAGTGGCCGTGACGGTGGACATGATCGCCACCGGCACCGACATCAAGCCGGTGGAAATTGTGGTGTTCATGCGAAGCGTCAAAAGCCGCAGCTTCTTTGAGCAGATGAAAGGCCGTGGCGTGCGTGTGTGCAACCCGGCCGACCTGCAAGCCGTCACGCCCGATGCCAAGGTGAAAGACCACTTTGTGATCGTGGACGCCGTGGGCGTGTGCGAGCGCGACAAAACCGACAGCCGCCCCATGGACACCAAGAAAACCGTGCCATTGGACAAACTGCTGCAAGCCGTGAGCTTGGGCAACGTGGAGGACGAGGTGCTGAGCAGCGTGGCCGCCCGCCTGGCCCGGCTAGACAAAGACCTGAGCCCCGCCGATCACGCCAAAGTGCTGGAAGCCAGCGGCGGCAAAAGCCTGCGCGACATGGCCAGCGGCATCGTGCAAGCGCTGAACGTGGATGACGATACATCGCCCGTTGAAGCCGAAGCCAAAAAGGTGGAAGCCGCCAAACCCTTTGCCAACCCCGAGTTGCGCACCTTGATCTTGCAGCTGCGCCAAAAGGCCGACCAAGTGGTGGACATCGTCACGCAAGACACGCTGCTGCACGCGGGCTTCAGCGAAGCCGCAAGCGAACGCGCCAAAGGACTGGTGCAAAGCTTTGAAGCTTTCATTGCCCAGCACAAAGACGAAATCACGGCGCTGCAAATTTTGTACAACCGCCCCAGCCGCGCCCCGCTGACCTACCGCGACATCAAAGCACTGGCCGACGCGCTGCACGCGCCGCCACACCTGATCGACGAAAGCCAGCTGTGGCAAGCCTATGCCGCGCTGAACAAAACCAAAGTGAAGGGTGCCAGCCAACGCCGCCTGTTGACCGACTTGGTCAGCCTGGTGCGCTTTGCCATGCAGCAAGACAACGAGCTGGTGCCTTACCCCGAACGCGTGCAAGGCAACTACAACGCGTGGCTGGCCCAACAACAAGCGGCCAAAGGCCACACCTTTAACGCCGAACAACTGCACTGGCTGGAAATGATCAGAGACCACATCGCCGCGAATCTGGGCATAGAGCCCGACGACTTTGAAACGGCCCCCTTCTTGGGTAAGGGCGGCCTGGGCAAAGTGCATCAGCTGTTTGGTGCGGAGTTGACGCAGGTGATTGAGGCGATGAATCGGGAGTTGGTGGCGTGAGTAAGGACCAATCTGCAGAGATGATGTCCCGCCCATTGCCGAAAGGGTGGAGTTGGGTTCCCTTGGGACAGTACGTTGAAAACCATGACGGGCGAAGAGTACCTATTTCACGGAGCGAGCGTGAGTCGCGTCAAGGAGCTTTTCCGTACTACGGGGCATCTGGTGTTATTGACACCATTGATGGATTCACACATGAAGGTGAATTTGTTTTGATTGGCGAGGATGGCGCGAATCTGCTCACACGCTCAAAGCCACTTGCGTTTCTGACTCGCGGCAAGGTCTGGGTCAACAACCATGCACATGTCTTGCGCTGCAAGCCCGGATTCTCAAATGCGTATCTGGCTTATTACATCAACTCAATCAACTTATCGGCATATGTGACTGGTACAGCTCAGCCCAAGTTGAGTCAATCCATGATGAACAAAATTCCGATTCCTGTTGCACCGCCGGAGCAGCAAACAGAAATCGTCGCCGAGATTGAAAAACAGTTCTCCCGCCTTGACGAAGCCGTTGCCAACCTCCAGCGCGTCAAAGCCAACCTCAAACGCTACAAAGCCTCCGTCCTCAAAGCCGCCGTCGAAGGCCGCCTCGTCGAAACCAAGGGCGAATGGCGGATGTCAACACTCGGAGACGAGGGATCGATCGCCGGCGGTTTGACCAAGAATCAAAAGCGCAACGACCTGCCGCTGAAGCTGCCTTATCTGCGAGTGGCGAACGTTTACGCCAATGAGCTGAGGCTGGACGACATCGAATACATCGGCGTCGCAGAGAAGGAGCTGGAAAAACTGCTTGTGCAAAAGGGTGACTTGCTGGTGGTCGAGGGCAACGGGAGTCCGGACCAAATTGGCCGGGTGGCGCTGTGGAATGATGCGATTCCGAACTGTGTTCATCAGAACCACCTCATTAAGATTCGTTTTGGCGACGGGGTTTTGTCGGAATGGGCGCTGGTATGGATGCTCTCTCCAGTCGGTCGACGTGCGATCGAGCAGGTATCTGTCTCCACCTCGGGCTTGCACACCTTGAGCGTGGGCAAGGTCTCCCGCTTGCCAATCGGCGTCCCCTCGCTTGAAGAGCAATTTCGCATCGTTGCAGAGGTCGACCGTCAGCTTTCGGTCTTGCGCGGCATGGTCACTGCGGTGGACGCCAACCTACAGCGCTCTAAGTCACTTCGTCAATCCATCCTCACCAATGCCTTTTTCTCACCTTCGCCCATTGAAGGTTCCACCGCCTGACTACCGAACCCTTATGACCAGCAACCTGCAGATCCGCCACGAAACGCTGACCATCGCCGACCTTGTGAGTCGCTATGAAAATGGCGCGCTGAACCTTTCACCCACGTTTCAGCGTAAGTCAGTCTGGCGTGACAAGGACCGGACTTTGCTCATCCAGAGCCTGCTCGGTGGATTTCCAATCCCTGCGATTTTTCTGTATAGACGTCATGACGGGCATAGGCCCTGCTATGACGTGATCGACGGTAAGCAGCGCCTGGAAACCATCTTCCGTTTCATGGGCGCCATGCGTGGTGCCTTTTCGGTCAAGGCCGAGGTGACGGGATTGGATGGTGTGCAGCAGTTAAGTTCGAGTTCCCTCAAGCGCAATCGCCAGCACATGTCCCTCATTCGTCCTCGACTAGATGGTTACCGAATTCCCGTAATCGAGGTCGATGGTGATCTGAGCGATATCGTCGAACTGTTCGTGCGTATCAACTCGACTGGCAAGACCTTAACCACTCAGGAGCGCCGGAACGCCCGCTATTCGGGTTCCGAACTGTTGAAAGCGGCCACATCGCTGGCGAATAAGCTGGAGCCAAAATTCACCGCGCTGGGTGTGTTCAACGAAGCCCAGCGTTCCCGCATGAAGCATGTTGAGTTTTGTGCCGAGATCATCCTAAGCCTGCATCAGGGCGATGTGCTCAACAAGAAAGCTGCAGTGGACCGGGTCATGGCCGCTTCGTCTATCCCCCCAGCCCAGCTCAGGAAAAGCGTCGCTGCCGCGTTTGCCGTGGTGGGCCGTGTGGCGCGCATGTTCCCCGAGCTGAAGACCACGCGTTTCCATCAACTGGTGGACTTCTATTCCTTAGTCGTGCTCGTGGCCAAACTGCAGACCGAGGGTGCCATCCTGATCGAACGCAAACGAAATCAACTGGCCTGGGATTTGTTGAAAGCTTTTGGGGTGGAGGTAGACAGGGTGCGGGAGCAGCAGCGCAAGGTGCAGGGCGCCGTGGAAGGTCAGGAGTTGTACCGGGATTACCTGATGACTGTGTCTCAAATGACGGACGATGTCAGTCAGCGCCGGCATCGCGAGAAGATCCTGCGCGCCGTTATAGGTCCGGTGTTTGCCTCTCGCGATGCCCAGCGCGGCTTCACGCCCGAGCAACGACGGCTGCTTTGGAACTCCTCTGCCGACAAAAAGTGCAGCGATTGTGGTGAGAAGCTGTCTTGGGAGAACTTCAGCATCGACCATGTGGACCCACATTCGCGGGGTGGCCGATCCACCTTGGATAATGCTGCACTGGTGTGCAAGCCCTGCAATTCGTCCATGGGCAATCGGCGACCCACACGTCGTACCACTACCAATTGAAGCGGGCATTGTGAGCGCTTCGCAGCCTTTCTCCCTGCGCATCTTCGTCGCCGACGGCGACCCCGATGGCCTGCGCATCGTCGAGCGGTCCAACTGGGTCGGCCGTGCGCTGGTGTTTCCTCGTGCGGCCTGGGCGCAACCCAGCGTGTCCACCCGGCCCGAGCTGCAGCAAACGGGCGTGTACCTGCTGCTGGGGCCGCGTGAAGACGGCGAGGGTGACCGGCTCTACATTGGCGAGGGCGACCCGATCAAGCCGCGCCTGACCACGCACCACAGCGGCACTTTCCAAAAAGACTTCTGGACACGGGCGATCTGTTTTGTCTCCATGGGCCAAGGCCTCAACAAAGCGCATGTGCAGTTTCTGGAGTCCAACTTGATCCGCCTGGCCAAGCAGGCCAAGCGGGTGCCGCTGGATGTGGAGAATAAAAAGAACGAGACCGAGCCCACCCTCAGCGAGGCCGACCGCGCCGACATGCAGGTGTTTTTGCAGCACATGCTGGGCATGCTGCCAGTGCTGGGTGTGCATGCTTTCGAGCAGCCACCCCATGCCCCCGCCGCCAGTGCGCCACAGCTGACGTGCAAGGGCAAAGGCCTGTTGGCCCGTGGCTATGAATCCACCCAGGGTTTTGTGGTCAAGGCGGGTTCGCAGGCGGCGGCGCAAGCGGTGCCTTCGGTTCCGCCCGGCACCTTGGCTTTGCGTGAGCAATTGCAGGATCTGGGTGTGCTGGTTGAGCAGGGCAACACTTACGCATTCACACAGGACTATGCCTTCAGTTCACCCAGCACAGCGGCCAGTGTGTTGCTCGGCCGAAGTGCCAACGGGCGGCTGGAGTGGAAGGACGCGCAGGGACACTCGCTTAAGGTGTTGCAGGAGGATGGGCGATATGACTGACAAACCCGCTTGTTGCTGCCCCGTTTTGCCGCTCGGTTCCAACTGCTGCAATGAGTCGTGTTGGTTCAAAACTGTCCGTTCAAAAGGGTTTTTGGGCGTAAACCCTAATGACATGTCGACGATAAATGTTAAGCTATGCCTAAACAACTGTATGTTTTAACCGAGATCAAATTGAGTGACTTTGAGCCAGGTATGGTGTCTGCTCAAGGACGATTCAAGTTGGTTTCGGCATGCTCAGACGCCAATCGCAGAGAGTCGGCGATGGTGTTTGAGACTGTTCAGGGTATGCATGGTAATGATCAAAGACAGGCCTTGTTCGGCTTAAAAATGCTCTTGAAGTTGGCCCAGTTGGGCAAACCGTTCAATCAGCTTGCAGACGCGAAGGCGGTGCATGAAGCGTTTGACCCTTTTTACTGTGATGTAACCAAAAAGAACGAAACAGTGTGGCGATACAGACATGGCGACATTCGGATTTTGTTTTATTACGCGGCAGACAAGGTGGTCTTGTTGACGCACACACTGCCTAAACGGACTGACAAGCTTTCAGCAAAAGACATCAAAGTGGCCAAACAGGCCGTGGTTGATTTTTTGACAGCGTCCCGATCTGCAGCGGGTCTGCAGTGGATTGAATGAAGTGAGATAACGATGGAACACAAACCTCTTTTTGGCGACTTGATTGCAGCCCATGAAGGGTTGGCGGAAGAGTTCAAAGCCGTGGATGTGGCGGCAGATTTAACGCTGCTGTTGCACCACGCTGGCAAATCGCGGGCTGATCTTGCGCGTGCACTGGGTTGGAGCCGTGCTCGTGTGACGCAAGTGCTGTCTGGCCATGAAAACCTCACCGTTCAGACCATTGCTGCCGTCACCAAGGCCTTGGGGTTCACCTTCGATGCGGTTTTTCGCAAGACAGGTGCGCCTGCAGCGATTCAGCTCTGGGAAGCGCAGGCCACTTTGGCACTGGACATGGTGGATGCGCCGGACTTGCAAGAGTGGATGAGCCGCAAAACCATGAAGCCCATGGCAGGCCGGTTTACTGGTGCCATGGAGTTCGTGTACTTTGACACTGAACTTGATTCATCAAACCAAGACCTGATGTTCCTGGGAGAACCTTGTGCAGCTTAGTCCTTTGCAGTTGATGGAGTACACGTTTGACGGCGTGTCGGTGATGCCTGTGGATGGGTATGAGGCAGACCCCGCGTTTGCACCGGGCTTGGTGTTTTTCCCCGGAAAATTGGCAATGTCTGCCGATACGGGGTTGGCGTTGCTGGATGAGCAGGAGAAATACTCAGATTTCGGCGTCAAACTGACCTTGCGGGTTGGACCTAAAGAGGGGACGCAAGCGCCATACAACATTCAGGTTTCTGTACGTGGCACTGTGCGCATGCATTTGACACAAGCCCAAGGTCAATCCGAAGAGCGTCGTGTTCGCGCATTGGTGAATGGGGCATCTCTTTTGTACGGTGCTGTGCGGGAGATGGTGAGCACCATCACAAGCCGCTCCGCACATGGGCCGCTGTTGCTGCCCTCATTGAGCTTTCAGGACTTGGCCAACCAACAGCCTGATTCGCTGGCGTCAGCTGCATTGCCAGCGGCTGCGCCCGCAAAGCGCAAAAAGGCGGTTGCACGAACCAAACCCAAGGTTTGAGACTGCGTCCTTTCCTCTTGTGTTTCATAAAGTGCTCTGCTGGCCGGTACTCCCCCCATCGTTCGGGTTACACCCCTCTAAGAATGATGAAACTCCCCTCAATGCTCCCCTCATTTGGAAGGGGACTCCCCTCATTTGAACTCTGTACTCCCCTCATTTGCGAATGAATCAATACACGATCTTTGGAAAGCCAGCCATGTTGATCAAACTCAATGCCAGAAACCAGATCACGCTGCCCAAGAGCCTGATGCAAGCGGTGGGGCCGACCGACTGCTTTGATGTCGAAACCAAGGGCGGACAGATCGTTTTGACGCCTGTGCGCTTCTTCGCAGCCGATGCATTGCGAGCAAAACTGGCCGAACTGGGCATCACAGAGACCGATACGACCGCAGCCGTTGATTGGGCGAGGGCGCAAGCGCCAACCACTTGAGTCCATACGCTATTCGTGAACAGCGAATGAGCTTTTAAATTTTTGATTTCCCCCGAATGAACACCACCACCCACACCCTCGTCCAAAAGCTCTGGAACTATTGCAGCGTGCTGCGCGACGACGGCATGAGCTACGGCGACTATGTGGAGCAGCTGACGTATTTGCTGTTCCTCAAGATGGCCGACGAGCGCAGCCAGCCGCCTTACAACCAGACCAGCATCGTGCCCGCCGCCTATGCCTGGCCCACGCTGTTGGGGCGCGATGGCGATGACCTGTTTGACCACTACCGCCACGCGCTGGAAAAGCTGGGCCAAGAAAAGGGCACGCTGGGCCTGATCTTTGCCAAGGCGCAAAACAAGTTTCAAGACCCGGCCAAGCTGCGCCGCGTGATTGTGGATTTGATCGACGCCGAGACCTGGACGGTGCTGGGCGCGGATGTGAAGGGCGACGCCTACGAGGGCTTGCTGGAGAAGAACGCGCAAGACACCAAGAGTGGGGCGGGGCAATACTTCACGCCGCGTGCGCTGATCGCGGCCATGGTCGAGTGCATCGACCCCAAGCCCGCTGAGCGCGTGTGCGACCCGGCCTGCGGCACGGGCGGCTTTTTGTTCAGCGCCCACCAGCATGTGGTGGACCACCACCCCAACCTGACCAAAGATGAGAAAAAGCACCTGAAAGAAAGCGCTTTTGTGGGCTTTGAGCTGGTGCAGGCCACCGCCCGCGTGTGCGCCATGAACTTGCTGCTGCACGGCATTGGCTCTGAAAAGTCGGTGCCCGTGCGCGTGGGCGATGCGCTGGGCGCTGACCCCGGTGAGCGCTTTGAGGTGGTGCTGGCCAACCCGCCGTTTGGCAAGAAGAGCAGTACCGTGATCGTGGGCGAAGACGGCCGCACCAGCACCGAAAAAGACACGATCGAGCGCGACGACTTTTGGGCCACCACCAGCAACAAGCAGCTGAACTTTGTGCAGCACATCAAAACCCTGCTGGCCATCCATGGCCGGGCGGCGGTGGTGTTGCCTGACAACGTGCTGTTTGAAGGCGGCGCGGGCGAGACTATTCGCAAAAAGCTGCTGCACGAATGCGACTTGCACACGCTGCTGCGCTTGCCCACGGGCCTGTTTTATGCGCAGGGCGTGAAGGCGAACGTGCTGTTTTTTGACAAGAAGCCCGCTTCTGAAAAACCTTGGACGCAAAAGCTGTGGATTTACGACCTGCGCACCAACAAGCATTTCACGCTCAAAACCAACCCGATGCGCCGGGCGGATTTGGACGAGTTTGTGCAGCTGTACAAGGTGGGCAAGCGCCACGAGCGTACTGATACCTGGACCGCTGAGAACCCCGATGGCCGCTGGCGTGCTTACAGCTACGACGAGCTGATCGCCCGCGACAAGACCAGCCTGGACATCTTCTGGCTCAAAGACGAAAGCCTGGCTGACAGCGACAATCTTCCTGCCCCTGCAGTGATTGCCCAAGAAATTGTGGAGGACCTGCAGGCCGCGTTGGAGCAATTCAAGCTGATTGCGGGTGATTTGGGGGCAGAAGTGCCCGAAGAGGCGGTTTAATTGTGGCCATGAACAAAACCGATCAGATGAGTTTTTTCGGCTTTGAAGCTGAGCCTGCAGTCAAGCCCGCAGCCGCCAAGCCTGCCAAAGCCAAAGCCGGAAAGCCTGCGGCACCAGCGGTCAAGTTGCCTGACTTGGTCCTCGCGGAGTCGGCACCGCCCGCCATGTCCGCAGAACAAACCCCGACTTTGTCGCAGGCACCAGCGACCACCTTGTCCGAGCCCCTGGATGCCAGTGCTGCGCCCGCTGATGAGCATGAGGCCATGGCGCAGGCCCTGGCGCAGCACCCTGACTTTCGCGTGCTGCGCCGCCTGCGGCCGCGCACCGACTACGGCCCGGTCAGCGGCCAAAGCACGCGGCGCGTGATCGTGCTCGACACCGAAACCACGGGCCTCGATGCGCGCAACGAAAAGGTCATCGAGCTGGCCATGTTGTCTGTGCTGGTGGACACCGCCACCGGCCAGCCCGTGGGTCCGGTCACCCTCTACGAGTCGTTTGAAGACCCCGGCAAACCCATCCCGCCGCAGATCACCGAGATCACCGGCATCGACGACAGCATGGTCCAAGGCCAGCGCATCGATGACGCGGCTGTGACCGCGCTGGTCGAGCAAGCCGACTTGATCGTCGCGCACAACGCCGGTTTTGACCGCCCCTTTGTAGAAAGCCGCTGGCCCGTCTTTGCACGCAAGGCCTGGAATTGCTCGTTTGCCGGCATCGATTGGAAAAAAGAAGGCAGCGGCTCGGCCAAGCTGGAGTTTTTGGCCTCCGAGCGCGGCTGGTTCTACGATGCGCACCGCGCCCAGGTGGACTGCCATGCGCTCTTGCAGGTCTTGTCTTCACCTTTGGCGGACGGCCAGACCGGCTTGTCGCGCCTGTTGAACGGGGCAGGGCAGACCCGCTACAAATTGCGGGCCACCGGCGCCCCGTTTGAAGCCAAAGACAAGCTCAAGTCGCGCGGCTACCGCTGGGACGGCGAAGGCCGCGTCTGGTGGTGCAGCTTGTCGTCTGACGACTTGCTCGACGCCGAATGCGCTTGGCTGCGTTCCGAGGTCTATGGTCAGCGCAGCGCCCGCGTACAACTTGAAGCCATGGACAGCCTGGTGCAGTTCTCCAGCCGTGCGGGCCAGGTGTCAGACCGAAGCCTTTGACTGCCGACTGAGTTTCCGATCAAACCCCGTAACGGTCGCGGTAGGCCTGCACTTTGGGCAGGTGCTGGCCCATCTCGTTGCCGTCTTGCGCGGAGAGGTAGGCCAACAAGTCCGACAGCTGCGCGATGCAGCACACGCCCATGCCCAAGGTGTTGCGCACGTATTGCACGGCGCTGTGGGGCACGTCTTGCACCGAGCCGTCGGCTTGTTTTTCGGTGGCCATTTCCTGACGGTCCAAAGCAATGGCCATGGCATGCGGGGTGGCGCCAGCGGCTTTGATCAAAGCAATCGATTCGCGCGCGGCGGTGCCCGCGCTCATGACGTCGTCCACGATCAGCACGCGGCCTTTGAGTGGGGCGCCAACCAAGGAGCCGCCTTCGCCGTGGTCTTTGGCTTCTTTGCGGTTGTAGGCAAAGGGCACGTTTTTGCCCAAACGGGCCAGCTCGATGGCCACGGCCGCACCCAGCGGGATGCCTTTGTAGGCGGGGCCAAAGATCATGTCGAACTCGATGCCGCTGGCCAGCAGGGCTTTTGCATAAAATTGCGCCAGTCGGCTGAGCTTGGCGCCATCGTCAAACAGACCGGCGTTGAAAAAGTAAGGGCTCATGCGGCCCGCTTTGGTTTTGAATTCACCGAAGCGCAGCACGCCCGATTCGATTGCAAACTGCACAAATTCTTGAGCGAGCGCCTGCATGTTGGCGCTGCTTGCCTGTTCTGTCACCATGGGGAAATCCTTGTTCAAACTCACCAGCCTCAACCTCAACGGCATCCGTTCGGCCACGACCAAAGGGGTCGAAGCTTGGCTGGCGCAAGAGAACCCCGATTGTATTTGCGTGCAAGAGGTCAAAGCCCAGGCCCCCGATGTGGCGGGCAAGTTCGAAGAGTTGGCCGGGCTGAAGGGCCATTTTCACTTTGCCCAGAAGAAGGGCTACTCGGGTGTGGGTGTGTACACCCGCCACGAGCCCAGCGATGTGGTCATCGGCTTTGACGGCGACGAGTTCGATGCCGAGGGGCGCTATGCCGAGGTGCGTTTTGACACGCCCGCCCGCAAGCTGTCGATCATCAGCGTGTATTTCCCGAGCGGCTCGTCGGGCCCCGAGCGGCAAGAAGCCAAGTTCCGCTTTTTGGACAAGATGTACCCGCACCTGATGGCCCTCAAAGCTGAGCGCGATTTTGTGGTGTGCAGCGATGTGAACATTGCGCACCAGCAGGCCGACTTGAAGAACTGGAAGGGCAACCTCAAGAACAGCGGTTTCTTGCCCGAAGAGCGCAACTGGATGACCAAGCTGACCACCGAAGGTGGCGTGGTGGACGTGTACCGGCACCTCAAGCCTGAGACCACCGACGATTGCTACACCTGGTGGAGCAACCGGGGTCAGGCGTATGCCAAGAACGTGGGCTGGCGTTTGGACTACCACTTGGCCACGCCGACCGTGGCCCATGCGGCCCGGGCCGAATCCATCTACAAAGGCGAGAAGTTTTCAGACCATGCGCCGATCACGATCGAGTATGACTTGAGCTTGTGAGCCGCAGCCCGTGCGCTGCAGGTCACCCGGCAGACTCAACGTGTGTAGGTGAGCATTCGGCCTTTATAGGCAGGCTCTTTGCCCTGGGCGGCCTGGTCCAGCACGCGCTCATGCATCGCAAAGCCCACCCGCGCCATGTGCTTGTGGAAAGCCGCCCGGTTGCCGCGGTTGGGGTCGACCACCCAAATTTCCGAGCTGGCTGCGGCATGTGCATCAATGAACTGCGCTAAGGTGCCAGCCTCATCGCGTTCGTACAAGACGTCGCTGCCCACGATCAAATCAAACAAGCCCAGCAGAGGCGCATCGTGCGGCTGTGTGAGTACAGGCATGCCATCGTCGCGAACGGCTGCGGTGCCCCACAAGCCGTGCCGGTATTCGATCGGGCGAAGCTTGTTCAGGCGGGTGTTGTTGTCCAGAAACGCATGCGTCAGCGGATGGCAATCGCTGGCCGTGACGTTGGCACCGCGCCGTTGCGCCACCAAGCTGGACAAGCCCAGACCGCAGCCAATTTCCAGAATGCGCTCACCCGTCACAGGGCGCAGTGCCATGCGTTCCGCCATGCGCGAACCCGAGGGCCAGAGCAAGCCAAACAAAGGCCAAGTGGCCGATGAAATGCCCAAATTGAGGGCTTCTTCGAGCGGGTCATGGAATTGGTTTTTGTCGAGCAGGGAGCGAATGATCAGGTCATTCACGCCCAAAACAGAAATGCTTTCCTGTTTGGTCAGGTAGCCGGTGGGTCTTGTGAGCAGATGGGCAATCGAGGCCAGTGCGGGTACATCAGGTCAGCGGGCACTGGACAGCTGACTGTACTGCAGATGTCACAACCCGTGCGCTGGCTTTACAGGAGCCGCAACCGCTGCGCGATCGGTTGCTGACCCAAGCACTTGAATCGCGGACGGTACTGCGCCAGAAGCTCAAGCCCGATCGCGCACATAAGGGTTGGACTGGCGCTCGCGGCCAAACGTGCTCTCAGGACCGTGCCCCGGAATGAACACCGTGTTGTTACCCATGGGCCACAGGCGCTCTTTGATGCTGTTGATCAGGTCTTCGTGGTTGCCTTGCGGGAAGTCCGTGCGGCCGATGCTGCCAGCAAACAGCACATCGCCCACAAAGGCGCGCTGGATGTCGGGTGAGTAAAACACCACATGGCCAGGCGTGTGGCCAGGGCAGTGGCGCACTTGCAGGGTGTGGCTGCCCAGTGTCACCGTGTCCCCGTCAGCAAGCCAGCGGGTGGGCTTGAAAGCGCGTGCGGGTGGAAAGCCGTACATGGACGCAGCCTGCGTGAGGCCGTCGATCCAGAACTGGTCAGCCGGATGCGGGCCGATGATGGGCAACTGCAATTGCTCGGCCAGATCGGCTGTGCCTGCGGCATGGTCCACATGACCATGGGTGATCCAGATTTGTTCGAGTTGGAGGCCCAGCTGCTTGACCGCACCCAGCAGCACAGGCAGATCGCCCCCCGGATCAATGACCGCCGCTTGGCGCGTCTGGTCGTCCCAGACCAGAGAGCAGTTTTGCTGGAAGGGCGTGACGGGGATGGTTTGGTATTTCAGCATCCCTGAATTATCAGGGCGTTGACCATCAACCCGCAGCCTCGGCCTCGTTCTTGCCCTCGGCGCGATACCCTGCCAGCACGGCATCCCATGGCACCACCCCCACGCGGTTCGCCCAGGCTTGCCAATCGGCCACCAATGCGTGAACGATGTTGGGGTGCTGTGCAGCCAGATCCGTTGTTTCGGCCCGATCGGTGTCCATGTCATAAAGCTCCCAGGGCTTGGGGTACTCGCGCACGAGTTTCCAGCGACCCAGGCGGATGGCCGCGTTCCCGGTGTGCTCCCAATGCAGGGCATGGTCAGTTGCGGGGTCGCCGCGCAAAACAGGCAGAAGGCTGCAGCCTTCGCACCTCGGAACAGGTCGGTCTTGGAAGCTTTCTGGGTAAGGGACTTGCGTTGCCTCCAAGATCGTCGGCAACACGTCGGTCAGCTGTGACGGTGACCTGACAATGGCACCCGTGTCCAGCCCCCCCGCAGGCCAATGCACGATCAAGGGGGTGGAGATGCCGCCCTCATGCGTCCAGCGCTTGTACAGCCGAAAAGGCGTGTTGGACAGGTTGGCCCAGGCACGACCATAGCTGGCGTAGGTGTCTTCCGGCCCTGGCACGATGGCGGGTTCGTTGCCCACTTGCAGCTCGCGACCATTTCGTGGCTTGAGGCGATCCAAATCCGGCCTGCGGTTTTTGAACGCTTGCGCGCTGCTGTCCAGCGGAAGCACTTCAGCACAAGCGCCGTTGTCCGACATGAAGAACACCAGGGTGTTCTCCAGTTGACCGGTCTCTTCAAGGGTGGCGAGGATGTCGCCGATGCCCTGATCCATTCGGTGCACCTGGGCTGCATAGACTTCCATGCGGCGGGCTTCCCAAGCTTTGTTTTCCGCCTGCTCCCAAGCGGGTTCCTCGGTGTCGCGCTCACAGGCCTGCACGGCATCCGCGAGCAGCCCGGATTCACGCAGTTTCTGCATCCGCCGTTCACGCAGCACATCCCAGCCTTCGTCGTAACGGCCACGGTATTTGGCGATGTCCTTTTCATGCGCTTGAAGCGGCCAGTGCGGCGCGGTGTAGGCGACATACATGAAGAACGGTTGCTTGAGCTGTGACTGTTCACGCACAAAGGTGCAGGCTTCTTGCGAGATCGCGTCGGTGTAGTAGTAGTCCGCTTGCTCCGTGGCTTCGGCTTCTGCGTTGCGTTCACCGCGGGTCAGCGATGCGGGCTGGAAGTAGGAGCACGAACCCGCAAGCGTTCCGTAAAAGTGATCGAATCCGCGCCGTGTGGGCCATGCGCCATTGACCTGCCGGATGTTCGAGGCCAGATGCCACTTGCCCACGAGGGAGGTCGCATAGCCCGCTGCAGACAGGATTTCGGCCACGGTGACGCAGTCGTCATGGAGGGAGCCCGGGTAGCCATGCGGACGATCGTCCTTGGTGAGGATGCCGATGCCCGTTTGGTGTGGATGAAGGCCCGTCAAGACCGAAGCCCTTGAAGGGCTGCAGCGGGCCGTGTTGTAGAACTGGGAGAAGCGCACACCACCGGCTGCCAGTCGGTCGATGTGCGGGGTTTCAATCTCGCTGCCGTAACAGCCGATGTCGGAGAATCCCATGTCATCGGCCAGGATCAGGAGTACGTTGGGTTGGTTTGCCATGGGTCTTGCATTCAATGGGCACCGCTGGGTGTCCGGGATCAGTCGAAAGTGATCTTGGCTTTCTTGACCAATTGACCGATCTGGTCATAGGACTTTTGCAGCGCCTGGGCATACTCCACAGGCGTTGATGCGAACGGGGTGAATCCGGCGTTCTCCAGTTGCTGGCGAATGTCAGCTTGCTCCAGCAGCCGCTTGATTTCGGCGTTGATCCGAGTCACGGCACCTGCAGGCGAGCCGGTCGGCATCAGCAGGCCCCAATAGTTGCCAAACGAGAACGCCGGCACGCCCGACTCCGCGATGCTTGGCACGTTCGGCAGCACCGCAATGCGTTCGGCGGTCACAGCCAGTGCTTTGAGCTTGCCTGCCTTGACCTGCGAGAGGGCACTGCCGTCGATCAACAAGTCGATGTGCCCACCGAGCAAGTCATTGAGCGCAGGCGCACCACCGCGGTAAGGGACGTGGACGATGTCCAGACCTGCCGCCGCCTGCAGGGCTTCGAGGCACAGGTGACCCATGGTGCCGTTGCCTGCGGTGCCGCATTTGTATTTGCCCGGGTTGGCCTTGGCCAGTGCCAAAAATTCTTGGAACGACTTGGCCGGAAAATCAGGCAAGGCGGTCACGACGATCGAGACTTTGGCCAGGGTTGAGACGGCGACAAAGTCTTTGGCCGGGTCGTAAGGCACATTGGGCTGGGCGTATCGGCTGACGACCAGGTCGCTGAGATTGCCCAGCCCCAGGGTGTGACCATCGGCGAGTGCGCGGGCAGCAGCTGTCATCCCGATCACGCCACCGGCACCTGCGCGGTTTTCCACGACCACAGGCTGGCCGAGTGCCTTGGCCAGCGGCACGGAGAAAATGCGGGCCAGAATGTCCGTGTTGCCACCGGGTGGGTTCGGCACGATCAGTGTGAGGGCTTTGCTCGGATAGCTGGGCTGGGCGCGTACGGCGGTGGGCAAAATCGCTGCGGCCACGCCTGCAGATGCCGCACCAAGCAAAGTGCGGCGCTTGAAGGCAAGTTCTGTGAAGCCCTCAACCAAACGCAGCGATCGGCCATTGAAAAATTTCATGGGGTGTGTCTCCGTGATGGGTGTGCCGAAACAGGGCTTGCCCTTCAAGCCACACAATGATCTTATGTCGAGATTTTTCCTGAGGTATCACCCCGACAAGCAGGAGACCCATGCTTTTGAAGATATACCTGAGTTAAGGCCGGTTGACCTCGGGCATCCAATGGGCCAGCGTGGGCAAGGCCTGCTTGGCATGACGGCGCACCACGGCGTAAACCGCTTGGCATGCTTGCGTCGGGGCCGTGTGCGACGAAAGCCGCAGCACGATGTGGCGGTCCAGGCTCGGCTGGACAATGCGTGCGGCCTGCAGTTCGCCCCGGGCAACTTCTGTGCGCACGGCACTCAGGCCGACGATGGCATAAACACCACCTGCTGTAACGAGCTTTTTCTGGAGATTCAAGCTGTCGCATTCCAGCTTGATGTTCAGACGAATGCCCCGGCGACTGGCCCAATGCTCCAGGACATCATGAAAGGCATACGGGCGGCCTGGAACGGCCAAGGGGATGTCGTGCAAAAGGTCGAAAGGGATCGTCTCGGACGCGGTCAATGGGTCCCCGGGTGCGCTGATCAGGACATGCGGCATTTTCGCGATACCGTCACCCCGCCCACTGCGGCCTCGTGTGTTCTCGGAAAAAAGAGCGATGTCCAGCTCGCCACGGTCGAGGCGTGTGGATACACGCCCGCTCATGCCACTGACCAAGTGCAGCCTGACCTTGGGGAACAAACGTTCCAATTCCTCATAAATCGGCCCACACAGAGCGTCGGCCAAAGAGTCGATGATCCCGATGCGAACGAGTCCCGTCGGTTCCCGAAGCATGCCGGTCGCGTCCTCGGCCAGCAGTTGTCCTGCCTGAACCCATGCTTTGACGCGCGGATAAAGACGCTGACCGATCTCGTTCAGACGCACCCCGCGTGCGGTTCGCTCGAAGAGCTTGCCACCACAAACGCTTTCAATCGCCGCAAGCTGGCGGCTGATCGCCGATTGGGCGACATCGCGTGCGGCAGCGGTGTCCGTCAAACTGCCACACTCCGCTATCTGAAGAAACAATTGCCATTGATCGATGGAGAGCGGCGAAGTCATCTCAGTGAGCGTTGGGTGAAGCGGCAAGTGACGTTGGGCGCTGCTGAGGTGTCATGACCTGTCGGCAGCGTCGTGGGCACACGACTGCAATTGGGCCAAGGTCAAGAAATCCAGTGCGCGGGCATGGGTTGACGCCAGAACGACAGGCGGTGCAACGCCGGCATCGAAGGCTTCTTTCCAGCGCAATGCACACAGGCACCACCGATCGCCTGCTTTCAAACCGGCGAACCTGAATTCACGTCGGGGCGTGATCAGGTCATTGCCACGACTCAGCGAAAAATCCAGAAATTCTGGGGTAACTTTGGCGCACACAACATGACTGCCTTGGTCGTGTTCGTCGGTATGGCAGCAACCGTCTCGGAAATACCCGGTCAAGGGGTCATAAGAGCACGGAACCAGTGCGGTCCCCAGGACGTTCAAGGCGTTGTGGAGCATGTGGCTTTTCTAGGGCGGCGCTCCAACACAAAATGGAGCTGAGACAATGATGGTATCTGACGGCGGCGTCCAAGGCATGGCGCGTCGATAAACCCTGACAGGACGTTGGATGACTTTGCGCTGCCAACTTTTGGCCGCGCTCACGGCGAATACAACAGGAGCGGTACATGACCCAAGACGAACGGTGCTGTGGCACGGGCACATGCATCATCAATGAGGACGGCTATTGCTGGTGCGGTCAGCGCTGGGATGGCGAGAAAATGTGTTTCCCCAAAGAGGGAGCTGAACCGAACAGCGCCCCCTCTGGCCAATCGGGATCATCCGACGTGCAGGACTGAATTTGCCGGCGCAGTCTTGTGCTGCAGGCGTCCAGTCGAAGATCAGCGCTGAACGGCCTGCTCGTACAGGTGCTGCACTTTGGGCAGGTTGGCTTCCAGCTCTTGAATGCGGTTGGCCCCGCTGGGGTGGGTGGACAAGAAAGAGGCGTTGTTGTTGCCGCCAGACGCGGCTTGCATTTTCTTCCACAGGGCAACGCTGGCATCGGGGCGGTAGCCAGCACGAACGGCGATTTCCAGGCCCACCAGATCGGCTTCGGTTTCATCGTCGCGGCTGTATTTGAGGGTCAGCAGCTGGGTGCCCATATTGGCCGCCGCATCGCCCAGCGCGCCCAAGCCCAGCAGCTGCGATGCAATCGACAGGCCCATGCCGGTGACTTTGCTTTTGGCCAAGCGTTCGCGGGCGTGTTCACGCAGGGCGTGGGCCATTTCGTGGCCCATGATCATGGCGGCTTCGTCGTCGTTCAGCTGCAGCTGGTCCAGGATGCCGGTGTAAAACGCGATCTTGCCGCCGGGCATGCACCAGGCATTGAGCTGTTTGCTGCCGATCAGGTTGACTTGCCACTTCCATTCGCGGGCACGGGGGTTCCACTGTGCGGTGTGGGGAATCAGGCGTTTGGCGATGGCGTGCAGGCGTTGCAGTTGCGGGTGACCGTCAGGGGCCAATGCGCCTTTGGCGCGTGCATCGGCCAAAACCTGGCTGTATTGCTGGCGGGCCGAGTTTTCCAGTGTTTCAGCGGGCACCAGGTTGCGCACGCTGGAGGCCGAGCCGACGTCCACTTGTGCCAATGCGGAGCCTGCTGCCGTAGCGCCTGCCGCCAACAGGAAACCCCTGCGTGCGTTCCAGCGGTGATCGCCAGACGTTGCCGAAGGGGAGGACGGGGTTTTGAGGTCACAGAGCCAGCACATGGAGGCGGATCATAACCAAGAAGCTGTCAATTGGCATGCCCTGATAATTGAGCGATGACTGAAACCACCCTTTCTTCTGAAGCGTCTGCGCGCACGTGGCGCGAGTCGCTGCGTTTGTATCTGCAACCGGCCAGTTTGCGCATGCTGTTGCTGGGGTTTTCGGCGGGTTTGCCGCTGTTGCTGGTGTTGGGTACCTTGAGCTTTCGCCTGCGCGAGGCGGGCATTGACCGCAGCACGATTGGCTATTTGAGCTGGGTGGGTTTGGCTTACGGCGTCAAGTGGATGTGGGCCCCCTTGGTGGACCGTTTGCCGATCCCGTGGCTGACGGCACGCTTGGGGCGCCGGCGCAGTTGGCTGCTGCTGTCGCAGGCTTTCATCATGACGGGCTTGGTGGGCATGGCCTTGAACGATCCTACGCAGCTGTTGGGACCCTTGGTGGCTTGTGCGTTGGCCGTTGCCGTTGCATCGGCCACGCAAGACATTGCGTTGGACGCTTACCGCATCGAGTCGGCCGAGGTGAATGCCCAAGCGGCACTGGCCGCCACGTACCAAACAGGTTACCGTCTGGCCATGATCTGGGCAGGTGCAGGGGTGCTGTGGATTGCCGCACGTGCGCAGGGCGCAGAGACCATGGGGTATGCACAGGCCGCCTGGCAAACCGCTTATTTGGTGATGGCGGTCAGCTTGTTGCCAGGCATGTTGATGGTCTTGGGCTCGCCCGAGCCTGTGCCTGCCCCGATGAAGCCCGCCCGCAATGTGGCCGAGTGGGTGCAAGGTGCGCTGGTCGATCCGTTTGCCGATTTTTGGCGTCGCTACCGCTGGCAGGCGGTGCTGGTGCTGGCCTTGATCGCGGTCTACCGCATCAGCGATGTGGTCATGGGCATCATGGCCAATCCGTTTTACGTGGACATGGGCTTCACCAAAGACGAAGTGGCGGCGGTGACCAAGGTCTATGGCGTGGTGATGACTTTGGTGGGGGCGTTCATTGGCGGCGTGTTGTCGGCCCGCTGGGGCGTGATGCGCATCTTGATGCTGGGCGCCATCTTGAGCGCGGCGAGCAATTTGTTGTTCGCCTGGCTCAGCGGTGTGGGCCACGATGTGACCGCGCTCATCTGGGTGGTCTCGGCCGACAACCTGGCCAGTGGCATTGCGTCTGCGGCGTTCATCGCTTATTTGTCGTCGCTGACCAACATCAGTTATTCGGCCACGCAGTACGCGCTGCTCAGCTCGATGATGCTGTTGTTGCCCAAGTTCATCGCGGGTTTTTCGGGGGAGTTTGTGAACGCTTACGGCTACGCGTATTTCTTTCAGGCAACGGCTTGGCTTGGTTTGCCGGTGCTGCTGTTGGTGGCGTTGGCTTCAAGGGTGCGGCCAGCGGCTTGAGTTGGCTGGGTTTACCGAACTTTACCGCGCGGATACCCATGCGCCTGCTCAGCAGAGGATGATCCAGACATGAGCCATTTGTTGATGATTGAAGACGATGTCCGCCTGGCGGGCATGGTGTCGGACTACCTGGGTGCTTCGGGTTTTGTGGTGAGCCACGCACCCGACGCGCAAACCGGTTTGGCACGTTTGCAAACGGCGGGTGTCGACCTGGTGATCCTGGACCTGATGCTGCCAGACATGGACGGTTTGCAGGTGTGCCAGCGCATTCGCGCCTTGCCTGGCGCGCTCGGTCAAGTACCGGTGCTCATGCTCACGGCCAAAGGCGACCCGATGGACCGCATCATTGGCCTGGAGATGGGAGCTGACGATTACTTGCCCAAACCCTTTGAGCCGCGCGAGTTGCTGGCCCGCATCAAGGCCATCTTGCGGCGCAAAGGCACGGATGCCGCGGTCATTGCGCAGACGATGCAGTTTGGCTCTTTGGAGATCGACCGCGACGCCCGGCGGGTGTCTGTCAAAGGGCAAGCGTGTGATTTGACCTCGTATCAATTTGATTTGCTGGTGGCGCTGGCCGAACGCGCAGGCCGCGTGCTGACACGTGACCAGATCATGGAAGCGGTGCGTGGGCGCGAACTGGAAGCGTTTGACCGCTCGATCGATGTACACATGGGGCGCATTCGTGCCGCCATCGAGGCCGATCTGAAAGCGCCGCAGCGCATTTTGACGGTGCGTGGCGTCGGCTACGTGTTTGCGCGCCAACAGGACTGAGCGATGTTCAAAGGGCTGTCCCGGCATTTGTACCTGCGCATCTGGCTGGCCGTGGTGGCGGGTGTGGCCTTGTTGATGCTGGTGGTGGGTTGGTTCTGGCGCGCCAGCATGGAGCACAACACACCGCCGCCGATGCCGCTTGACTGGGTGATCATGACGCCTGGAGGTGAGGTGCTCGGCACGTCTGCACCGCGACATCGAACGGGCATGCCTTTGCACTTTGAATTCATCATGCCCGATGGCCGGGAGATGCAGTTGCAAATCCAACGCAAGTGGGAGGATGGGCGTCCCCCACCGCGCCTGCACCGTGAGCCACCTTGGTGGGCCACACCACCGTATGGTTTTTTCTGGATGCTGGGCCTGATTGGGCTGGCTGTGGCACTGGGCTTGTACCCGGTGGTACGGCGTCTGACGCAGCGCCTGGAGGGTTTGCAACGCGGCGTGCAGCGCTGGGGCGAGGGCGACTTGTCGGCCCGCGTGCCGGTTCAAGGGACCGATGAAGTGGCCGATTTGTCGACCCGTTTCAACCAGGCGGCCGAGCGCATCGAAGGGCTGATGGCTTCGCAAAAATCTTTGCTGGCCAACGCCTCGCACGAGTTGCGCTCACCGATAGCCCGCATCCGGATGGGGCTGGAGTTGATGGATGTGACCAATGCCGACATGCGCCAGCGCACCCATGAAGAAATATTGCGCAACATGGCTGAGCTGGACCAGCTGATTGACGAGATTTTGCTGGCCAGCCGACTGGACTCCAAAGAGGCCGACATGGGCACCATCGAAGCGGTGGAGTTAGTGGGCCTGTGCGCCGAAGAATGCGCCCGGATGGGCGCTGTACTGGATGTGCCTGGGGGTATGCATACCTTAGAGGTGCAGGGCGTGGCCAAACTGCTGCGACGCATGGTGCGCAACCTGCTGGAGAATGCTCGCCGGTATGGCTCAGCCGCGGCAGATGGCGAAGGTATCGTTTTGTCTTTGCAATCAGAACATCACCAGGTGCTGCTGACCGTGTGCGACAACGGCCCCGGTGTGCCTCCCGAATACCGCGAACGGATCTTTGAACCCTTTTTCCGTTTGCCTGGTGCCAGTGAGCGTGTCGGTGGCGTGGGTCTGGGGCTGTCGCTGGTCAAATCCATTGTGGAGCGGCATCAGGGTTTGGTGCGCTGCACCGGGCATGCCGGCTGTGGCGCTTGTTTTGAAGTTCGACTGGATACTTGAATTCCCATCACATGGATGGGGGGCTCAATGGTCGTTGTTGAGCCAGGGCAATGGCGATGCGGGCTCTGACATGCAAGGCTGCTCTGTGTTCAAAACTTCACCTCGACCAAGCCGTTCATAAACCTTGAAATACCCATCGGCCATTTTGTCGGCATTGAAATGCTGGACGGCATGAAGGTGACATGTTTCGCGGTCAAACGATGAATGACGGATGGCATACGCCAGTTCTGATTGTTTGTTTGAAAGCACGCCGCATTCTGCGGGGATTAGTTCGGGCAGTGCGCCATAGGGTGTGGCGAACACCGGGCATCCGAAGTACAGGCTTTCGATGGCAGCCAAGCCAAAGGGCTCGTGCCAGCGAACGGGGAAAACCAAACCTCTGGATCTGCGCATGACAGCGAACTTGGTTTCGCCACCGACCATGCCCATGAACTGTATTTTTCGGGACCAGGTGAATCGAAAACCCCGTTTGATGTTCAGACGATCGCCACCCATCACCACCAATTTGGCTTGCGCTTGCAAACAGGTGTCGATGGCGCCCTGAACGTTTTTCACACGCCAGGCAGCCTTGCCCAGAAAATGGAAATAGTCATCGGTTTTGTTCAGTTCTGCCGGCCCATAAGCAGACCAGTCCAAACCGTTGTGGACATGGCATTGCGCCTTGTGTCTTTGGGCATGGTTGCGCGAGACAAACACCGTGTTCATTGGCAGCAGTTCACCGACTTGCGAGTTGCCGTGTTGGGTCATCAGCCAGGGGCGATCTAATGTGAGATCAATGCCGGGATTGAATTGAAAATGCACCAAATCCACGTCATCGGGAATTTGACTTTGCCAGTCCAGGTGGGCCTGAATTTCTATGATTTGCCCAAACGGACAGTGAGACCCAGACGGAACCAGATAAGTCACCCGGTGCCCCATTTTGACAAGGGCTTGGCCCAGATCCCAGATCACCCGCTCAGTTCCACCATAGGCAAAAACGGGGATCATCGCCCGATTGACGAACAGGATGTGCATTGTTTTAACGTGTCACCACGTTTTCGAGTGTGGCCTTGTCATACCGCAGCATGGCATAACGGAAAAAACATTCCAGTGCGATGAAAAAACAAAACAGAAATCCTTCGCCACCGCACAGAAAGCCGCGCCTGAAAAAGTAAAGCTGCATGAAGCTTGCAAACGCGGATGCAAAGCCACGCAAGACACCGCCACGTTTGCCTGCTTTGGCGCGTTTGGCCGCGCCAAGTTGGGCATATTGGGCCAATTTCTGCAAACTGGCATACACCGTCTCGCGAGAATAATGCAGCAATTGCCCCTTGCAGGTGATAACCGGTGTGGCCGGTTCTACCAAGATGGCTTGTTCGTGGACGACGCCTTCAAAGCGCAACAAGTTACTGGATTTGAAGAGCCGCTGGATGCCTCCAGTGGACTTCATCAAGGTCAGGGGTTTGCCGTAAGCGACCTGGTTCCACAAGATTTTCCACACAGCGTTGCGTCCGCTGGACACCGCCGTTTGAATCTCCATTTGCAATTCAGGTGTGATGACCTCGTCCGCATCCAGAAAGAAGATGTAGTCGGATGAGCAGTACTTCATCAGGCGGTTGCGTTGTTCGGCAAAACCTTGCCAGTCCGCATGGCTATGCACCTGTGCGCCCAAGGATTGGGCAATGGCAACGGTATCGTCCTTGCTGCCACTGTCGACCACCACAATCTGGTCGGCAAACTGGGCACTTTCAATGCATTGCGCAATGCGATGTGCCTCATTCATGGTGAGGATGGCGATGCACAGGGTGGGTTGTTGGGCTGTCATGAAGCTTTCCAGTTCAATACGCCTTTGAAGCGACCCCACATGCGGGCGAGCAGGCGAGGGTTATAGGCCAGCAGACGCAGTGGCAGTACCAATGCGGTTTGCCACAGCAACTTGTGGCGTTGCGTGTTGGCTTGCGGAGCGCTTTGGTATTTGCGGGCGTAAATCAGTTTGGATTGTGCGTGGTGATAGCCACGCAGGTATTCGCTGCGCAGAGGGCTCTTTCCTCGCACGCTGCCGCGTGACCGGTGCGTGGCAGTTGCACTGGGGTCGATGACCATGGCCTGGTGCCGATTGAACAATCGGGTACAAAGGTCGTCGTCTTCGTAGTACAGGAAAAACTGCTCGTCAAAGAATTGGCCCTCAAAGGCGCTCATTCGCAGCAGCATGGCGGCACCGCACACAAAGCCGACACAGGCAGGCCCTTCGGTGATGGCCGGGCCACGGCTGCGCCATAACAAGTGAGGCCAGCGGTAATTCACCTCGGCTTGCCCGTTCGGCTGCAGCAGTTGTGGCGCGACCATGGCAATGTCCGGCCACTGCTTGGCAGTCAGCAGCATCTGCTGCACAGCCTGGGGTGTGATTTCGCAGTCGGGATTGAGCAGCAGTGCAAACGGGGTTTGCACTTGTGCCAGGGCACGGTTGTTGGCGGCACCAAAGCCCAGGTTTTTCGACAGGGCCAGCACTTGGGCCTGGGGCAAGTGGCTGGGGGTGAGTGCAGCGCAACCATCGTCGCTGCCGTTGTCAACGATGACGACGTTGGGGAAGTCGATCAGCGCAGCTCCCAGAGCGGCAAGGCAGTGGGCGCTGTTGTAGGTCACGGTGATGACCGTGACCTGATTCAGGTGATCAGTGTCCGCCACCAAAGTGCTCGCCGGCCTTGAGTTTGTACTCCGTCCCGCAATAAGGGCACTTGGCTTGGCCGGTTTTGGCCACATCCAGGTAGACCTTGGGGTGGCTGTTCCACAGTTTCATGTCGGCTTTGGGGCTGGGGCAGAACACGCCGCCTTGGGGGTTCAGATCCGATGCCAGAAGTTCAATGGGGTTGCTCATGGGTGTTGTCCTTAAACCAAAGTCAGCCAGTGGGCGTACTTGGGATTGCGACCATTGACGATGTCAAAGAACGCGCTTTGGATCTTTTCGGTGATCGGGCCGCGGCTGCCCGTGCCCAGTTCGATGCGGTCGAGTTCGCGAATGGGGGTGACTTCAGCGGCGGTGCCAGTGAAGAAGGCTTCGTCGGCAATGTAAATTTCGTCACGGGTGATGCGCTTTTGCACGATCTCCAGGCCCAGGTCCTTGGCGATGTGGAACACCGTGTTGCGGGTGATGCCGTTCAAGGCGCCGGCCGACAAATCGGGGGTGTAGATCACGCCGTCTTTGACCACAAAAATGTTTTCGCCAGCGCCTTCAGAGACAAAGCCTGAGGTGTCGAGCAACAAGGCTTCGTCGTAACCTTCGTCGGTCACTTCCATGTTGGCCAGGATGGAGTTGGTGTAGTTGCTGACTGCCTTGGCCTGCGTCATGGTGATGTTGACGTGGTGGCGGGTGTAGCTGGAAGTTTTCACGCGGATGCCGCGCTTCATGCCTTCTTCGCCCAGATACGCGCCCCAAGTCCAAGCAGCCACCATCAAATGGATGGTGTTGCCTTTGGGGCTGACGCCCAGCTTTTTATCGCCAATCCAGGTCAGGGGGCGGATGTAGCCGCTTTCCAACTTGTTTTCACGGACCACATCGCGTTGCGCTTGGTTGACTTGCTCTTTGGTGAAGGGGATATTCATGCGCAAAATCTTGGCGCTGTTGAACAGTCGGTCGGTGTGCTCTTGCAGGCGGAAGATGGCGGTGCCTTGTTCTGTTTTGTAGGCGCGCACGCCTTCAAAAGCGCCGCAGCCGTAGTGCAGGGTGTGGCTCAGCACGTGGATCTTGGCATCGCGCCAATCGACCATCTGGCCGTCCATCCAGATTTTGCCGTCACGGTCAGACATGGAAGGGATGACAACGCTCATCGAAGTGTCCTTAAAGAGTGAGAGGTTTTGCGGGCTGCAAAAGGAGCATTTTACGGGCTGGATGGCCCGGGTTCACTCGGGGCGCTGCAGTGCCCATTCCGTCAGCTTGCCGCCGACAAAGGTGCAAGTGACCGAGGATTGACCGGCATCGGTCCAAGTGAAGACTTCGGGCTGCTGGTCCTTGGGGCTTTGCAGCCTACCCAGCGAACGTGTCATGGCGATCACATGCATCAGGCTGACGCCCTTTTTCAACTTGGCATGGAGCATGACGGCGCTGGCCACGTGGCCCATCGGGCGGTCGGAGGCTTTTTTGAGGATGGTCAGCATGCGCGTGAAGTGCAGCAATATCCACATGACAATGCCGCCGCCCGCCAGGGCAATGCCCGCCCAGCCAAATTGGCGCCAGGCACCCACGGTGAGAACGATGATGGCCACAGGAGCCAGGACTTTGGTGAAATTCATGGTGGGGATTGTGCCTTGCTCAAGAGGGGGCTCAGTCCAAGCCTCGCACCACCTGCATCGCTTCTTCGATCCGGTCCACCGGGTAGATTGTCAGGCCCTCAAATGACTTGTCGTTTTTCTTGGGGGCATTGGCTTTGGGCACCACGGCCACTTTGAAGCCCAGCTTGGCGGCTTCTTTGAGGCGGTCTTGGCCACGCGGGGCCGGGCGCACTTCACCGGCCAAGCCCACCTCGCCAAAAGCAATGAAGCCTTTGGGCAGCGGCTTGCCACGCAGGCTGCTGGTGATGGCCAGCATCACGGCCAAGTCGGCAGCGGGCTCGCGGATGTGCACGCCGCCCACGGCGTTGACAAACACGTCTTGGTCCATGCAGGCCACGCCCGCATGGCGGTGCAGCACGGCCAGCAACATGGCCAGGCGATCGCGTTCCAGACCCACCGACAGGCGGCGAGGGCTGGGGCCGCCACTGTCCACCAGTGCCTGAATCTCCACCAACAAGGGCCGTGAGCCTTCGAGCGTGACCATGACGCAGCTGCCGGGCACAGGCTCTGTGTGCTGGCTCAAAAAGATGGCGCTCGGGTTGCTCACGCCCTTGAGGCCTTTTTCGGTCATGGCAAAAACACCAATCTCGTTCACAGCCCCAAAGCGGTTTTTGATGGCGCGGATCAGGCGGAAGTTCGAATGTGTGTCGCCTTCAAAGTACAGCACCGTGTCCACCATGTGCTCCAGCACGCGCGGACCTGCCAGGGCGCCTTCTTTGGTCACATGGCCCACCAGCACGATGGTGGTGCCGGTCGATTTGGCCGTGCGCGTCAGGTGCGCCGCGCACTCGCGCACCTGCGCCACCGAGCCGGGTGCCGAGGTCAATTGGTCCGAATACACCGTTTGGATCGAGTCGATGATGGCGATGTTGGGCTTGCGCGACTGCAAGGTGTGCAGGATTTTTTCAAGCTGAATCTCGGGCAACACCGGCACCAATGAATCCGGTAGGCCCAGGCGGCGCGATCGCATGGCCACTTGCGCGCCGCTTTCTTCGCCCGTCACATACAGCGTGTTCATGCCGCTGCGCTGCAGCGCATCCACCGCCTGCAGCAGCAAGGTGGATTTGCCAATGCCCGGATCGCCGCCGATCAGCACCACACCGCCTTCGACCATGCCGCCGCCCAGCACGCGGTCCAGCTCATCGATGCCAGTGGGGTGGCGCTCGAAGTCTGCCGCCTCGATTTGTGACAGCGGCAACACTTCGGATGTGGGGGCCAGGGAGGCATGCACCGAGCCAAAGCGGTTCTTGCCTGCCGCGGGTTCGGCAGAGGCTTCAATCAAAGTGTTCCAGGCGTTGCAGCTGGGGCATTTGCCCATCCAGCGGGCGCTGGTGCCGCCGCATTCGGTGCAGGTGAATATCGATTTGTCTTTGGCCATGTGCAGTGTCTGGGGCGTTCGGGTGAGCGCTGTAGTGTGCCTGATCACTCCCGCCAAGCGGCGATGAAATCGTGCGTGATCTGACTGGCAGGTCGTGCCTGGACATGGGCCGCATTTTGGCCCGCCCACAGGGGTGAGAAGTCGCTGCGGCCCTGGGCTTCGGCCGCTGCGCGCAAAGGGGCCATGGCGGCTGTTGCCAGCGGGAAACTTGGAGCCAGCGGACTCATGGCACCCAGCTCGCGCATGATGCGGTTGACGATGCCGCGTGCAGGCCGGCCGGTGAACACATTGGTCAAGGCTGTGTGCTGCACCGCAGGCGACAGCAGCGCGGCGCGGTGCAAGGTGCTGGTGGTGGCTTCGTCGCTGCACAAATAGGCGGTACCGATCTGAACGCCTGCCGCGCCCAGCGCTTTGACTGTTTGCAAGTTCGCTGGCTGAGCCATGCCACCGGCCGCGATGACAGGCACGGTCACGGCCTGCACGGTTCGGGGCAGCAGTGCGTAAATTCCCATTTGCGTGCTCAGATCTTCCGTCAAAAACATGCCTCGGTGGCCTCCGGCTTCCAGGCCTTGGGCAATGATGGCGTCGACGCCATGTGCCTGCAACCAAAGTGCTTCGTTCACTGTGGTGGCGCAAGACAGCACCAAGCTGCCCCAGCTTTTGACCCGAGCCAGCAAGTCTGGCGCAGGCAAACCGAAGTGAAAGCTCACCACGGCAGGGCGAAATGGTTCCAACACATCGGCGCTGTCGTGGTTAAAGGGCACGCGCCCTGAGCCGGACGGGATGCATTCGGATGCCAGGCCCAGTTCGCGGTAATAAGGTGCCAAAGTTTGCTGCCAGCGTGCTTCGCATGTGTGGTCTGAAGCGGGTGTGGCGTGACAAAAAAAATTGACGTTGAAGGCTGCCGTGGTCGCTGCTTTAAGGGCTTGCAGTTCAGCTTGCAGCGCCGCAGGACTGAGCATGGCTGCAGGCAATGAGCCGAGTGCGCCTGATGCGCAAACGGCAGCGGCCAGTCGGTGGTTTTGTACCCCGGCCATGGGTGCTTGAATGATGGGCGCGGTCAAGCCCAAGTGGGCAAAAAATGGGTTCATGCACGAACTGTAACCCGTGGCCGGGAGGCATGCTTTGTGGGCATGCCCGCTGCTTAGGCGCTTGCGTGGACTTGTGCCAACGTGCGTTTGATCTCCGTGCGAAGCGCTTCCAGCGCAATGGGCTTGGACACATAACCGTCCATCCCTGACTGCAAGTAACGTTCGCGGTCGCCGATGAGGGCGTTGGCGGTCACAGCGATGATGGGGGTACGTCGCTTGTACTGTTTGTGTTCCATGGCCCGGATGAGTTCTGTCGCTTCAATCCCCCCCATCTCGGGCATCTGGATGTCCATCAGGATCAGGTCAAAGCTGCTTGTCGAAAATGCTTCAATGGCTTCGATACCGTTGTTGGCAATGCTGACTTCGTAACCCATGCGGGTCAGCAAAATGGTTTCCAGCGTTTGGTTGATGGGGGTGTCTTCCACCAGTAAAACCCGCTGAGGATTGACTTGTGCGCTCAGTTCGTCACCGGGTTCTTTGCCTCCATCGCCCATTGGGTTGCCCAGGCGATTGAGCATCGACACCAGCTCATGGGTGTCAATGGGCTTGACCAGAAATCCTTGAATGCCTAAAGGGTCCAGTTGTTCTTGGCTGGTTTGCTCGCTCAAGGCACCCATCATGATGATGGGCATGTGTGTCGCAGAGCGGACTTGTCGCAGTTGAGTGACCAAGGCATACCCGTCGATGTCGGGCATGCTCACATCGATCAGTGCGCAACGTACTTGCCCCAACATCGGTGAGTGGAGTGCCTGGGCGGCACCATCTGCCGAGACCGCGTGCAGACCCAAAGCCTGCAGCTGTTGGCTGAGCACTTTGCGGCAGCTGGCGTTGTCGTCCACCAACAAGATGGTTTGTCCAGCCAGTTGTGTGGGCATTTCATTTTGATTGAGCGATACGCTGACAGCATTTTGCAATGTCACACAAAAACTGAAAGTGCTGCCCTGACCCAGTTGACTGGTCACTCGGATGTCACCACCCATCATTTGGACCAGGCTGCGACTGATGGCCAACCCTAGGCCGGATCCTCCAAAGCGACGCACGGTGCTGGAGTCGGCCTGGGTGAACACGTCAAAAATAAGGGCTTGCTTGTCCTCTGAAATGCCAATGCCCGTGTCTTTGATGCTGAATTCCAGCCAAATTCCGTGTGGACTTGGCGGCGACACCATGGTTTTGACGCTCAGCACGATCTCGCCTTGGGCTGTGAATTTGATGGCATTGCCCAGCAAGTTGGTGATCACCTGTTGCAGTCGTAGCGGATCACCAATGACCTGATTGGGCACTTGGCAACCGATGTCACACACCAACTCCAGCTCTTTTTCGCAAGCTCGCAAAGACAGAGTGCGTGTGGCTTGGCGGATGAGGCTGTGCAACGAAAACGGATGCGGATCAAGGCTGAGTTTTCGGGCTTCAATTTTCGAGAAGTCGAGAATGTCGTTGATCACGGCCAGCAAAGAGTTGGCCGATGTGGCGACCATGTCCAGATAGCTGCGTTGTTCAGCTGTCATGCGCGTTTGAAGGCACAACTCGGTCATGCCCAGGATGCCGTTCATGGGCGTACGGATTTCATGGCTCATGTTGGCCAGAAAGTGACTCTTCGACGCATTGGCGGCTTGGGCAGCATCGCGCGCTTTGGACAAGTCGCTTTCGGCGCGCATGCGGGCTTGCACGAACTCATTGAAGGCGTGCACCACGGTTTTGATTTCGATCCCTCCCAGCGCTGCAATCGGAGCCACGGGTCTGCCGTCCAGCATCTTGGTCGCCGTCTGCTGCATGGCCTCGGCCAGCAATCGCAAGGGCATGACCAGACGAGCGACAAAAGCCCACATCAGTGGGACCATGAAAAGCATCAGCAACACGCTGATCCAGATCATTTTTTGAAACAAATCCTCGAGTGGTGCAAAGGCTTCTGACGAAGGCACGACCGAGGCAATGACCCAGTCGGTTTTTTTCAGTTTCTTGAAGGTGAAAAGACCCTTGAGTCCGCGCGTGGTGTAGCCCTCTTGCGTGCCTTCAAAACCATTCATCGCGTTTTCAAAAGGAATGTTGTTACTGCCCTGGGGTACTTTTTTGAAGATGAGGCTGGCATCCGGATGGGCAATTCGCACCCGATCTTTGCTGACCAAGTAGTAGTAACCGGTTTTGCCATTTTTGCGGGCCGCAATGGAGCCCAGTATGTTGGGCTTGTAAAGGTTGAGGACACCGCCCATGATGCCTACCAGTTGTTTGTTTTTGTCAAAAATGGGCGCCGCGATGACCACGATGGGTTGTTTTGTGGCTTGGCCCAAAAATGGCTTAGAGATCACGGGCTGACCTGTTGCAATCACCCCCTGGATGTAGTCGCGCGATGACATGTCAAGGGTTCTTCGACCGGACTTGATGGGCCAGTCCACCAGCAGCACCCCCTTGGCGTCAAAGATGTACAGGTCATCGTAAGCAGTCAGCAGCGCTTGCTCCCTTTGTAGGTACTTCTCCAATATGGGCAGTTGGCCCATTTCAGTGGGCGGAATACTCATCGCCACTTTGGCCAACATGCTGATGTTGTCTTCCAGCTTTTCGTCCAGATACTCGGCGAAATCGCTCAACAGGCGGAACTCGTGTTTTTCGATTCTTTGAACAATGTCACCGCGCAGCACATAAAACTGCAAACCCAGTTGAGCCAACAGCAGCAAGATCACCATGGCGATGGCGCTCAGGGAGAGTTGAAGTTTGATGCTGAGATTTTTCATGGGTGGTTTTGCGGTCTGGCGGCAAGCCCTGAGGGTCAGTTCCCTGGACTCAAAAGGGTGGGGGGACATTCACCGCCGAATGGTTAACGGCTCGCTGAGATGGCTTTTTATTTTAGTCTCACAATGAATATATTGAATACCAAATAACTCAATGATGTGCGTGAAACGGATGGTTTGAGCATCGGCTCAAATGCCAGATCAGGGTAAATCCTGGTTTGAGTGCCCAGGCAATCATTTAACATGTTAAATAAATGACCGCTGCCCACTTCATCCACCGAAACCTGCCAGGCTTGCTCTTGCAAGCCAGGGAGGCGGTGATGGCGCACACCCGTCCGAGTCTGCGCGCGCATGGTTTGTCGGACCAGCAGTGGCGGGTGTTGAGGGTGTTGGGCGAACATGCTCAGGCCCCTGGCGGCGTGGAAACAGGAAGGGTGGCCAGGGAGGCTTATTTGCTCGGTCCCAGCTTGACCGGGGTGCTCACCCGCATGGAGCGTGATGGCCTGATTGAACGCAGTCGTTGTCCGCAAGACGCCCGGCGCACAGAGGTGCGCGCGACCAGCGAGGGTTTGGCCAAAGTCCAGGCCCTGTCGCAAACCATTGAGGCCCACTACGCCTGGATGGAGGCGCAATTGGGCAAAGCATCGCTGCAAGCCTTGTATGGCTTGCTCGACCAGGTCATTGCGCTGGAAGGCGAAGGTTTGCCCGTGATTGAACCGCCGCAAGGCCATGAGGAATGAAAAGATGAGCGATTGGCAACCCCTGGGCACGGTGTATGGCACCTTGCTCAACTTTCAACGCGAATGGGACCTGTGGGCTCCGCGCATGACACAAGACCCGCACAAGGGTCCACCCCAAGCCCCTGTGCTGTACGTCAAAACCGCCAACACCTTCAGCCCCGCAGGTCAGGGCCTGCTGCTGCAGGACGGCGTGACCGAGGTCGACATCGGCACCACGCTGGGCCTGGTGATCGGCCAAGACGCGCAGGTGGCAGGCGCAGCTTTGCTGTGCGATTGGTCGGTGCCGCATGCGAGTTATTACCGCCCGCCGGTCAAGTTCCGTTGCCGAGATGGTTTTCTGGGTTTGCCTGCGCAAATCTTGCCCAGCGCTGCGGCAGCAAGTTGGGCGAATCTGACGATCGAAACACGCCGTAACGGTGATTTGGTGCAAACCACACGCTTGGGCGATCTCAAGCGACCTGTCGCCCAATTGTTGGACGATGTGGGTGAATTCATGACGCTGCAACCGGGTGATGTGCTGATGGTCGGCACCGATTGCCTGGCCGATGGCACACGCCCGCGTGCAAAGGCTGGAGACCGGGTGGAGATTTCTGCGCCAGGCTTTGCGTCCGTCACGGTACAAGTGGGAGGTGCTGCATGAAACACGCACGCATCGCTTGGTCGGGCGCCATCCAGCAAGCCGTTGAATCCGATGGCCAGTTGCTCATCACCCAAGGCCCGCACAAAGGCCAGCGTGTAGTCTTTGAAGACGTCGTCTGGCTGCCGCCACTGGCCCCCGTGCCGCAAGCACGCACCGTGATCGCGCTCGGCCTGAACTACGCCGACCACGCCAAGGAATTGGCCTTCAAAGCGCCCGAAGAGCCGCTCGCCTTCATGAAGGGCGAAGCCTCGTTGATCGGCCACAAGGCGTTCACGAAGCGACCCGCCGACGTGAAGTACATGCACTACGAGTGTGAGCTGGCCGTGGTGGTGGGCCGCACCGCTCGCCGCGTGAAGAAAGCCGATGCCTACGACTTCATCGCCGGCTACACCGTGGCCAACGACTACGCCATCCGCGACTACCTCGAGAACTGGTACCGCCCCAACCTGCGCGTGAAAAACCGCGACACCTGCACACCCATCGGCCCCTGGCTGGTCGATGCAGCGGATGTGCCCAACCCGATGGCGCTGAAACTGCAAACCACCGTGAACGGCAAAGTCACGCAAAGCGGCAGCACCGCCGACATGATTTTCGATGTGCCCACGCTGATCGAGTACTTCAGCAGCTTCATGACGCTCAACCCCGGCGACCTGATCCTGACCGGCACGCCCGACGGCATCGTGGACTGCCAGCCGGGCGACGTGATCGTCACCGAGATCGAAGGCCTCGGTGCATTGACCAACACCATCGTTTCATCATGACCTGAATCTGTAGGAGCGACGCCCTCGTCGCGATGAGGCCTTTGCAAGCTGAGTGCTTCACCGAACGCGACGAGGGCGTCGCTCCCACAAAAAACCGAGGAATACCCGACATGAAAATCGACCACCTGATCAACGGCAAGAGCGTCGCAGGCAGCGACTACTTCGAGACCATCAACCCCGCCACGCAAGAGGTACTGGCCGAAGTCGCCTCGGGCGGCGAAGCCGAAGTCAATGTGGCTGTGGCCGCCGCCAAAGCCGCCTTCCCCAAATGGGCGGCCACGCCTGCCACCGAGCGCGCCAAGATCATGCGCAAGCTGGGCGAGCTGATCACGAAACATGTGCCAGAAATCTCAGAGACCGAGACAAAAGACTGTGGCCAAACCATCAGCCAAACCGGCAAGCAGCTGGTGCCGCGTGCGGCCGACAACTTCCACTACTTTGCCGAGATGTGCACCCGCGTGGACGGCCACACCTACCCCACGCCCACACACCTGAACTACACGCTGTTCCATCCAGTGGGCGTGTGCGCGCTCATCAGTCCCTGGAACGTGCCTTTCATGACCGCCACCTGGAAAGTCGCGCCGTGCCTGGCCTTTGGTAACACCGCCGTACTCAAGATGAGTGAACTCTCGCCCCTGAGCGCTGCCCGTTTGGGCGAGCTGGCGCTGGAGGCGGGTGTGCCCGCTGGCGTGCTCAACCTGGTGCACGGCTACGGCAAAGAGGCGGGCGAGCCGCTGGTGTCGCACCGCGATGTGCGGGCCATCAGCTTCACCGGCTCCACCGTCACGGGCAACCGCATTGTGCAAATGTCCGCACAAAAGGGTGGCCTCAAAAAGTTCAGCATGGAACTCGGCGGCAAGAGCCCCTTTGTGATTTTTGAAGACGCTGACCGGGACCGCGCTCTGGATGCGGCCATCTTCATGATCTTCAGCAACAACGGCGAGCGCTGCACCGCAGGCAGCCGCATCCTGGTGCAGCAAAGCATCTACGCCGACTTTGCCGCCAAGTTTGCAGAACGCGCCAAACGCATCACCGTGGGCGATCCGCTCGACGAGAAAACCATCGTCGGCCCGATGATCTCGAAAGCCCACCTGGCCAAGGTGCGCAGTTACATCGAACTCGGCCCCAAAGAGGGCGCAACCATGCTGTGCGGTGGCCTGGACCAACCCGGCTACGCCGCCGACCTGCCCGCGCATGTGAAGAACGGCAACTTCGTCTGGCCTACCGTGTTTGCCGATGTCGACAACCGCATGCGCATCGCGCAAGAAGAAATCTTCGGCCCTGTGGCCTGCCTGATCCCTTTCAAGGACGAGGCCGACGCCATTGAAAAAGCCAACGACATTGAATATGGCCTCTCCAGCTACGTCTGGACCGAGAACCTGGGCAAAGCGCACCGCGTAGCGGCCGCTGTCGAGGCCGGCATGTGCTTTGTCAACAGCCAAAACGTGCGCGATCTGCGCCAACCCTTTGGCGGCACCAAGGCCAGCGGCACAGGCCGCGAAGGCGGCACCTGGAGCTACGAAGTGTTCTGCGAACCCAAGAACGTGGCGGTGAGCCTGGGCGGTCACCACATCCCGCATTGGGGTGTTTGAGTACAACGACTTTCAAATTGGAGATGACCATGACCGTGAACCCATTGGCCATTTGGGGCCCTGTCTTTGCCATGATGGCCTTGGTGCTGGTGGTGGCTTACTTGACGTTTCGCGAGCGAGTTCGTCAATTCAAGGCGCTGCGCGTGCACCCACAAAAAGTGTCCACCCGCAGTGAGTTTTCGGCAGCCCTCAAAGACACCCGATGTGCGGACAATTTCTCCAACTTGTTCGAAACACCTGTCATGTTTTACGTGGCCTGCATCGGCTTGTACGCCACGCAAACGGTCAGCATGAGCGCTTTGGTTTTGGCCTGCCTCTATGTGCTGCTGAGGGTGGGTCACAGTGTGGTGCACTGTGGCAGCAATGTGGTGTTCACGCGCTTCAAACTCTTTGCGGCCAGCATGTTGGTGCTGCTGGGGCTTTGGGCGGTGTGGGGCTTGACCTTGCTGCAATTGATTTGACGCTCAGCACGCCCCACATGCCACAACTGAGGCCACAACTGAGGACTTGCCATGCAGCGCCGTGAATTAATTTTGGCCGCTGTGGCCGCCTTGCCTTGGGCTGCGCAGGCCCAGACTCAGTCTTGGCCCACCAAACCGATCCGCCTGATCGTGCCTTTCCCACCGGGTGGCACCACCGATGTGGTCACACGCCTGGTCGCTGCCGAGTTGACCAAGGCCTTGGGCCAGAGCGTGGTGGTGGACAACAAACCCGGCGCGGGCACCGTGCTGGGCGTGGACCTGGCCGCCAAGTCGCCGCCCGATGGCCATACCTTGGTGACCGTGGCCAACAGCTTTTGTGTGAATCAAACGCTGGTGAAAAACCTGCCTTACGACGGCCTGCGCGACCTGCGCCCGGTCGGTCTCATGGGCATGTCCGAGCATGTGTTGGCCACGCACCCTGGCAGCGGCCTCAAGACCGTGGCCGACCTGATCGCGGCGGCCAAAAAGCAACCCGGCAAGCTCAGCTATGCCTCGTTTGGCGCGGGCACTTCAGCCCACATCGCGGGGGCCATGCTCGAAGCGCAAGCCGGCATTGAGATGATCCATGCGCCCTACAAAGGCCAGGCCCCGGCACTCAACGATTTGATCGGTGGTCAGGTCACGGTGATGTTCGGTAACTGGCCCGAGTTCCGTCAGCATGTGCAAAGCGGCAAGCTCGTCGCCCTGGGCATGGCCACGGCCAAGCGCTCGCCACTGGCACCGCAAATCGCCACACTCACCGAACAAGGCTTGCCGATTGAATCCAACTCTTGGAACGGCATCCTCACGCGCAGCGGCACGCCCGATGCGGTGGTGCAGAGGCTGAACGCCGAGATCAACAAAGCCCTGCAAACGCCCACTGTGGTGCAAGCCTTTCAGGAAGGCGGCATCGTCTCGTTGGCTGCCAGCCCCGAGCGCTTTGCGGCCTTCATCCGCAGCGAGACCGATAAATACGCGCAGGTGATCCGCAAAGCGGGCATCACCGCCGAGAGCTGAACAAGGAAAACACAAATGGGACAACTCGACAACGCAAGGAGTGCTCGCCATGGGTAAGCTCGCACTCGCCGCCAAAATCACCCACGTGCCCAGCATGTACCTGAGTGAGATCCCTGGCCCGCGTTTTGGCACGCGCCAAAGCGCCATCGATGGCCACAAAGAAATCAGCCGCCGCTGCCGCGCCCTGGGGGTGGACACGCTGGTGGTGTTCGACACGCACTGGTTGGTCAACGCGAATTACCACATCAACTGCGCGCCGCACTTCAAGGGCAGCTACACCAGCAATGAGTTGCCGCACTTCATCAACCACATGGCTTTTGAGTCACCGGGCAACCCCGAGCTGGGGCACCTGCTGGCCAAAGTGGCCAACGCGCACGGCGTGGAAACGCTGGCGCACGACAACACCACGCTCGACCCCGAGTACGGCACGCTGGTGCCGCTGCGCTACATGAACGAAGACCAGCACTTCAAGGTGATCTCGGTGTCGGCCCTGTGCATGGTGCATTACCTGAACGACAGCGCACGTTTAGGTTGGGCCATGCGCGAGGCGGTGGAAAAGCATTACGACGGCAAGGTGGCCTTTCTGGCCAGTGGCTCGCTCAGTCACCGCTTTGCCCAAAACGGCTTGGCACCTGAATTCGCCCACAAGATCTGGAGCCCTTTTTTAGAGCAGCTCGACAAGCAGGTGCTGCAGATGTGGGGCAACCGCGAGTGGAAAGCGTTTTGCGAGATGCTGCCCGAGTACGCCAGCAAAGGCCACGGCGAAGGCTTCATGCACGACACCGCCATGCTGATGGGCGCTTTGGGCTGGACCGGCTACGACGGCGCGGCCGAGATCGTGACCCCTTACTTTGGGGCCAGCGGCACGGGTCAGCTGAATGCGATTTTTGAAGTGACGCCGCAAAAAGGCGAGCACATCCCGGTGGCGCAGGCCAGTAGCGTGCAAGGCTATACCGCTGTGAGCACCCGGTTATGAAGATGAGTTCTACCCGTAGGTCGGCGGCTTCAGCCCCGACATGGACCTTTGCCAAACCACGAACGTCGGACCTGAAGGTCCGACCTACAAAGACCTCGCCATGCCCCATCTTGTGATCCTCTACACCGGCCAGCTCGATGCCGAAGTCCACATGACCACGCTGTGCCGCCAGATGGCCGACGCCATGCTCACCGTGCAAGACGAAGCAGGCAAACAGGTTTTCCCCACGGGTGGCACGCGTGTGCTGGCTTACCCGGCGCCGCACTACGCCGTGGCCGATGGCGGCGCGGCGGGCCAGGCAGCAGGTGGCACGGGCGACTACGCCTTTGTGTACCTGAACGTGCGCATGGGCCGAGGCCGCAGCGAGGCCACCCAGCAAAGCGCTGGGCAGACATTGGTCGAGGTGGCCAAAGCCTTTTTTGCCCCCGTGATGGCGCAGCGCCACATCGGCATCACGTTGCAGATCGATGTTGGGCCTGAGGTGTTTGACGCCAAGCACAGCAACCTGCATCCGCTGTTCAACAAAACCTGATGGGCCCCTGACGAGATGCGGGCGCCGCGCCCTCGCGGCGATGACCCCTCAACACCCCTGAAACCATCGCGGCGAGGGCGCCGCTTCTACAGGAACACCATGTTTGACGACGCATTGATCCAGCAGCTCGCACACGAGCTCAACCAGTCCGAAAAATCCCGCGTGCAGATCGAGCACTTTTCCAAGCGCTTCCCGGGCATGACGATCGAAGACGGCTACCGCATCAACCGCGCCTGGATGCGGATCAAGTTCGCCGAGGGGCGCACCATGATCGGCCACAAGATCGGGCTGACGAGCCGAGCCATGCAGGTCTCGAGCCAGATCGACGAGCCGGACTACGGCACGCTGCTGGATGACATGCGCTACACCTGCACGCCCGGTCAGGTGCTGGACATTCCCTTCACCGATTTCATTGCCCCGCGTGTCGAGGTGGAACTGGCCTTCATCCTCAAGAAGGAACTGCGCGGCCCGAACGTGACCGTGCAGCAGGTGCTGGATGCCACCGACTACGTGACACCGGCGATTGAGATCATCGATTCGCGCATCGAACAGTTCGACCGCCACACCAAGGTCATGCGCAAGGTGTACGACACCATCAGCGACAACGCCGCCAATGCGGGCATCGTGCTCGGAGCCAATCGGGTCGACCCGCTGACCACCGACTTGCCCTGGTGCGGTGCGGTCTTGCGCCAAAACGGCGTGGTCGAAGAAACCGGCCTGGCAGCAGGCGTGCAAGGGCACCCGGCCGTGGGCATCGCCTGGCTGGCCAACAAGCTCGCGCCTTGGGGCGAGCACTTGCAAGCAGGGGAAATTGTTCTCGCCGGTTCATTCACCAAACCAGCGCTTGCCAAAGTGGGCGATGTGTTTGACGCCGACTACGGGCCGCTGGGCAAGTTGGAGTTCCGTTTTGTTTGAGGTTTTGCCTTCTGCACGCTCTAACGGGTGCCTGTCGCAACCGGGCTGGCGGCCCGGGCTCAGAGGCGCTTCGCTTTGCCACATCGCCCAAACCGCCAGCCCGGCCACGACAGGCCTTGGCGCATTCAAACAGGAAAACACACCATGCTGACACCCGTGAACACCTTCAAACAAGCCCTCAAAAACAAAAGCCCCCAGATCGGCCTGTGGATGGGCCTGGCCAGTGACTACAGCGCCGAAATTTGTGCGCTGGCCGGCTTCGACTGGCTGGTCATCGACGGCGAACACTCACCCAACAACCTGAGCAGCATCATCGCCCAGCTCAAGACGCTTGCCGCCTACCCGGGCAGCCATGCGGTGTGCCGCGTGCCCGTGGGTGACACGGCGCTCATCAAACAGTACCTGGACCTGGGCGCGCAAAACATCCTGGTGCCCATGGTCGACACGCCCGAACAAGCCGCGCAACTGGTGCAAGCCATGCGCTACCCGCAGAACGATGGTCAGGGCGGTGTGCGCGGCATGGCGGGCGCCCGTGCGTCGCGCTGGGGCCATTACACCGACTACTTCCAGCGCGCCAACGAAGAGGTTTGCCTCATCGTGCAGGTCGAGTCGCTCGAAGCGCTGAAGAACCTGGACGCGATTGCCAACACCCCCGGTGTGGACGGTGTGTTCATCGGCCCGGCCGACCTCTCGGCCAGCATGGGCCATGTGGGCAATGCCGCACACCCCGATGTGCAAGCCACCATTGCCGATGCCATCGCCCGTATCCTGAAGGCGGGCAAGGCCCCCGGTATCCTCACGCCCGATGAAAAACTGGCGCAACACTACCTGTCGCTGGGCGCCATCTTTGTCGCTGTGGGTTTGGACACGCAAATCCTGATGCGCCAGACCAGTGACTTGGCTGCGCGCTTCAAACAGGTGGTGTCGCCTGCGGTCACCCCCGGTCAAACCTACTGAAGCGGGCCGGCATGAGCACTGACAAAGCGCCCCGCAAATTCCGATCGGCCACGATCTACGAAGGCACGATCCGCGCCACCACGCGCAGCTTTTTGCATGCGCTGGGGCAGGATGAGGAAGACATCGCTCGCCCGCATGTGGGCGTGTTCCACACGGGCGGCGAGATGAGCCCCTGCAACCTCAACCTGCGTGATCAGGCTCAGCACGCCAAAACCGGCATTTATGCCGCTGGCGGCACGCCCCACGAGTGCCCGGTGATCTCGGTGTCCGATGGTCTGACCATGGCGCATTCGGGCATGCGTTTTTCGCTGATCTCGCGCGAGTTGATCGCCGACAGCGTGGAGGCCTCGGTGCGCGGCCACCAGTGGGACGGCATCTTTGGCATCGGGGCCTGCGACAAGAACTTGCCGGGCTTGATGATGGGCATGGTGCGCTGCAATGTGCCCAGCGTGTTCGTGCATGGCGGCTCGGCCTTGCCCGGCCAGATGCCCGGGGTGCATGGCCGTGACCTGAACGTGGTCGACACCTACGAAACCATAGGCAAGGTGCTGGCCGGTGACGCGACCCAGGACGAGCTGGACGCCATGAGCCGCGCCTGCCTGCCCACCGCAGGCGCTTGCGCTGGCCAATTCACCGCCAACACCATGGGCATGGTGTCCGAGGCGCTGGGCCTGGCCCCCATCGGGTCGAGCATGGTGCCTGCCGTCTTCAGCGAGCGCGCACCGATGCTGCGCCGCGCCGCCAAAACCCTGATGGCGGCAGTGATGGGCGACGCGCCCTTGCCGCGCGACATCGTCACGCGCCAGGCACTTGAAAACGCTTGCGCCGTGGTCTCCGCCACGGGCGGCTCGACCAATGCGGCGCTGCACATCCCGGCGATCGCCCACGAGGCGGGCATCCGCTTTCATTTGGACGATGTGGCCGAGGTGTTTGCCCGCACCCCGCTGATTGCCGACTTGCGGCCCGGTGGCCAATACCTGGCGCGCGACATGTTCTACATCGGTGGTGCAGGCGTGGTGCTGCGTGAGTTGCTGCGCACAGGCCATTTGCATGGCGATGTGCTCACCTATACCGGCCGCACCCTGGCGCAAGAGCTGGCCACGGCCAACGCGCCCGATGGCCAGGTGGTGCATTCGGTCGAGCAGGCCTTGTCGCTGGACGGGGGCCTGGCCGTGCTCAAAGGCAATCTGTGCCCGGATGGTGCGTTGCTCAAGACGGCTGGCCTCAAAACACTGGTGCACCAGGGGCCTGCGCGCGTGTTTGAATCCGAAGAACAGGCCCAGGCTGCGGTGCAGGCCATGCGCTACCAGCCAGGCGATGTGCTGGTGATCCGCAACGAAGGCCCCAAAGGCAGCCCAGGCATGCGTGAGATGCTGGGCATCACCGCTTTGCTCTATGGGCAAGGCATGGGCGACAAGGTGGCTTTGCTCACCGACGGACGGTTTTCGGGTGCTACGCGGGGCTTGTGCATCGGTTATGCAGGCCCTGAAGCGGCAGACCGGGGCCCAATTGCCGCGCTGCGCGATGGCGACATCATCACCATCGACGCACGGCCCGAGACGCGCAGCATTGCCGTGCAGCTGAGCGACGCCGAACTGGCGCAACGCCTGGCCCAGCTGCCTGCAGTGGCTGCGCCGCCGCTTGGCGGCTTGCTCGAAAAGTATGCTTTGACCGTCCGCCCCAGCCACCAAGGGGCGGTCACCCATTCCGGCGCAGTCCATTGGCTGCGCGATGAATCTTGATTTTTGTGCGTGTGTTTTAACTTCCAACAGGAGACTTCCATGAGCATTTCCCGTCGTCAATTCGTTCAATCCACCAGCGCTGGTGCTTTGCTGGCCAGCTTGGGCCAACAGGTCATGGCCCAGGCCCAGATTGAGAGCTTCAAGATCGTCACCGGCTTTGCCGCGGGCGGCACCTCGGACACCACCTGCCGCCGCGTGGCCACGCGCATGACCGGCACCTACGCCAAGGCCGCTGTGGTCGAAAACAAGACCGGCGCGGGCGGCCAGATCGCCATCCAATACGTCAAGAGCCAGCCGGCTGACGGCGCTACCATGCTGCAGACACCGACCTCGATGCTGACGATCTACCCGCACATCTACAAAAAGCTCAGCTACGACCCGGCCACCGACCTGAGCCCCGTGTCGATCGCTTGTGTGTTCGATTTCGGCTTTGCCGTGGGCCCTGCCGTGCCTGAGAGCGTCAAGAACATCAACGACTTCATGGCCTGGGCCAAGGCCAACCCGGCGCAGGCCAACTTTGGGTCGCCCGCCGCAGGGTCCACGCCGCACTTTGTGGGCGCCTTGCTGGGCCGCCATGCGGGTGTCGAGATCAAGCACGTGGCTTACCGCGGCACCCAACCGGCCATGTTGGACCTGCTGGGCGGCCAGATTGCCGCCGTCAGCGGCCCGATCGGCGACATCACCCAGCACCTGCCCACGGGCAAGGTCCGCATCCTGGCCACGTCCGGTGCCAAGCGCAACCGTTTTGCGCCCGATGTGCCCACCTATGCCGAGCAAGGCCTCAAGGACATGGTGCACAGCGAATGGTTCGCTTTCTTCCTGCCCGCCAAGGCAACGCCTGACGTGGTGGCACGCCTGAACGCTGCCGTCAAAGCTGCTCTCGCGTCCAAGGATGTGGTGGACGGCTTGGCCACCTTCGGTCTGGAAGCCTTGTCCAGCACGCCTGCCGAGTTGTCCGAGCTGATCCGCAAGGACACCGCCAAGTGGGCACCCATCGTCAAGACCATCGGCTTCACCGCCGAGGCTTGAGTTTTTGATCCTGTCTGGAGTTCGCGCCATGAATACCATTTTCAAATCTGTGCCCACCGATGTGCCTGCACCGGTCCACATGCACCCTGATGAATGGCAGGCGCGGCTCCAGCTGGCCAGCTGTTACCGCGTGTTTGCCATGCTCGGCTGGACCGAGATGATCTACAACCACATCACGCTGCGCCTGCCCGACAGCGTGACCGGTGGCGACAAGCAGTTTTTGATCAACCCCTTTGGCCTGCACTACAGCGAAGTCACCGCCAGCAACTTGGTCAAGATCAACATGCAAGGCGATGTGCTGGACGGCTCGTCCCACAAGGTCAACCCGGCAGGGTTCGTGGTCCATGCCACGCTGCATGCGGGCATTGAGGGCGCGCATTGCGTGATGCACACCCACACCACGGCGGGTGTGGCGGTGGCGTGCCTCAAAGACGGCCTCTCGCAAAGCAACTTTTATTCGGCGCAGCTGCACGACATGGTGGCGTACCACGATTTCGAGGGCATCACCATCCATGCCGAAGAGGGGCCGCGTGTCTTGCAAAGCATCGGCAACAAGCCCGCTGTGATCCTGCGCAACCACGGCCTTTTAACTTGGGGGCATACGTTGCCCCAGACCTTTGCGATCCTCTGGACACTGCAACGCGCCTGCGAAATCCAGCTGGCCACGCAGAGCATGGGCCAGCCCATCCCGGTGCCTGAAGCGGTGGCCGCCAATTGCACACGCGATGCGCTGCAGTTCAACCCCCACCACGGTGCGGGGCAAGACGTGTTTGACGCCTTGGTGCGTCAGGTGGACCGCATCGATACCGGGTGGCGCGCATGAACGCTGTCAACTTTCGCAAAGTCGCCATCGTGGGCGCAGGCGCCATCGGCGGTTGGATGGGTGTGCACCTGGCGCGTGCCGGTGCCCAAGTGAGCGTGCTGGCGCGTGGCGACACCTTGCAAGCCTTGCAAAAAAACGGTTTGCAGATGCACCAGGGCGGTGAACTGCACACCGTGCCGGTGGTGGCCAGCCAAGATGCGGTGGCACTGGGCGTGCAGGATCTGGTGGTGATCTCGGTCAAAGCGCCTGCTTTGGCTTCGGTGGCGGCGCAAGTGGGGCCGCTGATCGGCCCGCACACCGTCGTGCTGACGGCCATGAACGGTGTGCCCTGGTGGTTTTTGCAAGGCTTTGGCGGTCCGGTCGAAGGCCACTCCCTCAGCTCGGTGGACCCCCGCGGTGCCATTGCCCAAGCCTTGCCCGCCGCGCACATCATCGGTTGTGTGGTGCACGCCAGTTGTTCGGTTGATGCGCCGGGCGTGATCCGCCACCACTTTGGCGACGGGCTCATCGTGGGCGAACCTTCGGGCCAGCCCACAGCGCGTGTGCAGGCTTTGCATGCGCTGCTGCAAAAGGCTGGCTTCAATGCCACGCTGTCGCCACAGATTCAAAAAGACATTTGGTACAAGCTCTGGGGCAATATGACCGTCAACCCGGTCAGCGCCATCACCGGAGCGACCACCGACCGCATCCTCGACGACGATCTGGTGCGGGGCTTCATCTCGAACGTCATGCTGGAGGCCAAAGTGATTGGCGAGCGCATCGGCATCCCGATCGCGCAAGCCCCTGAGGACCGCCACGCCATGACCCGCAAGCTGGGCGCATTCAAGACCTCGATGCTGCAAGATGTTCAGGCGGGAAAGCCGGTGGAGCTCGATGCCCTGGTCAGCGCGGTGCGCGAGCTGGGTCAGCTGACGCAGGTGGCCACACCTTTCACCGATGCGCTGCTGGGTTTGAGTCGCCTGCATGCCAAGGGGCTGGGCCTGTACCCCGCACAATGAAGCCATGACGACCGCACGCAAAGCCCTGACGGGCACCGCCTTTGCCACACTGCTCTTGATCGCCTTCATGATGGGGGCCAACCATGTGGCGGCCCGTTTTGCGTTCAATAACGGCGTGGACGTGGTCACCGCCGTCAGCGCGCGCAGCAGCGTCACGGCTTTGGTGGTGGGCTTTGTACTTTGGCAGCAAAAAGTGTCTTTGACGACCACGCTGCGGCAAAAGAAATTCCTGCTGACCATTGGCGCGCTGATCGCAGTGCAAAGCGTGTGCCTGTATTCCTCGGTGGCCCGTTTGCCGGTGGCGCTGGCTTTGCTGGCTTTCAACACCTACCCACTGACCACGGCTTTTTGGGCCCGGATTTTGTATGGCCACAGGGCCGAACGCGCTGTGCTCATGGCCATGCCCTTGATGCTGATCGGGCTGGCGCTGGCGCTGGATGTGTTCGGCGCCGCGTCGGGCTTGGGCGCGGCGGCGCACTGGAGCCAGATTGGGGTGGGCATTGCATTTGCCCTGGCCGCTTCAGGCACCTTTGGTTTGGCCATGGTGCTCATGGAGCACGAAGCAGGGGGCCTGGACGGGCGCTTGCGCACGTTTTCGACCATGGGGCTGGTCGCGATTTTTTCGATCACCGCCGCCATGACGCAGGGCGGCTTTCACCTGCCTACAGCACCGCCGGGTTGGTGGGGTTTGGGCCTACTGAGCTTTTTGTACGGCACGGCCTTCACCATCATGTTCATGGTCCTGCCCAAGCTGGGCGTGGTGGGCAACTCGGCCATCATGAACGTGGAGCCGGTCTTCGCCTTGGTACTGGCTTGGGCATTGCTGGGCCAATCGATCGCGCCAATGCAGCTGGTGGGCGCTTTGGTGGTGGTGTCCACCGTCATGGGGCTGGGCTTGCGCAAGCGCTGAGCGCTTCAGGACTTTTTCAGTGCCAAAGCCTGCTCGTACAGCGCGTTTTTCGATTCGCCCGTGATCTCGGCCGCCAACTTCACGGCGGTTTTCAAGGGCAGCTCGGGCAGCAGCAATTGCAGCACCCGCAAGCCTTCGCCCGCCGTTTCGGCCACGGGCGCATCGTGCAGCACCAAGGCAAATTCGCCGCGCAGGCGTTCGGGTTTCTCCGCCAACCAAGCAGCGAAGTTTTGTGCGGCCACGGTTTCGATTTGTTCAAACTGCTTGGTCAACTCGCGCCCGATGGTCACGCGCCGCTGGCCCAACACCGCCAGGGCTTGGGCCAGGGCCTCTATGCGGTGGGGCGCTTCGAGCAGCACCACAGCGCGGGTTTCTTGCGCCAGTGCCTGCACAGCTTGCTGGCGCTCGCCTGCTTTGCTGGACAAAAAGCCGGTGAAGACAAAGCCCTGCTCGCCCGTCATGCCCGAGGCGCTGAGCACCGTGATCACGCTGCTGGCGCCGGGCAGGGGCAACACGCGGTAACCGGCCTGGCGTACCGCGGCGGCCAGGCGCGCTCCGGGGTCGCTGATGGCGGGGGTGCCTGCATCGCTCACATAAGCCACGCGCTCGCCCTGGGCCAGGCGGGCGATCACGGCTTGCGCTGCTTCGGCTTCGTTGTGCTGGTGCACGGCCAGCAGTTGGGCGCCCGGGCGGTCAATCCCGTAGGCGCGCAGCATCTGCTGGGTGTGGCGGGTGTCTTCGCAGGCGATGACGTCGACCTTTTGTAGCACATGCAAGGCGCGCAGGCTGATGTCGGCCAGGTTGCCAATCGGGGTGGCCACGACATACAGTGTGCTGGCCGGGTGGTTTTGCTGTCCGGCGGCGTCATTCGCGGCGGCAAGGGCTGGGGCGAAAGACGCAGACAAGGGAGACGGAGTCAATGCAATTCCTCAAAAAAGACACGGTGCGCAGCACCACCACCAAGGCCCGCGGAGATGCGGGCGAAGACGAGGCACTGGCCTATTTGCAAGAACGCGGTTTGCGTCTGCTTCAGCGCAATTATCGGACCCCTGGCCGAGGGGGCGGTGAAATTGACCTGATCATGCAGACGCCCGACGGCACGGTGGTGTTTGTCGAGGTGCGCAAACGCAGCCGCAATGATTTCGGCGGTGCGGCGGCCAGCGTGAGTTTTCAAAAGCAAAGGCGCATCGTGTTTGCGGCAAACCATTACCTGCTGCGCTGGCGGCGATTGCCGCCGACCCGCTTTGATGTGGTCACGATTGAGGCACAAGGACCTCAGTGGTTGCCAGCAGCCTTCGACGCCGCTTGAATGACGTACGGCAAGTCACCAAAAATCAGGGGAAATGCCCCGGTGAAGTGTGGAGGGGCGGTTATCATCCCCAGCCATGTTAGACCAGCGCATTCAACAGCATTTCATCGACAGTGCCGACCTGCACTACCAAGTGGCCGAGGCTTTGGCCAAGCCGGTGGATGCGGCCGTCCAGGCGGTGCTCGCTTGCGTGACCGGCGGCGGCAAAGTGCTCACTGCCGGCATGGGCGCTTCGTCGGCCATGGCCCAGTACTTGGCCTTGTTGTTGGTGGGGGGGTTTGAGCGCAGTCGCCCAGGCCTGGCAGCCATGGCCCTGGCCTCGGATGGGTTGATGGCTTCAGCCTGGCCAGATGGCAGGGCCTTGGCGCTTCAAGTGCGTGCTTTGGGGCAGACCGGCGATGTGCTGGTGCTGATCAGCGCCGATGGTGAAGAGGGTGCCTTGGTCGAGGCCGTGCAAGCGGCCCATGAGCGCGAGATGACCGTGCTGGCTTTGACGGGCCAAAACGGCGGCGGTTTGGGCCGCCAATTGCGTGAGACCGATGTGCACGTGTGCGTGCCCCACGATCGGGTGGCGCGAATTCGCGAAGTGCAGCACCTGGTGCTGCACTGTTTGTGCGATGCAATAGACACCCAGTTGTTGGGTGAACAGGAGCCTGTTTAAATGAAACGCAATTTGCAATCGCTGGTCTTGACCAGCACTTTGGCTGTAGTGGCCCTGTCGGGCTTGCCCGCATGCGCCCCCTTGTTGGTGGGCGGCGCGGTCATGACAGGTGTGGTGGCCACGGACCGCCGCACCACCGGCTCGCAAGTCGAGGACGAAGGCATCGAGATCAAGGTGGCCAGCGCCGTTCGCCAAGAGTTGGGTGACAGCGTGCATTTGAACGTGACCAGTTACAACAAGCGCGTGTTGATGTCGGGTGAAGTTCGAACGCAAGCCCTCAAGCAGCGTGCAGAGAAGTTGGCTCAAAGCCAGGAGAATGTGGGCGAAGTCATCAACGATCTGGCGGTGACTTTGCCCAGCAGCCTGGCTCAGCGCTCCAAAGACACCATCATCACAGGGCAGGTGAAGGCTGCATTTCTGGATGCCAAAGACTTGCAGGTCAACACCCTCAAGGTGGTCACTGAGCGAGGCATTGTCTATTTGATGGGGCGCGTGACTCCTCGTGAGGCCAAGCGTGCCACGGATGTTGCCCGCACAATTGGTGGCGTGACCAAAGTGGTCCGTGTGTTTGAGGAAATATCAGAAGCTGAACTTCAGCGCTTGAGTCGAGCAACGCAGTCTCAATGACCGGTAGGTCATGAAAATCCGAATCTCGAGTTGAATAGAAGTTGACTGCTGTCAGCAGCGCTGCTGCTGACAGCAGTCCGTCATCACCTCTTGCCGCTGCCATCCAACTTGTAGATGTGCGGGCCTTCACCCACCGACAACAAACCGGCGTGCGCGTAAATGCCCAGCTTGGCGCGGGTGTCCACGATGTCCAGGTTGCGCATGGTCAGCTGGCCGATGCGGTCCAGCGGGCTGAACGGGGCGTCTTCCACTTTTTCCATCGACAAACGCTCTGGGGCGTAAGTCAGGTTGGCCGACTCGGTGTTCAGGATGCTGTAGTCGTTGCCACGGCGCAGCTCCAGCGTCACGGTGCCGGTCACGGCGCGGGCCACCCAGCGCTGGGCGGTTTCGCGCAGCATGATGGACTGTGGGTCGAACCAGCGGCCTTGGTACAACAGGCGGCCCAAGCGCAGGCCGTTGATGCGGTACTGCTCGATGGTGTCTTCGTTGTGGATGCCGGTGACCAAACGCTCGTAAGCGATGTGCAGCAGCGCCATGCCGGGGGCTTCGTAGATGCCGCGGCTCTTGGCTTCGATGATGCGGTTTTCGATCTGGTCGCTCATGCCCAGGCCGTGGCGTCCGCCGATTTCGTTGGCCTTGAGGAACAGTTCGACCGGGTCGGCGTATTCCACGCCGTTCAGGGCCACGGGCATGCCTTCTTCAAAGCGCACGCTCACTTCTTCGGCCTTGACCTCGACTTCGGGTTTCCAGAACGCCACGCCCATGATGGGGTTGACGATCTTCATGCCGCTTTGCAGGCTTTCCAGGTCTTTGGCTTCGTGGGTCGCACCCAGCATGTTGCTGTCGGTGGAGTAGGCCTTTTCGGCGCTCATCTTGTAGCCAAAGCCGTTGGCGGTCATGAAGGCGCTCATTTCGGCGCGGCCACCCAGTTCGTCGATGAACAGCTGGTCCAGCCAAGGCTTGTAGATCTTGAGGCTCGGGTTGGTCAGCAGGCCGTAGCGGTAAAAGCGCTCGATGTCGTTGCCCTTGAAGGTGCTGCCGTCGCCCCAGATGTTGACGTCGTCTTCCTTCATGGCGGCCACCAGCATGGTGCCGGTCACCGCGCGACCCAGCGGGGTGGTGTTGAAGTAGGTGATGCCACCGGTGCTGATGTGGAAAGCACCGCACTGGATGGCGGCAATGCCTTCGTGGGCCAGCTGGGTGCGGCAGTCGACCAGGCGGGCTTTTTCAGCGCCGTATTCCATCGCCTTGCGGGGAATCTCGTTGTAGTCGGACTCGTCAGGCTGGCCCAGGTTGGCGGTGTAGGCGTAGGGCAGGGCGCCCTTTTGCTTCATCCACAGCAGGGCAGCAGACGTGTCCAGGCCGCCCGAAAAGGCGATACCAACTTTTTGCCCTTTGGGCAGGTTTTGCAGGATGGTGCTCATGAGGGGATCAACCGAAGTGGCAGATGTAGTGGTAGGGCTCCGTCACACGGATCTCGAACTTGGAGTTGCCGGGGATGCTGAACTCTTCGCCTGCGCTGGACTTGAGCCATTCGTTGCTGCCGTCGAGCTTATATTCGCAGGAGCCGCCCACGCATTCCATGATCTCAGGTGCGCCGGTGTTGAAGGTCAGGGTCGCGGGCAAGATCACGCCCACCGACAGTTTGGTGCCGTCTGGCAGGGTCAGGCCGTGGCTGACGCATTTGCCGTCAAAGTAAACATTGGCTTGGGTGTTGACGGAGACGCCGTCGATGGTTTGGGTGGTCATGGTGTGTATCGGGTAGAACGAGTCTGAAAATGAAACAGGGGCCTGATGCGGCCCCTGCTTGGCGGGTCAAACGATCAACCCGAGATTTTAGGTCAGATGAGATCGGACTCATCTGAGCCCATTAACGCCAGTGGCCGTGACGGTAGCCACCGCCCCAGCCCCACCCGAAATTGAGGTTGGTGTAAATGGGCGGGTAACTGCGGTAGACGGGCGCTGGTAGATAGACCACAGCAGGCTGGGTCATCACGGTCTGGGCGGGCATGACCACAGTGGACGAGGGTACGGTCGCTTGGGTCATGCCCATCGGGCTGACTTGCAATTGGATGGTCGGACCGGGGTCTTGAGGCAATTGCACGGTGAATTGTTTTCCAGCGTATTCATAAACCACGTTGTAGCCGACCAGACGGTTTTCCATGAAGTTCTGGGTGGTGCAGCTGGTTTGGTTTTGTACTTGGCTGCCGGGGTTTTCGACCCGATCGCCCATGATGGAGCCGCCCACCACCCCGACCATGGTGGCCAGGGCTTGACCTGAACCGCCGCCAATCTGACTGCCCAGGGCACCGCCCGCGATAGCGCCCATCAAGGCTCCCGCACCCGATGTGGGGTTTTGCACCATCACTGGGGTTTGGCTACAGGTTTGGCGAGGCACGGCGACTTGTTGGTAAACGGCAGCGCGTGAAATCACTTGCCCGACTTCCTGGGCTTGGACCAGGCTGGCCGTGGCCAACAAAAGTGTGGTTACCAATGTTTTCATGGTGCATCTCTCTGTCAAATCGTGGATGACGAGTTTAGCGGGGGACAAGGCGCTTGTGCATTGCTGGCAAGTAAAGTTGCCTCAAGCCCCATCCCGGCGCTTGAGGCATCAAGCAGGCCATTGCTCAGGCGTGAACCCGACGGTGATTTTCCCCGAGGGCCAGGCGATCACCGGCCGCTTGATGGTGCTGGCGTGCTCCAGCATGACGGCTTTGGCGCTGGCGGCATCGGTCACGTTCGCTTGCACGGCGGCGTCGAGCTTGCGCCAAGTGGTGCCTTTGCGGTTGAGCACGGTTTCCCAGCCGCAAGCGGCCATCCAGGCGTCCAATGCATCGGCAGGCACGCCTTGCTTCTTGAAATCGTGGAATGAGGGGTTCATGCCTTGGCCGCTCAGCCAGGCGCGGGCTTTTTTGACGCTGTCGCAATTCGGAATGCCGTAAACAATGAGGTTCATGAGGGATGTAGGTCGGTGAAAGTGTCGGTAGTGGGCGACAATCGCCGCCTATGAAGACTCTACAGGAATGGCTCGACTGGTGCGAGCAACTACACCCCGTGGCCATTGACATGGGGCTGGACCGTGTGAAAACCGTCGCCGACCGCATGGCATTGAAGTTCGACTGCCCGGTCATCACCGTGGCTGGCACCAACGGTAAAGGGTCGACCTGCGCCATGCTGGAAGCCATCTTGCTGCAGGCCGGTTACCGCACGGGCGTTTATACCTCGCCGCATTTGGTGCATTTTGAAGAGCGTTGCCGTGTGCATGGTGAGTCGGCCAGTGCCGAGCAGTTTGCGCAGGCTTTTGCCGCCGTCGAGGCGGTTCGTGGCGATGTGAGCCTGACCTATTTCGAGTTCAGCACCCTGGCCATCCTGCACCTGATGGCCCAGTCGAATCTGGATGTGGCCATTTTGGAAGTGGGTTTGGGCGGCCGTCTGGATGCCGTCAACATCATCGACGCCGACTGTGCTGTGATCACCAGCATCGACATCGACCACACCGCCATTTTGGGCAAGGACCGCGAGAGTATCGGTTTAGAAAAGGCTGGCATCATGCGCGCCGGCCGTCCTGTCATCGTGAGTGACCCCGTGCCACCGCAAACTGTGATCGACCATGCCGTAGCCATCGGCGCAGACCTGTGGCGTTTCGGCCAGGACTTCAATTTTTCAGGCGACAAGCTGCAGTGGGCTTGGGCGGGCCGGGGGCGCCGCTATGCCGGCATGGCTTACCCGGCTTTGCGCGGGGCCAACCAGCTGGTCAACGCCTCGGGCGTGCTGGCGGCACTCGACGCTTTGCGCCCACGCATTCCGGTGACGGCGCAAGCGGTGCGCAATGGTCTGGCCTTGGTTGAGCTGCCCGGCCGTTTCCAGATCGTTCCGGGCGAGCCTGTTTTGGTGCTGGATGTGGCGCACAATCCGCATTCGGTGGCGGCTTTGGCCGAGAACCTCGATGCCATGGGCTTTTACCCCACCACCCATGCGGTGCTGGGGGCCATGTCCGACAAGGACTTGCTGCCCATGCTGCAGCGGGTCAACCCCTTGATTGACCGCTGGTATTTCACCGATTTGCCCACTCCCAGGGGGGCCAAAGCGGTCGATTTGCAGCAGGCGTGGACTGCGCAAAATATCCGCCATGATGTGGCGTCGAGTGTTCATCCCGACCCCATGAGTGCTTTGCAGGCGGCCATCAATGCGGCAGACCCGACTGATAGAATTGTTGTCTTTGGCTCGTTCTACACCGTGGGCGGTGTGCTGCAAAACGGCACCCCGCGCCTGCAAGCCAAACACCTCAGTTCCTGAGCACCCGCCATGGCTTTTTTCAAGTTCCGTTTTACCGGTGATCACGCTGCTGATGAAGCTGTGGCGTCGGCGGCCAATCAAAATCTCGAAGTTGTGCGTCGCAGAGCACGGCATCGTTTGATTGGGGCTGTGGTTTTGGTATTGATCGCTGTTGTAGGTTTTCCACTGGTTTTTGATACTCAACCTCGCCCTGTGGCGGTGGATACACCTATCGTGATTCCGGATCGTCAGGCGGTGATGCCTTTGACATCTCCTGCTGCCGTACCTGCAGCGCAGGCACCGGCCAATCCTTTGAAAACAACGCCGCAAGAATTATCAACGCGGGCGGCTTTGGATCCCAGCGAGGAAGTTGTGACGGCACCGGCCAGTGCCCACCCTAATGCTGTTGTCAATGAAGCCAATTTCAAGCCGGAAGCACCCATAGAAAAGCCAAAAGAAAAACAGACCGAGAAAGCCAAGGAAAAGGTGTTGGAGATTCACAGCAAAGACGATGGTGGTAAAGCCAAAGCTTTGCTGGAAGGCAAGGCGGCCTCTTCTGAGCGCTTGATCATTCAAGTCGGGGCATTCACGGATGTCAACAAAGTGCGCGATGTCCGTCGCAAACTGGAAGATGCTGGTTTGAAAACCTACACACAGATTGTGGACGGTAAGGATGGCAAGCCCACCACGCGGGTTCGCTTGGGGCCATACGATAGCCGCGATGAGGTCGAAAAAGTGCTTGCACGCATCCGCAAGCTGAATTTGTCACCTGCCGTGTTGAAGATTTGAGATGACGCTCTCCATCATTGACTGGTTGTTGCTGGGGGTGTTATGCGCATCCATGCTCGTCGGTTTGTGGCGCGGTTTGGTTTATGAAGTGCTGTCATTGTCTGGTTGGGTGTTTGCATTCTTTCTTGCCCAGTGGTTGGCGACCGATGTGATTGTCTGGATTCCATTTGTGCAAGGTGCTGCAGCATCGGTTCAATATGCGGCGGCTTACGTGGTGGTATTTGTGGCCGTATTGTTTGCTTCGGCCTTGCTGTCATGGCTGGTCAAGAAATTGGTCGAGTCGGTGGGTTTGCGTCCTGTGGACCGTGCATTGGGTGGCGCTTTTGGCTTGGCTCGTGGTCTGGTGCTGTTGTTGGCGATGACCGTGGTTTTTCAGTTGACAGGCCTGTCTAGGAGCGACTGGTGGAAAAACGCCAAGGGGCCAGTCTTTCTGGACATGACAGTTCTGGGGCTGAAGCCTTTGATGCCTGAGTCCATTGTGAGATTTTTGCCTTGACGCTGATCGGGCCATTTTAATTTTTAACGGAAATACTTATGTGTGGAATTGTTGGCGTTGCAAGCAGCGCACCGGTCAATCAGCTGATTTATGACGCCTTGCTGCTCTTGCAGCACCGTGGCCAGGATGCGGCAGGCATCGTCACGCAACTCGATCGCAAGTTTTTCATGCACAAGGCCAAAGGCATGGTGCGTGATGTCTTTCGTACCCGCAACATGCGTGCGCTGCCTGGCAATTGCGGCTTGGGTCAGGTGCGTTACCCGACAGCAGGCAATGCCTTCAGCGAAGAAGAAGCGCAGCCTTTTTATGTGAACGCGCCGTTTGGCCTGGTGTTGGTGCACAACGGCAACCTGACCAACGCCCACGCCTTGAAGGCCGAGTTGTTCTCCAACGACCACCGCCACATCAACACCGAGAGCGACTCCGAGGTTTTGCTCAACGTGCTGGCGCACGAGCTTGAAAAAACCACCCGTGGTTTGCCGCTGACGCCCAATGATGTGTTTGAAGCCGTGCGTGGCGTGAACCGCCGCGTCAAAGGCTCTTATGCCGTGATCGCCCTGATCGCCGGGCATGGCTTGCTGGCTTTCCGTGATCCCCACGGTATTCGCCCTTTGTGCATGGGCCGCAGCGCGGACGGCACGGTCATGCTGGCCAGTGAGTCGGTCGCTTTGGACGGCACGATGCACCAGTTCGAGCGCGATTTGGCACCGGGTGAAGCCATATTTGTGGACCTGCAAGGTCAGTTGCACAGCCAGATGTGCGCCGACAAAGCGCAGCTAAGCCCTTGCATTTTTGAATACGTGTACCTGGCTCGTCCTGATTCGACCATGGACGGCATCTCGGTCTACCAGGCCCGTTTGAATTTAGGCGAAACCCTGGCCAAGCGCGTGATCTCGACAGTGCCCCCAAGCGACATCGATGTGGTGATTCCTATCCCCGAGTCCAGCCGCCCCAGCGCCATGCAGCTGGCCCAGTTGCTGGGCATCCCGTACCGCGAGGGTTTTGTGAAAAACCGCTACGTGGGCCGCACCTTCATCATGCCCGGCCAGTCGGTGCGCAAGAAATCCGTGCGCCAAAAGCTCAACACCATCGTGAGCGAGTTCAAGGGCCGCAATGTGCTGCTGGTGGACGACTCCATCGTGCGCGGCACCACCAGCCGCGAGATCGTGCAGATGGCGCGAGACGCCGGTGCCAACAAGGTCTACATGGCCAGTGCGGCGCCCCCGGTGCGTTATCCCAACGTGTACGGCATTGACATGCCCACGGCTGAAGAGTTGGTCGCGCATGGCCGCAGCATCGAAGAAATCCGCCAGATCATTGGCTGCGATGCCTTGATTTACCAGGACGTGGACGCCATGAAGAGCGCCGTGGCCCAGGCCCGTGTGTCGGGTGCTGGTGCTGGCGCTTTGTCGGCCTTTGACGCCTCGTGTTTTGACGGTGTCTATGTCACGGGGGACATTTCTTCCGACGACATCAGCCGCCTGAACGAATCCCGTCCTCAGACAGAAGAGGGTGCCGAAGACAATTCGCGTTTGGCTTTGCCCAACGCCAGCGAGTGAGGTGAGACATGGTTGACCGTTCGCAATTTGACGATTTGCATCTGGAAACCTTGGCCGTGCGTGCCGCCGTGCCGCCCAGCCAGTATGGCGAAAACTCCGAAGCCCTGTACCTGACCAGTGGTTATGTGCAGCCCTCGGCCGAAGCCTCGGCACGTCGCTTCGCCGGTGAAGAAGAGGGCTACACCTATGGTCGCTCGGGCAACCCGACGGTCAGCAGTTTCGAGATGCGTTTGGCGGCGCTGGAAGGCACGGAGGCCTGCCTGGCCACTTCGTCAGGCATGTCGTCTGTGATGCTGATGTTGTTCAGCTTGCTCAAGTCGGGCGACCACGTGGTCTATTCGCAGTCGATGTTCGGCTCGACCATCAAGTTGATCGGCTCCGAGTTCGCGCGTTTTGGCGTGGAGTCCACCACCGTGCCGCAAACCGACCTGGCGGCCTGGAAAGCGGCGATCCGTCCCAACACCAAAATCCTGTTTGCCGAGACTCCAACCAATCCGCTGACCGAGGTGTGTGACATTGCTGCCTTGGCCGATCTGGCGCACAACGCGGGCGCCCTGCTGGCTGTGGACAACTGCTTTGCCACGCCCATCTTGCAGCGCCCAGTGGCCATGGGGGCGGACATCATCATGCACTCGGGCACCAAGTACCTCGATGGCCAGGGCCGTGTCATGGCCGGTGCTTTGTGCGCGAGCGACAAGATGGTCAGGGAAAAGTTTCTGCCCGTCATGAAAAACGGTGGCATGGTGTTGTCGCCCTTCAATGCTTGGGTGGTGCTCAAAGGGCTGGAGACGCTGGACATCCGCATGCGGGCACAAAGCGCCCGCGCGCATGAGATGGCCCTTTGGCTTGAGCGTCACCCTGCTGTGGCGCGTGTCTATTACCCTGGCTTAGAAAGCCATCCGCAGTACGCTTTGTCGATGCAGCAGATGTCGGGCATGGGCGGTGCGGTGCTGTCCTTTGATGTGAAAGCGGGTGACCCGCAAACAGCCCGTGCACGGGCCTTCCATGTGCTCGACAGTTTGAAAACCCTGTCGCTGTGCACCAACCTGGGCGACACCAAAACGTTGCTCACGCACCCGGCCAGCACTTCGCACGGCAAGCTCAGCGAAGACCAGCGCCAGGCCGCGGGCATCACGCAGGGCTTGATCCGCATGGCGGTGGGCTTGGAGCATGTGGCCGACATGCAGGCCGATCTGGCCCGAGGCCTCGAAACCCTTTGATGTGTATTCAGGGCCCCGATGGGGCCCTTCTTGAGTTGAAACCATGACGAAAATCCGCACCCGCATCGCCCCGTCTCCCACGGGGTTTCTGCATTTGGGCACTGCCCGCACCGCTTTGTATTCTTGGGCTTATGCCCGTCACTACGGCGGCGAGTTTGTGCTGCGCATCGAAGACACCGATGTGGCCCGCTCTACGCAGGACTCGGTGGACCAAATTCTGGAGTCCATGCACTGGTTGGGCTTGGGCTACGATGAAGGCCCGATTTACCAAATGCAGCGCCTGGCGCGTTATCAGGCGGTGATCGACCAGATGCTGGCCGCGGGTACGGCCTACCGCTGCTACTGCACGCCCGAAGACCTGGAGGCGATGAAGGCTGCTCAGGAAGCGCGTGGCGAAAAGCGTTTGTATGACCGCACCTGGCGTCCCGCACCGGGCAAGGTTTTGCCGCCCATTCCTGCGGGCGTCAAGCCGGTGATCCGCTTTGCCAATCCGGTGGACAGCGTGGTGACTTGGGATGACCTGGTCAAAGGCCCGATCAGCATCAGCAACACCGAGATCGATGACCTGATCATCCAGCGTGCGCCTGAAGATGGTGCACCAGTGGGCACCTTAGGTGTGCCCACCTACAACTTTGCGGTGGTGATCGACGATTGGGACATGGCCATCAGTCACGTCTTCCGGGGCGATGAGCACATCAACAACACGCCGTGGCAGATCAACATGTACCGCGCTCTTGGCGCTGAGCTGCCACAGTTCGGTCACCTGCCTGTTATTTTGGGCGATGACGGTCAGAAACTGTCCAAACGTCGTGGCGCGGTGGCGGTCTCCAACTACGATGAAGCCGGTTACCTGCCTGAAGCCATGAACAATTACCTGGCCCGCCTGGGCTGGAGCCATGGGGATGACGAACTGTTCAGCCTCGATCAGATGGTGCAGTGGTTCGACGGCACCCATTTGTCCAAAAGCCCCGCGCAGTGGGATGCGGCCAAATTGGCCTGGGTCAATGCCCAGCACCTCAAAGGCATGGACGATGCCGCTTTGGCAGTCAAAGTTCAACCCTTCTTGGCCAAGCTCGGCGTGACAGCCGATGAACGCCTGACCGCCATTTGCGGTTTGTTCAAAGACCGATGCGACACTTTGGTGGTGTTGGCCAAGTGGGTGAGTGCCTTTTATGCAGAAGTTGTGCCCAACCCGGAAGAAAAAGCCCAGCATGTGACCGACGCGGTCAAACCGGCCTTGGCATTGCTTGCTGAAAAGTTGGCTGTGTGCGCATGGGACAAGGCGTCGATTTCAGCCGCGATCAAGGACGTGTTGGCGGCAACGGGCCTCAAAATGCCGCAGATCGCCATGCCGGTGCGTGTGCTGGTAATGGGCACTGCACAGACACCTTCTTTGGATGCTGTACTTTCTTTGAATAAACGCGAAAAAATTCTCGCCAGTTTGCAAAATGCCTAAAAACCTGTCTATAATTCAAGTCTCGACACCAACGAGGCATAACAAATAAGCAGAAACGCTAAAATGTTGTACCAAAGGGGGTATAGCTCAGCTGGGAGAGCGCTTGCATGGCATGCAAGAGGTCAGCGGTTCGATCCCGCTTACCTCCACCAAAGTGTCGAGAAGATTCGCAAGAATCAGTCCAGGTTATGACCCTATCGTCTAGAGGCCTAGGACATCACCCTTTCACGGTGAGTACCGGGGTTCGAATCCCCGTAGGGTCGCCAAGTTTGTAGCACTTGGCTTCAACACAAGTTGAAGCAAAGCTATCTACCAGGAGTGGTAGTTCAGTTGGTTAGAATACCGGCCTGTCACGCCGGGGGTCGCGGGTTCGAGTCCCGTCCACTCCGCCATAAAGATAAACCCCTGTTAATCTATGATTAACAGGGGTTTTTTCTTGACGATTTCAGGAATTGATCTCGGATGAATTTTTTTCGTATTCAGCGCGTGTTTGAGTCCTACGGTGTCCAGCGACCACAGCACTCACATTTTTCAGGCTGAGGCGGCAGCTCATTGCCCACAAGTTTTGCAGAAAGTTGCGTTGCAACTTCGCTCGAGAAACGACAAAGGCTTCGTTCGCAAGATGGCTAAGTGATTGTTTTAGTGGGTGAAGGCAATGTTTGTGACTGTATCCGTGATAAAAAGGCTTGGCATCGTTGCATGCAAAGTACAAGTACTGAGGCTCGGTACTCACCATCAGGAAGCATGCAGTTCTACTTGGCGGCCTGCGATCAGGGCAGTGAAAAAGCCATTGAACCATTGCATGTTGACTGGTTTGGCCATGAAAATAGTACCTTCTGGCAGACCGCCCCGCGCGGCAATGTCTTCTTGAGACAAAGCAGAAATCACCAAACAAGTCATGCGGTTGAATTGAGGGGTGTGCCGGATCGTGCGCAGAAGTTCAAAACCATCCACTCCAGGCATGTTCAGATCTGCGATCAGCACATCAGGCTGGATACTGGCCATGTCGATGAGGGCCTCCAAGCCTGAGGACATCGCGGTGCAATCAACAGGCGTTTCACAGCGATTGCAGAAATCTTTGAGCATGTCACGTGTGACCGCATCGTCTTCTACCAGCAATACTTTCAGTCTGCCTTCCCGGCTTTCGTTGGGCGACATCAGCATATTGTGTTTGCGCTGATACTCCCGAATCGAAGGCATGGAGATGCGCCTGTGTCCGCCTTGGGTCTTCCATGCTTGAAGCTCATTTTTTTCGACCAAGGTCTGAATGGTTCCCACTGACAGTCCAAGCAGTTTGGCTGCATAGGTTGTGCCACAGTAGTCTTGCAGGGTGTCGTGTGGTAGGTGTGTTTGCATGGGCCTATTTTAATGATAAAAATGGCAAATGGAATACTAAATATTTCCAATGATGGGTATTTGAGTCAAAATAAAACAAAATGAAACAAAAAAGACATCCACTTGCCTGAATAGAGTTTCTATGGTCTCGCCCGCGACAAAGTTTTGCGGGCCCAGCGCATGGTCGGCGTTTAACATGTCTTCTACCCATCAGGAGATTGTTGATGTCCGCCCATGACGCTGTATGGCCTGCGCGCCTACCCGCCAAAATCACGCCGCCCGCCACATCCTTGTGGATGAATCTGGCCATCAGTGCGCTGCGTTACCCTGATAAACCCGCATTGGTTTATCTGGGCACGGTCATCACATACCGCCAGTTGTTGAGCGAGGCAGAAAAAATGGCGTCTGCCTTGGCGGTGTTGGGTGTGCAAGCGGGCGATCGCGTGGTGCTCAACATGCAAAATTGTCCACAACTGGTGATCACACATTTCGCCATATTGCGACTCGATGCGGTGGTGGTGCCCGTCAACCCGATGAACAAGGCAGAAGAACTCAAACACTACATCACTGACCCCGATACTTGTGTAGCCGTGACCACTGCTGATTTGGCACCAGATCTGGCGCAGGCCAGCAATGCGTTGCCTGCACAACAACAATTGAAACACTTGGTGGTTACCCAATTTTCTGACGTGTTTGAGCCTGAAGCGCTCACGCCACAAGATTTGCCAGAGGCTTGGCGCGCATGGTTGATGCCTATTCGTGATTTGCCGGTATTGGTTTCGGGTCAAGCGCACGCATGGCAAACCTTGATGCGCATGGATTTGGCAACAACATTACCGCCAGTCAAAGCCGGGCCTGATGATTTGGCAGTGCTGCCTTACACCAGTGGCACAACGGGCCTGCCCAAGGGGTGTATGCACACGCATGGCACGATCATGCACAACGCCATGGCCAGTGGTTTGTGGGGTAACGGCACACCTGAAAACGTGACCTTGTGTGTGGTTCCTATGTTTCACATCACAGGCATGGTCAGTGTGATGCACGCCAGCATATTCTTGGGTGCCAGTCTGGTCATCATGCCTCGGTGGGACCGTGATGCGGCTGGTCATTTGATTTCCAAATGGGGCGTCACGCACTGGACCAATATTCCGACCATGGTCATCGATTTGTTGGGCAGTTCGAATTTACAAAATTACGATCTGACCAGTCTGACCTATATAGGCGGGGGTGGCGCAGCCATGCCCGAGGCTGTGGCACAACGTCTGCTGGACCAGTTTGGGCTGCGTTATGTTGAAGGCTATGGCCTGACAGAAACCGCAGCCCCCTCTCACACCAATCCGCCTGATGCGCCCAAGAAGCAATGCCTCGGCATTCCGTTCATGAGCGTGACATCGCGTATCGTGGACCCCGAAACCTTGGTTGAGTTGCCAGTTGGTGAGTCTGGTGAGATTGTCACCAGTGGGCCCCAAGTCTTCAAGGGCTATTGGAAGCGACCAGATGCCACCGCGAGTGCATTTTTCGAACGTGATGGTTTGTCGTTCTTTCGAACCGGCGACATGGGGCGAGTGGACGAAGAGGGATATTTCTTCATGACCGACCGCTTGAAGCGCATGATCAACGCCAGCGGTTTCAAAGTCTGGCCTGCCGAGGTCGAGGCGCTGATGTTCCGACACCCGGCCATTCAGGAGGCCTGCATCATCGCCACGCGAGACGCATACCGGGGCGAGTCCGTCAAGGCGGTCGTGGTTTTGCGCCAAGACCACAAGGGCCAAATCACAGAGCAAGACATCATCGACTGGTGTCGTGAGAACATGGCGGTTTACAAAATGCCCCGCGCGGTGAGTTTTGTCGATGCACTGCCAAAAAGCGGTAGCGGAAAAGTCATGTGGCGGGCGCTCCAAGAGGCTGAAATGGCCATTTTGGACCCACAAACCAAAGCTTGAGTGAAGTCCTCAGTCAGATTGGAATCCCGCGCGAATGAGCCTGAAACTTTCCATCCTCGACCAGTCTGCTGCCGCCTCCGGACGTGGGCAGGACGAGACCATTCGCCAAACGCTGGCGCTGGCCCAGCAAGCTGAGGCCTGGGGCTACCACCGCTTTTGGGTGAGCGAGCACCATAGCCACCCCAGCATCGTGGGCACGTCGCCTGAGGTCTTGATGGCCGCCATTGCGGCGCGCACGCAGCGCATCCGCTTGGGCAGCGCGGGCGTGATGCTGCCGCATTACTCGGCGCTCAAGGTGGCCGAGCAGTTTCGCGTGCTCGATGCCCTGGCCCCGGGCCGCATCGATTTGGGCGTGGGCCGTGCGCCGGGCAGCGATGGACGCACAGCCCAGCTGCTCAACCCCGACCGCAACGCCTCGGAGCGTTTTCCGCAGCAAGTGATGGAACTGCAAGCCTGGGTCAAGGGCCAGAACCTGCCGCCCAGTCACCCCGGGCACAACGTGTACGCCTATCCGCAGTCGCACACTTCGCCCGACGTCTGGATGTTGGGCAGTTCTGACTATGGCGCTCAGCTGGCAGCGCATCTGGGGCTGCCTTATGCGTTTGCCTACTTCATCACCGACGGTCAGGGCGCTGACGAAGCGCTGCAGATTTACCGCGAGACCTTCCGCCCCAGTGCGAGTCTGGCCAGGCCTTATGCGGCTCTGTGCGTGTGGGCGTTGGCCGCGGACACCGACGAAGAAGCGCTGCGGCTGTTTGAAAGTCGTGCCCGCTGGAAGATGGACCGCAACCTGGGCCGCATCGGCGCGCTCTTGCCACCCGAAGAAGCGTCGCGCGATTACAGCCCGGCAGAGCAGTTTGCGTTGCAGCGACTGCGCGAAGGGGCGCTGATCGGCTCGGCCGCCACCGTCGGCCGCAAGCTGCGCCAACTGGCCGCACGCCTGGAAGTTGATGAACTGGTGGTCATCACTTGGACACATGACCCTGCCGCCCAAATGCGTTCTTACGAGCTGCTCGCCCAAGAATTTGCATTGACGGCAAACTCTTCGCTTTGAATTTTTAACCCAAGGATTTTTGACATGTTCACCACCGCAATCGCAGGCAGTTTGCCCAAACCGGCTTGGCTGGCCGAAACCGAAAAACTGTGGCCCCAGTGGACCACCCAAGGCCCTGAGCTGCAACAAGCCAAGGCCGACGCCACGCTGCTGTGGATCAAGGCCCAGGAAGACGCAGGTCTGGACGTGATCGGTGACGGCGAACAAGCCCGCCAGCACTTTGTGCACGGCTTTGTCGAGCAGGTCGAGGGCATCGACTTTGTGAACAAAGTCACCATGGGCATCCGCAACAACCGCTACGACGCGCAGGTGCCGCAAGTCATCGCACCCCTGCGCCTCAAAGGCCGTGTGCACGCTTTCGAAGCCCAGTTGGCCCGCGCCCACACGAAGAAAAAACTCAAATTCACCTTGCCCGGCCCCATGACCATCGTGGACACCGTGGCCGACCGCTTTTACGGCGACAAGGTCAAGATGGCCATGGCCTTTGCCGAACTGCTCAACCAGGAAGCGCTGGCGCTGCAAGCCGATGGCGTGGACATCATCCAGTTTGACGAACCGGCCTTCAACGTCTACATGGACGACGCCGCCGATTGGGGCGTCAAGGCGCTGGAGGTGGCCGCGCGGGGCCTGACCTGCACCACGGCTGTCCACATTTGCTATGGCTATGGCATCGAGGCCAACAACAAGTGGAAAGAAACCCTGGGCCACGAGTGGCGTCAGTACGAAAAGGTGTTCCCGGCTTTGGCCAAGAGCAGCATCCAGCAAGTCAGCCTGGAGTGCATGCACTCGCATGTGCCGATGGAGATGATGAAGCTGCTGGAGGGCAAGGACGTGATGGTGGGCGTGATCGATGTGGCCAACCCCGTCATCGAAACGCCCGAAGAAATCGCCGACACGATTGGCCGCGCCTTGCAGTTCGTGCCCAAGAACCGCTTGATTGCTTGCACCAATTGCGGCCTGGCCCCGATGAGCCGCGCCGTGGCCGAGGCCAAACTCAAGGCCCTGGCCGAGGGTGCCAAGCTGGCGAGTCAGCGCTACGCCTGAGGTGATGCCCGGCCTTGCGCCGCTAGGGCGATGTCGTCGGGCATGCTGAGCACGCCGGTGGCGGGGTCGTAGCCGGTTTTGCGCAAGTGCAGGGCCAGCGCGGCATCCATCGATTGCGAATGGTTGGCGAACCATTGACCCAGTTCGCCGGCCATTTGGCGCACCGTGGCCAAATCGCCCGCCTCACCGGCCGCCAGCCCTTCGCTCATGACTTGCAGCACCACTTTGTGCTGCGTGCTGTGAACGGGGCCAGATGAAAATCGGGTGGCGTTCATCCACCGGTCTTCGCGTTCAAAAATTAGCGCCGTGTGCGTGAACAGATCGCGCCAGCGATCGACCAAAGAGGTGTCGCGGGCTTCATGGGCCAAATCCAGCAGTTCCACCAAGCGTTGATGTCCGTCATCGATGGCGGGCATGTCCAGCGACAGGGCAGCGCTCCATTGCAGGCGGGTCATGGTTTTCTCCAGTGCAGCCGGATGCGACCGCTTGCGAGAGAGCTTAAATTTGGACGACCCTGTATTGCTTGATCCACATCAGCCATATCCATGAAAGCCCCTTCATTCGGCCTTGCTCGTGGTCAAGCTTGTTGGGGGCGTTATGCTTACAGTCTTTGCCTGATTGCCCGGACGTTTTCATGCCTCAAAACACCCTGCCGCCACCGCTGACAGCGCCTGACCAGCTCAATGCCACTTTGTCTTCTCAAGGCTTTGCGGTCTTGAGCGCCGACAGTGTCTGCGCTTTGGCAGGGGTGTCTGTGCAGGCCTTGCATGCACTGCAGCCCAGCTGGAACGACTTGCCGCCCGACCAGTACCTCAAAGACGGCGGACGCTACCGCCGCCGTCGGCATGCCAGTTTTGAAGTGACTGGCGATGAACTCAAGGCCATGCCGCACCGTGCGCATTGGCAACCCGTGTCCTACAACGCCTTGCACGGCGGCATGCAGCGCTGGTTTGAGCCCATGACCCAAGAGGTGGTTCAACAAGCGGTATGGTCTGCGCTGCTGCGCTGGCTGGCCCGCGTGGCGTCGGCGGCGCAGGGTGATCAGACCTGGTTCACCGAAGCGCATCAATTTCGCATCGACACCACCGACGGCATTGGCCGTCCCACCCCCGAGGGCGCGCACCGCGATGGCGTCAATTGGGTGGCGGTGTTTTTGATTGACCGCCAAGGCATCAAGGGCGGTGAGACCCGTGTGTTCGATATGGACAGCCCGCGTGGCCAGCGTTTCACGCTGAGCGAGTCTTGGTCGCTTTTGCTTTTGGACGACACCCGCGTCATCCATGAAACCACGCCAATTCAGCCCGAGCAGGACGGTGGCTGGCGCGATACGCTGGTGATCACTTTGCGATCAGGCGCTTTTTTGGATGAGTCCAGCGCGCAGGCTTGAACAACATTCAAGGGATCATTTTTTGTGGGAGCCCACAGGGGTGGGTTCCCACAAAGACAAAAATAGCCGAAAGGCCTATGTCGGGGCTGAAGCCACCAAGCTCCAAAGAGTCTGCCCCATCGCCCTTGCGTCGATGTGGGCAAGCCCTTAGTAGGCAGCTTGCTCGCCCCCGTGATTTACATGCGCTCAAAAATCGCGGCGATGCCCTGGCCGCCGCCGATGCACATGGTCACCAGTGCGTAGCGGCCGTTCACGCGCTGCAACTCGTACAGGGCTTTGACGGTGATCAGGGCACCGGTCGCACCGATGGGGTGGCCCAGAGAAATGCCCGAGCCATTGGGGTTGACCTTGGCGGGGTCCAGGCCCAGCTCGCGGGTCACGGCGCAGGCTTGCGCGGCAAAGGCTTCGTTGGCTTCGATCACGTCCAGGTCATTCACCGTGAGGCCTGTTTTCTTGAGCACGGCGTGCGTGGCCGAAATGGGACCCACGCCCATGATTTTGGGATCCAGACCGGTGTGGGCGTAACCCACCAAGCGGGCCATGGGCTTGGCACCACGGGCTTTGGCAGCACCTGCTTCCATCAGCACCACTGCGGCGGCTGCATCGTTGATGCCCGAGGCGTTGCCAGCGGTCACCGTGCCGTTTTCTTTCACGAACACGGGCTTGAGTTTGGCCATGTCTTCGAGCTTGCAGCCAGGGCGGAAGTGCTCGTCGGTGGTGTAGGCCACGTCGCCTTTTTTGCTTTTCAGCATGACCGGCATGATCTGGTCTTTGAAGTAACCGGCTGCTGTGGCGCGTTCGGCGCGGTTGTGGCTTTCCACAGCCAGCGCGTCTTGCATCTCGCGGGTGATGCCGTACTTGGCGGCCACGTTTTCAGCCGTCACGCCCATGTGGATGGTGTGGAAGGGGTCGTGCAGGGCACCGAGCACCATGTCAACCATCTTGGTGTCACCCATGCGGGCACCCCAGCGGGCCGACAGCGAAGCGTAGGGACCACGGCTCATGTTTTCAGCGCCGCCGCCAATGGCGATGTCGCAGTCGCCCAGCAAGATGGACTGGCTGGCACTCACGATGGCCTGCAGGCCCGAGCCGCACAGGCGGTTCACGTTGAAGGCGGGCGTGCCTTCGGCGCAGCCACCGTTGATGGCGGCCACGCGCGACAGGTACATGTCTTTGGGTTCGGTGTTGACCACATGGCCAAACACCACATGGCCGACGTCCTTGCCGTCGGTGCCTGCGCGGGACAGGGCTTCGCGCACAACTTGTGCGGCCAGCTCGGTGGGGGCGATGTCTTTGAGGCTGCCGCCATAGGTACCAATGGCGGTGCGCACACCGCTGACAACAACAACTTCACGGCTCATGGGATGTCTCCAGATTAAGAAAATTGATAAATGGGGATGGGTTACAACGCCGATCAGTGTCAGACACGTTGGCTACAACGGCCTGACAAGTGGCTGGCTTGGACTCGGTGGTGCTCACCCGGGGCTTTCAGCTCCGCACGTCAGCCACCGGTTCGCGCCCGAAGTCGGGCCGAGCCAAAAAGCGCAGCACCAGTTCGGCAGCCTGTGCGGGCGAGCTGAGTTGGCCTTGGGCCTTGAGTTGCAAAAACTTCGACTGGTCTGGAAAGGACTCGCCTGCTGCACCGCGCAGCTGCACCTGCATGTCGGTGTCGATGACGCCGGGCGCCAAGGAGCAGACCTTGGCACCATGGGGTTTGAGCGATTCGTCCAGGGCCATGCAGCGGGTGAAGTGGTCCATGCCTGCTTTGGCCGCGCAGTAGCCCGCTTGCGAGGCCATGGCATAGCGGCCCAGGCCCGATGAAATGTTGAGCACTTTGCGTGGCATGCCCCAGCTTTCGGTGGCCCCAAGAAAGGCGGCGCACAGTTGCATGGGGGCCTCAAGGCCAACGCGCAGCGCTTGGGCCAGAGCCTGCGGCTTGGCGTGGCTCAAAGGTTCGATGGGCGGGATCATCCCCGCGTTGTTGATGAGGGTGGCGCTTGCCCAAGGTGCCGGGCCCTGTTGCGTCAGCCAAAGTCCCAAGCGTTCACTGGCACCTTGTCCGTCGCTCAAGTCATGGTGCCATTGGCTCAAGGAAGTCTGTGCCTGGCTGGCGCTGGCGGCCAGATCTTGGTTGGCGTGGCGTGCGATGCAGACCAGGACATGCTCGGGATGCAGCAATTGCTCGGCGATGGCCAAGCCCATGCCGCGCGAGGCACCAGTCAAAATGTAGAGGTGTTTTTGCATAGGCTCAGATGCTAGTCGGTGTGGGCTACAAGCGCAAAAGCCCAAGCCATTTGGCAGTAGCGCAGATGACAGCCGAGGTTCTCGGTCTGCTTGGCTCACTAATTCTTTGGAGAATGCTTTTCGATTTCAATCCATGCCAAAGTGTTTGTTTGGGTATGCTTGGCGCTTTGCCGCGACCACACATGCCAGCCAAGCCACGTTCACCCTCAAACATTGCCCGTTTGAACCAAAGCCTGAGCGCTTTGGGTCAGCGTTTTGTGCAGCTTTGTGCCCAGGGCGATCATGCGGCAGCCTTGGCGGTCAATGCGCAGGCCCGCGCCCTGATGCCCGAGCACCCGCAAATTTTGGGCGATGCGGCTTTGTGCCATTTGCGTTTGCGCGAATACAACAAATCCTATGCGCTGTACCGCCAAGCCTGCGCTTTGGGGCCGCAAGATGTGAACCTGTGGGATGGTTTGACGGAGGTGTGTGGTCACCTGGGGCGCCATGCCGAAGTGCGTGAGCACGGCCTGCGCAGTTTGCAACTCAAGGATGCCCTGACGCAGGGCCAAACCCCCATGCCTGTGCCTGCACAGTCTGCCGTGCCCACGGCCGACCGTCTGCGCCAGGTGATCGCCTTCAGCCTGTTTGGTGACAACCCCCGCTATGGCGAGACGGCCAAGCTCAATGCCATGGTGGCGCAGCAGTTGCTGCCGCAGTGGATTTGCCGCTTTTACGTGGACGAGACCGTGCCCGCACAAGTGCGCTCGGGCTTGCTGGCGCTGGGCGCGCAGGTGCACGAGGTCAGCCCACAGGACCGGCAAGAACTCAGTGGTTTGATGTGGCGATTTTTGGTGTTGGAAGACGCGGGCGTGGACCGCTTTTTGATCCGGGATGCCGACTCCTTGATCTCGCGGCGCGAGGTGGCCGCCATCGAGGCCTGGTTGCAAAGCGGCCAGTGTTTTCACCTGATGCGCGACTATTTCTCTCACACCGAGTTGTTGCTGGCGGGCATGTGGGGCGGCTGTTGCGGCATTTTCAAAAATGTGCGCCAGCAGATGGTGCAGTACATCGCTCAAGGCCAGTACCTGGGCGCCCGTGTGGTGGACCAGCATTTCTTGCGCATGCACATCTGGCCCACCGTCAAGCAAAGCCTGTTGTCACACGATCCGGTCTTTGGTTTCATGGGCGGGCAGGACTTTCCGCCCCACGAAGCGCAAGACTTGGGGCTGGACTTTCATGTGGGCTGCAATCTGTCGTCCAGCAGCATCGGCGCTGACAGCGCCTTGCCCGACGGCCAGCGTGTCCGCTGGAAGATCGAGGATTTGCAAGGACAAACGATTTGCCAATACGACACACCCGTTCGCCAGGGGCAGTGGCGTGCGGATGTGCCGGGCCCATACGCCAAACTCCTGCAGGACGGCGTCTGGCGGGTGCAGGTGTTGGGTGCTGAGGTGCTGGGCGCTTGAAGTGCCTCACTGGTCTTGTGAAGCCCGTATACGGTTGACCTGCAAGGGGGTGACCTCCCCACCTTGATTGCCCCATTGGGTGCGCAGGTGCGTCAGCACCGCCGCGATGTCGCGGTCGTCCAGCTCCAGCACAAAGGGCGGCATGCCAAAGGGGCGGGGGTGGCCCGCTGTGGCTGGTGAGTAGCCGCCATGCAGCACCATCTGCACCAGGTTGGTCGGGTCGCGCAACTGCACGGTGCGGTTGCCCGCCAGGGCAGGGTAGGCCACTTGGCCGTTCGCGGTGCGCACGCCCTGGCCTTGGTCGCCGTGGCATTGGGCGCAATGCCGCTCGTAGGTCTTGAGGCCCATCTCGGCCACGCGCAGGCTCACAGGGGCACGTGCCGCAGGCGTGTCAGTGGCGGGTGCTTTTTGCGCCCGTGACTGGAGGTACACCGCCATGGCCTGCAAATCGGCCGGGGTCGTGTATTGCGTGCCGTGCTGCACCACCTCGGCCATGGGGCCGCTGGTTTGGGCATGGGCCGAGGTGCCGGTGCCCAGCAGGCGGACGATCTCGGCCAGCGGCGTGCTGGCCAATCCGGTCTCACGGTCGCGGGTCAGGTCAGGGGCATACCAGTTGACGATGGGCATCAGCCCACCCGACAGGTCATCGACTGGGCCACTGGCGCCCAAGGCATTGCGTGGGCTGTGGCAGGCCGCGCAGTGGCCCAAGCCCTGAACCAGGTAGGCGCCCCGGTTCCACTCGGCGCTTTGCTTGGCATCTGCCACGAAGGGCGACGGTTTGAAAAACAAGCTGCGCCAAACCGCCAAGGCCGGCTGCGTGCCCACGGGCCACATCAGGGTGTGGGGCGTGGGGGCTTGTTGCACGGGCGCAAGGCTGTGCAGCCAGGCCAGCAGCGCATCGCTGTCTTCGCGGGTGATCACGCTGGTGTGGTTGTAGGGAAATGCCGGGACCAAGAGGCGACCGTTTTGGGATCGGCCATGGTGCAAGGCTTGCCAGAAATCGTCTGCGCTCCACTGGCCCAGACCGGTCGCAGGGTCGGGGGTGAGGTTGCTGCTGTAGACGCCGCCAAAAGGCGTGTCGATGCGCCTGCCGCCCGCCATGGGGGGGGCACCTTTGGCGCTGTGGCAAGCGATGCAATTGCCCACCCGCGCCAGGTATTGGCCGCGCTCGATCTGCGCTGCGTTTGGTGCTGCGTTGCCGGGTGTGGATGCGGGCGCAGATGCCGTTGTGGGTGCAGGTGTGGCTACGTCTGGGCGCCCAAACCAGTGGCTGCCCCAGTTGTCCACGGCCACATAAACCGTCAAGGCCAGCAGGATGCCCAACAGGCCAATGCCGATGCGTGACGTGCCTGTTTTCATGGTTTAGCACCCTGCAGTTCAGGGGCGCTGCCGCAGCGCAAGGCTTCGGGCAATGGCTTGCCCTGGGGCGCTTTTGCCGCAGGGTGGGTGTCGGCAGGCAAGGGCTGGCGCGCCAGCCAGCTGGAGACTGCGATCAGGTCTTCGGCTGGGATGCGTTTGACCACCTCGGCCATGCAGTCCGGCGCCAACGCTTTGCGCTGACCGGTTTGCCAGGCACCCAGCTGGGCGTTCAGGTAATCCAGGGGCAGGCCCAGCAGGCCGGGCACGTTGGCTTGCACACCGGTCAGGCGCGCACCGTGGCACTGCGTGCAGGCGGGTAGGCCCCGGCTGGCGTCGCCTTGCGTGACCAGTTGTTGACCTTTGGCCAGGCGCTCGGGCGTGATCGCATTGCTGGCGCTGGGGGGAAGGTAGGGCAAGTCCAGCGATGAGAAATACCGGGCCATCTCGCCCAGGTACTCGTCGGTCAGCGGATCGATCAGGCGGGCCATCAGCTCGTAGTGGCGGCGGCCCTGCGCGAAGTTGCGCAGTTGGTTGTGCAGGTACCCGGCTGGCTTGCCGGCCAGGCGGGGGTAGTAGCCATCGGGCCCGGCGCGGCCTTGGTCGCCGTGGCAGGCCATGCAGGCGCGGGTGCGCTCGGCCATGTTGTCGGCAAACCGGGCGGGGGTCTGGGCCTGCGCGGCGATGGCCGTGAGGCCCAAGATGCCGCTCAGTGTCCAGGCGACAAGGCGCAACGGGGACTTCATTTGTGAAAAAAATAACCTCATGCACTGAAGATAACCGATGCGGCGACAATATCGGGTTTTCCGCTTGGTTGTGCAGGCCACGCCAAGCGCTTTGTGACCCTTTCGAATTCCAAGAACATGTCCGATATCCAAGTCCGATTTGCCACCCAACAAGACGCTGCCGCAGTGGCCGCCCTGCACCTGAACGCTTGCCGCATGGCCTATGCCGGTCAGGTGCCTGACGAGCATTGGGCCGCCACGCCCATGGCCAAGCGCGTGACGTTCTGGAAAGAAGCCATTGAATACGGCGAACCCCAGGTGATGGTGGCGTTGGACGGCAAGGACATCGTGGGCTTTGTGGGCTTTGACCGCTCGCGCGATCCGAAATCCAAAAACACCACTGGCGAGATCTGGGCCATCTATGCTGCGCCCGAGCGCATCGGCCAAGGCGTGGGACTGGCCCTGTGGGATGCCGCCCGTGAAGGCCTGCAGGACGAAGACTGCACCGATGTGACCGTGTGGTTGCCTTTGCTGCACGAGCAGACCCTGCGCTTTCACGAATTGGCGGGCTTCAAGCGCGAGATGAACACCGCCCGCACCGTGCCCTTGGGCGGCGTGAAGGTGGAAGAAGTCCGCCTCAAGCGCAAGCTGGGCTGAAGCACTCAGCCGCCGCGCCGTTGAGGTTTCCCGACTTATGAGACTCCTTTTGGCGCCCATGGAGGGCCTGCTTGACCACACGCTGCGCGACATGCTCACGCGGGTGGGCGGGGTGGACTTGTGCGTGACCGAGTTCATCCGGGTGACCAACACGGTTTTGCCGCGCAGGGCCTTCATCCGGGTGGCACCCGAGTTGCTCAACAACAGCCGCACCGTGGCGGGCGTGCCGGTGCGGGTGCAATTGCTGGGCTCTGACCCGATCTGCCTGGCCGACAATGCGGCGGCTTTGGCCGAGCTGGAGCCGTATGGCATTGACCTGAACTTTGGCTGCCCTGCCAAGACCGTGAACCAGCACCGGGGTGGGGCGGTCTTGCTGGACGAGCCCGAGCTGGTGGGGCAAATCGTGGCGGCCGTGCGCCAGGCGGTGCCCGCGCACATTCCTGTATCGGCCAAGATGCGTTTGGGCTTCAACGACGACAGCCGCGCCGAAGACTGCGCCCAGGCCATCGAGGCGGCTGGCGCCAGCGATCTGGTGGTGCATGCCCGCACCAAGGCCCATGGCTACCGGCCCCCGGCGTATTGGGACCGCATTGCCGACTTGCGCCAGCATGTGCGCTTGCCCATGGTGGCCAATGGCGAAATTTGGACGGTGGCCGACGCTTTGCGCTGTCGTGAAGTGACCGGGTGTGACCGTTTGATGATCGGGCGCGGCATGGTGTCGGACCCCGGGTTGGCGCTGGCCATTGCGAGACACGATGCGGGCCTGTCCGAGGGCGAAGAAGGCCGCGCCGTACCTTGGCCGGTGATCGCTGGTTTGCTGCAGTTGTTTTGGGTGGGGGTCAGCCTGCGGGTGGCACCCCGACACCGCTCAGGGCGCCTCAAGCAGTGGCTCAATTACCTGCGCAAGGTTTACCCCGAGGCGCAGCAGGCGTTTGATGCGTTGCGTCTGATCCACGATCCTGCGCTGATGGCGCAGTGGCTGGCGCGTCAGGAAATGATGGCGCCCGCCGTTTGATGCACAGGGGCGTGCAGCCTGCAGGCCGCACCCGTAGGTTCAGGCGATGGGGTTCAGCGCCAAGTGCTGGGCCACTTCGGTGCGCAACTGTTCAAGTTGCGGGGCCAGTTGGCCATAAGCGCTGCGCACTTCGGCGGGCTCGCCATGCTTGCTCAATTGCTCAAGTGCGACCACGCGTTCCACCAAGCTGTCTACGCAAAAAACAGGTGTAAAACCTTTGAGCTGGTGTAACACCCGGTGGGCACCATGGACATCATCTTTGTTCAGCAACTCAATGATTCGGGGCAAATCTGTGCTCAGGGTTTGCTGCAAGGTTTTGAGCAAGCTCAGTACCCCATTGGCGTCCCCGATGAATTCCATGGCCCTTTCAACGGACAGATAGATGGGGGCGGCAGACTTGCTCATACAGGATGGGTGAAGTTTTAAGGCTTAAATGGACGTTACAAAATGAAACGTTTGAAGTCCGTATTCTAGTCAAGCAATGCGGCCAGTCCCAATTCGGGCTCGAAGCGTTTGTTTTTGAACATCAAACGGCTGGGTCCGGGGAAGGCGGGCGCGGCTATCGAGTGCCGTGGGTCGCCTGGGTAGCAGATGGTCCGGATGCCGTCCTGGTCAAAAGGCTCGGGCTGCACCACCGGCGGTTTGCGGTTTCGGGCTTCGGCCAGAGCGCTTTGGGCATGGGCATGCCGAGACAGGTGAACCAGACTCATGATTTGTGGCGGGGCCAGCTCGATCTCATGGTTCCAATAACGCAGCAGGGCTTCGCGCGGGCCGATCCACAGGGTTTCGGTGGTTTCGTGCTCGTCGTGGCGAGCGGTTTGGTCCGCAGGCACTTGCGTGATGAAAAAACGGGTGTCAAAGCGCTTGTTGGTCACCGAGGCCTGCTTGGGCGTGATCCAACGGGTCCAAGGCACCAGGGCTTCGGTTTTCAGTGTCAAGGCGTGGGCTTGCAAAGCCTCAGACCAACTTTGACCGCTGGCCAGGCTCGTTTGCAGGGCGCTCAAGTCGGCGCTGCCATTTTCGGTCTGGCCGAGCAAGACGCGGCATTCTTCAAAGGCTTCGCGCATCGCCGCCACAAACAGGCCGCCCGCTTTGGCATGGGGCAATTCGGGCTCTGCCAGCCGCGCATGCAGGTGCTCACTGCCTTGGCTCAAACGCGACAAGATATCAGGATGCTGATCGGCTGCGTCCAGCTTGCCGCCTGGAAAGACATAGGCCCCGCCCAACACATTGGAGGCCTGATGACGCCTGAGCAGCAAAACCTGCAGGCCATTGGCCGTGTCGCGCAGCAAAACGACGGTGGCGGCGTCTGCAGGGGGCGTGGTGATGATGTCGGTGTTCAGTTCCATGGGGCAGGGTGTCAAGCGGGTAACAGAGGCAGAGCTCGGGCTGATTTACAGTGGTCTGCAAACAGGCGTGTGTTCATGGCTTCAGATTAGCAGATGGCTGTGAGCAGACCTGTCACCGACTGAACCCCAGCATTTCACAAGGAAGATTTTCATGAACATCGATTTCAAAGGCCGCGTGGCCATCGTCACAGGCGCAGGCGGCGGCTTGGGCAAACAACACGCGCTGGCGCTGGCCGCCCGTGGGGCCAAAGTCGTCGTCAACGACCTGGGCGGTGATGTGCACGGCGTGGGCGGCTCGGTGTCCGCCGCGCAGGCCGTGGTCGATGAAATCCGCGCTGCCGGTGGTGAGGCCATCGTCAACGGCGCATCGGTGACCGACTTTGCTGCCGTGCAGGCCATGGTCCAGCAGACCATGGACACGTGGGGCCGGGTCGACATTCTGGTCAACAACGCGGGCATCCTGCGCGACAAGAGCTTTGCCAAGATGGACTTGGCCGACTTCCGTCTGGTGGTCGATGTGCACCTGATGGGCGCGGTGCATTGCTCCAAGGCCGTCTGGCCCATCATGCAGGCACAAAACTATGGCCGCATCGTCATGACCACGTCATCCAGCGGCCTGTATGGCAACTTTGGCCAGGCCAATTACGGCGCGGCCAAGATGGCGCTGGCGGGCCTGATGCAGACCCTGTCGATCGAAGGTGAGAAGAACAACATCCGCGTCAACTGCCTGGCCCCCACCGCCGCCACCCGCATGACCGAAGGCCTGATGCCCGAAGCCGTGCTCAAAGCCCTGGAGCCCCAGGCCGTGGTGCCCGCCATGCTGGTCATGGCCAGCGAGGACGCGCCCAACCGCACCATCATCTGTGCAGGCGCAGGCAGCTTTGAAGTGGCCCACATCACCTTGACCCAAGGCGTGCACTTGGGCCTGACCCCTGATACGCCTGAGCGCCTGGCGGCAGCCTTGGCTCAAGTGACCGATCGGCAAGGTGAGACCGTGCCATTGTCAGGCGCTGCGCAAGGCACGCTGGAAGTAGGCAAGGCCATGACAGCGCACGGCCAATGACAGGTTGCGCAATCCTCAGGTCTCGAGCGGCGCACATCGTTTGCAGCAGATGAGGCCTCACTCATAACGGAAATTGAACTCCTGCATGGCCACGACAGCTGAATGCGGAGGGACTACGGCCATTTCAATGGTCGGTGCGTTGCGCTCCACCACCATTTCAGGCATGAGAATCGAGGGTGGAGGTGATTTGACTTTGTGATGTTTGGGTGTTGACCTCAAGCTGACTTTGAGCAAAGCCTTATCCTTGAACTGACAGCATGTGTATTCAGTGCATTGTTTTGAGTTCTTGCGCGACCACCGTTGCCTGCGCCAGCACGGTCATGAGGCAACGAGCCAAATGATTTTGACGCATGCGATACATTGTTCCCATGGGATGGGTTGGGCTTTAAAAATCAGAAAGATCTATGGACGAGCGTAAAAAGTCTTGGGTGGCGATTGGCAGTATTTGGCTTGTGTTACTGATTCTTGCCGCCATCAGGCCATTGTCTCTTCCAGATGAAGGCCGTTATGGTGACGTGGGTCGCTGGATGTTCATGTCAGGTGACTGGCTCATCCCCAAGCTTAACGGGATCCCATTTTTTCATAAACCGCCTTTGTTGTATTGGCTTCAAGCGGCAGTGTTCCATTTCACTGGTGTTCACGTGTGGACAGCAAGGCTGGTCGTTGCGGGACACGCCTTGGTCATGCTGGTTTGTCTCTACTTGGGGGTAAGACAAATCAGGGGAGAGAACTTTGCACGAAAAGTGGTTCTTGTATTGGGCTGCAGTGTTGGATTTTTAATTGGGGGCCAGTTCCTAAATCACGATTTCTTAGTGGCAACATGGATGACTGTTGCTACAGGTCTCTTTGCGTTGGCTTTTCAGTCACAAGAAAAGACAAATTTATTCTTGGCCAGACTGGGGTTTGTAGCCTGTGGTTTCGGATTTCTCAGCAAAGGCTTGATCGGCGTTGCTTTGCCCGGGCTGGTGATTTTCACTTGGTTGCTTGTCACCGGCCAAATTCGCAGGCTGTTGGACTTTCCGTGGTGCAGTGGATTGTTATTGTTTTTCGGTGTTGCACTGCCTTGGTTGGTCCGGGTTCAAAGTCAATTTCCGGATTTTTTGAATTACTTCATCATTGAGCAGCACTTTGCGCGCTTCAAAGGTACTCATTTCAACAATCCACAGCCTTGGTGGTTTTATCTGCCAGTCATTGCCATCTTCATGTTTCCATGGTTTTTTCTTGTTGCCTGGGATTTGATCAATCGACTAAAAGCCGGGTTCAATTTTGAAAATGTCCGGTGCATCCAAATTGACCGATGGACCGCGCTGCCTTGGATTTGGTTTCTGGTCATTTTGCTTTTCTTTTCAATACCTCAATCCAAACTGGTGGGATATATTTTGCCCGCCATTCCACCAGTGGCGCTGTTGGTTGTTGACAGCTGGGAGCGAATCACGGCAAACACAAAAGCAAGCGCGATTTGGTTTTGGTCTGTCTGTGCTTTGAGTGCATTGACTGCTGTAGGTGCCAATTTTCTGGCTCGGTACAACAGTCTGAAGGATGCCAGCTTGGACGTCGCGCATGTTCTGCATTGCAATTTCTACAGTGGTGATCGCGTCTATGTCGCTGGAGACTTCCCTCACGACCTTTCGTTTGAAAGCAACTTGCAACAGCCGATTTTGATTGTTCAAGATTGGGCTATTGCAAGAAAGACCGCAGTTGACGACTGGCGACGAATATTTTTTGAAGGTGCTGACTTCGATCCTCTTGCAGGTCAAGTGCTCCAAGAGGTGCAGTCTTTAAACACGGTACAACAAGACGGACAGAGCTGGTTGGTGACGCCAGCAGGGTTCCAATTGCAAAAAACGCCTCATTTATGGGACGTTGTTTACAAAGGAACTTCGTGGTGGCTCTGGCGTTCAGGCTACAGCCTAGCGGTCGATTTGACGGGGCCATCCACAGTTAACGCCGTCCTGCAGACATGCCAGTCGCCAATGATGAACAGGCGTGATCGGCGAATTGGAAACTGATGTGCAGTTGCGCATCCACGGTGGCCGCAGTGGTGTGCCTGCCAGCCGAAGCCGTGTTCCAAGCCATGGTGTCTTCTGGGCAAGATCAACCCGAGGGGCACGTATTCGACAAAATTCTCGTGGGCTCGAATGGCACCCTCCAATTGATTCACGCCACCAGCACCTAGGGCCAATTTGTTGGCCCGACTCAGTGACAGCAGGTCAGGCAGTATCGCCATAACATTTGCTTGTTATGCTTTGGTGTGTTTCCAAAACTTATGAAATGTCATCCATGGATATCAACGCTGACTACAGCCAAAGGGTCGTGATCAATCACCATGATTTGCCTTGGATTTCCAGCCCGGCATCAGGGGTTGAGCGGCGGATGCTTGAGCGCACAGGCGACGAGGTCGCCAAAGCTACTTCCATTGTTCGCTATCAACCCGGATCTCAATTCCAAACCCACACCCATGAGTGGGGTGAAGAGATCTTGGTGTTGGATGGGGTTTTCAGTGATGAGACGGGCGACTATCCCGCTGGCACCTACATCATGAATCCGCCTAGCTCTTCTCATGCACCCCATAGCCAAACAGGCTGCATTCTTTTTGTGAAGCTGCGCCACCTGGGGACAGATCAAGTGGAGCGAGAGGTGGTGAACACGGCAACAGCGCCGTGGTTTCAAGGACTGGTGCCAGGACTGAACGTCATGCCGCTCATGCAACAAGGCAGTGGATCGACTTTGGTCAGGTGGGCGCCTCAAACCTATTTCAACCCACACAGACACTATGGAGGCGAAGAGATTTTCGTGGTCGATGGCGTGTTTGAAGATGAGCATGGCCGCTATCCGGCCGGCTCATGGATCAGGAGTCCCCACATGAGCTTGCACCAACCCTTCAGCAAAGAGGGGTGCACCATTTTTGTGAAGACGGGTCATCTGTGGAGTTGATTCAGATGAAGTGTCCGGCGACAGCCGCTCAGTGTTGGTTTGCCTCAAGGATCAAGGTGTGTTCTTGACCTCACGCGCCACCGCCTCGGCCACGTCAATCACCGCCATGGTGCAGCAACGGTCGACTTGGAATGCCGGAGCCCCCATATATTTGGGTACCTGCCTCCACACGTTGTTGTCAAGACGTCAATACTTCCCGGTCAGCATCAGCCCCAATGCTGACCATCTGAGCCATACCCGCTGTTAAGCCTGTTAGGGGTTCTAGATCGTCTATCGCGGCAAGATCATCCGCATGACGATTCGTAGCCTTGAAGCCTGGTGCTTCACAAGAGGTAATCAAGATTCGTTATGATCTTTGAAGCCTTGAGAGTATTTGTTGTATCCCAGATGATTGCACGTATGAACGATCCTGTTGAGATTTTGATGCGTGTGGCATGCGCTGCACTGGCGGGTATTTGTCTCGGCCTAAACCGTTGGTTGCATCACAAATCAGCCGGTGTAAAAACCCATGCCTTAGTGGCTATTGGTTCAGCTACAGCTGTCATGGCTGTTTTGCCAGGTAATGGTTTTGATGGTCAAGTTACGGCGGCACTGGAGGCTAGCAGCCGAGTGGTGCAAGGAATTTTGGCCGGTATAGGCTTTTTAGGAGCCGGTGTGATCATGCACAACGCTCGAGGCAAGCGCATTCAAGGCCTAACCACGGCCGCCAGTATTTGGACGACTACAGTGTTGGGCGCTGCTTTTGGCCGGGGCTTGTTCATCATGCCCTTCATGGCATTGACTGCAGTTGGCCTATCTCTGCTGATGGGGAATTGGCTTGAACAGAAAATCGGAAAATTGATGAACCATGATCCAAGAAATGCAGATGAGGAAGATCGGCCATGAAAAAAGCACAGGGTGCCGTGAGCACCTGATCAGACGATCTTGCATGGGATCAATGCATCTTCGTTCAAAGCATATACAGCGCAAAGTCGGTGGTAGCCATCGGCAATGATGACCTTGCCAAGTTCTGGAGCTCGTACTGACAGCAAAGGCGACAGAGGTAGGTTGGTGATGATTTTTCTTCGTGCGTCATTTGGTTTTGCAGGGACGACTGTTTAGCGGGCAGGCAAACAACGTTGTGGTGTTTCGACGGCCAGATTTTCCAGAGGTGCCGTTTTGACAGGGTAAGACAACTTCAACTGTTCATAAGCCACTTGCTGCAACGCTTTGATCTGCGGGACCGACAATCCCAATTCAAAACCTGAGCACTCATTGCCACCCAACGCACGGGGGTCTTGCAAAGTCAATGCACCAAACACCACCAAGCCCTTGAGGTAGTAACCCGCCACGCTGGCGTGGTAGTGGTCATAGGTCCATAAATTCAACTTGCCTGGGTCAATACCATCCAAGGAGTTGTTGTCAGCCACCCCTGCGTCCATCGCGCGGACCCAGGCTTCGCCCACTGGAATCACACCTTTGATCACCGGACTCGATTTGGCTGCCAAGTCATAGCCTGCCCTGACATCCTTGGCCATGTCGCCAATCGTCTTGCCATACCAAGCCCCTTTCGGTCCGTAAGTTTCATCGGCTCTTGGAAACGTCGCCTCTAAACGTAAATCGGCCTTGGGGTTTTTGGCTTGTAAGGCCTGCGCCAACTCCAAAGCAGTTTTCACCAACTGATCTGGATTGCCCGGTTTTTTAGCATCCAAAGTGCTAAAGCCATGGGCCACCACCATGTCCCATGGTTGTTGCGTGATCACACTCAATCGATTGAGCACATGCCAGTCAATGCCAGTCCCGCCTCGGGTTTCAATGGCGACGTCATAGTCCAGCCCCACTTGTTGCGTGAAAGACTTGAACAAGGCAGGTACACCACCTTGGCCTTCACGGTTCAAATCACGGACCGTATCGGCACGGTAAAAACGAACTGCCGATCCGTGACCGTAGGTGAAACTGTTGCCAATAAAAAGCACGCTGGTGGCGGCCTGCGCAACGGGCGCAATGCACACAAGTGAAGACGACAACAGCGCGGCGGCAATGGGATGAAATTTCATGATGTGCTTTCTGCAGAGATGTGCATCAAAGAGACTGTAAAAACTCAACGACACCCTTGACTGTTTTTGCCGTGGAGTCGGGGTTGTGACCTACGTGCGCGCCCAGGGCCAGACAAGGGTCGCTGTAGCTGAAAGGGATGCCACTTTGTGCATTGAACAATTCGCCCTTTGATTTTTCAATGAACTGGCAATTGCGTGTGCTTTGCGCTGATGGCACGGCCAACTTCTCCGGGGCAAGTGGGCTGTCGTAGCCATGTTGTGTGTTGGCAAACTCGGTCAGGCTGATGTCGACCCCCTTGGCCTTGAGCTCTGCCACATAGGCGCGGCAAGGCACCACGTTGACATAGTCGTCTGTGGTGCCATGAAAAAACCGCATGGGTGAACCCGTCAAATCTGTGTCACCCATGAAGCGCGTGTTGCAGGGGGTGTAGAGCCCAATGTGTGAGGCAAACTTGGCCGAGCTGCCATACATCGCTTTGAAACGAGTGGAGGCTGAAAAAACCGATGCCACTGCCCCTTTGGAAAAGCCCATGATGGAGATTTTGGAAGGTTCAATGCGGGGATGCTTGGCCAGCAAATCCAAGCCGCGATAAGCATCCACCATCATCGCCAAACTGTGCAGCAAGGTTTGGTCTTGAACGGTGCTGGTGACGCCCCGCCCTGAAAAGGTATCGATGACGAATGTGGCAATGCCCGCCTGGTTCAGCGCATGCACCCACAAGTCCATACTGCCGCTGATGCCGCCGCTGCCATGAACCAAGACAACAGCGGGAAATTTGGCTTTTTGGCCTTGCGGAATTCGCAACTCGGCAGCCAAAAGATGTGACTGCCCTTTGTTCGTTCCTTTTAAAAACTCATCGCCCGTGAGTGTTTGTGTTGCGAGTGGGTGCACCTCGATTCGGGCGGGTACGGAGGGGCTGACGGTCGGTTGCGCTTGTGTGGCTACGCTACACAAGGCCCAAAGCCCAACGCACAAAATCCATTTTCTAAAGGATTGATTCATGGCTTGTCTCCTGCTTGTGCATTTGATTTTGTGAGTGCCTTGGTCTAGGCGGTGTCACCAATGCGCAGATTTCTTCGTGACATGTGGTGACGATGAAAAATCAAACCCAACCTTGCCTCCAAACGCTGTCATCTTGCAATTCCCGCCAAGCAATCACCTGCACCGCCTTGGAAAATACCGCTTCGATTTCCACCAACTCAATGGGGTCGGTGGGCAGTTCAGGCTGAATCACTCGGCTGATCAAAAAGTGCTTTTGCTTGGCCGCAGGTTTGACGGCAGTCCATTTGCTCAGCAACAGTTTTTTGGGGTTCAGGGGGTTCAGGGGGTTCATGGTTGTCTAGGGTATTTGTGGGCATGCTTGGCGACCGACTGCAGTTGGAAAACCTCTGCAATGCCGCCGCGATGAGTTTCAATGCGCATGAAATCAAGCTGAATTATGGAGAAACTCAAAGGCTGGTGTGCTGTCTGATCATCCAGTTGGCGGCATGTCAAACAACTTTTTCAGATAGCGGCCCGCACCATCGGCTGCGCCCAACTCCGGATGCTTTTGGCAAAACGCATCAATGCCGATGATGGCGGGCTCATAGGCCTTGGGATCGTCGTTGTATTTGTCTTCTTTGCTTTTTTGAAGCCCCTTGAGCGTCAAACTCAACGGTGCTAAAAAGGCATTCGTCCATGCCCGCTTTTCGCCGTAGCCAAGGCCCTGCCAGGACTGGCAAGAATGGTCACCAAACAAGCTGGTCGCATGGGCGGTTTGGGCAGACATGGCCATGGCCATGGCCAGTAAGCCAGCCATGAAGCCAGCCATGAAGCCAATCCGAAATTGAGAAGCACGAACAGTGAAATTCATTCCTCAACTGTATGCCGACTTTCAATCGGTATTGGGTTGAAGGTCAAGGTGTGTTCTTGATTTCCCGCGCCACAGCTTCTGCCAGCTCGATGACCACCATGGCGTAATAACCAATCCAGTTTAAAGCGTATTAAAGCGTTTAAAAATACGGTTCTCTCAACATGCCGCAGGGCGCCAGACACCGTCCGTAGTAGCTTCGTTCTGGGTAGTTCGAGTGTCACGCAGCTTAGCCATTGCACAGGGCAGGGCACTCCACAGCACGCAGCTCAAGTGTTCCATTCCCTGTGCCATTCGCCAGCCATTGTTTTTTCGCATTTGTAGCTAACCTTTCGGTGTGCTAGTTTGAATGGTCGGCAAATGGCTTTGGCAGTGCCAAAAGCGTAACGATTTTTGACGCTGTGCAGTGGCTGATTCACGGCTGTCTGCTGGACCGTTCAATAGCACTATGGGCAGCGTGCCCAGAACCTGCTGAATTGACGCTTTCTGCGCATCAATATTTCACAACTTGCTGTACAGACTGGGCTTATACAGCTGCAATTCAGGCAGGTATCACCGAATGGGTGCCCACAGTATCTCCGCTAGCGATGATGCTACTCGTGTAATCGATACCGTTGAGGGTAGCAACAACTGTGACCAAATCGCCAGCGCCGAACTGAGTATCGTCATCCCAGACAGCAACGGTGCTGCTTTGGCCAAATTGCAGTTCAGTTGGGGTGCCTAGTTCTGTGCCATTCACAAAGAAGTGGTATGCGGTGCCATCCGGGAATTTGTTGATCATGATGTAGTCGGTGGCCGTGATGATGGCTGTACCGGCTGCATTCCAGATGTTGTCACCCGATTGGGCGACCCAGAGTGACAAGGCTGATGCGTCGTCACTGGTGTCGTTGGTTTCATTGAGGGTAACGGCCACTGCCGTTGACCAGTTGCCTGCCAGGTCGCCTGCCACGATGTTGTAGTCATGAGCGTTGGATGCGCCTGCTTCAAAATTGTTGACATGTGCAGCTGCACCAGCAGCGGTGATCTGAACCTGGCCGCTAGCGTTGATGCTGAAGTACCCGTCTTCCGAGGTGGCTGAGTGGGTGGTGTTCGAGTGCACGAACATGTATTGCGTCACGCCAAGGTTGTCACTGGCTGCGGTGATGGTCGCCACGGTGGCACCGGCACTTTGATTTTCTTGGTAGTCCAGTGATTCTGTGGCCGATGTGAAGGACGGGGCAGTGCTGTCGGGTAATGGAGCGCCGACATTGTCTCCACTTGCGATCACTTCTGAGCTGTAGTCGATGCCATTGAATGTGGCTACAACCTTGACCACATCGCCAGCTCGGAACTGAGTATCGTCATCCCAGACAGCAACGGTGCTGCTTTGGCCAAATTGCAGTTCAGTTGGGGTGCCTAGTTCTGTGCCATTCACAAAGAAGTGGTATGCGGTGCCATCTGGGAATTTGTTGATCATGATGTAGTCGGTGGCCGTGATGATGGCTGTACCGGCTGCATTCCAGATGTTGTCACCCGATTGGGCGACCCAGAGTGACAAGGCTGATGCGTCGTCACTGGTGTCGTTGGTTTCATTGAGGGTAACGGCCACTGCCGTTGACCAGTTGCCTGCCAGGTCGCCTGCCACGATGTTGTAGTCATGAGCGTTGGATGCGCCTGCTTCAAAATTGTTGACATGTGCAGCTGCACCAGCAGCGGTGATCTGAACCTGGCCGCTAGCGTTGATGCTGAAGTACCCGTCTTCCGAGGTGGCTGAGTGGGTGGTGTTCGAGTGCACGAACATGTATTGCGTCACGCCAAGGTTGTCACTGGCTGCGGTGATGGTCGCCACGGTGGCACCGGCACTTTGATTTTCTTGGTAGTTCAGTGATTCTGTGGCCGATGTGAAGGACGGGGCAGTGCTGTCGGGCGGCGGTGCGACTGGGCCGCCGGGATGCACGTCCAATGTGTAGTCACCTTCGCTGTGATCGCTCTTGATCTGGATGCGCACCTTGTCACCTGCGATTACGCCTTCCAGACGTGCCCACGACTGGGCTCCCCCACTGCCCTGGCCGTCCTGATCAATCCACAGAACGGCACCCTTATCGCTGGCAACCAGCCAAACGTATTGGTGGATGTCGTTTTGCGGCTTGAAGTTCTTGAGTGCCAGACTTAGGTCTAGCACATCACGCTCTGATTTCTTATTGTCAGACCAGTGGTAGTCCATCAACGTGTCAAATCCGTTTGCTTGGCGCGTAGCTTCAAAAACAAATACATCGTTCCCTTTGCTTGAGGCTGGTGCTGCACGGTTGGTGGTGTTGCCCCAAAGGATGTCATCACCGCCCATACCTCGAAGGGTGTCGTTACCGAGGCCGCCAATCAGAGTTTGTGCAGTAGCGGCTCCCGCGAGCCAGTCATTGCCAGCCAGGCCGTCAATCCAAGCATCGCTGGAGCTGTAGACATCGTTTCCGTTGGTGGTGGTCTTGTTTCTGTTGCTGCTAGGCATGGCGAATCTCTGTTGAATTTTGTACATCTAGTATAGACATGATGTCTAATTTTTTCATGCCAACGATGAAGATTACTTTTTTGGATATTTATTTATTAAAAAACTATGTTGTATAACTACAGCATGGCAACAGCAAAAAAGATCAGCACACTCAAACCTCATACGGTCTCGACCAAGAGTGGTTCGCACCCAACGCGTGACAAGCTTTTGGCGGCCACAGTGCAACTGCTGGCCACAAATTTGCCTCAGAACATCACGGCGCAGATGGTGCTAGAGCTCAGCGGCATTTCGCGTGGTTCGCTTTATTACCACTTTGACGACGTCTCTGAATTGCTAGAGGTGGCACTGGTGCAGTCATTTGCGGCCTTGGTCGACAAAAGCTTGGTGAAGTTTGCGCAAATCCTCGAAAACGCCCGCAACCGTGAAGACATGCTCAGCGAGTTGACCAAGGTCACAGATGCAACCCAGAAAAAATCATTACGGGCTATCCGTTTCCAGCGTGCAAGGCTCATTGTCTTTGGCGAGGACAACCCTAGGTTGGCCGCAGCGCTAGCTTGCGAGCAGCAAAGATTGACCGACGCAATCACAGACCTTATTCGTGAAGCGCAGAACCGTGGCTGGATGTTCAAGGGGGTCGACTCTCGCAGTGCAGCAGTACTGATTCAAGCCTATACCTTGGGCATGATTGTTGATGACATCGTTAATGAACAGATGAACCAAGAGGACTGGACCGCGCTCATCCACCGTTTGATACAGCAAGTTTTTTAAAGCACTTGAGATGATGCATGGCAGATATGAAGAGTAGCAGGCGGGCTCTCGATGAAATCCACAATGCCAATTGCATTGATTTCGCTGATGGCAAATTCAAGGGCTTTCTGATCGCTTTCAAATTCAGATGGTCAGGCCATGATCGCGTCGCAGCTGCACGTTGTATTACTTTGCCGTTGAACTTGTATGTGACGTTGTAGCCCGTCACCCAGTTTTCAATGATGTTCTGAGTCGTGCAGTTTTGGACGGTCTGCGTTTGTGCGGGTGGTGCACCCTCAATGTTGTTGCCCAAAATCGCGCCACCGAAGATGCCCAGTGCTGTTGCTGTCGCTGTCGCCTCGCCACTTCCTCCGCCAATTTGATTGCCCAACACGCCGTCAGCGCCGTTCTTGTTTTGTCGGACGGCCACTTGCTCTTGTGAGAAAACTTGGCGTGGCACTGATACTTGCTAAATGACTTGTGCTGAGGAAATCACTTTGTCAACTTCTTGTGCCGAGGCCAGTGTGCTGATGCTCAGGAGTGCTAAACCGGCGATATATTTTTGATTTGCAAATTGGAATAGATGAATGCTGCCTCTGACTTGTCAAATGAAACTTTGGGCCAAGTGAAAAATGAGTAAGTTAAGCTGAATTTTGACTCGTCAAGGCGTGTTCTTGAATTCCCGCGCCACAGCTTCTGCCAATTCAATCACCGCCATGGCGTAGTAGCTGCTCCAGTTTTAAGCGTATCAAAGTATTAAAAAAACTGTGCTTCTAACATTCCGCAGCGTGCCAGTCACCGTCCGTAGTAGCTTCATTCTGGGTAGTTTATGCCTGTTGAAGCTTGGCCATTGTGTAGTGCAGGGCGTTCCAGTGTTCGCAGTTCAGGTGTTCCAGTCCCTGTGCCATTCACCAGCCATTGTTTTTTCGCATTTGTAGCTAACCTTTCGGTGTGCTACTTTTTATGGGTGGTGAATGGCTTGGGCAATGGCACAAGCGTAAAGACTTTTGACGCTGGGCAGTGGCTGGTTGACGGCAGTGTGTTGGACCGTTTTAGAGCCTGATTGGCAGCGTGCCCCACGCTACACCGCCAGGTTAGCTACAAATTTCAAATTCAGGTTGCCCTGACCGCGTGGCCGAAACTACGCTTGTGGCTATGCAGGAATTGGAAAAACAGCAGGCAGCAAACGACACCCAGTATCTCCCGCCACGACATCGCACACTGCCCATCTTGGCGTCCATCACGCCCATTGCCAACTACCCCTCAAAGTTGCGCATTTTCAAGACCATGGCCAGCAGGTATTGGCAAGTGCGTTGTTTTCTAAAAGGCAGGACCTACACACAAAGCCTCAAGACAACAAACAAGCAAGCGGCCATCAGTCAGGCCAAGCAGTTCTTCCACATCAAGACTGCTGAGCTGTATGCCGACAGGATTCAGGCACGCAGCGATCGGAGCCCCAAGTTTGCCGACCTCCTGCCAGCCGTTGTCCAAGGCTTGCAAGGCAGGGTCAAGCGAGGCGAGTTCGCTGCAGCCAACATCCCCATCTTTTTGCAACGCATGCACAACAGCATCCTGCCTTACTTTGGCGATATGAGCATGGACCAAATTGGCTACAAAGAGTTGTCGGCTTTTATGGAGATGATGAGCAACAGGGATTTGACTGCCACAACAGTGCATCAGCACATGGTGGCCATACGCAAGGTGTTTGCGCACGCACACGGCAATAACATCATCCAGAATCTTCCCAAGTTCCCGGTCATCAAAGTCGCCGACAAGCCTCGTGGCAGTTTTACAGTTGCCGAATACAGAGACCTTGTGCGTTTGGCTCGGCAGCGCATCGGCCAACCCGTGCCCCAAGCGTTTTCCAAAAAATACCGCAGCAGCAGTGAGATTCTTGAACGGCACGGCGTGATCAATGCGGATTTACATTGGCTCATCCGTTTCATGGTCAATGGCTTCATGAGACCCGGTGACATCAAGTTCCTCAAACACAAGCACGTGACCATCGTTCGGGGCCGACACATCTACTTGAGACTGAACCTGCCCGAAACCAAGAAGCACGACAAACCCATCGTGACGCTGCAGCCCGCAGTGTTCGTTTATGAACGGCTGCTGGCCAAGCAAAAGGCAGAGGGCTATGGAATGCCAGATGACTACGTGTTCTTGCCCGACTTGCAGGACCGGAAATGGCTGTTGGTGGCTTACGGCTGGCAGTTCATGTATCTGCAAAGTCTGGCGGGCATCGAGGCCAATGCGGCCAACGGCCAAACACGAACCATCTACAGCCTGCGGCACACAGCCATGACATTCAGGCTGTTGTATGGGGGGAAGATTGATCTGCTGACACTGGCACGTAATGCACGCACTTCGGTGGAGATGATTGAGCGGTTCTATGCCAGCAACTTGACCGCCGAGATGAACATCGACTTGCTGCAGGGAAAGCGCACTTGAGGGATTGGGCAATGGGTGTCGTTTAAAACGTCAAGTCATGTGTCGATTGCCTTGACGCTTGTTTCTATCAAGTTGCTAGGTAATGTTCGTTATCGAACTCTCAAAATGAGACTTTGCAGCAAGCCCTACAAGCTGCGATCAGGCCAACCAGCACCCAGAACCAGCGAGGTGCTGCGATCTCGCGCTGTAGGGTTGATTTGAGCGCCGCACACCAAGTGTCGTTTTAAACGTCAACACAAGCGTCAATCAAATCGACGCTCAGCGCAGCTGATCCTTTCTTTAGGAAAGCAAGGCCTACAAGCAGTGACTACTTGGCGCGGATAGCCTCAAGCCCGGAAAACTTGTCAGAGGGGTTGCAGGGCTGATTTGAAGCGTGGGCGATGGCCGGATTTGGGGGCACTGTGTATGCATTACGCAACACAATAAAGGTGCAGTCGCTATGACTGCTCGATCAGTGCCGCGCTGTATTTGGTCAAGACAACTTGCTCGTACTCACGAAGCTTGTCGATGAGCCTTTGTGTGGCAACTATGAGCCGAAATCGGCGGTCCTCCGTCTGACCAACAACCTCACACCAGCCCCCGTCAATGAACTGTTCGAGCACATAGCGAATGCCGCGTTCACTGTATTTGAGTGAGTTGAACAGTTGTTTGAGGGTCAAAGGCTGGTCATCGTGGGCACTGTGGCCAATCAGCATAAAGAGGTCAAAAGCAATGCGGCTTTGACTGAGCGGCAAATGTGCATCCTCCCAATTGCGAATGCTGATGACGCAATGTGGGAAGTGGAATGCATTGATTAAATCTGTGCTGCTGCTCATCTGCTACTACTGGATAGCAGCAGCTTATTTTCAGAGCACGAAAATTCCTACCAATATTGCCTGCAATCTTTGCAGTTAATTTCGATAGACTTATGGATTTCATACCAATTATGCTGTTCATATCATTAATTGAATTGAGTTGATATGAACTTCAAAAGTCTAATAGTAATTTCGATTTTGGCATTGGCGGGCTGTGGAGGGGGCGGAAGCACTAATGGGGCCACCAATGGCTCCAGTGCGGTATTTGCCACAAATGCAGGAAGTGCTGCAATTGGTGCTGCGATGGCAAACGCATCGATTAGCATCCAGCCATTACCATCAGGTAGCAATGCAGAAGTCATTATTACTGCAGATACAGATGGAAAATTTACGATTCCTTCTGGAACAAAGCTGCCAGCTGTTGTTAAAGCTACATCTGCGAATAAACAGTGGACTTATTATGGATATATAAAGTCTGTGGATCAAGTCGGTATTCCTGTTAATCCCATAACTACCACGCTACTAACATTGGCAGCAGGTGGCCATCCCTCCACGATCACAACTCCAATTAGTGATGCTGCGTTGAGCACTGCTAGGACTCAGACTGCAACACTGTTTAGCGCCTTGCTAGCGGCGACAAGTCAAAGCAATGCAACTGATTTCTTATCTAAGACATTTTCAACAGACCATACCGGATTAGATTTGGTATTGGATTCGATTGGAATTCAGCTTTCAAGCACTGGAACAATCAGTATTATTAACAAAATGACAGGAGTCATTACACAGGTAGATCCGTTGTCCATTTTAGCTATTCCCTTTGACTCGAATGCTATTGCACAGATGAATACCCTGCCTATTGCTATGTGCTCTAATTTCTTAAACGGATTAACAAGCCAGCAACTCACAACAAATTCATCTCTATATGACGCTCAGTTTTTGGAGTCAGGCAGGAATAAGGATCTATTCATGAATGAATTTCTTCAGATTTCTGTAAGTGGATTTAGTGTGTCGATGCCAATATTTGCAGGTCTGGATAGTAATGGAAATTTGCAATTTAGCATACAGTTGGGCAATGCTAATTCTAATGAATATATAACTGACTATGCTTTGACGGTGAAGAAGGATAATTTTTTTGATAAATGTGTATTGGTAGGAAATCAGCATCCATTTGAAATAGTTATTCAACCAGCTATTAAAACAACAATTAGGGTTGATTCTTTATTGCAAAACGCGGTGACAAAATTTGCTGGATTGGAGATATATGTAGGGGCACATGACGATTGGAATTTTGCCAATAATGATATAGGACAAGTTAGAATTAAATCGGCTCGTTTAGATGTATGTAACTTGGCGGATGTTTGTGAAAACCTTGCTACTTTAACGAATATTGGTGGTGCTGCTAAAGGTATATTCAATATTGATGGGGTTTCTGCAAATAACTACTTAAAGATGATTCCAAATCCAAATGTAAATTTGTTTGCAGATAACTCTAATCCGATAAAAATCACATTTTTCTCTAGTGATGTTGCACCATTGTCAGGTAATGTCAATTCAATTGGAGTAATTTATACTAGATCAACGGCGCCTGCATACACTGAATTGGAGGTTTCTCAAGCAGTATTGCCATCTGTCGTTAATTACTCAATTTTATCTGGTGCAATTTCTTACCCAAGTCTTGAATGGGTAGCTGGAAGCGGTGTAGTTTCTGAGTTGGGTATTCACTCGACAAGCTTGACGACTTTAAGTGATGAATGGAAATTGATTCTTAAGAGTGGAACCGGGATAACAAATTTCTCTGTAGTCGACCCAGTTGATCCATATTACAAAAGCATTCATCTGTCGGGGCATATGCCTAATCGTCCAGGGATGTTAGAGACGAAATATATTTGGGCACCTACTTGCCCTAGTTGCTACTAAGCCTCAATACTCCCCAGTCAGCATCAGCACCCAATGCTGACCATCCCAGCAGGCATACAAGACCTGTTGGGGTGCAGGGAAGTCGGTGTAAGGGATGGCCTGCTTGCGGTGCACTCGGCCATTCCCATCCTCAAGTGTCAGCACCGCAGCACCATCCTGCACCTCAAGCCTGACCAGCACAAACCAATCTGCAGTGCCCAGCTGTGCAAGGTGACTCACAGCAGCATCCAACAGCCAGTAGCAGCCCGCATTTTCAGCCAAGTATTTCACGCCGTCCGTTATCAGGAACTTGGGCGCAATGCGGTAGTAGCGCTCAGTGCCCGTAAATTGGGACAGTGCTGCAGGGTCAAAATCCTTCATTCCGCTGCTCCCTGTACAGCCAGAACTGCCAGCTCGGCTTGACTGTTGGCCAGCAGGTCAATGCGCAGATTGGGCTGGATGTTGCAGACCAAGTGATTGATCGCAGCGTTCATATGCCGCGCACGCTTGGAGTCATCTTGTGCTTCATCCAGTTTTTCCAAAATGCACTCCAAGTCATACATCGAACGCTGAAGCGTGTTAATAGCTGATTGCAGGCGTTTGCGTGCTTTGTCTCGTACCGACTTTGCTTCAAGTGCCATCAGTTCGGCCTGTGTGTTCGTGTCCATTGCGGTGTCCTTGTTTGGTTGCTATGGACACAGTGTGTTTTCAGAGTGGCGTTATGGACAACCGATAGCCCGGCACTCTGGCGGGATACCGAAAACAAGCCCTACAGCCGGTGGTGAACTGGCACGAATAGCCTCAAGCCCGGATGGATCATTGGCTTGGCTGTAGGGCTGGGTTGATGTACGCTGCTTAAGATTTTTGGCTGTTATAAAAAAGTGCTCATGGGAAATCCTTGTGTATATCGAGACTTACAGATCATGGCGAGTGAGTTCACCGGCATTAGTAAGAGCCTTCGTCATCCGTTTGAGTACATTTGGAACTTCAAAGTAAATTTTTTCAAAGCGAGAGAAAGAAAGCACATCTAAAAAATCATCTTGAAAATCAGCTGAAATACTCATTAACACATCATCTTCGTAACTCATATCTGAAATAATGCTGTTAACACCTGAAAATTCATCGAAGGCTTCTTGGTAAAGCTCCTTGAAGGTTTCATACTTATAAAATGCGCTATTAACTTGAGAAATTTTGGCAAAGCATTCTTCATTATTAATCCAATAAATTCCTAAAACATTATCTCCAAGTCCAAGAAGGAGAAATTTTGGAATTTGATTGCACATCAAAATGATGCATTGGTCAGGCGGATTCAAGTACGAGGTGCAACACGGTTTAACGAGGCGTGAAACACCTCGTGGGGCGTCTTGAATCCGAGCCGCTTTCTGGGTCGGTGATTCAATCTGTTTTCGATCATAGTCAACTCCTCAT
>NZ_NESC01000007.1 GCF_003063575.1 Limnohabitans sp. Jir72
TGCTTTACTTATATACGCCTCAAGTATAAAGTCATAGAGAAAATTGCTTCAGTTTGACCATCGGAAATCAATTTCCTTTGAAAGGAAATATTATTCAATGAAATACTTGGAATTTGATTAAGAATCATCAATGAGGCGTCAATAATTTGAGTATAGCGTCCTCGAATCGGCATGGTGATTTGATAAGCCTTCAAACGGCTTTGAGGAAAATCAACGATACGATATTCAGCTTCAGATATTTTCAAACCTGACTGCAACAAGATATCATTGATTTGACCAAGAATGTCAGGAATGGTTTTTTCAAGTGGAAAGCCAGCCTCAAATTCTGCCAATTGCTCAAGTGGATCAGATTGAGTGACAACATTAAGGACAGGCGGTTTGTCAGCCGTGACTTTCAGTTGAGAAATTTTTAATTCCAATTGATTTTTATTCTCATACAATGGAATCACAAAAAACAAGACAAGCAGAATATTTAAAATCAGGAAAAGTGCAATCAGACGCGCGCCATGACTGCTGCGCATCCACATCAATTTGAGATCAGAAATGATGATCTTATTCATGTTTTGCACCGCTCCAGACAAGATCCAATGAAAATTGAATGGGGTTCTCAGGCGTCTTATCGTTGATCTTCTGACGGATCAAGTAAGCACCAGAAAAATTCTGATTTTTCCAGAAAGATTTTGTGTAGTCTTGCAAAGCATCTTGATCTCTCACTTCACCGCTTATCCTGACTTTGGATGCTGCTGCATCAGGGCTGATTTCCAGAACAGCCACATCCTTGAATTGAGAAAATTCAATGCTTGAAAACAATTTATCCCAGGGCGTGTTCAACTGTTTTGATACACGTTCACCGATCTTCAAAGCCTCAGCAATTTGAGCTGGCTTGTCGTAAAACTCCACATTTTTACGGCGTTCTTTGGCCGTCATCGAAGCCATGCTTTCAATTTTGGCCTCTGACAGCTTCACATTTTCAAGCAAGCCAAAACCATAAATACACGAAGATACTGTGAAGATCGAAAGAAAAGCCAAGACGACCCATTCCATGGTGTTCGTCTTCTTTTGCCCACGCAAAAAATCCAGTTGCAATGATTTCATGATTTCATTTAACAGTCAGATCATGACTCTTTTTGTGCATTATTAAATTCTCTGGCGTGAAGTAATGTACACTCGCCAATGAATGGCTGATCTTTAAATTATTAGAGCTTGTAAAAACCACCATCTTTGAACTGTCCTGCTCTACATGGCTCAGCAAGTTTTCACGCTGAAGTAATACATCAATATGTGCATTTAAATCTTCAGGACAATACCTTTGATGCAAGCGCAAGAACTGGCCGTTCACAATTTCAAAATAAATGAACTGGCCTCCTTCTATCACGGCACAGCGTGTTTTATTTTCCGGTTTATTAAAAACTCTGTTGAACAGAACCATCAGGTATGGCTGAACCGAATCAAGTCCAAATCCATGACGCTTGCAACTGTCCTTAAGAGAAGAAATTAATTTTTCAGGAATTGCACTCGAAAAAATCGAGCGAGAATTCAAACCGGTATCCCAACTGAACTCCAAAGTACTTGCAAGTTGATCAAACACTTGACGGTATTTGTATTCAACATACACACGCTCTTCTTCAAAGGACTTGATTTCTGACTGTGATTCAAGCAACAAATACTGAACAAAAACATTCGACACCACCACTGTCAATCTGGCTGCTCGAGAATGTTTCTCTTTGTATTGGTCCAAGGCTCGATCAATGCTTTTCAGCGCATCATTTTGATCAAAGGGCATGACCAGCACACATGAATTTTCTTGTGTTTTTTTGCGGCTCGACTTGATGAAAGTCATGCTGTCAATCGACAGCCAAACCGTGACCTTTTCAGGAAACAAATGTGACACGATTGATCTCTCCCAGTGTCGTTTGTCCGGTGCGGACCAGCGCAAGCGCCGCCTCGCGCAGAAAAACGGTGCCATTATTTCGGGCCAAATCACGAATTTGCCTCGATGGCGAACGTGCAATGATCATCTCGCGGATCTCATCGGTCAGAATCATGATTTCAGACACCGCTTTGCGCCCTTTGAAACCTGTTCCCCTGCAATGCCCACAGCCTCTGCCAACAAAAAATGAGAAATCTGAAACGTTCAGAGGATCAAGACCGGAAGCCGTCAATGTTTCATCATCAGGCCGATGGGCTTGTTTGCAGTGGGGGCAAATGATACGCACCAACCTTTGCGCCATGATGCAATTGACGGCAGATACAAAACTGTAAAGATCAATGCCCATGTGCATGAATCGACCAATCACATCCAATACATTGTTGGCATGCACTGTGGTCAAAACAAGGTGTCCAGTCAACGCTGATTGAATCGCAATTTGGGCCGTTTCCGGATCACGAATTTCACCCACCATGATTTTGTCTGGATCATGACGCAAGATCGAGCGCAAACCTCTCGCGAAAGTCAAACCTTTTCGCTCATTGACAGGGATTTGCAAAATACCTGGCAGTTGATATTCAACAGGATCTTCAATCGTGATGATTTTGTCTTGGCCTGTATTGATTTCTGATATCGCGGCATACAGTGTGGTAGTTTTGCCGCTACCCGTAGGTCCAGTCACCAACAACATGCCGTAAGGCTCTTTGGACATTTTCCTCATCACAGAAATGGACTGATCATCAAAGCCCAATGTGGTGAAGTTCAGGCCACCGCCCTCTTCTGAAAGGTTTTTCTTGTCCAGAATTCGAAGTACGGCATCTTCACCATGGATACTGGGCATGATCGAGACACGCAGGTCAATTTCTCGACCGCGCATAGAAACACGCATACGACCATCTTGCGGCGTTCGTGTTTCACTGATATCCAGCTCAGATACCACTTTAATCCTCGATATGATTTGTTCAGCAATATGAACACCTTGCACCGAACTCACAGGTATCAAAACACCGTCAATGCGGTATTTGATGGTCAAACCGCTGCCGGTACATTCAAGGTGAATATCGCTGGTGCCCTGTTTCAATGCATCGTAAAGCGTAGAGTGGACCAACTTGACCACTGGACTCGTGTCTTCACTGATGGAGAGAATCGACAATTCCTCTACCTTGCTGCCTGCATCCTGATTTGACGTTTCGTTGTCAAAATCTGCATCCAATGCGCGCATGCTCTCTTCATGCAAAGCCAAGAATGCAGCAATATCTGCAGGATGCGCCAGATACCAGGCAACCGCATGACCCGCAATCGATTCCAACCTGCGCTGTACTTGTTCGTTGAACGGATCAGAAATCAATGCAATCAAGCCTTGACCATTCTTTTCTCTGAACAGCAAAGCGGCCAATTGGCTAGCGGTTGGATAATCCAGCAAATCGAACGCCGGATCCATCAAATTCATATTCGAGTTATCCATGACTGGATAATCAAATAAAAGTGCCAGATCTTGTAAGGCCTGGTAGGAATCCTTCTTCATCGAATCGGCCATGATTTCGATGATCGGACGCCCGGATTGCTGGGCAGCATTCCGTGCTTGTCGAATTTCAAGGGATGTCAATACAGTCATTTGATGCACATCAGGTTCATTGCAGGTTGCCTGCAATATCGAAAATCGGGAAATACATCACAACAACAATGCCGCCGATGACAATGCCAATCACGGCCATCAACAAGGGTTCAAACAGTCTGGTGAACCAATCAAGCCAACGCGAGACATCTTCATCGTAAAAGTCCGCAATGTGTTCTGTGAGCTCATCCAGGTTGCCTGTCTTCTCACCCACACGCAATAATTTGTAGCCTACGGGTGTTGTCAATCCGGCATCCTGCATCGATACAGAAACCGATTTACCCTCAGAAATGGCTTGCCGGGCTTTGCGCTCGCTGTGCAACATATCGGTCTTCAAAATACCTTCCAGCAAAACCATGGCCGGAACAATATTGATACCTGCTTTCAGCAAAATACTGATCGTTCTGTAAAACAAGGCCAATTGGTGCACACGAACCTGCTCACCCACCATGGGAATTTTGCTGAACAACTGCAATATCGACGACAGAAAGCCATGCTTTCTCATTTGGCGAACCATCAAGATCACAAGTCCTGTGAAAAAGGTCAAAAACAAAGCTGAATTCTCGCCAAGCCATGCGCCCCATTCCATCAACATTCTGGAAAAGAAAGGCAGATCTCGTCCCATGTCCTGGTAGATTTCACTGAACTTTGGCACGACATAAAACATCAAGAAAGAAAATACCAGAAAGCCCGAGATCATCAAAATAGCCGGATAAATGGAAGTATTGATGACTTTTTTGCGCAGGGTATCGATTTTTTCCTGATATTTGATGTATTCACTGATGGTGTCCGTGATACTGCCTGTCTTCTCACTCGCACGGATCAATTCGACATAAAGTTTAGGGAAATGATCCGGGTAGGACTCCAAGGCTTTAGACAATGTCCGGCCCTCATACAGCGTATTGAGAATGTCCTTGAGCATGCGCTTGGTGTCCTGAGAAGACTTCTCGTCGATCAAGGTCTCCAGAGACTCCACTTGGCTCATGCCTGCATTCAACAAGGCGAGTAACTCCTTGCTGAATACAGACAGCATGAAATTCTGTGACAGTTTGAATTCAGGCCACTTGAAGGCGCGCGACACCTGAATGGACAACACCTTAAAGCCGTCACGCTGGGCCAGCTCCTGCGCTTGTTCGCGTGTTGTCGCCACCACATCAACAAACGTGATTTGGCCTTGGTGATTGATCACTTTGACATTGAAGTTCATGTCAGATCGATTGAATCGATGTGGTCTTTAAATCGCGGTTTATTTTTTAGGAGATTCAGCTTGTTTGATTTTCTTGACCGCAGCCAAACTGGATTTGCTCAAATCAGAAAAAAGAGAGTTTTTAGCACCATGCACTGAAAGTCGGAACACGAAACGTGGACGTTTGCCCTCACATTCACCTGAGCGATTGATGGAAACGATGTAAGAATCAAATTTCCATTGATGTGCCATGGGTGGATTGTTGGCGCCGCTTGGTTTATTTTTTTCCGATTCTTTGATCTGATCGAGCAGTTTGATTTCATCACGAAGCAACTTCACTGCAGCGATTTCCTCGGCTGTTTTAGCCAGGGTCTCTTGTTTGTCAGCCAATTTGGTCGCTTCGGCCATTTTCAATTCATATTGCTGAGCGCGAAATTGTCCCTCAGAGATGGTCTCGGTCGGTTGCCCATATTCAGACAACAATGCGGCGTAGAACGGCCCATCGGTGTTCAGCGACTCTTCTGCAGCAGCGCAGTAAGTCCGCCTGATCCATGAAAGATAAGCCCTCTTGCTGGCCGGGACAAACGTCGAGATTTCAAAAGCAATCTTGTCATCGGGTGCCACTGCGATTTCTTCGGTGATCCAACCCACACCCCCGCCCTGTTTCAGCATTTTGACGTGTTTTTGATTCAGCTCGGACTCCCACTCTTTGAGTTTCCCGTCCGAAATCGCTTGCTTTTGTGCGTCTTGCAAGCGCTTTTGATCGGCTGTCATCGCTGTCAAAATGGTGCGCATGGCTTGCATGCGAATGTCAGCAGGCATCAAACAAATATCCCCAAGGCGCAAACCTTTCATGCCGTGCTTGGATGCGGTCTTGTTATCGATGGCCGCAGCACTGCAATCGGGTGCTGTCATGATCGACTTCCAGTTTTCAAAAAACTTGAAAACAACTTGTGAGGAGGTCTGAGGATTGTAAAAACCAGCACTGACCGGGTCCCAAGCAGTGGCAGCCACACCTGCTTGGGCAGCGAGTGACAACAAAGCAGCATTGATAATTTTCTTAGACATTTTGAAAAGAATTCTTTGAGATCAGTTAATTTTGAAAAATGAGTATCATTGAATCAATGATTTGCGATATTGCTCATATAAAACAGATACTTTTTTAACATAATTTTCTGTTTCTTTATATGGCGGAATTTGATAACCATACTTGATCACGGCGTTTTCACCAGCGTTGTAGGCAGCCACAGCCAGCTTCACGTTTTGGTTGAAAATAGCCAGCAAATAAGCCAAATAACGTGCACCGCCCATCAGATTTTCAGCCGGGTCGCGACGATTGGACACACCATAACGTCGAGCCGTTTCAGGCATCAATTGCATCAAACCCAAAGCACCTTTGGATGACATGGCGTTCTGGTCGTAATCAGACTCCACAGAAATGACGGCATGCAACAGCTCTGGCTGAACACCTGACTGATGGCTGGCGGCAGCCACAAGGCCTTCCAATTCTTTTCTTCGAACGCCACGGCTCAAAAACATTTTCGACTGATTCAATTTCGTCTCGTTGCCTGACACCAGTTCTGCCGGTGACTTCAACAACAACTCGTAATCGTTTGACAAGGGACGATCGGTCAAATGGATAACCCCCGTCGATACATCGTTGTACGCATAGGAATCAGCCCATGCTGTTGGCACAAGCATCAGCACGTCAACCATTAAAAATAAGGCAAATCGCAAATACATCTCTTGGCAAATCCGCGGTGAATCACCAATTGCTGACGTCAGCAGCATCTCCCTGACCCCCAGGTTGTCCGTCTTTTCCAAGGCTGGACAAATCAATTTCGCCATGTTCCCCTGGCATTTTGTAAAGATAAGGACGACCCCAAGGGTCCATAGGGACAGCTCTCTTCAAATAAGGTCCCGCCCAATTCACTTCATTGGCAGGGCGTTCATTCAACACGGCCAATCCCTGATCGCTGGAAGGGTAATGCCCCGTATCTATGCGGTATTGATCCAAAGCCTTTTCCAGAGCGTCAATTTGCGCTCGGGCTGCTTTGGTTTCTGATTTTCCAATTTGAGAAAAATAGCGTGGTCCAACATAACCGACCAGCAAACCAATGATGACCATCACCACCAACAGCTCAAGCAAAGTAAAGCCACGGTGACGAGATCGGTTACTTTTTAAATTGCGTTTGATCATGGTATTTATCAAGGGCTAAAAATAATGCCGCCTTCAGAAGATCTGAAGGCGGCATATCAGGCTGGTTTACTTATTTAGAAGTTCCAGAGATCGTCAGCGTTTGCTTGGAGTTGGCAACGCCGCCGCTGTTGTCGGTCACCGTCAAGGTGCCTGTGTAAGCGGTTTTGGCTGCCGTTGGCGCAAACTGCACAGTCACGGTACAGCTTGCAGCAACTGCCAAGGTCGCACCGCATGTTTTAGCAAGAACGGTGTAGGCACCGGCTGCAGGAGCGGTCGCGATGCTGGCAATCGTCAGAGCAGCTGCGCCGCTGTTGGTCAAGGTGGCGACCAGTGTTGATTTGGCGCCCGAAGCCACCACACCCGCACCGAAGTTCAAAGTACCCACCAAACCAGCCATTGGCACTGGCGCTGCAGAAGTGCCGGTGTATGCCATGGTTTGTGTTGTACCTGGAGTGCCACCGTTGTCATCGGTCACCACCAAGTTGGCTTTGTCCGTAGACAAACCGACCGTAGGCTTATACGACACCGTGATCGGGCAAGAAGCGCCCGCAGCCAGTGGTGAAACGCAGGTGTTGGCTTGCGTCAAGACACCATTGGTACCCGATGCATAGTTCATGGCAATGGAGGTGAATGCCAAAGGAACCACACCGGTGTTGGTCAGGGTAGCCGTTGTTGTGGTCGTCGAGTTCACAGCAGCTGGGCCGAATGTCGCAGCAGCGGTTGTCAACTGCGCTTGTGGCACAGCAACAACACCGCTCAATGCAATCAACTGGACCGTGTTGGCGTTACCGCCGGTGTCCGTGGTGAACTGCAAGTTTTGAGCATAAGTGCCCACCGCGTTGGTGTTCAAACTCACGGTGAAGGAACAAGAGGCGTTTTGAGCCAATGCACAAACAGAGCCCGACACAGAGAATGGCGCAGCAGTTGTCGGCACAGCCACATTCAGTGTTGTATTGGCACCACCGTTGTTGGTCACAGTGACCAATTGAGTGGCCGCAACCGCACCCAGCCTGTTGTTACCAAAGTTCACTGCCGAGACAGAGAAGCTGGCGTTAGACACCACAGCACCCACACCGGTCAAGGACACGGTTTGAGGACCGGCTGCACTTGCAATGGTCAAGGTGCCAGCTCGGGTGCCAGCAGAAGCAGGCTTGAGTGTCACATAGATGTTACAAGCTGCACCTGCTGCGAGTGTGGCTGGTGCCACAGGACAGGTGCCAGCACCTGCCACCACAGCGTAGTCAGCCAAGCTCGAAGTGATCGCGATGTTGCCCAGTGGCGCACCACCGGAGTTGGTCAGTGTCACCACCTGTGCAGGCGATGTGCCGTTGATGCTCACGGTACCAAAGTTCAGGGCAGTGGTCGACAGCGTGACCGCTGGGGCCAGACCTGCACCGGTCAAGGACACATTTTGCTGGGTACCTGCACGGCCCATGCTGTTGTCGGTCACCGTCAAAGTACCGGTGATAGCACCTGATGTGGACGGTTTGAAAAGCACACTGATCGTGCAACTTGCACCCGAAGCCAAATTACCGGACGTTGGGCAGGAGCCGCCTGTACCAGGAGCTGGTGTTGGGTTGCGCTGGAAGTCGTTTTGAGCACCCGTGTTGGACGTGAAGCTGATGGCGCTGATGGCCAATGGCATCACACCCGAGTTGGTCAGCGTGACCGTCTGCGCCGCGCTGGTCGAACCCACTGCCGCTGCCGCAAAGGTCAGCGACTGAGGATTCAGACCCCCTGTTGGCATCTCCGGATAGAACACGATGGGGCGCATCATGTCGTTCTCTTCGTGACCCAGCAAGTGGCAGTGCCACACGTATTCCCAGCCGAAGCTGTTGACCACGTTGGTCGTTTGCGCCACTGCGGCCACACCCGGTGGCGGTGCCACGGGGCTGAAGATACCCGTCGAGCCCGCTGGCACTGTCGGATCCAGCAAACGCAAGCTGTTAGGAATCGTGAATGGCAATGCCATGTCCGTTGCCGAGGGCTTGAGCGCCACAATGATGTCTTCAAACGGATTGGTACGGACTGTTTCTTTCCAACCAAATTCGTCTGCAAATGGCGGCTTGATCACGCCTGTCCAGTCCACACGGTTGATCAGCTGCACATCGAACAAGTGAAAGTGGATCGCGTGCGAGTCCACACCAATGTGCATGATGCGCCACAGGTACGTCGTGTTGCCCGTCAACACCTCTGTCGGTGGGTCCACGTAGTACGCCACACCCACCACAGGGCCTGCGCCCATGACAGGGGTCAGCGGGTTGGGCGTAGAGCCCAGCATCGCGTCCATGCGGCCGTATTCACGGTCAAAACCTTCAATCAGGTTCTTGCCGTCCAGCACCAAGGCACCGGTCAGCGTGGTCACAGCAGTCGCACCCGTTCCAGGGTTGCCTTTGCCAGCCACCAAGGTCACCAAAGGTGCGCTCAGGCAATTGATGGTGCCAGCATTAGCGCCCAGTGTGATCGAGCCGACCGAGCCGGTGATCACGTTGGAGGTGGCTGTGGCACCCGTGCCGCCGCCGCCCGTGATGGTCACGGTCGGTGCCAACAAGTAGCCCGAACCCGGGTTGGTCACATACACGCCGGTGACGATGCCGCCGGTCACTGTGGCCACGGCTGTGGCACCCGCACCGCCACCGCCCACTGCGGGGGTGATGGTGACTGTGGGGATCGTTGTGTAGCCTGTACCGCCGGTCACCAAGTTCACGCCCGTCAGGCCGTCCAGCGATGCGGTGGCCGTTGGGAATGCTGGCTTGAGGTTGGCATCCACGCAAGCGCCGCCAGACAATTTGACTGTCGGTGCTTTGTTGTAGCTTTGGCCTGGCGCGGTCACAACCACGCGATTGACCGTCTGTTTTGTGCCCGAGATGTTCAGCGACTCGTCCATCACGTTGGCGTAAACGTTGGTCACTGCAGTGTTGGGCACAACGCCCAGCGCGTTCGGGTAGAAGGTCTGCGGCACATGCGGTGGCTTTTGGGCCAGCAGGAATGCCTTGGGCAATTCAGACTTCAGTTTGGCCAAAGTGAATGCCGAAGCCGTTGCTGGCGCGCCCGTGATGCGAAACTGCATCACTGTGCGTGTGTTCGGACCGTAGCCTGGCTCTGTGTTGGGTGCACCGCCGCCGTCGGTTTGATCGCCGTCGTTGGTGTAGTAGTCGTTGCGGTTGTCCCACAAAGGCATGGGCGCTGGCGCATCGTTGTACATGATCAGCGCCGAGCCAGCAGGCACGCTGGAGAAGTCCACCACCACGTCTGCACGAACGGCAGAAGGCAGCATCAATGAACGGCTGGTGATGCCGTTCAAGGTCACGCTGCGCGTGTTGTGGTCAAAGTCCACGGGCTGCGAAGGCCACTGAGCCACCTGCGCGAGGAAACCCGCTTCGTTGCCAATTTGCAAGATGTCGGGACCGCTGTGCGCCCAGTAAGGCACACCACCGGCGCGACCATCTGTTGGCCAAGACGCAGGCATTGAGGCCGTATCGATCGTCATGTTGCCGACGCTCACGGTCAGACCGGCATACGCCTTGTAGTCCATGGCCGGAATCATCGAGACTTCTGTACACAATGACAGGTCAGTCACCGGATTGGGCAAGTCGCCTCGGCAAAGCACGCCATCCTTGGTCGATGCGTAATACATCTGCAAGTTCAAGAAACGGTCGTTGCTCGCGTTCAGCACGCGAAAGCGCGCCGCTGTCGATGGCAATTCCATGTACGGGAAAGCCGTGCCGTTGACCAGCATGGTGTCACCATAGGTCTCGGGAATCGCCGTGGGCGATGGCAACACATCGTTCATGGGCACTGCGGGCGGGTTCATCCACGGCGCGTAGTCCCAGCGACCCATCGGGTTGGCACCGTAGCTGTTGGTAGCCGGGTCATACCAAGTGTTGAAGGGGTCTTCGTTGGGCAAATACTCGTGCGGCAACCACAGGTCGCCGTGCTTGGAGTTGTTGACGTGCTTGAACCACAAAGGATCAGAGTCCTTGGTGGCAGGCATGCCCGCTGTTGCGCCGTTGGTGGGCAGCCCACCAGGCGTGGCGGTGCCGTTGGCCCCGGTGCCGTTGATGTCGCCGTTGACGAATGCTTTGTCCTGGATCACCAGCGGAATACCGTATTTGTATTCGGCGACGCTGCCGGTTGTGCTACTCAGCAGGTTTGATTGGTCAGGCAAAACGCCAGCCGGGATCGTGAACGATCCCGATGTGCCGCCTGTCATCAACAGGTCCTCCACCGGGTCCACAATCAGGTACGGTGCGGCCATGCCGGCGTAGACGTTCAAACGCGTCAAGCCCAAGGAGTGGTCGTGGTAGAACAGCAAACGACCGCTTTGGTTGTTGGTGTAATAGTACGTGCCAATGCCGTCGTTGGGTGCAGGCGTGAATTGGCCAGGACCTGTACCGATCATGTCCGGCACGTTCTGGAAACTGTCACCCTTCTTGTACACAGCGGGTTCGCCTGCAGGCGTGATCCACTGGTGCGGGGTGCCATCACTGATCCAAGGCGTCAAGCCGCCGTGCAGGTGAATGACCGCACGGTTGTCTGAATAATTGGCACAGGTGTTGGTGACCATCGGGTCACAAGGCGTGACCCCATCGGCGGCCAATGGCCCCATGCCCGCACCCATCAGGTTGCGGTCCATCGGCAAAGGCAAATAACCATTAAGGGCGCTCGAGAGATTCAGCTCGTTGAAGAATTTGAGCCGCACTGCCTTGCCACGCTTGGCCATGATCATCGGGCCAAGGTAATGGTTACTGGGATCGGTACCATTCTTTTGGTAAAAGCCCCGCAGCTTGGTGGCCGCAACACCTGTAGGCAAGTTCGAGTGCATTTGCTCGGTGTACTGCTTCAGGCCGATCTCGTAGTAGTCGTTGCCGGGGAATGTGGTCGTATCGGGCTTGGCCAAGGGAATGTATTGCCCAAGCTTGTTGGCGTTCAACGGCCCCACACCAGACACTGCGTCCACAAACTTCTTGAGCGGCGGGCTCACCGAGAAGTTGGGAATGCAGTAGTTGACACCCGGGTTGTAACCGGCAGCGCCAAGCGGGGGCGTCCAGGTTCCGTTGTAGGGCGTGACCAAAAATTGCGGATTCGTTGGCGAAATCGGCAAAGTGTTGTTGTACGCAGGGTTGGGCGGGTAGGTACACCCCGCCTGCTGCGCGCTGACGCTGGTCGATAGCACGCCCAGCATCAGTCCAAGGGCCGCCATTTGCGGCCACCTGGACTTCATGGAAAACAGGTACTTCATGGTTTGGTACTCAGTGGTTGGTATTTTTTTAAGCTCAGGTGCGGCATCAAGGTGCCACGCTGCTGGCCGCTTGTTCTCTCAATTGCTCACGCGAAACGATCACGGTTTGGGCGTGCTGCAAAGCATCCTGGCGTCGCGCGTGGTGTGTGCGGTTGGCCTGTGCTGGCGGGGTATTCGTACCCAGACCCGCAGGAATGTGCTCCGACCCACCCGGCAAGCGATTGCCAGAAGAATTATTGGATTTGCCGTTTTTGGCACCCCCATCTCCGGCAGAAGGCGTCGCCGCCATCACCGAACCCGCAAGCAAACAGGCCAACAAAGTGGCGGATCGAATCAAAATTTTCATTGTTTACAGCCCAAAAAGATTTCTTTCGTTAATTGACATAAATCAAGGCAAGCAGCATTGAATTTGTCAGATTTGGAAAATTATACATTTCAACGGCATTTGTAACCATCTTTTTTGTCACGGCCATCCATGGTCTCGCGGCATCAGCACTTGCACTTTTCAAGCGAGCGCCCGCAAGCAGCCCCAATACAGCGTCAAAATAGGTGAAGAAAACTCAAAATCAATTCATTTGTTTTAATTAACGTATTTTTATGTTTTCTCGTTTATCGAATAGAATGGCCGAAATTGTGATCTTTGATTCATTCGATTGAGCAAACTGATAACACCAAATTTATCAAGGTCTTTACCAGGGTCTTCTACATGACACACACCATCCACCACGCGATCCCATTCCAACGTCGCATTGCCTCGCTGTCTCTGGCTTTGGTCAGTTTGTTGGGCGGCTCTGCGGTGCTGGCCCAAAGCAGCGCCCCACCCCTGGCGTTGGAGGATGCACTGCGCATCGCCATCAGCTCGCACCCCACTGTGACCAGCCGTCGCAACGATGTGGCCGCGGCAGCAGCAAGGCTGGATGCCGCACAGCGCCAACGCTACCCCAACTTCCAAGCGCAAACAGGCAAGGACGTTTATGGCAATGCCACATCGTCCCTGCGCGTGGAACAACCGCTGTGGAATGCCGGGCGCATCAGCGCGGACATTGAAGGCGCAGAGGCCAGCATCCGCTCATCTGGCGCATCGGTGACGGTATCGCAGCAAGAAATCATGGGACGGGTGATCAATGCGTTCACCGATCTCGGGCGCACCCAAACTCGCCAACAGGTGGCACAGTCGAACGTGCAAGAGCACGAACGTCTGGCCGCCCTGATTGGCAGGCGCGTGGAAAGCCAGATCAGCCCCACCAGCGATGGCACCATGGCCAATGCCCGACTGTCGCAGGCGCGTGCCGAGTTGAACCAACTCAGCGCGCTGGCCGATCGCTCTCGCTCCAGCCTGACCCTGGCGCTGGGTCAAGCGGTCACCAACATCCAGACACCGGCGACACCCAACCTGAACGACATGAGCGAGTTGACTGTCCGTCAAAAAGCATTGGACTACTCGCCCGCACTGCGTCGCCTGACCGAAGAAGAGGCCGTCTCGAAGGCCGACATTGAATCGCGCAGCAGCGGCATGTGGCCCCAGATCAAGCTGCGTGTGGACCGCAACACGGGCGGATTCATCAGCAACACGCAAACCTACTTGGCCTTGGACTACCAGACAGGCGCAGGTCTGGTGGCCCAGTCTCAGATCAAGGAAGCACTGGCCAAACTCGAGAGCCTGCGCGCCTCGCGCGAGGCTGCAGAGCGCGATGCGCTGGAAGCGGTCACGGCCGATTGGGCTGATCTGAAATCACAGCAAATGCAATTGAAAGACTTGAGCAACCAAGTCGCAGCCACCACTGAAGTCTTTGACTCGACCATTCGCCAATACGCCGTGGGCCGCAAGACATGGATCGATGTGCTCAACGCACAGCGTGAAGTTGCGCAAGCCCGCTATGCACAAGCCGATGCCGAATGGGGCATCTTGCGCTCTGCCTTGCGCGTGAATTTGTCCACCGGCGACTTGAGTCCGCAATCTCTGGGTGTTTCGCTTGACGCTGCCAAACAATGATCTCTTCCCCATCTGAAACGCTCAACCCCACAGCAAACCCGGCTGACCCACTTTCGCAAGCCCTGACCCGCTTGGCCTCGATGCAGGGCCACGCAGTGCCTTGGCATCGCTTTGCGATGATGTCCGAGACGCTGGACGGTGCCCCTCTGGCGAATTTGGCGGTGCCTGAAAAAGCCATCGAGTTGTGGCGGGCACGCTTTCCAGCGTCGGATATTTTCGATGCGCAGTTTCCACTTTCGCCCAACGACGCGCCCGCGCTTTGGGTTTCACAAGAACGCACCGAGCCCGGTGAAGCCAATCTCTTGATTGTGTGCGGCATGGTCTCGACGGGTGCCCTCACTTGTGTGGACCCGCAGGGCAACTCGGTCAACCTGAGCCCCATGGACGCCAGCAGGGGGCGCGTGCTGGTCTTGCGCACCGACGAACCCTTGGCCAGGGAACGCGACAACGCATCCGGCACTGACGAGTTGGGCAGCGGCACCCACAAGGCTCAACGGCGCACGGCACGGCAATGGTTTCGCCATGCCATCTTCAAGCGCTGGCGCAGCTTTGTCGAAGGCGCAGTGACCACCCTGACGGTGAACGTGATCGCACTGGGCTCGTCGTTTTACAGCATGCAGATTTATGACCGCGTCGTGCCAACGCAGGGCTTTGCCACGCTGTGGGTGTTGACCATCGGCGTGTTGATGGCCATTTTGCTGGAACTGGCCATGCGCCAAGTGCGCAACCGCTTGATTGAAAGCGCCTGCAAAGCCATTGACGAAGAATTGTCGGGCGTGTTTTTTGGGCACGCCTTGGCCATTCGCATGGACCAACGCCCCCGCACCGTGGGCACCTTTGCAGCGCAAATCCGTCATTTCGAGATGGTGCGCAATTTCATGACATCGTCCACGCTGTTCATCTTTGCAGATGCACCGTTTGCGCTGATGTTCGTGGTTGTCATTGCCATCATCGCTGGTCCTGTCGCGGTGGTGCCGCTGATCTTCATCCCGATTTCGATCGTGGCGGGCTTAGGCTTTCGCGCCCGTTTGGCCAAGCTCACCGAAGTGCACATGCAAGAGTCCAACCGCAAGAGCGGTTTGCTGATCGAGGCCATTGATGGGATCGAATCCATCAAGGCTGCAGGTGCCGAATGGAAGATGTTGGACCGTTGGCGCGCCTTGACCCACTTGCTCGGTCGCGACGAAATGGCGATCAAAAACATCACCAACCTGTCCAGCAATTTGACACAAACCCTGCAACAACTGAGCTATGTCGGTCTGATCGCAGCGGGTGTGTTTGCCATCAACAAAGGCGACCTCACCGTGGGTGGGCTGATCGCTTGCACCATCATCAGCGGCCGCGCCCTGAGCCCGATTGCCCAGATCTCGGGCCTGCTGGTGCAATGGCAACAAGCGCAAACCGCACTGCGCGGCCTGGACGGCATCATGGCCATGCAACCGGACAGCCAAGCCGGTGAGCGCCGCATGGTTCCAGGCCAATGCTCGGGCAATCTGAACGTGCAGAAATTGAAGTTTGGCTACGGACCGGACGCCCCCGCACTGACCCTGGACGATTTGCGCATCTCGGCCGGTGAACGCGTGGCCGTGCTGGGCTCGGTGGGTTCGGGCAAAACCTCGCTGATCAAGGTCTTGTCGGGCTTGTACAAAGCCGCCGAAGGTCGCGTGCTGTTGGACAGCATCGACATGAACAACCTCGCGCCCGAGTTTGTGCGCGAGCACATCGGTTATTTGCCGCAGGATGTGCGTTTGTTCCAAGGCACATTGCGCGAAAACCTGGCGCTGGGCCTGCCCTCGCCCACCGATGAGCAAATCATGCTGGCCGCACGCACCACCGGATTGGACCGCCTCCTCAGCGGCCACCCCAAAGGTCTGGGCATCGAGATCTCCGAGGGCGGTCGAGGCTTGTCTGGCGGCCAACGTCAATTGGTGGGACTGACCCGCCTGGTGCTGGCGCAACCGCGCATCATGCTGCTGGACGAACCCACCGCCTCGATGGACCCGCAGCTGGAAGAGCTGGTGGCAGAGCGCGTGTTTGGCACCCGCCCCAAAGACACCACCTTGGTGGTCGTCACCCACAAGCCCGGCATGCTGCGCCACTTCAGCCGAATCATCATCCTGGACAAGGGCAAAGTGGTCGCCGATGGCCCCCGCGATGAGGTGTTGAAACGCCTGCGCGATTCACAACTACAGGCCCAACAGCAACGACAAGCCACAGCGAACACCGCTGGTGCCGCGCTGAGCCGCCCTCCCGTCAATCCAACATCCTGAACATGAGCAAAAAAATTCATTCCTACAACCAGCCACAAGGTGAATCAGCGCTGATGCTGCGCCTGGGCGTCTGGGGCAGTGTTCTGGTGGTCGGGCTCTTTGTGGCTTGGGCATTTTTTGCCCAAATCGACCAAATCACGCGGGCACAAGGCCAAATCATCCCCAGCAGCCGGACCCAAATCATCCAAGCCCCCGACGGCGGTGTGATCGAACAGTTGCGGGTGCGCGAAGGTGCCGAGGTCAACCGCGGCGACTTGCTGGTTCGATTTGACCAAACCAAGGCCGAGGCCAGCTACCGCGAAGCCGAATTCAAGGTTGCAGGCCTGAGCGCCGCCGTGGCGCGCCTGCGCTCTGAAGTGTTCGGTGGCGAACCCATCTTCAAAAAAGAAACCCTTCAATTCGCGGAATTCCGGCAAAACCAGCTGGATTTGCTGGCCAAACGCCGCGAAGGCCTGGAGCAAGAGATCCGAGCCATCGAGAAAATGAAAGTCCTGGCCCAGCGAGAACTGGACATGACACGCCCCTTGCTGAAAACCGGTGACGTGAGCATGGCCGAAGTGCTGCGCCTGGAACGCATGGTGGCCGAGCAAGAAGGCCAAATCACCAACCGCAAAAACAAATACCAGCAAGACAGCCAATCCGAGCTGAACAAACTGGAAGAAGACCTGGCAGGTGCCAAAGAAACACTGATTCAGCGCAAAAACCTGCTGGACAACACCGAACTGCGGGCCCCCGTCAACGGCACGGTGAAAAACGTGCGCGTGACCACCCGTGGTGGTGTGTTGCGCCCCGGCGACGAGTTGATGCAGATCGTGCCGGTGGACGATGCCTTGATTGTAGAGGCCAGAGTCAAACCCTCTGACGTGGCCTTTTTGAAACCCGACCAAGACGTGGTCATCAAGATCGACGCCTACGACTACACGATCTACGGCTCCTTGAATGGCAAGCTGACCTACATCAGCGCCGACACCTTGAGCGAAGACGTCAAGCAAGGCGAACAGGCGTATTACCGGGTTCAGGTCCGCACAGAGTCACCACGCTTCAACCGCCGTCCCAACGAAAACTTGCAGCTGCAGCCCGGCATGACGGCCACCATCGAGATCAAGACCGGTGGCAACACCGTTTTGAAATACCTGCTCAAACCCATGATCAAGACACTGAACGAATCATTGGGCGAGCGATAAATTTGACATTTTCACAACGCTCAATAATTATTTTGTTGAATCCAATGTACTTGTTATAATTTGGCTTTTGAACAACTCTCACCATTAAAAATGAAAAAACTCGTTGCTCTTTGCCTGCCTTTCGCGTTGTTGGCTGCTTGCTCAACGCCTTCCATTGGTGACAAACAAGCCGATGTGCCGCCACGCATCACCATCAAAGATGACGTGCGCACATGGGACAAGCCCGGTGCCTTTGGCCCGGTGCCGAGCGAGTTGAAAACAAATGGTCAAGCAGTGTGCGCATCACTGAACACTGAAAAATACAAATTTGAGGCCCGCGGCTACCACGCCAGAGCCGAAAACATCGATGGCAAACCTTTTGCAGGTGGTGGCTACTACTGCGTGCGTTCCAACTGATTGGGGCCTTGCGGCACAGCCTAACTTCTCAATCCTTCGAAGAAATCAACCATGACAAAACCAATCACCTCACCCGTTGGCGCTGCAGCGCAAAACACCAATGCGGCCGCACGCATGCTCGCAGCCAAAGCACCAGCAGGCTTCGTTGAGCTGTCAGGCGCAGACCTGGAAGCCCTGACGCGCTTGCAGCAAACACTGCCCAGCAGCAAAAGCAGCAAATGGATGAAGACGGAAGACGAAACGTTCGTCACAGGCCAAGGCACTGTGACCGATTCGCCTGAGTGGGTGATGGCACAAGCTGAAGTGACCGAAGTGGTTTTGGGCGGTGCTGGCGGCGCAGGTGGTGCAGCCGGCGGCGCGGCCGCTGGTGCAGCTGGTGGCGCAGCGGCGGGTGCGGGCGCTGCAGGTGCAGCGGCCGCTGGCGCAGCAGGTGCTGCGGGTGCAGCGGCGGTGATATCGCCTTTGGCTTTGTTGCCTACGGTGGCTCTGGTGCCGAACAAAGGCAGCGATCCTGCGCCTACGCCACCCGCACCTCCACCAGAACCACCTCCAGTAGGTTCCCATGCTCCGGTGCTGAAATACGACACAAACCAAACTGGTCCTGTCACTTTCAAGCTGCCAGTCAATGCAGACGACAAACTTGCAGTTGACATGCAGAGCCATACATGGAGCCCAACCGATGCGGATGATCCTGCTGCGCACACGGTTTTCCAGTACTACTTCTTGGTTGACGGCTCTACAACCGATACATGTGCAGGATTCTGGATCGACTCAGCTACAGGCAAAATTTACCGCCTTGACAGCGCTGACCAAAGCGAACCTGTGCCTTTTTGCATTGATCAAACATTGCACGTTGTTGTGTCGGATGGCGTACTGGTTAGCGATCCTGTTGAAGTCGTCATTGACCGCACGCTGCCGACTTTCGGCATGCTTGACGCCAATACCAATCATTCGATTTCGTACATGGTCAATAACTCGCCCACTGACGAGCATGGTGTGACCCAGATCGTGATCCATGAGCAAAATATCGTTGATGGCGTTCGTGATCTTGACAAACTGCATGCCGATATCACTGGCTCGCACGTCATTACAGAACTCAATTTCACGCATCAGGATGTCACAGAGGTTTGCTCTGACGGCGCACCTGTTGGTCACAACCTGGTTGCAGAAATTGATTTCCAAAATGTCGATTTGTCTGTCACGCACACTGTCACGACCGTTGTGGATCAATTTGGCACTGACACCAGCACATCGGTTGAATATGTGCAGTTCCAAGAACAAGCCACATTCGACGGCTATCTCTTGAATCTGTATGACAGCACGATCGATCCTTCTTTGAATACGGTGAATCGTGATGAAGCGGGCTTCTATCGCCTGATCACCAATCACGATGTCAACGGGAATTTGATTGCTACTGATTGCGAAGATGTGTTGGCTGGCCTTGAAGGCCACGACGGCGAAATCCTGAACGGTATGGGTGGTAATGACCTTATTTTCAGTCACGGCGACAACAACGTCTTGATTGGTGGTGCTGGTGATGATTTGCTTGTGATTGGTGGCAATCAAAATACAATTGATTTGAAACCACATCTCGATATCTCAAATGGCAGCGATACAGTCGTTGGTTTCTTCGATCATGAAGGCAGTCAAATTGATCTCGGTGTTACAGTGGGCGACCCATTTATTAATTCATTTACGTATGTTGATTCAACCAATCTCTCAGACTTCTTGAATTCTTTCTACCAAATTGGTGATACGCCCACTCAAACAGCTGACAAAATAGATACATATTTATTGAACAATGCGGTTGTTTTTGAACTGGATCCTACACAAGCTGAGAATTTAACTCACATGCTTGGTTTTGATACCACCAATCTCATCGTGCCGCAAGTTTTTAACAATATCTATACCGTCACTTACTCACCTGTAGTGAATGTTGCTGATACAACAACAACGGCTACATTGAGTCATTACTCGATGGATCCTAGTCCCTATATGGCAGTATTCGCGAATGCTCCAATTGGCGACTTCAGTTCCAGCAACTTCGTGGGTGCGACCAACTGGACACCAGCCCCAGTGCTTCCCGTCTAAATATTGCTGCCCAATGAAAAACGCCACTTCTTCAAGTGGCGTTTTTTTATGCCTGTCATTCACTGCAAATCAATTCAAGCGCGAAGAGATTCAGCGCCTGTGCATTACCAAAATAAATAAGCCACTGCGGCCAAAACGATCCAAGGCCCAAAGGCGAATTCAGGTGTGTCCGATGCTGGTGATGCTGATGGGCGAAAACGCCAAGCCAGCTGACCGATCAGCGCAGTCGATGCGGCCAACAGCAGCACATTGGGCACAGCTTGCGGCCCTAGCCAAGCGCCTATGGCGGCCAGCAGTTTCATGTCGCCCTGCCCCACGCCGCTGATGCCTCGCCAGCGCATGTAAAGCTGGTCCATGGCCCACAAGATCAGGTAGCCGCACGCAGCGCCCCACACGGCGTTTTCCAGGCCCACAGTGGCCAGACTCTGCTGGGTTTGCAACAACAGCCCGAGCCACAACAATGGCTGGGTCAGCTTGTCGGGCAGCAGTTGGGTCTTCAGGTCAATGGCGGCGGCGGTCAACAGGGTCCACAACCACACAGCCCACATGAGGGTCGACCATGAAGCGCCTTGAGTCAGCACCAGCCACGCCACCATGCCCGCACCCACCGCCGCAAACCCCAGCGTGGCCCGCCAGCGCGCAGCCGCATGCGCTGCGCAGGCTCGCAGGCCATGCGGGGCCACGGCTTGCCATGGCTCGTTTTGCACATGGGCCAGCCATTGGGCCTCTTCATTCAGGATGTTCTGGGGCAGCCAGGTGACCAGCACCGACGAGGCCAGCCCTGCCAGCCCCCCCAAACCCAAAGCGCCCGCAAGCTGCGTCCATGCCATGTTCATTTGAATCCGAATGCCGCAGAAATCTGAAGCCAGCCAGGCCCCACCAGAACCACCATGATGGACGGAAAGATGAAGAAGATGAGCGGGAAAAGCATCTTGACGGGGATCTTGGCGGCGATCTCTTCAGCACGCTGTCCGCGCTTGAGGCGCATCACCTCGGACTGCACGCGCAAGGATTCACCCAGACTGGTGCCAAAGCGCTCAGACTGGTTGAGCATGGTCACCAGCCCGCTCAGGTCTTCGAGATTCATGCGCAAAGCCAGATTTTTGAGGGCCACCATGCGCCCCGCACCGGCGCGCACTTCGAGACCCGCCAAATAAAACTCTTCGGCCAACATGGGGTTGCTGCGCGCCAGCTCTTTGGCCACACGGGTGATGGCGGCATCCAGCCCCATGCCCGACTCCAGTGCCACCACCAGCAAGTCCACCAGATCGGGCAGCCCCCGCTGCATGGTGTCGCGCCGCGCTTGGGTGCGCCAATGCAAATACGCGTCGGGCCCGTAATAGCCCAATGCTGCCGTCAAGACGGCATACAAAGCCAGTTTGTTGCTGGGCAAATCGGGTTGCAACAGCATCAAGGCCACCGACACCAGGATGGGCACCAGCAGCACCAAAATACTTTTGACCGCGTAGTAAATCCGGGGGGCATCGCTTTGCCGAAAACCGGCGCGCAAGAACTTCAGGCGAATGGCAGATTCGCCCCAGCCTTCGGTGGGCAAGGACAGCTTGTAGAGCGAGTCCATCCAGCGCGAAGCCTTGGGCACCTGCACTTGCGGCAAGACCGAAGGCTTGACGGTGCCCATCAAATCCTTGAATCGGTTTTGTGCTTTGCGTTGTTCCACAAAGCGGTTGAAGGCAAATACCGCCACCACCACGGCAGCGAACACCAACAGACTGAAAACCAGACCCAACAGGGTAGACGTGTCCCAATTCATCATGACGTCACACCCTCACCTGCACGATTTTCCAAAGCCAAATGCCGCCCAACAGCATCATGAAAAGTCCCACAGTGACGATGCGCAAACCCTCCGGCGAGCCCCACAAACTGTCCATGTATTTGGGATTGAACAGGGTCAGCACACCCGCCAGAATGAAAGGCAAAGTGCCCAGCACCACACCCGAAAACCGCCCCTCGGCAGAGATGATGCGGATCTTGCCCGCCAGCCTGATGCGCTCGCGCACGGTCTTGGCCAAGCCGCCCAGCAACTCGGCCAAGTTGCCCCCCGTCTCGCGCTGGATGACGATGGCGACCACAAAAAAGTCCAGGTCGGGGCTTTTGACGCGCTGCGCCATGTTGTTCATGGCGTCGGCAAAGGGCAAGCCAAAGTTGATCTCATCGACCGTCTTCTTGAACTCGCGCCCAATCGGGTCGGCAAACTCCTGCCCCACCATGCCCAAGCCTGATGACAGGCCCTGGCCAGAGCGCAAAGCCCGCGACAAGTAATCCAGCGCTTCGGGAAACAGCTCTTCAAATTTGCGCCGTTGACGAGCGTCCTTGCGCACATGCATCAGCAAAGGCAGCAAGGCCAGGCCAGAGGCCAACAACATGGCTGACTGCCCACGCAGGTTCAGCACCAGCCATGCGCCCAAAAAACCAATGACCCCAATCACCAGCACCATGCCCAAAAAGCCCAGCGGCGATTGGCTGGACTGGGTGCGCATCAGCAATTCAGACAAGCGATCAAAACCTGGTAGCTTCTGAAACAAGGCTTGCAGTTCACTGTTTTGGTAGCCCGCTGTGGTCTTGAGCAAACGCTCATCCAGCGTTACCCCAGAGGAGTTGCGCAAAAAAGCGGCAACCCGTTGACGCAGCGCCCGGCTTTGTTGCCCAAACTGCCGGGACCACATGCTGGCCAGCACCACCACGCCCGCCACCACCAGCACAAACGTGACCGCCAGCAGCGCCCAAGGGGCCAGATCATGAATCATCAGAGCACTCATTCGGTGGCCGTCAGGGGGTTGAACATGTCGTCACTGAGCCCAACACCGCTGACCTTGAGGCGATCGGCCAACAAGGGGCGGATGCCCGTCGGTTTGAAGCGCCCCAGCACCGCGCCATCGGTGGCCACGCCAGTGCGCTCGTAGTGGAAAATTTCTTGCGAAGAAATCACATCCCCCTCCATACCCGTGATTTCATGGATGCTGGTGATTTTTCGGCTGCCGTCGCTCAGGCGTGTGGCCTGCACGATCACATTGATGGCCGATGCAATCTGCTGCCGCAGGGGCTTGACCGGCAAGGTCACGCCGCCAAGCCCAACCAAATTCTCCAGTCGCGCCAAGGCATCACGCGGCGTGTTGGCGTGCACGGTGGTCAAGGAGCCATCGTGACCGGTGTTCATGGCCTGCAGCATGTCGATCACCTCGCCGCCGCGCACCTCGCCCAGCACGATGCGGTCAGGGCGCATGCGCAAGCTGTTTTTCACCAGCGAGCGCATGGAAATTTCGCCCCGACCTTCCGAGTTGGCCGGGCGCGTTTCCAGGCGCACCACATGGCTTTGCTGCATCTGCAACTCGGCCGTGTCTTCGATGGTGATGATGCGTTCGTGCTCAGGGATGTAGCTGGACAAAATGTTCAGCAAGGTCGTCTTGCCAGAGCCTGTGCCGCCAGAAATCAGGATGTTGGTTTTGGCCTTGACCAAACCCGCCAACAACTCGGCCATGCCGGGCGTGAGGGTGCGCCGATCGATCAAATCCGACATCTTCAAAGGCTTGACCGCAAAACGGCGGATCGACAGTGCCGGACCGTCCAACGCCACGGGGGCAATGATGGCGTTGACCCGCGAACCGTCAGGCAGACGTGCGTCGACCATGGGGCTGGACTCGTCAACCCGACGCCCCACCCGAGAGACGATCTTGTCGATGATCTTGAGCAAATGCGTGTCGTCGTTGAACCGAATCGGCGCACGCTCGATGCGGCCACGCTTTTCGACGAAAACGGTATCGAAGCCATTGACCATGATTTCCGAAATATCGGGATCGGCCAACAAAGGCTCCAAGGGCCCCAAGCCCAGCACCTCGTGCTGCAAATCAGCGACCAACGAACGACGCTCATGCTCGTTCATCGGGATCGCTTCGTCCGAAATCAAACCCAGCAAGACCTCGCGCAGTTGTGTGCGCAACTGATCGGGCGGCATGGTTTCTGCTGCGGCCAGGTCAATCTTGGCAATCAGTGACTGGTGCAGCCTCGTTTTGAGGGCGTAATAGCTGCCCGAAACGGCGGGCACTGCCGTCACTGGCTGGGTGTCGGCCGCAGGCTTTGCAAGCTGCAGGGGCGAGCTTGCATCAGACGCCAAGGCCAATGGCTTGACGACTGCACTGCCTTCGTTGACTGCAAGGGTGCCGGGGGCGCTGTAGCTCCAGGCGCTTATTTTTTCCTTAAGCGTTGCCATAGCGATTTGTCTTTCAAGGGTTGGCCCAACCATTCAGCGGCCCAGGCCGATACTGCGCGGGCATAGTCAGATCGGGGCTGCATGTCCACCAAGGAGGTGCCCTGCACCACCGAGGCTTTCATGCCGAGCACATCGGCAGGCAACAGGCGCAAAGGTTTTTGCGGGTAAATGCGCTCAAATTGCGTCAACTCCATGTCGGGCTTGCCAGACACGCGGTTCATTGCAAAGTTGAGCTTGGCCACGCTCAGGCCCAGGTTTTCCCACAACTGCCGGATCTGGTTGAGGCGACGCAAAGAAGGCATCGAGACCGATGACACGATCACGGCCTGGTCCAGTTGCTCCCACAGGCGCAAGCTGACGGGCGCGACACTGCTGCCCATGTCGATCAGGACGAAGCTGTATTGCGTGGCCACGAAGGCCAGCAACTGCTCCACATGCGCCGGGTCGATGGCCATGATCTTTTCAAAGGAAGTGGGCGAGGCCATGAAATGCAGGTTGCTGGTGATCTGCGTGACCATGGAAGCGAGCAAGGCATCGTCGAGGCGGCTGACTTCGTTGCAAAAATCCGCCAAATCGGCGTCAACCGGCTTGCTGGTGAGGTACACATCGGCATCCCCAAAGGGCAAAGACAAGTCGATCAGCAAGACCTTGCTGGCAGCGTCCTTGGCCAAGGCGGCGGCCATGTTGACCGCAAGGCTGGTGCTGCCATCGCCACCTTTGGCAGAGATGAACCCAATTTTGAGTGATGCGCGCTTGGGGGCTGTGCCGTTTTGCGACGATTGAATGCGGGCGCGTGCACGGTCCAGCGCGCCCCCCCACTGAACAGCGTCCACTGGCAAAACTTCGCGCACACCCATCTGCATCAGGCGCAGCAAAAATTCTGGCTCTGGGCTGACGCACACTGGCAAAACGGCGGTTTGGGCCAGCTGCGCACACACTTGTTCAAGCTGCGCCAGCAAGGGGGCTGCATCCAGAAAACCAGCGACCAACAACACATCCGGGTTGCGCACGACCACCGTGTCTGCCATGTCGGCCAGACTGCCGCTGACAAACGAGACACGGTCATGTTTGTGGGGTGTGAACGCCGATGGCACGAGCCAGTCGGGGCAGGCGTAGATCAGGATGTGCATGGGGAATTCTTAATAGCAATAAGTGTTGTTGTTGCTGGGTGGAAAAACGTTCTTCCTGCTCATGCCTTCGCGCAGGACCGTGACAGGATTAGCAGGCAACGCCCAATCCAATGTCACCCAAGCAAATTGGAGTTTGAGGTTCACACCCGACAAGCTGGCCCGCACCTGTTCACAGTTGCTGTCGGTACAGCCTGCGGGGAAATATTCCAGTTTCAACCAATCGGGTTGTGCCGTGAGGTCGCTCTCTACACCCGGTGCATTGGGATCGGCGTAATAAGCCTGCCCTGTGAGTTGGAGCAAATAAACCACCTTGTTGGCGATGGAGGTTTTCTGAATCACGGACTCGCTGGTGCAAATGCTGGCGTACCTGGCGGCCAGTCGCGTGGCCTCACCGGCGGCATTCCATGCCAACATGGTTCGGCCAAATTCCACAATGGCGAAAAAAATCAACCAAAAAAGCAGGAAGCTCAAGGTGAACTCGATCAGGACTGCGCCACGTTGTCGCTTGGCCTTCATGTCAGTTCACCTGCCTGTAGGTCGAACTGATTGGCCCAAAAACCATGGCAGGCGCATTGAACAAATCAGAAAAAATGAAGGTGTATGGGTATTTGTTGGCTGTGATCGTGACCACATTCACATTGGCGGGATAGGTGGCATTGCCAGTAGAGATGCCTTTTTTCGCTGCCGAATTGGAAGCGTCCTCAATGGTCAATTCAAATGTGACATCGTTGAAACCTGAGAACAAGGAATCCGAGTCCACGCACGTGTTTTGCAATTTGCCTGTTTTGAAAAGGCACTTGGCCGCAGCGTGATTTTCTCCGGGCACCTGCACCGACAAATATCGGGCCGTGTGGTGGGCCTGATGGATGAGCGTCTTGTAGGTGTAGATCAAACGCCCGACTTCAATGATTCCCAACAAGAGCGGCACCATGAACAAAACCAGAACGATCGCGAGTTCAACCAAAGCGGCACCGCCTTGGTTTCGGCGATTGGATCGCCTCATGCGCTGGACAGTCCAGGATTGGCAAACGATGGACATGTTCACCTCACCAACACAGGGGTAAAAGGTCCAATAGCACCTGTACCGGCTATGCCAGATGCGATGCAGGTGTTGTTGTTCGGAAACGGAACTGTAGGACCATTGATATCACCCCGATAGGTGATGCTCCCGCCTGCACCCAACTCTAAACAAACCCAACTGGAAATCTTGGCAGATGCATCGACGCTGGGAACAGCCAGAAAACGTCTGCTGGATCGCCCCACGCCTGTTCCGAAGCTGGGATCGTTGTTGTACCGAGATGTCAACGCAGAGGTCAGCGTCGTATTCAAACTGTTTGTGAGATCGACGCTGACGATCCGTTTATCGGTGGAAATCCCACAGGAACCACCACCAGTGATCAAATCGCTGTACTGACTTGCTGTTTTTGATGACAAAGATGTTTCCAAATTGGCAACTCTCAGTGACGCACCACTCCAAGCCAGCGGCAACACACACACTTTGCTTGTTTGCTGCAAGCCAGCTTTAGAACTGGCCACAGGCACATCATCGGCCAGGCCCACCAAGCCCATGAATACATTGATCCATCCGTTGTGCGTCGCAGTGCATTGCACAAATTTGTAATTCGTCGAAGACGCCGAAGCTGCAAAGTAAGTACCGTTCAAACTGGTGCTGAACGTGATGTCGGTTGTTGGAGAAATGTCGACGGATACAGCTTGAAAATTCTTCTTGTTCAACGCGCCTCCGACTTGGCTACCCGCAGCTGCAGCCCTGTAGGTGGCACCAGTCAACCCGTTGAGCTCAGCCGCAGCCGCCAGCGCACAAGCATCGGTGGCGTTTTGCAGCTCAGCCTGGATCACCATCAGACGGCTGCCATCCACCACAAAGCCCAAAATCACCACCAACAACACGGCCCCGATCGCTGTGATGACCGTGAAAACACCACGCTGGCGGGAGGTGGATGGGTGCTTCATTTCGCCGTGGGCGCAGAAGGGGCAGACCGTCCTGTGTTGTGCAACTCCAGCCCACGCAAACTTTCTGTGGCGCTGGGCTGACCTGTGCCTTGTTTGCTGGCCTCTGCGCTCACTGGGGCCGCTGGCGTGATCGTTTGCGCCAATTTGGCTTGCGTCAAGGCTGAGCCAAATTGCGCATCCAGCACGGGTGTTGTTGAGCCACACGCGCACAGGAGCAGCAATGCAACACTGCTCAGGCCGAGTTGAACGCTGCGCACTGCCTGTGAAGCTTGGCGGAGGTCAACAGCCAAAGCCTTGTTTTTCTTCATGCTGGGCTCCCTTATTTTTTGATTGCTGGCTTGCCCGCTGCCGGAGTGCCTTCTTGCTTGCCTTCGAGCAAGAACTGGGCTCTGGAAGGTGGCACAAACTGGTCTGTTGGCAGTGCCGGAGCCTGGTCTGTGGCTTTGACCATGCGCGGGCTGACCACGACGACCAGTTCGGTCAGCTCAGAATTGAATTCGCTGCTGCGAAACAGCGCACCCAAAATCGGGATCTCACTGAGCAGCGGAAAAGCCTTGATGGATTCGGTGATGTTGTTGCGCATCAAGCCCCCAATGACCAGGCTTTGGTTGTCGCGCAACTGCACCGTGGTAGACACGTTGCGGGTGGTGATGGCCGGCAAAATGGACGTGCTGCTACCCACCGACATGACCAATGGCTCTTTAGAAATCTCGGAAACCTCGGAGGCCACGCGCAAGCTGACACGACCGGCATCGAGCACGGTGGGCACAAATTTGAGACCCACACCAAACTCACGCTCGTCCAGCGTGACGGTGGAGCTGCCGCCGGTGTTCTGCGTGATCGGGATGAACACCTTGCCACCCACCAGGAACTTGCCCTCATGGCCGCTCATGGCCACGATGGTCGGCTCGGCCAAAATTTTGACCAAGCCATCGTTTTTGTTGGCCTCGAGCAAGGCACCCTTGCCTGTGGTGCCGCGGCCCAGCAAAAGACCCAAGCTGCCATCGGATGCACCGCCCACCACGTTGGGCATGATGTTCCAGCGCATCAAGCCATCGCGGTCAACGCCCTTGACGCCCAATTTGTCGAGCAGCGTCTTGGAGATCTCAGCAATTTTGACTTCCAGCATGACTTGCTGGGCATCGCGTATGCGCATCAGGTTGATGACCTGTGCTCTGGGTTGTGCATTGCCCATGGCTTGAGCGCCTGCAGGCGATGCACCGCCATATGTGGGCGCAACACTGCCCGAGGTGTTGGCGGCAAAACTGCCCGGCGCATTGCCTGCAAAGCCCTGCTGGTTATTGGCAGAGGACGCGTTTTGCCCCGTCACGCCAGGGCCGGGCTGCAACTCGCGCAAGAACGCATAAGCCAAGTTCACCACCGAGTCGGCGGCGATGGCATCGGACACCACGCCGCTGAGCACGATCGAGCCCGAGGCGCTGGTGAGTTTGATGTCTTTTTCTTGGGGCAGCACTCGGTTAAGTACGTCAGCGAACACACCCAGGTTGGCACCCACAGTGAGGTTGATGGTTCGAGAATCACCCGATTTGTCCCACAAGATCAGGTTGGTGGCACCGACACTTTTGCCCAGGATGTACAACTCGTTGGACTTGACCAAGGTGAAGTCGGCCACCAGCGGGTTGCCCACCGCCACCCGACTGGCTGCAAAAGGCAAGACCAGCACATGGGCCCGCCCGGCAGCGATGTCCAGCACCACTGGCAAGCGGTTGACAGGCAAGGCGGTCTTGACGACGGCAGACTGAGCCGTCAGCAAAGTGACAGGTGCTTTGGCCTTGCTGGCCAGCGGATGTGCCGCTTTGACCAGCTCTTTGGGCTGCACTTTGACCACCGTGTGGGTGGGTGCTTTGTGGGCGGGGGTGACACTGGTCTCCAGTGCGTTCACCGAGGCCGCGCAGGCCACAAACGAAAACGCCATCACTCGGGCAATGGCGGTATGAAACAAGGGCGTTGCCAGTTTCGACATCAAGGTTGCTCCTGGCGTTTGGCGATACCGCGGATGGAAGTCACGGTGTCAGGTGCAGCTGGCGCAGAAACAGATTTGCCAACAACTCTGGCGCTGGGGCGATTGCCGGACCGCAAGATGTCATCCAATCGTGTGCCCGAAGAAGCTACGTCTACCGCATCGTTTTCACTGCGAAGCACCAGCGACAAGGCACCAATGCTGCGCGCCAAGTCCAGCTTTTCTGCTTCAACGGGGGTCAGCTCCAGGGTCACGGCGTTGACCACCTTGGCTTTGGCTGGATCGGCCTCGGTCTCTTGGGCCACGGCCAAGACTTTGATCCGGTTCAACACCGTCGTTGAAAAAGGCATATTGGCGGCATCTTTGGCGCTGACCAGCACATCGACATAGCTGCCTGGCAGGGCAAAACCGGCCACACCCACCACGTCGTTCACTCGCACGGAAATCGCCCGTTTGCCCGATTCAATGGCCGCCGCCAGACCGCCCCTGGAGTCAATGCCTGCGAGCTTGGGCTCGAGCAGGAGTTCACCAGGGTAAATGGTCTGCTTGGCAATGCGTCCTGCAACCAAGGAAGATTTGGTGAATGACTGCTCGGGAACGCCTTCTTTAGGCCAAGCCAGCAGCTTGAGCTGAGCAGATTCGATGGGCTGACCCGAATAGATGGTGGAAGCAGCCACGACCAAGGTCACCTCGGACGCAGAAGCAGCGCGCCCCACCAAGCCCAGACCTCGCGCCACAAAAAAAGTCGCCAAAGCCCCCAACAAGAGGGCCATGGCGGTCAATGAAAGCTGCTTCACGCTTATGACTCTTTACACACCAATGGACGTCTTGATCGTTGTGAATTTATTTGTAATCGCTGTCGTCAAGTCAGGCAAAGCGACTGCAACAACAACACCAATCAAAGCCACCAAAAGCACGTACTCAATCATGGTGGCACCCTTTTGTGGCTTGGCCGCAACCATGGCATGCAATCGGGCACTCATATTACTCAAAGTTTTCATTTCGATTCCTTTTAAGGTTGATGCGGATATCACCCACGGCGTGTCCGTTTTGCGATTTTCATTAAATTCATCATAAACGTCAAGTAAGTCGTTAAATCTAAACGATTTTTCGATTTTTCGATTATTTTGTTGCACCCCAACAACAGTCTGAATCCTGTCTTGTGCACGACTGCGGCGTGTGCAATCGGGTTTAAAGTCAAGGCATGGTGCACTTTTACGAACCCCGCTTGGGCCACGGCCTGAAACACGACCCCTTCAACTCGATCGTGGGCCCGCGCCCGATAGGCTGGGTATCGAGCCGCAATGCCAACGGGGGGCTCAATCTGGCACCCTACAGTTTCTTCAGCGCCTTCAATTACGTGCCGCCCCTGATTGGTTTTTCCAGCATCCGGCGCAAAGACACGCTCAACAACATCGAGGCCACGGGCGAGTTTGTCTGGAACCTGGTGACCCGGCCCCTGACCGAAGCGATGAACAAAACTTGTGATGCGCTGCCACCCGAGGTCAGCGAATTTGATGTGGCGGGCCTGACCCCCGTGGCCTCGCGCATCGTGAGCGTGCCCCGGGTGGCCGAAAGCCCGGTGAGCTTCGAGTGCAAGTGCACGCAAATCCTGCGCATGCAAGACATCGATGGGCAAGAGGTCGACACTTGGATGATTTTTGGCCAAGTGGTGGGCGTGCACATCGACGAGCGCTTGCTCAAAGACGGCATTTACGACACCGCCAACGCCCAGCACGTTTTGCGCGCGGGCGGCCCGGCGGACTATTTCAGCATCGGCCCAGAGCAGCTGTTCCAAGTCCACCGGCCCCCAAGCTGGCAGGGCAAATGACCCTGGCACCACAAGGCTCCACACCATGACACACGACCACCACGACAAACACGATCACCCACACACCGACTGGAAGCACGATGGCGTGCGTGTGGTGCCAGGCGACCAACTGGACGGCAACGTGCCGTCCACCCCCGGCATGGACCGCAAAGCGGCCATCAACTTTGCCCGCGTTGGCGCGCAAAAGCTGTGGGCTGGCACAGTGCACATCCACCCCAATGCCAAAACAGGTGCCCACCACCATGGGCCTTTGGAAAGCGTGATCTATGTGGTCAAAGGCCGTGCCCGCATGCGCTGGGGCAATGCGCTGGAGTTCACCGCCGAAGCAGGCCCAGGTGATTTCATTTACGTGCCGCCTTTTGTGCCGCACCAGGAAATCAATGCCAGCGCAGACGAAACCCTGGAGTGCGTGCTGTGCCGCAGCGATGGGCAAGCGGTGGCGGTCAACATGGACATCGAGCCCGCCGAAAAACCAGAGACCGTGCTCTGGATCGACCCCACCCATCCGCAAGGCGGGGTCTGAACCCTGCCCGTCAATCGGGCTGTGTGCGCATCACCCGGCCACGCGGCCGGGTTTTTTAGCATACGCCGATCAGTCCAGCGTGACGCCCGCTTTCTTGACGACTTGGCCCAAGCGGATGGACTCTTTGCGGATCAACTCGCCAAACTGAGCCGCCGTGCCGCCCACCACAGGCGTGCCGATGGCTTCCCATTTTTTCTTGAATTCCGGCTCGCTGAAGATGGCGTTCAAGGTGGTGTTGAGTTTGTTGATGATGGGCGCAGGTGTTCCTGCACGCACCGCAATGCCGTGCCAGCCGGTGATTTCATAACCGGCAATGCCCGCTTCCATCATGGTCGGCACATTGGGCAGTGAGGGGTGGCGCTTGGCCGAGGTCACGGCCAGCGGCTTGAGCTTGCCGCCTTGGATGTGGGGCAAAGAACTGCCCAAGATGTCAAACATCACCTGCACCTGACCACCGATCAAGTCGTTGAGCGCAGGGCCCGCGCCGCGGTAAGGGATGTGCGAGATGTTGGTGTTGACCTGGGTGTTGAAAATTTCACCCGCCAAATGCTGAGGCGTGCCATTGCCTGCCGACGCAAAGGCGAGTTTGCTGTCAGGCTTTTGCGCCAAAGCCACCAGCTCCTTGACGTTGTTGACCGGCACGCTGGGGTGCACTTCGAGCACCAAGGGGAATGACGAAATCTGGATCACCGGGGCCAGGTCGGTCATGGGCACAAAAGGCATGCTGCGGTACAGCGTGGGGTTGACCGCCATAGGGCCACTGGCCGCCAGCAGCAAGGTGTAGCCGTCGGCTGGGGCTTGCTTGGCCACTTCGGCACTGCCCAGGTTGCCGCCCGCGCCGCCTTTGTTGTCCACGATCACCGTGACGCCCAGGCGGGTGGTCAACTCACTTTGCAGCATGCGTGCCATCAGGTCGGTGGGGCCGCCCGGTGGGTAAGGCACCACAAAGCGGATGGTTTTGCTGGGGTAGTTGTCTTGGGCCAGTGCGGGCAAAGCCACGCAGAGCAATGCTGCGGACATTGTGGCAACGAAGGTGCTGCGTTTCATGGTGTGTCTCCTGGTGGAATGTGAAAGGCTCAAGCGGCCAAAAACGCTTCACGCGCTTGCTCGGCAGTGTAGAGGCTGCGGCCCAGCACGCGGGCCGAATCGGCGATCTGACGCACCAGTGCGGCGTTGTCGGGCGCGACTTGCCCGTTGTTGAGCAAGAGGTTGTTTTCAAAACCCACCCGCGCATGGCCGCCCAGGGCCACCGCGGTGGTGGCGCAAGCGTGTTCGCCCGCGCCAAAAGCGCACATGGACCAAGGCTCGGCACCGGTGTGGGCCATGACGAAGGGCAAGAGGTCTTTGGCCTCGGAGGTCTGGCCCACCGAGTAACGGCCCAGCACAAACAAGAGCGACCAAGGCGCATCGGGGATCACGCCTTGTGCGCGCAGGGCTTGCCAGCGCTGCAGGTCGACCACGTCGTACACGATGACCTGGGTCATGACGCGCTCTTTGGCCAACCAGCCAAAAAACTGGGCGAGTCCGGCTTCGCCGATCTCGGGCTGGTCCACTTCGCGCAGGCCCACCGACACGGCTTCGGGCTTGAGCGCGGTGACCATGGCGATTTGCTCGGGCGCTTTGTACACACGCGCGGCTTCGCTGGTGATTTGGATGATGAGCTCGTTGCCCACCGCCGACTTGACCGCTTGCTGCGCATCGCGGTAGCCCTGCACGTCCAGGCTGTGGCGGCCTTCGGCGTCGCGGATGTGCATGTGGATCATGGCCGCACCGGCATCCAGGCACAGCTTGGCGGTTTGGCCCAGCTCGGTGGTGGTGATGGGCAGGGCTGGGTGGTCAGGGCGCTGCTTGTAGGCGCCGTTGGGCGCGACGGTGATCAACAGGGGATGAGAAAAAACAGCCATGGGTTTGCCTTGTTTGAAAATCAATTTGGAGGGAATCAATCGTGAGGATTAAGAGGCGGCAGCTCTGAGGCCAGCAAATCCAGCCCTTGGCGCAGCAAGCGGTCGTAGCGCTCGCGCTCGGCCTTTTGGGTCTCGGGCGTCCAGCTGAAAAAGCCCTGACCGGTCTTCATGCCCAAGTCGCCCCGGGCCACACGCTCTTGCAACACGCGGGCAGGCTCGGCATTGACCGCCAAGCTGGGGTACATGCTGGCCGCCGCCGCCGTGTGCACTTCCAGACCGGCATGGTCGCGCTGCATGACCGGACCTGCGGCCAAGAAGCGAAAGCCAAAGCCAAAGCGCACGGCCGCGTCCACGTCTTCGGGCGAGGCCACGCCTTCGTCGATCAGGGCAAAGGCCTCGCGCGCCAGCGCATGCTGCATGCGGTTGGCCAAAAAGCCGGGCTTGTCCTTGCGCACCAGCACCGGCACGCTGCCACAGCCGCGCATGAAGTCGCACAGTTGCTCGGCTTGCTGCAGGTCGGACTGGGGGCCCAACACCACCTCCACCAAAGGCACCAAATGCGCGGGCATGAAAAAGTGCAGGCCCAACATGCGCTCGGCCGTGGGCAAGCCCTCGGCGATGGCGCTGATCGGAAAGCTGGAGCTGTTGCTGCACAGCAGCGTTTCGGGTGCAGCCATCTGCGCCAGTTGCGCAAACAGGGCCTGTTTGAGCGGCAGTTTTTCCGGGATGCACTCGATCAGCACACTCACACCGGGCCAGCTCACATCGCCCAGGTCGGCCACGGCTTGCACGCGCTCGGTGCGATGCGCCATGCCCAAAGGCTCCAGGTTGTGGCGCACATGCGCGGCCAGTGCTTGGCGCTTGGCGGCATCGGGTTCGATCACGGTGACCTGGCTGCCACCACGGGCCAGCACGATGGCCACGTCCATGCCCATGGTGCCGCCGCCGACGACCACGCTGCGCGATTGTGAAGGGTGTGAAGAAATCATGGGTCCTGACGATGTCAAAAGAATGAGGCGAGTCTAGGAAGCGTGCATTGCTTCGTCCAGCCGTTTTTTTCTATAAACTGATCTGTTATGCATATCAATTGGACACCCCGCGATCTGGACATCTTTCTGGTGCTGGCCGAAACCGGCAGTTTCAGGCGCACGGCTGCGCAAGTCCATTTGTCGCAATCGGCGGTCTCGGGCGTGGTCGCCCGCCTGGAAGAAGCCCTGGGCACACGCCTGTTTGACCGCACCACACGCAGCGTGCACCTGACGGCCGCAGGCCTGGTGTTTGTGGAGCAAGCCCGCTTGCTCAACGCCCAGACCCATGAGGCCGTGCAGCGCGTGCAGCACATCACGCAAATCCAATCGGGCAAAGTGAGCCTGGCGGCCCTGCCCTCGTTGGCGGCCACGGTGGTGCCCCGCGTGATGGCCCGCTATGCCGAACAACACCCAGACATTGCGCTGCAGTTACACGACACCTTGTCCGGCCCCGCTTTTGACCTGGTGCGCGCGGGCACGGTGGACTTTGCCTTGACAGCGGCCAACCCCGACTATGCGGACCTGGACTACACGCCGCTGTCGGCCGATGGCTTTGTCTTGCTGATCCCCCTGAACCACCGCCTGGCCAAGGGCAAGACCCCCTTGAACTGGCTGCAGGTGGCCGAGCTGACCCACATCTCGATGCCGCTGCCCGCCAGCGTGCGCCAGTACGCCAATGCGGCCTTCATTGAGCACCGCATCGCCTTTCAGCCACGCTACGAGGTCGAGCACATCGCCACCATCCACGCCATGGTCAGGGCAGGCCTGGGCGTGGCGGCCCTGCCCGAGCTGGCCGCCGCCTTTGTGCAGCAGGGCGGTGTGGTCACCCGCCGCCTGACGGGCCCAGACATCCAGCGGCCCTTGGGCGTGGTCACCCGACGCCACCGCAGCCTGTCACCGGCTGCGCAAGAGATGGTGCGCATGCTGCGGCAAGAAACCACGGCCTTGTTGCCTTGAAGTCGCACCGTCCGTCCCACAGGTTCAGAATCCATTGTTTCAAACCAAGACCCCATGACCTCAGAACAAGCCCCAGCAGATGCCTTGGCACAGGCCGATGTGTCCACCATCATCGCCATGGCTTGGCAGGACGACACGCCGTTTGAGGCCATTGCCGCGCAGTTTGGTCTGAGCGAGCCAGCGGTGATTGAATTGATGCGCACGGCACTCAAAACGCGCTCATTTCGGGTTTGGCGCATGCGGGTTCGAGGCCGCACAGCCAAACACCAGACCCGGCAAATCAAGGCCCAGCGCGATCACCACGCCCAATACAGCGTGGGTTCAGGCGCCCTGCTCAAGCAAGCTTTGAGCGAAGCGCAGGAGACGTTTCCTTTGCCGCCATCGCCTCTGACGCGTGAATCTCTGCGCTGAGGCCCTCTGAGCGCGACAGGCTGGACGGCAAGGCGGCAGGTTTTTCAAACGCTGAAGGGATGGGCAAGATCGACTCCAAGACCGTGAGCACGTTCTGCAAACGCGGGTCGTTGGTCTTTGCATCGTCGGTGGTGTCGTTGATGCAGAAAAATTCAAGCGCACCAAATTCGGCCACCAGCGCTTGCAGTTGCGCGTCTTGATCGGCCTCGCCCGTCGAGACATACCGGTGGCGATAAGGCCGGATGCTGGCCATGCCGTGCGCCAAAGCCCAGCGCAGCACAAAGTCCGAGACGATGGTGGGCTTGTCCCAACTGCGAAACACGGTGGACCGCACGGCAGCAAACAACTCGGGGGCCGTGTCCTCCAACTCCAGCAAGATGGACTTGAGCATGGGCCGGGGCGAATGCGCAAAGGTGCGGAAGGTGTTTTGGTACAGCGGGTCTTGCGCACGCCAAGCGGCTTTACCCGATCGGGCCTTGTCGCTCAGCCACTGGATGGACAGGCGGCAAGCGTTTTCCAGCGAGGTGGCGTCCGTGCGCATGGCTTCGTCGGTGACTTCCGGGTCGTCCGACCAGGTGACATGAAAGCCACCGGGATGGAACCAGTCATCCAGGCGCACCGGCGCGCCAAAAAACACGTCGTCGTTCAAATAAAAATAGCGTTCAGACAAACCGGGGATGTGGTGAATCCACGACTCGATGTGGCCCGAATCAAAAGTAGGCAGCGAGGCCTCGGGCATCAAATCGCGGTGGTCCACCAGCGTCAGGCGATCCGAAGAGCGCAGCCAATCTGGGGCCTGGGCATCGGTGACGATGTACACATGGCCGTGATCGGGGAAAAACTTTTCCAAGGCCCGCAAGCTGTAACGCAGCTCGTGGTTGTCGCGAAAACGGCCCTCCACATTGCTGTAGCGGGCCATCGCGGCGCTGGAGTCGTGGGGCAGCTGCCGCAATGCGGCCTGGCGCTTGGCGCGCCAATTCGAATCGTTCCCGTCAACCCACAGATAAACGATGTCGATGGGCGAATCAGGGGCTTGGTGGTCTTGTTTTTGGGGCACTGAGCGAGTCTAGCAGTGGGGCCAAGGGGCTGGGCAATACCCCTGCAGTGGCCATGGCGCGGGTTGATCGGGTCCATCGCCCGTGACGATGGCGTGAAAAGCGACAAAGCCCAGCAAGGCCTTGGCGTGGAAGTTCATCGATGACTCCAGCTTGGCTTGTCTGTCACGGGATTCAACAAGCCTCCGGACGATTGCACGCATCCTTGAATAGCTGAACAATCAACCTTGTTTTCAAGCGCAATGAACAAGGAGCCCATCATGCAAAGCATCACCCTGGAGCAGCTGCGTGCTGCAAACGACGCCGGCGGTGTGTCGGGTGTGATCTTGAAAGGGCAAGGCGGGGTGTTCCTGGTTCAGATCGACACCCGCAGCGGCTCTGGTGCTCTGCTGTCAAAGGCCCGCAGCACCGAGCCGCGCCGCTTTGGCAACCCTTTGACGGCGTTCAATGTGTTGCGTGAAATTGGCATCACCGTAGGCCAGTTCGACGCGACCGACTACGACCCGGCGGACAAAGAACCGACTGCGGGCAACCGAGGCAGGGCCAAGGCCATGCGCGGCGCACACGAAGCGGCCGCCTATAACCAGTGGCTGGCCAGCGAAATTCAAGCATCGCTGGATGACCCGCGACCGAGCATTGCCCATGATGAAGTCATGGCCGACATGGCCGCCGAGCTGGATGCCTTGACTCAGAACAAGCGCGCATGACGCAGCCACTTTTTCGCGTCGAATGGCGTCCGATGGCCAGCGAAGACTTGCGCGCCATCGTGCGCTACATCGGCAAGGACAACCCCACGCGAGCCCACAGCTTTGGCCAAGAATTGCGCGACAAGACGGGAATGCTGGCACAGCACCCACAGCTTGGCCGACAGGGTCGGCCGGGTTTGCCAAAATGGTTGCGCGAGCTGGTGGTGCACCCGAACGACATCGTGTTTTACCGCGTGCTGTCAGAGACCCGAACCGTCGAAATTTTGAGAGTGAAACACGCAGCGCAACAAATCCCATGAAGTGCGTGTGCCAGCGGACCGACGCCCGGCCCCTTCATTTGCTTAAATACCCTCACCCCCCGTTTGCAAGCGAGCTTATATGCGCTGGTTTTTTTCTGTTCTGTTCCTTTTTTGTGGAGTCGCCATGGCCGTTGAAGAACCGCGTTACACCGTGCTCGTTTCAGACCCGCCTTTTGAGGTGCGCCGCTACGCCGCCTTCACGGTGGCGCAAACGCAAATCCAGGGGGACTTTGACGCGGCCAGCCGCAGCGGCTTTCGGCGCATCGCGTCTTACATTTTTGGCGACAACTTGCAAGCCGGGCTGGGCGCGCAGCGCAAAATTTCGATGACCGCGCCCGTCACCGTCATGCCCGAGTCCGAGGGCTGGCGTGTGCATTTTGTGATGCCATCCGCCGAGAGCGTGCAGACCCTGCCCCAGCCGCTCAACCCGCAAATCGAGTTGCGCCCCGTGCCCGAGCACGAGACGGTGGCGGTGCGCTTCAGCGGCTTCACCACGCAGGCCAGCATTCAAGAGCAAACCGAGCGGCTGAAGGCTTGGGCGCAGGCGCGCCAACTCAAGCTGAGCCCCACAGCCCAAATCGCCCGCTACGACGACCCTTTCACGCTGCCTTGGAACCGGCGCAATGAAATCTTGATCGACTTGGCCCCCTGACCGCCCTGTGCGCCATCGATACGAAGGGTGAGCCGAAAGCCACAGGTGCCCAGCCCATTGACCCGCAGCCAAGAAAGCGGTGCACACTGCGCGCAGATTGCTGTAGTCTTGTGACATGGTCAATGAGAGGTCAGCGTTGTGACGGGGCGCATACGGAAAAAACAAATTCAAGCCCGACTGGACGCCCTGCCCGCCCCCAGCGGCGGCGACGCGGTCTGCCCGCTTTGCGAGCGCCCCATTCCTGCGCGCCAGCAAGACGCGCACCACTTGGTGCCGAAATCCCACGGCGGGACAGAGACCGTGGTGTTGCACCGCATCTGCCACCGTCAGATCCATGCGCTTTTGACCGCGACCGAACTGGCCCGGCATTACCCGAGCGTGAACGCCTTGAAAGCGCAGACGGAAATGGCGCGCTTTATCAAATGGGTTCAAACCAAACCTCATGATTTTTTTGAAAAAAGCCGGAAAAGCCGACGTTTGAAAAACTGAACGCCGCCTTGTCCTGGCCTGGTCGACTGGGTGACAGCCCAGCTCAAGGGCTTGCCCAATACTGGCTGCATGTCCTTTTTCCACTCCAGCATCCACCCCGCCGTGCCCTGCGCCATGCAGGCATCACAGCTTTTATCCCACTGAACGAGAACAGCCCATGCAAGCAGCCTGGTACAGCCAAAACGGCAGCGCACGCGACGTGCTTTGCCTCGGAGAACAAGTCACGCCCAAACCCGCTGCGGGTGAGGTGCTTGTCAAGCTTCACACCTCAGGGGTCAACCCCTCGGACGTCAAATCCCGCACCGCGCGCCCGGTCACCGACCCCATCATCATCCCGCACAGCGATGGCGCAGGCGTGATTGAGGCGGTGGGCGAAGGCGTCCCATCCAGCCGCATCGGTGAGCGCGTGTGGGTCTGGAATGGTCAGTGGCAACGCCCCCTGGGTACCGCCTGCGAATACATCGCCTTGCCCCAGCAACAAGCCGTGGCCTTGCCCGAACACATTGGCGACGAGGCCGCAGCCTGCCTGGGCATTCCGGCCCTGACGGCCGTCCAGGCCGTGCACCTGGCTGGCGACGTGAAGGGGCAAACGGTGCTCGTCACCGGCGCGTCTTCAGCCGTTGGGCATTACATTGCGCAACTGCTCACGCAGCAAGGCGCAAAGGTGATTGGCACGGTTGGCTCTGACGCCAAAGCGGCCCACGCGCGCGCGGCAGGTTGCCAGCATGTGATTTTTTACAAGACCGAATCGGTGGCCGAGCGCATCCAGGCCATCACCCAAGGACGTGGCGTCGATGTGATCATCGACATGGATTTTTCTGGCACCAGTGCGCTGCTGAGCACGGGTGCCTTGAAAAGCCACGGCACCGTGGTCTGCTACGGATCCAACAACGCAGGGGAAGTGCCGATTCCCTTTCGTGCCCTGCTGTACAGCTCGATCACGCTCAAGTTCTTTTTGGTCTACGACCTGAGCCCACAAGACCGCTCTGCGTGCTTGGACAAACTGACGGGCCTGCTGCAAGCCAATGCCTTGCAGCACACCATTGCCGCGACATTCAAGCTTCAAGACATTGTCCTGGCCCACGAGGCGGTCGAGCAAGGCCGCCTGATTGGCAATGTGGTGATTGATCTGGCATCTTGAGCTGACGGCATCCACCATCCGCCTCCAACCAAAAGGAATTGACGTGGCATTCAGCATCCAGCACGCCAAAGATGGCGCATTCAAATACGATGGCTTGCGCAAGTACTTTGAGTACCGCGACCTGGGCATTCAACAAGCCACACAAGGCATGGCCGTCATGCACGTCATCCGGGCACGCGAGGGCACCCAAGCCACGGGCGAATGGCACCACCACAAGGTGTCATTGCAAGTGGTGTATGTGCTCCAAGGTTGGGCCATTTTTGAATACGAAGGCCACGGCCAGCATCGACTCGAAGCGGGCACCTGCGTGCACCAACCGCCCGGCATACGCCACCGCGAAATCGCCCATTCAGAAGATCTGGAGTTGATCGAAATCGTGCTGCCCGGTCACTTTGAGACGGTTACGGAGGGTGCTCAGGGCTGAAGACCATTTGGCAGCTTGTTCTATGCACGGGTTGATTCGCAAACCATCGCGTGGCCATCTTCTGCCGCAGCCCGCTGGCCTGGCCGAGTCAGTCTGGTGCAAGCGCGCCTTCTACAAGTCCACGATCTCCACCCGCCCGGTGAGCAAGGGCTTGCACAGGATCTTGTAGCCGTCGGCATCAAAGCCCTCGGCCACCTGACTTGCCAATTGGCTGAGCTGACGGGCCGCCTCAAGCTTGGGGGCGCTGCCCAGGTAACACCAGTGCTTGACGACATGGATTTGCGTCAGCTCGGCGTCGCACTCGACCAAGCCCACCGCGCCCGGATAGGGCCAGCACTCCACCCGCAACGCCAGCAGGCTGGTGAACAGGCGCTCGCGGTGCGCCTGTGGGCTTTCATCGCCCCGACACACACCGGCGCATTGGCGGATGGCCGCCCTGAAACAGGCTTTGCCAGGGGGCAGTTTTTCCAGACCCAGCGGTCCGTAGCACAGCTTGTTTTGGTCAGCGATGGCACGCAGCGCATCGAGTGCAGCATGGCGGCTGGCAAACAAGCCGTACAAATCGGGCTGCGCTGCAAAGTCGATGTCTTTGGCATACACCACCTCGGGTACCCCGTCGCTCACGCGCAGGCTGCACAGCTGTTTGTTGCGTCGCAGTTTTTGATTGAACAGCGGGTGTTGGGCCTTGATCATTTGCGCCTCTAAAAGCAAAGCGCCGATTTCCCCCGCCGTGCGGATGTGGCTGATGCGTTGGGTCTGGCGCAGCATGCGGGCCTCGTCGGGCGTGCGCAGGTGCGACAGCAGGCGAGCGCGGATGTTGATGCTCTTGCCAATGTACAGCGGCAAGTCCCCCTCTTGGCCGTGGAAGGTGTAGACGCCAGCGCCCGTGGGCGCGTCTTCGATGGCTTCACGCAGGTGCTGGGGGTATTCGTAGACACGACTTTCTTCAAAGTCGTCTCGGCGGCGGCGGGGCAAAGGCATGGTGGGTGGTGTGCAAAACTGGGCGGGTGCCCGGGGTTCAATACATCTGTGCGCTCAAGCTGCCCAATGGCGCAGAAAACTCGGCCCGCCAGCTTTCACCCGCTTGCAGGGGCCAGGCGTCGGTCCAGGTGCCGGTGGTGACCACGTCGCCCGCGTGCAGGTCCACCGCGCCGGGGCATTGGCGCAGTTCTTTCAAAAAGTGGTGCAAGGCGTTGAGCGGGCTGTCGAGCACGTTGGTGCCACTGCCCTGCTCCACCGCCTGGCCGTTCTTGAACAGCGTGACCTGGGCCTGCGCCAGCAGGGTGTGCAAAGCCTGCGCATCGGCGGCCAGTTGCTCAACAGGCAGGCGCTGGCCCACCAGCAGGCGGGCGTGCAAGCCGCTGTCGGCCATGGTGTCGGTGGCGGTGAACTTCCAGTCCAGGCAGTGCGACTGCACAACCTCAAAACCGGGGGCGATCCAGTCGATGGCTTCAAACAATTGCTGCAGGCTGGCGTTGGCTGGGGGCGTGGCCTTCATGCCGAAGACGATTTCAGGCTCCAGCCGGGGCTGGCAAGTGGGGGTCAGGTCGATGCTGCCCTCGGCCGGTCCCGATGCGGCGGGCTCGGCAAAGCCCAGACCCGTGTCCCAGACCGTGCCCCACATGGGGCCAAACACCTCGTAGCGCTGCCACAGCGTGCGGTTGGTAAAACCAATTTTGTAGCCCTTGGGCACTTCGCCGCGCTGCTGGCGCAACTGGCGCACGGCCAGGGCTTGTTGGTAGGCCGCTGCGGTGTCGGGGCCGCCCACCACACCGGGGGCCTGGCCCCACAAAAGGGCTTGGTCGTGGTGTTGCAAGAGTTGTTCGGGGGTCATACGGGGCATCCTTGGGCAGTGAGCGAAATACAGAATGAATTGGCGCACTATAGCCAGCGTGACACATCCGGGCTGCCGCCCGCGCTACAGTGAAAGCCATGAACACCCAGCCCTCGGCAGCCACCTTGGCAGCCACCACCCTGATCGACAGCGACCACCCCGATGTGATCGCCTTGGCGCGCCAGCATGCGCAAGGTGCCAACGACCGCGAACGCGCTGCGGCGCTGTATCTGGCGGTGCGCGACCAGTTTCGTTACGACCCGTACCGCATCGACCTGTCGCCCCAGGGCATGCGCGCCAGCTCAGTCATTGCCCAGGGCTCGGGCTGGTGTGTGCCCAAAGCAGCCTTGATGGCGGCGGCTTGCCGCGCCGCCGGCCTGCATGCCCGGCTGGGTTATGCCGATGTGCGCAACCACCTGAGCACCGAGCGCTTGCGCCAAACCATGCAGACCGATGTGTTCATCTGGCACGGCTATGCCGACATCTGGCTGGACGGTCAATGGGTCAAGGCCACGCCGGCCTTCAACATCGAGCTGTGCGACAAGTTTGGCCTGTTGCCGCTGGAGTTTGATGGGCGAAACGATTCGATCTACCACCCGTTTGACAAGGCAGGCAACCGGCACATGGAATACGTGAACCAGCGCGGCACCTTTGACGACATGCCGCTGGCGCAAATCGTGGCCGATTTTCAAACCGTCTACATCGGCTGGATGGCCGAAAAAGCCCCCTTGAGCCAGGCCAGCTTTGAGCAGGATGTGGCGCGAGAAACGCGGTAAAGCAACACGCACTGGTTGTGCTGGACTCGATTGCGCTGGCTCTGGGGCATGGCCTGCAGCTGGGCATGCGGGTGTCAGACGCCGTGCGGCATTTGGGGGCCTGAGACCGCAAACCATCGCCCACGGGGTGGGCTCCTACAAAAACCAGCATCTGCCTTTACGCGTCACCCCTGTGGGCGATTTCACGTCAAGCACCTTCGCTGGCCATCGCCCACGGGGTGGGCTCCTACAAAAACCAGCATCTGCCTTTACGCGTCACCCCTGTGGGCGATTTCACGTCAAGCACCTTCGCTGGCCATCGCCCACGGGGTGGGCTCCTACAAAAACCAGCATCTGCCTTTACGCGTCACCCCTGTGGGCGATTTCACGTCAAGCACCTTCGCTGGCCATCGCCCACGGGGTGGGCTCCTACAAAAACCAGCATCTGCCTTTACGCGTCACCCCTGTGGGCGATTTCACGTCAAGCACCTGCGGTGGCCATCGCCCACGGGGTGGGCTCCTACAAAAACCAGCGTCTGCCTTTACGCGTCACCCCTGTGGGCGATTTCACGTCAAGCACCTTCGCTGGCCATCGCCCACGGGGTGGGCTCCTACAAAAAACCGGCGTCTCCCTGTAGGAGCCCACCCCTGTGGGCGATTTCACGTCAAGCACCTGCGCCGAGCATCGCCCATGAGGTGAGTTCCTGCAAAACGACGTTTCGCCTGGCCTGTTTCAAAGCTGCACGGGCTTGGCCAGCGGCACCGATTCAAAGGCCACGCGGCTGGGCACATCGCAAGCCACCCACATGGCCGGAGGCTGGGTTTGCATGACGATGCCCGCCACGCTTTCGACGCGGCTTTCGGGTGGCACGCTGGGGTCGGGGCTGCGGCAGATGGACAAAAAGCCGTCGGACTCGTCGCGCAGGAAGCACTCCAGATCAGCCCGACCGATGGGGGTTTTCAAAGCGTGTTGGCCTGCAGTGCTCAGGCGGTTGTGGCTCGACAAACCCGGGCCCATGGGGGCTTGCTCAGCCAGCAGCGATTCGCACACAAAATGGTTGGTGTGCACCACCACGCCATCGGTGGGCGTGACCTCGGCCCAGCCAGCAGGCGAGACCTCAAAGCAGGCGACCTGACCCTCGGCGTCGGCGCAGGGCACGTTGGAGGCCGCGCCAAAGCCCAGCCCCAAATCGGTTTGCAGGGCCTGCAAACGCTCGCGGGCGTGCGCCACTGAGCGGCAGTCCAGCAAATGCCGCAGCAGCACATGCACCGGCACGCCCAGGCGCGTGCCGTCGCGGTTGGAGCGCAAGATGTTCAGGCCCAGCGCAAAGCCCGATTGGTTGATGCCGATCTTGGCCAGCATGCCGGCCTCGGTCAGGGTGGTGATGCTTTGGCCGCTGGGGCCTTGGGAGTGCAGCACCACCAGCGCTTGGCGCTGGCGGCCCATCCAGTCCCAGTTTTGCGCCAGCCAGGCTTGGCCTGTCTGGCTGGCAGCCGCCGTCACGCCCATGGCGGTGCACTCGCCATCCTTCAAAGCGTCGTCCCAGGGCGCATCGGCCAACCAGTCGGGCAGGCCTGCTGCACGGTTGGCGGCCAGGGCGGCATGGGCCAATTGAGGCGTGTCCGTGAAAAACGTGGACGGCAAGATTTCGGTGCGGCAGTTCAGCGCCATCAAGCTGCCCAGGCTCTGGCCACTGCCTTGGGCCATGCCGCGCAGCTCGGCCATCAGATCCGCATCGACCTGTGCAATCACCTGCTCAAAGCGCATGGCGCGCTCGCAAGCGCTGGCCCAGTCGATGCCACAGGCGGCAAACAATCGGGCATAGGTGATGACGCTGTGCTGGATGCGGTCCTTGGCCTGCTGGCCATAAATTTGGCCGCGTTCGTGGGCCGAAGCCGAGCTCAGCGTGTCGATGCAAGGGAACATGGGAAGGTCTCCAGAAATGGCTTGAACTGCGAATGAAGCGTGGCTTGTAGGAGCCCACCCCGTGGGCGATGGTTTTGAGACAGGTACACGCCCATCGCCCACAGGGTGTGCTCCTACAAAATCAGACCAGCGGCAGGTTTTTGAGGGGGTGTCCAATTCCATCGCCGACAGGGTGAGCTGCCTTGGCATCGGTTCAAGACCGAGTCTCCTGCCGACGACCGAACACGTCAACCTGGACACACGGACATTCGCCTTCGCGCTGGCACCTCGGTGACTGTGGGCTGCAGGCCGACGGGTTCATCATCAAATGCTGTTGAACTGGAGAGCCTGCCATGCGTTTGCTGATCGCGATGATGATGCACGAGACCAACACCTTCTCGCCGGTGCCCACCGACCTGCAGCGCTTTGCGCTGGGCCCGGGTGAAGCGCCCCCGCGAGGCGACGCGGCCATTGCGGCGTTTCGCGGCACGGGCACGGCCACTGGGGCGTTCATTGATTTGGCCGAGCAAGCGGGCGCAGAGTTCGAGCTGGCCCTGGGTGCGCACGCCGCGCCCAGCGGGCTGGTGTTTGACGAGGCCTACGAGGCCATGAGCCAGGCGATATTGCAGGCCGTGGCGCGGGGCGGTTTTGACGGCATTTTGCTGGACCTGCACGGTGCGATGGTGAGCGAAAGCCACGAAGACGGCGAAGGTGAGTTGCTGCGCCGCATCCGCGCCATCGATCCCAACACCCCCATCGGCGTGGCCTACGACATGCACGCCAACGTGTACGCCGACATGGTCGAGCTGGCGCAAACCGTGGCGGGCTACCAGACCTACCCGCATGTGGACATGTACGGCACCGGGGTGCGGGCAGGCTCGGCCTTGATCAAGCTGCTCCAGGGGCAGGCCAAGCCCACCACGGCTTGGGGGCGCTTGCCCATGATCCCGCACATCATGCGGCAAAGCTCGCTGGACGAGCCCAACCGCTCCATCCAGGCGCGTGCCCGGCAAATGGAGGCCGAAGGCGCTTTGTGCGCCAGCGTGTTCACCGGTTTTCCGCATGCCGACATCGAAAACGCCGGCATGTCGGTGGTGGTGGTGACCGACAACGACCCCGCACTGGCTCAGCGCCTGCGCGACGAGCTGATGCAAATGGCCTGGGACAGCCGTGCTCAATGGGTGTACGAGCTGGAGCCACTGGCCGCGTCGGTAGCCCGCGCCAAAATGCTGACCGAGTTTCCGGTCATGCTGCTCGACCATTACGACAACGCGGCCTCAGGCGGCACCATGGACACCACCGCCGTGCTGGCCGAGGTGCTGCGCCAAGGCTTGCGCAACGTGGCGGTGTTTGCGATTTTTGACCCGCAGGCGGTGCAAGAGGCCATGGCCGCAGGCATCGGGGCGCGGGTGCGATTGCAAGTCGGCGGCAAGATGGCCATGCCGCTCATGCCGCACCGCAGCGAACCTGTTGAATTGAACGGCGTGGTCAAGCTGATCTCGAACGGCCAATACCGCAACAAAGGCCCCATGAGCCAAGGTGCCCGGCAGAACATGGGCCAGGCGGTGGTGATCGACACGGGCGATGTGGAGGTGGCGCTGATCTCGCGGCATGTGGAGCCCTTTGACGTGAACGCCCTGCTGTGCTTGGGCATCGACCCGACACAAAAGAGTTTTGTGGTGCTCAAAAGCCGGGTGCACTGGCGTGCTGGCCTGGGGCATCTTGCCGGTGCCACGGTGGAATGCGCCGGGGCCGGGGCCTGCACATCGGACTACAGCGAGCTGCAGTTCAAAAAACTGCGTCGGCCGATTTACCCGCTGGATGCAGGGGTGGCTTGGTCAAGGGCTGGCCACTGAAAATCCGACAGCAGGCGATTCGGTGGGTGGGCCTGCGGCCATCGCCCACGGGGTGGGCTCCTACAAATGAAGGTAGAGGTCCACCGGGCATCGCCCACGGGGTGGGCTCCTACAAATGAAGGTGGTGGGCCTGCGGGCATCGCCCACAGGGTGGGCTCCTACAAATACCGGTAGACACAAGGACTTGCGCTCAAGCCATGGCGTTGCGGCCGCACAGGGTGGCCACCAAGGCCTGGGCCGAGCTGTCGTCCAGCCCATGCCCACGCCACACCGTGTGGGCGTCGGCGCGCACCATGAGCAAGGGGTGTTGGTATTCGGGTGGCAGGTCTTGCACGCCCGACACATCGAGCACCCGCAGCGGCATGCCTTGGCGTTCGGCCGCGGCTTGCAGGGCCTGCAGCGCATCGTCAAACCCTGGCTTCAGGCACAGCAAGGTGTAGGCAGGCCCCAGCGCGTCGTAGACCGATTGACCTTCACCCAGCCAGAAATGCGGCGCACGGCAGCCGGGCACGGTGGATGCGGTGAAGCTGCCCATGCTGTACTCGGGCGCTTGGTCGCCGTCGTACACCATGACGGGTGACTGGTCGTAGTAGTAACCAAAGTTCAGGCCCGCGCAGCAGTATTGCTGCACGTTCAGGTCGTACAAGTTTTGGCCAAAGGCCTCACGGGCGGCTTGGCCCTCGGGGCTGTCTTCTTCTAAGTTCAGCGGAATCTCACGTCGGCGCTGGCTCATGGCGTGTGCGTGGTTCATGGCAAAGCGTGAGACCTGCTCGGTGATCGGGTGGCGTTCTTTTTCGTAGGCCGACAAGGCTTCGGGTGCTGCCCAGCCCTCGATTTGCGCCGACAGGTGCCAAGCCAGGTTGGCCGCATCGGCCAGGCCCGCGTTCATGCCGTAACCGGCATAAGGCACCCAGAGGTGCGCGGCATCACCGGCCAAAAAGACGCGGCCTTCGCGCAACTTGTCGCTGACCAAGCGCCGGCCAATCCAGTCTTCGCGGCTCATCTGTTCGTATTCAAAATCCTCGCCCACGCCGAGGATGGTGCGGATGGCCCAATCGCGGTCCACCGCGTCAAAGTCGGTTTCGTGGTCGCGCAGGTAGTTGTGGATGAGCCAGACTTCTTGACCGTCGATGGCGTAGATGTTGCCGCTGCGCCGGGGGTTGACGGTGAACATGGCCCATGCGGCTGGGGCCTGCAGGCGCGCCAGCAGGCCAGGCGCGCGGATGCAGGTGCTTTGCACGCGTTGCACCACCTCGTCGCCCACCAGTTTGGCGCCAATGGCTTTGCGCACCGCCGAGCGGCCACCGTCGCAACCCACAAGATAGGCCGCTTGCAGTTGCAGCGGCGGCGCATCGGGCGTGTCCAGGTTTTGAATGCGCACCGTCACTTGGCCGTCGGTTTGTTCAAAGTCCAGCACCTGGTGCCGGTACAGCGTGGTGATCAAGGCTTGCCGGGCCACATGCGCGGCCAAGATGGGCTCGATGTAGCGCTGGTTGATGCGGTGCGGTGGCTCGGGCGTGGGCCAATCGCCGTCGGGGCCGCTGTGGTCCGTCAGGCGGGTGCTGCGCCCGGGTATGTGGATGCGGGCAATTTCTTGCCCCACGGCGCTGGTGCGGTACGACACGTCGTGCGGGTAATCGTCGGGCAGGCCAGCAGCACGCAGGTCTTGGGACACGCCCAAGGCACGAAACAGCTCCATGCTGCGGGCCGAGATGTGGTTGCATTTGACGTCGGGCAGCGCATCGGCCGGCCGCATCTCGACCAAGGTGCAGGCGATGCCGCGACGCGCCAGGCACAGGGCCAAGGTCATGCCCACGGGGCCTGCGCCCACCACCAACACTGGGGCGTTCACACTCATAGCGGTACTTTCAAGGGGTCGTATTCAAACAGCCAGTCATAGCGGCGGCGCACTTTTTCGGGTTCCCATTCGCTGCTGACGTAGTCCACCGCTTTGGCGGGGTCCGACAGCAGGGGGTTGTGAAAGCGCTGGGCGTTGTCGCGCGAACGGTTGACGATGTCGGCCGTGCGCTGCCAACGCAGTTTTTCAAATCGAGCCAAGGCATGTTCGGTCGGCTCATCCAAGGCCAGGCAGCGCGCCATGACGGCGGCGTCTTCGAGCGCCATGTTGGCCCCCTGTGCCAAAAACGGCAAGGTGGGGTGCGCGGCGTCGCCGAGCAGGCAGATATTGCCCTGCGCCCAGCCGGTTTGTGGGGCACGGCCCAGCAAAGCCCATTTGAAGGGTTGCTCGATGGCCGACATCAACTCACACACATCGGCATGCCAGTGGCCAAAGTCTTGCAGCAGCTCGGCGTGCGTGCCCGGCTCGGTCCAGGACTCGCTGCGCCAGCCTTCGCGCTCGATGATGCCCACCACGTTCATCAAAGCCCCACCGCGCACCGGGTAGGTGATGACGTGCGCCCCTGGCCCGACCCAATTGGTGCCGACCTGCGCTCGCAGGTGTTCAGACACGCGCTCAACAGGCACCAGACCGCGCCAAGCCAGCAAGCCGGTGAATTGCGCCTTGTCTTCGCCCAACAACTGTTCACGCAGCACCGAGTGCACCCCATCGGCGGCCAGCAAAGCTGCAGCGCTGTGCTGTGAGCCGTCGTTCAACTCAAAAGACACCCCCGCGTCGGTGCTGCGGGCTTGGACCACCCGGGCGTTCAGGCGCACGGGCCGGTCTGATCGCGCCTCAAAGGCGTCCAGCAACACCCGGTGCAAATCGCCCCGGTGCACCATCCAATAAGGGGCACCAAAGCGGGCCAGGCAATCGTCGCCCAAATCGAACAGCTTCCAGCGCTGGCCGGTGTTCCACATGCGGATTTCTTTGCCCCGGGCTGGGCTGACACAGGCTTGCAAAGCCTCGCCCAGACCCAGCGCCAGCAAGACGCGCGAACCGTTGGGCGAAATTTGCAAACCCGCACCCAACTCGCCCAGTTGCGAGGCTTGCTCGAACACATCGACCTGGAAGCCCTGTTGCAGCAAAGCCAGCGCCGTGGTCAAACCGGCAATGCCCGCCCCGGCAATGGCGATGCGTTTCGGTGCCGTCATTGCGCTTTGATGTTGTTGTCTTTGGCCACCTGGGTCCACAGAGGGATTTCGGTGGCAATGGTTTTGGCAAAGTCGGCACTGCTGCCGCCCACGGGACGGATGTCCAGCTTGGCCATGCGTTCGGCCACATCCGGCAGGGCCATGATGCGGGCCATCTCTTCTTGCAAACGCTTGATGATGGGCGCTGGCGTGCCCGCTGGCGCCAGCAAGCCGCTCCAGAAGTTGACCGCAAGATCCACGCCCTGCTCTTTGAGCGTGGGCACTTGCGGGTAGCTGGCCAGGCGCTGCTCGGATGTGACGGCCAAGGCGCGCAGCTTGCCCGATTTGATCAAGGCGGCGATCGGGCCTGAATCGATCAAGGTCATCTGAACTTCCTGAGTCAGCACGGCGTTGATGGACGGGGCACTGCCTTGGTAAGGCACATTCAATGCTTTCAAACCGGTTTTGGCCTTCACCAACTCCATCACCAACTGGAAGGAAGCCGAGGGGTGCGAGTAATTGGTCTTGTCGGCGTGTGCTTTGGAATAAGCCACCAACTCGGCCAAATTTTTAGCGGGGAAACTGTCGTTCACCGCCAAGATCATGGGGAAGGAACCTACCAATGAAATCGGGGCCAAATCGGTCAAAGGGTTGTAAGACAGCTTGGCCACCAAGGCGGGATTGAAAGCGATCGGTCCACTGGCCGCCATCAGCAGGGTGTGACCGTCTGGCGTGGCTCGGGCCACATGCTCGGTGCCCACGGCCGCACCGGCACCGGCGCGGTTCTCGATCAGCACGGGCTGCCCCAAAGCTGGGGCCAGTTTTTCGGCGACCACACGCGCCAAAATGTCATTGGCACCACCGGGCGCATAGGGCACCACAATGCGCACCGGCTTGCTGGGCCAAGCCGATTGCGCGCCGCTCCAGGCCGGAGTCAATGCCAGGCCGGTCAAGGCCGCACAGGCCAGCCAATGACGCCGTGTTGCCAAAAATTTATTCGTCTTCATGCTTTGTCTCCTCCATGGGAAAAATGAACCCTCAAATCTTGGCCACCGAGGCCACCAGCAAGGCGGCTCGGCCTTCATCCAGTGCCTGCAGGCAACGGGTGATGGCGCCAGGCAAGTCTTCAGGTCGGGCGACCCGCTCGCCGTGTGCACCAAAGGCCTGGGCCACTTGTTCAAACTGGCGCTGCTCGCCTTTCAGGCGGGCTTGAAATTCCCCGGTCTGGGCTGCGGGCCCATCCGGGTGCACGCGCAACACCGCTTCCTTGACAGCTTGCCAGCCGCCGTTGTCCAGCACCACCGTGAGGATGGGCAGACCTTGGGCTTGCGCCACGGCATACACCGACGTGGGCGTGGAGAAATGGAAACCGCCATCGCCTTCGATGTGCACCACGCGGTCATTGGGCCGGGTCAGCTTGACGCCCAGCGCCATGCCGCCGCTGTAACCCAAGCCACCGCCAGCGCCCCCGAGGAAACTCATGGGGCGGGAGCGCGGAATTTGCTGCAAGACTGCGGGCGAATTGCGGATGGCTTCGTTGATGACCACGTCGTCGGGGCGCAACTGCAGGCCAATCTGGGCACACACCCAAGCCGGGTTCAGGGCGTCTTCAGTGCCCGGGTTTTGTGCAGCGGCGGCCACACGCGCTAAGCGCTGCTGGCGCTGTGCGGGCCAGCGGGCCATGCGCTCGGCCACGCGTTGGTGAAAGGCCTCGTCGGCCAAGTCCGTGACGGCTTGGTGCAGGTCGCGCAGGGCCTGCGCACAATCGGCGGGCCAGCGCACATCGCTGGCAAAGCCCCAGGCCGGAAAGTCTTTCTTGATCGGGTCCACGTCGATGTGCACCCAGCGGGTGTCTTCGCGGGGGCGGGTTTGGTGCGGCAGCCAAGGCACGTCGATGTCGAGCAGCAAGCCCCAATCGGTCTCAGGCAAAAGCGGCGTGGGGTCAAAGCCAAAGAAGCACGGCGATTCGCGCGAGATGCACAACCAGCTCGGACTGAACTCCACCACACGGATGCCGCACAGCTCGGCCAGCGCCTCCAGGGCCTGCACCGCCTCGGGCTTGCGGCCCAAATAGGAGGTGATGACCAGCGGGTTGTCGGCGGCCATCAACTCGCGGGCGATCTGCAGCGTCGCCTCCGCAGGCAAGGCCCCCATGCGCACCGCGCCAAAGCGGGCGGCGGAATACGACTTGACCTGCTCACGTGGCCATGTCTCGGCCAGGGTTTCGCGGGGCAGCGTCATGTAGACCGGACCGGCAGGCTCGGTGTGCATGACGCTGTGGGCGCGCCGCACCACCTCTTTGGCCACCACGCCCGATGGCAGGTTGTAGTCCCACTTGACGTAGGGGCGCACCAGCGAGGCGATGTCGAAGGGGTCTTGCACGTAGTGCACATAGTTGTCGCGGGCACCGGGCACTTCGCCATGCAGAGCGTATGGGGCTTTGCCGGCCATCAGCAGCACCGGCAAACGCGCCCGCATCAGGTTGTGCATGCCCATGGCCGCGTTGGCGGTGCCCGCATCCACATGCACCATGACGCCCTGCCCTTGACCGGTCACCGCCGCATAACCCCCGGCCATGTGGATGGCCACGTTTTCATGCGGGCAGAGCACCACCTCGGGCATGGCCTGGCCCTCGGCTTGCAAACGCGCCATCTCGTCGATCAGGGTCACATGGTCGGTGCCCAAATTGGAAAAGAGGTAACGGATGCCCGTCTCTTGCAAGCCCTCCAGAAAATACCGGGCGGTGGTGTGTGGTGTCGCAGGTGTGGTCGAATCGGTCATCGGTGGGGGTCAATCGTTGCAGGGCATGAACACATGCTTGGTTTCCATGAAGTCGTTCAGGCCTTCGACGCCGTGCAAACGACCAAAACCGCTTTGGCGGTAGCCCCCGGTTTCGATCTCGGCAAACAAGCGGTTGTGGGCGTTGACCCACACATTGCCAAACTTGATGTGCCGGGCGATCTTGCGGGCGGCGCGGTGGTCCGGGGTCCAGACCGATGCGGCCAGGCCGTAACGCGTGGCGTTGGCCCGATCGACCGCTTCGGTGTCGGTGGCAAAGGTTTCCAGCGTGAGCAAGGGGCCGAAGATTTCGTCCTGCACAAAATGGCTGTTCAGGTCTTGCGTGGCCACGAGCGATGGCGTGATGAACGCGCCGCCACGGGGCGTGTCATCGGGCACATGCCCTGCCAGCAGCACGCGGCAGTCTTGAGCGGCAGCCCTGACTTCTTCCAGCAAACGGGCTTGGTTGCGCTGATCGATCAGCGGGCCCATGCCCGAGCTGGGCTGGTCGCCCGGCCCCACTTTGACCTGCGCCAAAGCTTGGGCCAGTTGCGCCGAAAAATCTGCTGACACCGATTCATGCACCAGCACCCGGCTGATGGCGGTGCACATTTGCCCGGCCATGACACAAGCGCCACCCACAATGCCGCGCACAGCGGCGCTCAGGTCGGCGTCCGATCGCACGATGGCCGGGGCTTTGCCCCCCAGCTCCAGCGACAGGCGGGTCAGGTTCTTGGCGGTGGACAAGGCGATTTGTTTGCCCACATGGGTCGAACCGGTGAAGCTGATGACATCGACCTCGGGGTGCGCGCACAGGTGCTGCGTGGCCACAATGTCTTGCTCGATGAAAGAGTTGATGACACCGGCCGGAATGCGCTCGTCGGCCACCAAACAGGCCATGACTTGGGTGTGCACCAGCGCGGTCTGGTGCGCAGCCTTGATGACCACGGTGCAGCCTGCCGCCAGCGCCGGGGCCAAGGAGCGCACCAGCAAAGTCACAGGCGCATTCCAAGGCACGATGATGGCGGCCACACCAATGGCTTCACGCTCGATGTGCGAATACACCTCGGGCTCCATCTCGATGACGCGGCCAAACAGGTTGCGCGCCAAGCCCGCGTAATAGCGCAGCTCGGAAATGCTGGCCATGACTTCGCCTTCGGCCTCGCGCTGCAACTTGCCATTGAGTTGCACCAGGGTCTGCACCACTTGGGCTTTGTTGTGCTCCAGCCGGTCAGCAAACACACGCAGCACATCCGAGCGCAACTTGGGTTGCTGCGCCCAAGTCGTGGTTTCAAAAGCATGGCGAGCACAGGCGATGGCGGCGTCCACCTCTTGCACGCTGGCCGCTACAAATTGCGCGGCTTTTTCGCCTGTGGCGGGGTTGATCGAATCGCCGCGCTGAGCGGGGGCATGGTCCTTGACCCATTGGCCATGGATGTAGTTTTCTGCGAGGTGCACGTGAAAGGCCTTGCGGTGAGCTGCCGGTGCCCACCACAACCTGAGGGTCGCAGGTTCGGGGCATCTCGACATGGGTTGTCCACGATTCCGAGTGTTGCTATATGGTTAGCATACTAACGAAATCAGCTACCGAATGCTATCTGTGCGTGTGTTGGACTCCTATTGGGTCAAACCCTGAACATGACTGGACAAATCAGGCCATCGTTCAGTTGCATGATGCGGCCCTTGAACAGCTCAGGTCTTTAGGGAAATCCTTGCCGAATTAACGCTTGAGTGTCATCGGGGCTGCCTATGAGCCCACCCCGACAGGATCGGGAATGGCCTGTCATGAACCCGGCCGCACCATGCTGCAGCCGCTGGGCATGCTGGCTTGCTCGGGCTTGATCTGGCGGATCACCTTGAAGCCGTAACCGGAGCCTTCCACATCAAAGGGCACGCCCGCAGCGCCTTGGCGCGCCATGACGCCCACCACCAGGGGCTGCTGGAACTGGTGGTCCTGCGCGCGCATGGTGCCGGTTTGACCGGCCATGCTGACGCGGGCTTTTTCAAGCGCCCAGGCCACCGCCACCGGATCGGTGCTGCCGGCCTTTTCGACCGCTTGCGCCAGCGCCTCGACCATGAGCTGCATGCGCAGGTGCACATAGTCTTCAGAGGGCTTGGTAAAGCGTTGACGGAAAGCCTTGTAAAACGCTTCGCTGGCCGCCCCTGACACGTTGGGCAACCAGTCGGCCACCGCGATCACCCGGCCCACACCGGCCTCGCCAATGGCCGCAGGCGCACCCAAGGCATTGCCATAAAAGGTGTAGAACTTGCCTTCATAGCCAGCCTCACGAGCGGCCTTGACCAAGAGCGTCAGGTCGTTGCCCCAGTTGCCGGTGATGACGGCCTGCGCACCGCTGGCCTTGATCTTGGCGGCATAGGGCAAAAAGTCTTTCACCCGGCCCATCGGGTGCAGCTCGTCGCCGACAACTTGCACATCGGGGCGCTGGTCGGCCAACTGGCGCTTGGCTTCGCGCAGCACAGCCTGGCCAAAGCTGTAGTCTTGCCCGATCAGGTAGACCGATTTGACTTTCTTGTCCTGCTGCAAGACCTGCATCAAGGCGCTCATGCGCATGTCGGCATGCGCATCAAATCGGAAATGCCAGAAGCTGCACTTCTCGTTGGTCAGCGCCGGATCGACGGCCGAGTAATTCAAAAACAGCACGCGCTTGGCGGGCTCGCGCTCGTTGTGTTTGTTGATCGCATCGATCAGCGCCGCCGCGTTGGCCGACGAGTTGCCCTGCAAGACCACTTGCGCGCCATCGTCGATGGCCGACTTGAGTGCCGACAAGGCCTCTTCGCTTTGGCCCTTGCTGTCGTAACGCTCCAGCGCCATGGGGCGCTGGCCTTGCGGGGTCTTGACGCCACCCCGCGCATTGACACGGTCCACCGCCCAGGCGATGTTGCGCACCACGGCTTCACCGGTGTTGGCGAAGGGGCCGCTCAGGCCTTCGATCAGGGCCAATTTGATGGGGGCCGGCGATTGGGCCCATGTGGGAGACAACAAGATGAACGCGCTCAGGGACAGCAACGCGCAACTGAAAATGTAAGACAAACGCATATGAGAAATAGAACCCACGCCATGCGGGTTAGGGCCAAAAGCCGCGAAGTGTAACGGCTCAGCTTCTGGATCCGACCCTCAAAGATTGAATTGCCCCTGTATGGGTCAGCCATGCGTTTATTTTTTGTAAGAGCCCACCCCTGTGGGCGATCAGCGTGGCACACGGCCTACAAACCATCGCCCACAGGGTGGGCTCCTACAAGAATGTATCCCTTGCCAACAACTCAAGACTTCAAGGGCCGGATCAATCAACCAGTTCGTGCAAAGGCCAGCGGGGCTTGACGTCGAAGCTGTAACGCGCCTCAGCTGTTTGCGCGCCCGACTGCAAACGCATGGCCGCAGCCATGGCGATCATGGCGCCGTTGTCGGTGCACAGGTGCAGCTCGGGGTAATGCACGCGCACTTGGGCTTTGGCGCAGGCGGCATTGAGTTGGGCGCGCAGCTCGCGGTTGGCTCCCACGCCACCGGCCACGACCAGACGCTTCATGCCTGTGGCCTTGAGCGCGTTCATCGATTTTTTGACCAGCACTTCCACAATCGCCGCCTGCGTCGATGCGGCCAAGTCGGCCCGCTCGGGCGCACCTTCGGTGTGAGCAGCGACACCGATTTTCTGACTCTGCGTGAGCACCGCTGTTTTCAGGCCCGCAAACGAAAAATCCAGATCCCCGCTGTGCAGCAGCGGGCGCGGCAACTTGTAGGCTGCCGGGTTGCCCTGCTCGGCCAAGCGCGACAGGCCCGGGCCACCGGGATAAGGCAGGCCCATCAGCTTGGCCGACTTGTCAAAGGCTTCGCCTGCGGCGTCGTCGATCGTCTCGCCCAGCAGCTCGTAGCGGCCCACCGCGTCCACCCGCATCAGCTGCGTGTGGCCACCCGACACCAACAAGGCGATGAAGGGAAACTCGGGCGGATCGGCGCTCAAAAAAGGCGAGAGCAAATGACCCTCCAAGTGGTGCACTCCCAGCACCGGTTTGCCCAAGGCCGCCGCCAGCGCACAGGCCACGCCCGAACCCACCAACAAGGCCCCCGCCAACCCTGGCCCCCGGGTGTAAGCCACCACGTCAACATCGGCCAACTGCGCCCCCGCCTCGGCCATGACCTGGCGCGTGAGCGGCAAAACACGGCGGATGTGGTCGCGACTGGCCAACTCAGGCACCACGCCGCCATAGGCCTGGTGCATCTCAATCTGGCTGTACAGCGCGTGCGACAAGAGGCGCGGCAAAGCGGCGTCGGTGGTCTCTACCAGGGCCACGCCGGTCTCGTCGCAGGAAGATTCAATACCCAAAATTCGCATAACAGGTAGTTTAGATGCGGATGTGCCCTCGCTTTGGCATTTGGTTTAATTCTTCATCTGCACTTTGACCCGAGCACACCATGTCCACCACCACCCTGCGCATCATCTCTTCCATGGCCACCAAAGCTTTATTGGCCGACCTCGTTGCGCTGTTCAAAACCCACGCACCCCAATACGAGGTGATGGTGGAATCGGTTGGCGGCGTGGATGCCGCCAAGCGCGTGCAAGCCGGTGAAGCCTTTGATGGCGTGGTGCTGGCCAGCAACGCCATCGACAAGCTGCTGGCAGATGGCCTGATGGTCGCAGGCAGCCGCACGGACTTGGTCCACTCCAGCGTGGCTGTGGCCATTCCCCAAGGGGCTGCACTTGTCGACATTTCTACAGAAGAAGCCCTCAAACAAGCTGTCTTGCAAGCGCCCACCTTGGGCATATCCACCGGGCCCAGCGGCGTGCAACTGGCGGAGCAATTCGCACGCTGGGGCATCACCGAACAAATCCAAGACCGCATGGTGCAAGCCAAACCCGGCGTGCCGGTAGGCGCCCTGATCGCACAAGGCGAAGTGGCCCTGGGCTTTCAACAGCTGAGCGAGATGATGGGCGTGGCCGGCATCACGGTGCTCGGCCCCCTGCCCGATGCGGTGCAAATCACCACCACCTTCTCGGGCGGCGTGGCCAGCACCTCCAGCCACGTCGATGCGGTGCGCGCCATGCTGGCTTTCTGGGCCTCAGCCGCCACCGCCGAAACCAAGGTGCGGCACGGGATGGTGGCGGCCTGAATTCAAAACGCCCACTCGTCTCCCAGGCTTTGAGCCTGCTCCAACACCAGTTCAACCGCCGCGTCGGCCTGGTCGGGTGGGTATTTGTATTTGCGCAAAATCCGCTTGACCATCAGGCGCAGCTTAGCCCGCACGCTTTCACGCTCTGACCAGTCCACACTGAGGTTGTCGCGCAAATTTTGCGTCAGCTCCTGCGCGATCTTCTTCAGCGTTTCGTCCTGCAGCTCGCGCACAGCCGACTCGTTGTTGGCCAGGGCGTCGTAAAACTTCACCTCGTCCTCACGCAGGCCCAGCTGCTCACCACGCCCAGCCGCCTCGCGGAACTTCTTGGCCATGGCGATCAGCTCTTCCATGACCTGCGCGGTTTCGATGCTGCGGTTTTGGTATCGGCGAATCACATCGGCCAGCAAATCGCTGAACTTGCGGTCCTGCACCACGTTGCTGGCAAAGCGGCTCTTGATCTCGCCTTGCAACAAACGCTCCAGCAGCTCCACCGCCAGATTCTTTTCGGGCAAGTTGTGGACCTGCGCCAAAAAATCATCGTCCAGCAAACCAATGTTGGGCTTGTCCAAGCCCACAGCCGCAAAAATGTCCACCACCTCGCCCGACACCACCGCCGAGCTGATGATCTGGCGGATCGCCAAATCGCGCTGTTCATCGGTCTTGCGCTGTGCGCTGGCTTCGCGCTTGGTCAAGATCACCTTGACCGCCTGCATGAAAGCCACCTCGTCGCGGTGCGCCTTGGCCTCGGGCAAGGTGCAACACAGGCTGAAAGCGTGGCTCATGGCCAGTGCATGGTCGGCAAAGCGCTTCTTGCCGTCGCGCTCTTTGTCCGACTTGAGTCCCAGCACATGGTTGGCAGCGCCCGCCAGCGTCTTGTGCCCGCCCGTCAAAAAGCCCGAATAGTCAAAGCCGTGCAGCATGGCCTGCAACACGTCGAGCTTTTCGAGCATCACGGCCAGCGCCTCGCGGGCGTCCACCGTGGGCTTGCCCCGGCCTTTGCTGGCCGTGTACTCCTTCATGGCGGCTTTGAGGTCTTCGCCAATGCCGATGTAGTCCACCACCAAGCCGCCCTGCTTGTCCTTGAACACACGGTTCACGCGGGCAATGGCCTGCATCAGGTTGTGGCCCTTCATAGGCTTGTCCACATACAGGGTGTGCACGCACGGCGCGTCAAAACCCGTGAGCCACATGTCGCGCACGATCACCAGCTTGAGCGGGTCTTGCGGGTCTTTGAAGCGCTTTTCCAAACGCTTCTTGACCTGACCGCTGTGAATGTGGGGCCGCAAAAGCGCCTTGTCGCTCGCGCTGCCCGTCATCACGATCTTGATCGCGCCCTGCTCAGGGTCATCGCTGTGCCAGTCTGGCCTCAGGCGGGTGATCTCGTTGTACAGGTGCACGCAAATCTCGCGGCTCATCGCCACCACCATGGCTTTACCGTCTTGTGCGTTGTTGCGCTCCTCAAAGTGCGCCACCAGGTCAGCAGCAACGCGGGCAATGCGCGGTTCAGCGCCCACCACCTTCTCTAAGGCGGCCCAGCGGCTCTTGAGCTTGGCTTGCTGGCTCTCTTCTTCGTCCTCAGCCAGCTCGTCCACCTCGTCGTCCAAGTGGCTCAGCTCGGCTTCGTTCAGGCCCAGCTTGGCCAGGCGACTTTCGTAATAAATGGCCACCGTCGCGCCATCTTCTTGCGCCTGCTGCATGTCGTACACATGGATGTAATCGCCAAACACCGAGCGCGTGTCGCGGTCGGTGCTGCTCACGGGCGTGCCGGTGAAGGCCACAAAGGTGGCATTGGGCAGCGCATCGCGCAAGTGCTGGGCATAGCCCGCCTGGTATTTTGCGGTTTGGTTGACCACGTACTCAGGTGGCACAAAGTCTGCGGTGCTGGCCACGGTTTGCGCATCGCCAGTGGTGTAGGCCACCGCTGGGCTCGCTCCATCCTTGACCTTGCGCGTCTTGAGCTTGGCCTCAAAGCCGTACTGCGTGCGGTGCGCTTCGTCCGCAATCACCACAATGTTGCGCCGCTGGCTTAAGCACGGGAAGGTGTCTTCGTCTTCATCCGGCATGAACTTCTGAATGGTGGCAAACACAATGCCGCCCGAGGGCCGGTTGTCCAGCAGCTCGCGCAAGCGCTGGCGGGTGGTGGCTGGTTGGGGCTGCTCGCGCAGCAGGTCCTGGCTCAGGCTGAAAACGCCCAGCAACTGGCCATCCAAATCGTTGCGGTCGGTGATGACCACGATGGTCGGGTTCTGCAGCCGGGGCTCTTGCATCACGCGGGCGGCAAAGCAAGTCATGGTGATGCTCTTGCCGCTGCCCTGCGTGTGCCAGACCACGCCACCCTTGCCGCGGCGCGTCGCCTCGTCTGTGCTGGCGGCGCTCACGACTTGCTCAACCGCTGCACGCACCGCATGAAACTGGTGGTAACCCGCCACCTTTTTGACCAAGGTGCCGTCGTCTTCAAACAGCACAAAAAAGCGCAGATAGTCCAGCAAATACGCCGGGGCCAGCACGCCACGCGCCAAAGTCTCCAGCTCCTGAAACTTGCCCAGCGGGTCCAGCGCCACACCGTCAATGGTGCGCCACTGCATGAAGCGCTCGGCATTGGCCGACAGCGAACCCATGCGCGCCTCGGTGCCGTCCGAGATCACCAACAACTCGTTGTAGGTGAACACATCGGCCACTTGTTCTTTGTAGGTCTGAATCTGGTCGTAAGCCTTCCAGATGTCAGCATTCAAGTCGGCGGGGTTCTTCAATTCAATGAGCACCAGCGGCAGGCCGTTGATGAACAAAATGATGTCGGGCCTGCGCGTGTGGCGCGGCCCTTTGATGGTGAACTGCTGCACCGCCAACCACTCGTTGCGGCCCGAGTCTTGCCAGTCGATCAGGCGCACAAAGTCGCCCCGCGTCTCGCCGTCCTTTTGGTACTGAACCGGCACGCCCGTGACCAACACCCGGTGAAACGCCCGGTTGCCCGACAGCAGCGCAGGCTGACCCAGATCGAGCACCTGCCGAAACGCGTCTTCGCGGGCGGCAGCGGGCACGGCAGGGTTGAGTCGGTCAATGGCTGCACGCAAACTGACGGCCAACAACACCTCGCGGTTGCTGGCACGCGCCAAGCGCGGGTCCAGGTGGTCCAAGTCGCGGGCGTTGAGCGGTGTGTAACCGACAGAGGCCAGCCAGCCCAGGGCTTCTTGTTCGAGTTGGTCTTCGGTCATCGTGTGTACAAATGTATGCCTGAACTATATATTGACGACGCCACCAATAAGGCCGATGCAAGGAACATCTTTGGCACACGGCCTCAGTTAACTGGCGCATCAAGATTGACAATTCCCATTTTGGGAATGTACAATTCTAAAAATCAGGGAACAAACAATAAATGCAAGTCCTAGGTCTGATCAAGCTCGATGCTTACAAGCGCAGTCACGCCAATGCACGGGGTGCCTTGGACGCATGGCAACTGGAAGTTGAGCGCTCTCATTGGTCTGGCCCGCAGGATGTGAAAAACCGTTATCCAAGTGCCAGTTTTTTGAGCGACAACAAAGTCATTTTCAACATCAAAGGAAACAACTACCGATTGGTCGTCAAGGCCAAATATGAAAAAGGGATTGTCTTGATCGAGTGGGTGGGCACGCACGCCGAGTACAGCAAACAGAACTTCCAATAAGTACACAAGTGCCCTACCGACAGCAGGAGAACATCATGAAAAACAACGTTCGCGTCATCAAAACTGAAGCTGAATACGAGAGCGCTCTGACTCGTTTGTCTGATTTGATGGACAAAAGCATCAAGGCTGGATCGGACTTGGAAAACGAGCTCGACTTGCTTGCGCTGGTTATCCGGGAATACGAACGCAACAAAGTAACCTCACCCATTGCGGACCCCATCGAAGCCATTTTGTTTCGCATGGATCAGCAAGGTCTGCAAAAGAAAGACTTGGTTCCTTACTTTGGCTCTTTGCCGAAGGTGTCCGAAGTTTTGAATCGTAAACGCCCGCTCACACTGGCCATGATTCGCAAACTCCACACAGGTCTAGGCATTGCAGCAGAAACATTGCTCCAAGGTGACGATGGCATCGATCTGTCTGACACCCCTGCCTACGACCCCAGCAAGTTTCCATTGCAAGAGATGTTCAAGCGCGGCTACTTCAAGACCACGTTTGATTCGCTTCGAAAAGTCAAGGATCACGCAGAAGAAGCCATTCGCGAATTCATGCAGAACGCTCTATTGCAGCCAGCGCGCTTGAGGGCGCCACTGCATCAAAAAGGTGTTCGAACCATGGACGAATACGCACTGTTGATCTGGCAAGTCGCCGTACTGAAAAAAGCACGTGCCATGAAACTCACCCGTGAATATGCCCACGGGTCCATCACCGATGCGTGGCTCAAAGATCTGACGAAACTTTCACGTTTTGACCAAGGCCCAAAGCTTGCACAAGAGTTTTTGGCCGATGCCGGAATAGCCTTGGTATTTGAAGACCACTTTGACAAAACCTATTTGGATGGTGCAGCCATGCTCGATGGTGCCCGCCCCGTCATTGCGCTAACGCTGCGTCATGACCGCCTGGACAATTATTGGTTTGCACTTCTGCACGAACTGGTGCACGTTCAAAAACATCTGCGGCCAGACAATGATTTCATTGCAGACAACCTTGAAGACAAACTTCAAATGCAAACACATGACGAACGCGAAGCAGACGAAGGGGCCAAGAACACACTGATTTCCCCCGCCGAATGGGCAGCATCGGCAGTGAAGCTGGAACACAGTACAGAAAACGCCATGGCCTTGGCTGATCAATTGCGAATTCATCCTGTCATCGTCGCTGGACGTGTTCGACATGAAACAGGCAACTGGCGGCTGCTGAGCAACATCAAGGCAACAGTCAGACAACACTTCATGTCAACAAGCGCAAACGCTTAAGGAATGTGAAATCAACCGCCATCAGGCCCACATCCTTGTGGGCCTTTTCCATTTCTGAAAAATTGACAGCGTCATTTTTTCTTCACCCTATCGCTTGAATCACCGGCCTGAACACCGCGTTCATCTTGACGATGCGCTGCACAAACCAATCGAGGTAGGCACCCCATTGGGCTTCGTCTTCAATCGGGCTGTCTTGACGCCAGGTGGCGATGCGGCAGGCGTGGGCATCGGGGAGTTCTTGCCAGTCCAGCTCGAAACCCAAGGCTTGCTCGATGCTCGGCTTTTGTGACAAGAGGGCCTCGTACATCTTTTTCGATTCGTTGTGAAAGATGTACACCTCGACGCCCAAGCGGTCGTCTTTGTGGCTGGCGGTGGGCGCTATCTTGAAGCCCGCACGGCCAATGGCAATGTTGAGCCAGTGCTGCGGCCTGGGCGTTTGGGGTCGAATGTTCGGGGCCTTTTGAGCCAGCACATCCACCAAGGCGTGCCACAGCTTGAGCTGCAACTGTTTTGTTGGGGTGGCGTTGGCGGCGGCCTTGGTTTGCTCGCGGCCCGTCTTGGCCCAATCGTTGGGCTTGGCCACCACTTCAAACTTAGGCGCCAAAGGCGAATCGCCAATGCGCCACAGCACCACCTCCACCGCAAAAAAGCTCAGTTCTTCGGTGGTGTTCTGGTTCAAAAACTCAAACGCTGCCACATGCTCGGGTCGGAAAGACTCGGCCACCCAAATCACCTTCTTGGCCCCTGTGCCCGCCGCGTAGGTGAGGATCTGGCCCAGGTGCGTGTGGTTGGTCTTTTCCAACTGGTTTTCGATGATGACCTGGTCATCCCCGCTGGTGCACAAGATGTCGAGCTTGAACTCGCCGACCCAATGCTCGGTGGCCACCAGCTCCAGGTCGGCCAAACCCAGCGCATCGGCCAGCGTGTTGAGGTTGTCCTCTTCGGCCAGCCAAGGCGTGAAATCATTGGCTTCGTGCTTCCAGGCTTCGCGCAGAGGGACGCGTTCGAGTTTGCTGAGAGTTTTTTTCATAAATCTATCAACGCTTTGTGCTTGCGTCTTCGATTGCCTTTGTCAGAGCAGCGTGCTCCCATTTGACGGCTTTGCACTCGTTTTGCTTGAACGCTGGTGGGGTTTGGGTTGGAGGTGTCTCGCCCTTATAAATACCTATGACACCTTTACCACGCTTCAAACTTTCCTCAATTTCCCAATTCACCCACTTGCTCGATGCTGTCTTTTCAGACAAGTAAACCATCGTCACCGAGCAACGGTCAATCTTCTCGCGGATATTCCGTTTGATGTAGTCAGCGCTGGTGCTGTCATATGGTTCTTTGACTGAATGATCGTCAAATTGCAGATCCATCGCGTCATTTTTCGCTTGCCCTCGAAGAAGATTCACTTCATTCAAATCTTCATGGTCAAAGCTAATGAAAACATGTCTACTGGCAACATCCTTGGCTTCCGCAAGACGCTGTTTTACCTTGTCTTCCATACTTTTTTTATCTGAATTGAACAAGGTTCCACCTGTACTTCCTCCCATTTTTGCCTCCTTAGTTGAACTTAAATTCAAGACATGCGATGCAACAGCCACACGGTTGCGTCTCTCCTGTATGGCACGAATATGTGCCACTGATGCCTTTCTCAGTCGCAAGCTGAACAACGTCCGCTTTGCCAAAGTCAATTAATGGGGTCAGCACTTTGATTGACCGACCCATAGCTTCTGAGATGGCCTGTTCTGCTTGACCAATAAAAGGAAACCGCTGATCCGGAAACAAGCTGAATTGCTCAGCAAGCAAGCCAATGGCAACTGAATTTGCACCGACTTGATAAGCATAAGAGCTACCCATCAACAAAAACATCAGGTTGCGACCAGGTGTAAAGGCATCATCTTTTATATCCAAAGATTCGCAAGTCAAGCCAGACGTAATAAGCCGACCAAAACCACTCAGATCCATTCTTGTTGGCTCAGGCAGCCCCAACTGTCGATGAACGATCTGACACGTCGCCCACTCTTTAACTGCTGCACGCTGGCCATAGTCAATGAACAAGGGGAAATGGTCGATTTGACTTTCCTTGGCCATCACACCGACCAAAGTGGAATCAAGGCCCCCTGAAACGAGATTCACAAAACTCATCAGACACCTCCCATCAAGAATTAACCCAACCAAATTCAGTAGCGCAATGACGAAACACATGCTCAGGAAAGTTGCGACGACAGAAATCAACGATCGTTCCATTACTGATCGCAGACTGGAGCCTTTTCATCCACGACACGTAAAACTCAAGGTTGTGCGCTAACGTGCGTGCCGAGAATGAAAAGCTCCCCTCAGACCAAGCTGTTTGTTTGGAAAAAAAATCAGCCTGCGACAGGTGATACAACAAACCCGTATCGTGATCAACCACCGTCTGACACCACTCCAGACCATCAAAACTATCGGCACCCATCGCTGAATAAAGCGCGATCGAAATCGGGTTGCCAGTGCCTAGCAAGTGAACAACAACGTAACGATCTAATTTATTAAGTTCACTGCGAATAGCCTGCACACTTCGGGCGCGATCAATGATGCCGTCGCCAAGTCTTCGCTCTGCGACAGCCAACATAGAAACGCCCGTCTGTTCTGCAAAGGCATTGCACAGAGCAGGCAAATCTTTGGCGTTTGAGTGAATGATTGGCACGATCTGACAAGAACCCGCCGCTGCCTGATCTTCTCTCCATCGATTCACGAGGAGCGCTAAATGTTCGTCAACGTCATCAGGCGGCTGCTGTTCATCGAAACCAAAAGCAAAATCACAGGGAAATTCCGTCAACATTTTGTGAAATGAATCCTGCTTCCATGTATCACGAGCATTTTTCCAAAAGCTCTCATAGTTGCCCGAATCCATCAGCGTCACGCCTCCCGCGACGCAAAAGGATTGCAGTAACTTTCCGGCATCCGCTGGCTGTGCAAGCTCCGCAAGATCGAATGCAGAAACCAGGAACTGATTGTTAACCCCCATGAGCGAAGTCAAAACTTGGATGTAATCCTGTGGCTGCAACGCAGTTTTGACTGTGGAAATCGAAGGGAAGTACACAGGCAGGGAGAGCGCTTTTTCCCCAACGATCAGCTCCGGTGGTCGACGCATGCTAATCCTTGCTTTCGACCTTCGTTGAAACTGTTCGCCTTGTTTCGTTGAACCAGTTGGCGTGCTCTGTCGAAACGTGCTCCTCCACCCTTTCGGCCAAAGCTGTCAGCCGATCAACTTGGGCCAATCCTTTATAGGGGCCTGCATTGGAAAGAAACAGGTACTGCTCGTGCTTGAGCCGTTCGGCTGTTGCGCGATAAGTGACCCACAGAGTCGAATACTGGTTCATCTGCTGGGTAGCCTCCAGTACAGCAATCAAGACACCAGCAATTGAGGCGGCCCACTTGGCGCATTCAGAAGGCAACAAACTTGTGGCCGGTATCAATACCGCCAACGTAACCTGTGTCAGCTTCAAACGCTTGTACCAGTTCTGACAATGCTGGCTTTTCGTGTCATACCAATCGCGCTGACTAATCAACCGAAACCATGCTGGATGTAGCTTGATCGAATCCGGCACTGGTGGTTCAGTGAGAATATTTTTATCAGGTGCATTCATTGCAGATTTCCTTCATTGAGTGCTCACTGATGAGCTGACCAGAAATTAAACGAGGTAGCAGAGCGTCACGAATAACCACAAGGCTTTGGGCTTGCTTTTCATTCACTCGACAGCGCTTATGAATTTGTGACGCTAGCACCTCAAATGCATCCACACACGGACGTGCGGGCTGTAAATAAGGTAAGCCGTGAATGTGATTGCGGTTGAGGCTAGGTACGGCGGAACCCGCGTTGAACGATTTGAAATCGATCAGCCTTAAAACTTCATAGGCATAACAAGGCGTTGCCGCTTTGAATTCCTTTACCCAGAGCGTGGTGTTCAATGGCCAGAAGTCTTCCAACTCCAAGAAGACTCTTCCCAAAACACCTGATCGCCCAGTTACAACTCCCGGTCCCTTCACCATCGCTTTGTGATGTGTCCCGCTCGGTCCACTTGCTGCAATGATTGGAAAATCACCCGATGTTCTATCTTGCGCTGGCAAATCAAAACCCCTTTGCAGCACCAGCAAATCATCCAATCGACCGACGCGCCACCCCTTCGGCACAGCCCCCAACTCTGACTCTTCAAAGCTGTCGGGGAACAGGGCGGCGGTGGCTTGGTCCATGCCTTCGGGGGCGCGGTCTTGCATCTTGGCGTGGACGGGGTCGAAGTCCACGAACCAGGACTTGAACAGGGCTTGGGCGATGGCTTCGAGGGTTGTGTTGGTTTCGCGCAGGAGGGTGATGCGGTCGTCCAGCACGCCCAGCATGTCTGCAATGGCTTGCTGCAAGCCCTTCGACGGTGCAGGGACGTCCAGCTTGCTCAGCGTCGAAACGTACAGGTTTTTCTGAACGCTTCCTTCGGCCAGTGTTTCGATCGTGGGTCGCAAATGCCGTAGTACGAAGAATAGGTAGCGAGGAACACTGTTTGGCTTCGGCTTGATATTGATTACCGCTCGATTCCCGCACATGTGATCACCGAGCAACCCTAGCCGACCAATGGTCCCAGATTTACTAATGGCCAGAGTTCCTGGTTCAAAGAGAACAGCGCTTTTGCCTGCGCTGTTGAACCCCTTATCAGACAAAGTGCGTGACGTATTTGTGACCAGTCCGTCATTCAAGTCCGTTGCTCTAAGCCACTTAACAGGGCCGTCAAAATAAGAGGGCTCGCGCTGTGAAGGATTTACGTATCCCTCTTGGAAATCAGCCAACGAACCAAGCTTTACGTGAGGCCAATCAGAACTCATACCCCAGCCCCCCCAGCTTTTTCCGAATCAGCGCGTCCAGCTCTGCGCCTTTGGCCATTTGCTCGCCCAGCTTGGCGGTGAGCGTTTGCATCTTGTCGGCAAAGGCTTCGTCGTCGTCGTCCACTTCTTCGGCACCCACATAGCGGCCTGGTGTGAGCACATGGCCGTGCTGGGCAATCTCGGCCAGTGGCACGCTTCGGCAAAAGCCTGCAACGTCTTGGTAGTCAACCCCGCCCGTGCGCCATGCGGCGACGGTTTGGCTGATGCGTTCGATGACTTCGTCGGTCAACTCGCTTTGCACGCGGCTGATCATGGTGGCTTGTTTGCGGGCGTCGATGAACAGCACTTCGCCTTTGCGCTTTTTCTGCTTGGCCAAGAACCACAAGCACGCAGGGATTTGCGTGTTGAAGAACAGCTGGCCGGGCAAGGCCACCATAACCTCCACCACGTCGGCATCGACCATGGCTGCGCGGATTTGGCCTTCGCTGTTTTGGCTGCTGCTCATGCTGCCATTGGCCAGCACAATGCCCGCCCTTCCCGTGGGCTTGAGGTGGTGCAGGATGTGTTGCAGCCAAGCGTAGTTGGCATTGCCTTGCGGGGGCGTGCCGTATTCCCAGCGGGCGTCGCCGTCCAGGCTGGCGTGCCACCAGTCGCTGATGTTGAAAGGCGGGTTGGCCAAACAAAAGTCGGCGCGCAGGTCGGGGTGTTGGTTGCGGGTGAAGGTGTCGGCGGGCTCTTTGCCCAGGTTGTAGTCCATGCCCCGAATGACGAGGTTCATTGCCGCCAAGCGCCAGGTGGTGGGGTTGGCCTCTTGGCCGTAGATGGACACATCGCCCAGCTTGCCGCCGTGGTCTTCGATGAACTTTTCAGACTGAACAAACATGCCGCTGGACCCGCAGCAGGGGTCGTAAATCTGTCCCTTGCTGGGCGAGAGCACGGCCACCAGTGTTTTGACAATGCTGGCGGGCGTGTAGAACTGCCCTCCCCGCTTGCCTTCGGCACTGGCAAACATGCCCAAGAAATATTCGTACACCTGACCCAAGATGTCGCGGGCCTTCGATGGGTCATCACCAAAGCCAATGGTCGAGATCAGGTTGACCAACTCACCCAGCTTGCCGTCGGGCAATTGGGCGCGGGCAAAGCGTTTGTCGAGGATGCCTTTGAGTTTGGGGTTGTCGGCTTCGATCAGGCTCAACGCGTCATCGATGCGTTTGCCAATGTCGGGCTGGGGCGCAGCGGCGCGCAGGGCTTCCCAGCGGGCACCTTCGGGCACCCAAAACACGTTTTCGCTGGTGTAGTAGTCGCGGTCTTCCAGCTCGGCGGCAATGTCTTCGTCGGCGGCGTCGCCATAAAACAGCTCGTCTGCGGGGTCGCGCAAGCGGGTTTTCAGCTCGGCTTGGCGGGCCACAAAGGCGTCAGAGATGTATTTGACGAAGATGAGGCCGAGCACCAAGTGCTTGTATTCGGCGGCGTCCATGTTGGCGCGCAGTTTGTCGGCCGATGCCCAGAGGGTCTTTTTGATGTCGTCGAGCATTTGTAGTGTTTTTGAATTCAGCTTGAAGAATACCAATCTTTGATCCTTGCCTGAGCCAGCGGCAGCAAAAATCGGCGCGCTTCTTGCATGTGAGCACCCATGCAGGAAGCCTTGAGAATCGTTGTCATCATTTCAGACCCCGCCCTGGTGGCCGAGGGGGATGAACAGGCGCAAGCCATCGAAGAGCGCTCGCGCCTCTTGCGCATTGGCTTGCTCGAAGCGGGCTACAACCTGGTGGCCACACTGCCTGCCGATGTATTTTTGACCGAACGCTTGGCCCAACTGCAGGCCGACATGGTGATCGTGGACGCCGAGAGTGATGCAAGGGATGCGCTGGAGCATGTGGTCATGGCCACGCGCGACGAGCGCAGGCCCATTGTGATGTTCACCAACGACAACGACACCCGGCCGATGAACGAAGCCATGGCCGCAGGCGTGACGGCATACATCGTGGCGGGGCTGGCCCCGGAGCGCATCCACCCCATCTTGACGGTGGCCATGGCCCGCTTCAAGCACGAGCAGGCTTTGCTGGCCGAGCTGGACAATGCCCGGGGCGAGTTGCAAGACCGAAAGCTGATCGACCGTGCCAAGGGCCTGCTGATGCAACGCCAAGGGCTGAACGAACAAGAGGCCTATGCCCGCCTGCGCAAAGCGGCCATGAACAAGGGCGTGAAGCTGGCCGACATCGCGCAGCAGATGCTGGACATGGCGGAATTGCTGGGCTGACAGCCCACGCAGGAGCGCGCGCTGGCGACGATTTGAAATCGAAGGTATGCGGGGAATCGCGCACGGGGTGCGCTCCTGCAGAGAAACACAAGCCCTTGTAGGAGCCCACCCTGTGGGCGATTCCCCGCATACCCCCCATTCCCAAACATCGCCCACAGGTTGGACTCCTGCACAAAACCATCGCGCACAGGGTGCGCTCCTACAAAGAAACACAAGCCCTTGTAGGAGCCCACCCTGTGGGCGATTCCCCGCATACACCCCATTCCCAAACATCGCCCACAGGTTGGACTCCTGCACAAAACCATCGCGCACGGGGTGCGCTGCTACAAAGAGAACCAATAAGCACCAACAAGGTGCTTGGCACCGCCAAGGTGCAACAGCAAGCACCAAAGCCGAAGAATCTGGCTGGATATCCCAAGGAAAAACCTGGCACGTCACTTGCATAGGTTAAAACAAGACCAACGAAGGTCAACCGTGAGATCACCCAACGGCGGGTGAGCCCACACCGGACAAAGGCGTCCCCATGCGTTCGCGCTCTGCACTGCAGGCGCGGGTGACATGAGGACGCCTTTTTTTGTTTTCTCAAAACCTCACCAGGAGTTTCGCCATGACCGACATTCTGAAAACCAGCTTCAACCGCCGTACCGTGTTGCAGGCCGCCGCCGTGGGCGCGGCAGGCGTGTCGCCTGCCCTGCGCTCCATGGTCTATGCAGCGGGATCTGACGCGCCCGAGAAAAAGGAAGTCAAGATCGGATTCATCCCCCTGACCGATTGCGCCAGCGTCGTCATGGCCTCGGTGCTGGGCCTGGACGTCAAGCACGGCGTCAAGTTCGTGCTGAGCAAGGAAGCCAGCTGGGCCGGTGTGCGCGACAAATTGGTCAATGGCGAACTGGATTTCGCCCATGTGCTCTATGGCCTGGTCTATGGCGTACACCTCGGTATCTCCGGCCCCAAGAAAGACATGGCCGTGCTGATGAACCTGAACCACAACGGCCAGGCCATCACGCTGTCCAAAAAGCTGGCCGACAAGGGTGCTGTGGATGGCGCAGGGTTGGCCAAGCTGATGCAAAGCGACAAACGCGAGTACACCTTTGCGCAGACTTTTCCCACCGGCACGCACGCCATGTGGCTGTATTACTGGCTGGCCAGCTACGGCATCAACCCCATGAAAGACGCCAAGGTCATCACCGTGCCGCCACCCCAAATGGTGGCCAACATGCGCGTGGGCAATATGGACGGCTTTTGCGTGGGCGAGCCTTGGAACCACCGCGCCATCATGGACGGCATCGGGGTGACGGCAGCGACCACGCAGGACATCTGGAAAGACCACCCAGAAAAAGTGCTGGGCACCACCGCCGAGTTCACCAAGAAATACCCCAACACCGCCCGCGCGGTAACGGCCGCCATCATCGAAGCGGGTCAGTGGATCGACGCCAGCTTGCAAAACAAGCTCAAGATGGCCGAAACCGTGGCCGACAAATCGTATGTGAACACCAGCGTAGACGCCATCAACCAGCGCATTTTGGGCCGCTACCAAAACGGCATGGGCAAGACCTGGGACGACCCCAACCACATGAAGTTCTACAACGAGGGCACGGTGAATTTCCCTTACCTGTCCGACGGCATGTGGTTCCTGACCCAGCACAAGCGCTGGGGCTTGCTCAAAGACCACCCCGACTACTTGGGCGTGGCCAAACAGATCAACCAGATCGCGCTCTACAAAGATGCGGCCACCGCCGCCAAGGCGCTTGTGCCCAAGAGCGAGATGCGCAGCCACAAAGGCATCGATGGCGTGGTTTGGGACGGCAAAGATCCCCAGAGATACGCCGACGGTTTCAAAATCAAAGCCTGAAGGACAGCACCATGGTCAGCGCCGTTTTCCATTCACCGACCGGGGGCAAAACGGCCCCTGTGAAGCTGGTGCCTCCGACCCCTGCAGAGGTCGCCGCCGCCGCCGCTGCAGCCGCCGCGCAAATGCAAAGCGCCCGCCAATGGCACAACTTCTGGATGGCGGTCTTGCCGCCGTTGATGGGCCTGGGCCTTTTGATCGGGCTGTGGGCGCTGGTGTCCATCACCACCAAAGGCAGCATCCCCAGCCCTTATGAGACGGGCGTGCAAGCCATCGAGATCTTCAGCGACCCGTTTTACCGCAAGGGCCCCAATGACCAAGGCGTGGGCTGGAACGTGCTGATGTCTCTCGAACGCGTGGCCGTGGGCTTTGGCCTGGCGGCTCTCGTCGGCATCCCAGCGGGTTTTGTAATAGGTCGCTTCACCTTCCTCTCGCGCATGTTCAACCCGCTCATCAGCTTGCTGCGTCCGGTCTCGCCACTGGCTTGGCTGCCCATCGGTTTGCTGGTGTTCAAAGGGGCCAACCCAGCCGCCATCTGGACGATTTTCATCTGCTCCATCTGGCCCATGATCATCAACACCGCTGTGGGTGTGCAGCGCGTGCCGCAGGACTACCTGAACGTGGCCCGGGTGCTAAACCTGTCCGAATGGAAGATCGCCACCACCATCTTGTTCCCCGCGGTGTTGCCTTACATGCTGACCGGTGTGCGCCTGGCCGTGGGCACAGCGTGGCTCGTGATCGTGGCGGCCGAGATGCTGACAGGTGGCGTGGGCATTGGCTTTTGGGTCTGGGACGAATGGAACAACCTGAACGTTAAGAACATCATCATCGCGATTTTTGTGATCGGCGGCGTGGGCTTGATCCTGGAATACGCCCTGATCCGCATCGCCACGGCCTTCACTTTTGAGGATGTCAAATCATGAACAGCGACAGCAAGTACATCCAAATTCAAAGCGTGGAACAGACTTTCAAAACCAACAAGGGTTTGTTTCCGGCGCTGCGTGACATCCACCTGGACATCGCCAAAGGCGAGTTCGTGGCCTTGATCGGACACTCCGGTTGCGGCAAGTCCACCTTGCTCAACCTGATCGCCGGACTGACCACACCCACGGCTGGGGTGCTGCTGTGCGCCAACCGCGAGATTGCAGGCCCTGGCCCCGAGCGTGCGGTGGTGTTCCAAAACCACTCACTGCTGCCCTGGCTCACCTGCTTTGACAACGTGCACCTGGGCATCGAGCGGGTGTTTGGCAAGGCCGAAAGCAAGGCCCAGTTGCGAGCCCGCACCGACGCGGCGCTGGCCATGGTGGGCCTGAGTCACGCCGCGCAAAAGCGCCCCGGTGAAATCTCGGGCGGCATGAAGCAACGCGTGGGCATTGCCCGTGCCCTGGCCATGGAGCCCAAAGTGCTGCTGATGGACGAACCCTTTGGCGCATTGGATGCACTCACCCGCGCCAAGCTGCAAGACGAGTTGCTCGAGATCGTGGCCCGCACACAAAGCACCGTGGTCATGGTCACGCACGATGTGGACGAGGCCGTGCTGCTGTCCGACAAGATCGTGATGATGACCAACGGCCCCGCTGCCACGATTGGCGAGGTGCTGAGCGTTGACTTGCCACGCCCGCGCCATCGCGTGGAACTGGCCGAAAGCGCCGAGTACCAGCGCTACCGCAAAGCGGTGATCGACTTCCTCTACACGCGCCAGGCGCATGTGGAAAAAACCGCTTAAGGGACTCGTTGCAGGAGCCCACCCCGTGGGCGATGGCTTGTGGTCAGCAAGACTCATCGCCCACGGGGTGGGCTCCTACAGATCACAAGCATCACTGAGCCTCATCTACATCAGGAGAAGACCATGGACATGCGTCCCCCATTCCAATCGAGTGCGAAAGAGAAAATGAAACTGGTCATGGTCGGCAACGGCATGGCCGGGGTTCGGGCCATCGAAGAGCTGCTCAAGCTCGCCCCCGACCTGTACGACATCACCGTGTTCGGCGCCGAGCCGCACCCCAACTACAACCGCATCTTGCTGTCGCCCGTGCTGGCCGGTGAGCAGACGCTGGACGAGATCGTGCTCAACGACTGGGCCTGGTACAAAGGCAACGGCATCACGCTGCACGCGGGCTGGAAGGTCACGGCGGTGGACCGCGTCCAACGCACCGTGAGCGCAGAAAACGCCACTGGCGAAACGCTGACCACGCCCTACGATCGCCTGGTGATCGCCACCGGCTCCAACCCCTTCATCTTGCCTTTGCCCGGCAAAGACTTGCAAGGCGTGCTGGCCTACCGCGACATCGCCGACACGCAGGCCATGATCGACGCCGCCACTCAATACCCACACGCAGTGGTCATCGGCGGTGGCCTGCTGGGACTGGAAGCGGCCAACGGCCTGATGAAACGGGGCATGCAAGTCACGGTGATCCACGCCTGCGAATGGCTGATGGAGCGCCAACTCGACAAGGTGGCCGCGCAGATGCTGCAAGCCTCTCTGGAAGCACGCGGCATGCAGTTCCGCATGAGCGCACAAACCGCCGGCTTGATCGGTGACGAGAACGGTCGTGTCAGCAAAGTGGAATTCAAGGACGGCACCCATGTGCTTGCCGATTTGGTGGTCATGGCCGTGGGCATCCGGCCCAACACGGCGCTGGCCGAAAGCATGGGCCTGCATGTGAACCGCGGCATCGTGGTGAGCGACACCCTGCAAACCGTGACCGACCCGCGCATCTGGGCGGTGGGCGAGTGTGCCGCGCACCGGGGCATTGCCTATGGCCTGGTGGCTCCGCTGTTCGAACAAGGCAAAGTGCTGGCCAACCACCTGGCCGAGTTCGGCATTGGCCGCTACACCGGGTCTCTGACCTCGACCAAACTCAAGGTCACCGGCATCGACTTGTTCAGCGCGGGCGACTTCATGGGTGGCCCCGACTGCGAAGAAATCGTCATGAGCGACCCGGCCGGTGGCGTCTACAAAAAGCTGGTGCTCAAGGACGACCAGCTGGTGGGTGCGTGCCTGTATGGCGACACGGTGGACGGCAGCTGGTATTTCAAGCTGCTGCGCGACGGCCGCAGTGTGGCCGACATCCGCGACAAGCTGATGTTTGGCGAATCCAACATCGGCGACGTGGGCCACCAGGGCCAGAGCAAAGCCGCAGCCATGGCCGACACCGACGAAGTGTGCGGCTGCAATGGCGTGACCAAGGGCGCGATCTGCAAGGCCATCAAAGACAAGGGGCTGTTCACGCTGGACGAAGTGCGCAAGCAAACCAAGGCCAGCGCCAGCTGCGGCTCGTGCACCGGGTTGGTTGAGCAGATTTTGATGTTCACCGCCGGGGGCGACTACTCGGCCACACCCAAGCTCAAGCCCATGTGCGGCTGCACCGAGCACGGCCACCAGGCGGTGCGAGACGCGGTGCGCGACAACAAACTGCTGACCGTGGGTGGCGTGTTCAAGTTCATGGGCTGGCGCACGCCCAACGGCTGCGCGAGCTGCCGCCCCGCCGTCAACTATTACCTGATCAGTACCTGGCCCAAAGAGGCGCAAGACGACCCGCAAAGCCGCTTCATCAACGAACGCAGCCATGCCAACATCCAGAAAGACGGCACCTACAGCGTGATCCCGCGCATGTGGGCGGGCGAGACCACCGCCGCCGAGCTGCGCCGCATCGCCGATGTGGTGGACAAATACCAAATCCCCACGGTGAAGGTCACGGGCGGTCAGCGCATCGACTTGCTGGGTGTGAAAAAAGAAGACCTGGTGGGTGTGTGGAAAGACATCGGTATGCCTTGCGGCCACGCCTACGCCAAAGCGCTACGCACAGTGAAGACCTGCGTGGGCAGCGAGTGGTGCCGCATGGGCACACAAGACAGCACGCAAATGGGCAAAGACCTCGAAAAAGCCATGTGGCGCATGTACGCACCGCACAAGGTCAAGTTTGCCGTGTCCGGCTGCCCGCGCAACTGCGCCGAAGCCGGCATCAAAGACGTGGGCATCATCGGTGTGGACTCAGGCTGGGAGATGTATGTCGGCGGCAACGGTGGCATCAAAACCGAGGTGGCACACTTTTTCACCAAGCTCAAGACCGCCGAAGAGGTGCTGGAGCACACGGGCGCCTTCATGCAGCTGTACCGCCAAGAAGGCTGGTACTTGGAGCGCACGGTGCACTACATCAACCGGGTGGGTCTGGACTACGTGAAGAAAAAGATCCTGGACGACGCCGTTTTGCGCCAAGCACTGTGGGCCAAGCTGCAAGCCGCGCTCGACGGCGAACCCGACCCGTGGTTTGAACTGCAAGAAGCCAAAGTGGACACCCGCCAGTTCGAGCCCCTGACCACCGCCTGACCTCTGTTGTAGGAGCCCCCCCGTGGGCGATTGCACGCACACCACCAAGCCACGCCATCGCCCACAGGGGTGGGCTCCTACAAATGCCAAGCAAGGATTGAAATGGACACCCACACATTCAAGCTCACCGCCCCCAGAACTCTTTTGTGGGAGCCCACCCCGTGGGCGATTGCACGCACACCACCAAGGCACACCATCGCCCACAGGGGTGGGCTCCTACAAATGCCAAGCAAGGATTGAAATGGACACCCACACATTCAAGCTCACCGCCGCCAGAACTCTTTTGTGGGAGCCCACCCCGTGGGCGATTGCACGCACACCACCAAGGCACGCCATCGCCCACAGGCTGGGCTCCCACAAATGCTAACCAAGGATTGAAAATGACCGCATGGAAAGAAATCTGCCGGGTGGAGGACATCCCGGTGCTGGGCTCGCGCCGCGTGGCGCGTGACCAGGGGCTCGACGTGGCCGTGTTCCGCAACGACGCTGACGAAGTGTTTGCCCTGCTCGACCGCTGCCCGCACAAGGGCGGCCCCTTGTCGCAAGGCATTGTGTTTGGCACCAGTGTGGCCTGCCCGCTGCACAACTGGACGATCGGCCTGTGCGACGGCCAGGCGCAAGCACCCGACGAGGGCTGCACACCGCGCTTTGAAGTCAAGGTGGAAGCAGGTGTGGTGTTTTTGAACGCCGACGAATTGGTCGGCCATGCCACGGACCTGACACGGCCTGTTGCGGGACCCGTTTCACGAAAAATCACCACCAGCCCGTAGGTCGGCTGCTGTAGGTCGGTGGCTTCAGCTCCGACATGACCGGTTCAGCGAAGGCGCTTGTCGGGGCTGAAGCCGCTGACCTACAAAACTCCAAATTCACCTGGTCCCATTGCCCATGATCCCCATCCTGCAAGAAACCCCATCCACTTGCCCCTATTGCGGCGTGGGCTGTGGCGTGATCATCGAGTCACTCGGCGCTCAAATCACCGGTGTGCGCGGTGACCCGGATCACCCGGCCAACTTCGGCCGTTTGTGCACCAAAGGCCAGTCGCTGCACCTGACGGCCGCACCGCAGGTCACGGCGCAAACCCGTTTGCTCACCCCCCAGTGGCGGCCCGTGCGGGGCCAGACAACGCAAGCCCTGGACTGGGACGCCGCCATGGACATGGCCAGCCAACGCCTGGCCGCCATCGTGCACAACCACGGCCCTGACGCTTTGGGCTTTTACATCTCGGGCCAGCTGCTCACCGAGGACTATTACGTCTTCAACAAACTGGCCAAGGGTTTGCTGGGCACCAACAACATCGACAGCAACTCGCGCCTGTGCATGAGCAGCGCCGTGGCAGGCTACAAGATGACCTTGGGGGCCGACGCCCCGCCCGCTTGCTACGAGGACATCGCGCACGCGCAGTGCCTGTTCATCGCGGGCAGCAACGCGGCTTGGGCGCACCCGATTTTGTTTCGCCGCATCGAAGACGCCAAACGCGCCAACCCGGCGCTCAAGATGGTGGTGGTCGATCCGCGCCGTACCGACACCGCCGACATGGCCGATTTGCACCTGGCCATCCAGCCCGGCACCGATGTGATGCTGTTCCACGGCCTGCTGCACATCATGCTGGCCCAAGGCTGGACGCAAGCCACCTACATCGCCGCCCACACCCAAGGTTTTGAAGCCCTGCAAGTGCTGGTGGCCGACCACACGCCACAGCATGTGGCGCAGATTTGCGGCGTGCCCGAAGCCGATCTTTACACTGCTGCCCGCTGGTTTGCGGGTGTGCAAGACGATCGCATCATGGGGGCAAGCGCTGACCGCACCCCCACCCTCAGCCTGTATTGCCAGGGTTTGAACCAGTCGAGCAACGGCACCGCCAAAAACGCGGCGCTCATCAACCTGCACCTGGCCACACAGCAAATCGGCCGCCCCGGTGCAGGCCCCCTGTCGCTCACTGGCCAGCCCAACGCCATGGGCGGGCGCGAAGTGGGTGGCATGGCCAACCTGATGTCGGCCCACCGCGACCTGGCCAACCCGCAGCACCGCGCCGAAGTGGCCGCGCTTTGGGGTGTGACCGACGTGCCCGCCAAGCCCGGCCTCACGGCCGTGGAGATGTTCGAAGCTGCGGCCGACGGGCAAATCAAAGCCCTGTGGATCGCTTGCACCAACCCCGCGCAGTCCATGCCCGACCAGACCACCGTGCGCCGCGCACTGCAACGCGCCGAATTCGTGGTGGTGCAAGAGGCCTTTGCCACGGCTGCGACATGCGACTACGCCGACCTGCTCTTGCCCGCCACCACCTGGGGCGAAAAAGAAGGCACAGTGACCAACAGCGAGCGGCGCATCAGCCGGGTGCGTGCCGCCGTCGCAGCGCCTGGGCAAGCCCGTGCCGATTGGACCATTGCAGCAAACTTGGGCCAACGCTTGGCGGCGTTGCTGGGCCGTCCGCAAGACGCCCGTCTGATGCACTACCCCACGCCCGAGTCGGTCTGGAACGAGCACCGCGAAAGCACCCGGGGGCGCGACCTGGACATCACGGGCCTCAGCTATGCCCAACTGGAAACCGCTGGCCCCGCCCAATGGCCGCTGCCCGAAGGGGCCAGCACCGGGCAAGACCGCTTGTATGCCGATGGGCGATTCCCCACGCCGGACAGCCGCGCCCGTTTTGCTGCCGTGAGCTGGCAGCCCGTGGCCGAAGAGCGCGTGTCGCAGTTCCCGTTTTCGCTGACCACCGGCCGCCTGCGCGACCAGTGGCACGGCATGACCCGCACCGGCACCGCAGGCCGCTTGTTTGCCCACAGCCCCGAGCCTTGCGTGCAAATGAACCCGCAAGACGCCCAGCGCCTGGGCCTGCAAGACAGTGATCTGGTGTTGGTGCGCAGCAAGCGCGGCAGCCTGGTGCTGCCAGTCCAAGCCAGCGCGCAAGTGGCGGCTTCGCAAGCCTTCATCGCCATGCACTGGGGCCCTGAAATCCTCAGTGGGCGCGATGCCCAAGGCGAAGCGGGTCTGGGCGTGAATGTGCTCACCACATCGAGCTATTGCGCCACCTCCAAACAACCCGAGCTGAAACACGCGGCGGTGCAAATCACCCGCGCCGCACTGTCCGCCGATGCCACTTGGCAAGTGACAGCCATGGCCTGGCTGCCCAGCGACACCGTCTGGACGGTGCGCCAGCAATTGCAAAAGCTGCTGCCGCAATTCGATTTTGCTTACCTGGTGCCCTTCACCGATGCCCACGCCGCCCTGAGCGACCAGACACCGCGCACCGGTTTGCTCCTGCGTGCGGCCTGCAGGCAGCCTGCCCATGCCACGCTGCTGCACACCGTGGCCGAGGCACTGGGCCTGAACCACCCCGCCACCCTGCACTACCAAGACGCGGTGCGCATGCAACGCCGCTCCGTGCATCTGAGCACGCCCGACACCCAAGGCCTGCGCAGCCTGCAAGGCTTTCTGGTGGCAGGCGACAGCCGCTCAGGTCGCTGGCTCAAGACCTTGTTGCAAGACGCCACGCCGCTCCAATGGCCCGCCCGACAGTGGCTGATGTCGTCCGACGCCCCCCCCGAAGGCGCAACGCCGGTCAGCCGCCAAGTTTGCAGCTGCCTCAACGTGCGCGAAAACGCCATTGCCGCGTGCCTGCAAAACCAAACTGGCAGTGAAGACCAACGCTTGACCCTGCTGCAAAGCCAGCTGCGCTGCGGCACCCAATGCGGCTCCTGCGTGCCCGAGTTGCGCCAAATCATCCGACTCGTGCCTCAGCCCACATGAAGTGCGCATACCCATATAACCAACAGTTATCTGACTTCCTTCACAATTCATCTCATGGGTATCAGCCACTACATCAAGGACATCGGACGCGGCAAAGACGGCGCACGCGCACTCGGTCGCGAGCAAGCCGCCGACCTGATGGGTCAAATCCTTGACCAACAGGTGAGTGACCTGGAGTTGGGCGCTTTTTGCATCGCCATGCGCATCAAGGGCGAAACGCCCGAAGAGATGGCCGGTTTTCTGGACGCCACGCACGCTCGGTTGAACAAAGTTCATACGGGACAAGCACCCACCGTGGTGCTGCCCAGCTACAACGGGGCACGCAAGCTGCCGGTGCTCACGCCCTTATTGGCCCTGTTGCTGGCGCGCGAAGGCATGGCCGTGGTGGTGCACGGCAGCACCACCGAAGACAAACGCGTGAGCAGCCAAGCAGTGCTGGCCGAGTTGGGCATTGGCGCATGTGGTCCCTCAGCCCAAGTGCACACAGGTGAAGTGGTGTTCGCGCCCACCGGTGTACTGAACGCCGGGCTGGAGCGACTGCTGGCTGTGCGCCGCGTGGTTGGCCTGCGCAACCCTGGCCACAGCCTGGTCAAACTCATGAATCCCAGTGATTCAGAAAATGCGCTGGTGGTGGGCAGCTACACCCACCCCGAATACCTGCAGTCCATGTCGAACACCTTCGCATTGACTGGTCAACACGCCCTGCTGCTGCGCGGCACCGAAGGTGAGCCTGTGGCCGATGCACGGCGCACACCCGCCATGGATGTTTTCAAACAAGGCCAAACCCTGCGCGTGCAGGAACAGCAAGAAGGCTCGCTTGCCAAAATGCCCGAGCTGCCCAGCATTGAAGCTGCAGCCACAGCGGTCTACATCGAACACGTTTTGCAAAACCTGCTGCCGGTGCCTGCGCCGATTGCGCGGCAAGTTCAACACATCCTCCATGAGATGAAAGCATGAACACACCCCTTCACGGCCGCTGCACCTTGGTCGGTGCAGGCCCGGGCGATCCGGAGCTGCTGACCCTCAAAGCCGTCAAAGCCATTGCCAGCGCCACGCTCGTCCTGGTGGACGATCTGGTCAACGACGCCGTGCTCGAACACGCCTCGCCCACCGCCCGCATTGTGCATGTGGGCAAGCGCGGCGGCTGCAAGAGCACGCCGCAGACCTTCATCGACAAGCTGATGATCACGGCCGTGCAGGAAGGCGAGCATGTGGTGCGCCTCAAGGGCGGCGACCCGTTCATCTTTGGCCGGGGCGGCGAAGAGGTGGCGCATTTGCGCGCTGCGGGCATCGATGTGGAGGTGGTCAATGGCATCACTTCAGGCCTGGCCGGCATGAGCAGCTTGGGCGCACCGCTGACCCACCGGGAACACGCGCATGGCGTGGTGTTTGTGACGGGCCATGCCAAACCCGGCGACAGCGGCACCGACTGGGTGCAGTTGGCCATCACGGCCCACCAGGCCAAGCTGACGCTCGTGATCTACATGGGCGTGAGCAGCCTAGACCACATCAGCCAAGGCTTGCTGAAAGGCCTGCCTGCGCAGACCCCTGTGGCCGTGGTGCAGCATGCCAGCTTGCCCACACAGCGCCAGGCACTGACCACACTGGGTGAACTGGTGGCCACCGTTCAACACGAAGGCTTGCAAAGTCCCAGCATCATCGTGGTGGGCGATGTGGTGCAAGGGGCGCGGGCGTGGGCTGGACAGCCAAACGTCCCACAAAAAGTGGCCTGATTTCAGCCCCAGCTGCGCGTGAGCAGCTCATCGAGGGCATCGGCGATCACCTGCCCCTGATCGGCCAGATTGCCCACACACGGGCCCAACTGGTCGTTGCGCACAGACACTGTGTCCAGCGGGTGCAAGACCAGCGTTTGCCCCTTGATTTTGAACACCGGGTTCATGCGCGTGCCAGCCACTTTGGCCCCGGCCGGCAAGGCCGAGCGCAGCACGAGTGGCACCACGACCCGGCGGCGATAACCATCAAACAGCGAAGACTGCACCAACACCACCATGGGCACGGTGGCCCGCATGAGGCCAGGGTTCAGATGAACGTCGTATTGGGGCATCACACCATCCACTTCAAAGCGTGGAATGGTCGTCGGCGTAAGAGCCCGCCACATCGTGCAAGGCATTCCAGTCGGCCACGGTCCGCTGCGCCTGTTCACGGTGTTGCTGGCGCGACTGACGTTCAGAGACCACATACGCCTGCAGCATTTCTTCGACCTTGGCCGAGAGGTTGCCGCAATAAGCGCGGGACTCTTTCACCAGCGCTTCGCTGAGCGAGAGGTTGACCGGTTTTTTGGCGATGGATTCGAAAGTTGACATGGCACGCACCCCCTTTGGGCATATTTTATGCGCATTGCATGCGCATGACTATTTTGCAAGCCAGCTACACTCTCCAGCATGAACAAATGGGATGCTGTGATCGTGGGTGCCGGGGCTGCCGGCTTGTTTTGTGCCGGTGTGGCCGGTCAGCGCGGCCTGAAGGTGCTGGTGATCGACCACAGCGACAAGGTCGCTGAAAAGGTGCGCATCTCGGGTGGCGGGCGCTGCAACTTCACCAACCGGCTGCTCGACGCATCGGCACCGCAAAAACACTTCATCAGCCAAAACCCGCATTTCTGCCGCTCGGCCCTGTCGCGCTACACGCCACAGGATTTCATCGATCTGGTGCAAAAGCACGGCATCGCCTTCCATGAAAAGCACAAGGGTCAGCTGTTTTGCGACCACTCGGCCGATGACATCATCGGCATGCTGCTGGCCGAGTGCGATGCCGGTGGCGTGACACTGCGCGCAGGCTGCAACGTGAAAACCGTGCGCCCCCTGGAGGGTGGGGGTTATGAACTCGACACGCCCCAAGGCTTGCTCCAGACGGGTTCACTGGTGGTGGCCACTGGCGGGCTGTCCATTCCCAAGATCGGGGCCACCGGATGGGGCTACGAGGTGGCCACGCAGTTTGGTCTGCGCTTGGTCGAGCGCCGCCCGGGTCTCGTGCCTCTGACCTTTGACGGCAGCACTTGGGCGCCTTATGCCCAACTGGCGGGGCTGGCCTTGCCAGTGGGCATTGAAACCGGCGAGAAGAAAAACCGCATGCATTTTGACGAGGATTTGCTGTTCACCCACCGTGGCCTGTCGGGTCCGGCGGTGCTGCAAATTTCAAGCTACTGGCAAGACGGCACACCGATCCGCCTGAACCTGGCCCCGGAGTTGAACTTGCCAGAGCGATTGCAAGAAGCCAAGCTGCGCTCCAAAAAACTTCTGGGCAATGAACTGGCCAGCCTGGTGCCCAGCCGCCTGGCCGAGGCCTGGGTCAGCCAGGACGCAGCTTTGCAACGCCCATGTTCTGAAGTCCCCGACAAGGCGCTGAACAAATTGGCCGAGGCGCTGTCCAGCTGGGGTTTGACGCCCACGGGCAGCGAGGGCTACAAAAAAGCCGAGGTCACCCTGGGCGGGGTGGACACCCGCGATGTCTCTTCACAGACCATGGAATCCAAACAGCCCGGGCTGTATTTCATTGGCGAAGTGATGGACGTGAGCGGCTGGCTGGGCGGCTACAACTTCCAATGGGCCTGGGCCAGCGCACACGCCTGCGCGCAAGCCTTGAACACCCACCACTGAGCCCACGCCTTCAAGCCATGAACGGCTTACCCGGCGCTGGCTTGACGTGCTCTGCGTCTTCTGCAGCCAGTGGTACACCCTCTTTGCGAAAACGCATGCCAATGTCAAACAACAAGTCGGACACCAAGCCCTTCTGACCGTTTTGCAAGTCGTTGATCCAGAAGCTGATTTCCAGCAAAACTTCGCTGGCGGAAATCGAACTGATCAACACATTGGCAGAGGGGGTGATCAGCACCCGAGGAAATGTCTGAAGCGACGCCAAAATCAAAGTTCGCGCTCGGGGGTAGTCGGCCATGTCGGCGATTCTCAAAGGGAACGAGACACGAAAATCGTCGTTGCTCAAAGTGTGGTTTTGCAATACGCCTTTGATCACGCTGCTGTTGGGGATCAGGCTTTCGGTGCCCACCGAGTCCCGCACCACCACGGCCCGGCTGCTCAGTTGCACCACGCGTCCGGTGATTTGATTGATGGTCACATGGTCACCCACTTTCAATGCGCGTTCCAGCAAGACATACAGGCCGCTCACAAAATTGACCACAAACTCCTGCAAGCCAAAACCCAGGCCAATGCCCATGGCCCCGGCAAAAGCGGCCAGTGTTGTCAAGTCGACCCCTGAGCTGACCAACACACCCACCAGCGTGAAAGCAAAAATGCCCATGCTGAACAAGCGGGTCAGGATCAAGGCATCGTTGGACTGGATCGTTTCGCGATGCGCATAGCGGCTGAGCAGTTGCCCGACAAGGTCGGCAATTTGTCCGGCCACCGTCAAGGCCACCACCCCCATGAGCAAGCCCTTGACGATATTGGCGCCCTTGAAAACTTGCGCGCCAATGGCAAATTCGATCGCATTGACCTCTTCGATCAGCGGCTCAAACAGGCCAAAAAACGTCAACACCGAAACGAGAACGACCGACCACTCCATCAGGAACAGAAAAATCCGCAAGACCTCGTGCGGGTGCAAGACGTGCCGGAAAAACCAGCCCGCAGCGCGCACGGTCAGCACCCACAAAGTCAAAGACAGCACCTTGCCCAGCACCATCAACTCATAGGGGATCAGCCCCAGCACTCGCCCCAATCCAAAGCAGGCGGCCATGCACAGAACCGCCACCAGGGCTGGCCCCATCGTCTGCACGCCAGCGTGCAAAAGCCTCATCCAAGGGCCTTGCGCGGGCAAGCGCTTCATGAGCGCCCAACGCATCGCGTAACCCAATGCAATGCTCAGCAAACACAGGGCACATTGAAAAGCGAAGGGTCCGGGCTTCAGCGACAAGTAGGCGTGGTAGGCCATGGATTGGTAGAAACCATCTCCACTCATGACGACCTCGTCAATGCGCATAAAGTTCATGCTCATGCGTCAACTCCTGCCTCAGTAACTGAAACGCCGACCCAATTGCACAAAGACGTTGTAAACGCCGCCCGTGCCTCTGGCCGTGCCCAGGTAGATGTCACCGATCTTGCTGTCCACCGCCACAAACAAGGTACCGCTGTACAACTTTTTCATGGCCGTCCCTGAAGACCACGCATCCCCGGTTTCAAGCACCGTGCCCACGTAAGTTCTCTGGTTGAACAAACCGCCATCGGTCATGCGGTACATGTAGGTGCCTTGCACATGCGCCAATTGATCACCCACCAATTGCCCCATTCGGTATGCCCCCATCGATTGGAAACCGCCCAAGTACAACTGGCTGGGTGCCCTGCAAGTGTCGCAATCCAAGCTCACACGGTCTTGCGCCAAGTTGAGTCCGACATTGAAAATGTGCGGCCCCAAGGAACTGGCCCACTTCGCGCTCAAACGCGCGCCCGAATAGCCCGCACCCGAAATGCCTTTTTCAAAGCTGGTGTTCAGAAAATAGCCCCGAGTGGGGAAGGTCAATGAGTCCAGCTGGTCGATCTGCAACTGCGCCTTCAAACCGTTGTAGTGCAAGGTGTCCGTGCTGCCGGTCGTGGCCGCCAACTCGGTGGTGGTGTCCAACTCCCGCCGAATGCTGCTGGACGTCAAGCCAAACTTGAAATTCGCCTTGCGCTCAAAGTCGTAGACCAGCTTGGCATCCCAGCTTTGCGTGGTCTGGCTGTAATAAGCCAGTTTGATGTTGCTGTGGTCATCCTCGTAATACGATGAGCGGTACAGCGGCAAATTGTTCCGCTCCCAGGAAACGCCGGTTTCTGCACTCCATCGCCCGTTCAGGGGCTGGTACAAACGGGCGGCCAATTCAGACTGCGTCCCCAACCGGGCATCAAGCGAAAACTCCAGACCCTCAGGTGTCAGCCATGGACGACGGTAGCCAAACCCTGTGGTGAATTGGGTCATGCCGCCCACCTCGGAGGAAAAGCCCAAAGTTGTTTTGAGGAAATGCGGGCTGTAGGGTTTTTCGCGCACATGGACGATCAATTTGTATTGATGGCCCTGTTGTTGCTGCAAGCTGTAGCTGACCAGATCAAAAAAGCCACTGGTGTACAGCTCATCGATGTAGCGTTCTGTTTCGGCTGGGGTGAACTCTTGATTCACCAAGGGCGCCATGACCGATTGGATGTAGCTGGCAGACACATCTTTTTGCCCCTGCGCCTCGATCGCCACGATGTGTTTTTCGCGTTGATCAAATGACAAGCGGTTCGATCCAGCAGAGCCTTGGGCTTGCGTTGTGGCCGCTTGCAAGACGGCCCAACGATCCGCCACACTGGCAACGGCAGCTTGCCCACGCTGCGCAATTTCCGCAGCGCGGTTGAAGTCGGCAAAACCAACGTCTGACAACTGCGGTTTGACCAAAATGTCCTGCGGCCGCAACAAAGCCAAGTTGCGTTTCTCGTTTTGACGGATCAGGATGTCCACCATGCGGTTGGCCACCGCCAGGGCATGGTTGGCTTGCGCAGTTTTCCCGTCTTCGGTTCCACCCGCCAAAAAAGAGGCCACGATGACATCTGCGCCCTCTTGCAAAGCCACCTCGATCGGCAAGTTGGCCACCAGACCACCATCCACATAGGTTTCATCGTCGATCTCGACGGGCGCGAAAACCGCAGGTGCCGCCATGCTGGCTCGGATGGCCAAGTGCAGCGCCCCGTGGTCAAAAACTTTCATCTCGCCATCGCGGTAACGGGTCGCCACGGCCCTGAATGGGATTTTCAAATCATTGAAATTGACCTGCGGCGGGACATGCGCCGTCAAATTTTGCAAGAGCGCCAAAAACCGCTGTCCGTCGCTGACGCCCCGCGCAAAACTGGGCACACCGTTCTTGATGCCGAACTCCAAGTCCACCGGGTATTTTTGCTGGTAGGCGCGCGTTCGCGAAGGCAACTCCAGGCGGTTGAGCTGATCGAGTGCCACTTTCGAAGGATCCAGCCCGCCGACCACGCGCTCGATTTCATCGGTGGACAGGCCACTGGCGTACAGCCCCCCGATGACCGCGCCCATGCTGGTGCCCACAATGCGCGCAATGGGGATGCGGTCTTGCTCCAGTTTGCGCAACACGGCCAGATGGGCAAAGCCCTTGGCACCACCACCGGCCAAGACCACAACCACCGAGGGTGGCTTGGCGGCCTGCGTCGCTTGGCCGTGGGCAAGACAGGATATCAAGCCCAAGGACAGGGCCAAAATCAGCTTTTGAAAGAACATAGGGAGTGCTTGGTCACAAATAAATTGATTATTTTTAATTCATTTTATTAATTTTTCCAAATTGCACCTGTGTACGCGAGAGGTAAATTGCATTCTTTCGTAACAAGCTGGATGCGAAGCTGACCAAAGTGGGGGAAGCGTCCTTTGCGTAGCGCTATAATCCGAGGCTTTGCTGGCAAACCCCCGTCTGCCAAATACTAGTTCGTGACGGGGAACCGCTGGTATCGGGTGACAAGGCGCGATCTTCCTTGCAACAGCGACCGGCACACATTTTGGAAATTTGATTCAATGACCACCATCCGCGTGAAAGAAAACGAGCCGTTTGACGTCGCACTGCGTCGCTTCAAGCGCACCATCGAAAAACTCGGCCTGCTGACAGACCTGCGTGCCCGCGAGTTTTACGAAAAACCAACGACTGAGCGCAAGCGCAAAAAGTCGGCCGCTGTGAAGCGTCACTACAAGCGCGTGCGCAGCATGCAGCTGCCCAAGAAGCTGTACTGAGCACTTCTTTTGTTGACCCGTAAGGGTCTACAAACAAGCCCGCTGGAGGACGCTCAAGCGGGCTTTGTCGTTTATGCCTCCCCCCTTTTGACCACCCCAGGAGCCTCACATGAGCCTGAAAGAAAAGATCACCGAAGACATGAAAACCGCGATGCGCGCCAAGGACAGCGAACGCCTGGGCACCATCCGCTTGCTGCTGGCTGCGATGAAGCAAAAAGAGGTGGACGAACGTGTGGAGCTCGACGACGTGGCCGTGGTGGCCATCGTGGACAAGTTGATCAAGCAGCGCAAGGATTCCATTGCCGCTTTCGAACAGGCCGCGCGCCAGGATTTGGCCGACAAGGAAAAAGCCGAGATGGCGGTGTTGCTGGCTTACCTGCCCGCACGCATGTCGGCCGAAGAGGTCAGCGCTGCAGTGCAGGCCATCGTGACGGAATTGGGTGCCAAAGGCCCCGGCGATATGGGCAAGGTCATGGGTGCCGTGAAAACCCGCTTGGCAGGCAAGGCCGACATGGGCCAAGTGTCTGCGGCCGTGAAGGCTGCCTTGGCAGGCTGAGACCCAACACTCAGCCCCTCAGGCTGAGTGCACTGTCTTGGAGACAAGCGATGAAAACGCTTTGCTGCGTTTTCAGCCTCTCCTGCCTCAACCGAAAACAACACATTGGGCCCCTGAGCAGCTCTGCCGGGGCCGCCAAGGCTTTCACTTGCAAGGTGGCCTCGAACTGCTTGGCCTGCTGATGCGCAATGGCCCACAGCATCGGGGTCTGGCCGATCAGCCTGAGGGCCAGCAAAGACGAATCCGTTTGCACATCAGGCCCCCTGACTGCGCGATCGACAGTGCGGTGCACGGACAGCATTCGGTCAATTTTGGGCCGCAAAGGCGTGTTGGCCGGTGGCAGCACCCAGGCCTCTTGCGCCAAATCCGACCAGCTGGGTTTTTTCTTTTTGTGCAGACGGTGGCCTGAACCTGCCAGGATGGTGCTGTGCTCTTCGTACAGAGTGGTCACCTCCACCAGGTTCAAGTCCACCCGCAACTCGGCATGTGCCAGCATCAGGTCGATGCGCCCGTCCAGCAATTGTTCGTACAGCACCTCCAGTGGCTGCATTTGCGTGCTCAACAGCACATCGGGCAACATGTCGCGCGAACGCGCCATGGCACGCGCCAGCACCTCGGGCGAAAAAGAAGCCAGCACCCCCACGCGCATCTCGGCATGGACACCGGTCGAAAGGCCCAGCAAATTTTCCTCAGCCAGATCGATTTCAGCCAGGATCCGGTTGGCATGCTGAATCAGGCTCAGTCCGGCCAAGGTGGGGACCATGCGCTTGGTGGTGCGCTGAAACAAGCTCAGCTGCAGCTGCGCCTCCAGTTGCGACAAGGCCCGGGAGGCCGCAGGCTGAGTGGTGTGCAACAACTCGGCGCAGCGGCTGAGGTTGAGTTCACGTCCCAACACACTCACCAAACGCAGTTGCTTGAGCGTCAAGACCCTTTGCAGATTCAAAGTCATGAATGATCATATCCATTTCGGTATGAATAGCCCTGAATTTTTCATTTGTCCTGGCTTCTGAGGCTTTGAATAATGACCATCACGCCCGCTTGGGACGTGATCAAAACAAACTGACCTGGAGACACTTCACCATGCACACCCACCCAACTGCCCGTCGTTGGACCCATGGCCTGCTCGCCAGCTTGCTGCTGGTGCTGGGCACGAGCGCACTGGCGCAAAACTACCCGAGCAAGCCCATCCGCATGGTGGTGCCCTGGCCTGCAGGCACGCCCGCCGATGTGGCTGGTCGCATCGTCGCCGAAAAAATGGGCACCAGCCTGGGCCAGCCCATCGTGGTGGACAACAAACCCGGCGCTGCAGGCACGATCGGCATGACCGATGCGTTGAGACAGCCCGCCGATGGTTACACCTTGTACCTGCTGTCCTCGGCCTCGCTGGTGGCCCCACTGCTGTTTCCAACGCAAAGCATCCCCTTCAAAAATCTGGAAGCCGTCGGCCACATGGCCTGGAGCTACAACGTGCTGGTGACCCCGGTGACCAGCGCCCTCAAGGGGCCCGCCGACATTGTGCAAACGGCCAAGGCCAAGCCCGGTAGCTTGAGTTTTGCATCGGGCGGCAACGGCACCCCCGCACACTTGGCCGGCGAATTGTTCAAGCAACAAACCGGCACCGTCACCACCCATGTGCCCTACAACCAGTTCGGTCTGGCCATTGGCGACCTGATCGCTGACCGCACCAACTTCATGTTTTTGACAGCCTCTGCGGCCATCCCGCAAATCAACGGCGGCAAACTCAAACCCATGGCCGTCACAGGGGCCAAACGCCTGCCCGCCTTGAAAGACGTGCCGACCATGGCTGAACAAGGTTTCGGCGACTTCGTGCTGCGCTCCTTTGACGGGATGATGGTCAAGTCGGGCACCCCCAAAGAAGTGATCGATCGCCTGAACACCGAACTGAACAAAGCGCTGAACCAATCCGATGTGCGCGAACGCCTCGGTGCTCTGGCCTTGGAGCCCGAACCCATGAGCGGTGCCCAATTTGACAGCGTGATTGCTGCCGAAACAGAAAAATGGCAACGCATCGGGCGCGCAGCGCAAATCAAGGCCGATTGAATGCCTACCACCATGACCGAAACCGACATCGTCGTCGTCGGCGCAGGCTCAGCAGGCTGCACCCTCGCCGCCCGCCTGAGCGAGGACCCGAATTTGCAGGTCACGCTGATCGAAGCGGGCTCGCCGTCCAAATACCCCTGGCTGAACATCCCGATCGGCTACTTCAAAACCGTGGGCAACCCGGCCCACGATTGGCAGTTTGAAACCCAACCCGAAGCGGCCATGGCCGACCGTCGTCTGCCCTGGCCCCGAGGCAAAGGCCTGGGCGGCTCCAGCCTGATCAACGGCATGCTGTATTTGCGCGGTCACCAGCAGGACTATGACCGTTGGCAAGCCTTGGGCAACCCGGGCTGGGCTTGGGCCGATGTGCTGCCGTATTTCCGAAGGGCCATGGGCACACGGCAAGTGCAAGCCACGGATGGGCAAAACGGGCCTTTGTGGGTGTCCGACTTGCCCCATGACCCGCTGTCCGATGCATTCATCGCTGCGGCTGGCCAGTGCGGCATCGCGCCGATCGAAGACTTCAACGGCGGTGACAACACCGGCGCCGCTTACTTTCGCATGAACACCCGCCATGGGCAGCGCATGAGCACCGAGCGCGCCTACTTGCGCCGGGCCATGCACCGGCCAAACTTGAAGGTCATCAGCGGTGCACAAGTGACCCAGGTCTTGCTGCACGGCCAGCGGGCCCAAGGCGTGAGCTGGACCCGTGACGGCCAGACCCATCAACTGCATGCCCGGCATGAAGTGGTGCTGTGTGCAGGCGCCATCCAGTCGCCCCAACTGCTGCAACTGTCTGGCATCGGTCCCGCCGAACTGCTGAAACGACACCAGATTGCAAGCGCCATCGATTTACCGGGCGTGGGCGAGAACCTGCAAGATCATTTGCAGGTGCGCCCGTCTTTTCGCTGCCAAGGCGTCGAGACGCTCAACGATGTGGCCAACAGCCGGTGGCGCAGCGCCCGCGACTTTCTGCGTTACCAGCTCACCCGCACAGGACCGCTGGCCACCGGGGTGTACCGCGCCGGGGCTTTTTTATCGCTGGACAGCACGGCCAAGCCCGACTGGCCCAATGTGCAGATCCATTTTGGCCTGGTCAGTTTTGACCGCCCACACCAGCCCCCGCATCCTTTTCCGGGCATCACGCTGTCGGCCTGCATCCTGCGCCCTGAAAGCCGTGGGCGCATCCAGATTCGCAGCGCCGACCCCTTCAGCCCGCCAGACATCCAGGCCCGCTACCTGAGCGCCGAAAGCGATCAACGCCTGGCCGTGCAGATGGTGCGCAAGATGCGCGAGATCGCCAGTCAGGCACCGCTGCAACGCTACATCGTTCAAGAGCACGAGCCTGGAGCCCCCACCCAAAGCGATGCCGACATCCTGGACTGGGTACGCCGCCGCGCAGGCAGCATTTTTCACCCTGTGGGCACCTGTGCCATGGGCCCCGCCACCGACCCCATGGCGGTGGTCGATGCGCGGCTGCGGGTGCACGGTGTACAAGGCCTCAGGGTGGTGGACGGCTCGGTCATGCCGCGCATCGTGTCGGGCAACACCAACGCGCCCATCATCATGCTGGCCGAAAAAGCCGCCGACCTGATCCGCGAAGATTTGCGGGCTTAAGCACCGGGCGGGGATGCCTTCCATCGGGCACGGCTGCCCCCCTGCCTGCGCCCGGCCGCGCTTTCGGGCTTGTGCCTTTGCGCCACGGCCAAGGCCCGTGCTTGCATGGCGCTCAAACTGTGCGCCAAAGCCTGCCGCTCGGCCGACCCCAAGTCGTGCAACAGCTCGTGGTGCACTTGCACCACACGTGGAAAAATTTCGGCAAACAGCAAGCGGCCCGCTGGCGTGAGCAAGACCCTGGCCCGTCGACCATCACCCGGCACCGCCTGGCGCTCGACCAGCCCTTTGCTCATCAAGGCTCTGAGGGTTTTGGAGGCTTGGGAACGGTCCACGGTGGTGCGTGCCGCCAGGTCCGAGGGCGACATGGCGTTCAGCTCGGCCAGCATGGCCACAAACTGCCACTCTTCGCGGGTGATGCCGTATTCGTTTTCGCAGATGCGCGTGACCAGCGAACCGCTGATGCCCAAAAGCTCGGACAAGCGGAAATTGAGCAAATCGAAAATCGATTGCGGGTTTTCAAACTGGGGCAGTTGGCTTTGCGCGGCCAGCGATGCTTTGGGAAAACCCATGGTGGGTGCGGCCTGTGTACGGGAAAGACCTGAGGATAATGGATTTTTTCCATCACCTGCTTGCTGCCTATGCTTGGATGCATGAGCACAACGCCCCTCGAATCTTCCATTCATTCCCCCATCGACATCCGCAGCGCCAACGCGCAGCACATGTACCACCCCATGATCGACCCCAAGGCGGTGCAAGCTGCGCCGCCCTTGATCATTGACCGGGGCGAAGGCGTTCACGTTTATGACATCGACGGCAAACGTTACCTGGACACGGTGGCCTCTTTGTGGAACGTGAACGTCGGGCACAACCGGCCCGAGGTCATCAACGCCATCAAGGCGCAACTGGACAAGCTGGCTTATTACTCCACCTTTCAAAACACTTCCAACCCGCCCGCCATCGAGCTGTCGGCGCGGCTGATGCGCATGTTTGCGCCGGAGAAGATGAACAAGGTGTTCTTTTCTTCTGGCGGCTCGGACGCGGTGGAGACTGCGCTCAAACTGGCGCGCCAGTACTGGAAGCTCAATGGCCAACCCGAGCGCCACCAGTTCATCTCGCTCAAATGGGGCTACCACGGGGTGCATTTTGGCGGCGCGTCCATCAACGGCAACCCGATGTTCCGAAGCGCCTACGAGCCCCTGCTGCCCGGCTGCCACCTGGCCGAAACACCCTACACATACCGCAACCCCTGGAACGAAACCGACCCGGCCCAGCTGGCCCAACTGTGCCTGGCGCAGTTGGCCCAGCTGATAGAGCAAGTCGGACCGAACAACATCGCCGCCTTGGTGGCAGAACCGGTGCAAGGCGCGGGCGGCGTGATCGTGCCGCACGACAGCTACTGGCCGGGCCTGCGCCAACTGCTGGACCAGCATGGCATCTTGCTCATCAGCGACGAGATCGTGACCGGCTTTGGCCGCATCGGTGCCATGTGCGGCACCCGTGCCTGGGGCGTGGCCCCCGACATCATGGCCATGGCCAAGGGCATCAATTCGGGCTATGTGCCCCTGGGCGCCACGCTCATCAATGAACGTGTGGCCAGCGCCTGGAACCAGCCCGGCGTGCCCGCTGCGCTGATGCACGGCTACACCTACTCGGGACACGCGCTGGCCTGCGCTGCGGCCAACGCGAACCTGGACATCGTGGCCAGCGAAGACCTGCCTGGCAACGCCAGCCGCGTGGGGGCCTATATGCAAGACAAGCTGCAAGAGCTGATGCGCTACGCCCATGTGGGCGAAGTGCGCGGCAAAGGCATGATGGCCGCCATTGAACTGGTGACCGACAAGGCCAGCAAAGCCATGATGGTGCCGCCTTCGGCCTACATCCAAACGCTGGTGGGCACGGCCCGAGAAGCAGGAGCCATCATCCGCGTGCAAGGCAACCGGCTGATCCTGTCGCCACCCTTGGTCTTCACCCGTGAGAACGTGGACGAAGCGCTCAGGGTTTTACACATTGCCTTCGAGACTGCAGAAAAAGTTTAATCATTTCATTCACACACAAGACCGACAGGAGACCTTCATGACACACCGCATCCGCCTCATCGCTTTGGCCGCATGGGCCGTTACCGCCGCCCTGCCCGCCATCGCGCAAGACAAATGGCCCAGCAAGCCCATCGAGATCATCTACCCCTACCCTCCGGGCAACGACATGGACGTGGTGACCCGTTTGCTGGCCGAAGGCATGAGCAAGCGCTTGGGCGTGCCGGTGCAAGTGATCAACAAGCCCGGCGGTGGCGGTGTGGTGGGCTTTGCCGAGATGACCCGCGCCAAACCTGACGGTTACACCATCGGCACCTGGACGCCCGGCCCCGGCATCTCGCAAATCATTGCGGGCAACACCCCTTACAAAATGGCCGACTACCAATCGGTGGGCGGCATGCTGATCAACGACTTTGTGTTGGCTGCGCGTGGCGACATCCCGGCCACCAACCTCAAGGAATTTGCCGCCTGGGCCAAACAATCGGGCAAGCCGGTCACCATCGGCAGCTACGCCCCCGCTGCGGTGCCGGCCTTGATCGCGGCCAAGATCGCCAAGAAAGACGGCTGGGCCTACAAAGTGGTCGCCTTTCCCAACCCCAGCGCCAAGGAACTGGTGGCCGGTGATGCCGATGTGACCACCGCTGGCGCCGAAGGTGCGGTCTCGTATGCCAAGGCCGGTCAGATCAAGATCCTCTCGGCCTGGGGGCCTGCGCGCAACCCGGTCTTTCCCAACGTGGCCACGCCCGTCGAAGAAGGCTATGGCGAGATTTACTCTTGGGGCGGCATGGCTGCACCGGCTGGGGTGCCCAAAGACATCGTCAACAAACTGTCTGCTGTGATGATGGAAGCCCTGAAAGACAAACCCGTGCAAGACCAGTTCAAAAAAGCAGGCATACCGGCCCTGCCCATGAGCGCCGAGCAAATGAACAAACGGGTGGCCGATGACACCAAATGGATCGCCGAGCTGATGACCGAACTGGGTTTTGCCAAAAAGTGAAGACCGCCACTGCACCCTGGACATGGTCATGGGACAAGGGGCTGGTTTTGCTGCTGGCCTTGGCTGCAGCGGCTGCCATGCTGGCCACGCCCCAATTGATCACCCCCTTTCCTGCGCAGGCGGCCTGGTTTGAATCGGCCGCCTTTTTCCCGCGCGTGACCTTGGCCTTGGCCTGTCTGGCGGGTGGCATCGAGTTGTACCAGCGGCGCAGCGCCATCGAGGTGGCCGACTCCGATGAGCTGGACTCCAGCAGCGCCAGCATGCGCCAGGCCTTGGGCATGCTGGCCTTGTTTGGGCTTTACATGCTGGCGGTGCCCTGGATGGGCTATTTGTCGAGCACCTGGCTATTTTTAATGGCCAGCGGGGCTTGGCTGGGCCTGAGCCGACGTGCCACGCTGGTCCTGAGTGTGCTGCTCTCCGTGGCCATGTGGGTCATTTTTGTAAAAGTGCTGAAGGTCTACTTCGGCCATGGCTGGTTGATCTGAACATGGAATTTTTCGACAGCCTGAGCCAAGGCTTTGCCTCTTTGGGCACCTGGTCCATTGCCGCTTCTTTGCTGATCGGTGCCGCCTTGGGCATCGTGGTCGGTGTTTTGCCCGGTGTCGGGCCGGGCGTGACGATCGCGGTGCTGCTGCCCTTCACGTACGGCATGGCGCCGCTGGCAGGCATTTCGCTCTTGCTGGGGGTGTATTGCGGCGCTTTTTATGGGGGTGCGGTCACCTCCATCCTGATACGCACCCCCGGCGAAGCATCCTCCATCATGACCATGTTCGATGGTTACCCCATGGCCAAAAACGGCCAGGCACAGCGCGCACTGTCTTTGGCCTTCATGTCCGCCTTTGTGGGCGGCATCGCCAGCGCTTTGCTGCTGGGGCTGGCGGCCAGGCCCATGGCCAGTTTTGCAGCACGGTTTGGCGCACCGGAAAGCGTCATGGCCATTGTGCTGGCGGCCGTGTGTGTGGGCAAAGCCTACCGCAAGCAATTTGCCTGCGCCATGATGATGATGGGCTTGGGCTTCTTTTTGGCCACCGTGGGGATCGACCCCAACTCCAATGAACAACGCTACACCTTCGGCATCGACGGTGTGCTCAGCGGCATTCCGCTGGTGCCTGTGGCCGTGGGCTTGTTTGGCATGGCGCAAGCTTTGGTCATGGTCAGCTCACCGGTGCCGCAGTTTGATCCCTCGCTGATCCAGAACGCGGGCTTGTCCTGGCGCGGATTTCTGGAGCCCTTCAAATACCCCAAAGCCATGGCCAAGGGTTTGTTTCTGGGTTCTGCCATCGGCGTGCTACCGGCTGTGGGGGCCGCCTTGTCGACCTCGCTGGCGTACTTCTGGGCACAACGCGGGGCCAAAGACCGCACACCGTTTGGTCAAGGCAACCCCGAGGGCATTGTGGCGGCCGAATGCGCCAACAACTCCAACTCCGGCGGGGCCATGATCACCGTGCTCACCCTGGGCATTCCGGGCGATGCGATCACCGCCATCATCATGGGCGTGTTCGTGGTGCATGGCATCGTGCCCGGCCCATCGCTGTTCATGGACCGACCTGAAATCATCAATGGCGTCCTGGCCTCTTTGCTGGTGATCAATGTGGTGATCCTGGGCTTGCTGGTGATCACCGTCAAACCCCTGGCGCGCTTGGCCTACGTGAACCCACGCATTTTGGGACTGGCGATTTTGGCCCTGTGTTTTGTCGGTGCGTTTTCAGCGGCCAACAGCATGTATTACGTGATCATCGCGGCCGTCTTTGGCGTGCTGGGCCTGGTGTGCGCACGCGCCAACATCCCGACCATTCCCTTGATTTTGGGCATGGTCATGGGCGACACCCTCGAAGCCACACTGCGCCAAACCCTGGGCCGCAGCGATGGCTCATTCATGCCTTTCATCGAACGTCCGATTTCGGCCATTCTGGTCGCCACCACGGTGGTGCTGCTGGTGTGGCCGCTGGTGTCGGGCTTGTTTGCCAAACGCCTGCCCAACACATGAACGCCAAAGCACACACCACCGCCTACATCACCGACGAATTGTGCTTTTGGCACGACCCGGGCAACTACGCCCTGATGCTCAAGCCCGGTGGCTTTGTGGAGCCCTACAACCGCCACATCGAAAACGCCGACCCCAAGCGGCGGCTGCACAACTTGCTGCAAACGAGCGGTCTGATGTCGCAACTGCAGGTCATGCCTGCGCGCGATGCCCAGGTGCACGAACTGACCCGGCTGCACAGCGCCGAATACGTGAGCAAAGTGCAAAGCATTGCGCAGCAAGGAGGGGGCGACACCGGCATTGGCGCGCCGATCTCGTCCAACGGGTGGGATGCGGCCAGACGCTCTGCGGGTTGCGCCCTGAGCGCCGTCGATGCCGTGATGATGGGCCAGGCCCAGACAGCCTATGCCCTGACGCGCCCGCCTGGCCACCATGCCGAACCCACGCAGGGCATGGGCTTTTGCGTGTTCGCCAATGCCGCGCTGGCTGCAGCGCATGCCATTGAGGCGCACGGGCTGGAGCGCGTGGCCATCGTGGACTGGGATGTGCACTTTGGCAACGGCACCCAGAAATGCTTTGAACACCGCAGCGATGTGCTGACGATTTCGGTGCACCAACAAGCGGGCTACCTCTTTGTCAAAGGTGAGGCCGACGAACTGGGGCAAGGCGCGGGGGCGGGCTACAACATCAACGTCCCCCTGCCGCCGGGTTGTGGCTTTGGGGCTTACCGCGAGTCTTTCGAGAAAGTGATATTGCCCGCACTGGACGCCTACAAACCCCAGCTGATCATCGTGGCCTGCGGCTACGACGCCGGCCGCTTTGACCCGCTGGGCCGCATGATGCTGGACGGCGTGGCCTTTCGCTGGATGACCGATGCGGTGCTGTCCATGGCCCGAAAGCACGCGCAGGGCCGCATGGTCATGACGCACGAGGGCGGTTATTGCCCCGTGTCGGTGCCGTTTTGGGGCATGTCGGTGTTGGAACAGATGAGCGGCATCCAAACCGAGGTGGTCTGCCCCTTCACCGGGCAACACGACCAGATGCCCGCGCAGAAACTGCAAATCGAACAAGCCCGTCTGGTGCAGTCACTGGCGGGCTATTTTGAAGACATCCGCCAGAAACACTGGGCCTGAAACCTGCTGGCAAGCGCAGGGACAGGCTCATGGCCGAGGGATCAGCTGCCCGCCACCTTCATGCGGTTGATCAGGATGGAGCCGATGGTCTTGGCACCCATGTTGTAAGTGTCAGCGCCCATGGCTTCGATGCCCATGAACATGTCTTTCATGTTGCCGGCGATGGTGATCTCCTGCACTGGGTAAGCGATCTGCCCGTTCTCCACCCAAAAGCCGCTGGCGCCGCGTGAGTAGTCGCCTGTGACGTAGTTCACGCCCTGCCCCATCAACTCGGTGACAAACAGGCCTGTGCCCAGCTTGCGGATCATTTCGTCCAGGTCATCACCCGCTTGCGTCAGGCGTGAAGTCATCGTCAGGTTGTGTGAGCCACCGGCGTTGCCCGTGGTCTTCATGCCCAGTTTGCGGGCCGAATAGCTCGACAGGAAATAGCCCTCGACACGGCCGCCTTTGACCACTTGGCGTCGCACCGAGCGCACGCCTTCGTCGTCAAAGGGCGAGCTGCCTTTGCCGCGCAACAGATGCGGGTCTTCATGGATGTCAATGTGCTTGGGGAAGACTTTCTTGCCCAGCGAGTCGAGCAAGAAACTGCTCTTGCGATAAAGCGCACCACCACTGACGGCCTGCACAAAACCGCCCAACAAGCCTGCCGCCGCTGGCGACTCGAACAAGACCGGACATTCGGTCGTGGCGATCTTGCGCGCGCCCAAGCGGGACAAGGCACGCTCGGCAGCGTAGCGGCCCACCGCCTCAGCCGAGGCCAACTCATCCGCCGAACGCATCGAGCTGTACCAAGCGTCGCGCTGCATTTCGGCGTTGCGGCCGGGCAGCTTGGCAATCGGTGCCACAGAGATGCTGTGGCGCGAGCTGGCATAGCCCCCCCGAAAGCCGTGGGTGTGGGCGCTGAAAAAATGGCTTTGCTGAGCCGAGACCGCCGCGCCATCGCTGTTGGTGATGCGGCGGCTGGTCTTGAGTGCAGCCGCCTCACATTGCAGGGCCAAACGCGCGGCTTCTTCGCTGTTGATCGACCAGGGGTGGAACAGGTCCAGTTCGCGCTGCTGGGTTTCGATGTCGGCCTCATCGGGCAGGCCAGCGGTGGGGTCTTCTGCGGTGAAGCGGGCGATGTCGTAGGCCGCTTGCACAGTGCGCTCAATGGCGGCTTTGGAAAAATCCGAGGTGCTGGCATTGCCGCGGCGGTGGCCCAAGTAAACCGTCACGCCCAGCGACTTGTCCCGGTTGCGCTCCACGTTTTCCAGCTCGCCCTTGCGCACGCTGACCGACAATCCGCAGCCTTCCGAGGCCTCGGCACCGGCATTGGTGGCGCCCAATTTTTTGGCATGGTGCAAGGCGGTGTCCACCAGTGCCTCAAAGTGGTCACGCGAGTAACTGAAGCCATCGTGTGGCTCGGAAGTGGAAGCTTTGGCGGGTGCGGTTTTGTTCACGGAAGGGCTCTCGAAGCAGATGGTGAGCGTCAGGCCCACAGTGGCCGCTATGATACTTGCCACCCAGCCTGCGCGCTGCATTTGAGAACGAGTTCCCCCAGTCATGTCCCGTAAACCCACAAAAGGCTATTTCGTCCGTGGTCAATTTGTTGCCGAAGGCAGCGAACTTGACCTGGAGTTCAAACGCGAACTCAAGTTCGGTCTGGAAGGCCCCAGCCGCACCGAGCTCAAGCGTGAAAGCACGGAGCTGCAAGAGCTGGGCGTGCAACTGCTGACCCTTCGCCGCGACCTGATGGCGGGCCTCAAACTCCCCGACAAGCTGGCGGATGGTTTGGTCGAAGCCAACCGCATCACCAACTTTGAAGGCAAACGCCGCCAGATGCAGTTCATTGGCAAGCAAATGCGTTTGCTCAGCCCGGAAACCTTGCAAGCCGTGCGCGACGCGCTCGAGATTCAGCGCTTGGGCAGCGCCAAAGACACACAATCGCTGCACTTGGCCGAAGCCTGGCGCGATCGGCTGATTGCCGACGACGCTGCCGCAGGCGAGTGGATCGCGCAATACCCCCAAACCGACATCCAACAACTGCGCGCCCTGGTGCGCCAAGCCCGCAAGGACGCCGTCCCGGTCACCAATGCGGCTGTATCGCAAGGACTTGCCCCACGCCAAAGCCGAGCGTACCGCGAATTGTTCAAGCTGGTTCGCAGCATTTTGAGTGGCGGCCAAAGCGACGAGAGCACCGAGGAGGCAGACCATGAGTAAAGCCCGCCATGACCCTGTGAAGATCGGCATCGTGTCGATCAGCGACCGGGCCAGCACCGGTGTTTATGAAGACAAAGGACTGCCTGCCTTGCAGGAATGGCTCAGCCGCGCACTGCTCAACCCCATCACGTTCGAGCCGCGCCTGATCCCCGATGAAAAAGAGCGCATTAGCGCCACCTTGATTGAGCTGGTCGATGCCGGATGCAGTTTGGTGCTGACCACCGGTGGCACAGGCCCCGCCCTGCGCGATGTGACGCCCGAAGCCACCTTGGCTGTGGCCGACAAAGAAATGCCCGGCTTTGGCGAGCAGATGCGCCAGATCAGCCTGAAGTTCGTGCCCACGGCCATCCTGTCGCGCCAGGTGGCGGTGATCCGAGGCCAAAGCCTGATCATCAACCTGCCCGGCCAGCCCAAATCGATCGCCGAGACGCTCGAAGGCCTGAAAGACGCTGACGGCAAATCGGTGGTGCACGGCATTTTTGCGGCCGTACCCTACTGTGTGGATTTGATCGGCGGCCCTTACATGGAAACGAATGACGAGGTCTGCAAGGCCTTCCGGCCCAAAACCGCCGTTCGCCCAACACGCTGTTGATCCGCCCCCCTGAAGTCTTGAGCAACAGGCCAGGGATAGACTTTTTGTAGGAGCCCCCCCCTGTGGGCGATGGGCGTAGCACACGCCTTTCAAGGCATCGCCCACAAGAGTGGGCTACTGCAGCGACTGACCACCCAACTCGGCCAATGGCACTGCAGTCTTTGGGTATAATCCGATTTTCTCGGCAAGAGCGACAGCAGCACCTCCGGCTAGACCACCGCCATCAGCGCGAAGCCCCCTATGGGTCGGTCACCGTTCCGCAAGGACTGCATTCCAAATGTTCGCCCCTCCATCTTGCCATTGCAGTTTCGACGCTCATATAGGACGTTGACCCTGTGTCTTAACAAGCCCGCGCCGGGATGTATTTGGCGCTGACTGTGTCTGTTTCCTTGTCTGTTTTGAAGTCTTGAGGTTGTTCATGCCCGCTCAAAAGCCGAAGAAGCCTGCCCAGGCCCCCGCCAAATCCAAAACCGTGGCCAAACCCGCCCCTGCCAAAAAAGCCCCAGCGCCCGTCGCCAAGGCCAAGGCAAGTGACAAAGTGACTGCCAAAGCACCGGCCAAGCCGGCCGCCAAAGCAGCCGCCCCTGCGGTCAAAACCACCCAAGCCCCGGCGACTCCCGCCAAGAAAGCCGCCTCCGTGCCCGCCAAGAAATCCGAAGTGACCGACAAAAAAACCACTGCCAAAGCCAACGCCGCCGAGGCCGAAGTGGTCGTGAAGAAAACCAAAGCGGCCAAAGCCGCCGATGTGGCCGAAGCGCCAGCCAAAAAGCCAGCCGCCAAGAAAGCCGTGACCGGTGCCAAGCGCGGTCCCAAGAAAAAAGGCAGCATCGCTGAGCCTTCGTTCGACGATGAAATCATCGACATCGAAGAGGAAGTCGAAGCCGAACCCGTCTCGGACACCGCCGAAAAAGTCAAACCCCTTCGCATGAAGATCAGCAAGGCCAAAGAACGGGCCTTGATGAAGGAATTCGGCCTGGACGAAACCGTCCTGACCGAAGCGGAAATGAAGCAGCGCCGCGACCGCCTGAAAGCGCTGATCAAGCTGGGCAAGACCCGCGGCTACCTGACCAACGGCGAAATCAGCGACCACTTGCCCGACAAGCTGGTCGATGCCGAAACCCTGGAAGTGGTCATTGCCACGCTGAACGACCTGGGTGTGGCCGTCTACGAGCAAACGCCCGACGCCGAGAGCCTGATCATCACGGACAACGCGCCCACCGGCTCGACCGAAGAAGAAGCCGAAGAAGCCGCCGAAGCCGCTTTGTCCACCGTGGACAGCGAATTCGGCCGCACCACCGACCCGGTGCGCATGTACATGCGCGAAATGGGCACCGTGGAACTGCTGACCCGTGAAGGCGAAATCGAAATCGCCAAACGCATCGAAGGCGGCTTGATGGACATGATGGCCGCGATCAGTGCATCGCCTGCCACCATTGCCGAAATCCTGCGCCTGGCGAACGAAATCCGCGAAGGCAAGGTCGTCATCTCCACCGTGGTGGACGGTTTTGCCAATCTGAACGAAGCCGACGACTACGTGGCCGAAGAAGACTTCGACGAGTTCGACGAGGCCGACGACGACGACGGCAAAGGCGGCTCCAAGGCCCTGACCAAGAAGCTCGAAGAGCTCAAGAATCAGGCCCTGGAACGCTTTGACCGCATCACCGAATACTTCGAAAAAGTGCACAAGGTGTACGACAAGGAAGGCTGGGGCACGCCCACTTACGTCAAGGTGCAAACCGCCTTGTCCGAAGAGTTGATGACCATCCGTTTCACCGCCAAGACCATCGAAAAGCTGTGCGACATGGTCCGTGCTCAGGTGGACGATGTCCGCAAGAAAGAGCGCGAACTGCGCCGCATCATCGTGGACAAATGCGGCTACCCGCAAGACAACTTCATTGCCGACTTCAGTGGCCGCGACAAGAACGGCAAGCGCGTGGAATCGCACCTGCTCAACCTCAAGTGGATCGAAAAACAAGCTGCGGCAGGCAAGAGCTGGAGTGCCGTCATGGGCCGCAACATCCCGCCCGTGCAAGACCTGCAGCAAAAGCTGACGGACCTGCAGTCGCAAGTGGTGGTACCGCTCGATGAACTCAAGGACATCAACAAGCGCATGAACGCCGGTGAACGTGCCAGCCGCGATGCCAAGAAAGAGATGATCGAGGCCAACTTGCGCCTGGTGATCTCGATCGCCAAGAAATACACCAACCGTGGCCTGCAGTTCCTCGATTTGATCCAGGAAGGCAACATCGGTTTGATGAAAGCCGTGGACAAGTTCGAATACCGCCGTGGCTACAAGTTCTCGACCTACGCCACTTGGTGGATTCGCCAGGCCATCACCCGCTCGATTGCGGACCAGGCCCGCACGATCCGCATTCCGGTGCACATGATCGAGACCATCAACAAGATGAACCGCATCTCGCGCCAGCACTTGCAGGAATTCGGCTTTGAGCCCGACGCCTCCATCTTGGCCGAGAAGATGGAAATCCCGGAAGACAAGATCCGCAAGATCATGAAGATCGCCAAAGAGCCGATTTCCATGGAAACACCCATCGGTGACGACGACGACAGCCACTTGGGCGACTTCATCGAAGACAGCACGCACACTGCGCCCATCGACGCGGCCCTGCAAGCGGGCTTGCGCGACGTGGTCAAGGACATCCTGGACAGCCTCACGCCACGCGAAGCCAAAGTGCTGCGCATGCGTTTTGGCATCGAGATGTCCACCGACCACACGCTGGAAGAAGTGGGCAAGCAGTTCGACGTGACCCGCGAGCGTATCCGCCAGATCGAAGCCAAGGCCCTGCGCAAGCTCAAGCACCCCAGCCGCAGCGACAAACTGCGCAGCTTCATCGACACGATGTAAGCCGCACAAGCCGCCAAAGCACACTGCCCCCCGACTGCAAGGTCGGGGGGCTTTTTTTTGCACCACGGTGCATTGTGCCGCCGACAAATCAGGCCCCCTCCAGGGCCAACACACCCGGAAAACCCAATTTCCTTTCTAAATTCACGTCGGAATTGGCCTCATATGTGCGAAACCGAACAGTAAGAATATTGTTTTTTATTAAGCTAAACATCAAGAACAGCAAAAAGGACCAGAAATGCTAAGTCCGAGCAGTAATTTGATGGTTGGGCAATTGCCATCTGATCAATATGAAAAATTGGTCCCGTTTTTCCAACTGGTTTGTCTGGAAGCCGACCAGTTGATCTTCCGCCCGCATGAGGCCATTCAATTTGTCTTCTTTCCAGTGAGTGCCATCATTGCCATGCAAATTGACATCTCGGATGGCTCTTCACCCGACATGGTCCTGATTGGCAAAGAAGGCATGGTCGGCAGTGGTGTGATGGGCAGCAACCAGAATTTCAGCCGCGCACGTGTGAAGTTTTCGGGGTTCGCCTACAAATTACCTTTGAGCGTGTTCCAGTCCGAATTGGCGCAAGACAGCGGGTTCCTGAAAATCTGGATGGCCACCACACGACAAATGATTTTGCAGATCGCCATGCCCACCATCTGCAGCATCAAACACAGCAATGAACAGCAAATCGTTCGCTGGATCATGAACACCCTGGACAAGACCCAAGGGCACACGCTTCAAATTACCCACCAGGAAATTGCAGACACCTTGGGCATTCGCAGGGAATCGGTCACCCTGGCCGCTGGCAAATTGAGCCACGAAGGGCTGATCGAAGTCAGGCGAGGGCAATTGGACGTCCTGAATCGGCCCGGACTGCAAGCCAAGGCCTGTGAATGCTATCGGGTCATGCATCCCGCCAAGCAGCATTGAAAACGCCAACCAAGCACGACGGATCACGGGCATGTTCAACTCATTTAAACATTTGCAACGTGACGTCGGCACACAAGGACCAGGTCAAGGGCAGCTCAACAGAATGAAGACATTTTTGGCTTTCATCTTTTGTACGTTCGCAGCCAACACTTGCGCGCAGATCTCCACTCTTTCACAAAACCCACCCGTTTGGATCGGTTTTGACGATGCTTATGGCGTGAAAACGAACACATCCGCCATGGTCACCGAATGGGGCATCAAAGCCGCCATCGAAGAGATCAACAACAACGGAGGCGTTCTCAACGGCCGTCCTCTTCAATTGATCACCACGGATAACAAAGGCATCTCCGCCAGGGGCAAGGATAATTTTGTTCAGCTGGCAGGCACGAAGGATCTGGTGGCCGTTTTGAGTGGCAAATACAGCCCCATCAGCGTAGAAATGCTGCCTGAGGCACACCGATTGAAAGTGCCCTTGATCAGCGTCTGGGGGTCCGCAGACCCCATCACCGATCATGAGCACAAGCCCTCTTACTCGTTTCGGGTCTCCCTCAAGGACGATTGGGGCGTCCAAGCCATGATGAAGCGCCTGTCCTCCAAATACAAGGTTAGGCAAGCGTGCGCCATATTGCCCAACACCGCCTGGGGTCGCTCGGCAGAAAAAGTCATCCAGGAAAAGTCAGGTCCACAAACGGCGCAATTTCCGGTGGTGCGTTGGTACAACTGGGGAGACCCCTCTTTGAAACAGCACTACAAAGCCTGCTTGGACTCACGCACGCAAGGACTGCTGTTTGTGGGCAATGAGAGAGAGGGTGCCATTTTGGTCAAAGAAATTGCCGCGCAGCCCCAATCCATGCGCATGCCCGTGGTGGCACATTGGGGTGCGGTGGGCGGCACCTTGCACGAGTTGGCCAAAGAAGAACTCTCTATGGTGCGCATCGACTTCATCCAGACTTTCACCTTCGTCCACAACAAGCGGCCTCGTGCCATTTACCTTGCAGATTGGATCCTGAAAAACAAGGGTCTGAAAAGTACGCAAGACATTCCCAGTCCCGTTGGCGCTGCACATGCTTACGACACGGTCCATCTGCTGGCCAAGGCCATCGACAAGGCGCAAACCACTTCACCTGAAAAGATCAGGGATGCCTTGGAAAAATTGCCGGCCTTTCAAGGTGCCGTTAAGCACTACACCCAGCCTTTCACAAATCACCGACATGACGCACTGAACAAGTCGCAAGTTCTTTTTGTCAAGTTGACGCCTGCGGGGCAGTTGATTCCGCAGGACTGACATGGGCCGATTGAAATCGCTCAAAGCCCAGATCAGCCATGACGTTTTCAGGCTGTTTGGTGCCTACATCCTGGGCGTGACATCGATCAGCATGCTCTTGGCCGTTTATGGGATTTTTTTCTACCAGCAAGAAGAGTTCCGGCACTACAAGGCACTGATCTCTACCAAGCTGGACTTTGAGATCAGCGCATCCTTGCGGCAAGCCAACGATTTGGCTCATTCGACCGAAGTCTGGACCGGGCTGACCGACTCGGTCGGGCGAGGATCGTACCTCCTGCCACTGTTGGAAAAAGCCAACCAAAATAAGTATTACAAATATGACCTCCTCGATTACCAAGGGAGATTTTTCATCCAAAGCAGCAATTCGCTGAGTTTGCTGTTGGACGCGCCGACCAACATTCAGAAAACGATCGAGGACAGCCAGACCCATTCAGACCTGGTGACCATGGACCATGCCAACTATATGGCGGTCAGTGTGCCCATCACTGCCAACTTCACAGACAGCGCCATCGGCGTGGTTCTGCTTCACTTGGATCTTGACAAGATCATGGCCACGCTGAATTTCCCGAATGACTTGGATATCAAGTTCAGCCTCTCGCCATTTGTCGAAACTGCTTCTGATCTTTTCAAACACAGCGATGCATTCACATTTGAGTGGAACGATGTCGGCAAAGACTACGCCATCCACATCCAGCTGCAACAAAGTTATTTATCGGCTTTCCTGTTTGTCATGACAGGGCTGGGGGCTTCCTTGGCCTGTGGTGGTTTGCTGTTTTTTGGGCTCAGGCGCTGGACACGACTTTTTTCAGAGCGCACCACACGCAGGCTTGACGATCTTGTTCAACTGGCCTCTGACACCGTCGAGGGACGAGGTGATGGATCCCTCGTTGACCATACTGGTGATGAAATTGCCAAGGTGTCAAACGCCTTGCAAAGCATGCTGCAAAAGCAAGGACTTGCAACTCAAAAGCAGACAATTTTCTCCAGAGTGTTCGAGACCGCGGCTGAGGCCATTTTGATCACGAACCAGCAGGGGCTGGTGGTGGAGGTGAATACCGCATTGACAGACATGACCGGTTACACCAAAGACGAGCTGCTCAACCATCCTGCCGGTCGGCTGTACATCCAGGACGAGATGAGCATCGACTTTCCAACCATTGCGCAAAGCGTACGCGAACACGGCACCTGGCGTGGTGAAACTTATTTTTTAAGCAAGCAGAAAACGCCCTTGCCTGTGCTGCTGTCGGTGTCCACTTTGCTGGATGCCAATGGCATGAGCCAAGGGCATGTTTCTGTTTTCTCAGACATCCGCGCCATCCGGGAGGCAGAGAAAAAGCTCACGCATCTTCTCCACGAAGACCAACTGACAGGACTGCCTAACTACCGAGGCTTTCTTGAATACATCGAGAAAAAATTGGATGGCAGCCGCTTTGCCTTGTTGTTCATTGATTTGGACAACTTCAAAAACATCAACGATACCTTTGGCCACGATCAAGGCGATGAGGTGATTCGGCAAATTGCACACCATCTGAAAGCCACATTGCCCGCAGACAATTTCTTGTGTCGGCGATCAGGCGATGAGTTCATTGCCGTGCTGGACATCCATGAACCCATCGCTGATTTCCAAGACAAGCTGCAAGTGATTTTCAAACCTGCGCTCTTCACCGTCCATCACATGGGGGCGGTGCAAATCACAGCCACCTTCAGCGCTGGCGCAGCCATATTTCCAGATCACACGCCATCCATCCATGAACTGCTCATCTATGCAGATACGGCCCTCCTGAGCGCCAAGGAATCTGGACGCCATCAGATCCAATGGCTCAACGCCAAGATGCTGGCGACCACCTCTCGAAAAACCAAAGTTGACAGCCGACTGGCGGTGGCCATTCGCGAAAATCGGATCTACCCACATTACCAAGCCGAAGTGGATTTGCTCACCGGAAAAATCATTGGCGTTGAAGCCCTGGCGCGTTGGCATGACGAAGAACTGGGCATGGTCAGCCCCGCGGAGTTCATACCTTTGGCCGAGCAATCGGGGGCCATCTACCCACTGACACAACACCTGTTTACCCAGGTCATCCAAGACAGTCACGCGATACGCAAGCGCTTTGCGGGCGCCACCATCGCTTTGAATTCGTCACCTCAAATGTTGTCCGGGAAACGTCTTTTCACGATGCTTTCACATCTGGCATATGAACTTGAAAATGGATTGGATGGTTTTGTGCTGGAAATCACAGAAACAGATTTCGCACTGAGCGCGCAAGAGTTGGCCAGTCAGCTTCAAGCCATCATGGGTTTGGGCGTTCGCATCGCGATCGACGATTTCGGCAAGTCTTATTCGTCTCTTTCCCGTCTGGCCAGCATGCCCATTCAGAAATTGAAAATCGACATGTCATTCACTGCCGGCATGGACCGTGAAGAAAACATCAAAATCATTTCTGGCATTCTGGCTTTGGCGCAATCGCTGCGGCTGGAGGTGACGGCTGAAGGCGTCGAAAACCGATTCCAGCAAGAGACATTGATCAAGCTGGGTTGCCGACAAGCACAAGGTTATTTTTATTCAAAGCCCTTGAGTCTTCAGGACCTGCTGGCTCTGCCAAGCCATTTGCTTCCAGCTCAAACCCATTGAAGTGCCGGCCTGACCAGGGCTTCACGGTCCGGGTAGTCTTGATCGACGGCCTTCAGCGCGACTGCGCTTTGTTGCCATAAGGACAATGGTTGGGACGAGGCCCCACCTGCGGATGCAGGCGGCAAGTGTTAGGCCGTTTGTCGTACACCGTGCAGCGGCGGGTTTTGGCGTCGAGAAACTGGCAGTCGCCGCTGGCGCGACGCGCCAGGCTGAAAATGCTGTTCTTGAAATTGAAATGTTCAATCAACCCAGCCTTGGACAAGCGCTTGGCGATCTGCTTGGGGTCTTCGTGCTCGGCTTCAAACGGGTCCACCAGTTCCAGCCTCACCAGGTCGGCCAGTTTGACCTCGACCGGCATGGTGCAGCAATTGGCCGCACAGGTATCGCACAAGCCGTTTTTGTAACGGGTCCAGGTTTCGCAGCGGTCAACGTCAACGACGGCAATGGGAGATCTCATGGGACTGGATTATCCCGGATGTGCCAACTCACGCCGCTTGCGCTTGGCCCCAATAGTGAAAAGTCATGGGGCGTGGCCCTGCGAGATAGGCCGATTGCGTGGTGGCCGCAAAACCTGCGGCGTCGAGCAAACCGGGAATGTCACGCCCCAGATGACAGCCCCCAGCCAGCGGCCCCCAAAGTGGTTGCAAGCGGTCCTGCCAGCGGCGCACAGTTTCATCGGGCGCCCGGCCATGTTCGCAAAACAGCAGCTTGCCGCCCGGCACCAGCACCCGGCGCATCTCGCGCAGGGCCTGCGCCGCATCGGGGATGCTGCACAGGGTGTAGGTGCAGACCACGGTGTCAAAGCTGGCGTCATCAGCAGGCAACTGCTCGGCCGACAGCCCCATCAGCTCGACCGCGATGCCCGCCCTTTGGCTGCGCTTTTGGGCCAAGGGGTGCATTTGCATGGCCGGGTCCACGCCCACCAGGCGGGTGACGCGTTGGCGGTCGTAAAACGGCAGGTTGCGGCCGGTGCCCATACCCACTTCCAGCACCCGGCCCTGCGCCTTGGGAACCAGCTGGCGACGCTGCGCCTGCACCATGGGCAGGCCGCAGGCGAAGTCAATCAGGTATGGCAAAACGTAGCGGTCATAAACATTCATGGCAACGGCCTCCAACCGTGTTCACTCAACACCGAGAGCGAATTTTTTGGGGGTTTTTACCACGCCCATCTCGCGCACGGACAGAAGTTTTGGAGGGCGTGCACCACGACCATCGCCCACGGGGTGGGCTCCTACAAAATCGCAGCCTTTGTATTTTGCAGGAGCCCACCCCGTGGGCGAAAAACCGGTGAGGGATCTGCACGATCAAACCACGCCAAGACGCCTGCAAGTGGGGCCTGCATGACCCAGTTTCAACCCTTCTTGGCCACCAAGGTCAGGATGTCGTAGCTGGCCACCACTTCTCCGAGCTGGTTGGTCACTTCCACATCCCAGGCCACCACGCCTTGGCCCAAGCCGTTGGCATCTTTTTTGTTGCGATCGATCTTGCGCTTGGCGGTCAGGCGGGCCTGGATGGTGTCGCCAATGCCCACGGGCTTGACGAAGCGCAGGGTGTCCAAGCCGTAGTTGGCCAACACCGGTCCGGGCGCAGGCGAGACAAACAAACCCGCAGCTGCCGACAGCACAAAATAACCGTGCGCGATGCGTTTGCCAAACGGCGAATCCTTGGCCGCGATCTCGTCGAAGTGCATGTAAAAATAGTCGCCCGACAGGCCGCCAAAGGCCACGATGTCGGCTTCGCCGACGGTGCGGCGGTGGGTCAGCAGGCTCTCGCCAATTTGCAACTCTTCAAAGTGGCGGCGGAAGGGGTGCACCTCGGTCTCAATCAACTTGGCGCCGCGCATGTACTCGCCCGTGACGGCGGCGATCATGGTGGGCGAGCCTTGCAGCGCAGTGCGCTGCATCAGGTGTTTGACGGCGCGGATCCCGCCGAGTTCTTCACCGCCACCTGCACGGCCGGGGCCGCCGTGTTTGAGGGGCGGCAGTGGCGAGCCGTGGCCGGTGGATTCAACCGCGGCTTCGCGGTCGAGGATGTGCAAGCGACCGTGCAGGGCTGCAGCCACCGGGATGACGCGGGCAGCGATTTGCGGGTCTTTGGTGACCAGCGTGCCGACCAGGCTGCCCTGACCGCGCGCGGCCAGCTGCAGGGCTTCGTCAATGCCGTCGTAGGGCATGAGCGTGCTGACGGGGCCAAAGGCTTCCACATCGTGCACGCTGTTGGTTTGCAAAGGCTTTTGGCACAGCAGCAGTGTGGGCTGGAAGAAAGCACCGCCCTCGACACCCTGCCCCACTGGGCTGAAACCTGTGCCGCCCCCAAACACCAGCTCGGCGCTTTGGCGCAGCAGGGCCACACGCTCTGCCACATCGGCTTGCTGCGAATGCGAGGCCAAAGCGCCCATCTTCACGCCCTCAACCGATGGATCGCCCACCACCACTTTGGCCAGACGTGCTTTGAGCTTTTCAGCCACCGCGTCCAGGTGCTGGCGCGGCACGATGGCGCGGCGAATCGCCGTGCACTTCTGGCCCGCCTTGACGGTCATCTCGCGGGCGACTTCTTTCACGAACAAATCAAACTCTTCGTCGTCTGGCGTCACATCGGGCGCGAGGATGGCGCAGTTGAGCGAGTCGGCTTCGGCGTTGAAGGGAATGCTGTGTTTGACCACATTGGGGTGCACACGCAGCATGGCGGCGGTGTCGGCCGAGCCAGTGAAGGTGACCACATCCTGGCCATTCAGGCGGTCCAGCAGGTCACCGGTGGAGCCGATCACCAATTGCAAGCTACCGGCAGGCAAGATGCCCGACTGCTCCACCAGACGCACCATGGCTTCGGTCAGGTAGCTGGTCGACGAAGCGGGTTTGCCGATGCAGGGCATGCCCGCCAAAAAGCTGGGCGCGAACTTTTCAAGCAGACCCCAGATGGGAAAGTTGAAAGCGTTGATGTGCACCGCGATGCCGCCGCGTGGCACCAGGATGTGCGTGCCCGCAAAGCCGCCTTTTTTACCCAAAGGGAAGGCTGGGCCTTCGTGGATGAGGTTGCCGCTGGGCAGCTCGTTGCTGCCCATGCCCGAATAGGCAAACAGCGTGCCCGCGCCGCCTTCGATGTCCACCCAGCTGTCGGCACGCGTCGCGCCCGTGTGGGCCGAGATGGCGTACAACTGCTCCTTGTGTTCACCCAGGTACTTGGCCAGGGCTTTGAGGCGTTGGGCACGTTCTTGAAAATCGAGCTTGAGCAAATTGGGCAGGCCCACGGTGCGGGCGAAGTGCACCGCATCGCCAAAGTCGATGGCTTCGGCATGGGTTTGATAGACCGTGACGCCGTTGATGGCACTGCGCAGGTTTTGCGCGCCTTGCTGGCCGATCCATTGGCCGCCGATGAAACTTTGCAGGACTTGGGACATGGGTGAGCGCTTTCTGAAAAGAACAAAGCTCGGTCATCAGAATTAACCAACCGAGCGGTCGGTTAATTTTAATCGGTTTGACCCGTCTGCCCAAGATCTTGCAAGGCAGGGCTTTCCCTTGCATGCATTGCCTCTGATCCCATAGGTCGGCACCTCCAAGTCTGGGATTGTGGCCATCGCACGCCTGCTGCTCTCGCTCATGCAGCGCTTGCACGAGGTGCCCCCGGGGTGATGCTGCGCGTCATCCTGTCCGGTATGCCCGCGCCCTAGATACTGCGCCAGCAGCTGCAAGCGGTGGCACAGGCCGTGGCTACCTGATGCATGCTAGGGTTTTTACTGATTCCACCGTATGAATCAGGTCTTGCACATTTAATATGCACACATACAATATGCACACATTTCTTAAATTGATCAGGCAGGAGATCCCATGAGCGCAGTGCAATCGCAACTCCCCGTCATCGTCGCAGGCGGTGGCATTGGCGGGCTGGCCGCCGCTTTGGCGCTGGTGCGTCAGGGCTTTGCCGTGACCGCGCTGGAACAAGCCCCCGAGATCGGCGAGATCGGTGCAGGCATCCAGCTTGGCCCCAACGCCTTCCATGCCTTTGATGCCCTGGGCATTGGCGACAAAGCCCGTGGCCGTGCGGTTTACACCGACTACATGGTGATGCACGATGCCATCGACGAGTACCAAGTGGGCAAGATCCCCACCGACGAAAAGTTCCGCCAACGCTTTGGCAACCCCTATGCCGTCATTCACCGGGCCGATGTGCATTTGTCCTTGCTCGAAGGCGCGCAGGAGACCGGACAAGTCGAGTTCCACACCAACACCCGCGTGGTGCGCATTGATCAAGACGAAACCAGCGTGACCGTGTGGGACCAGAACGGTAAGGCTTTTCAGGGCTGCGCCCTGATCGGTGCCGACGGCGTGAAGTCGGTGGTGCGCGAGCAGTTTGTGGGCGACCCGGCCCGCGTGACCGGCCATGTGGTGTACCGCGCCGTGGTCGACAAAAAAGACTTTCCCGAAGACCTGCAGTGGAACGCCGCTGCGATTTGGGTCGGCCCCAACTGCCACTTGGTGCACTACCCGCTGCGCGGTGGCGAGCAATACAACGTGGTGGTGACTTTCCACAGCCGCCAGCAAGAAGAATGGGGCGTCACGGACGGCAGCAAAGAAGAAGTGCAAAGCTACTTCCAGGGCATTTGCCCCAAAGCGCGCCAGCTGATCGATCTGCCCAAAACCTGGAAGCGCTGGGCCACCGCCGACCGCGAGCCGATTGGCCAATGGACTTATGGCCGCGTGAGCTTGCTGGGCGACGCCGCCCACCCCACCACGCAGTACATGGCGCAAGGCGCCTGCATGGCCATGGAAGACGCCGTCACTTTGGGCGAAGCCCTGCGCACGCACCAGAACGACTGGCCCAAAGCGCTGGACATGTACCAGCGTGCCCGCGTGGCCCGCACCGCCCGCATCGTGCTGTCGAGCCGCGAGATGGGCCGCATCTACCATGCCAAGGGCGTGGAGCGTCTGGTGCGCAATGACCTGTGGCGCGGTCGCAGTCCTGAGCGCTTTTATGATGCAATGGCATGGCTGTACGGCTGGAACGTGGGCAACTGCCTGGACGCCGCACAAAACACCTGATCGCACGGAGACAAAAACATGAACGACCTCGGCCGACTCGAAGACCTGCCCCAAGACTATGTGCAAGACCTGCGCAACCTCAATCTGGTGCCGCTGTGGCCCAGCCTGCGCGGCGTGCTGCCGCCCAAAGTGCCCACGCGGCAAACCCAGCCCACCTGCTGGGCTTACAAAGACATCAAGCCCCTGCTGCTCAAAGCAGGCGAGCTGACCCCGATTGAAAAAGCCGAGCGCCGCGTGCTGGTGCTGGCCAACCCGGGCCATGGCCTCGACAAAATGCAGGCCTCAGCCGCCATGTACTTGGGCATGCAACTGCTCATGCCCGGCGAGTGGGCCCCCAGCCACCGCCACACGCCCAATGCGGTGCGCATGGTGGTGGAAGGCGAAGGTGCCTGGACCACCGTGGACGGCGAGAAATGCCCCATGAGCCGGGGTGACTTGATTTTGACGCCCACAGGCCTGTGGCACGAGCACGGTCACGACGGCACCGAGCCCGTCATTTGGCTGGATGTGCTGGACCTGCCTCTGGTCTATTACATGGAGGCCAGCTACCACATCAACGGCGACCGCCAGACCGTGGTGCACGGCCAAGGCGACAAGCAGTACGCCCGTGGCGGCGTCGTGCCCTCGCATGTGTTCGAGCGCAGCAAAAAAGCCTACCCCATGCTGCGCTACGCCTGGAAAGACGCCAAGGCCGCGCTCGAATCGCTGGCCGCTGACAATGCCGCATTGGAGCAGGTGCAAGTCACTTACACCAACCCCGAAACCGGTGGCGATGCCGAAAACATCTTGGGCTTTTACGCCCTGATGCTGCGCCCCGGCCAAACCCTGCGCCTGCCTGCGCGCTCCCCTGCACAGGTATTCCACGTCATCGAAGGCGCGGTGCAAGCGCAAATCGTGGCCAGCACCTTCACACTGCTTGAGGCCGACACCTGCTGCGCGCCCGGCTACGAAGCTGTGACGCTGACCAACCTGAATGCCCATCAGCCTGCGTTTGTGTTCATCGCCGATGAATCGCCATTGCACCGCAAGCTGGGGGTTTACGAAAACCGGGGTTGAAACAGCCATTCACAAGCGCCTCTGCTCATCGATGGTTTTCGACACCTCAAGCCGACATCGCCCACGGGGTGGGCTCCTACAAAAACAGGAGCCACCTCCGGGTAGGAGCCCACCCCGTGGGCGATGACTTGTGGCCCTCGAACCTCTCCACAGCTAGGCACTGGTCCCGTACAGACCTCAACACGCGTTCCATCCACAACTTTCATGGATTCAACCTGCACCCCTATGACTTCTTACCTCTTCAATCCCCCCGCCGTTCAGTCCCTGCCCATTCGCGGCCAAACCGAACGCTTCCCGATCAACCGCATTTTCTGCGTGGGCCGCAACTACCATGCGCACGCCGTCGAGATGGGCCGTCCTGTCGACAAGAGCGTGGAGCAAGCCTTCTACTTCACCAAGTCGCCCCAAACCCTGGTGGAAAGCGGTGCGAGTGTGGTTTACCCACCGCGCACCAGCAACTACCACTTCGAGATGGAACTGGTGCTGGCCATTGGCAAAGCAGGTTTCCGCGTGAGCGAAGCCAACGCGCATGAACTGGTGTACGGCTACGCCGCCGGGCTGGACATGACCCGCCGCGACCTGCAGCTGGTGGCACGCGACAAGGGCCGCCCTTGGGACACGGGCAAGGACATCGAGCAAGGCTCGGTCTGCAGCGAGATCGTGCCCATGCCCGGCGTGGTGATCGAGCGCGGCGCGATTGCCCTCGAAGTCAACGGCACCACCAAGCAGTCGTCCGACGTGGACAAGCTGATTTGGAACATCCGAGAAATCATCGCCGACCTGTCCACCTACTACCACCTGCAGCCCGGCGACCTGATCTACACCGGCACGCCAGAGGGCGTGGGCGCGGTGCTGCCGGGCGACAAGATCACCGGCCGCGTGGCGGGTGTGGCCGAAGTCGCGCTGACGATTGGCGCTGCCGAGTAAGGCAGCTGCGCACAAGACAAGCGCGGGCATCCATCACAATGCATGGATTGCCGCGCTTCGCTCGCAATGACAACACGTGAGAAGTCCATGAAGCTTTACAACTTTTTCCGCAGCAGCACCTCGCACCGCCTGCGCATCGCACTCAAGCTCAAAGGCATGGCCACCGACTATGTGGCCGTCGACCTGCGTGTGGATGAGCAACAAAGAGACGCCTTCAAGGCCGTCAATCCGCAGGGCTTGGTGCCAGCGCTGGACACCGGCGAGAAGGTGATGGTCCAGTCCACCGCCATCATCGAGTGGCTGGAAGAAACGCACCCCCTGCCCGCTTTGTTGCCTACAGGTGCTGACGCGCGTGCCCATGTGCGGGCCTTGGCTTCCATCGTGGGTTGCGACATTCACCCCGTCAACAACCGCCGCATTTTGCAGACCCTGCGCAAACAGTTCGGGGCCAACGAAGAGGCCATCAACGCTTGGTGCGGCACTTGGATCAGCGAGGGCTTTGACGCCTACGAAGCCCTGATTGCCGCCGATACAAGCCGTGGCCGCTTCAGCTTTGGCGACACGCCCACCCTGGCCGATGTGTATTTGATCCCGCAAGTGGAAAGCGCACGCCGCTTCAACGTGGACATGGCCCGGTGGCCCTTGATCAGCGCCATCGACCAGGCCTGCAGCGAGCTGGACGCGTTCAAGAGCTCGGTGCCTATGGCTCAGCCAGACGCCTGATCTTTTGTACGGTTCACCCTCTGGCGTATTGAATCAACCGGGCACCTGAATTCTTGCAGGAGCCCACCCCTGTGGGCGATGGTCGCGCCAAAGATTTGCAGGCCATCGCCCACGGGGTGGGCTCCTACATTCAGGCAAACACCTCGGTGTCGACTTCGCTGTTGGCCTGGTCGTTGTAGCGGTCGCCCACCACCGTTTTTTGGTTGATGAGCGCTTCCAGGCGGTTCATCAAGTCCGCATCGAGCTGCACATCCACTGCGGCCAAATCGTCCAGCAAATGCGCCACCGAGGTGGTGCCGGGGATCGGCAAGATGTCTTCGCCTTTGTGCAACAACCAAGCCAGCGCCAGCTGTGAAGGGCTGCAGCCGGCCTCTTGCGCCAGCGCGTTGTAGGCGGGCAAGAGCTTCAGATTGGCCGCGTAGTTGTCGGGTGCAAAGCGCGGCATGGTGCGGCGGATGTCTTTGGCGTCGAAGCCTGCAATGTCCAGCGGACCGCACAAAAAGCCCCGCGCCACTGGGCTGAAGGCCACAAAAGCGGCACCCAGTTCGCGGCAGGCCTGGATCACGGCGATCTCGGGGTTGCGTGTCCACAGCGAGTATTCGGTTTGCACAGCGGCAATCGGGTGCACGGCATGGGCCTTGCGCAGCGTGCTGGCCGACACTTCGGACAGGCCAATCGTCTGGATCTTGCCTTGGCGCACCAAGTCGCTCAAAGCGCCCACGCTGTCCTCAATGGGCACGCTCTTGTCCCAGCGGTGCAGGTAATACAAATCGATCACCTCGGTCTGCAGGCGGCGCAGCGCGTCTTCGCAGGTTTTCTTGATCGTCTCGGGGCGGCCATCGATCACACGCACTTTGGTGCCGTCGCCTTTGTCCACGCCCTGCATGCCGCATTTGCTGGCCAGCGTGAATTTCTGGCGGTGCGGCTTCAGGACTTTGCCCACCAAAGTTTCATTGGCGCCAAAGCCATACAAAGCAGCGGTGTCAAAAAAGTCCACGCCTTGGTCGAGCGCGGTGAGCAGCACCCGCTCACCTTGTTCGGCAGAGACGGGAGCGCCATAAGCGTGGCTGAGGTTCATGCAGCCCAGGCCAATGGCGCTGACGTTGAAGGGGCCTAATTTGCGGTGTTTCATGCACCGATCTTAGTGGCAAACGCCATGACCGAACGGATCACGGGGCCAAAGGGCGGCGACTCAACGCACACGAATGTTCGATAATCGCACGCCACCCTTGGAGCTGCCTTGCCCCCTACAGAACCCACAGCACTCGATGCCCGCGACTGGATTGCCGGTCTGGAAAAAGGCCTGTCCATCATCGAAGCTTTTGATGCGGCCCACACCCGCCTGACCGCCACCGAAGCCGGTCTGCGCTGCAACATGACACGCACGGCTGCGCGGCGCTACCTGAAAACACTGGCGCATCTGGGTTATGTGGGCAGCGATGGCAAGCTCTTTTGGCTGATGCCGCGCATCCTGCGACTGGGCCATGCCTATCTGGAGTCTGCCCGCCTGCCGCGCTTGGTGCAGCCGTTTTTGCAACGCATCACAGCAGGCACCGAAGAGATCGCCTACCTGGGCGTGGTCGATGGTGACGACACGGTGTTCATCGCCCGCAGTGACAGCCACCGACACACCTCCAGTGGCTACCTGCCCGGCTCACGCATTCAGGTGCAAGTCACGGCGGCAGGCCTGGCGGTGCTGGCCAGCATGGACGAAGCGGTGATGGACCAATGGCTGGACACGCATGAGCTGCGTTCCTTCACCTCGTACACCATCGCCAGCAAGGCCGCATTGCGCCAAGAACTGATCCACTTCAAGCGCCAAGGCTGGGCGGTGTCCGAACAGCAACTGGAGCTGAACTTCCGGGGCATTGCCGTGCCCTTGCTGGACCGCAACAATGTCGCCCACGGGGCCATCAGCGTGACCATGCCCATCAACCGAGAAGTGACCGACCACGCGCTGCACCGACTGCTGCCCGTGATGCAGGAAGCCGCACGCAATTTGCGCACGCTGCTTTGAAGCCACGCCGCCAGGGCTTCACGCCTCAGGGCTTGCCGACAACATGGGGGCCGCTTTTGCAAATTGCCAGGGCATGTTCTGCGCATCGAGTTTTTCCAGGCCGGCTTCATCCAGCGTGCGGTTCACGCCATCGATCAAGCGGGCATTGGCCGAAATCAAATGCCCCTGCGGGTCTTTGAACCAGAGCATGTAAGGCTGCTTGGCCAACATCTCCTGCTGCTGGTGCTCGCGCTCCAAGGTTTGAGCCAAGGCCCGTCGCTCCTCGGTCACATCAATCAGAACCAGTTGGCATTCCTGGCCATCTTCACCCAGCGTGGCTTCAATTCGCAAAATCCGCTCCGATCGGTGCTCCCCGGCTTGCAGCCTCACCTCACAATGCCGTCGACACTTGCCGCTCAACACCTCCTGATGAAATGCACTGAAAATGTCCCGATCGGTTGCTGACAGACAGCTCAGAAAGTCTGCCGCCTGCGTTTGAGATCGCTGAATACCCAAGGTGATGGCACCCGCCAAATTCGTTTGCAGCAAACGGCATTTCGCATCGAGACTGACAAAGCCCACAGGTGCAAAATCATAGGCATCTTGGTATTTCTGCAAACCTTGTCCGGAAATGGCCGAGATGTCTGAACGCTCTGGCAAAGACCACGAAAATGTGTCTGAAAGTCCCCCCGCACGTTCGAACAAACGGTGCGTCTCCTGTGAGACTTGCGTAAAACATTCACAAACACGGGTCACCAAGCCATCCCTGTCCAGAATCGATATCCTGCCTCGACCGCTGGCCACACAGCCGTCGGCTTGCAATTTGCCCAACGCTTGCGTCACCGACTCGCGTCGAACACCCAGCATGTTGGCAATCATTTCGTGGGTCACATGCAGTTGCACGCTGAGCAATGCATCCGAATTGAACAACAACCAATTGCAAAGCCGCTCACTCACACTGTGGTGACCAATGCACACAATGCTTTGGGCCATTTGTGCAATCAAAGCCTGCACACAGCACAACGCCAACTGCTGCAAGGGTTGACAATGCGAAAGCTCTTCCAGAAAAACATGTGCAGGCATGCGGTATGCCTGACCCGCACATTGCACCACCACACGGTGGTTCATGCGCAAACTCCCCAGAATCAGATGCACACCCACCATGCCGTCGCGCCCGATCATGGCCAGTTCCGACGAATCTCCATCCTGGGTATGCGACACGAGTGAACTGGTGCACGATGTAGGGAAGTAAACAAACTCCAAATCCTCACCGGTTTCACCGATCACCTCACCAGATACGAGCTCGACAAGCCTGAGGTGCTCCGCTATCCGCGCATAGTGATTCAACGGCAAGGAGGCCAGAATCCGGTTCTGACGGGGACTTTCAGCCATAGGGTAAGACATGTAAATCCTTTGGTGGTTTTCGTATGACACCTGCCATGCCATGACAGGAGGTCGATCAGCTCAGTGCTGATGCCCATCGTCTTGCTTGCGCGCGAAAACGTCCACTTACCCAAAGATGTGAATGCGCAGACCCTAGGGCATATACCCATGCAATAAGGCACCGGTAATCAGGTAAGCCACCCCCCTGAAACGCTTATGCGCTGCGAATTGAGCATCGAATCCGCTCATTTTCGAAATACGTTACATACTTTTTGAGGGGTCAGCGAACGTGAGCACCCCACACACATGGATGCTCCCCACCCGCAGCGCCCAGATGTGCACATCACCCAAAGTCATGGCAGCGTGCACCAAGACCAGGGACAGTGGTTGGTGATCACAGGCGATGCAAGCGCCATCCAGGTGCAATGGACATCCATGCCCTGAGCCATCCATCCAACATCACACGCTGGCTTTGCGCCAGCAATGTCAGCTGCGTTGGCGCGTCCACTCGGGCAGCGGTGCCGATTTGTGCAACACGTCCTGGTGCAGCCACGTGGCGCTCTTGCGGGCGCGCTCGGCCACAGTTTCCAGCGGCAGTTGCTGGTAGTCGTCGTTGAACACTTCAAAGCTGTAGTCGCCCCGGTAACCGATGCGGTCCAGGCGCAGCACCAAGTCGGCCAGTTGCTCGCTGTGCACGCCCTCGCCCGGGAACACCCTGAAGGTGCGGGCCGTGGTCATGCGCTCTTCAAAGGTGGGGGTTTCCTGCCACATGAAGTCCGACAGCTGCACCAAAAAGATTTTGGACGGGTCCAGCTCTTCAATCGCGTCGAGCGATGTTTTGGCCGCGAAGATGTGGAAGGAGTCCAGGCCAATGCCCAGATTGGGACAATCGGCGCGGCAGACCACGTCCCAGCTGGTAGGGAATTCGTTGACCGTGCGGCCCCAGGACAGCGCTTCGTAGGCGATTTGGATGCCCATGGGCACGGCCAGCATGGCCAGCTTTTTCAAGTCGGCCGCAATTTGGTCCAGGTCTTGGGTGGCGTGGCGCGAGGTGGACGAGCAAGCCAGCAAGACCTTGCTGCCGGTGGCCGCGCACATCTCGAGCATGGCCTTGGCGATGTCGAGTTTGTAGCTGTGCAGATGGCCTGACAGGCCTTCAAAGTCGCGCAGCACCTGAAAGCCGGTGGGCCGCAAGCCGCTGGCCTGCACCGCGGCCACAGCGGCTTTCACGCCGCCGGGGTGCGTGACCAGGTCACGCGCCATCAGCATCACCTGAGAAAAGCCTGCGCCCTTCATGGCGGCCAGCTTGGCCTCCAGCGTGCCTGCCATGGTGATGGTGTCCATCCCGTAGCCGTCGAGCAAATTCATGGTTGGCCTCACTGGTGAACGAGTTCGAAGGCGACTGAACCGAGCGCGGCGCGGGTCAGCGCACCACGGTCTTCGGGGTGCAGCTGGGTCGACTCGACAAACTCCACCCCTCGGGCCTTGAGCGCCGCCACCGCCTCGGCCACTTGGGGCACCCCAAAGCCGATGCGCTGCAGGCACTCGGGGCTGTCATCGGCATCCATCCAAGGCTCGGGCTCAATCAACTGCCACAAGAAAGTGCCACAAGGGCTCTTCATCAGCTTGCCCTTGGGCAAGATGCCAAAGCGCTCTTCATCGGGAATGCTGCTGAAGTCGAACATGTGTTCGTAATAGGTCTGCCAGTCGGCGCTGCGGGCCGCGCCGATGTACTGCACCACCCCAAAGTAACTCATGCCCGCCAGTGCCGGCGGGTTCGGGTCCACGGTCGGGATGGGCTTGAAGTCGATGTCGTAGATCGAGAACTCTTGCCAACGGTCCACAAAGTAAAAGCGGCTGCCGCCCGGGCCATGGATGGCGGGGATGTGCAGCTCCATCGCTTGTGCATGGCTGCCCACGCTCCAGGCGCCCAGCTCTATGCAGCGCTTGTGCGCCTTGAGGGCGTCTTGCACACGAAAAGCCACCGCAGAAATCACGGGCTGGCCGTCCACCGTGCCGCTCACGCGGGCATCGTCGGGGCTGGCGTTCACCACCAAGTTCATCGTGCCCTGGCGGTACAAAGTCACCTCACGCGAGCGGTGGCGCGCCACGGGCCGAAAGCCCATGTTCTCCAGCACCTGGCCCAGCGCCTGTGGGCGGCTGGTGGCGTACTCGATGAATTCAATGCCCGACAGCCCCAAACGGTTGGGCATGTTGGGGACGGCTTCGCGGTCAACTTTGTTCAAGGTCATCTCGGTGCTCCAGTTGCAGTTTGTGGGAGCCCACCCCTGTGGGCGATGGTTTTTTGGGTGTGTGCCACCCCCATCGCCCACGGGGGTGGGCTCCTACAAACACAGGTACAGCGCATCGCCAAAGGCGGTGCAGAAAAACAAAATCAATAGCTCAGCTTGGCACCACTGCGCAGCACTTCTGCGGTGGTGGTGGGCAAGCCAAAATATTCCAGATACGCCGGGATCTGTTCGTACAGCATGTCCGTGCCCACCTGGGTGCGGCAACCACGTGCTTGCGCAGCGGCCAAGAATGCGGTGGTCTCGGCCTTCATCACCACTTCGCCCACAAAGGTCTCGGGGGACAGGCGAGAAACATCCATGGGCAGCGGGTCACCTTCGTTCATACCCATGGGGGTGGCGTTCACGACCAGATCGTGGTCCACGGGATCGTTCGATCCGGTGCGCACATCGATCTGGGGGTAATGGGTTTTGAGGCGCTGGGCCAAGGCTTCGCAACCCGCCGTGTTCACATCGAACAGGCTGATGGCCGCAATGCCCGCACCCGCAAGGGAGGCGGCAATCGCGCAGCCCACACCGCCGGTGCCCACCACCAACACACGTTTGCCTGTCAGGTCAAAGCCTTTGCGCTGCACACCGCGCACAAAGCCTGCACCATCGAACATGTCGCCCACCAAGCGGCCATCTGCCAGGCGCTTGACCGCGTTGCAGGCCCCGGCCACGCGCACGGTGGCGGTCACTTCATCGAGCAAGCCCACGGTGGTGACCTTGTGCGGCATGGTGATCAACGCGCCACGGATGTTTTCCAGCGTGAACACCGACTTGAGGAAAGGCGCATAGTTCTCAGGCTTGCAGCCCATGGGCACCACCACGGCGTTGATGCCCGCCGATTCGAAATACGGGTTGTAAATCATCGGCGACTTGAAGGTGTGCGTCGGGTAGCCAATGTGCGCGATGAGTTCGGTGTTGCCGTTGATCATGGGTGAAAAGATTCGCTCATCAAGCCGCTTGCGCAGCAGACACGCCCGCACGAAGCGCCAGCAAATAGCTGTCGGCGCCAAAGCCGCAGATCTGGCCTTTGACGATTTCGGCAAAGACCGATTTGTGGCGGAATTCTTCGCGGGCATGGATGTTGGACATGTGCAACTCCACCACGGGGCAAGTCAGCACGGCCAGCGCATCGCGGATCGCGTAGCTGTAGTGGGTCCATGCGCCTGCGTTGATCAGCACGGCGTCGACCTTGTCAAAGTAGGCTTGGTGAATGCGCTCGCACATGTCACCTTCATGGTTGGTCTGGTAGCACTCGACCTCGGCACCCAACTCTTGACCCAGCTTTTGCAAGTTGGCATTGATTTCATCCAAGGTGATGGTGCCGTATTGCTGGGGGTCGCGTTTGCCAAACATGTTGTGGTTCACGCCGTGCAGCATCAAGACTTTCATGACAAATCCTTATGAATAAGAAAGAAGGCTCCACCGCACACGCGGCGAAGCCTTGGGGTGCAATTACTTGCCCGACTTCTTGGCAGGCGCTGCCGCTGCAATGCGCACCTTGTCGATTTCAGCTTGCAGCTCCTTGACCAGGTCCTGACCGACGGTCACGCCGTACTTGGCGGTCACAGGGCGCATTTTGTCGCGCAGCTTGGCCATTTCGGCTTCTGGCAACTGGGTCACTTGCATGCCGTTCTTCTTCAAGTTGTCGGTGATGCTGGCTTCCAGAGCACGGGCTTTCTCGCGCTGGAATTTGGCCGACTCGGTCACGGCGTCGGCCACGATTTTCTTCTCGGCTGCTGAAAGCTTTTCCCAGAACTTCTTGCTGATGATGACCGACTGGGGGTTGTACTGGTGACCGGTCAGGACCATGTGCTTTTGGACTTCGTACAACTTGGCGCCGTTGATGGTGGCCACTGGGTTTTCCTGGCCGTCGACGGCTTTTTGGTCCAGCGCAGCGTACAGTTCAGGGAAAGGCAGCGGTGTGGGGTTCGCACCCAAGGCCTTGACCCAGTCCACGTTGATCGGGTTGGGGATCACGCGCAACTTCAGGCCTTCCAAGTCCTCGACCTTGTTGATGGCGCGTTTGCTGTTGGTGATGTTGCGAAAACCCAGCTCGTAGTAGCCCAGGCCGATCAGGCCCTTGTCTTCCAGTTTGGCATGCAGCTTCTTGCCGAAAGGCCCATCCACCACGGCGTCAGCTTCTTTGCCAGAGCCGAACATGAAGGGGAAATCGAAGATGGCGAATTCTTTGGCCTGCGCAGCAAAGATGCCCGAGTTCATGGCCGCCATTTCGAGCGAGCCGCCTTGGATGGCCGACACGTTGGCCTGGTCGCTGCCCAAGGCACCGCCGGGGAACACATTGACTTTGATCTTGCCGCCAGAGTTCTTCTCGACGATTTCCTTGAACTTTTCCATGCCGAGAACAATCGGGTGACCGGCTGTGTTCTGGTTGGCGAACTTGATGGTTTTGTCTTGAGCCGATGCCACGCCCACAGCGGCCAAAGCCACGGTTGCGATCAAGGACTTGATGAACACACGTTTCATGAGTTGTCTCCAAAAAATAGTCAAGGACGTACGCTTGCAAAAACTTGTGGCCTGGCGTACCCGGTCAGACCACAAGAAGAAAAATCAATAGAACCAGCGGGCCGGCACCATCACGATTTGCGGGAACAGGACCATCAGGAACATCACCGCAAACTGTACCGCCATGAAGGGCATGACGCCACGCGTCACATCGTCCATGCGCATGCGGCCCACACCGGCCACCACGTTGAGCACGGTGCCCACGGGTGGGGTGACCAAGCCGATCGAATTGTTGATGATGAACATCACACCAAAATAAACCGGGTCAATGCCCGCAGCAGACACCAGCGGCATGAGCACGGGCGTCAGGATCAAGATGGTCGGCGTCATGTCCATGGCGGTGCCCACGATCATGCACAAAATCATGATGGCGAACATCAGCAAGGTGGGGCTGCCCAGCAATGGCTCCAGCAAGGCAATGACCTGCTGCGGCAAATTGGCAACCGTGATCAGCCAGGCCGACACCATGGCCGCAGCGACCAGGAACATCACCACGGCCGTGGTCTTGGCTGCAGCCTGAAAGACCTCCACCAATTGTTTGAAGTTCAGTTCTTTGTAAACCACTGCCGCCACAAACAGCGCGTAAACCGCAGCCACCACAGCCGCTTCCGTGGGTGTGAAGACCCCCATGCGCAGGCCGACCAAAATGATCACGGGCAGCATCAATGCCCAGGTGGCGCGGCGCAGCGAGGCCATGATTTCTGACAAAGGCTGGCGTGGGGGAGGTGTCAACTGCTCTTTGCGCGTCAACCAGCCCCAGGTGATCCACAAGCCCGCGCTCAGCACGATGCCCGGGAAGATGCCGGCCAAAAACAACTTGCTGATCGACACGTTGGCGGCCACGCCAAAGATCACAAAACCAATGGAAGGCGGGATGATCGGCCCGATCACACCGCATGCGGCGATCAGGCCGCCACTGCGGGCTTTGTCGTGCCCTGCCTTGACCATCATGGGCAAGAGCAGCGCGGTCAATGCCGCCGCGTCAGCCACGGCAGAGCCCGACAAGGCAGACAACAAACAGGCGGCCACGATGGTCACATAACCCAAACCGCCACGGATGTGGCCCACCAAGGCCATGGCGAAATCGACAATGCGTCGGGACAAACCGCCCGTGTTCATGATCTCACCGGCCAGCATGAAAAACGGCACGGCCAGCAAAGGAAAGCTGTTGGAGCCTTCGATCAGGTTTTGCGCCAGGATCTGGGCGTCGAACATGTCCATGTGCCACATGAGGGCCACGCCACACAGGAGCAAGGAAAAAGCAATCGGAATGCCCAGCGCCATGGCTGCGAGCAAGGAACCGAGAAAAACGGTGATGGTCATGGTGTTTCTCTTTCTTCTTATTTCAAAGGCGCAGGCACATCGATCGGCTCTTCTTCCGATTCGCGCACACCCACCAACTCGTTTTCGGACAAATCACCGGTGAACAAACGCCACAACTTGTGCAACAAGATCACGGCAATCGACACAGCGGCCACCATGCCGCAGCCATAAAAAATCGCCATCGACGCTTCCATCACCGCACTGGTGGTGTCCCAGTTGATGACCGACTGCTCATACGAACCTTTGAACAACAACCAGCAAACAAACAACATCAAGGCATGGCCAATGAACAGGAACACCTTCTTGCCAGCCACGGGCAAGCGAGACACCAGCGTGTCCGAGCCCAGATGTGCGCCATCCTTCATGGCCACGATGGCGCCCATGAAGGTGAGCCACACAAACAACCAGCGCGACAACTCTTCGGACATGGTGATCCCGGAATTGAAACCGTAGCGCATCACCACGTTGCCAAACACCAAGACGACCATGATCGCCAGACTGATCGCGGTCAGCTGGTTCAACAACCAGCAGTAACCATCCATGATTTTTTTCACCACATGCATCTCCAGAAAGGGCTACCGTTAATGTACGAACTGGTTAGTTTTATCAACTCAGTAGTTTCCCTGATCATGGAATTCACCCAAAACCTAGCTGTTATGCCGGAATTTGATGGCTGACAAAGCGCAAGATCAGCGCCACCACATGCTCGCGCTTGAGGGTGTCGGCCTTCTCTTGGCTGGCCCGCTCCTTGAAAATCACACCAAAGGTGTGGCGGTTCGACACGTTGAAGAAGGTGAACGCCGAGATCGCCGAATGGATGTCCACAGGATCGAGCCCCGCCCTGAAAACGCCCTGCGTCACGCCCCGGTCGTACACCGCCTGCACGGACTGGATGGCATTGCTGTTCATCGCCTGAATGCTTTGGCTCTGGCGCAAATAGTCGCCGCGCTGGATGTTCTCGTTCATCACCAGGCGGATGAAGTCTTCGTTGTCCCGGTGGTGGTCGTAGGTGAACTCCACCAGCTTTTGCAGGGCTTCCATGGGCGGCAGATCGCCCAGATGCAAATCCGACTCGATGGCGCGCATGCGGCGGTAGGCTTCTTCGAGCACCGCCAGATACAGGCCATCCTTGCTGCCGAAGTAGTAATAGATCATGCGCTTGCTGGTGCGCGTGGCTGCGGCGATCTCGTCGATGCGCGCGCCCGTCAAACCCTTGTCCGCAAACTCGTGCGTGGCCACCGCCAAGATCTCGGCCATGGTGCGGGCTGGGTCGTTGGTGCGTCCTGACTCACGCGCGGTGGGCACCTCGGTTGGCTTGAGCTTGGCAGAATGTACCGGTTGGTTCATTCCTGAAGTATAGGCGGGCCACTGTCACCCACTCATCAGGACAAGCCCTCATGCAGGCGCAGAGATGGTTATATTGGGCCTTCAGTCATTCGGAGTACCCATGAAAACAATCGGCATGATCGGCATCGGCATGATGGGCCACGGCATCGCGAGCAATTTGCTCAAACACGGGCAAAGCCTGACGGTGCTGGAACACCCGGGCAACCAGCCACTGGACGCCCTGCTGGCCACAGGCGCACGCACCTGCACCACGCCCCAGGCGCTGGCGGCGCAATCCGATGTCATCATTTTGTGCGTGACCGGCACGCCCCAGGTCGAAGCCGTTTTGCTGGGCGAAGACGGCGTTTTGAAGGGCATGCGCCCGGGCACCATCGTCATCGACTGCTCGACCGCCGTGCCCGCGTCCACCGAAAAAGTCGCGGCCATGGTGATCGCGCAGGGCGGGCAGTTTCTGGACTCGCCCATGACCCGCACCCCCAAGGAAGCCGCCGAAGGTCGCCTCAACTTGTTGGTCGGCGGCGATGCTGCCTTGTTCGAAACCTGCAAACCCATCTTGTCGTGCTTTGCTGAAAACATCGTGCACACCGGCCCAATCGGCTCGGGTCACCGCATGAAGCTCTTGCACAACTATGTGTCTTTGGGCACCGTGACCTTGCTGGCCGAAGCCGCAGCGTGCGCGCAGCTGTCGGGCGTCAATGCCCAAACCTTTGTGGACGTGCTGGCCATGGGCGGCGGCTGGGGCGCTGCGCTCGAACGGCTCAAGCCCACGCTGACCACGGGCGACACTTCAGGTCTGCGCTTTTCCATGAGCAACGCGCTCAAGGACCTGAGCTATTACAACCAGATGGCCAGTGACACGCAGGCCGACCACACGGTGGCGCAAGCGGTCAAAAACACCTTGGAAGCCGCCTGCAAAGAAGGCGATCCCAACGCGTTGGTGCCCGAGTTGATCGGGCTGCTGGTCAACCGTCACCCAGGCTGATCACGCCGCATTCCACCGGCACATCCGAAAGCAGCGCGCAGTTCGCAGCCGCTTCTTTGAAGTTCAAACGGTGGTTGCAGCCGTCGTGTGCGCACCACCCAAAAACAGGCGCTCCATCTGCGGATCGGCCAGAATTTCCGCAGCCGATTTGTAGAGCACCAGACGGCCCGACTCCAGTGCGATGGCGTTGTCCGAGTACTTGAGCGCGCTCTTGACGTTTTGCTCCACCATCAGGACTGTGGTGCCTTGGTCAGCCAGCTTGCGCAGCAGCTTGAACACGTCTTGCACCACCATGGGCGACAGGCCAATCGAGGGCTCGTCGATCAGCAAGACCTTCGGGCGCAGCAACAAAGCACGGCCGATCTCCAGCTGTTTTTGCTCACCACCCGACAGGGCCGAGGCGCGTGAGTTCATGCGCTCTTTCACGCGGGGAAAAAACGCCAGCACTTCCGGGATGCGTTCGTGCGTGGTCTTCATGCCCAGCGTGATGCCACCCAGCTCCAGGTTTTCATAGACGCTGAGCTGACCGAACAGGTTGCGGCCCTGGGGCACAAAGGCGATGCCATCGGCCAGCAAGGCTTTTTGCGTGGCACCAGTGATGTCCTTGCCGTTCAATTTGATCTGGCCCTGGCGAGGTTTGAGCAAACCAAAAAGGGTTTTCAGCACGGTGGACTTGCCTGCGCCGTTGGGGCCGATCAAGAGCGTGATCGAACCCTTGGGCACTTTGAAGGACAAGTTGTTCAGGATCATGAAATCCTTGTAGCCTGCGACCACGTTGTCGAATTCGATGCAGGTATCGGTGGTTGCGCTCATCTCAGTTCCCCAAATAGGCGTCCAGCACCTGTTTGTTGGCGCGGATCTCGTCAGGCGTGCCGATGGCCAGCACCTGGCCCTCGACCATCACCATGATGCGGTGGCACAGGTCCATCACAAAGTCCATGTTGTGTTCGATCACCACAAAGCTGCTGGACTTCCCGTCGGCTCGTCGGGTTTGGTTCAGTTCTTTGAGCAAAGTGCTGATGCCGCCCACCAAAGACGGGTTCACACCGGCGCAAGGCTCGTCGAGCAAGACCAGATCGGGCTCGCTCATGAAGGCCATGGCGATGTCCACCAGCTTTTGCTGGCCGTAGCTCAGTTCACCGGCTTTCTTGTCGGCCACGTGGCGGATGCGGAATTGGTCGATCAGCGCGTCGGCCTTGTCACCCAGACCGGAGTCGGAGGGCGCGAACATGCGGCTGAACATTGACCCAGAGTGCTCTTGAGCGGCCACGATCAGGTTGTCGCGCACGGTCATCTTGCCAAACACCTGCAGGGTCTGGAAGGTGCGTCCCACGCCACGGCGATTGAGTGCCAGAGGACCGAGCGTGGTCACGTCGTGGCCATTGAGTTCAATCTTGCCTTCATCGGGGGTGATCTGGCCCAGCATGCTGTTGAACAAGGTGGTTTTGCCCGAGCCGTTGGGGCCGATCACGCCAAAAATTTCGCCGGGGCGCACTTCGAAGGACACACCGCCCACGGCTTGAATCGCGCCGTAGGCCTTCTTCATGTTGGTGACTTTGAGGACGGGCTGGATCATGCTTTCACTCCTTGGCCAGCAGCAGCGCGCGCAGCCGAAGCCTCTCGCGATTGGCGGCGCGCCTTGAGGCGGTCGGGGATGCTGAGCAAGCCATCGGGCAGCCAGATCATGAGCACCACCACCGCCGCGCCGAACACGAACAAATACCAAGCCTGCGCAAAACGCAGCCACTCGGGCAAGACCACGCCCACCGCAGAGCCCAGCACCGGGCCGAGGAAATAACCCGGGCCACCGACCACCACCATGAGGTACATCATGATGGACGCGCCCACGGTGAACAAAGCCGGGTCAATGAACTGCACTTGCGAGGCATACAGGCCACCGGCCACACCGGCGTACACCGCGCCAATCGCGAAGCTCAGCAGGGTGTAGCTGCGGGTGTCGATGCCCAGGCTCTCGGCGCGGATGGCGTTGTCGCGCAGCGCCGTGAAGGCCTTGCCCCAGGGCGAACGCAGCAGGCCCCACAAGAGCAGCGCCAGCACGATGGTGAAACCCAACACCAGGTGGTAATAAGCCAAGTTGCCATCAAAGCTGATGCCACCCAAACTGGGGCGTGCGATGTTGTTGATGCCGAAAGTGCCGCCGGTGAGCCACTCTTCGTTGCGCATCACCAGCCACAAGGCGGTGTTGAAACCCAGCGTGGCAAAGGCCAGATAAATGGTCTGCACACGCAGCGCCGGAAAGCCCAAGGCCAAGCCCGTGAAAAAGCAGATGAATGCCGCCACCGGCAAACCCAGCCAGAAACTGAACCCCGCTTTGAGCAGGATGGCCACGGTGTAGGCCCCGATGCCAAAGAAGGCGGCATGGCCCAGCGACTTCTGACCGGCATAACCCACGGTGAGGTTCAGACCCATGGTGGCGATGATGAACACCAGCCAAGTGGTGAACATGTGGATGCCGTAGTTTTTGAGGAAGCTGGGCACGATGACCAGAGCGGCCAGAACGACCAGCGCCAACAGCAGCTTGAGTTTTTTCATACTTTGCGCTCCTCTTTCTTGCCGAGCAGCCCTTGGGGCTTGAACAGGATCACGACCATGAAGATGACCAACGCGACCGCATCTTTGTAGGCTGGCGAGATGTAGGCCGCAGCCAGGTTTTCACACACCCCCACCAGCAAGCCGCCCACCAGCGCACCGCGCGAGTTGTTGAAGCCGCCGATGATGGCGGCAAAAAAGGCCTTGTTGCCCAGGCCCTCGCCCATGTCGAACTTGGCAAGGTACGTGGGCGTCACCAGCAAGGCCGCCGCAGCCGCCAGGATCGCGTTGATCGCGAAGGTGTAGAAAATCATGCGCGGGACATTGATGCCCAACACCGAAGCACTTTCGGTGTTTTGCGCCACCGCCTGCATGGCGCGGCCGGTGACGGTTTTGTTCAGGAAGGCCTGCGTCACCAGCACCAGCACCATGGCCAGCACAAAGTTGCCGACATCGCTGGCCGAGAAGGTCACGCCCATCACGTCAAAGATCACGTCGGGGAAAACTTGGGGGAACGGTTGAGGCTCGGCGCTGTAACCCGCACGCACGCCGTTGCGCATGGCGATCGACAGACCGATGGTGGCCACGACGATGGGCATCATGCCGTACTTGAACAGGGGGTCCACCAGACCACGCTTGAACAGCCAACCCAAAATCACGACCGACAGCACAATCGTCAAAGCGAAAGCGAAATACAGCGACAGGCCCGAGCCCATCAGCATCACCATCATGAAGGCGGGCAGCATCACGAATTCGCCTTGCGCGAAGTTGATGGTGCCAGACGCCTGCCACAGCAAGGTGAAACCCAAAGCCGCCAGCGCGTAAATGCTGCCCGTGGCCAGGCCACTGAAGAAGAGTTGTAAAAAGTCGGTCATGGATGAACTCCGAAAGGGGATCGTGACCCGCAGCAGGCAAGGTCAGCGTGTCGTCACAAGCAAAACGAGGCGGCCTTAGACCGCCTCGCCCACGGCGTCATTGCGAGACAAGCGCGGCAATCCATGGACTGCCGCGTCACTTCGTTCCTCGCAGTGACGCGGTGGCTTTACTTCTTGGCGTTGAGCGCAGGCAAGGTGGCGTTGATCACGGGGTGACCGTTCTTCACCTCGATCAGGAAGCTTTCGCGGTCCAGATCGCCTTTGTCGTCAAAGCACACGTCCATCAAAATACCGGGCGTTTGCTTGGTGCTGAAGCAACCATTGCGGATGGCTGCAGCCACAGCCTTGCGGTCGAGCTTGCCCACTTTTTCAATCGCGGCTTTGAGCACGTACATGCCGGTGTAGCCCTTGATGCCGTTGTGGTCCGACTCCGATTTGTATTCGGCTTTGTACTTGGCACCGAAAGCCTTGAACTGAGGGGCGTCAACGGTCAGGCCCACGTGGGCCAAAGCGCCGTTGGCGGCTTCACCGGCCAGCTCAATCACTTTTTGACCGGTCAGGGTGGTTTCACCGATCAGCATTTTCTTGACGCCTTGCTTGCGGAATTCGCGCAGCGCACGGGCTGACTCTTCTTCGTTGGTGTACACAAAGATCGCGTCGGCATCGGTCTGCTTGGCTTTCAAAACTGCCGCAGAGAAATCGACCTGACCGGCGTCGGTCGAAATGTCGGCCACGATCTTGGTCGAGGTGCCTTCCAGCAGTTTGGTCAGGGTGTCACGACCGCCTTTGCCGAAGTCGTTGTTCACATAGACGATGGCCAAAGTCTTGGCTTTGGAGGTGATGAACTTGGCCAGCTTGGGGAAAGACACGCTTTGACCGAAGGCGGTGCGGAACACATAAGGGTTGCCTTGCGCCGTGATCGCAGCGGCTTCACCACCGGTGAAGTTGGGCGTTTCGCCCCGCTTGGATTCGGCCATGGAGACCATGATGGAGCCGGAGTACACGGGGCCAAAGATGGCGAAGGTGTCGTTGTCCACGGCCTTTTGCGTCAAGCCCTTGGCCACGCCAGGGTTGGTCTGGGTGTCTTCGGTGGTGTAGCTGATTTTCTTGCCCAAGATGCCGCCCGAGGCGTTGATTTCCTTGATGGCCAGTTCCACGCCGTTCTTGAACACGGTGCCAGCGGTGGTGCCGGGGCCGGACAATTCAACGATGTTGGCGATCTTGATGTCTTGGGCTTGGGCCAGGCCAGACACGGCCAATGCAGCGCAGACGGCCAGGGTTTTCAGGGTAGCTTTCACAGAGGTCTCCTCTTGGGCGGAATCAGGCCAGCATGCACGGCCAGTGGGTTGAAAAAACGTTTTCCATGCAGGGCAAGGTGATGGGAATGTAGTGGGCAATGCCTTAAGCATTTCAAGGTCTCCTGCATTCAAAGTTCGATGATCGCTCAAAAACGTTCGATGATCGAACGTATTAGGGGTTAGACCCGAGCGCAGTGAGCGCAGCCAAAGCATGCTGCGCCGCCAAATAGGCAAACACCAAACCGGGCCCAATCGTGATGCCGGGGGCCGGGTAGACGCCACCCATGATGGAGTTCATGTCGTTGCCCACGGCATACAAACCTTCAATCGCCTGGCCTTGTGCATTGAGCACCTGCGCATGTTCGTTGGTCTGCAGGCCTTGCGCCGCGCCAATGTCGCCAGGGTAGAGCTTGACGGCGTAGTAAGGGCCTTCGCTCATCTCGCCCAAGTTGGGGTTGCGGCCGCCGGCTGCGGCGTCGCCAATGTTTTGCTGATAGGCCGTCTCGCCGCGCTGGAACTGGGTGTCCACACCGGTTCGGGCAAAGGCGTTGTTGTCGGCCACCGCTTGGGCCAAGCCCTCGGCCGAGATGCCCAGCTTGTCCGCCAACGCTTGCAAGCTGTTGCCTTCAGTCAGGTAGCCATCGGCCAGAAACGGTGCCAGCCCTTTGCCACCGGGGCGCACCATGCCCATGCCGTATTGGCGCAAGGCTTTGGCATCGGCCACCATGTAAGCGGGAACGGCTTGCTGGGCCGCCTGCATGCCCAGCGCAAACAGGTGGTACGAAGTGCTCTCGTTCACAAAGCGCTCTCCAGCCTGGTTGACGGTGATCATGCCGGGCTTGGCGCGGTCCATCACAAAGTGCGGGAACACAGCCGTGCTGCCGTCGGCGCGTTGGCGCAAAGACACCGGTGCCCAGAAGGCCGGGCTTTGTGCGCCCTGCCCTTCAACGGCGCCCAAGCCCCGCGACAAAGCGAGAGCCTCGCCAGTGTGGCCAGGCGCGGCTGGGCACCACTCGGCGGGAACGCCAGGCAACTTCTGAGCACGCAAAGCCGGGTCGCGGTTAAAGCCCCCACTGGCCAACACCACGCCACGCTTGGCCAGCACGCGCGCCTTGCCGGTGGCGCTGCTCAAACGCACGGCCACCACGCGGCCTTTGTCGTCACGCTCAAGTGCATCGACCGAGGTCTTGAGCGCCAAGGTCGCCGTGCCTTGCTTGGACAAGGCATGCAGCAAGTGGCCCACCAAGGCGTTGCCCATCACCAAACGCGTGCCGCGGGCATGCGTCAGGCGATCGCGCAGATGCCGCCACAGGATGCTGACCGAATGCTTGAGCGAAGCCCAAGACTTCGTCATGGCCAGCAAGTGGTTGATGTCGGTGCGGTCCACCATCATGCCGCCGAGCACAGTGAATTCAGGAATCGGCGGGCGCAGCAGCGGGAACAATTCGCCCAGCAAGCGGCCATCGAAAGGCACGGGCTCCAGCGCACGGCCATTCAAGGTCGAGCCAGGCAAATCGCTGATGTAGTCCGGGTGCTTGGGGTAAGGACGGAACCTCACTGGGGTCTGCGCTTCGATTTTGGCCACGGCCTCGGGACCGCTCTTCAAAAAGGCGTCACGCAAGGCCGCTGGCGCTTGCGAGCCCACAGCATGGTTCAGATAAGTCGTCACATCGGCCAGGGTGTCGCTGGGGTTGACTGCTGAACCGTGGTGCGTGCCCGGCACCCAAGTGGTGCCCGCCGACCAGGCGGTGGTGCCGCCCACAAATTCGGTGCGCTCGACCACCAGCACCTTCGCGCCGTCTATGGCGGCAAACACCGCCGCCGACAAACCCGCACCGCCCGCACCGATGACCACCAGGTCAAATTCGGCACCGTCTTTCAAACCATCCAGACCGTTCTTCAGAACTTGCATCTCAGGCCCCCATCAAAAATTCAACCATCAGGTCTTTCACCTGCGCAAACATCTCAGCGCCTGTGAGGGTGTGACAACCCAACGCCCGCGCAGCGGCAATCATCGGCGTCACAGCGGGCACGGTGATCACGCAGCCCACCCACATGTCCGCTGTGAAGCGGCTCACATCGATCGGGTGCGGATCGCCCGCTTTCATGCCGATCGGTGTGGCGTTGATGGCGATGTCAAAACCTGTGGGGTCGCTGCTGCCTGTGACCACGCGGCAGGGGCCCAGCGAGGCCAGGCGCTGCACCAAGGCGTCGCGCCGGGCCGTGTCTTCGTCGTGAATGGCCAGCTCGCGCACACCGCCCGTGGCCAGCGAATACGCAATGGCCGAACCGGCACCGCCTGCGCCCACCAACAAAGCTTTTTGACCTTGCAAGCTGCAGCCCTTGAGCGCCAATGCTTTCACATAGCCCATGCCGTCGAACATGTCGCCGTGCCAGCTGCCATCGGGGTTGCGGCGCAAGGTGTTGATGGATTTCAAAAACGCGCCGCGCTCTGAGGTGGTGGCGCACAGGTCAAAGTAAGCGAACTTGTGCGGGACCGTGACGATGATGCCGTCCACGTTTTTGCACAGCGACACGCCAGCTGTCCAGACCGCCAGATCGGCCGGGGCCACATGGGCTGGGATGCACAGCGCATTGAGCCCTGCGGCCTGAAAAGCTTGGCTCACACCCGTGGGTGATTTGACCTGGGCGATCGGGTCGCCCACGATGAAATGGATGCGCGAGGCACCGTCGAGGTTCAAGGGCTGTGTCGGGTTCATGGCCGCGATGATACATAAAAACGGAATTTGATTCCATTTTTGAATTTATTTCCAAAAATCAATATACTTGCGCCATTGAAACCCCTGCCACCCTGCAAAGCCCCATGCAAAAGTTCCCTCTGGCCGTGATTGGCGCTGGCGTGATTGGCCGGACGCACATCGAGCGCATCCTGAAAACACCCGAGTTCGCTCTGGTGGGCGTGGCCGAGCCGGGCGCGGCCGGTCGCCAGTGGTGCGCCGAGCGAAACGTCCCCACCTTTGCAAACCACCAAGCCCTGCTGGAAGCCACCCAGCCCCAAGGCGTGGTGATCGCCACGCCCAACGCCACGCATGTGGAAGTGGCCGCCGACTGCATGGCGCGCGGCCTGGCGGTGCTGATCGAAAAGCCGGTGACCGACACCCTGGCCGCTGCCGAGCGGCTGATCCAGATCGCGCAAGACACGGGCGTGCCGGTGCTGGTGGGTCACCACCGCCGCCACAACCCGATCTTGCAAAGGGCTCGCCAAATCGTGGCGGACGGTCGCTTGGGCCAAGTGCTCAGCGCCAACGTGATGGCCAATTTTTACAAGCCCGCGGCTTACTTCGACGTGGCCTGGCGCCGCCAAGCCGGCGGCGGGCCGGTGCTGATCAACCTGATCCACGACATCGACATGCTGGTGTTTTTGCTCGGCGACGTGCGCGCGGTGCAAGGCTGCTTGTCCAGCGCGGTGCGCGGTTTTGAAGTGGAAGACACCGGCTCGGCCTTGTTCGAGTTTGCATCTGGCACGCAAGCCGTGATGACGGTCTCGGACACCGCCGTCTCGCCCTGGTGCTGGGATTTTTGTGCGGGCGAGCAAAGCCAATACCCACGTCAGAACGTGCAGTCGCACTTTTTGTCGGGCACGCAAGCCTCGCTGTCACTGCCCGATCTGGCGCTGTGGCGCTACGAGGGTGAGCGCCACTGGCACCACGAAATGATGCGCGAGCAAAGCCGGGTACACGAGATCGATGTGTACGTGCAACAGCTGCGGCATTTCCGCGCAGTGGCCGAGCGGCGCGAAACCCCCATCTGCTCGGCCTTGGACGGCTGGCGCACTTTGCAAGCCACTTTGGCCCTGCTGCAAGCGGCGCGCACCGGTCAACGTCAAACCTGCCCGGCCTTCACGGCATCAAGGAATCCCACATGAGCGGCGTACTCGAACGAACTTTGAGCATCCTCGAATTGCTCTCACAACACGGCGAAGGCCTGGAACTGGCGGCCATTGCCGACCGGCTGGACATTCCCCGCAGCGGCACGCACCGCCTGCTGACCGACCTGGTGCGCCTGGGCTATGTGCGCCAGACACGCGGGCACGGCGACTACCTGTTGACGACCAAGCTGGTCTCCATGGGCCTGAGCTACCTGAGCAACAGCGGCATCGTGGACATTGCCCAGCCCCTGCTCAACCGCCTGGCCGAGGTTTCTGGCGAGCTGGTGCGCTTGTCGGTGGTCGACGGCGAGCGCCTGACCTGGGTGGCCCGCGCCCAAGGCGCGCGCCAAGGCTTGCGCTATGACCCCGACATGGGCAGCGATGCGCGCTTGTCGTGCTCGTCCTCGGGCTGGGCCTTGCTGTCGACGCTCAGCGATGACGCGGCCCTGGCCTTGGTGGCCAAACAAGGTCTGGGCCAGCCGGAACAGTTCGGCCCTGCCGCCCCCACCAGCTTGCAAGCCGTGATGGAGGCCGTGGCCCAAACCCGCGAGCGCGGCTACAGCCTGACCACCGACACCTACACCGCCGGCCTGTCGGCCATGTCCGCACCCGTGCGCTTTGCGGGTCAGCCTGCGTTTGGCGTGCTGACGATTGCTGGCCCCACCGTGCGCTTCACGGCCGAAAAAATGGCCGAGCTCGCGCCCGAACTGCTCAGCATTGCGCAACAGCTGGCCGCGTCCAGCGGCGCGTCACCCTTCTTCAGCCTCACGGCCGAGACCGGCAGCGCCGCGCCCACCGATGGGCGCAAGCCGATCTACGCGGTGTGATGCGCGCAAGCCGATGAACGCTACAACGCCTTCAACCGAACACTGCGACCTGCTGGTGGTGGGCTCCGGCGCGGGCGCACTGTCTGCGGCCGTCACCGCCGCGCACCTGGGCATGAAAGTGATCGTGGTCGAGAAAGACCCGCAATACGGTGGCACCACCGCATGGTCGGGCGGCTGGATGTGGGTGCCGCGCAATCCGCTGGCGGTCGAAGCGGGCCTGGTCGAACGCATCGAAAAACCGCTGTCTTACCTGCGCCGCGAACTGGGCGAGAAATTTAACGAGTCCCGCGCCCTGGCCTTTCTGAAGAACGGCCCACGCATGGTCGAGTTTTTCAGAAAGAACACCGCGCTGCAGTTCATCGACGGGAACGCGATTCCCGACTTTCACGGCCACACCATCGATGCGGCCACCGGTGGCCGCTCGATCTGCGCGGCCCCGTTTGACGCCCGCCAACTGGGCGATCGCCTGCACGATCTCAAGCCCCCGCTGCACGAGACCACCTTGTGGGGTATGGGCATCGCCTCGGGTGCGGAGCTGCGGCATTTTTTGAATGCGCTGCACCAACCCGCCTCGTTCTGGCACGTCGCCCAACTGCTGCTGCGCCATGGGCGTGACCTGCTGGTGCACCGCCGGGGCACGCGACTGGTCAACGGCAATGCCTTGATCGGCGGGCTGGCCAAGTCCGCCTTGGATCTGGGCGTTCAAATTCGCGTGAACAGCCCGGCCTTGCGTTTGCTGCAAAGCGAAGGCCGCGTGACGGGTGCCCTAGTCCAAACGCCGGAGGGTGAAGTCCATTTCCAAGCCCGCTGCGGCGTGGTGTTGGCCACCGGCGGCTTTCCACACGACCCAGCCCGCAAACAGCAATTGCTGCCGCATGCACCCACGGGCCAAGAGCACTGGTCGGCGGGCAACCGGGGCAACACGGGCGACGGCCTGCGCTTGGGCGAATCCGCAGGCGGCGTGGTGGCGAGCGACCTGGTGCAAGCGGCGGCATTGGCCCCCGTGTCTTTGGTGCCCCGCCAGGACGGCAGCGTGGCGCACTTTCCGCACCTGATCGAGCGCGCCAAGCCCGGCCTGATCGCCGTCACAGCCAAGGGTTTGCGCTTTGCCAACGAGGCCAATTCGTACCACGACTTCATGCAAGGCCTGCTGGCCGCGACACCGGCCGATCACAAGCCTGAGGCCTGGTTGGTTTGTGACCACGCCTTCATCCGCTACTACGGTCTGGGCGCGGTCAAACCTGCGCCCATGCCGCTCGGCCCTTGGCTGAAAAACGGCTATCTGAAACGCGGTCAAACTTTGAAAGAATTGGCTGACGCTTGCGGCATCGACGCCCAAGCCCTGCAAGCCACGGTGCAGCGCTACAACGCCTTGGCGCAAGACGGCAAGGACCGCGACTTTGGCAAAGGCGAAACGCCCTACAACCGCATCCAAGGCGACGCCATCAACGCCACACGACGCGGCCTGCGCAACCCCTGCATGGGTCCCATCGAACGCGGCCCGTTTTATGCCGTCAAAGTCGTGATGGGCAGCTTGGGCACCTTCGCCGGTTTGCGCGTGAACGACCACGCCCAAGTCACCGACGCCCAAGGCCAGGCCATCCCCGGCCTGTATGCCGGAGGCAATGACCTCAGCAGCATGATGGGCGGCCATTACCCGGCCGGCGGCATCACGCTGGGCCCCGCCATGACCTTTGGTTTCATCGCCGCACACCACGCCGCAGGACGCGATCCGGCTGCCACTTGTGAATACCCGATCACCCACACATCAACCGACACCTCGAAAGAAAACACCATGTACTACGAACTCGCCACCATGAACCTGCCCTTTGGCACCGCAGGCCAAGCCGCCACCCACGTGCAGGCCTTTGCCACGGCGCCTGAGGCCCAAGGCGAACTGCTGGGCTGCTGGTTCACCGACATCGGCGTGCTCAACCAGATGATCGTGCTGCGCGGCTTTGCCACATTGGACGCTTTGCAGGCCGAACGCGAACGCACCCAGCAAAGCGCCAGCCCATTCGGCTGCGGCGAGATTTTCCAGACGCTGGAGCAACACAGCTACAAAGGCTTCCCCTGGATGAAACCCGTGCGCCCCAGCGCCGAAAGTGGCATCACTGGCCCGGTCTATGAAATCCGCACCTACGGCATCAAAACCGGCGGCGTGCAGCCCACCATCGACCTGTGGGAGCAGTACGTGCCCGCCCGCGACAAGCTCTCGCCTTGCGTGGTGGCCATGGTCGCGCTGGACGGCCCGCTGCGTTTCACCAACATCTGGGCCTACGACAGCCTGAACGCCCGCAGCCAGATCCGCGGCGAAGCCGTGGCCCAAGGCATCTGGCCGCCCAAAGGCGGCCCGGCGCACTTGACGACGAACATGGTCTCGACCATCGCCATGCCCACGGCGGTGTCGCCACTGAAGTAAACCCATGACACGCATCTACTCCCTCGCCTACCTGAGCTCGCACCGCTGCACACCCGCACAAGCGATACAAGTCGCCGCGCAAACGGGCTACAGTTTTGTGGGCCTTCGCCTGTGGCCCAACGCCGTGGGCGCGCCACAACAGCACCTGTTGGGCCAGCCTGAAGCCCTGCGCGAAACCCTGGCGGCGCAACGTGACACGGGCGTGGGCGTGTTCGATCTGGAAATCATCCGCATCGGCGAACAGTTTGACCCTCACACCTGGGACGCGCTGTACGACGCGGGCGCAGCCCTGAAGGCCAAGGCCATTTTGGTGGCCGGGGACGACGCCAACGAAGCCCGCCTGACCGAGAACTACGCCCACCTGTGCGAAGTCATGAAGCCTTGTGGCATGACCGCTGACTTGGAGTTCATGCCCTGGACGGCGGTGAAAGACGCCAACGCTGCGCTGCGCATCGTGCAAGGCGCAGGCAGCCCGGCCAACGCCGGCATCTTGGTCGATGCGCTGCATGTGGGCCGGTCCACCACCACACTCGAAGACATCCGCGCCATTCCGCGCGCGTTGTTGCACTACGCGCAAATTTGCGATGCCCAGGCCGGTCTGAACTTCAGCACCGAAGAAATGGTCCACACCGCCCGCTGCGAGCGCCTGCTGCCCGGCGACGGCACCATCGATGTGCAGGGTCTGTTCGACGCCCTGCCCGCCGACTTGCCCGTGAGCGTGGAAGTGGTCAACTTTGGCCGCGAAGCGAACACCTCGGTGCAAGACTGGGCCGCCGAATGCCTGGCCAAAAGCCGCCCCTTTGTGGAAGCTTGAAGCGATGTGCCCGCGTTTTGAAAAACTCTCCCGCCTGCCTTTCTTTTTTGGGGCACGCTGGTTCAGCAGTGCTTGAAAAGTCGGCTCTTGTGGGTCGGCGGCTTCAGCCCCGACAAGCCAACCAAGACGCTTGTTCCTGTAGGTCGGCGGCTTTAGCCCCGACAAGCTGCTGTGCTGCACTGTGTCGGAGCTGAAGCTCCGACCTACAAAAATGAACACCTGGATGCCGGATCGAGTCCGGCATGACAAACGAAAAACATCAAGGAATTCACCATGGACTTTTCACTCAACGACGAACAAAAAATGATGATCGAAACGGTGCGCCGTTTCATCGCCGAAGAACTTCAGCCTCTCGAAGACGAAGTCGAGGACCAAGGCTTTTTGGACAACAGCAAAGCGCAAGCCATCCACGACAAAGCCAAGGCCCTGGGCCTGTACGGCATGAACATGCCTGAAGCGCTGGGCGGTGGTGGCCTGTCCAACATGGACCGCATCCTGTGCGAAGAGCAGTTTGGCCACACCAGCGACATCCTGATCCGCCGAGCCTTTGGCAATGTGTACGAACCCCTGCTGCACTGCAAGGGCGAGCAAATTGATCGCTGGCTCAAACCCGCCGTGGCGGGCACACGCACCTGCGCCATCACCATCACCGAATCGGGCGCGGGCTCGGACGCGGCAGGCATCAAAACCAACGCCAAGAAAAACGACAAGGGCTGGGTGCTCAACGGCACCAAACACTTCATCAGCGATGGCGAGTGGAGCGACTTCTTTTTGGTGTCGGCCAAGACCGGCGAAAAAGAAATCTCCATGTTCATGGTCGACAAGGGCTTGGCCGGTTTCACCGTGGGCAAGGACCAGAAGATGATGGGCTTGCGTGGCACGCCGCACCTGGAACTGTTTTTTGACAATGTGCAACTCGAAGACGTCGCCCTGCTGGGCGAAGCGGGCCAAGGCTTCAAGCTGGCCATGGGCGCGCTCAATGTGGTGCGCCTGGCGCAGGTGGGCGCCCGCGCCGTGGGCAAGGCCACGCATGTGTGTGAGCTGATGCTGAACTGGGCCAATGAGCGCAAGCAGTTTGGCACCAAGATCGGTGACTTCCAGATGGTGCAGCAGATGATCGCCGACAGCGTGATCGAGATCAACGCCGCCCGTTGGATGGTCTACCACGCCGCCTGGATGCTGGACCAAGGCATGGACGCACGCGAGCAGATCGCCATGGTCAAGGTGCACGCCGCAGAAACTTTGGGCCGCGTGGTAGACCGTGCGGTGCAGGTGTTTGGCGGTATGGGCTTTTGCAAGGAGCTGTCCATCGAGCGCTATTACCGCGACGCCCGCATCTACCGCATCTACGACGGCACCAGCGAGATCCATCGGGGTGTGATCGCCAAGAGCGCGATGAAAAAAGGCGCTGTGCTGTTTGATGTGAACCGCTGACCTTTCCGGTGCATCGGCTTTTGTGCCACACCGGGGGCCGGACAAAGGGGATGGGCGGCCTCCTCATACCGGGGTACCGAAAATCGTCGGCCGCCCATCCCCTTCATCCGGCTGTGGGTGCATCCGTAGGTCGGAGCTTCAGCTCCGACATGGAACATGGAACGAACCACAACGTCGGAGCTGAAGCTGCGACCTGCAAAGACAACATCTCTGTGCAAACCACAACGCCATCGTGATGGGGGGTGAGGGCCTCGGCCGATTTCTGGTACCCCAGTATGAGGCCGAGGCCCTCACCCCCCAGCACGATGCAGCACACCACCCAGGCATGAACTGAACAACACGAACGGGGCAAAAATGCAAACCAAATTCATGACCGCAGCACAAGCGGCACAACTCATCCAAGACGGTGACACCGTGGGCCTCATGGGCGGTGGCGGCGGCTTGATGGAGGCGACGCATCTGTTCGAAGCGGTGCAGGAACGTTTCCTGAGCACACAGACACCGAAGAACCTCACCCTCATGCACGCCCTGGGCATTGGCGACAAAAAAACCAAAGGCATGAGCTGCTTCGCGCATGAAGGCCTGGTCAAACGCGTCATCGGCGGCCACTGGGTTTGGTCGCCCGCCATGCAGCAGCTGGCCCTGTCCAACAAGATCGAGGCTTACATCCTGCCCGGTGGCGTGTCGAGCCAGCTCATGCGCGAGATTGGCGCGGGCCGCCCCGGCCTCATCAGCCACGTGGGCCTGGGCACCGTGTGCGACCCGCGCCACGGCGGTGGCCGCATGAACGATGCGGCCAAAGACGACCTGGCCGAAGTCATCACCATCGATGGCCGCGAATACCTCCGCTACAAGCCCTTCCCCATCCATGTGGCCATCGTGCGCGCCAGCAGCGCCGACGAAGACGGCAACATCAGCTTCGAGCACGAAGCGGCCAACCTCGATGCGCAATCTTTGGCGCTGGCGGCACGCAACAGCGGCGGCAAAGTCATCGTCCAAGTGAAGGAACGCTTGCCCAAGGGCGCCCTCAAAGCCCGCGAAGTGCGCATTCCCTCTGCGTGGGTCGATGCCATCGTGGTCGATCCGCAGCAGTCCACCAGCTACGCCATCCCGTTTGATCCGGCTTTCAGCGGCGAGTTGACGGGCCAGGCGCGCTTGAGCAGTGAAGCCGAAGACCACGCCCGCGAACTGGCGGCCTCGCAAGAGGCCTTCAGCGAACGCCAGGCCGTGGCGCGCCGTGCCTACCAGGAACTCTTCAACACCGACAAGGCCCGCCCGGTCATCAACTACGGTGTGGGCGTGCCCGATGCCGTGGCCAAGCTGATCGCGGCGCGCAACGAGCAGCACCGCATCTACCAAACCATCGAGCACGGCACCTATGGCGGCACGCTCATGGACGGCGTGCTGTTTGGCTATGCCCGCAACGCCACCGCCATGCTGGACGCGGCCACGCAGTTCGACTTTTACGGCGGCGGTGGTCTGGACATCGCCTTTTTGGGCTTTGGCGAATTCGACGAAGAAGGCTCGGTCAACGTCTCCCGCTTGGGCGGCGTCACCGTGGGCCCCGGCGGCTTCATCGACATCGCGCAAAACGCCAAGAAAGTGGTGTTCTGCGGCACGCTCGCGGCCAAAGGCGTAAAGCTGGAAACCGGCGACGGCCAAATGCGCGTGGCAGCGCAAGGCGCTGTGAAAAAGCTGGTCAAACGCGTCGACCAAATCACCTTCTCAGGCCCGCAAGGCTTGGTGCGCAGGCAAGAAGTGCTCTACATGACCGAGCGCGCCAGCTTCAGGCTCACACCCCAAGGCATTGAGCTGTTCGAGATCGCCCCTGGCATCGACCTGCAGCGCGATGTGCTGGACCAGATGGACTTTACGCCGCTGGTGGCCAAAGACCTGCAGGTCATGGACAGCGCGCACTTCAAGGCCTGAAGCACGGCGCTCATTCAATCAAGCCTGACGCTGGTCAGGCTTTTTTATTTTCACCATCGAGATCACGCCGAAGGGGCAACGCCGCTCGCATTGGCTGCAGCCGGTGCAGCCTGACGCATCGTGCAGCACCGAATGCTTGCGCCAGCCATCGGCTTGCAAACTCAACACATGCGGTGGACACGCCGCCACACACCAGCCGCAACCGGTGCAGCGCGGGGTGTCGATGCGAGGCAAAAGCATGCGTTCAACAAGGCTTACTGCGCCTTGGGCAAGATCTCCAGCACCGTCTCGGCCGGGCGGCATATGCGCACAGCCAATGGTGTGGCCACGATTGGTCGCTGAATCAAGATTGGGTGCTGCGCGATGAAGTCCAGCAGTTGCGCATCGGTCCACTTCGGGTTGCCCAGATCGAGCTCGTCATAGGGTGTGCCTCTTTGACGCAGCACATCGCGCACGCTGCCGCCCATGCGCTTCACCAGCGCAAGGAGCTCATCGCGGCTGGGCGGCGTCTTCAGGTACTCCAGCACGGTCGGCTCGGCACCGCTGTCGCGGATCAGGGCCAGCGCGTTGCGCGAGCTGCTGCATTGGGGGTTGTGAAAAATGGTGATGTCGGTCATGGTGCTTTTAATTTATGAGGGTCACAGTACAAAAAACCAAGATTCATGAACTTGGGCGATCGCCTTCAACGATGGCCGTGTAAAAAAATTAGGGTATTCCCCACTCGAATCAAGGTGACGTTTTTATTCCTGATGCTTCATTAAGCTGGTGACTTCATTCACCACTCACACCGCCGAAATCACGACAGCCTCATTTCAAGGGGTACGCGTTCGCAAAGCAAGCAAGGAACAATCACATGATCAACATTTCCCAGTATGCCGCAACCGACATCATGACAGTGCGTGTTTTGGAACATGGGCGTGCAGACGTACCTTTCTGGAACTGGCAAATCAGTCCCGTAGCCAAAATGGACCGACCAGGTGGTCCTGCTGCATTTGTAGGGGCAGGACTTTACGCCATCTGCTTTGACGGACAGGTCATTTACATCGGCTCTTTTTCAGGCAGTGACAAAGGCGTTCAGGTCCCCATCTGGCATTCGGGTGACATCATTCCTGGCCGCTGGACACGCCACGTGGGCTCCATCACAGGGCGCTGCAATCTGCTGAGCACTGCACCGCGCAACATCGCACAGTTGTTGACTGTTCATGGATCTAAACATCCCATGCTGAAAGCCCTGGTGAATGGTTCGACACTCAAGCACAAAGATGCCGGATGCCAGGGCTCATTCAATCGCCTGCATTTCGCAGCACTGCATTGGAATGAATTTGAGACAACCGATCCCACAACCATTCTCAAGCGATTCAGCTTTGTCTATGCACGCCTGAATGCCCCTCGCCTTGAAGCACTGCATGAACTTGACAAAAAAGGTATCAGTCAATTGGTCAAATCGGCCGAGTCACACCTGATCAGCACCTACAAACCATTGATCAATGATGAAACTGCCACAGGCGAGCACTTGCAGCCTTTGACATGCCAACAAGCTGGCCCGATCCTGACCGAAGCCCTGATGTCTGAAGTGCAACTCTTCATGGAAGACCCCGCCAAGGCGACAACACCCTGAGCTCTGCTCGGAGAGCAACACCCCCCCTGGAATTGACCATTCACGCCATCAAAAGAAACAACAACATGACAACAAATATCCGGCCCAGCAACCTCAAAACAGTGAACGACGCACAAGTGCTGATCGTGTCAGACGCACGCTTTCAAAACTCAGCACCATTCTCTGGGACCTTCGAGGTTTTCGACCTGGATCATTGCATCACCCGAAACGAAGACGGCAACCTGATGGCCACCGTCAACTGCACAACGGCGGGCTTACCGCTGACGGAGGACTCCACGCTTGAGTTCGAGTTGCAGGGCCATTACGAGAGCTGCATTGGCTTCAGCGGTGACGTGATCACCTGCATTGCCATCATCCCGACTTCATGAACATGAAGCGGGCCATGTGTGCTGCATATGAAGAAGATGCCAAAATTATTAAAAAACAATTCATTACGAAAAATAAATTTGATATATAAAATGATAAAAACAAACGCAATCCAAAAAGATCGCTAAATATGCAACAGCGCAATGACCAGGTTCTCTATTCGGCCTCAGACATTGTGGCGTTTTTGGGTTGCAAACACAGAACCCAGCTCGACTTGCGCAAATTGAGCGGTTGGGACGAGACGCCAACGCCTGCCGATGACGCCATGGCCCTGGTTCAAGCCTATGGCGACAGGCATGAGCAAGCCTATCTGCAAACCCTCAAACACCGTGGCTTGCAGATTGTCGAAATCGACAAACAGGCACCACTTGAAGAGCAGATTGAAGCCACTCGCCAGGCCATGCGCGATGGCGCACAAGTGATCTTTCAAGCCGCCCTGCTTCAGTCACCCTTTCTGGGTTATGCAGACTTTCTTTTCAAAGTGGATGGATCGTCAAAGCTGGGCCATCACCATTACGAAGTGGCCGACACCAAGCTGGCCAAGTCCAACCGCGCCAAATTTATGGTGCAACTGTGCTTTTATGCGGATCTGCTGGAACAGGAACAAGGGGTTTTGCCCCGCCACTTGCATGTGGTGCTTGGTAAGCTGGACGAGGCGGACAAGCGCAAACGCGGGCTCGCGCCACAGGCCGAGAACACAGCCCAGCTGCTGACAGGCGAATACATCCACCATTTCCGTCAGATCAAGGCGGACTTTTTGGCCTTCATGGCCAACCCGCCGCCCACCGAGGCACTGCCTAACCCTGCCTGTGGCCAATGCGGCTGGCGCGATCACTGCCAGAAACAATGGGAGTTGCAAGACCATGTTTGCCTGGTGGCCAACATCCGGCGGGATCAAATCGACAAACTGGCCAAAAGCGGCTTCACCACCATGAAAGGGCTGGCCGCTTATAGCGGTGAAGTCAAAGGCATTGGCGTTCTGGACAAGCTCAAAATTCAAGCCCAGCTGCAAAGCCAGCCGCTGGACACCAACGGCCAACGGCGCATTCACCACCTAGCGCCATCTCAGCCTGTAGCGGGCATCAACAAACCCAAGGGCTTTGCCCTGCTGCCTGAGCCCGACGCGGGCGACTTGTACTTCGACATGGAAGGCTTTCCTCACGAAACCGGTGGGCTGGAATACCTGTTTGGCGTGGGCTATGCACAGCCGCCAAGCGCCCCCGACCAAGGGGCTACGCTGAAATTCAAGCCTTTTTGGGCGCACAACCGCCAGGAAGAAAAAGTCGCATTCGAAGCCTTCATGGACTTTGTGGAAGCACACCTCCTCCAACACCCCAAAGCCCACATCTACCACTACGCCGCCTACGAAAAAACAGCCATTCAGAAGCTCTCCAGCGTGCATGACACCCGCACCGAATTCCGTGACCGCTTGCTGCGCGAAGGCCGACTGGTGGACTTGTACCGCGTGGTCGGGAGTGGTTTGGCACTGGCTGTGCCCAGTTATTCGATCAAAAAAGTCGAGGCCTACTACCGGGGTGCCCGTGCAGGCGCGGTGGCCAATGCGGGCGAAAGCATTGTCATGTACGAAGCTTTCCGCAAAACCACGGACGCCAGTGAGCAACAACGGCTGCTGGCCGATATCGAGTCGTACAACAAAGACGATGTCGAGTCGACCTGGCAACTGCACCAATGGCTCGAAAGCCTGCGGCCCGCAGGCATACCGTACTTTTCCCCGGCAGCACAAGAGCCGACCGAGCAGCCCAAAACAGAGGCCAAAATCGAACGCGAAGCCGCTGAGGCCAAGGCCCGAGAAGCCCTGGCGCTGTGGCTTGCCGGGCAGCCCGCCGAACTGCAAGGACAAGCGCAAAAAGTCGCCGAGCTGCTGAGTCATTTACTGGGCTTTTACTGGCGCTGCGCCCTGCCTGGCATCTGGCGTCAATACCAACGCCAAGCCAGCGATGAAAGCGAACTGCTCGACGACATGGAATGCCTGGCCTTGCTCACCAGCACGGGCCAAGTCACCGAAGATGCTCTTAGCAAACGCTACTTTTTCCGTGTGCCGGATCAGGAAACCAAACTGGCCACCGGGTCGGACGTCACCTGCCTGAGCGACGGCATGTCGGTGGCGAACTTTGTGTATGACCCAGATCGACAAGAAGTCTCGTTCACCCGAAAGGCCAACAGAGAAGCACCACCCCAAACCATCACGGTGTGTGCCGCAGCCCGTTACAACGACGCGCCCAAGCTCGCGGCCATTCACGCCTACATTGAGCGCCTGAGCCTGGGTCAAGAGGCAGGCGGCCCCTTGCTTCGGCTGCTCAGCCAACTGCGTCCACATCTCACAGGGCGCGCATCCGGTCAGACCATCCTGAGCGAAAGCCCCACACCAGAAGCCGTGCTGGATGCAGTGCGCCAACTCGATGGCAGCCACCTGGTCATTCAAGGCCCGCCGGGCACCGGCAAAACCACCACCGCCGCCCATGTGATTGCAGCCTTGATTGCGGAGGGCAAAAACGTGGCCATCACGGCCAACAGCCATGCGGCCATCAATCACCTGCTGGCCGCCGCCTACCAGCGCACCCAAGCGGCCCACACGCCCGTGCATGCGGTGGTGGTCAAAGCGGACGATGCACTGCCACCCGGCATCAAAGTGATCAAAAGCGATGACCTGAACCCGGCCCAGCACCGACTGGCAGGCGGCACTGCCTGGCTGTTTTGCCGCCCGGCGCAAACCCAGGAATGGGACTACCTGTTCATCGACGAAGCCAGCCAACTGTCACTGGCCGACGCACTGTCTGCGGGCAGTTGCGCACGCAACATCGTGCTGCTGGGCGACCAGATGCAACTGCCCCAGCCCACCGAAGGCACCCACCCCAGCGACAGTGGTCTGTCTGTGCTGGATTACCTGATGCAAGGCCATGCCACAGTGCCCGCCGAGCAAGGCATCTTTTTGGGCACCACCCATCGCATGCACCCGGATGTGTGCAAGCCTATCTCGGAGGGCGTGTACGAAGGCCGACTGGTTTCAGCCCCCGCGTGCGCCGCGCAAGGCCTGGTGCTGAACGCCACTGCCGACCCGGCCCTGAAACCGCAAGGTGTGGTGTATGTGCCGGTGCCACACGCACACCGCAGCCAGTCAGCCCCGGAAGAGGCACAGCGGATCAAACAACTCTTTGACAGCCTGCTCGATCAGCAGTGGACAGACCGCACTGGCACCACGCACCCCATCACGCCCCACGACATTCTGGTCGTGGCCCCCTACAACGCGCAGGTGCGCGAACTGCGTCGCGCACTGGGCAAGCAGGCCCGCGTGGGCACGGTAGACAAATTCCAGGGTCAAGAAGCGGCCGTGGCCATCGTGCCCATGACGACCTCGGACGCCGACAACCTGCCCCGCAACCTGGACTTTCTGTTCAGCAAAAACCGCCTCAACGTGGCCGTGTCCAGAGCCAAGTGCCTGGCGCTGGTGGTGGCCTCACCGGGCCTGCGGGGGATGGACTGCGGGACGGTGGAAGAGATGGGGTTGTTGAGTTTTTATGCTCGGCTTGTTAACCCGGATGACCATGCCTTGTCCAAGAACAATGCACAACACGATTTTGTGTAATCGCCAAACGACAACCACCTCAGTCAACTTCAAAGGGCACCAACAATGTATATCGGTCTGTTAACAAAGAACGCCAACGGAGACATTGCGAGCCACACTTGTCCTATTGATCAAGTGGCAATAGCCAACCACCAGCAAATTTTGTTTGCCGCAGCCGCCGACGATGAACTACTGGTTCAGCAAGCTCTGACTGCAGTGGCAAGCATGTGTGACGTGGCCCTACCGCCCCCTACACCAGGATTCCAGAATCAGCCAGGGGACTATTACGTCTATGGCTATTTCAACAATCTCAATGCCCCCACATGGAATGATTGTTTTTACATTGGCAAAGGCAAGGGGAACCGCTGGACAGCGCATGTCCGTGAGCGAAGTGAAGAGAACTTGCCGCAGGCCACATCTGCCAAAAATCGGCATATTGACGCATGGGTAGCTGCGCAAAGGGATGCGGCAACAGCCCCACTCACAGCACAAAAATTGATCGCTGCGGCCAAACAGCAGGGATTAGTGCGCAAGCTAGGCCAATGGTCTGGCCCCTTTGCTGAAGCCTGTGCCTTTGGAGCAGAACACTTTCTGATCAGGGGATCATTAGGGGTCTATGAACTGGCCAACAACACTGGCGGCAATAACCAAATCGGTAATCTTCGCATCCTTGTCCGCGACAAGGGCCTAGACATAAATACACCAAGTCATGCAACCGCATGGTGTCTCGCCGTCGATACCTTTGTATTTAATCCAGATGCAAAGATTCTTAACAACCGTATTCGGCCAAGCCTACATCTTCTTTCCTATCAGACATTGTTTGCGGGCCTTGATCACTCTTTAGCCCAAATAGGACTCTTTCCACAAGCTAGAAATTATTTTGATCCAAACAACTATCCTGATATGCCATCTCACGCCAGCGTTGAAGGAGCCTCCGACCCGTGCTTGTCCTATGTGACAAATGACCAACGTCCCTTCCGTGTGCAACTCAAACTCTCAAGATGTAAGGACGGTGCAGTTGTCAACGTGCGGCCGCGAGTTGACAGCGTCAGAGGGCGTCATGATTATTTTCAATATTTTCAAAACATCAACATACACGGCAGTCCACTGGTAAATTATTACGGTCAAAATTCGCCCATAAGAAATCCAGGAACACCATTTTTCAAACCATTCGCTCCAGATGGAAATGGAATCAACGACACCTTATTTCCATTGAATGCTGGACAAGGTGTAGTTACAGGATATGCAAACTGGATTCAAGGTGGTCATTTCAATCTGAATTTACGCGATGCATTGAATTTATTTCTCAACACATTTCACGTTATATAAGGAATCGTGATGATCTTGCAATTTTCTTCACTTATCTTGGTGCCAAATAATTTTGAGGTTCTACCAGATCAAACACCATGGGAACCACAAACACATCAATCACACGGCGGATTCAAGTGCAAATTGCATCACGGTTTAACCAGGCGTAAAACACATCAGAGAATGTCTTGAATCCGAGCCATTTTATAGGCCTATGATTCAGTCTGTTCTGGATCATAGTCAACTCCTCAAGCTTGTCCTATCTCACAAATGACCACCATCCGTTCGTGTGCAACTCAAACTCTCAAGGTACAAGGACCGTGCTGTTGTCAACGTACGTCCGCTACGTTAACAACGCACATGGCCTCGAAAAATATTTTAATATTAATTCAAAATTTATTCAATTTTCATGCAAATTGACGTCAAGGAGATTTTTTGAAATTAAATTTAAATTCAACACCAAAACCATTTTCAAAAAAATTAATTTCAAATGAGACGTCATCATGGAAGCCATTGATTTTTAAAAAAATTTCCGGAACAACTACCAGATTGGATTGGGAATTTCACGTCAAAATCAAATTTTTCAAGAGAAAAATTTTTCGAAAATCGAATTGTTTTCTATACAGAATCAGGTTTTGATGGGCAACCAATACGACTATTTGGCTCACCACATGCTGCTCATACGTTTATTTATACTGACTATGCTCGAAATAAAGAGCAAATACTTGCTGAGTTTTCACGGCCACGTGGCTATTTCAAAGGTTACAATAGCTTTGCAAGACTGCATTTGACTCAAGATCAAATTACCCCTCATCCATGGCAGGCGCATATTCAAGCAGACGAAATACCAAGGTATAGTTTCGCCGACCTGAAAAATCCATTTGGATTTTTAGAAATTCTTGAGCGCGAAATACACCTCAATGACGAACATGGTCCAAAGCGACTTGCTGTCCTTTTTCTTGGAGCTGATGCGGTAGCTACATATGACGCTTTATTTGGACAAACCAATTCATAAGCCCAATACGCCATCATAGTCCAAGACAATGGTTTCGGTGGCAACTACACGTCATTTGGTCAAGGTGGTTTATTGGAAAAATTGCTCAAAGAACTAATAAATTCCCAGAATGGTTATTAGGTGCCCAGAATTTTGAAAAATGGTCTGAATATCAAAAAATAGACGATGTAAACGGTGAGTCAGGTGGCGAGTGGGCCAGGTACACAAGAAAACTTTATCGCGGAGAAAAAAGTAATTTTAAATTCAATCAAGGAAAAATCATGTTGCAATTTCACCCACCAGAAAATTTAAAAAATATTTTCTCAATCCCATTAGACTTAACCTCATGGGAGCATTCAACTTATCACAATACAAATCAAGGCGATACTCCAACAAGAGAGCGTGCAACCTATAGTACAGTTAGCAATGCATTAAATTATTTACCAAATCAAAAAAATGACTTACCGGAATACGGATTATATATACTTGCATTCGAAATACCCGAACCTCATATTTATATAGGCATTTCAACCCAAGATGCAGCTGCGAATATTGCAGACAGAATAAAGCGCCATAGAGTTAAAGCAACAGGATCTCACGTAGGGAACACATCAGCTACTACAGGAGGAGTACATCATCCTGAAAATTGGAAAATATTTGCGTGTTCACGCTACGCACAAATGCTGAGATTAAATACACCGGATGATCTTTCCGATACACGAATACTGATAGCAGAAATATCAAGCGAAATACCTGGAATAGATCTAAACACCTATGAAAAATACATCATGAACAATCAAAATGGAGTTCTTGATGATATCTGCGATAAATTATGGCCAAAACGTAATTCCGATGTAATTATTATAAATAAAATCACCAAATATAATGGCTCAACCAAACTTCCAATATCATTATTCAATAACGAAGACTCCATAGCCAATACTGATGATTCAATTAATAATCAAAGTGGATTAGAAAATTGCAATACACAAAACCAAGATGACAGAAACTCTGAAACATCTGAAAGTCAGCCGAACAACACAATCACATCAAACAACAATAATAGATTATGCCAATGCTCATCCACCGATCAGTTAATTAATTTTGAAAAAATATTAATCAATTCCCTGGGTGATTTACCAAAAGAATTGAGCTGACTGGGTTCCGGACTCACATCAGAACAAGATTTGGCAATTGAAGCGAATATACGAGGTACATCCATATGCCTTCAATTAAAAATGGGTTGCACAGACGATCAATGTACATGCATTATAAATTTACGACCATGGCATTGGAAATTTGGCAACTCATATGCCACACGCAATCATCAACTCGTATTCAAAGATACCATTGTAAAAATATTTGGAATACACAATCTGAATAACATACACAATCCAGGTCAACGAATGTATTTCAAACCATTTCAGTCGAATCCAAATAGCGATGTGAAATTCAATGCACAAGATCCAAACACTCGTTCAGTTATCGGAAATTGTGCAGCACTGCCGAATGGTGGCCATCTAAATTTTAAAGATGCAATAGAATTAATACTCAATCATTTCTCAATATACCTATAAATTCAAATTCATTAAATCATCAAAAATTCACATCATGAACATAAAGAATTTCAGCACCAAACTGCCAATTGACACAAATCTATTATCTTTAATTGGCAGAATACTCATACTATGCAGATCGGAAATGCGAGAGGTCGCCTCATCAATTCCCGTTTATTTATTAAACAATATTGATTTTGCAAAAGAGATTGACTCACAACTCGAACAATCCTTCGAATTTAACGACAATCCTGAATCGGCACCAAGCACAGAATTTCTAGGATGCTATTGTGATGAGTGGCCTGTGTTTAACTTATCAGAAAATGAAAAAATATTCTTGTGTCCAGAAAGAATTTTTCATGCTGCAACACGATATTGCAATGGTGATTATCAAGGACTATTCATAAAAGTTCTTCTTCATGAGTATTCACATGCAGCCATGGCACTGAGTTTTTTCTGTGAATCTTCTGGAAAATATACATGGATCACTGAAAGTATGGCCAATGTAGGAGCACTCGAAGCGCTCTATACAGCAACGGAAAAAAAATTGATCGACCCAGAAACTTTCAAATCCTTATATAAATTTTGCACCATTCAGCCAGCTGCTTATCACTTAGGGGCTATTTTAAGCCAGTCTGATTTCATTAAAAAAAGCTGGGTCACTGCAAATGATATATGGAATGGGGATTTTGACAATAACAAAGTTTTCCCCTCCATACTCAATTACTTTGGCCACTCCGATCCATTAGGAAAAGCATATCCAAACAATAACTTCACCGATGCAATTATTCAAGACTATGAAGAATATTTTCTTATTTAAAAAAATAATTCAGGTATTTCTCACGGTCTCAGCACAGTGCCGATGGCATTGAGTTTCGCCTGCATCAACTCGACAATTTCCTCGAGTTCCATCAATCGACGCTCCATGTCAATGATGGCGTTTGTCGTTTCATCTTGAGAAACCGCACTCGGATCTTCAGACTCCTCGGGATCTTCGTCAGGTGAAGGCATGTCGGCAAGTCGTATAGGTGTGAAATATTCGTCATTCAAGCTTATTTCAATGAGGAGTTCACGATTGATCAATCGATGAGGGCGATTTCTTCGTTGATGAGTTTTTCTAATGATGATAATTCCAGCTTCCCGCAAAGTGCGTAAATGAGGTTGAATTTGTGCGCTGAGAGTTGCCGGCTCCGTTGCAGGAAAGTCGCGCCCCAAGAGCTGACGAACCATGCTGGGGGTAAACGCGTCACTATTTTTACAAATCAAATTAATCGCGATAGCAACTTGCTTCAGTGATGGAATCATAGCTGTCTCTCAAAAAATTAAATACTCTTAATTATATCTAGTGATTTAAGAAAAAATCTATTTTATTCAATAAAGCACAAAAATTTTTTATTTTTAAATTGACTTTTTACCGTTCAAACGGATGAATCGGATCAAATGTATGTGGATGTCATTTGCAAGTTTGGTGATGACACGTCCAAAGAATCATCGACACTCAGACTTGATCTGCCGGATCGCCCCATGAACGTGCTTATTCTCGATGGGCCAGAAGAAGTCATCGCCCACAGGGATTGGGCGGACAAGACAGAAGCAGCAACTTAACCGCGTTCCCGTTTGCCTCGCCTTGATAGTGTGGCAATCTCCAATTTGCGCGTAAGGGCAAGCGGGTGGCATGGCCTTATGCCACATTCAAGAAGCCCATTACCCCCTTAGATGCCCCCTTTTTGACACCCACCGCCAACTCCAGTTGACGCACAAGCGCCACAGCAGAATGGACTGCTTGCAATTTGCAACGGCGCCAAACCTGCTCAAAATCACCGGGGGTCAAACCACGCATTCGCGCAATTCGCGATTCCAGTGTGGCGTCGATATCATCAATACCAAGTTTTTCGCAGACTTTGACAAACATGCTCCAGGCAGCCTGTGGCTTCATGAAGTCAATTTTGATAGCCATATCAAAACGCCGCAATGAGGCTTCATCCAGATTTTCAAACAGATTGGTCGATGCGATGAAAATGCCATCAAAGCTTTCCATCTGGGTCAACATTTCATTGACTTGAGTGACCTCCCATTGATGCGAGGCCTTCTGACGCTCCTGCAAAAATGAATCCACCTCGTCCATCTGCAAAATGGCACAATGCTGCCTCGCCCGGCTGAAAGCTTGCGCAATGTTACGTTCCGTCTCACCCAGAAAAGGACTGATCAATTCCGAGACCTTGACGACCAGATGCTCCACATCCAGGCTCTGGGCCACCCACTGGCCAAAGGCCGTCTTGCCTGTTCCTGGTGGCCCATACAGGCACAAACGACCGCTGCCCGTGTCGTTCAGCGAGTTGCGCAAAAGCTCCAGATCGACATCGGTGTTGATCCATTCCGGCTTGAACTCTTCAATGCTGAAGCCCGTTTGCCCACGCAGATTGATCAAAGCGCTCCCTTGTGTTTTGAGTTTTCTGTTGATCAAATGAATGCTCATTGAATCACGCTCTGCCTGGCACACATTCATCACTTTGACCGTCTTGGCCGTTTGCTCAATCAATGCGGGAGAAATATCCATGTGCTTGGCAAGTTGAATGCGCACTTGCTGGGTGATGGCACCATCAAAAGCTTTGTCCAGCATCTTGAGTCGCTGTTCCTGGCTGGGCGTAGGCATTTCAAAGCACACCGTGAAACGGCGCAAATAAGCTTCATCAAAACCCGCAATCGTGTTGGAAATCCAGATGGTGGGAATCAGGTTACTCTCCAACATCTTGTTAATCCAAGATTTACGGGGCACTTTGGCCTCGTCGTCTTCACTCAAGGCAAACGGCCCTTGCTGAAGCACCTCGGCACACTCATCAAACATCAACAGCGTCGGCTGGTCTCGGAAAAATGCTTGGGCCATGCGGTAACTGCGCAAACGACGAATCGGCGTCACAGCCTCCCCCGCCAGGTTGTTCGGGCTGATTTCAATCAACTGCACATGCAATTGAGTTGCGAGCATGCGGGCATATTCGGTTTTGCCCGTTCCAGGCTTGCCATACACAAGGATATTGATGCCCTTGCTCCCTTCATGAATGGCCTGGGAAAGCACGGCGCGACAGATCTGCAAGTCAATGCGCACATGCTCGTAGTCCTTTGCCTGCAATGCAACCCCCGTCACAGGCTTGACAAATCCTTCCAGCAACAACCGGATGTCTTCTTGTGGCACCAGCATGCGAGCTGCAAACGAGTTGGTCAACAGATCAATCAATTGACGCAAGGCATAGCGACCATTCATGTCAATTGAAAGCAATCCAGTCGTGCACAGCTTGGCCTCACGTTTGAGTGCCATGGCAACCATTTCATGTTTTTGTCGCAGCATGGGCGCAAGGATTCGCTCAGCGGCATATCCCAACAGCTCGCTGCCAATGACTTCACACAAGGAATCCATGACAGATTCCGCATGAATCAATATACCCAAGCCGAGAAGATCACGCTCAAGCGTGCTCAGCCCAATCAGTGAAGTCAATGCATCGAGATTCTGATTGAGTGCATCAGGAAAATGGCAAGCCAGCCCATCACGACTTTCCCAGCGAAGCAAATGCTGCTCCAGCGTTTGCTGCACTTGACCCAAGGTATGAGCTTGCGCAAATTCATCCAGGTTGGGCATGCCCAAAAACTGCGAAAGCTTCACCAGATTGAAGCCGAATCGCCCCTTGAGCTTTCCAAGTGCGGGTGTCATCACCAAAACGCGCAAGCACACAATGCGCAGCCAAGCCGCATACGCTGGCTTGTGACAGGCAAGTTCTTGAATATCAACGCCAGGAAAAGTCTCATCCAGCACCAATTCGACCTCAGCCGCGCAAGCATCTTCGCCTCCGCCTGCGAACTCCTCCGCAGCCGACTTTTCAATCGCCTGATCAAGCAAGCGACTTTGCTGCAGCAATTGCGCCCAGCTGTCGTTGCGGTTGCTGCTCATCGAGCTGCCCCCCAACTCGTCAAATTTTTCTTCGAAACTCATGACCATCCCCATCACTGCTTAAAAAGTTTTATCAAGACATCCACACAAAAATGACCATCGAGATCATTTTTTAGGCTTCAAAAAATTGATACTCATCACAATCAAGTGAACATTTCTTGCATCCTGGTCAGTCTCCAGAGGCTGAGAGTCGGTCAAGACATATTTATGACCATCACTGATCAAGCTCCAGTAACACATACCGCCAGCGGCGTGAAATCCGCCTGCGTCCTCCGTACTGCAAATAGCGGGCGACGCATAGCCCGACCATTGTTGGGTCTGAATTTTTTCAGCGGACTCATTGTTGAAACGTCCGTAGGCAAGGCGAAGGTCCTTACCAAGCCCCTCAAAAACGTAATACCGAATGTTTGCACGGACAAAATCACCTGTCCCCGTGGAAAGATGAAGCAGGTACAAACCATCGTTACTGTGAATCCGGCCATTGAAGGCCCGGTCCGCACTGTCAATTTGAGCGTATTTGGTCTTCTTTTTTTGCACTGAAGATCGCTTATCCAAGTAGATGTCGTCACCTTGGGTCCAGACCTTCCAGTGGCGCGGATATTTGAGTTGAACGCCCAATGTTTGATCAGAAAAATCGAGCCAATCACGAGTCAGGTGACTGACCTTGTTTTGTGCGAAGCCCGTAGAACTCAGCACAGCAATCACAAGCCCCAAGGCCCATGTTTTGCTTTTAAGCTCTACAGTTTCCGTGATGCGCTGCCAGGCAGTTTTCTTGGTGTTTTTCATGGGGTAAGGCATGTGGATGTCGTACTGTGGTGAGACCTATAGATTACCCACTGTCGGAGAAGAATTTCATCACCCAAAACTCTTCAAAGATTTGATTCAGAAAGTCAAATTTCATGCCCCTTGCCCAGTAGACTGGGCCGACCATCAATGAAAACTTGAGCGTATCAATCAACCCAACGCCCCTGCAAATGCGTCTTGGGAAACCAAAGAATTCGCGTTGCAATTTTGAAACCTGTAGAAGCGATACAGGTTTAACAGAAGGTCGCACATGATTTTCAGCAATGACAATATTTGTCGCCTACATGCGGGATGATCATGTGAAGTAACAGAAGGGTGCTGTCATGAGAAACGATATGCAAAAGGTGATTGTCGAACGGGCGCGTGTCGCGCATCACCATGCGTGGACCACCACGCGCGATTTGAATATGAAACGCAACGCCTACCGCAAAGCGAAATTCTTCCATCTTGACGAATACGGGGATGTATGCGACGAATTCTCTGGAAAGAAATTGCCCATGCGCTCTCGACAGCTGGGCTACAAGCTGAAAATGTTCAATGAAAATTTGCGGCCTTTGTGGCGCTTTCTGCATTCCCGTGTTGGCCGCCACTGGAATGACGTCTACTCAGAAATCATGGCGCAGTTGAATCGCCAGTCGACCATCCAAAATCATGTACTTCAACACTTGCAGTGGGAGGTCATTCAACACACTATCCGTGCTGCCGATGGTCGCGTCTGGGAATGGGGTCCGAATCACAGCCCCTGTGATCATGAGGGGTGTTTTTACCTGGAGCCAGAAACAGGCCGACTCTGCGCAGGAAAAGTCAAACGTAAATGATTCATACAGTTTCTCAACATCATGAACATTGCAGAAAACACATGAGAAATAACCAACAGCAGAAGATTGGGATCACTACAGGATTCCGCGACATCGACCTGATGACCCAGGGCCTGTGCGTTGGCAACCTGCTCGTTTTGGCGGGTCGCCCCTGCATGAAACAAACCGTGTTTGCGATGAACATCGCAGAACATGTCGCTGTCTCAGAAAAATTACCAGTGGCCGTTTTTTTACTGGAAAAAGATGAAGGCCAGACGGCCTCCCGCATCGTCAACGACATTGGCCTGCAGGATCAGGTCGATCTGAACAACGAAACAAGCCATGACAAACAGGAACAAAGCCTCCATGGCCTTATCAAGCATTCAGGCCCGAATGACTTGCACTTACTGGAAACTCACGGCCTTTCAGTGAGCGCGTTGCGCGCCCATTTGCAGCAGCTATTACAGCAATGCGGACCTCTGGGACTCATCGTCTTGGACCGCCTTCAGTTGATGAGTAATACCCCCCCATTGAACGAAGCAGGCAACACCTCTGATTTGTGCTGCCTGACACAGGCCTTGAAGCTCGTGGCCATGGAATTCCAATGTCCCTTGCTGGTGCTTTCTGATCTGCCAGAAAGAATCGAAACACGCACATACAAGCGGCCCACAACGAAAGATTTACGTGCATGGGGCAACATTGACCAAATTGCCGATGTTATCTTTTTTATTTACCGCGACGACTGCTACAACAAGAATACCTTCAACCCAGGGATTATCGAAATCACTGTGATCAAGAAAGCCAGCGGCATTGCGGGAAAGGTGCGGTTTGCATTTGAACCAAGCCCGACCCAGCGCTTCTTGACACTTTCCTCAGAGACTGATGATTACTGAAAATGTCTTGATGCATGCTTGAGCGTTCGACTGAACAATCTGAACGCTGAAAACACCGCGGCGCTGAATCCCTCAAACCAGCAACTTGCAGTCACTTGTACATGGCCGCAGATTTTTTAAGATCGTCTTTCAGTCGCGCCACCAAATAGTCTGGTTTGATGACTTTCACATGGAATGCCATGCTGAGGAGCCAATGCACCAACTCCTCCGTGATGGGCATCACGACTTTCATGATGTAACTTCCGTCTTTCGAATTTTCAATGACAGGATTGGGTGCAAGAGGTGTCTCTTTGATCCACTGCGAGTCCGCATCAATTTTCAGTTCGATGTGCTCAGACTTGCCGTAGATGTCCAGTGGAAACACAGGATGTCCAATCCCTTTTTCAAGAAATTTCTCAAGGTTCCAGTTCTTGGGTGTCTCCAGCACACCCAAGACCTCTTTGGCCTCCAAAATTCGTTTCAACAGAAAGCGATCTGCTGTGCTTTTATTGGTTTTTTTACCAATCAAATACGTGCGAACGCCTTGTTGTACCAAGGCAAGCGGGCTGACCTGGCAATCTTCGATTTCATTCGAAGGAGAGTGAACAATCTTCAGTTGCAGACGCCGCTCCAAAAGCAAGGCTTGGTGCACCGTCTGCTTGATGGAGTCATCGACTTCAGGAGGACAAAAAGGCAGGACTGCGGGCACTACAGCAATTTTTTCAAGCCACTGACGCCCCAAGTCCTTGGAAGCACGCACACCAAATCCTGCATCCTTGGCAAGATCAATTGCAGAGTTTTTCGCTGCATCAAAAAACGGCTGCAAGGCTCGATGCGCTTGCTGCGTCAGCAAATCCGTACCGTACTTGCTCAACAAGCCGAAAGCCATCATCTGCTCTTGGCTCATGGGCATCAACAGCATGGGTGCTGTTGCCTTCATGCGGTAAAGGTGCTCTCGCTTATCCCCCTTCTTATCCAGGCTGTTTGGGTGAAGCTTTTCAATGGCGAGTAAATTGTTGCTGATCTTGCGACGCATGCTGGCCAATGTGGCGGAATTTCCCCAATGACCACGAAGCTTTTCAGCCATGTCATTCATGGTGACATGGGGTGCAGGCTCTCTTGGAATTTTCTTCAAGAGTTCGATTTGAAATTTACTCATGCCCATAGGAACTCCTCAGTCCAATTGATGAATGTTGCGAGCCTCTACACGACTCTGTATTTGTGTAAGGTTTGTGTGAGTCCTTGTCTGACAAGTTCCCGCAAGCCTGGCGGATGAATCACCTCGACGGCAGAACCCATGCATTGAATCCAATGCAATAAATCTTCAGTCAACAGCATGAAGGCATCTACGAAATTTTCGCCATTGATGGTCATGATGGTTTGTGCCTGACCCAGCGGACTCCTTGCGAGGACATCGAGCAATTCATCGTCAACACAGATGCGCACAAAAAACCTCTCTTGCAACAGTAAAGCCGTCATGTAATCTCTCCATTCTCAGGTTCATGATGAAGACAATTGCTTGCCTAGACTTCTTTTTCACAGGCATGCAAGCGTCTCGAAAAGTAGAGAATGAATTAAGATGAAGAATTTTTTTGTCGTCTAAAAATTTTAACATCAAGTTGACCATTCAGTCATATCTATATCTGCTGATGGACGATGTAAAAAGACATTTTTATTCTTCTATGACCTCGATACTGAAGCCTCTTAACAGGAGATTGATATGCGACAGTTCGAAGCAGACATCTACACAGACGGCGGCACACGCAGCTTTCGTGTGAAATTTGAAGCAGAAGATTATTTTGAGGCAGAACGGCGTTTGATTGCTCAGTATGGCGCAGGAAAATTTTCTTACCTGACGGAAGTGTACCGGTGATGTTCTGTCACCCGAGCATGGGGCAAACCTCATACTCGGGTGGCAACTCATCTACCGACACCAAACGACATGAGATTGGAACATGTGTGATATGGCCACTTTCAATGCGAACGACGTTTTGAGCGTGATGCAAATGCCTCAAGGCCGTGCCGGTGTCCAATTTTTGAATTGGAAAATCACGGCCAAGCCTTTGAAAAACCGCGTGATCACATCACCTGAAATCACTGCTGGGGCAGGCTTGTATGGACTTTGCTTTGACGATCAATTGATTTATGTCGGGAGCTACCTGGGCAACATCAAATCAGGGGCAAACTTTTCTGGCGATGTTGTCAGTGCACGTTGGTGGACTCATATTGGCGCCATCACGGCTCGCGGCAACTGCTTGCACATTGCACCGTCAAGCTTGAACGCTTTGCGCAAAAAATTGGGACTTGATCATGAGATGATTACAGGATTTCTCGCTGCATCGGATCCATCCTTACTTCACAAGGACAGCGGCAATCTGGGACCACTTCGGCGCCTGTTTTTTGGAGCACTGCATCACGATGTGTTTTTGCCTCATGACGCCGATCCTGTGGATGTACTTTCGCGTTTTACATTTATGTACGTCCGCTACGACAGCATGCCTAAGGAAATGAACACACAAAGCCTGAAGTCTCGTATCGAAGATGCAGAGAAAGCACTCATCAAAAAACTGGCACCCATTTGCAATACAAAACATGTTCCGCGTGGGCAACAAGCCATTGAAATACGCAGTTCAGATGTTGAATCCTTGTTGCGCATTGCCCTCGCAATGCCTGAAGGAGAGGCGTAATTGCAAATGGGCTGAGTCCACTTTGCCATAGAGAGTGTGAAACACCTCTCACTGAGCAGCAAGACGCGCCACCCCCATAACAAACGTCTCAGGCACAGCCGCCACCTTGCGGGTTTGCCTGTCGATGAAAACGATGCCGATCTTCCCACGAGCCACTTCGCGGGCCGTATCCAGACACTCCATGCGGTAGACCAAATCAAAGCCGTATTTGTTGTGGTCCTGCGGGATCATGCTCACCCGCATGGTTTCGCCATGAAAGCCTTCGGACTTGTATTGCGCGACCATGTCGCCCACCACAATGGGGTGCCCTTCCACATTGCCTTCGGTGTAGCCCAGCGATTTGAAAAACCGCACCCGCGCTTCGGACACCAAGGTCAGCAGCTGGGCATTGTCCAGGTGCCCACCCTGATTGACGTGGCTGATGTAGATCTGGATGTCGGTGGCAAAGATGAAATGGTCAGGAAGGGTGAACTGGATACGGGGCATGGGGTGACTGTGAATCAGGAATCAAAACCCCATTTTCACAGCTGGCGTCTACCCACAGACTCAAGCCTAAGTCGTGGCAAAAAAATCGAGCGCACATTGACGTGGTTACGCACTGGTATGTGCAGTTTTCAATCTTGCGAAGAAGCCAACTTGTCCGATGCGGCGGGCTGGTTGCGCAAATGCCTGTAAAGCACGCCACGCGACACCCCCAGTGTGCGGGCAGCTCGGGAAATGTTGCCATTGCAAGCGGCCAGGGTGCTGTCAATCAGTTGGTGGTGATGGTCACTCAGCCGAGCCTGGATGGGGTCATCATTCGCTGCCGGGTTGGGCGCAGCCGATTCGGTCTGAGGGTTTGCCGAGACAGGCTCAGCCAAAGCCTGTGTCGCTGCGGGTCCCTCTTTCAATACAGATGCAGCGGTGTACGTGAGTGCTTGCCCAAAATGGATACCGTCCCGAGCCAGCAAATTGGCCTGGCCCCAAACACCCAAGCCATTGGGCAAACGGATCGCCTGCAGACCCGAGCGACGGGTCATGGCCAATACCTCTGCCAGTTCCAGCCCCAGCAAGCTCGCCACATCGCGGCCCTCGGCAAAGGCGGGCACACCCAGCAAACGCGAGGCCACACCGTTGAGCCAGCCGACTTGTCCATCGGCCGTGATGCCCGCCAAGGCTTCCATGGGTGTGCCCAGCAGGGCAGGGCTGGCCTGAAAGCGCAGCACCACATGTTCATGCGATTGGGCCATCAGCAAGCGATTTTCAATGGAGGTGGCGTACATGCCCACCACCGAAGCGGCGTCAAAATTAAAACTGCGCCCTTCCACCGTGATGTCCAGCACAGCTGCCACATGGCCTTGAACGTTATGAATGGGGGCGGCAGCACATTCCAGCGCTTGCAGGCAGTTGAAATAATGTTCCGCCCCGGTCACGGTGCAGGCCTGGTGGGTGTGTTTGGTGATACCGGGCGCGGTCGTTCCCAGGCGCGATTCAGCCAGGTTGACGCCAACCCGGGTGGCTTTGCTCAGCAAAGCTTCGTGCGCGGCCAGGGGGTTGTGCGTCCCATGCACGATGACACCTTGGGCATCGGTCAACAACACACGGCACTCCATGCCCGACAAAGACGCCTCCATGGTCACCAGCTCTTGGCTGGCAGCGGCCAGCAACTCCTGGTTTCGGGCCAAGGTGGCGTGCATGCGGCTGCTGGAGACATGGTTGAACTCAAGCGCTTCAGATGTCTGGTGACGCCCAGAGGTACAGCGCATCCAAGATTGAATGACCGCCTCGCTCACCAAACCGGTGGGGCGCACGCCCTCTTCAAAAAATTGCTGACGCGCCATCGCAATCCGCTGGGCGCGCGTGCTGACAAAAAAGGGGGTGTAGTTGCTCCCGACATCAGATGCCGTCAACCCCGATGTACGGGTGAACATGTGCACTTGTCTCCAGGCCAAATCACGAATCAATGTCTGAGTTTGCATGGGTGTGAGACATTCAGCCAGCGGGAAACTACCAAGCCGGAAAAAAGGCTAGTTGTTGCTTCCGCGTCAGGGTGTTCCAGAACAGAACAATCCCGGACTAGGGAAATCCCGAGCGTGCAAAAAGGGCATTCAGGATCAATGATGCATGCACCTCGCACACCATGTGCCTGGCTTGTGAAGCGACATCCCATCAATAGGAGACAGTACATGACCCCCAATTACCGGCTCGTCGGCGGCTTGATTGCCGCTGCGATTTTTTCAGGTGCCCAAGCACAAGGGCTCGATGCCCTCAAGAACGATGCGGCCACCCCTGGTGACGTGCTGACCTATGGCATGGGCTACAACAACCAACGCTACAGCCCCCTCAAGCAGATCAACAACAAAAACGTGAACAAGCTGCAACCCCTGTGGGCTTACAGCTTGAACAACCCGCAAGGCCAAGAATCGCAGCCCATCGTGCACGACGGCATCATGTACGTCACCACGCACAACACCACCATTGCACTCAATCCGCTGACCGGCAAACAGCTGTGGAAACACGAGATTGAATTGCCTCAAGACGTCTTCAAGATGGCCTGCTGCGGTATCTTGAACCGTGGCGCGGCCATCCTGGATGGCAAGATTTACCGAACCACACTCGACGCCCATGTGATGGCCCTCGATGCCAAAACCGGCAAGCAACTGTGGAAGAGCAAAGCGGCTGACTACCAAGACGGTCAAGCCATGACGGCGGCCCCATTGATCGCCAATGGCGTGCTGATGACCGGCATTGCGGGTGGCGAATACGGCACGCGCGGCTTCATCGACGGTTGGGACCCAGCCACTGGCAAGAAACTCTGGCGCTTCTACACGACAGCCGCTGGCAATGAAAAAGGCGCAGACACTTGGCCTGGCGACACCGCCATGAAAGGCGGCGCACCCACTTGGTTGACCGGTGCCTACGACCCCGAGCTGGACTTGGTCTACTGGGGCACAGGCAACGGTGGCCCCTGGAACGCTGAAGCCCGCAAAGGTGACAACCTTTACATCGCCTCTGTCGTTGCGTTTCGACCCAAAACTGGTGAGATCGTCTGGCACTACCAGTTCACCCCGAACGACCCTTATGACTACGATGCCACCGAAGTGGGCATGCTGGTCGACATGAAGATCGAGGGCAAGACCCGCAAGGTGTTGGCCCAAGCCAACCGCAATGGTTTTTTCTATGTGCTCGACCGCGCCAATGGCAAACTGCTGGCGGCCAACCCCTACGTCAAGGTCAACTGGGCTGACAAGATCGACATGGCCACAGGCCGTCCCGTCGAATCTGAAGTCACCAAACGCATCCGTGCAGGCGGTGACGAAGAAGTCTTCCCATCGGTGCTGGGCGGCAAGAACTGGACCCCCATGTCCTGGAACCCTGCTACAGGCCTGGCGTATGCCAACACCCTCAACATCAGCTGGCCCTACCAGTTTGCCAAGCCTGAATACAAAAAGGGCGAGTGGTATCTGGGCGTGAACTTCCGTGGCGTGAACATGCCCAAAGATGCACCGCACGGTTACCTGAGCGCCATCGACCCCATGACCGGCAAGAGCAAATGGCAAATGGCCTGGCCCGGTCAGCCCAGCATGGCAGGCACCCTGTCCACAGGTGGTGGTTTGGTGTTCACCGGCGCGGCCACGGGTGAGTTCATGGCGGTCGATGCGACCAACGGCAAGAAGCTGTGGCAGTTCCAGACCAGCTCGGGCATCATCGGTCTGCCTGTGACTTGGGAGCACAAAGGCAAGCAATATGTGACCGTGCTGTCGGGCGCCGGTGGCGTGTGGGCCTTGTTGGGTGACGAACGCATGGCCAATGTGCCAGCGGGCGGCTCGGTCTGGACATTCGCCCTGAACTGATGATGATGAAACTCCAGTTTGTACTGGTGTGTGTGGCGGCCCTGAATGGGGCCGCCCATGCGCAAACGGCCCCCCGCTTCACCACGGCCGCCGTCGACCAAGGCCGCGAGCAGTTCCACCGTACCTGCGCCCAGTGCCATGGCCGCAACATGGTCAATGCGGGCACCACCACTTACGACTTGCGCAAGTTCCCGGTCGATCAACAAGACCGTTTTCTCAATTCCGTCACCAACGGCAAAGGCAATATGCCCTCCTTCAAGGACGCGCTGTCCACCGAGCAGATCAACCTGCTGTGGGCCTATGTTGGCTCTCGCGGCGGCAAGGAGCTGTGATGGTCACCCGACGTTTCATACGCTGGCAACAGTTGTGCCTGTTGCCGGTTCTCGGATTGGCGTGTTCCGCTGTCTTGGCCGCACCCCTGACTGTCTGTGTCAGCGAAGACAGCCCCCCGCAATCGAATGTGCACAAAGGCAAAGCCACTGGCTTTGACATCCGCCTGGCCCAAGCCGTGGCCGATGCCAGTGGCCGCGAGCTGAAAATCGTGCCCTTCGAAACCGAATTCGAAAAAGAATCCACCCTGTCGCAAGAAGTCAACGCCTTGCTGTCTTCGGGCCAGTGCGAACTGGTCAGCGGTTTCCCTCTGCTCAAAGCCGACCTGGGCCCCGCCACGCGCCCCAATGCGCGCGTGCCCGACCACCCTGGTGCCAAGCGCAAACGTGATCGCGCGTTCATCACACTCGGTGAATTGGTGGCCAGCGCCCCTTACCAGAGCAGCACACTGGGCGTGGTCCAAGCCCCCGGGCAACCACCCATCAACACACTGATGGACCTGCAAGAGCGCAAACCGGGGGCTGTGACCGGCACACTGGCAGGCACCCTGATCAGCGTGTACCGGCAAGGCATTCTGCGCAAGCAGATGGTCACCTTGTCCCAACGTGAAAACGCATGGACGGCTTTGGAGAGCGGCCGTGTTGACAGCCTCTTGATGCCCACTGCGGCCTACGATGCGTACAAACTCCAGCATGCCGACACGCCCTTGGTGCTGGCCGCCTTGCGTCGCCCGATCGGTCTTAATTTGGGATTCGTGACCTTGTCATCGGCCCCCAAAGAACTGCTGGAAGTCACCAACCAAGTCATCGCCCAAGCCATGGCCGATGGCCGCATGCAGCAATGGGCCAAGCAAGAAGGTCTGAGCTGGTCAGCCCCTGCTGCGCCCGCCATCTCCGACGGCCCCAGTTTGCAAAGCCTGACCACAGACTGAAAGGTCTGAGCCCTTCGTCACCCGCCCCGGCAGGCTGGCCTGCCGGACATGTGCATCAGACCAAGGGCACTGTCAGTTGCCGAATCACCGCAGCGGTGTCTGGGCGCACACCCCGCCACCACTCAAAGGCTTCGGCCGCTTGCTCGGCCAACATGCCCACACCATCGGCCAAGCGCGTAACACCTGCTTCTTGTGCCAGTTTCAGGAAAGGCGTCAGGCCTTTGCCGTAGGCCAGTTCGTAGGCCAGACACCCTGGCGCAAAGGCCGATGCGCCCAATGGCGGCAATTGCGCTGTCAGGCTGGCCGATGTGGCGTTGAACACCACATCAAACGACCGTGCCCGCAGATCGGCGTAACCCACCCCGTGCACAGGCACAGCGCCGCTTTGATGCTTGCAGGCCAATTGAGCCAACTCCTCGGCCTTGGCCACCGTTCGGTTAACGATGACCACCTCGGCAGGCCCCTGGGCCAGAATGGGCAACAAGGCACCACGCGTGGCCCCGCCTGCACCCAAAATCAAAACCCTGCGGCCCTGAAGCGGACATTGCAGGTTGTGCACCACATCGCGCACCAAACCCAGGCCATCGAAGTTTTCAGCGTAGACCTTGTCCCCCTCAAACTTCATCGCGTTCACCGCCCCAGCCATCTGCGCACTGGGTGCCAGATCGGTCGCATAAGCAAAAGCGTCCAGCTTGAAAGGTGCCGTCACATTCATGCCCAGGCCACCGGCTGCCCGAAACGCATCTACCGTCTGTGCAAACTCACCCAAGGGGCTGAGCACCTTGGTGTAATCCAAGTCCTGCCCAGTCACCTGGGCAAAAGCGGTGTGGATGAGCGGCGATTTGCTCTGCTCGATGGGGTTGCCGATCACGGCGTAATGGTCTGTCATGAGGAAATTCCAACGGTCAAGTTGCTCATCTTATCGCTGAGAGCGATGCAAACAGCTGACACATGATCGCAATTTTTCTGGGCCGCATCATGCTTGTCAGCGCGCTGACACCCTGGTGTCAGCGCCGCAGCGCCATATGCTCTAGATTGCGTCCTTCCCTTCAGGAGACACCACATGAACATCATCCACACGCTCGGGCGCAGTCTGTTGGCACTGGCCCTGTGCATGGGCTTGAGCGCAACAGCACAAGAAACCCCGCAAAGCGGCAGCTGGATCGTCAAGGACTTCAAGTTCCACACCGGCGAGGTGCTGCCCGAGTTGCGTTTGAACTACACCACGCTGGGTGATCCCAAAAACGAAGCCGTGCTGATCTTGCACGGCACCACTGGCTCTGGCGCAGGCATGCTGGGTGCCAATTTTGGCGGTGAGTTGTTTGGCCCGGGCCAGATTCTGGATGCCAAACGCTACTTCGTGATCCTTCCGGACGCCATTGGCACGGGCAAATCCAGCAAGCCCTCTGACGGTCTGCGTGCCAAGTTCCCGGCTTACAACTACACCGACATGGTCTCGGCCCAACACCGCTTGGTCAAGGAACATTTAGGCATCCGCCATTTGCGCCTGGTGCTGGGCAACTCCATGGGCGGCATGCAGACCTGGATGTGGGCCATGAACTACCCCGACATGATGGACATTGCGGTGCCGATGGCCTCCCTGCCCTCGGCCATGTCGGGCCGCAACTGGATGCTGCGCCGCATGCTGACCGAGTCGATCCGCAAAGATCCGCTGTGGATGGGCGGCAACTACAAAGAGCAGCCACCGAGCTGGCAATTCGCTTCGGTGTTCTATTCGACCGCCACCAGCGGCGGCAACCAAGGCCTGCAAAAAATAGCGCCCAGCAGCGACAAGGGCGATGCCCTGCTCAAGCAACGCCTAACACCGCCTTTGGCAGGCGATGCCAACGACCACCTCTTGCAGTGGGAATCGTCCAAAGACTACGACCCCTCAGCGGGGCTGGAAAAAATCAAGGCCGCCGTCTTGGTGATCAACTCGGCCGATGACGAACGCAACCCGCCCGAGCTGGGTGTCCTGGAAAAAGCTTTGCCACGCATCCAAAATGCCAAGACCCTGATCATTCCTGGCAGCCCGGAGACCTTCGGGCACGGCACCACCGGCAACGCACGCTTTTGGAAAAAAGAAGTGGGTGAACTGCTCCAAACGGCCCCTCGACTCACACGCTGAGTCGAGGGTCAAAGCGCATCTCAATGCCGCCCAACCAAGCGGCTCACAAAATAGCCCAACACCGCAACACCCGCTGCAGCCAGGCTGAAGGAGTAAGGCAGCCATTGGCGGTCTACGCTTTCAGCCACCAGCAAAACCCCGCTGGACTGACCAAAGAACAACAAACAGGCAAACAAGGTCACAGCCGTGCCGCGTGAGGTGGGTGCCATTTGTGTGGCCTGGGTCTGCAGCGTGTTGTGCAGCATGTAAAAACCGAAGCCTGTGGCAAAACAGCTCAGCATGCCCAGCACAGGCTCGTGCGACCAAGCCAGCACCAACAAGCCCAGCACGATGCACGACGCACCGGTGCGGACCAGCCCTCGCTCGCCCCCGAGCCAGCCCAACCAGCGGCGCGCCAACTGGCTGTAGAGCAAGCCGCCCACACCGTAGAGCATCATCACCGAGCCTGCAAACACCACGCTCATGTCGAACTGCTGGTGCAAGTGGGTCGGAATGAAGGCCATGGAGCCAAATACCAAAGCGCCTTCGATGGCTGTCACGGTGAGCACTTGGCGCACACGCCGGATGCGCAGCATTTGGAAGGAGTTGGAAAAATAAGCCGCAAAGCTGGAGGTCTCTTGCGCCGTCTGGCCCTTGGGCATGCTGCGCAACTTGCGCCACAACATCAAGGCCGCCACCGAAAACAAAGCCGACACCACCGCAAAAGCAGCACGCCAGCCCAGATGTTCAGCCGCAAAACCACCAAACCACAAGCCGACCATCATGCCGCTGACGGTGTAGCCCATCAGCTTGGCCAGGGTTTCCTGACGCCGGTCATAGGCCACCTGATCGCCAATCCACGCCATGGACAAGGGGATGATGCCCGCCGCTGCGGCCCCCATGAAAGCGCGCATCACCACCAACAGCCTGAGGTCTGACGACAAGCTGGTGATGGCGCTGAACACCGCACAAGCCAGCGCCGCCAAAGAGATCACGCGCAACTTGCCAAAGCGATCTCCCAGCGGGCCGTAAAACAATTGCAGCACACCATAAGCCACGGCAAAAGCCGAGACCACCAGCGAAGCCTCCCCTGTGGTCACATGGAACTCCTGCCCCAACACCACCAGCATCGGGTCACACATGCGCATGGAGGCCATGCTGGCAAAGCCCGCCAGGCCCATCACGCGCAAGCTGTTGCGTTCAGCAATCGTTGTGGTGCTCATCAATTGCCCAGCAATTGCTGCTCCAAATCGTGCAGCACCTCGTAGCAAGGCAACACTTGGGCAATTGAGCTGTTGGGCTCGCGGCCTTCCTGGATCGCGGCGAAGAATTCGCGGTCTTGCAGTTCGATGCCGTTCATGGACACCGCCACTTTGGACACGTCAATCTGCTGTTCCTTGCCCGTGAACAGGTCGTCATAACGGGCCAAGTAGGTGCCGGTGTCGCCGATGTAGCGGAAGTAGGTGCCCAGAGGGCCGTCGTTGTTGAAGCTGAGCGACAAAGTGCAGATCGCACCGTTGGCGGCTTGGAGCTGGATGCTCATATCCATGGCGATGCCCAGCGCGGGGTGGATCGGCCCTTGCACCGCATTGGCTTTGACGATGGGGCTGCCGCACTGGTAGGCGAACAGGTCCACGGTGTGGGCGGCGTGGTGCCACAGCAGGTGGTCGGTCCAGCTGCGTGCCTGGCCCAGCGCGTTCATATTGGTGCGGCGGAAGAAGTAGGTCTGCACATCCATCTGCTGGATGTTGAACTCACCGGCCTTGATCTTGTTGTTCACCCACTGGTGGCTGGGGTTGAAACGGCGGGTGTGGCCCACCATGGCCACCAAGCCCGTTTCCTTCTGCACCCGCAGGACTTCCTGGCCTTCTTTGTACACATCGCACAGCGGAATTTCCACCTGAACGTGCTTGCCTGCTTTCAGACAAGCCAGGGTTTGGCTGGCGTGCATCTGGGTGGGTGTGCACAAGATGACGGCGTCGACTTCTTTCAAAGCCAAAGACTCGTTCAGGTCGGTGGTCACGTGACCGATGCCGTATTGGGCCGCGGTAACTTTGGTTTTTTCGAGGTCACGGCTGATCAGCGAGACGACTTCGACGCCGTCGATGTTTTGGATGCCGTCCAAGTGTTTGATGCCGAAGGCGCCAGCGCCCGCCAGGGCGACTTTGATGGTTTTGCTCATGTTGTTCTCCAAAAGGTTGAATAGATTGTGATGTCAAACCGAGGGCGTTTGGCCAAGTGCCTCGGTACACCCACCATCGCCCACGGGGTGGGCTCCTACAGGGAGCCGCCCTGTCTTTGCACAAACCCACCCCATAGGCGATGGCGGGCGTTGCTCCGACTTTGTACAAACCCACCCCATAGGCGATGGCGGGCATTGCTCCGACTTTGTACAAAACCACCCCATAGGCGATGGCGGGCGTTGCTCCGTCTTTGTACAAACCCACCCCATAGGCTATGGCGGGCGTTGCTCCGGCTTTGTAGGAGCCCACCCCTGTGGGCGATTGACCGCACGCCCGGCCCATGGCCAGAAAACTGCTGCGTCAGACCCGCCAGGCGCATCAGTTGTTCTCGAGGATGGCGTGGCCCACAGCGGTATTGGATGCAGGCACATGGTAAAAGCGGTGACGCAGCGTGGGTGCAGGGCCTGTGGCTTGGCCGCCTTCGATGTCACTCATGGCGCCACGGGCAATCAACCACATGACCAGCTCAATGCCTTCGCTGCCCGCTTCGCGCACGTAGTTGATGTGCGGCATCGCTGCGCAGGTCACAGGGTCGTTGATCATCATGTCCAGCCAGTTGTTGTCCCACTCGCGGTTGATCAGGCCAGCACGCGCGCCCTGCAACTGGTGGCTCATGCCGCCGGTGCCCCAGATGTGCACGTTGAGGTCTTCGTCGAAACTCTCGACCGCTTTGCGGATAGCCTGGCCCAGGTTGAAGCAGCGCTGACCGCTGGGCACGGGGTACTGCACCACGTTCACAGCGAACGGGATCACCGGGCAAGGCCAAGCGTCTTTGACCGGGTCTTTTTCGCCACACATCAGCGACAGGGGCACCGTCAGGCCGTGGTCCACGTCCATCTTGTTGACGATGGTCAGGTCAAAGTCCTGCTGGATCACGCTTTGCGCAATGTGCGAAGCCAGCTCGGGGTGGCCTTTGACGACCGGCACAGGGCGCGGGCCCCAACCTTCATCAGCAGGCTGGTACTCGGCGGCGGTGCCGATGGCAAAGGTCGGGATCATGTCCAGACTGAAGGCCGTGGCGTGGTCGTTGAAAACCAGGATGATCACATCGGGCTTGTTGTCCTTCATCCATTGCTTGGAGAAGTCGTAGCCCGCAAACACGGGCTTCCAGTAGTCTTCTTGCGTTTTGCCCAGGTCCATGGCCGCGCCGATGGCGGGGACATGCGAGGTGAAAACGGATGCGGTGATTTTGGCCATGTGTTGTTCTCTCAAATCAATTGGAGTCATCAGACAAGAGGTGGGCCCCCATTAAGGTTTTTTGCCTGCGGCGCCTTGGGGCTGGTTCTGTGCTTGGGCGCTGCCGTTTTCGCCAATGTAGCGATTGCCTTGCACGCTGCGGCCGCCAGCGATCATCATGTTGCGGTATTCCTCTTCGGTCATACCGGTCATGGAGCCCGCCATTTGCTGGAAGCTCTTGCCATCGGTGGCACCGATCTTGGCCAAAAAGTAAATGTTGCCGCCGGTGCGCATGCACCAGTTCAAGTCTCGCGCCAACACGGCCTGCTTTTGCTCTTCGGTCATCTGCCACTCGTCCAGATAGGCGCGTTCATCGGCCTTGAAGCGCTCACGGTTTTCAGCCTTCATGAGCGACATGCAAAACTGGTTGATCCAGTAGCCTTTGCGCGATTGCTCCGCGTCAAAAATGATGGTGCCGGGTACGTCGGTGTAGGGTTTGTCTAATGCCATGTTGAACCTTTCAGGTCGATGGTGATTGCTGCAGGAGCCCACCCCCGTGGGCGATGGTTTGTGGACCCTCAACGGTCTCATCGCCCACGGGGTGGGCTCCTACAAGGACGTTTACGCCTGCTCTTCAGGCCAGTACAAGCGCATCGGGTTGTCGACCAGCAGTTTCTTTTGCAACTCGGCAGTCGGCGCGATGTGCGGGATGAAGTCCACCAAGAGGCCGTCATCGGGCATGTGGTCTTTCAGGTTGGGGTGCGGCCAGTCGGTGCCCCAGAGCACGCGATCGGGGAACTCCTCGACAATGCGTTTGGCAAACGGGATCACGTCTTGGTAGGCATTTTGCTCACCGCTCAAGGCCTTGGGGCCAGTGACCGACAAACGCTCGGGGCAAGACACTTTGCTCCACACGTTTTGGTGCTCGCGCATGAACTTTTGGAACAGCGCAAACTGCGGGCCGTCCACCGGCAGCGACACATCGGGGCGGCCCATGTGGTCCACCACCACGGTGGTGGGCAGCGCGGTGAAAAAGTCCCACAGCTCGGGCAGGTCCACCGCTTCAAAGTAGATGACCACGTGCCAGCCCCACTTGGCGATGCGGCTCGCAATCTCCATCAGCTCGTCCTTGGGCGTGAAGTCCACCAGACGCTTGACGAAGTTGAAACGCACACCGCGCACACCGGCGTCGTGCATGGCTTGCAGCTCGGCATCGCTCACGCTGCGCTTGACCGTGGCCACGCCACGCGCCTTGCCGCCCGAGTTGACCAGCGCATCGACCATGGCGCGGTTGTCGGCGCCGTGGCAAGTGGCTTGCACCACCACGTTGCGAGCAAAGCCCAGGTGGTCGCGCAATGCGTAGAGCTGGTGCTTGGAAGCATCGCAAGGCGTGTACTTGCGCTCAGGCGCATAAGGGAACTCGGCACCGGGGCCAAACACGTGGCAGTGGGCATCCACCGCGCCAGCGGGCACCTGAAAGCGGGGTTTGCTGGGGCCGGTGTACCAGTCCAGCCAGCCGGGGGTTTTTTCAAATTGCATGGTCGTTTCTCTCTTTGAATCTCTGGAATCAATCGGGTTTGATGTTGGCCTCGCGCACCAGCTTGTCGTAGCGCACGCGCTCAGAGCGGATGAGTTGCGTGAACATGTCGGCGCTGCCGGGCACGACTTCGCCGCCCACGGCGCTCATGCGCTCACGCACCTCTTTGGTCTGCAGGGCTTTTTGCACCTCGGCATGCAGCTTGGCCACGATGGGCTTGGGTGTGGCCGCTGGGGCCACCAGGCCGTACCAGACCGAAGCTTCAAAACCGGGAAAGCCCGATTCGGACATGGTCGGCACATCCGGGAAGTTGGCGCTGCGGTTGGGGCTGAGCACACCCAACACCTTGAGCTTGCCGCTGCGCACATGGGGCAGCACTTCCAGCGCATTGACCGCCACCAGCGGCAACTGCCCGCCGATGGTGTCGGTGATCGCGGGCGAGCCGCCCCGGTAAGGGATGTGCTGCAAATCGATGCCCGCGGCACGGGCAAACAACTCGATGGCCATGTGCGGCGTCGAGCCGTTGCCCGGTGTGCCATAGGCGATGCTGTTGGGCTTGCCCTTGGCCGCTTCAATCAGTTGCTTGACGTTGGCAAACGGCGCATTGGCATTGGCCGCAATGACCACCGGCACACGGCCGATCAGCGAAACAGCCACCAGGTCTTTCTCGGCATCAAAGGGCTGAGGCTGGTACAGCGACATGTTGGCCGCCAGCGCGTTGGCCGCCATCATCAGCGTGTAGCCATCGGGCTCGGCCGTGATCACCGATTTGACGGCGATGTTGGTGCCAGCGCCGGGCTTGTTCTCGACGATGAAGGCCTGCCCCAAGCTGGTCTGCAGACTCTGGCCGATGGTGCGCGCCACCACGTCCACCGCGCCACCGGCGGCATAACCCACCACGATCTTGACCGGCTTGCTGGGGTAGTTTTGGGCCAAAGCCGAAACGCACAATCCCAGCGTACCGATCAAAAGCGCCAAGTGTTTGCGAATCGTCATGTCTTGTCTCCTGTTGGGGTAAAGCCGGGTCAGTGCAATGCACCCGTCTTAAGGTTGACGTTCAGTCGATGTACTTCAGACCCGCAGCCGCCAAGGGCTCGCGCATCTTGTACATGTCCAGGCCCAGCACGCCCGAGGCGAGCTTGGCGCGTTTTTCGCCTTCGTTGGCTTCGCGCGCTTGGGCGGTTTCCAGCGTCTTGGCTGCGATGGCTTGGGGCACACAGACGACGCCATCGTCATCGGCCACGATCACGTCGCCGGGGTTGACGATCATGCCGGCACACACCACGGGGATGTTGACCGAGCCCACGGTGGCCTTGATCGTGCCCTTGCTGCTGATGGCTTTGCTCCAAACGGGAAAGCCCATCTTGGTCAGCTCTTTCACATCGCGCACACCGGCGTCGATGATCAAGGCACGTGCGCCACGGGCCATGAAAGACGTGGCCAGCAGGTCACCAAAATAGCCGTCGGTGCATTCGGCGGTGATGGCCGCGACCACGATGTCGCCGGGCTGAATCTGCTCAGCGGCCACATGCATCATCCAGTTGTCGCCGGGGTGCAGCAGCACGGTCACAGCCGTGCCGGACACCTGCGCGCCTGCATAGATGGGGCGCATGTAAGGCTTCATCAGGCCGACACGGCCCATGGCTTCGTGCACGGTAGCCGAGCCGAGTGCCGCCAAGCCGTCGGTGGCTGCGCGGTCCGCGCGGGTCATGTTGCGGTAAACAACGCCGAGTTCGTACATGGTTTTCTCCTGAAAGTAATTGGGTTCTGACCCCAATTGTTCTTCTTCCTATGCAAACGCTTGGGGACTTCGTAGGAGCCCACCCCTGTGGGCGATGGCTTGTGAACGCTTGCCGTTTGTTCAATGCACAAACATCCCATCAAACCATCGCCCACGGGGTGGGCTCCTACAAGAAGGTCATTGGCCTTTGGCTTTGAGCTGATCGTCCAGACGCTTGAACACGCGGCGGGCGTTGCCCTCAAACACCATGTAACGCTCCTGCTCGTTCAGGTTGGCCGTGCCTTGCACGTAGCGCTTGGTGTCGTCAAAGTAGTGGCCGGTTTCGGGGTCGATGCCGCGCACCGCGCCGATCATCTCGGACGCGAACAAGATGTTCTTGACCGGGATCACCTTGGTCAGCAGGTCGATGCCCGGCTGGTGGTACACGCAGGTGTCAAAGAAAATGTTGTTCAGCAGGTGCTCGGACAACAAAGGTTTTTTGAGTTCTTGCGCCAGACCGCGGAAACGGCCCCAGTGGTAAGGCACCGCGCCGCCGCCGTGCGGGATCAAGAACTTCAATGTGGGGAAGTCCTTGAACAGGTCGCTGGTCAGGCACTGCATGAAGGCGGTGGTGTCGGCGTTCAGGTAGTGCGCGCCGGTGGTGTGAAAGCAGCTGTTGCAGCTGGTGCTCACATGGATCATGGCGGGGATGTCGTACTCGACCATCTTTTCGTAAATGGGGTACCAGGCCTTGTCGCTCAATGGCGGCGAAGTCCAGTGGCCGCCCGATGGATCGGGGTTCAGGTTGATGCCGACGTTGCCGTACTGCTCCACGCACTTGACCAACTCGGGAATGCAAGTGGCCGGGTCCACACCGGGCGACTGGGGCAACATGGCCGCAGGCACGAAGTTATCGGGGAAGAGTTGCGCCACGCGGAAGCACAGCTCGTTGCAAATGGCCGCCCAGGTGGACGAGACATTGAAGTCGCCGATGTGGTGCGCCATGAAGCTGGCGCGGGGGCTGAAGATGGTGATGTCTGAGCCGCGCTCTTTCATCTTGGCCAGCTGGTTGGTCTCAATCGTTTCGCGCAATTCGTCGTCGCTGATTTTCAGCTCGGACACTTTGGGCATGGACGCGGGGTCTTTGATGCCCGCAATTTGCTTGTTGCGCCAGTCTTCCAGCGCCTTGGGGGCGGTGGTGTAGTGACCGTGCACGTCGATGATCAAGGGCTGGGTTTGGCTCATGTCTGTTTCCTGGGTGATGGGTCTCTTGTAGGGCGGCGTCTGTAGGTCGGCGGCTTCAGCCCCGACAAGGTGCAGCTGTGACGCATGTCGGGGCTGAAGCCGCCGACCTACAAGAATTCAAGCGCCGATTGTGCAGTCTGCCCCCGCCCAGGCCCAGCCTTTGCAACATCTACCAGCTAGAACAAATTCGCATAACCAAGCCATGGATATGACAAAATCACGCCCACAGAAAGGGTTCCCATGGACCTCAAACAGCTGGAATACTTTGTGCGCGTGGCCGAGCTGGGCAGCTTCACCCGTGCCGCGCAAGCACTGAACATCGCCCAACCCGCGCTCAGCCGTCAGGTGCGACTGCTCGAAGTGGAGCTGAGGCAAAACCTGCTGGTGCGCAATGGGCGGGGCGCCACGCCCACCCAGGCGGGGCAACTGCTGCTGGAGCACGGCCGGGGCATCTTGCACCAGGTCGAGCGAGCGCGTGAAGAACTGGGCCGGGTGCGCAGCGGCTTGTCCGGCCGTGTGGCGCTGGGTCTGCCGCCCAGCGTGGCGCGGGTCATCACCGTACCCCTGACCCGTGCTTTCAGACAGCGCATGCCCGAAGCGCAACTGTCCATCAGCGAAGGCCTGTCGAGCGCCATGCAGGAAAACCTGCAAAACGGCCGCTTGGACATCGCCGTGCTCTACAACCCCAGCCAGGTGCCCGGCATCGAGCACACCCCCCTGGTGCGAGAAGAACTGCTGCTGGTGCAACCCCGCCCACCGGGCCTGCAAGAAGACCCGCCTCCGCCGCCCATCACCTTGAAAGCAGTGGCCGCCCTGCCCCTGGTCATCCCCACCCGGCCCAACGCCATCCGCATGCATGTGGAGTCAGAAATGGCCGCCATGGGCTGCCGCCCGCAGATTGCACTGGAGATCGACGGCGTGAGCGCCATCCTGGATTTGGTGGCCGATGGTGCGGGTTATGCCATCCTCTCGCGCAACGCCGTCATGCGCTCGGTGCGGCCTTCGGCGTTCTCGGTGCGGCCTCTGTGCGATCCACCGCTGACCATCCAGCTCAACACCGCCGTCAGCTCACTGCGGCCCACCACTTTGACGCAGCAAGCCACTTTGGCGCTGATCACCGAAGTGGCTGAGCAGTGGCTCAAGCCCTGATCAAAACGGGTGATGCTGCAACACCAGCAGCAAGGTGCTGAGCGTGAAAAACGATCCGATGGTGGTGAGCAGCAAAGCCGCCGCGCTGATGGTGCCGTGGCCGTGGCGCTGACTCAAGATGGTGAAGATGCCCAGCATGGGCAAGGCGCCCGAGAGCAAAGCGGCCGACCGCAAAGCCGGATCGGCCACCGGCATCACAAAGCTCAGAACCACAAACATGGCCAGCGGGTGCAAGAACAACTTGCCCACAGTGATCTGCGTGACCGTGCCCTTGAGGCCTTCGGCCTTCAGACCCACCAAAGAGCCGCCAATCACAAACAGCGACAAGACCATGCTGGCTTGGGCGAACAAAGTCACCGTGCGGGCCAACGGCGCCGACAGCGCCAAGTCAAACCAAGAGAACACAAAGCCACCTGTGATGCCCCAGATCATCGGGTTCTTGACCAGGTTCTTCAGGGTCTGCGCGATCACCTGCTTCCACTGACCGGCAGGACCACCCTGTGCATCGGCCACGGCCAACAAGAAGGGGATCATCAGCAAGTTTTCAACCACCATGTTCAGCGCCAAGGCCACACCGGCCACCGGGCCCAGCGTCAAGAGCATGATGGGGTAGCCCACAAAACCGCTGTTGGGACACGACATGCCCATGGCCATCATGCTGCTGTAGCTCAAGGAGTGGCCTTTGACTTTGCGTGCCCACAACAAGCCCAGCAGTGCCACCGCAAACGAACCCAAGGCATAGGCCAGCAAGTAATGGCCGTTGAGGATTTCACCGATGCGCCGCTGCGACAAGGCGTTGAACAGCAAAGCCGGCAAGGCCAGGTTGAGGGTGAACTTGCCAAAGACCTGCATGTCGCTTTTGACAAACATGCCCCGGCGGGTGAACACATAACCCAGCGCAATGGCCAGGTAAATCGGGCCGGTGATGCCCAGGATATGGAGGGTGGAATTCATGGCAACCGTCACTGAATGGCTTGGCATCGCGCACAGGGTGCGGCTCCTACAAGCGTCAGGATCACAGGTCCAGCACGAGGCGCGCTGTCTGGCTGCGCGAGCAGCAGACCATCATGCAATCGCCTTTTTCCTGCTCCTCGGGGGTCAGGTACATGTCCCAGTGATCGGGCTTGCCCGCCACCACCTGGGTGAGGCACGTGCCGCAAATGCCTTCCGAGCAGGAGAAAGGCACGTCGTGCCCAGCGTCCTGCAAGACTTTGAGGATGGATTCGTCCTTGCTGACCTTCAAGGTCTGGCCGCTTTTTTGCAGCTGCAGCTCAAAGCTGCCGTCTTCAGAAATCGGGGTTTGGGTGAGATCGGTCGCGCTCATGCGTTCACTTCCTGGTTTTGTTCTTCGGCCAAAAGGCGGTCAATGATACGGCGCGACTGCACGCCGCCTGAATCGATGTTGAGCATCAGCAATTTGCGGTCAGGCCACTTGCTGATGTTGGCTTGCTGCAATTGCAGCATCTCCATGTCTTCATTGAAAATGCCGCCCTGCCCGGTGCGGATTTTGTCCGTGATCGCTGCATCGTCAGGCTTGAACTGGCGCGCCATGCCCCAGTGGTACCAGTGCGAGGTCTCGGTCTCGGGCGTGATGAAGTCCACCACCACGCTGTAGGCCTTGTGCTCGGGCGCGGCGTCAAAGCCGCCCTTGCCCGCCAGCGCCACGCCGACGTCGATCATGACGTGGCTGGGCGGCGTGAAGCGGCAGATCTGCCAGCGGTCCACTTTGGCCTGCGGGTCAAGGCCATTGGCACTCATGGCCATTTGCCAAAACGGCGGGGCCTGAATGCCTTCCATGTGGCGCTGCAAGATGACTTGGTCGCCCTCAACTGAGGTGGTGCAAGGCGTCTCGTCGATCTCGGGCTGGCCGATGCTGGTCGCGTGCACATAGGTCTCGTGCGTCAGGTCCATCAGGTTGTCGATCATCAGGCGGTAATCGGCCTGGACGTGGTACAGGCCGCCGCCATAAGCCCAGGCGGGGTTGTCAAAGAACTCGAACACCGGCATCTTCGCCTCGTCGGCCTGGCTCTGGTCACCGGGCCAGACCCAAACAAAACCATAACGCTCGACCACGGCAAACGCTTTGACGGCCGGAAAGCCGCGCACGCGCTGACCGGGCATGTGCACGGTTTTGCCCTCGCAGCCCATCTCCAGGCCGTGGTAGCCGCACACCAGCTTGCCATTGCAAACCTTGCCCAGCGACAAAGGCGCACCGCGGTGCGGGCAGAAGTCTTCGACCGCCGCGACCTTGCCATCCGGGCCTTTGAAAAACGCCATCTGCTCGTTGCAAATCGTGCGGCCCAGCGGTTTGTCGCCCAGGGCGTTCAGATCGTCCAGGGAGCAGGCCACGTACCAAGTGTTTTTAATGAACATGTTTCGCCTCTTTCATCCAAATCAAAGCTTGCGGGCCACGCCGAGCAGACTGTCCAGCAGTTCAGGGTTGTCGCGCAGCGCCTGGGCATCGCTGGCGTGCACCACGTTGCCGTGGTCCAGCACAACAGCGCGGTGGCTGATCTTCAAGATCGCTTGCGGGTGTTGCTCCACGATGATGGCCGACAGCCCCTCTTCGCGGGTGATGCGGGCAATCGCGCGCAGCAGCTCTTCCACGATGATTGGGGCCAAGCCTTCGAGCGGTTCGTCCAGCAAGAGCAAGCGCGGGTTGAGCACCAGCGCCCGGCCCACCGCCAGCATCTGCTGCTCGCCGCCCGACAGCTGCGTGCCCAGATTGGTCTTGCGCTCGGCCAGGCGCGGGAACATCTCGTACACCCGCTCGGGCGACCAAGCGCGACTGCCACGCGTGTTGCGCCCGGGCCGCTCCACCGCCGTCAGGTTTTCGTGCACCGTGAGCGATTTGAAAATGTTGCGCTCTTGCGGCACCCAGCCAATGCCAGCAGCTGCTCGCTCGTGCGATGGCAAAGTGTGCAGCGGCTGACCGCCCAGAAAGATCTTTCCGCCGTGCTGGCGTGTTGCGCCTGCCAACGTGTCCATCAGCGTGGTTTTGCCGGTGCCGTTGCGGCCCAGCAGCGCCAGGGTTTCGCCTTCGCCCAGCGAAAAGCTGATGTCGTTCAACACCACGGCCTCGCCGTAACCGGCACTCAGGTTTTCTAGCTTCAACAATTCAGCCATGGGTCACCTCCTCGCCATGCCCCAAATACACCGCCTTGACCTGCGGGTCGGCCGCAATCGCTTCGGGGGTGCCTTCGGTCAGCACCGCGCCATTGACCAGCACGGTGATGCGGTCGGCAAATTCAAACACCAGGTCCATGTCGTGCTCGATCAGCAAGATCGACACTTCGGCGGGCAGCGCCGCCACGGTCTGCAAAAGCTCTTCGCGCTCACCCGCAGGCACACCGGCCACCGGCTCGTCGAGCAGCAGCACTTTGGGCTCGCAAGCCAGCGCAATCGCCATCTCCAGCAAACGGCGCTTGCCATAAGCCAGGTGCTCTGTGCGTTGGTGCATGACTTCGGTCAGTCGGAACAATTCAAGCAATGCTTCGCAGCGCTCGACCACGGCCTTGTCTTGACCCAGCACCGACCACCAACGCCCGCCCAAGCCCCGCTGCTGCGAGACCACCATGGCCAGCGTTTGCAAAGGCGTCATGCTGGCGAACAGCTGGTTGATCTGAAAAGTGCGCACCAGACCTCGGCGCACACGCTGGTGGGGTGCGAGCTGGCTGATGTCTTCACCCAGCAACTCGATGCGGCCCGATGTGGGCGGCAGCACGCCGGTGAACAAATTGATCAGCGTGGTCTTGCCCGCGCCGTTGGGGCCGATCAGCGCATGGCGTGCGCCCAAGCGCAATTCAAGATTCACGTTGTCGGTGGCGGTGATGCCACCGAATTGTTTGACGAGGCCCTGGGCCTTCAACACAACGGGTGCATTCATGACAGCTTGGTTCATTGCACACCACCTTTCTGATCGGCAGCGCGGCCAAACCACAGCCAGGGGCGAATCAAACGCTCACGCCCGACCAAGACCAGCACCACCAAAAACAGGCCAATCCAAAACGTCCAATATTGCGGCGTGATGCCCGAGATCACGTCGTGCATGAGCTTGAACACCACCGCGCCCACCACACCGCCATAGAGCCAGCCCACGCCGCCGATGACCAGCATCAGCATCACGTCGGCCGAACGCTCCAGCGCAAACACATCGAGCGAGGCAAAGCCGGTGGTCTGCGCCATCAAGGCGCCTGCGGCCCCGGCCAATGCGGCTGCCACGGTGTAGACCACGGCCAAACGGTTGTGCACCGGTATGCCAATCGCCATGGCACGCAGCGGGTTGTCGCGCACCGCCATGAGCGTGGCACCCCAAGGCGAATTCACCCAGCGCCGCGCCAATGCAAACAAGACCATCAACACCGTCAGCGAATACCAAGCGGCGGTCTGACCGTACAGATCAAATTCAAAACGACCGAGCACCGGGCCCATCATCACGCCCTGCAAACCGTCAGAGCCGCCCGTGAGCCAGTCCAGCTTGTTGGCCAGCTCCATCAGGATCAGCGCCATGCCCAGTGTGACCATCAGACGCGTCAGGTCGGTGCCGCGCAAGATGGTGAGCGAACACGCCGCGCCCAGCAGCGTGGCGCAAAAGGTGCCAAACAAGAGGCCCACCACGGGGTCGGGCATCACATGCTTGGCAAACAAGGCAGAGGCGTAAGCGCCCAAGCCCAAAAACGCCGCATGGCCCAGCGACACGATGCCGGTGTAGCCCAGCACCAAGTCGAGCGACACGGCAAACAAGGCGACGATGGCGACCTCGTTGACGATCAGCGCATGGCCCGGCACCAGCAGGGGCAAGGCAAATGCCACCAGCCAGACCAAAGGCTCCCAGCCCCGCATGCGGGCAGCGGACAAAAGTTGGGTACGCGCATCCTTGTGCGCGTTCAAAAGTGTCTTCATGTCAACGGCCTCCCTTGCGCACAAACAGCCCTTGCGGACGCCAGATCAAAATCGCGATCATCAGTGAATACACGATGAAAGAACCGAGCTTGGGCATGTAGTACTTGCCAGCCACATCGGCAATGCCCAAGAGCAGCGCCGCCCACAACGGCCCGGTGATCGACGAGGTGCCGCCCACGGCCACCACGATCAAAAAATACACCATGAACTTGAGCGGAAAGGTCGGGTCCAAGCCCAGCACCTCGGCGCCCAGCGCCCCGCCCAAACCGGCCAAGCCCGAGCCCATGGCAAAGGTGGCGGCAAAGATCAAATTCACCCGAATGCCCAGGCCAGCAGCCACACGCGCATCGTCCACACTGGCGCGCAAGCGGCTGCCAAAGCGGGTTTTGGCCAGCACGTATTGCAAACCCACGGTGAGCGCCGCGCACACCGCGATGATGAACAGGCGGTAGTGGCCCATGCCTAAGGCAAAGACTTCGCCGTCCCACAGCTCGGTGCGGCCGCGCAGCCAATCGGGCAGCTGCATGATCTGCTGCTGCGAGCCCATCAAATAGTCCACACTGGCCACAGACATGAAGGCCAGGCCAATCGAAAACAGCACTTGGTCCAGATGCGGCTTCTTGTACATGTGGCGGTACAGCGTGCGCTCCAGCACCGCGCCCAGCAAGGCCGTGCCCGCAAAAGCCACCGGCAGGCACAGCAAGAACGGCACGTCCAAACGCTGCATGAGCACCACTGTGAGGTAGCCGCCCACCATGGCAAAAGCACCGTGCGCCAGGTTGATGAAGTTCATCAAGCCCATGGTCACAGACAGGCCCACGGCCAAGATAAAAAGCAGCATGCCGTAGGCAACGCCGTCGAAAAGAATGGTCAACATGTGATGGGTACAAATGGTTTTTTGTAGGAGCGCACCCCGTGCGCGAAGTGCGGTGGATGAACGCCATTGTTGGCGGTGCCACCATCGCGCACAGGGTGCGCTCCTACAGGGGGAAGGCCTTACTTGGTCTTGCCCGGGTCTTTCACGTCCTTGAGGGTCGAGAACTCCTGGTTGTAGAGCTGGCCATTGACCTTCTCCACCTTGCGGATGTAGATGTTGTGCACCACGTCGCGGGTTTGCGCGTCGATGAACATCGGGCCACGTGGGCTTTCAAACACTTGGCCTTTCATCGCGTCGAGCAGTGCCTGGCCGCCTGCGCCCTTGGTGGCCTTGGCCGCTTCGTAGATCACGCGCATGCCGTCGTAACCGCCCACCGCCATGAAGTTGGGGCGCAGGCCGTTGTTGGCCTTCTCGAATGCCGCGACAAACTTCTTGTTCAAAGCCGAGTTGTGCGAGGCCGAGTAGTGGTGCGAAGTCACCACGCCGTTGGCCACATCACCCATGCTGTTCAAGATGTCGTCGTCGGTGATGTCGCCAGTGCCGATCAGCTTGATGCCGGCCTTGTCCATGCCGCGTTCGGCAAACTGCTTCATCAGCGCCGCGCCTGCGCCCGAGGGCACAAACACATAGACCGCATCGGGTTTCAGGTCACGCACTTTCTGCAAGAACGGCGCGAAGTCGGGGTTGCGCATGGGCACGCGCAAGGTGTCCAGCACCTGGCCACCGTTGAACAACAAGCGGTCCTTGAAATACTTCTCGGCATCGATGCCGGGGCCGTAATCGGCCACCAGGGTCACGACTTTCTTGATGCCGTTGTTGGGCGCCCAGTCGGCAATGGCCACGGCCGCTTGCGGCAGCGTGAAGCTGGTGCGGATGATGAAGGGCGATGCTTCGGTGATGCTCGATGTGGCCGCAGCCATCACCACCAAAGGTGTTTTGGATTGGGTGGCAATCGGCGCGGTGGCCAGGGCCAGCGGGGTCAGGCCAAAGCCAGCCAGCACGCTGACCTTTTCGTTGACGACCAGCTCTTGCGCGATGCGCTTGGTCACGTCGGGGGCGCTGGTGTCGTCCTTGACGATCAGCTCAACCTTCTTGCCCGCGACCATGTCGCCGTTTTGCGCCATGTACAGGCGCGCTGCGGCTTCGATCTGTTTGCCGGTAGAGGCAAACGGACCGGTCATGGGCAAGATCAGGCCGATCTTGAATTTGTCTTGCGCCATGGCCGTGGAAGCGGTCATGGCCAAAGTGGCGCAAGCGATGGCGCTTAAAAATTGACGTTTTTGCATGCTCTATCTCCTCGTTAAAAATCGGTTCAGGAAGGTCGGATCAGTTGCACACCGGGCGTGCCAGATGCCGCCGGGTCGCGCAAGGCGACCTGCATGTTTTGCCGCGCAATGCGCGAGTGCTCACGCATGAGGGCCTCGGCCCGGCCGGCTTCGCGCCGCTCGATGGCGTCCAGCACTTGGCGGTGCTGGTGCTGGGCCACCACCAGGGTGTCGCGTGCGTGGGCGTCGTTGATGTGCACCCCCACAAAGCCCGAGGCCGATGCAAAGGGCAAGCTCGATGCGCGTTCAATCTCGCGGGCCAGCACAGCGCTGTCGGCCATCTCGGACAACTGCTTGTGAAACTGGCCATTGAGCTCCACATAGGCCGAGAAAGTTTCATCGTCCAGCGAAGCGGCTTGCAACACCGCGTCGATCTGGTCCAAGCAGGCACGCGCTTGGCTGATCAAAGCAGAACGCACACCGCGCTCTGCGGCCAGGCGTGCGGCCAGGCCTTCGAGCGTGCCGCGCAACTCGATCGCATCGGCCACCTCGCGCTCAGAAAACGTGCGCACCGCATAACCGCCACCGGGCAAGGGCTCCAGCAAGCCTTCTTGACTGAGGTGCATCAGTGCCGCGCGAATGGGCGTGCGCGACATGCCCAAGCGATCCACCAAAGCCAGCTCCGCAATGCGTGCGCCCGAGGGCAAATCACCGGCCAAGATCCACTCACGCAGGCGCTGCTGCGCCTTGACGGCTTGGGAGCCGCCTTCTTCGGCCAAGTCAGAATCCACTGCGCGAACGGGTGATGTGCTCATGAAAGTGTGTGTTGTTGATCCGGCCCGGCAGGCGCCTTCGTAGGTCGGCGGCTTCAGCCCCGACATGCAGTCTGCGCCGAAGCCAACCATGTCGGGGCTGAAGCCGCCGACCTACGGGGTGAGGGTGCAGAAACGTCAGCGTGCCGTACCGTGAGTTCGACGCATTAAACCACCAAGACCACCGTCGATGTATACAGAAAACCCTTGAAACCCCATTTTTTGCTCAAGTTTTAAGCAGAAATTTCATTCAATGTATCCAACGAGACAAGCCAAGCCCCACAGCGACAATCAAGGCATCGGAGGAAACACACCCCATGGATTTGCAATTTCTTGAATTTGACTGCAGCGAAGACAGCGAAGGCGTGGTCTGTTGGGACGCGCTGGCCCAACCCGCCGCACGCCACACCCCCGCCCTGCTGCACGAAGTGACGCAGCTGCTGGCCTGGGCACACCGCTTTGGCCCGCAAGAGCCCGGCCCGCTGGAAGACGGCGCCGATTGGGACTTTGACCTGCACATCCGTGGTGGCGATGCCCCGATATCCGCCCACTGGAACAGCTCAAACCAAACGTTGGCTCTATCGCCATCACCATCGCCCAGAGAAGAAATCACCCTGAGCCTGAGCATCAGCGGCACCCCCGCATTTGCCCTCGCACTGAGAGACCACTGGAACGCCCCATGAACACCACCCCCGACACCCCCGAGCGCCCTGCCCCCGTCAGCTTTGCGCAGGCCCTGAAGTTCTGGTTCTGGCTGGGCTGCGTCAGCTTTGGCGGCCCGGCGGGCCAAATCGCCCTGATGCACGAAGAACTGGTGGTGCGCCGCCGCTGGATTTCGGAAAAGCGCTACCTGCACGCGCTGCACTACTGCATGCTGCTGCCCGGCCCCGAAGCGCAACAACTGGCCACCTACACCGGCTGGCTCATGCACGGCACACGAGGCGGCATGGCGGCAGGTGCCCTGTTTGTGCTGCCATCGCTGGTGCTGTTGATCGCGCTGAGCTGGGCCTACACCGTGTGGGGCCAACACCCCTGGGGGCAGGCCTTGCTGTGGGGCCTCAAGCCCGCCGTGACGGCGCTGGTGTTGCAAGCCGTGCACCGCATGGCCAAGCGCACGCTCAAGGCCCCGTGGTTGTGGGCACTGGCAGCGGCATCGCTGCTGGGCACGCTGTGGGGCTTGTCCTTCCCGTGGATCATTTTGGGCGCGGCTTTGTTGGGGTATGGCATGGCACGCCATCGGCCTGTGGCTGCGGCGTCGCACGGTGCGGCCAACGCGGCACCCCACGTGCCCGCCTGGCTGGACGACGACACCGCACAACCGGCGCACACCCATTACAGCCATGCTCGCCTGGTGCGCGCCCTGTTGCTGGGCGTGGGTCTGTGGGCAGTCAGCCTTGGCGGCATCGCGCTGCTGCTGGGCACGGCCCACACGCTCACGCAAATGGGCGGCTTTTTCACGCAAGCGGCATTGCTCACCTTTGGCGGCGCGTATGCCGTGCTGCCCTTTGTGACGCAAGCGGCCGTCATGCAATACGGCTGGCTCAGTGCCACACAAATGATGGACGGCCTGGCGCTTGGCGAAAGCACGCCCGGGCCGCTGATCATCGTGGTGGCATTTGTGGGCTTCATCGGCGGACACAGCCAGGCGCTCTTGGGTAACCCGTTGCTGGGCGGCATCGCGGCGGCCTGCGTGGTGACCTGGTTCACCTTCTTGCCCTCGTTCGTGTTCATCCTGGCGGGCGGCCCGCTGGTGGAAGCCACGCGCCACATGCCCTCGTTGGCCGGGCCCCTGCAAGGCATCACGGCAGCGGTGATCGGCGTGGTGCTGCACCTGGCAGGCACCTTCGCATGGCACACGGTCTGGCCCACAGGGCAATGGACCCAAGCTGACTGGCCCGCACTGGCGCTCACGGCACTGGCAGCATGGCTGCTGATTGCGCGGCAGTGGCCGGTGATGCGGGTGCTGGCCATCTGTGTGCTGGTGGGGATGGGCGTGCAGTGGGTGTGAAGCTGTATTCGTTCAGCGATTAGCTGAGTTGCGTGTCAGCTTCAGGCAGGGAGCCGCCGTTGTCTGCAGCACACGACAGTGACTGCTTCCGCCATCATCTCTGTCTGACTGCAGCGGAGATGCCGTATACAATTGCTATATACATTTTCTTGGGAGGTCATCATGTCCATTGGCACTGTTTTCGTCAATAACCGTACCCAGGCCGTTCGTCTGCCTTTGGACGTGCGTCTACCCGAGGGTGTCCAAAAGGTAGAGATACGCGTCAAAGGTCACGAGCGCGTCATCTCCCCTCTGGGCCAAACTTGGGACAGCTTCTTTCTGGAGGGTCCCACAGTGAGCGACGACTTCCTGCCCGAGCGCGCTACACAGCACCAACCGGAGCGGGAGGCGCTGTGATGCTGCGTTACTTGCTGGACACCAACATCGTCATCTACGTGTTGAAGCGGCGACCTGTCGAGGTGCTTTCCACTTTCAACGCCAACGCCAGCCGCATGGCCATTTCCTCCATTACCCTCGCCGAACTCCTGCACGGTGCGGAGAAAAGCAGCCGCGTGAGCGAGAACCTGGCCGCTATCGAAGACTTTTGCAGTCGCTTGGTAGTGTTGCCCTATGGCCCCAAGGCCGCGCAGCATTACGGTGCCATTCGCGCCGCCTTGGAAAAACTCGGCCAGCCTATCGGTGTGAACGACATGCACATTGCAGCTCACGCTCGAAGCGAAGGCCTGGTTCTGGTGACGAACAACATGGGGGAGTTCGCACGGGTACCTGCGCTGGAAGCAGAGAACTGGGTTCAAACAGCGCAGTAATTGATGAGTTGTCGTGCATCAGTCGCACCAAAGCGCGTCGGCTGCCAGCCCAAGTTTGCCGCTCTGGTTGCGGAGTGCCATCAGCTGACCTTTGCAGTGATTGCCACGCCGACGGCTCTAGGCTGGTAGCGGACATCCCGAGGCTGAGACTGATGTTCTGCGCCTGTCATAACCGGTCATTCGCTATACAGTGCATCCAGTGACCGGTCTACAGCCCACAGCAGTCACAGCTCAAAGGGCCGCTTGAAATGACCCCTGAAAATGACGGCTTGTGGCCACGTATCCACCCAAATTTCGAGGGTCACATCGAATCCAGATGCGCCTTGATCCTGGCAAGCAGTTGGTCAAACTCCGGCTGACCCCGGTAATAAAGTGCAGATGACTTCCGGTATTCCCGTGCGAAGAGGTCTCGCTGCACAGGATCACTCAGGGTGAATGCAGGATTTTTGGCAATGACCAACTCATCACCGGACCGGAAGCGCTGAACCTTGCGTTCCTGGTATGCGGCAGTCTGCATGAACGCTTGCACCTCCTGAAGCTCAAGAAGGCAGTACACGTCGTAATAGTGCCGAAGAAAATTGGCGGGGAAGGCCTTGGCCTCGGCCAGCCTCCGGTACTTGGTCGAGATGGTTTGGAGTTTTTCAACGAAGGTGTGCGTGGGCGCATAACAAGGGACATCCACAGCGCGGTTGTCCAAGACTTGAACACCTCGATCCCGGGCAAACTCCAAAGCCCACGAAGAAATGGTCACAGCGCGATTGGGCGCCGTGTCATCAAACCCCAGCTCCAGCAAGATGCCATCTTTCACGCCAGATAAGCTGGTCTTCCGCGGGGAATAGTTCAGGCGAATGCCTGCGCTGCGCATCTTGTCATCATCAAAGAAGGTGTCCCGCTCAACGCTGACGACGCCAGGAATACGAATGCGTTTGGCCAGCTCGTCGTAAAAGGCCAGCCGCGATGCGATGTGTGCCGGTTTGTCCTGGTTGCGGCCGGTTTTCACGCTCAAGTCATCCGGGGGCTTGATGCGGATGTCAATGTCTTCCGAAAATCGATGAATCACCCCAAAGCCTTTGGACAAGGATGTGCCGCCTTTGAGCTCGAACACAAAGCCCTGAGCCTGAAGGCCCCACAGGCCATGCATGATCCAGTAGTCTTTTTCGACCAGCATGGGATCAAGCCCCCGGTCGTTGGCCACAACCGCAAGCAATTGGTCGAAGTCGCGCCGGTCATGGAGAAAATCAAGCACCCATCCACTCCCGAAAGCGTTTACGTGTGGCCATGTTGCCGTAGCTTTCGACCGCTTCTTGCAAGCGCTTGTGATCAAAGGAGGACAACTTGCTGCGTGCCTGGCTGAGCACCACATCGCGCTCTTCGGCCAGTTCGTCCAGGTTATTGAGCAAATCCACGTAGAGGAACTCCCGGCTCAGCTTTTTGGGAAAGCGTGGCTTCACCCGGAAGTCGAACTGTCGATTGCCCAGTTGGAAGACGCCATGGCGCTTGTGGTTGTAAACCAGCGTGCGGTTGTAGAGCTGGGTAGTGCCCAGGCCAACCGCGTTGTAAGCCGAGGGCGAGAACACCAGGAACTCCTTGTCGCGCAGAAAGCCTTTCACCACCTCATCGTCGGTAGGCGGGAGTGGACCAAAGCTGGATTTTTTGGGTGCGTGGTAGAGCCCTTGGGCCAGTTTTTGAAGCTTGCCCATGGCCACCAGTTCGCGCAGATGCCGATCAATGGCATTGCTCAGAAAAGTCAAATCCTCGCGCCGGTAGACGTGGCCCGCGCGCAAGCCTGCCGCCAGGTGCGCAGTGGCGCCCTTCAAAGACGGGGTGTGTAGTGAGGCAGCGGCGGTCATGAATGTTTATTCATTGAAGTTTCATGCATTTTACTGATTTTCCGCAACATGCACACGGGAACGCCTCATGGCTGCCGCCATGCCTCCGAGGGACACCCCTTTGACAGCTCAGATCTCTGTTTGCTCGGAAATCTCCAAGGCATCATCTACCTCTATGCCAAGGTATCTCACCGTAGATTCCAGCTTGGCGTGCCCGAGCAACAACTGCACAGCTCGGAGGTTCTTGGTCCGTCGATAGATCAGCGTCGCCTTGGTCCTTCTCATCGAATGGGTCCCATACTCGGAACGATCTAGACCCAACTCATCTACCCAGTGGCCGAGAATCCGGGCGTACTGCCGGGTACCCAAGTGAGGCGAATCGTGTAGCCGACTGGGAAAAAGAAAGTCATCTGACTTCAAGGCCGCTTGTTTGATCCAGGCCTGCAACGCCTCCCTTGTGACTGCGGCGATCTCGAATTGAACTGGGTGTTTGGTCTTGTGCTGCATGACGATGGCGCGTGTGGCCACCTGGTCACCATGGGATACATCACGTACCTTGAGTGCAAGCAAGTCACATCCTCGCAGCTTGCTGTCAATGCCAAGGTTGAAGAGCGCAAGCTCCGGGTCCGACCTTCTATCTGAAAGCGTACGCGTAGGGCCCAGATGTCTTTCACCTTGAAGGGGGCCTTCTGGCCTACGATTTTTCCCTTGTTCCACGGCTCATGATGAGCAGAAGTACCTGAGGTTTCCATGATGGTCTCCCATCTACAGTTGAGGGAGCACAGAGCATGAGCCGATCAGGCGGCACCACATTGCGTTGCGTCAAATCAGAGCGAATACTGTATCGATACGAGTGACTGCAAATGGGTGCGGCAGCCAACTAACGCCTTCGGCCATTAGCGGAAATTCATGTCGATTAGCCAACCACTCCGTTTGGCCGCTGTTTGCAGTCGTTTGACTGGTTGGCCTTTGGGCACCCTCGTTCGGTGAAAATGCTTGTAAATTGAAATTACGGAGACCTATATGCTCACGAATTTGACCGCTTTACCGAACATCGGAAAAGCGATCGCTTCCGATCTGATGGCCATTGGAATCGATTCGTCTGACGATTTGAAAGGGAAGGACCCTCAAAAGGTTTTCAATGATTTGAAGACCGTGATGGGGCATAGACATGACCCCTGTGTCTACTACACGCTGTTGTCCGTGAAGCACTTCATCGACACCGGGGAATCTCTGCCATGGTGGAAGTTCACGGCAAAGGGCAAGGCGGATTTGGCGTCGAGCGCCAGGAGGACATCATGAAGTTTGGCTACACCATTGTTTATGTTCCCGACGTACTAGCGTCGGTGGAATTTTTTGAAAAAGCGTTTGGTTTGAAGAGGCGGTTCGTCCACGAATCGGGCTATGGCGAAATGGACACCGGTACAACCGCGCTGGCTTTCGCTACTCATGACCTGGGTGCTTCTAATCTGCCTGCTGGTTATGTCAAGGCCAGTAAATCCAACGAGCCGCTGGGCATTGAGATTGCGCTTGTCACGGACGATGTCGCAGTAGCACACGCAAAGGCAATAGCTGAGGGGGCCGCCTCAATAAAGGAGCCAGTCGTGAAGCCCTGGGGTCAGACCGTTTCATACGTCCGATGTCCAGATGGGACGCTCGTCGAAATTTGTTCTCCGGTAGCAAACTGAAAGTAAGCCCGTTAGTTCAACATCAGACAGCCGCTATCGTGGGCATCCTGGCGGCTACTTAGCAGTTACGTATGACCGCAATGGGTCGTTAGTACCCGGTCGCACCCATATAAAGCGGACCGTCATCACCTTGAAGCGATCCAGAGCTTTGCAAGTGTCAGCTGGTCACCTAAAAGCGGTCAGTGGACCTAACATTGACGACTGAATTTGAGTGACTGCTTCTGGCAAAAGCTAACAAGTGACTGCGGGAAACGACCGGCAGCTACCGCTGCTTAGCAGCCTGTGAACAACAAGCGAACAAGAACCCAGCACGACTCACTCCACCGTGATCTTCTCGTCCTTCACGATCTTGGCCATGGCCGGGATCTCGGCCTTGAGCCAGTTGCCAAACTCGGCCGGACTCATGCTTGAAGGCTCAGCACCCAGCGTGGTCAGGCGTTCGCGCACCTCGGGCATGGCGGCGATGCGTTGCACCTCGGCGTGCAATTTGTCGATCACCGCTTTGGGTGTGCCCGCCGGGGCCAGCAGGCCCTGAAAGCTGCCGGTCAAAAAGCCCGGCAGGCTTTCGGCCACGGTGGGGGTGTCGGGCATTTGCGCGTTGCGTTTGGTGCTCGATATCGCGATCAGCTTGATCTTGCCGGCCTTCACATGCGGGTAGGTGGCGACCATGCCGTTGAACATGACGTCCACCTGGCCGCCGATCAAGTCGGTGATGGCTTGTGCGCCGCCTTTGTAGGGCACATAGCCCCACTCGATGCCGCTGCGCTGTGCGTACATGACGCCCGCCAGATGCGAGGCGCTGCCCATGCCCGCAGCCACCGCGTAATTGAGCTTGCCCTTTTGCGCTTTGGCATAGGCCACCAGCTCGGCCGGTGTGTTGGCGGGCACCTTGCTGCTCACGGCCAGCAGGTGCGGCGAATACGCCACCATGGCCACGGGTGCAAAGTCGTTGGCCACGTTGAAGGGCAGCTTGAACAAGGCCGGGCTGATGACCAGATTGCCCACGTCCATCAGCACCAGGGTATGGCCATCGGGCGCAGACTTGGCCACCAAATCGGCGCCCAGGTTACCGCTGGAGCCGGGACGGTTTTCCACCACCACGGGCTGGCCCCAGCTCTCGGTCATCTTCTGGCCCAGCATGCGGGCCAGCACATCGGATGTGCCGCCCGCCGGGAACGGCACCACGATCTTGATGGGCTTGGCGGGGTAAACGGTTTGAGCGGACACCGGCAAAACCGCCAGTGCCAGCAATGCGGGCAACATCGCGCTGAACAGTCTTTTTTGCATGACAAGGACTCCAAAAACCAAACCGTAACAGCAGCCCAAGCACACGGCCGCACCTAAGAGACAGCGCTGCAGACCACGGTTTGCGATCATCGTTTGGCCCCTGCTTGAGGGTATTTCAAGCAAAACACCGGCCCCATTCACTTGGGTGCCGATCCACACCAGGAGACAAACGTGAAGCGAAATCCCCAGATTCAAAAATGGCTGAAATGGTCGCTGTGCGCGGCCGCGCTGGCCGCCAGCATGGGCAGCCACGCCGCCGAGACCGTGAAGATCGGCTTTGTCGATCTGCTCTCGGGCCCCTTTGCCCTGACGGGCCAAAGCTCGCTCAAGCAATTGCGCGAAGTGGTGATCCAGCTCAACGCCAAGGCCGGGCCCAAAGACCCGCAGTTCGAGATCGTTGATTTCGACAACAAGGGCTCGCCCCAAGAAAGCCTGAACGCCTTGAAGGCCGCCAACGACCGTGGCATCCGCTTCATCACGCAAGGCGGTGGCTCGGGCGTGGCTCTGGCGCTGGTGGATGCGCTCAACAAGCTGGCCGAGCGTGAGCCGGACCGCGCAACGGTGTACCTCAACTATTCCGCGATGGACCCGATGCTGACCAACGAGCGCTGCAGCTTCTGGCACTTCCGTTTCTACCCCTCCAGCGAGATGAAGATGGAGGCCTTGTCCACCTACATGCAAAGCCGCAAGGACATCAAGAAGGTCTACCTGATCAACCAAGACTACACGCACGGCCGTCAAGTGTCCAAAGCCGCCAAGGAATACCTGGCCCGCAAGCGGCCCGACATCCAGATCGTGGGCGACGACTTCATCCCGATTGCCCAGACGCGTGACTTTGCTTCCTATGTGGCCAAGATCGCCGCATCGGGTGCTGACACGGTGATCACCTCCAACTGGGGCAGCGACCTGACGCTGATGTTCAAGTCGGCCCGCGACTTTGGCCTGAACATCAACTACTTCACCTTGAACGCCAACAACCCCGGCACACCCGCGCAACTGGGCGCTTGGGGCGATGGCAAGGTCGGCGTGATCTGGAACTGGGTGCACAACGCCCCCACACCAGAGCTGGAAAAAATCTATGTGGACTACAAGAAGAAGTACAACGAAGACTTCATCTTTGCCGCCCACTGGAACACCATGAACATGCTGCGCGAGGCCATGCGCAAAGCCCAATCCACCGACGCCAAGAAAGTGGCCTTTGCGCTGGAAGGCATGAGCTACAAGAGCCCCATTGGTGAAGTCAAGATGCGCAAAAACGACCACCAGCTCGAAGCGCCGCTGTACCTGGGCATCTGGGCCAAAAAAGGCAGCAAGGGTGTGAAGTACGACGCCGAAAACACCGGCTATGGCTTCCGCACCGAAGTGACTTGGGATTCCTACATCAGCGCCCAACCCACTTCATGCCAGATGAAGCGACCCAGCTGATGCAAAAAAGCCCACCTGCCATTGCGGCAGGTGGGCTTTTTAATTTGGGGCGCTTGATAGCGCCCCATTGTTTTTTCAGTCCAGCTTGATGTTCGCCGCCTTGATGACCTGCGCCCACTTGTCGATCTCGGCTTTCTGAAAAGCCTGCACCTGCTCTGGTGTCAGCGTTGAAGGCTGCATGCCCAGGCCCTTGATGCGTTCTTGCATCTCGGGCGTTTGGATGATCTTCAAAATCTCAGCATGCAGTTTGTCCACGATGGGCTTGGGTGTGCCTGCGGGCGCAAACAGCGCTTGCCACGACACCACCTCAAAACCTTGCGTGCCAGGCCAGCCGGATTCGGCCACGGTGGGCACATCGGGCAAGGCATCGGTCAGTCGCTTGGCCGAGGTCACAGCCAACGCACGCAACTTGCCGCTCTGGATGTGGGCACCGGCCACAACGGTGGTGTCGAACATGAAGTCCACCTGGCCGCTCATCACGTCTTGGATGGCGGGTGCACTGCCCTTGTAGGGCAAATGCGTGAATTTGACGCCCGCCTTGAAGGCCAGCAGTTCTTGCGCCAGGTGTTGCGAGGTGCCGTTGCCCGCTGAGGCACCGGACAATTTGCCGGGGTTGGCTTTGGCTGCGGTCAGCAGGTCTTTGAGAGTTTTGTAGGGGCTGTTGGCCGCCACCACCAACACCACCGGGTTGGTGCCGTACAGGTAGACGGGCGTGAACGATTTAAGTGGGTCATAGCCCAGCTTGGGGTACAGGCTCACGTTGATGGCGTGTGAGCTGATGGTGCCGCCCAGCAGGTTGTAGCCATCGGCTGGCGCGCGAGCGGCAATCTCGGAGCCCACGCTGCCGCCAGCGCCGCCTTTGTTTTCAATGACCAGGGTGGTGCCCAGCGCTGTGCCCAGTTTTTGCGAGACCACGCGGGCCAGGATGTCGGTGGTGCCACCGGCCGGAAAGGCGACCAGGTAGTTGATCGGCTTGGAGGGCCAAGGCGCTGCCTGACTGAAGGCAGCCGGTGCCATGGCGGCAGCGGCGCAGGCCACGGCGGACTGGATGAATTGGCGGCGTTGTGTCATGGTGTGTCTCCTCGTTGTGATCAAGTGCTCAGGTGATTGGGGCAGGATTGAACAGCACCAAGGCGTTGTGCAGCTTCCATTGCTCGGCCCAAGTTTTGCGGCCACTGGCCACGTCCAGCATCATGCGGAACAGTTCCCACCCGGCTTCTTCGATGGTGATCTCGCCGTCAGCTATGCGCCCGGCGTTCATGTCCATCAGGTCGTGCCAGCGGCGGGCCAGGTCGGTGCGTGTGGCCACCTTGACCACGGGGCAAGCCTGCAGCCCATAGGGCGTGCCGCGCCCGGTGGTGAACACATGCACGTTCATGCCTGCGGCCAGTTGCAGCGTGCCGCAAATGAAATCGCTGGCGGGTGTGGCGGCAAAGACCAAGCCCTTTTGGTCGGCTTGGAGTTTGTCGCCCGGCGCCAGCACGCTGGAGATGGCCGAGCTGCCGCTCTTGATGATGGAGCCCATGGCTTTTTCGGCGATGTTGGACAAGCCGCCCGCCTTGTTGCCCGGCGTGGTGTTGGCGGTGCGGTCCACTTTGCCACGGTCGAGGTACTGGTCGTACCAGCCCAGCTCGCGCACGATGTCCTCGGCCACTTGGGGTGTGGCGGCGCGGCTGGTGAGTTGCTCCACCGCGTCGCGCACTTCGGTGTTTTCCGAAAACATCACGGTGCCACCGGCCCGCACAATCAGGTCGGCCATGTAGCCCACCGCTGGGTTGGCCGTCACACCCGAAAACGCATCGCTGCCGCCGCATTGCACACCAACCACCAAGGCACTGGCGGGCACGGTTTGCCTGCGGCGTGCGTTCAGCCGCGCCAGATGCGGGCGGGCGCTTTGCACAATGTGCTCGATCATGGACATGAAGCCCACGTGTGCATCGTCTTGCAGGCAGACCAGATCAAGTGCCTGCGCCCCCATGGACTGCCGCGCTTCGCTCGCAGTGACGGAGACAGGCTGGATCGGGAAGCTGCCCGGTGGCAGCAAGCGGTCAGGTTGCAGCTTTTCGCAGCCCAGGCTGACCACCATCACCTCACCACCAAAGTTGGGGTTCAGGCTGATGTGGCGCAGCGTGCGGATCGGGATCTCAGCCCCCGGCGCGTCGATCGCCACACCGCAGCCGTAGCTGTGCTCCAGGCCCACTACGCCATCCACATTCGGGAACAGCGGCAACAACTCGCGCTCGATGCGTTCGACTGCGATCTTGACCACACCGGCCACGCACTGCACCGTGGTGGTGATGGCCAGCAGATTGCGTGTGCCCACCAAGCCATCGGCGTTGACATAGCCTTCAAAGGTATAGCCTTCCAGCGGGGCTTGAGGCGCAAGCTGCACGGTGGCCATGGGCAGGCCTAGCAGTTCTCGCGCAGGCGGGATGTCGAGCAAGCGTTCATGCACCCAGCTGCCGGCCGCAATGGCCGCGCGTGTATAGCCCACGGGCACGTTGTAACGCAGCACCGCCTGGCCCTGGGCCAGATCGGTCAAGGCCACTTTGTGGCCTTGCGGCACCTTGTCGCGCAAGACCAGGCCCTCGGCCACACCTGCGGGCAGGACGGTGCCTGCGGGCAAACCACCGTCGTTGGCAATGATGGCCACGTTGTCCGCCGCATGCATGCGGATCGCCAGTGGCGCGCGGGTAGAACTCATGAGCGGGTCTTTTTACTTGAGCAAATTTGGCAGCCACAGCGTGAACTGCGGCACATAGGTCACCAGCAGCATGGCCACCGTCAGGGCGCCGTAGAACGGCGCAATGGTGCGCATGACCTGCCCGACCGAGATGCCGCCAATGGCGCAACCTACAAACTGCACCGACCCGACAGGGGGTGTGTTCAGGCCCAGCGCACAGTTGATCAGCAGCATGATGCCGAACTGCATCGGGTCCATGCCAAAGTGCATGGCGATCGGCATGAAGATCGGCGTGCAGATCAAGATGGTCGCGGCCATGTCAAGGAAGGTGCCCAGGATGAACAGCAAGATGTTGATCATCAAGAAGATGACCCAAGGCTCGGTGCTGACTTTTTGCATCAAGGCACCGGTCATCTGCGGCACCTCATACAGCGCCATGAAATAACCAAAGGCATTGGAGATGCCGATCAAGAGCAACACCACGCCGGTGGTTTTGCAGGCCTTGGCACAGGCCTTGAGGAAGTTGTGCAGGGTCAAGCTGCGGTAAATGACCACCGTGACAAACAAGGCCCAAGCCACAGCAATGGAGGCCGACTCGGTGGCCGTGAAAGCCCCCGACAAGATGCCGCCCAAAATGATGACCACCACAAACAGGCCAGGCAATGCGGCGCCAAAAGCCTTGAGCACTTCGAGCCAGCCGGGGAAGTTGCCGTGGATTGGGTAACCGCGGCGCACCGCCACCCAATAGGCCGCGCCCAAATTGCACAACGTCAAGATGATCGCAGGCACCAAGCCCGCGAGTATCAAACCCAGCACACTCACCGAAGCCAGGCCCGAAGCGGCCAGCGTGAAGATGATCATGTTGTGCGAGGTGGGCATGATGGCGCCCACCAGCGCAGCGTGCGTAGTCACGTTCACCGCATAGTCGGCGTCGTAACCTTCTTTCTTCATGAGCGGGATCATGACCGAGCCCATGGCCGAGACATCGGCCAATGGCGAGCCCGCCACGCCACCAAAAATGGTGCAACCGATCACGTTGCTCATGCCCAAGCCGCCACGCACATGGCCCACCAGGCTGTTGGCAAAACGCACGATGCGGTCGGCAATGCCACCGTAGAGCATCAACTCACCGGCGAACACAAAAAACGGAATGGCCAGGAAGGAGAACACCTGCATGCCCCCCACCATTTTCTGGAACACCATGGCCACCGGCAAACCAGCGGCGACGATGGTGGCCACAGACGACAGGCCAATGGCAAAGGCCACCGGCACACCCAAAATCAACAAGAGCGTGAAGCTCAGCGCAAGAACGGTGAGTTCCATGTTCAGTCCCAAACAGGTTCGACCACTTTGCCTTGCACCAGCGCAACAATGTGTTCAATCGAAAAAAGCAAAATCAAAGCGCCCGCGATGATCACCGGCACATAGTCGATGCCGTCGGGCAAGGGCAGCATGGGCTTTTTCTCACCCCACTTGGCACTGGCCCAGAGCCAGCCGCCTTGCACCATCAAAAAGCCAAACAAGCCCACCAGCGCATGGATCAACACCTCGATGCGGTGCTGCCATTTTTCGGGCAACAACACCACCAAGGACTCCAGACCAATATGGCCCGCATCGCGCACGCCCACGGCCAAACCCAAGGCGGTGACAAACAGGACGATCAGCATGGCCAGGGCTTCGGCCCAGGTCGGCGTGTCGTTGAGCACATAGCGACCGATGACCTGCCACTGCACACACAGGATGACGGCGATCAGGCCGATGACCGCCAAGACCAAGCAGAGCTTGGAGACGGTTGCACAAAATTTGGTGAACATGAAAAGCTCCAGCCCCCGGCTCTGCACCGGGGGCATCAGGATGGCCAATGACGCGCTTACTTGGTGTCTTGGATCGCTTTGATCGCACGCTTCATTTCAGGCGTGGTCATGAACTTGTCGTACACCGGGCCCATCACGGCCTGGAAGGAACGCTTGTCCACTTCAACGATCTCGGCACCAGCGGCCTTCACGTTGGCCAGCGATTTGCCTTCGGCTTCGTCCCAGGCCTTGCGCTGAACCGCCACAGACTCTTTGGCGGCTTGACGAACCATGGCTTGCTCGTTGGCGGGCAGCTTGTCCCACACCACTTTGGACATGACCAAAATTTCAGGCGCCATAGAGTGCTCGGTCTTGGAATAGACCTTGACGGCTTCCACGTGTTTGGCCGTGTCAAACGAGGGGATGTTGTTTTCTGCGGCGTCGATCAGGCCGGTCTTGAGGCCCGTGTACACCTCGCCATAAGGCATGGGTGTGGCGTTGGCGCCCATGGCACTGACCAGGGCCACCCACAGGTCAGACTGCTGAACGCGGATCTTCAGGCCCTTGGCGTCGGCCACGGATTTGATGGCTTTCTTGGCATAGATGGAGCGTGCGCCGCTGTCATAAAAGGCCAGGCCCACATAGCCTGCCGACTCGCAGCTTTTCAGGATCTCGTCGCCCACAGGGCCGTCCAGCGATTTGCGCATGTGGTCCACCGAGCGGAACAAAAACGGCATGGTGGGCACCATGGTCATGGGGCAGATGCCGTTCATGGGGGCCACGTTCACACGCACCAAATCCAGCGCGCCGATCTTGACCTGGTCGATGGTTTCTTTCTCGGAACCCAAAGCGCCTTTGTTGAAGACCTTGATCTTGTGCTTGCCACCCGACAACTTGTCGAGCACGGTGCTCATGTGCTTGACCGCCACCACGGTGGGGTAGTCGTCGGCGTTGTGGATGTCGGCCGAGCGGAATTCGGTCGCTTGCGCAGACAAGGCCAGCGCAGCAGCCATGGCCATCAGAGATTTGTTGAGTTTCATGTTGTTGTCTCCAGGGTTAAAAGTTTTCAAAACACCATCACACACTTGCGGGAAAACGGGAAAACACGGGCTCGGGCAAACCACGCACGCCCGGCTGCAAGGCAATGACAGCGCCACTGCGGCCACGCGTGGTTTCTGTGGCTTGTGTGGTTTGTGCAGGGATGATCGAGGTCACCAACAGTTGGTCCAGATCGGCACCGCCAAAAGCACACATGGACGGCTTGGGCATGGGCAGCGTGAGCGATTGGCACCACTGGCCCTGCGCATCAAAGTCGTGGATCTGCCCGGCGTCGTTGCCACAGATCCAGTAATGCCCTCGCGCATCGACGGCCGCGCCATCGGGGCGGCCGGGCCAATCGTTCATGTCCACAAACAAGCGCTTGTGGCTCAAGCTGCCAGTGGCGGCGTCCACATCAAAGGCCCAGATTTTTTGCACCTTGGGGTGCGAGTCCGACAAATACAAAGTGCGGCCATCGGGGCTGAGCCCCAAGCCATTGGGCGTGAGCAAGCCCGTGACATGCGGACCGGTCAGGCCCCGCTCGTCCAGGCAATACAAGCCGCCAAGTGGCGAGGCCAAAGACATGTCCATCACCATGGTGCCCACCCACAGGCGGCCACTGGCGTCGCAGCGCCCATCGTTGAAACGCATGCCGGGGGCGAGGTGTTGGATGCGGGCCAGCCAGTCGATGTCCACCTGGCCATCTGCCTGCAAAGTCACACGGGCGATGCCGGTTTCCATGGCGGCGATCAATTGCCCCTGCACCGCCGTGAGCGCGATGCAACCCACGCGCTCTGGCAGGCACCACGACTGCACAGCTTCGGCTTGGCCCAAGACGGTGCTGCGGATGAAGGCGCCTTCGATGTCCACCCACCACAAGCGCTGGGCGCGGACATCCCACACAGGGGATTCACCCACGCGGTCTTGTGTATCGGCAATGGTTTGGTAGGCGTTCATGAAAAAGTGGCCAAGGTCTGCGGTGTTCTGCTACATTCGCCTCAAAGGCTCGATGTGGTCAGTTGTCGTACAAGTTGATTGTGAGAGCCTGCCATCCAAACTGGAATGCGTATTTACCCGATGAACACCCCGCAAGCCGCCCCCGAAAAGCGCAAATCACGCAGCTTGACCTATGAGCTGGTCGATCAGTTGAGCGCCGACATGCAAAACGGCAGTTTGCAAAGCGGCCAGAAGTTGCCCACCGAAGCGGCCATCATGGCGCGCTTTGGCGTGAGCCGCACCGTGGTGCGAGAAGCGATCTCCAAGCTGCAAGCGGCCGGCCTGGTCGAGACGCGCCACGGCATCGGCACCTTTGTGCTGGCGCAATCGGAGTCACCGTCTTTTCGGGTCAACCCGGGCCAACTGAGCACCCTGCACGATGTGATTGCCCTGCTGGAATTGCGCATCAGCATCGAGACCGAAGCCGCAGCCTTGGCGGCTGTACGGCGCACCGAAGCCAATTTGCGCGTCATGCAAGAGGCCATGGCGGCGTTTTCCAGCGCCATCGAAGAAGGCCGAGACGCGATTGCCGCTGACTTTCAGTTTCACCACGAAATCGCCCGCGCCACCCAAAACAACCACTTCGCCGACATGATGAATTCGCTGGGTTCGCAGTCGATTCCCCGCGCGCGACTGGAGACCACGCCGGTCGTCGATGCCACCCGATTGGCTTATTTGCGGCGCGTGCACCAAGAGCACGAAAGCATCCTGAACGCGGTTGCCGCACAAGACGCCGAGTCGGCCCGCGCGGCCATGCGCACCCACCTGTCCAACAGCCGCGACCGGCACAAAAAAGGCGCCTCCAGCCACCACTGAAGACGCTGACAAGGGTTTACACGCATCACCCGATGCGGGTTTAGGTTGTACGATGTCTGTCAAATCAACAGCCATCCCACCCCATGTCCCAGCCTTCCTCCACCCCTGTCGTCACCCGCATGCAGGTGATCCCCGTGGCGGGCCACGACGGCATGCTGATGAACCTCAGCGGCGCGCACGGCCCCTTTTTCACGCGCAACATCGTCATCCTGACCGACTCATCGGGCCACACCGGCGTGGGCGAAGTGCCCGGCGGCGAAAAAATCCGCCAGACCTTGGAAGACGCCCGCCCTCTGGTCGAAGGCCAGCCGATTGGCCACTACAACGCCATGCTGCAGGCCATGCGCCAGCAGTTTGCCGACCGCGACAGCGGCGGCCGGGGCCAGCAGACCTTTGACCTGCGCATCACCATCCATGCCGTCACGGCCGTGGAAAGCGCCCTGCTCGACCTGCTGGGCCAGCACCTGAACGTGCCCGTGTGCGCCCTGCTGGGCGAAGGCCAGCAACGCAGCCGGGTGCAAATGCTGGGCTATTTGTTTTATGTGGGCGACCGAAATCAAACCGACCTGGCCTACAGGAGCGAACCCGACCAGGCCGACGACTGGCTGCGCCTGCGCCACGAAAAAGCCATGACGGCCGAGGCCGTGGTCCGCCTGGCCGAAGCCGCGCAGGCGCGCTATGGCTTTCAAGACTTCAAGCTCAAAGGCGGCGTGCTGCGCGGCGAAGAAGAAGTCGAAGCCGTGGTGGCGCTGCACGAGCGTTTTCCCAAAGCGCGCATCACGCTGGACCCCAACGGTGGCTGGCTGCTCAAAGACGCGATTCGCTTACTGCGTGACCACCGCAGCACCATGGCCTATGCCGAAGACCCCTGCGGCGCAGAAGGCGTGTTCTCGGGCCGCGAGGTGATGGCCGAATTCCGCCGCGCCACGGGCTTGCTGACGGCCACCAACATGGTGGCCACCGATTGGCGCGAGATGGCCCACAGCATCCAGCTGCAGTCGGTCGACATTCCGCTGGCCGACCCGCATTTTTGGACCTTGCAAGGCTCGGTGCGCGTGGCGCAGCTGTGCCAGATGTACGACCTGACCTGGGGCTCGCACTCCAACAACCACTTCGACATTTCGCTGGCCATGTTCACCCAGTGCGCAGCGGCAGCACCGGGCAAGGTCACGGCCATCGACACGCACTGGATCTGGCAAGACGGCCAGTTCCTCACCAAAGACCCGCTGCAAATCAAAGACGGCTACGTCGATGTGCCCGCCAAACCAGGCTTGGGCATCGTGGTGGACATGGACGCGGTGATGAAAGCCCACCAGCTCTACCAACAGCACGGCCTGGGCGCACGCGACGATGCCATCGCCATGCAGTACCTGATCCCCGGCTGGAAGTTCAACAACAAGATGCCTTGCATGGTGCGCTGAGCACCCGGGCCATTCACTCCAAAGGACACATCATGAAACTCGGATTCATAGGCTTGGGCATCATGGGCGCGCCCATGGCCGGGCATTTGCTGGCCGGTGGCCACGAGGTCTTTGCCTTTTCGCGCAGCGGCGTGCCCGCAGGCGTGGTGGCGCAAGGCGCTCAGGCTTGTGCCAGCCCCGCCGAAGTCGCGCAAAAAGCCGACATCATCTTCACCATGGTGCCCGACACCCCGCATGTGGCCGATGTGTTGTTTGGCGAGAGGGGCATCGCCCAAGGCCTCAAAACATTGACCGCCGGGCCTGACGGCCGGGTGGGCAAAACCGTGGTGGACATGAGCTCCATCTCGCCGATCGCCACCAAAGAGTTCGCGGCCAAGATCAACGCGCTGGGCTGCGATTACCTGGACGCGCCTGTATCGGGCGGCGAAGTGGGTGCCAAAGCGGCCAGCCTGACCATCATGGTGGGCGGCTCTGAGGCCACCTTCAACACAGTGCAGCCCCTGTTTGCGCTGATGGGCAAGAACATCACACTGATCGGCGACAACGGCAGCGGCCAGACTTGCAAAGTGGCCAACCAGATCATCGTGGCGCTCAACATCGAGGCCGTGGGCGAGGCTCTGCTGTTCGCCGCCAAGGCCGGAGCCGACCCGGCCAAAGTGCGTCAGGCCCTGATGGGCGGCTTGGCCACCAGCCGCATTCTGGAGCTGCATGGCGAGCGCATGATCAAGCGCACCTTCAACCCGGGTTTCCGCATCGAGCTGCACCAAAAAGACCTGAACTTGGCGCTGGAAGGCGCCAAGGCCATGGGCCTGAGCCTGCCCAACACCGCCAGCACCCAGCAGCTGATGAGCAGCTGCGTGGCCCACGGCGGCGCAGGCTGGGACCACTCCGGCATCGTGCGTGCCCTTGAAATCGCCGCCAATTTCCAAATCAGCCCGACCCCCGTCAATCCTTCTGCCGCTTAAGGAGCACCCATGGACTTCCCCATCAACCGTTTCAAGCACGCCATCCTGAGTGGCCAAAAACAAATCGGCCTGTGGTCGCACCTGTGCAGCCCCATCAGCATCGAAATCTTGGCCCACTGCGGCTACGACTGGCTGCTGCTGGACATGGAGCACTCGCCTAACGAAGTGCCCGATGTGCTGGCCCAGCTGCAAGCCATGCAAGGCGGCACGGCCACGCCCATCGTGCGCCCGCCGTGGAACGACATGGTGACCTTCAAGCGCTTGCTCGACATCGGCGTGCAAACGCTTTTGGTGCCCTACATCCAGACCGCCGATGAGGCACGCAACGCGGTGTCATACACCCGTTACCCCCCGCAAGGTGTGCGCGGTTATGCCGGTGCGCCCCGCGCCAGCAACTATGGCCGTGTCAAAGGCTATGCCCAGCGCAGCGCTGAAGAGATCTGCGTGCTGCTGCAGGTCGAGACCATCGAGGGCCTCAAAAACATCGAAGAGATCGCCAACGTCGAAGGCGTGGATGGCGTCTTCATTGGCCCCGGCGACTTGTCTGCGGCTTTGGGCCACTTGGGCAACCCCAAGCACCCCGAAGTGCTCAAGGTCATCGACGAAGCGATTGCCCGCATCCAAGCGTGCGGCAAGGCCGCTGGCATCTTGACGGGCGACGAAGCCTTGGCCAAACACTATGTCGCCCAAGGCTGCCTGTTTGTGGCCGTGGGGGCCGACCAGAACGTACTGCGCGACAGCGCACAAGCCCTGGCCGACCGATTCAAAGACTGAAAGCCAAGAACACCATGCTCAATCCACCCGCATCCCCTTTGAAGTTCCCACGCCTGCTGCTGACGGGCGCAGGCGGCAACCTGGGCCAAGAGCTGCGCCCGCGCCTGAAAGTCTATTGCGATGTGCTGCGCGTGAGCCACCGCCGCGACCTGGGCGCTGCAGCCGCTGGCGAAGAGGTGCACACCGCCGCGCTGGAAGACGCCGACCAGATGATGGCCTTGCTCGACGGCGTGAGCGCCGTGGTGCACATGGGCGGCGTGTCCACCGAGCAACCCTGGGCACCGATTCTGGCGGGCAACATCGTGGGCATGGTCAACCTGTACGAAGCGGCGCGTCTGAAAGGCGTCAAGCGCATTGTGTTCGCCAGCTCCAACCACGTGACCGGCTTTTACCGGCAAGACGAAGTGGTCAACACCCGCATGCCGCCCAAGCCCGATGGGTTTTACGGCCTGTCCAAAGCCTTTGGCGAAGACCTGGCCCAGCTGTACTGGGACCGCTGGGGCATCGAGACGGTGAGCATCCGCATCGGCTCGTCGTTCACCGAGCCGCGCGACCGCCGCATGCTGGCCACCTACCTGAGCTACGACGACTTGGAGCGCCTGATCGTCGCAGCGCTGACGGCCCCCATCGTGGGCCACAGCATCATCTACGGCATGTCGGACAACCAGACCACCTGGTGGGACAACACCCATGCCAAGCACATCGGCTACCGGCCGCAAGACTCGTCCGACGTGTTCCGCAGCGCCGTGGAGGCACGCCAGCCGGTGATCGATACAAAAGACCCCGCAGCCATCTACCAAGGCGGTGCATTCGTGAAAGCCACGCCCCACGGCTGAGCGCGGCACTGCATGGGGTATCCTCCAGCCCGAAAAGGAAACCCCATGAGCACCCTGCCCGCCTGCCCGAAATGCCACGACGAATACACCTACGAAGACGGCAACTTGCTGATCTGCCCCAGCTGCGGCCACGAGTGGAACCCTGCCGAAGCCGCCGCGGCAGACTTGGCCAAGGTCTGGAAGGACGCCAACGGCAATGTGCTGCAAGACGGCGACACCGTCACTTTGGTCAAGGATTTGAAGATCAAGGGCTCCTCCTCGGTCGTCAAGGTCGGCACCAAGGTCAAGAACATCCGCCTGATCGAAGGCGATCACGACATCGACTGCAAGATCGACGGTTTTGGCCCCATGCAGCTGAAAACCGAATTCGTCAAAAAAGCCTGAGCCGGGCATGAACGAAGGCAACCAGATCTACCTGCCCGAGAGCTTCACAGCGCTGTATGTGCCGCCGGGCAAGATCAAACCCAGCATTGGCCACCGCGAGATGGCCGAGCGCTACGAACTGTGCGAAGACCTGGCCAACTTGCTGACGGAAAAAGCGGCCAACATGCAGTTCACCTTGGGCATCACCGAAGAGCTGGTGCTGACGCAATGCGAGCTGGGCCTGCTGGCCGAGCCTGCGGTGGTATCGCCCGTGGAAGCGCGTTGGGTGGTCTGCCGCCTGGGTGAACTGCTGAACTGGCCGATCGACCAGTTGCTGCAAAGCCCTGCGCCGCAGGACCCGGTGGTTTGAGTCTGACCCCGGTGAAATCGTTTGTTGCAGAAACCAGGCCACATGAGCTGCTACGCTCACATCCTCTGACCTGCCAACTCTTTCACATGCTGATACGTTTCAACAAACCTTACGGCGTGCTCAGCCAGTTCACCCCCGAAGGTCGCTGGCAGGGCCTGAAGGACCACATCGACCTGCCCGGCGTGTACGTGGCCGGTCGGCTGGATGCCGACAGCGAAGGCTTGTTGTTGTTGACCGACGATGGTCAGCTGCAAGCGCGCATTGCCGATCCGCGCTTCAAGATGGAAAAGACTTACTTGGTGCAGGTCGAGGGCGTGGTGGACGACAAAGCGATGACGGCGCTGGCCCGGGGCGTGACGCTGAACGACGGCCCCACACTGCCCGCCCGAGCCCAAGCGGTGACACCGCCAGCCGATCTGTGGCCGCGCAACCCGCCCATTCGCGAACGCAAGAACATCCCGACCTCGTGGCTCGAGCTCTCCATCCGTGAGGGCCGCAACCGCCAAGTGCGCCGCATGACCGCCGCTGTGGGCTTGCCCACACTGCGGCTGATCCGCATTGCTGTGGGTCCGTATCATCTGCGCGACTTGCCAACAGGCACATGGCAGCAGGTGGAATAGCCTTTCAGACACAATCACGCATCCCTCCTAAACCAACAAGGAAAAACCATGTCCGATTTGCTGAACAAAATGCAATGGCGCTACGCCTGCAAGAAGATGGACCCGAGCAAGGTCGTGCCACAAGACAAAGTGGACCGCATCGTCGAAGCCGCCCGCCTGGCACCGACATCGAGCGGCTTGCAGCCGTTTGAGGTGATCGTGGTCAGCAGCGCCGCTGTGCGCGCCCAGATCCAGCCCAAGGCCTACAACCAGGCCCAAGTGACCGAAGGCTCACACCTGCTGGTGTTTGCCGCCTGGGACAACTACACGGCCGAGCGCATCAACACCTACTTTGACTTCACCAACGCCGAGCGCGGTGGCACCAACGAAGGCTGGGAAAACTACCGCAAGATGCTGTTGGCCAATTACCCGGGCCGCGATGCCAAGGTGAATTTCGAGCACGCTGCCCGCCAGGCCTACATCGGCTTGGGCGCATCCTTGATTTCTGCTGCGTTTGAAGAAGTCGATGCCACGCCCATGGAAGGCTTCGAACCTGCCGCTGTGGACGAGATCTTGGGCCTGGCCGCCCGCCACCTGCGCAGCGTGGCCATCGTGCCGCTGGGCTACCGCGCCGAGGGCGACTGGCTGGTCGGCCTGAAAAAGGTGCGCCGCCCACGCGAGCAGTTTGTGACCGAAGTCAAGTGAAGGCCTGACTGCGCGCACAGATGAGCTGATCTGCGCAAATGGGGGCCTCGTGCCCCCATTTTTCATGGGCTTTGTGCCTTACCATCAGAGACTTCCCAATCCGGGATGACCACCGAGGATGCATCATGGCCAAAGGCGAACAACGCAGCAACAAAATGGCCAAGAAGCCAAAAAAAGACACCTCACCGCCCAAGACTTTCACATCGGACCGCCCTATGGCACCCAGTACGTTTGTGGCTCCTCGCGGCAAAGTCAAACCCTCCTGACCCTGCAGCCCTGATGGGCCCGGGCTCACTGGCCCTTTGAGTTTTCGATGACACCGATCCATGAAGACGAGCACCTGCTGGTGCTCGAAAAACCCAGCGGACTGCTCTCTGTGCCCGGTCGCGGCCCAGACAAGCAAGACTGCCTGTCCAAACGCGTGCAGGCCATTTACCCCGAAGCCTTGATCGTGCACCGGCTCGACCAGGACACTTCTGGCCTGCTGCTCATGGCGCGTGGCATCGAGGCACAACGGCGCCTCAGCCGCTTGTTTGAAACCCGCCAGGTCAAAAAGCGCTACGTGGCCGTGGTGGCAGGGCACCCCGCCCAAACGCAAGCCGAGCAAGCGCCCGACGAAGAAGGCTGGCGCACCATCGACGGGCCCATCTTGCTGGACTGGGAGCGTCGTCCGATCCACATCATCCACCCCGACGGCAAAGCCAGCCGCAGCCGCTGGCGCGTGTTGGATACGGGCCAGACAGCCACCTTGATCGAGCTGGAGCCCGTGACGGGCCGCACCCACCAGTTGCGCGTTCACATGCAAAGCATTGGCCACCCCATGTTGGGCGACTCGCTGTATGCGCCGCCAGAGATCAAAGCGCTGAGCCCGCGCCTGATGCTGCACGCACAAGAGTTGGCTTTCCCGCATCCCTTTACAGAAACTTGGATGGCTTTCCAAACGCCCACCAAATGGTCTGCCTCTTGCCCTTATCTGACAATCTGAAGGCGCGCGAACTGTTGCCAAGCAACAGGCGAATGACTGGCTACAATTCTCTGGTTTAAGAAAAGCTTATTTGGCTATGTTGTTTGATAAAAATTTACCACCTGAAAAGACACAAAAGAATTCATTTGCAAGCATTTTTTTGATGTTTCAAATGGTCTTAGGCTTGGCGTGCTCATCTGCACTTCGAGCCGAGCCAACGCCACAAGACAACATCAAACAAGCCATTCAAGCTGGGCAACTGGAACAGGCGCTCAAACTGCTACAGCAAGAACGTCAAATTGCCCCCAAAGACGTGCCATTGCGTTTCCTCGAAGGTGTGATTCAAGCCCAACAAGGGCAAACAGATAAAGCGATTGAAACCTTTAAAAAGCTCACAGAGTCCAATCCGGACTTGTCGGAGGCTTACAACAATCTGGGCGTGCTTTACGCCGCGAAAGGCAAGCTGGAGGAGTCTCGCAGCAACCTTGAAAAAGCACTGCAAACACACCCCAGTTACGCCGCAGCACACCGCAATTTGTCCGATGTGCAAAGTCAACTCGCCAAGCAAACCTATGCGAAGGCTTTGCAAATCGACAGCAAAGTCAAAAACAGCGCGCCACAATTGACCTTGTTAGGCAGCATTGACCCGCAAAAACGGGCCCCGGTTTATGCACAGGTCCAAACAACGTCAGCCGCGCCGCCTGTGGGCGCATCCAGCATCGAATCGGCCAAACCTGCGCCTGCAGCATCCACGTCCCCATCCGTACCCGCTGCAGTGGTCACGCCAACCACACCGAGCACGCCTGCAGCGCAGGTAGCCGCCGCCAAGCCCTCCACGCCTGCAGCCGCAGAGGCCCCCAAGGCTGAGCCCAAGAAAGAGGACGCGCAACAAAAGCACGCCAAAACTGACCAAACCGATGTCCGCAATGCCGTTTCCGCGTGGGCCAAGGCTTGGAGTCAAAAAGACATGGCCCGATATTTGGGTGCCTACGCCAGCAGCTTCAGCCCTCCCGACAAAATGTCACGGGCCAAATGGGAAAGCGATCGTCAAATTCGCATCGTCTCCAAAAAGACCATCAATGTGGAGATCAACGCCCTCAAAATCGAGGTCTCTGGCAACAAAGCCTCTGCCCGTTTCCAGCAGGTTTATGAATCCGACAATTTCAAGGGCAATAGCCACAAGACACTGGAAATGATCAAACAAGGCGATCGGTGGCTGATCACGCGTGAGACGGTGAATTGAAATTCCTACGCTCAACCACGCCACCATCTGCCCGCAAACGCAGCGACTCTTGGCATTTGCGGTGGGCCATGCCCACTTTGCTGGTGACCGCGTTCAGTCTGACCATATGGTGGATGTCTGATCGTGAACATTCGCCAACAGATGTTGAAAAAACCTTTCAGTCAACATCCGAGCCGATGCGCTGGAAGCTGCAATTCGAGCCAGACACCGCCCCCAGCATGGTCCTCGCCAAGGAACCAGAGACCATGGTGCGGCAAATTTACCAGCATCTGGGCGAGGGAGAACGCGCTCAGGCCTTGGTCACCGCCCGCAATTTGGCATTGCAATTTCCCAATTTCCAGTTGGGCCAACTGCTTTATGCCGATTTGCTGAACATCAGCAGCCAGCAACCCGTACAGGGTGTTGACCTGGAGGCCGATGCAAGGCCATCGGCTTTGCGTCGACTGGAGGAGTTGGTTCTCGAAGCCAAACGCCGCATCATGCGCCCCGCACCAGAGGCGTTGCAAAGCCAAATACCGGCCTCAGTCGCGTATCTGGCTGCACAGCAGCCGTACATTGCAGCGGTCGACGCTTCACGTTCGCGCCTTTACTGGTTCGCCAACCGAACGGGCTCAGATGGCCAACTGAAATTGGAGCTGATCAAGGAAACCTATGTCTCTGTCGGCATCAACGGTGTCGGCAAGATCAAGGAAGGCGATGGCAAAACGCCTGTTGGCGTTTATTTCATTCAGAAAAATTTGCCGGGTGCATCACTGCCCGACCTGTTTGGTGTTGGTGCCCTGACGCTGAATTACCCCAATGCCGTTGATGCCATGCGCAACAAAACCGGCTCGGGCATCTGGCTGCACGGCACACCCAGTGCGCAGTATTCACGGGCACCAGAGGCCACCGATGGTTGTGTGGTGCTCTCCAACCCCGTGATGGAGCAGCTGCTGAGCTTGCCAGGCTGGCGCATGACCCCCGTGATCATTGCCGAAAAACTCGACTGGATCGCTGCGGGACAAGTCCCTACGGACTACACCCATTTCAAGCCCAGCTTGGACCGTTGGATCGCAGACCGACAAACCGCGGATGCCGAAAAACTGAAAACCTACTACAGCCAGCGCTTTGAGCGTGATGCACTGGATCTGGACCATTGGTGGCCAAGGCTGGCACAAACCCTGTCCATGCAACGAAATGCCAAGCCGCTCGATGTGATCTCCGTCTTGCATTGGAACGATGGCGAAGAAACGATGGTCGTGACCATGTCTGACCCCAACATCAAGGACAAACGCCAGCCAGCTTTCTTGCGCACCTATTGGCAAAAAGAAGCGGGCCAATGGAAATTGGTCTTCGAAGGCCCCACCTGAAACGCAATGGGCCAAGAAACTCCGTTTTTCAACGCCCGCATTGCGCCCGATGGTGGCAGCTTTGACGCTTGGCGCGAGCAGACTTTGCTGGACTCGCTGGAGCAAGGTGGCCTGAAATGGCCCAGTTCTTGTCGCGCGGGAACCTGCCGCACCTGCATCGGCCAATTGGCCTCAGGCCAGGTGCGCTACGAGATGGCCTGGCCTGGCCTGACCGCCGAAGAAAAAGCCGAAGGCTGCGTGCTGCCTTGTGTGGCTTTTCCCGTCTGCGACGTGGTGCTCAAAGACCCTTTTTCGGACTGATCCGCCTCGTCGCGGCACAGCCAGCGCATCACTCGTCGATGCCCAGCTCCTGGATCTTGCGGGTGATGGTGTTGCGCCCGATGCCCAGCTTTTGAGCCGCTTCAATGCGCCGCCCCCGAGTGGTCGACAGCGCCGCCTGAATCAAGCTGGTTTCAAAACGCCGCGTGAGCACATCCCACACATCGGTGCGCCCAGCATGGAGCAAAGCCAAGGCCTCCTCCTCCAGACCCGACTCCCACACGCCCCCAGAGGCAGTCACAAGCGCGGTCACAGGCGCTGCCGCCGGTGCACTCACGACGGGCATTGCGCCTGCGTCTGACGATGGGGCCACCGACACCATGGCCGCATCACTGGCTGCCACGGGTGTGGGCGAGCCCGCTGCCAAGACCTCTGGCGGCAAATCCTTGAGCTCAATCAATTGCGATGGCGCCATCACAGTCAGCCAGTGGCAAATGTTCTCCAGCTGGCGCACGTTGCCCGGGAACTGGAACTGACCCAGTTTGTCCATGGCCGCTTCTGCGATGCGCTTGGGCTCCACACCCAATTGCTGCGCACTGCGCTGCAGGAAATAACGCGCCAGCATGGGCACGTCTTCGCGGCGTTCGCGCAGCGCCGGCAAACGCAAACGGATCACGTTCAGGCGGTGAAACAAGTCTTCGCGGAAGACCCCTTGTTTGACGCGCTCTTCGAGGTCTTGGTGGGTAGCGGCAATCACGCGCACATTGGCCTTGACCGCGCTGTGCCCGCCCACGCGGTAGAAATGGCCGTCCGACAAGACACGCAGCAAACGCGTTTGCAGGTCAAAAGGCATGTCCCCGATTTCATCGAGAAACAAGGTGCCGCCATCGGCTTGCTCAAAGCGCCCGCGCCGAGAGGCCTGTGCACCGGTGAACGCACCGCGCTCGTGACCGAAGAGTTCACTCTCGAGCAAATCCTTGGGGATGGCGGCGGTGTTGATGGCCACAAAAGGCTGGTTGGCCCGCGGCGAATGCTTGTGCAGCGCATGCGCCACCAGCTCTTTGCCCGAGCCCGACTCGCCCGTGATGAGCACCGTCACATGGCTTTGCGCCAAGCGGCCAATGCCACGAAACACATCCTGCATGGCCGGGGCCTGACCGAGCATCTCGGGGGCTTCGGTCATTTTTTCTTCCGCCACGTCTTCGCGCTGGCTTTCATCCACGGCGCGGCGGATCAGCTCCACGGCCTTGGGCAAATCAAAAGGCTTGGGCAGGTACTCAAAGGCACCGCTTTGGAAGGCCGAGACGGCACTGTCCAAGTCGGAAAAGGCCGTCATGATGATGACGGGCAAACCGGGCATGCGCTGCTTGATGTTGGTCAGCAAGTCCAAGCCAGATCCGCCAGGCATGCGGATGTCACTGACCAGCACCTGCGGGCCATCGCGCCCTTCTTCCGAGTCGAGCGCTTTCAGGACCTCGCGGGGGTTGGTGAAACTGCGCGTGGGCAGGCCTTCGCGCAACAATGCTTTCTCAAGCACAAAGCGGATGGATTGGTCATCGTCTACGATCCAGATCGGCTTCATTTGAGGGGCTTTCTTGGGTTCAAGGCAACGGAATCAAAATCTTGAAGTCCGTACGACCGGGCTCGCTGTCACACTCGATCATGCCGTGGTGCTGCTGAACAAAGGTTTGCGCCAACGTCAGCCCAAGGCCTGAACCGCCCTCGCGTCCCGAAATGAGCGGGAAGAAAATGCGGTCCTTGATCGAGTCTGGTACACCAGGCCCGTTGTCAATCACATGCAATTCCAGTGCCAGGCGATAACGCTGCTTGCCAAACGTGACTTGCCTCAAGATTCGGCTCTTGAACGTGACCTGTGCATCGCCTTGCGCGATGCGCTCTGCCAAGGCTTGCGCCGCGTTGTGCGAGATGTTGAGCACGGCCTGAATCAACTGTTCACGGTCACCCCGAAACTCGGGGATCGACGTGTCGTAATCACGCACAACCTTCAAACCCTTGGGGAACTCGGCCAGGATGAGGGAGCGGACGCGCTCACACACTTCGTGGATGTTCACATCGCCCACCACATGCGGCCGGCGATGGGGAGCCAACAGCCGGTCCACCAGCGTTTGCAGACGATCGGCCTCCCGGATGATCACCTGGGTGTATTCGGTAAGCTCTTTGTTGTCCAGCTCCATCTCGAGCAACTGAGCCGAGCCGCGAATACCCCCCAGAGGGTTCTTGATCTCGTGGGCCAGGTTACGGATCAGCTCCTTGTTGGCCTGGGCCTGCTCCAGCAAGCGCTCTTCGCGCTCCTGGCGGGTTTGCTGCTCTACGGGCAACAGCTCGATGATCACCTCATCGACATGGTCTGATGACGCGACGATCATGTGCACAGGCAAGCTGTCACCATGGTGCAAGCGGTTGAGCATGGCTTCGTAGCGCAGCGCCGCAAACTCGTTCGATCGCGCGCCAATCAGCGCATTTTTCAGAGGCTGTGGGTCGGCAAAAAAATCGGGCAGATAAGCCCCCGTCAAACTGCGACGCGACATGCCCATGACATCTTCAAGTGCCGCATTGACGAAACTGATGCACCCTTCGCCCTCGATCACGGCGATGGGCGTGGCCAACAAATCAAAGGCCTGAAAACGGGAAACGGTTGAAGACATGTTCTGGATCAAGGGTTGGCCGCCACGGGTCGGCGGGAAAGCTCACGCTGAAGGCTGTCGATGTCACGCTGGTTGCGCTCGATGGCGGCTTTCATCGCCACGAACTTTTCGGTCTGCTGGCCCGCTTGCTGTTCCTTGTACGCTTGTTGCAACTGCACTTGTTGGCGCTTGGCCTGATCCAGCTCTTGCATCAAGATGGCGCGGGCTTGCACGTCTCGCTCGCGCTGAACGGAAGCCAGCAGATGCCCATCATCCGTTTTGGTGCGCAGGGCTGGCACCAAGGCGGTGCCCTCATCCGAAGCGGTGCGTACCGCCTGTACCGCACCGTTGGGGCGCGTCCCTTCAATCACCGTGACGGTTGGACTCAATGCAATGGCCACACACGCAGACTTGCCCTGCGGGGCGTTGGTGTACTCGTGACCACACCGGTAAATACGCTCTTGTGCAAACAAACAGTTGGTGGTGGCCAGCCCCAACAGGAGAGCAGCCCAGACAGGCGCACGCCAAGCACTGCGGCCACAAAAAAAAGGACGGCCGAGGCCGTCCTTTTTTGCACTGAGCTGTGCAGTCCGCATGGTGTGGATTACAGCGAGTAGTACATGTCGTACTCGACTGGAGACACTTCCACGCGATTGCGGTTGACTTCGATCATCTTCAAGTCAATGTACGCGTCGATCCACGAATCGGTGAACACACCACCTTTGGTCAAGAAGGCGCGGTCTGCGTTGAGTGCGTCCAAAGCTTGGTCCAGGCTGGAGCAAACAGTCGGCACCAACTTGTCTTCTTCTGGAGGCAGGTGGTACAGGTCTTTGGTCGCAGCTTCGCCGGGATGGATCTTGTTTTCGATGCCGTCCAAGCCAGCCATCAACAAGGCCGCAAAGCCCAGGTAAGGGTTGCACAATGGATCGGGGAAGCGGGCTTCCACGCGGCGGCCCTTGTCGCTGGCGACGTTGGGGATGCGGATCGAAGCCGAGCGGTTCTTGGCAGAGTAAGCCAATTTCACAGGGGCTTCGTAATGAGGAACCAAACGCTTGTAGCTGTTGGTGCCGGGGTTGGTGATCGCGTTCAGGGCGCGAGCGTGCTTGATGATGCCGCCGATGTAGTACAGAGCGAACTCAGACAAGCCAGCGTAGCCGTTGCCTGCGAACAGGTTCTTGCCGTCTTTCCAGATGGACTGGTGAACGTGCATGCCAGAGCCGTTGTCGCCAGCGTAGGGCTTGGGCATGAAAGTGGCGGTTTTGCCGTAAGCGTTGGCCACATTGTGGATCACGTACTTTTGCAGCAGTGTCCAGTCGGCGCGCTCCACCAAAGTCGAGAACTTGGTGCCGATTTCGCACTGACCTGCGCCAGCCACTTCGTGGTGGTGCACTTCGACCGGGATACCCACGGATTCGAGGATCAGGGACATCTCGCTGCGCATGTCGTGCGTGCTGTCAACGGGAGGCACGGGGAAGTAGCCGCCTTTGACGCGGTTGCGGTGACCGGAGTTGCCGCCTTCCATTTTGGTGCCGCTGTTCCAAGGCGCTTCGCCTTCGTCGATGGCGTAGAAGGTGTTGTTCGGCTCGGTGCTCCAACGCACTTCGTCAAACAAGAAGAATTCGGGTTCTGGACCGAAGTAAGCGGTGTCGCCCAAGCCAGATTGCTTGAGGTAAGTCTCAGCGCGCTTGGCGATCGAACGTGGGTCACGCTCGTAGGCCTTGCCGTCTGTAGGCTCGATCACGTCGCAGATCATGACCAAAGTCACTTCTTCGAAGAAGGGGTCGATGATGGCGCTGTTGGGATCGGGCATCAACAGCATGTCGGAGGCTTCAATGCCCTTCCAACCGGCGATCGAAGAGCCGTCGAAGGCTTGACCGTCTTCGAACTTGCTTTCGTCAAACTGCGACACAGGCGCAGTAATGTGCTGCCACTTGCCACGGGTATCGGTGAAACGGAAGTCAACGAACTTGACTTCGTTCTCTTTCACCATCTTCATCACGTCTGCGACGGTCTTGGCCATCAAATTCTCCTGGTAGGAAAGGGGTTAACAAGGAACGTTCGGATTATGCAGTTTCTGTGCCAACTTTGGCCCAAGTTGCCGCATCCGAGCAGCTTTCAATTGTGCCTCTGACTGAGAGGCTTCTGGCGGCCTGTTGTGAAAAAAGCCGCACAGTCGATGCATTCAAATGGTGCAATTATGATCCATTTTGGTGCATTCAAATGTTTCGCACCAGTTCTGGGCCGTACGATAAATTCAGGCTTTCCAGTGAACCCCTGAGCTGAACATAGGCCACCTCGGCCAGCGCAGGGTCGCCTTTGACGCCAAGCTCTATGTGACGCCCCCACTGCGGGTGATCCACACTGGGCAAACTGAACACCTTGACACCTGGGTGCTGCGCTTCGATGGATTCCATGAAAGGCGTGAGCGTGGACTCCATGGCCCCCAAAATAATCACCGACTTTTCAAGCTGCACGTTTTTCTGAAAGTGCTGCGCGTAGCGGCTGTCCAGCACAGATTCGATCATGGGCCAGGCCATCACCGGAAAGCCCGGCACGAAATGCACCGCACCACCTTGGGCACCAGTGCAGGTGAAACCCGGAATCTTGTTGTAAGGGTTGCGGATGATGTCTGAGCCCTGGGGAAAGACGCCCATGTTCAAGCGGTGCACATTGTCTGCACGGTCAGGCTCGTAGGTCACGCCCTGCTCTTTGGCGGTGTCTTGCATGCGCTCGCGGATAAGGCCTTCCGCCTCGGGGTGCAAGGCCAGCGGCACGCCCAGCGCTTTGCCCGCGCACTGGCGGGTGTGGTCGTCCGGCGTGGCACCAATGCCGCCGCAAGAAAACACCACATCGCCCGAGGCGAAGGCACGGGCCAGCGTGGCGGTGATGCGCTCGGGCGAGTCGCCCACGTACTCCACCCAAGTCAGGCTCAGACCGCGTGCGGTCATCAGCTCGATGACTTTGGGCATGTGCTTGTCCTGGCGTTTGCCGGACATGATTTCGTCACCAATGATGATCAGACCAAATGTGGGCGTCATGTTCAATGCTTTTTTGAAAAGGATCAGGGAATGCGGCGCGGATCGACGTCCGTGACGCCATCGGGGTTCAGCCCCAAACGGGCCGACGCGTGCAAGGGCACAGCGGGCAAAACCTCGTCTACATGGGCCTGCACAGGCTCGTGGCGCAAGGCCTGCAAAGCGGCCAACGCGTAGTGCGCAAACCACAATGAAGAAAAAGCAAACACCAAGGTGTAGATCCAGATCGCCACAGGCACCAAAATCACAAAGGCCGCCGCAAACAAAGCACCCGATGCCCACACCAGGCTGGGCGCTGCGCCCATCAGGCCAGTGATCACGCCGATCGCCAGCAAGCGCATGCGGTGGCGTGCCATCAGTGTGTGGCGCTCGTCTTGGCTGGCAAATTCGGCCAACACGTCAAACGCCATCACGCGGTAAGTCAGCCAGCCCCAGACCAGGGCGGGTAACAACATGGCCAAAGGCGGCACCAGCCACAAAGGCAAAGTGAGCAAGAACGCGCCCAGGGCCAACAAAACCGAGCCCAAAGACCAGACCAGACTGCTCAAAAAGCTGGCGCCTTGCTTGCGCTGCATCTGCGGGAAGCGCCGGTCCATGACCATGCGGGTCAAGGCCGGCGTCATGAGCACAGAGACCGCCAGCAAAGACACGACCACCACCAAAGGCGTGACCGAAAAAATCACCATCAAGGGTGCCACCACGGTCTTGAGGTTGGCAAACCCCACCCCTTCGAGCCAGCGCCAGACGCCTTCGAGCCAACTGGACGCTTCGAGCCAGCGCTGAACCGTCAAGACCGCAACATCCCAATACATGTAGCCCAGAAAGCCCGACAACGCGACCGTCAGGACCAAAGGCAGCAAAGACAAGCCGATGACGCGGGGCATCAGGCAATACATGGCGGCACGCCAAAAAGAATCGATCAACAACTTCATGAGGCCAAGCTTATCAGCTCACTGAACCATCAGGCCCAGCCCAGCAGCCGCAGCACGCCCAGCCACTGTTGCGCCCAAAAGCCTTGGCCGTAATCGCGGCCTTGCTCGACCTGATCACGCACGCCCGTGGCGTCGTAGCGCAGCTGAAAGTCGGCTGTGCCAAACAGCATGTCCCACCAAGGCAAGAGCACCCCGAAGTTGCAGCCACCCAGGACTTTGCGCCCTTGCAACTCGGACTCGTGGCCAATGCCGATGCTGTGGTGCCTGCGGTGAAAGCGCGGGCTGACCCACAAGCGCTCGCCCACCCGCCCAAACCACATGCGCACATTGGCGTGCTGGAAGTTCTCGCTCAACTGGCTCACGGCCACCACCGCCACAAACTGGCCCGGCCCCACACCCACCAACATGGCCACCGCGGCCAGCAGCAAGCTGGTGATGACGTCGTCCAGCAGGTGGTTGCGGTTGTCAGACCACATGGTCATTTGCCGCTGCGCATGGTGCAAACCATGCAAAGCCCACCAAGGCGCCGACTGGTGCTGAGCGCGGTGCAGCCAGTAATGCACAAAATCAAAAAACACCAGATAAATGACAAAGCTGACCACCGCCTGGTCGGTCACACCGGGCCAGACCTGGTCCAGATGCCAAGTGGGCAAACCCATTGTGCGCAGCTGGCCCCAGACGTTTTCAAACCAGGTCTCCAGCGTGAAGAACATCACCAGCTTGAACAGCCCCAAACGGTGGATCACGGTGTAGAGGATGTCCACCTTGACCGCCCTCGCATCGGCCATCGGCTCCACTGGCCAGCGTTTTTGCATGGGCCCGATCACCGCCAGCATGACCGCGATCTGCAGCAAACCGACCACCAACCAGCCCGTGCCTTCGTAGGCCGTCTCCAGCAAATTCCCTTGGCCCAGCGCAAAGCTCAGCGGCTGCACCACAGTCTCAAAAAGCCATTGCTGCAAAAAAGCGAATGCGTCGGTCAATGCTTCCATGGGCGTCATTGTCCCGAAACAGCATGCCCTGAGAGTTGCAGTGGGTGTTGCGCGATCCAGTCCTTGTACTGCGGATGCTCGCGCAAAGTGGCAAAACACAGGCCCCGGGCTTTGAGGCCTTCAATCAGCGGCTCCAGCACCGCAGGTGCCCACGGATCCTGGCGCGACCAGATGCCCAAATGCGCCATCAGAATGTCGCCCGAACGAATGCGCGACAAAGCTTTTTGCAAGAGCTGCACGCTGGGGAACTTGTCGCTGGGCAATTCATCGCCCAGAAAACCGGCATCGGCCCAGCCCACATGCGCATAACCGCATTGGCGGGCTGCCTGCAACAAGGCTGGCGATGTCTTGCCGCCCGGTGCCCTGAACAGCGGCAAGGGCCGCTGCCCGGTCATGTCTTGCAAGCGCTGCGCGGCCTGGCGCAAGTTGGCGCAATACTGCGCCGCAGTCCACTGCAGGTCTTGCCCGGCCTGCGCACCCGAGCTGGGGCGAATCTTGAAATGACCGGCCTGCGCACCTTGAAGGTCGGCACGCCAATACGCGTGGTCCCAGGTGTGCGATGCAAAGGCATGGCCTTCGGCCGCCCGGTCGCGCCACCAAGGCGCCCAGTGCTGGCCTAAAGTGCCGTCGCCTTGCTGGGTTTTCTCTTGTGCGGCGAAGAAGGTGACCTTGACGTTCTGCCGCTGCAACACCTGCGCGATCAGAGGCGCCACGCCCATGTGGCCGGTGTCAAACGTCAAATAAACCGGCTGACGGCAAGCGGCGGTTTGCGCCGTCGCCGCCGTGCTCAGGGCAGCCAAACTCAGGGCTGCCAGCGCCCAATTATTGGCGCGGCGCATGGTCCAAAGTCCACACCCCGTGTGGCGACTTGCCCACCGGCACCTGCTTGACCACTTTGCGCGAAGCGATGTCGATCACGGTCAATTTGCGAGCCCAGCGCGAGGCCAGCAAAATGAACTTGCCATCGGCCGTGATGTCCATGCAATCGGGGCCGGACGGGCCCGGGAACTCGGCCACCACTTGCAAGCTGTTGTAGTCAATCTGGCTGATGGTGTTGGCCACGCGGTTGCTCACCAACACATGCTGGCGATCGCCCAAGGCGCGAAAAGCATGAGCGCCTTTGCCAGTGAGCAGCAATTTGATTTTGCGGGGTGTACCGCTGCTGACGTCGTAAACCTCAACACCCTCGCCACCGGTGAGACCGACCAGCAAGGTCTTGTCATCAGGGATGCCGAATACATCGGCAGGCATGGCCCCTGTTTGGACGCGGCTTTTGAGGGTCTGCGTCGCCAGATCAATCGTCACCAGTTCGTTGCTGTCTTGCATCGTGGCCCAAAGGGTCGTGCTTTTGCTGTCGATCCACATGTGGCTGGGCGTTTTACCCGTCTGAATGCGCTTGGCCAAAGTGGCGTTGTGACCATCCCAACGGTAAACGTCCACATGGTTCAAGCGGTTGGCAGCCGTCACGAACCACTTCATATCGGGCGAAAAGCGCAACTGGTAAGGGTCCAAAATGCCGGTGACCGTGCGCTGAATCTGTGCGGTTCGCGGGTCAATGAACGTCAGTGAATCGCTCAAAGCATTGGCCACAATGACCGACTTTTCATCGGGCGTCAGGTACAGGTGATGCGGCTCTTTACCAGTGGGAATGCGTTTGGTCTCGGTCCAAGTGGACGGATCAATCACGCTGACATTGCCATCCAAAGAATTCAAAATGAAAACGGGTGCCGGGGAATTGGCCCAAGCGGCCATTTGGAAAAAACAAAGGGTCAGTGGACCCAGATAACGGGAAAATCGGTACAAAACAATCTCGCGATAAGCTTTCTAGAAGCGCTCAAGTGTAATCGGGCATCGTCAAGGGCATCTGATGCAAGTCATTTCTTATCAAACCGTCAACGTACACGGCATCAAACTGGAGGCGCAAACCATCCAGCCACCAACCACAAGCCATGAACCTACCCTCGTGTTTTTGCACGAAGGTCTGGGCAGTGTCTCGCTTTGGCGCGATTGGCCCGCCCAGCTGTGCCAGCATCTCGGTTTGGCTGGATTGGTCTATTCACGTCAAGGTTATGGTCAATCGGATGCCACGCCGGACGTTCGCGGCCCTTCTCGCAGAGAAAAAGGCCTGCGTCATGGTCGGCTACTGCCCGACTACATGCACCGCGAAGCACTGGAGGTGCTGCCCACGCTGTTGCTCACCTTGGGCATCGCTCGCCCCCTGCTGGTAGGCCACTCCGATGGCGGCACCATCGCTTTGATCCATGCCAGCCATCACCCCGTGTCAGGCTGTATCGTCATGGCGCCGCATGTGATGGTGGAAGACATCTCAGTGCGCGCCATCACCGCTGCGCGCCAGGCCTATGAACACGGCCCGTTGCGCACGCGCTTGGCCCCTTTTCACGCCAACGTGGACTGCGCGTTCTGGCAGTGGAACGACGTATGGCTGAGCGATGCTTTCCGTGCTTTCGACATCCGCGATGAACTGACAAGAATTCAGGCCCCATTGCTGGCCATTCAGGGCGAAGACGACCCCTATGGAACCATGGCGCAAATCGACGACATCGCCGATAAAGTGCCGCACGCCACATTGCTGAAGATACCGTCTTGCGGCCATTCACCACACAAAGACGCGCCCAAGGCCGTAGCACTCGCCATCGGGGCATTCGTGCCAACGATCAGGGCTTGAGCAAGGCCAGATCATCCTCGGTCAACCAGCGCCATTGCCCGGGTGCCAAATCGTTCAACACGAGGCCGCCAATTTGTGAACGGTGCAAACCTTCCACCCGGTTGCCCACTGCCGCCAGCATGCGTTTGACTTGGTGGTATTTGCCTTCGGTCAGGGTCAGCCTCAGGTGCAACTCGCCCACGGCTTCGCAAGCCGCGGCTTTGACGGGCTGGGGGTCATCGTCCAGCACCACACCGCTCAGAAGTTTGTCCACCATCTCAGGGGTGATCGGGTGTTTGGTGGTCACTTCATACACCTTGGGCACATGGTGCTTGGGTGAACTCATCTTGTGGATGAACTTGCCGTCATCGGTCAGCAGCAGCAATCCCGTGGTGTCTTGGTCCAACCTGCCCACCGCCTGCACGCCCTGCACTGCGGCTTTTTGTGGGCGTTGGCGCAAAGGGGCAGGCAGCAAGGTATAGATGCTCGGCCAAGTCGATGGCTTTTGCGAACACTCGGTGCCTGCGGGCTTGTTCAGGAGCACATAGGCGTGCTCCTTGAACGGCCAATCGGTGCCCTGCACGTTGAAAATCAAACCTTCGGGTTCGAAGAATTCACCCGCATCGGTGACCACCTCACCGGCCACCTTGACATAGCCTTGCTGAACGAGACCGGCACACACACGGCGGGTGCCAAAACCCTGGCTGAACAAAATGTCTTCCAGGCGCATGGGTTTCAGGGATTTGGTTTTCATGGGGCATGATTGTCACCTCGAAATGCCACAGACTTTGCAGGAGCCCCATGACGATGAGCGCAGCACTCGACACCCTGACCCACATGAACAACACGCTCACGGCCTGCAAGCAAGGCACCGTGTCCCAAAACGTGTTGATCCAACAGTGGCGAAACGATGCGGCCCTGTTGGGCTTGCCCGACAAATTCGGCGTGGTGCTGGGCAACCTGCTCGACCGCCTGGAATCCAGCGCCCTGTTCAGCGAAGAAAGCTGCTCATTCAGCCAGAAAGACTTGCTGGACAGCCTGCTGGTCTGGGCGGACAAAGCCAGAGCGAGCATCGCCCACACCGCCTGATCCTCCGCAGACACTCAGCTTTCGGGGGACGTATGCCTAACTGGGCTTTCTAACCTATCGCCCACGGGGTGGGCTCCTACAAATACCAACCTTATCGCCCACGGGGTGGGCTCCTGCAAATACAAACCCTATCGCCCACGGGGTGGGCGCCTACAAATACCAACTCTGGCCGTGTAGCCCACTGGGGATCGCCCAAAGACATGTGCGTGCACAGCCCCACCAACGAGAACGGGCCCCAAAGGGCCCGTTGTCTTGCGCACAGCAGCTGATTACTTCAAAGCCTTGAAGCGCACGCGCTTGGGCTTGGCACCTTCTTCGCCCAAACGGCGTTTCTTGTCGGCTTCGTATTCTTGGTAGTTGCCGTCAAAGAACACCCACTGGCTGTCGCCTTCGGCAGCCAAGATGTGGGTTGCAATGCGGTCCAGGAACCAGCGGTCGTGGCTGATGACCATGATGGAGCCCGCGAATTCCAAGAGCGCGTCTTCCAAAGCGCGCAGGGTTTCCACGTCCAAGTCGTTGGATGGCTCGTCCAGCAGCAACACGTTGCCGCCTTCGATCAGGGTTTTGGCCAGGTGCAAACGACCGCGCTCACCACCCGACAGCATGCCCACTTTCTTTTGCTGGTCGCCGCCGTTGAAGTTGAAGCGCCCGCAGTAGGCACGGCTGGCCATCTGGAACTTGCCCACGTTGATGATGTCCAAGCCACCAGAGACGTCTTCCCACACGGTTTTGTTGTTGTCCAAGTCATCGCGGTTCTGGTCCACAAAGGCCATCTTGACGGTCTGACCGATGGTGACTTCACCGCTGTCGGGCTGCTCTTTGCCGGCGATCAGCTTGAACAGGGTCGACTTACCGGCACCGTTGGGGCCGATGATGCCGACGATGGCGCCCGCAGGCACTTTGAAGCTCAGGTTGTCGATCAGCAAACGGTCACCAAAGGACTTGCTGACGTTTTTGAATTCGAACACTTCGTTGCCCAAACGCTCGGCCACAGGGATGAAGATCTCCTGGGTCTCGTTGCGCTTTTGGTATTCGTGGTCGCTCAACTCTTCGAAGCGGGCCAAACGGGCCTTGCTCTTGGCCTGACGGCCTTTGGGGTTGGCGCGGGCCCACTCCAGCTCTTTCTTCATGGCTTTGGAACGGGCGTCTTCGGTGCGCTGCTCTGTGGCCAAACGGGCGTCTTTTTGCTCCAACCAATTGGAATAGTTGCCCTTGTAAGGAATGCCGGAGCCCCGGTCGAGTTCCAAAATCCACTCGGCGGCGTTGTCCAAAAAGTAGCGATCGTGGGTGATGGCCACCACCGTGCCCGAAAAACGCGACAAAAACAGTTCCAGCCAGTCCACGCTTTCAGCGTCCAAGTGGTTGGTCGGCTCGTCGAGCAAGAGCATGTCGGGGCGCGACAACAGCAAACGGCACAGGGCCACACGGCGCTTTTCACCGCCAGACAGTTTGCCGATGATGGCGTCCCAGGCAGGCAGGCGCAATGCGTCGGCGGCGATTTCGAGCTGGTGCTCTGACGCATCGCCCGCTGTGGAGATGATGGCTTCGAGCTGGGCCTGCTCGGCGGCCAGGGCGTCAAAGTCGGCGTCTTCTTCGGCGTAGGCGGCGTAGACCTCTTCCAGGCGGGCTTGCGCGGCCTTGACTTCGCCCATGCCGCTTTCGACGGCTTCGCGCACGGTCTGCTCAGGGTCCATCACGGGTTCCTGTGGCAAATACCCGATCTTCAGGCCCGCCATGGGAATGGCTTCGCCTTCGATCTCTTTGTCGATGCCGGCCATGATCTTGAGCAAAGTGGACTTGCCCGAGCCGTTGGTGCCCAACACGCCAATCTTGGCGCCGGGGAAGAAAGACAGCGAAATGTCTTTGAGAATATGACGCTTCGGGGGCACGATCTTGCCGACCCGGTTCATAGAGAAAACGTATTGAGCCATGGTGTGTAACCTGAGTGAAGTAGCGCGGGCTTGCCTCTGTGAGGTCAAGTTCCAAGTCCGCCGATCTGAACACCAAATCGGGGCTGTGCAACCCGGCATTATCCCAGCAGAAGCCCCCAAGCGGCCAATCTGATCGTGCACAAGGCCAATCTGGGCTGAAAAATGCCCAAGACCACATCGACTTGACGCCTCAACGCCGGCCGAAAATCGCCGTGCCCACCCGCACCATGGTGCTGCCTTCTGCAATGGCGGGGGCCATGTCGGCCGACATGCCCATCGACAAAGTATCGAGCGCCAGCCCCTGCGCGATGAGGGATTCCAGCAACAGCCGCCCCTGGCGGTGCACGGCGCGGGCTGCCGCCTCGGACTCGGCAGGTTCGGGGATGGTCATGATGCCTCGCAGCTGCATGTTCGGCAAAGCCGCCACCGCCTGAGCCAGCGCTGGCAAGTCTTGTGGGATCACGCCCGATTTGGTTTCGCCGCCGTCGACATTGACCTGGATGCACACCTGCAAGGGTGGCAAGCTGGCCGGCCGCTGCTCCGACAAGCGCTGGGCGATCTTCAGGCGGTCGATGCTGTGGACCCAGTCAAAGTGCTCGGCCACCATGCGGGTCTTGTTGCTCTGGATCGGGCCAATGCAGTGCCACTCCAAAGGCAAGTCGTGCAGCGCGGTGATCTTGTCCACCGCTTCTTGGATGTAGTTTTCGCCAAAAGCGGTTTGCCCGGCGGCATGGGCAGCGCGCACGGCATCGGCCCCCCAGGTTTTGGAAACTGCCAGCAAGCGCACGCTGGACTCAGCGCGCCCTGCGGCTTGGCAGGCGGCCTGGATCTGCGCATGCACCTGCGCCAAATTGTCTGCAATCGAAACGTTCATCCGCCCAAGCGTACCAAATGCCATGTCGCCCAATACACAGACACCCTGCGGGGTTGGGCGCGGGACTGCTAAATTAGCGGCCTATCTTTTTCATCCAGAGACACATCCATGAGCCAAATCGCCAACAAGACCTACGAACCGACACCCGCCCGCCAAGTGGCCTTTTTGGGCCTGGGCGTGATGGGTTACCCCATGGCCGGGCATCTGGCCCGTGCAGGCCACCGCGTCACGGTGTACAACCGCAGCGCCGCCAAGGCCGTGGCCTGGTTGGCCGAATGCCCTGGCAACGCCAGCGCGCCCACACCGCGTGAAGCCGCTGCAAACGCCGACATCGTGTTCGCCTGCGTGGGCAACGACGCCGATTTGCGCAGCGTCGTCTTAGGGCCAGACGGCGCTTTTGCCGGCATGAAGCCCGGTGCCACCTTTGTGGACCACACCACCGCATCGGCCGAAGTGGCCCGCGAGCTGCACGCCGAAGCCCAAAAACTGGGCCTGCACTTTGTAGACGCCCCGGTGTCGGGTGGCCAGGGCGGCGCGCAAAACGGCGTGCTCACCGTCATGTGTGGTGGCGATCAAGCCGCATTCGACAACGTGCGCCCTGCTGCGATGGCTTTCTCTCGCGCCTTCACCTTGCTGGGCGAATCGGGCGCAGGCCAGCTGGCCAAGATGGTCAACCAGATCTGCATCGCCGGGTTGGTGCAGGGCTTGTCCGAAGCCGTGGCCTTTGGCCAAGCGGCAGGTCTGGACATGCACCAAGTGCTGGACGTGATCGGCAAAGGTGCCGCACAAAGCTGGCAAATGGACAACCGCGGCAAAACCATGGCCGACGACAAGTTTGACTTCGGCTTTGCTGTGGACTGGATGCGCAAGGACCTGGGCCTGGTGCTGGACGAGGCCAAGCGCAACGGTGCCCGCTTGCCTGTGACCGCGCTGGTGGACCAGTTCTATGCCGACGTGCAGAAAATGGGCGGTGGCCGCTGGGACACCTCCAGCCTGATCCGTCGCCTGCGCTGAGCAGGTTTTGCCGGGCTGAGCCTGTCAAATCACCACAGGCTCAGGCTCCAGACGAATCCCGAAGCGCTCGTACACACTGGTCTGAATGGCCTTGGCCAGTGTCATCACTTCCCCCCCCGTGCAAGGGTGCTCGGCAGTGCCCCGGTTCACCAGCACCAGCGCCTGCTTTTCATACACCCCGGCGTGGCCCACGGTCTTGCCCTTCCAGCCGCAAGCGTCGATCAGCCAGCCCGCCGCCAGCTTGATGGAGCCATCAGGCATCGGGTAATGCACCACCTTGGGCTCGCGCGCGATGATGTCGGCGCATTGCTCAGGCGTCACGCTCGGGTTCTTGAAGAAACTGCCCGCGTTGCCAATCACCTGCGGGTCGGGCAGTTTGGCGCGGCGAATGGCGACGACCCAGTCAAAAATCTGCCGGGCATCGGGGTTGTGGATGCCGGTCTCGGCCATCTTGCGCTCCAAGTCCAGATAGCCCAGCTCGGGCTTCCAGCGCTTGGGCAGCGCAAAGCGCACACGCAAAATGACCGCACGGCCAGCCAGGCCCAAACCATCCGCGCCACCTGAGGCGTGCTTGAAAACCGAATCGCGGTAACTGAAGCCGCATTGCGCCGCGTTCAGGCTGAACAGCTCCCCCGTCAGCATGTCCATCGCGTCGAGCGAGTCAAAGCGGTCTTGCAGCTCCACACCATAGGCACCGATGTTTTGCACGGGCGAAGCCCCCACCGTGCCGGGAATCAGCGCCATGTTTTCCAGACCCGGGTACCCCTTGTCCAGCGTCCAGGCCACCAGATCATGCCAGTCCACGCCCGCACCAGCTTCAACAATCCAGTGTTTGTCGGTCTCAGAGGCAAGATGAAGGCCTAGCACCTCCACCTTGAGCACCAGCGCCTTGACGTCACCGGTCAAAACGATGTTGCTGCCGCCACCCAGCACCTGGCGCGGCAAGGTGGCCAGCGCAGGGTCGGCCAGCACGGCACGCAAGTCGTCCTCTGAGCGCACGCGCACCAAAGCATGGGCTTTGGCGGCAATGCCGAACGTGTTGTACGGCTGCAGGGGGACATTTTTCTCCAAGTTCATGGGAGAATTGTCGCATCCTCAACCTTTGAATTTTTCAGCCATGCCCTCGTTTGATACCGTTTGCGAACCCAATATGGTCGAGGTGCGCAACGCCGTTGACACCTCCGCCAAAGAAATCGGCACCCGTTTTGACTTCAAAGGCACCTCTGCCAACATTGAACTCAAGGACAAAGAGATCACGATGTTCGGCGATGCCGACTTCCAGCTCACCCAAGTCGAAGACATCCTGCGCAACAAGCTCACCAAACGCAACGTGGACGTGCGCTTTTTGGACATCGGCAAAGTCGAGAAAATCGGCGGCGACAAGGTCAAGCAAGTGATCAAGGTCAAGAACGGCATCGAGACCGAAGACGCCAAGAAAATCACCAAGCTGATCAAGGACAGCAAGATCAAGGTGCAAGCGTCCATCCAGGGCGACGCGGTGCGCGTGACGGGCACCAAGCGCGATGACCTGCAAGCGGCCATGGCGCTCTTGCGCAAAGACATGACCGAGCTGCCCCTGTCGTTCGACAACTTCCGCGACTGAGCCCCAAAAAATGGCGGTGCTGCTCGTGCAGACCGCCAGTTTCAGATTCAAGCCTGATGCGTCAGGCTTTTTTTGCGCCCAATTTCGACTCGGTCCCCGCCAGCAGGCGGTTGATGTTCTCGCGGTGACGCCACACCAAGAGCAGCGCCATGACGGCCAAGCACAGCACCTCGGCACCAGCGGCTTGCCAGGCCACGCCGTCACCGAACAGGTAAAACACCGGTGCAAACACCGCCGCCACCATGGACGCCAGCGAGACGTAACGGCTGAAATACACCACGATGGCAAAGGTGCCCACGGTGGCCAGCGCCAGCCAAGCGTTCACACCCACCAGCACGCCCACCGCCGTGGCCACGCCCTTGCCGCCTTTGAAGCCAAAAAACACCGGGCACAGGTGCCCCAGAAAAGCCGCCAGGCCCGCCAAGGCGGCCACGCTTTTGCCCAAGCCATAAGGCTGGCCATAGGCCAGCACCAATGCCACAGGCAACCAGCCCTTGAAGGCGTCCAGCAACAAAGTCAGGATGGCCGCTTTTTTGCTGCCCGAGCGCAGCACATTGGTGGCACCGGGGTTTTTGCTGCCGTAGCTGCGCGGATCGTTCAGGCCCATCACTTGGCTGACGATGACCGCAAAACTGAGCGAGCCCACCAAATATGCGGCCAGCACCGCGCCCACTTGCATCAACCATGCCATCGGTATCTCCCTTGTTTTTGAATTGGCGTCATTCTGCCAGCGCGCAATTCACCGGCTTGGCAGCCAGCAGTTGCACACACACCTGCGGGTCGATGCCCACCAAATACCCGCGCCGACCGCCATTGATGCAGATGCGCGGCAAGGCCAGGATGGACTCTTCGATGAAGACCGGCATGGCCCGTCGCGTGGCAAAGGGCGAGGTGCCGCCCACCAGGTAACCGCTGTGGCGGTTGGCCACCTCGGGGGCGCACGGCTCGATGGATTTGAGGCCCACTTGCCGCGCCAGGTTTTTGGTGGACACCTTGCGGTTGCCGTGCATCAGCACCACCAGCGGCTTGGCGTCCTGGTCTTGCATGATCAGGGTTTTGACCACGCTGAACGGGTCCATGCCCAGCACCTGCGCGCTGTGCTGGGCACCGCCATGCTCCAGGTACTCGTAGGGGTGCTCGGTGAAATCCACCCCGTGCTGGCGCAAGAGCGCCGTGGCAGGGGTTTCACTGACTTTGTCTTTCTTGGCCATCGCCTCAAATCACAAAGCCGGGTCGCGCATTTCCCATCGGATCGCATCAATCGCCTTTAGCACTTCAGGTGACAGCTTGGTCGACCAAGCGGCCAAGTCTTCGTTCAATTGCGCCACCGAGGTCACGCCAATGATGGTGCTGGCCACGCTCCAGCGGTGGTAGCAAAACGCCAGCGCCATCTGGGTGGGGGTCATGCCATTGTCACGGGCCAGCTGGTTGTAGCGACGCGCGGCGACCAGAGCCTCGGGGCGGCCCCAGCGCTGCTTGCGCACCGAGTCATACCGCGCAATGCGACCGCCATCGGACTTCAGTGGCCCGGTCACGTCCAAATCATCGTACTTGCCGGTCAACATGCCAAATCCCAAGGGTGAATAAGCCAGCATCGACACATTGAGACGGTAGCAAGTTTCGTCCAACGCGTTGTCATACGTGCGGCTGACCAGGCAATAAGGGTTTTGCACCGTGGCCACGCGTGGCAAGCCGTACTGCTCGGCCAAGCGCACAAACTCGTGCACACCATAAGGCGTTTCGTTGGACAGGCCAACGTAGCGCACCTTGCCCGCTTGGACCAGTTTGGACAAAGCCTCCAGCTGCTCATGCAGGGACGTGGCCGATTTGTCTTTGGCCGGATCGAAATACGTCATGCCGAACACGGGCACATGGCGCTCGGGCCAGTGGATCTGGTAAAGGTCGATCACATCGGTTTGCAAGCGGCGCAAGCTGCCTTCGCAGGATGTGAGGATGTCCTGTCCTGTCAGGCCCGAGCCTTCGCGCACCCAGGGCATGCCCCGCGATGGACCGGCCACCTTGGTGGCCAACACCAGCTTCTGGCGAGCACCGGGGTTTTTGGCAAACCAGTTGCCGATGTAGGTCTCTGTGAACCCACACGTCCCGGCTGTTGCGGGCACGGCATACATCTCGGCCGTGTCGATGAAATTGATGCCTGCTTCCAGCGAGCGGTCCAAAATCGCATGCGAATCGGCTTCGTTGACCTGCTCACCAAAGGTCATGGTGCCCAGGCAGATGGGGGTCACTTGCAAATCGGATTGGCCGAGTTGAACGAGTTTCATGGTGTTTCCTGTCGGTATGGCAATAGGATAAGACAAGCCGCACTCGGGCTTGGCCTGTTCAGGCTTATTTTGTCACGGGCGCGCTCAGGCTTTTGTCGCCGAAGCTCTCGCCTCCTCCTGGAGCCGCAGCACGCGCCGCTGCACCTTGCCGGTGGTGGTCATAGGCAGCTGGTCGATGAACTCGATCTCTTTGGGGTATTCATACGGTGCCAGCAGGCCGCGCACATGGGCCTGCAACTGGGCACGCACCGCGTCATCGAAAGCGGCTTGTCCAACACCCGAGGGCCTTTTGGCCAGGCAATCGGGCGACATCACCACATAGGCCTTGACCACCGCACCTCTGTCCGCGTCAGGCTTGGGCACCACCGCGGCATTGGCCACAGCAGCGTGTTTGACCAGGCAGTTTTCGATCTCGCCGGGGCCGATGCGGTAACCCGCCGCCTTGAACATGTCATCGGTGCGGCCTTGGTACCAAAGGTATCCGTCCTCGTCGCAGACGGCCATGTCGCCGGTGCGGCACCAGTCGCCCGTGTATTTGGCCATGGTGGCTTTGTCGTTGTTCCAGTAGCCCAAAAAGAACACCGGGTCAGGCTGGCCATGCACATCCAAGCGGTTCACGGCCACTTCGCCCGGCGTGCCTGCGGGGCACAGCTGTCCGGCTTCGTCGATGACGGCGACCTGGTGACCGGGGTAGCCCTTGCCCATGCTGCCGGGCCGCGCTGACCACAGGCGGGCGCAGTTGCCCACCACGTAATTGATTTCGGTCTGGCCAAACATCTCGTTCACCGTGACACCCATCTGCTCTTGGCAGTAAGCAAACACCGCATCGCCCACCGCTTCACCCGCACTCATCATGGCTTGCAGCTTGAGGCGGTAGCGGGCCTTCACATCGGGCACGGCCTTCATCATGGCCTTGAGCGCGGTGGGGAACAAAAACGTGTGCGTCACGCCATGGCTTTGCAAAATCTCAAACGCCGCCTCGGGCGAAAAGCGCCCGTTGAACGCCACGATGGGCCGGCCAAAGTAGAGGCTGGGCAGCAAGGCATCCATCAGCCCGCCCGTCCACGCCCAGTCGGCCGGTGACCAGAACACCGCCTTGGACGCTTGCTTGGCTTGGAAAGGGTCAAAGCCAAACCAGTTCTGGCTGCAGACAAAGCCCGTCAGGTTGCCGATCAAGGCGCGGTGCGGGATCAAGGCCCCCTTGGGATTGCCCGTGGTGCCGCTGGTGTAAATCAAGACGGCCGGATCGTCGGCCAAAGTGGCCACCGGCTTGAACTGCGCGGGGCTGGCCGCGCAGGCCTTGGCGTAATCCAGGTCTGCCGCAGCTGCCGCCTCGCCGACACCGATCAGGCATTGCAAACCCGGGCAATCGGGCCGGGCTTGCTTCAAGGCGTCCACGGTGGACTCGTCGCACACCGCCACACGCGCTTGGCTGTCGTTGATGCGAAAAGACAAGGCCTCAGGCCCAAACAGCATCGACAGCGGCATGGCCACCGCGCCCATTTGCAGCACCGCCATGTAGGCCACAGCGGTTTCAAAGCGTTGCGGCAAAACTATCGCCACACGGTCGCCACGCTGCACGCCTTGCTTTTGCAAAACTTGGCTCAAGCGGTTGGCCGCGTTTTGCAATTGGGCAAAAGTCCAGCTTCGCCCCAGACCCTGCCCGGCCACGTGTTCACGAATCGCCACGCGCCGCGCCGTGGCCGCTTGGGCGGCCCATTGGCCGCAGCAGGCCTCGGCCATGTTGAAGCGCTTGGGCACCTTCCAGCCAAAGCCTTGGTGGATGGCGCTGTAACGGTCTGGCACCTGCGCAGTGCGGGGGTCATCGGTGTGACTGCGTGTCATGGCTTGTCTCCTTATGATCGAAAGTATGTACCAAGTTTTACGTCCCTCCATCAGCTCCTGGGTGCCGCTGCGCGGCTGCCAGTACCACGTGCGACAGTGGGGCACGCCCGCACCCGGCACCACACCTTTGGTGCTGGCCCACGGCTGGATGGATGTGGCTGCTTCTTACCAGTTCATGGTCGACGCCCTGTCTGAGGACTTTGTACAGCGGCGGTCCGTCATCGCCTTTGACTGGCGCGGCTACGGCCTGACCGAAGCGCCCGCCACCGACAGCTATTGGTTCCCCGACTACCCGGCCGATCTGGACGCGCTGCTGGACACGCTCTACCCCGGCCAAACCATCGACCTGGTCGGCCACAGCATGGGCGGCAATGTGGTCATGATGTACGCGGGCGCCCGCCCCGAGCGCATCCGCCGCCTGGTCAACATCGAAGGCTTTGGCATGCCCGCCACCCGCCCCACCCAGGCCCCCGGCCGCATGGCGCAGTGGCTGGACGAGCTCAAGGCCACGCGCCAAGGCGACAACGACCTCAAGACCTACACCAGCGCCGACGGCGTGGCCGCCCGGCTGATGAAAACCAATCCCCGCTTGTCACAAGACAAGGCCGACTGGCTGGCCCAGCATTGGGCGAAACCAGACGCCAAGGGCCAGTGGCGCATCTTGGGTGACGCGGCGCACAAGGTGATCAACCCTTATCTCTACCACGCCGAAGAAACGCTGGCGACCTACGGCCGCATCGGCTGCCCCGTGCTGGCGGTAGAAGCCACCGACGACTCGCTGGGCTTGTGGTGGAAAGGCAAATACACCTTGGACGAATACCACGAGCGCCTGAAGTCCGTGCCGCAAGTGCAGATCACCCGCATCGACAACGCCGGGCATATGCTGCAGCACGACCAGCCCGAGCAACTGGCACAGATGCTGGAAAACTTCCTGATGAATTGAATGCTTTGCGCTGACACGGGCATTTAAAATCGCATGTTCATACCAATCATCCAGGGATTTTCTGTGCGTCACTCCACATCTGCATTGCTCAGCGTTGCCATCGCCAGCTTGATGGCCACCACCACTGTCCATGCGGGCACATCCGAACAGCACTGCCCGTCCTTTCTGGCTGTGGATGGCGCGCCGGAACCATCGCACAAAGGCGAATTCACCTTCTCGCCTTTTACCCACCACTGGGCTTACAGCGCCGAGCACAAACCCGTGGTGCTGGTGGCTTTGGATGAGCAACTGCCGGGCAACCGCTTTTGTGGCTTGGCATTTTTCAGCAACTCCTTTGGCCAACCCTCAACCTATGTGTATGCAGGCCAGCAATACAACAATTTGATGGGCAACCCCAATGTGTTCGTCAAAGTGACGGCAGGGATTTTGTACGGATATGTTGGCAAATACCAGGACAAAGTGCCACTCAACCACGGTGGTTTCTCGCCTGCCATCATCCCTTCTATCGGTTATCGCCTCAACGAGCACGACTCGGTACAGGTCAAAGTGCTGGGCAACGCGGGCCTGATGTTCTCTTACGGCCGCAGTTTTTAAGCACTGGCACGGCCTGCCCGAGGACCAAGTCATGAGAAAATGTCCGGTTTACCGAACCGGACTTTCCTCATGGACGCAGAACACATCAACCAAATTGGCGCATCCCTCACAGACCTGACCGCTCGTACCCACGAGTTACGGGGGTATCTTTGACTACGATGCCAAATCTGAACGGCTGAGAACCGTCAACGCATCACTCGAAGATCCTTCGGTCTGGAACGACCCCAAGAAAGCCCAGGAACTGGGGAAAGAAAAAAAAGCCCTCGACGGCGTGGTGGTCACCATCACCAACCTGACCAGCGAGCTGGCCGACAACCTTGAACTCTTCGAGATGAGCAAGGAAGAAGGCGACGACGATGGCCTCAAGACCATTGAAGCCGAAGCCGCCAAACTGGCCAAGCTGGTGGAAGACCTTGAGTTTCGCCGCATGTTCCGCCACGAGGCCGACCCACTCAACTGCTTTGTCGACATCCAAGCGGGTGCTGGTGGCACAGAGGCGTGCGACTGGGCCAGCATGCTGCTGCGCCAGTACATCAAGTACGCCGAACGCAAAGGCTTCAAAGCCACCGTGGAAGACGAAACACCTGGCGACACCGCGGGCATCAAGGGCGCAACCATCAAGATCGAAGGCGAATACGCCTTTGGCCTGCTGCGCACCGAAACCGGCGTGCACAGACTGGTGCGCAAGAGCCCCTTTGACTCCTCGGGCGGCCGCCACACGTCTTTTGCCTCGCTGTTTGTGTACCCCGAGATCGACGACTCGATCGAGATCAACATCAACCCGTCTGACGTGCGCACCGACACCTTCCGTGCCAGCGGCGCGGGCGGTCAGCACATCAACAAGACCGACTCGGCCGTGCGCCTGACGCACATCCCCACCGGCATCGTGGTGCAGTGCCAAGACGGCCGAAGCCAGCACAGCAACCGAGACGTGGCTTGGCAACGCCTGCGCTCGCGCCTGTATGACTTTGAAATGCGCAAGCGCATGGAAGAGCAGCAAAAGCTGGAAGACACCAAGACCGATGTGGGCTGGGGTCACCAGATCCGCAGCTATGTGCTGGACAACAGCCGCATCAAAGACTTGCGCACCAACGTCGAAATTTCGGCCACCCAAAAGGTGCTTGATGGCGACCTTGATGCGTTCATCGAAGCCTCACTGAAACAAGGCCTCTGAGCTGCTCAGACCTCAACAAAAACGGAGTTAGTGATGCGTGAAGGACAACCCACCGCGATCCAGCGCGAGGCGTACACCGCCCCGGCTTTCTGGATCGACACCGTCGATCTGACCTTTGATCTGGACCCGGCGAAAACCCGCGTCCTGAACAAAATGCGCCTGCGCCGCAACCCCGACGTGGCGGCCCAAGCCCTGCGTCTGGATGGCGAAGACCTCAACCTGGCACGGGTGCTGGTCAACGGTGGCGGCACCTCGTTCAAGATGGACGGCAATGTGCTTGTGCTGGAGAACTTGCCCGAAGGGACGGACGCCTTCGATCTGGAAATCTTCACCACCTGCAACCCCGAGAAGAACACCCAGCTGATGGGCTTGTACGTCAGCCAAGGCACGTTCTTCACCCAGTGCGAGGCCGAGGGTTTCCGCCGCATCACCTACTTCTTGGACCGCCCGGACGTGATGGCCAGCTACACCGTCACGCTGCGCGCTGACAAAGCCAAATACCCGGTGCTGCTGAGCAACGGCAACCTGGTCGAGCAAGGCGCGCTGGACGACGGACGTCACTTTGCCAAGTGGGTCGACCCGCACAAAAAGCCTTGCTACCTGTTCGCCCTGGTGGCCGGTCAGCTGGTCGCACGCGAGCAACGCATCACCAGCCGCAGCGGCACCGAGCATTTGCTGCAGGTGTTTGTGCGCCCTGGCGACCTCGACAAGACCGAGCACGCGATGAACTCGCTCATGGCCAGTGTGGCTTGGGACGAAACGCGCTTTGGCCTGCCGCTGGACCTGGAACGCTTCATGATCGTCGCCACCAGCGACTTCAACATGGGCGCGATGGAAAACAAGGGCCTGAACATCTTCAACACCAAGTTCGTGCTGGCCAACCCGGCCACCGCCACCGACATGGATTTCGGCAACATCGAATCCGTCGTGGGCCACGAGTACTTCCACAACTGGACAGGCAACCGCATCACCTGCCGCGACTGGTTTCAACTCTCGCTCAAAGAAGGCCTGACGGTCTTCCGCGACCAAGAGTTCAGCCAAGACATGGCAGGCGTTGCCAGCGCCCGCGCCGTCAAGCGCATCGAAGACGTGCGGGTGCTGCGCACGGTGCAGTTTGCCGAAGACGCCGGCCCCATGGCCCACCCGGTACGCCCGGACAGCTATGTCGAGATCAACAACTTCTACACCGTCACCATCTACGAAAAAGGCTCTGAAGTCGTTCGCATGATGCAAACGCTGGTGGCGACGCCATCTGACCTGCAAGGCCGTGATGGTTTCGCCAAAGGCATGAAGCTTTACTTTGAGCGCCACGATGGCCAAGCTGTGACCTGCGACGACTTTGCGCAAGCCATTGCCGACGCCAACCCCGGCAGCGCCTTGGCGCAAAACCTGAGCACGTTCAAGCGCTGGTACAGCCAAGCCGGCACCCCGCGCCTGCAAGCGCGTGGTGCCTACAACGCGGCCGAGCGCAGCTACACCCTCACGCTGTCACAAAGCTGCCCCCCCACGCCCGACCAAGCCAGCAAACAGCCCTTCGTGATCCCGGTCACGCTGGGCCTGCTGTCGCGCGATGGCCAAGCACTGTCCTTGCAACAAGCTGGCAGCGCCGATGTGTTGCCCCAGCAAACCCTGGTGCTGACCGAAGCCAGCGCCAGCTACACCTTCGTGAACATCGACAGCGAACCTGTGCCCTCGCTGCTGCGCGGTTTCAGCGCCCCGGTGGTGCTCGACGATGGCCTGAGCAATGCCGATCTGCTGTGCCTGTTGGCCCACGACAGCGACCCCTTCAACCAATGGGAAGCTGGTCAACGCCTGATGCTGCAAAGCGCTGTGCAAGCGCTGACGCAGGCCGAGGCTTCGGGCCCCGTGCTTTCAGATGAGCTGGTCACGGCCTTGCGCAACGTGCTGCGCCAGCCGGGCCTGGATGCCGCCTTCAAGGACCTGGCCCTCACCCTGCCTTCCGAGAACTACATCGCCGACCAACTGAGCGTGGTGGACCCACAACGCGTGCACGCCCTGCGCGAAGCCATGCGCCTGCAACTGGCCACCGCCTTGCAAGCCGAGTGGCAATGGGCCTGGGACGCACACCGCAACAACGGCGCTTACTCGCCTGATGCGCAATCCAGCGGCCGCCGCGCCCTGGCAGGTCTGGCCATGGGCATGCTGTGCATTGCCGCCGTTCAGTCGGGCGACGACGTGACGCCCGGCCGCGTGTACCAACAGTTCAAGGACGCGGGCAACATGACCGACCGCTTCAACGCGCTGTCGGCCCTGGTGGTCAGTGGTCACGCATTGGCGCACGACGCGCTGGCGCGTTTCCACAAACTCTTCCAGCACGAAGCCCTGGTCATCGACAAATGGTTTGCCCTGCAAGCCGGTGCGCCCGACCGCGCTGGCGACGTGCTGCCGCGTGTGCGCCAACTCATGCAACATGCCGACTTCAGCCTGCGCAACCCCAACCGCGCCCGCAGCCTGATCTTCAGCTACTGCAGCGCCAACCCCGCCGCCTTCCACCGTGCAGACGCCGCAGGCTATGTGTACTGGAGCGAGCAGGTGCTGGCCCTGGATGCCATCAACCCGCAAGTGGCCGCCCGCCTGGCCCGCGCCATGGACCGCTGGAGCCGCCTGGCCGAGCCCTACCGCAGCGCAGCCAAAGTGGCCATCGAACGCGTGGCCGCCAAAGCCGACCTCAGCAACGACGTGCGCGAAGTCATCAGCCGTGCCTTGAGTGCGGCTTGATCACACGCCGCTTGAGCACACGCCACTTGAACCGAATCAAGGAAACCCCATGAGCAAAATCTCCCTCTCCCGCTACCTGGTCGAACAGCAACGCGACAAAGGCCACATCCCGGCCGACCTGCGCCTGCTGCTTGAAGTGGTGGCCCGTGCCTGCAAAAGCATCAGCCACGCCGTCAACAAAGGCGCTTTGGGCGGCGTGCTGGGCAGCGCCGAAAGCGAAAACGTCCAAGGCGAAGTCCAGAAAAAACTCGACATCATCGCCAACGAAGTGCTACTCGAAGCCAACGAATGGGGCGGACACCTCGCGGCCATGGCCTCCGAAGAAATGGACAGCATCTACCTGGTGCCCAACCGCTACCCGCAAGGCGAATACCTCTTGCTGTTCGATCCCCTCGATGGCTCGTCCAACATCGACGTCAACGTCAGCATCGGCACCATCTTCAGCGTGCTCAAAAAGCCCGAAGGCAACCAAGGCGTGACCGAGCAAGACTTCTTGCAGCCTGGTCACCAGCAAGTGGCCGCAGGCTACTGTGTATACGGCCCGCAAACCACCTTGGTACTGACCGTGGGCGACGGCGTGAGCATGTTCACCCTGGACCGCGAACAAGGCTCTTTTGTGCTCACACAAGAGAACGTGCAAGTGCCTGCCGACACCAAAGAATTCGCCATCAACATGAGCAATATGCGCCACTGGGACGAGCCCGTGCGCCGCTACATCGACGAATGCCTGCAAGGCAAAGAAGGCCCGCGCGGCAAGGACTTCAACATGCGCTGGATCGCCAGCATGGTGGCCGATGTGCACCGCATCCTGACCCGTGGTGGCGTCTTCATGTACCCCTGGGACAAGCGCGAGCCGCACAAACCCGGCAAGCTGCGCCTGATGTACGAAGCCAACCCCATGAGCTGGCTGGTCGAACAAGCCGGTGGCGCCGCCACCAACGGCAAACAGCGCATCCTCGACCTGCAACCGAGCCAGCTGCACGAACGCGTGAGCGTGGTGTTGGGCTCCAAGAACGAAGTCGAACGCCTGACCAGCTACCACGCGCAGGTATAATTTTTGAAGGTTAGCCGGTGTAGCTCAGTCGGTAGAGCAGCTCATTCGTAATGAGAAGGTCGGGTGTTCGATTCATCTCTCCGGCACCAACCCACATCAGGGTCAGCAGGTCTAGGTCTGCTGACCCTTTTTTGTGACCTCAACTGGCCAGCACTGGCGCCCGATGCACGCGCAGTGGCTTTTTCTTCAAGTCCCGCTCGGTTTGCCACAAGTCGTAGGCCGTCTGTTGGCCAAGCCACAGGCGGGCGTCACCACCACGGTCTTTGCCCAACCATTTCTCAAGCCGCAAAGCCATTTCCGATGAAATCGCTGCATGGCCATTCAGCACACGGCTCAATGTGTTGCGGGTCACATCCAATTGCGCGGCAGCCTCAGTCACGGTCAAACCCAAAGCGGGCAACACGTCATCACGCAGCGTCAGGCCAGGGTGAGGTGGATTGAACATTTCGGTCATGGTTTTCCTCTCAGTGGTAGTCCTGGTCGTCCACCAGGATGGCGTCCTCACCCTCAAACGTGAACGTCATGCGCGTAACGATACACGCAACAACTCATAGGTGCACCGCAGTCAAGCACTGCCCATTTGCACAGCCCGCCAGGCTCTTGGCGTGAGCCTTGCGAGCCCCATCATCAGGCTCATCGTCGTTGACTTCGGGTGCGCCATGTTTGTTGCTTTAGCCTTGTTTTTGATTTTCCCGCCCATGGAGCCGGGTAAGTTCACACCAGCCCAGCAGTTCATCGCCCTCGAGACCCAAAAGCTCCGGTTGTTTGAATATGGGCAGACCTTCAAACTGCACCGCCGCAGCCGCGCCGAACTCTATGCCGCGGCCACGCAACGCTGAGCATCGAGCCCGCCCCTTACACTGCTCAAAAATAGAACCTCACGCCGCCATGTCTGAAATCGACCGCCTGTACCGCTACAAAACCTTGCTCAGCAGCCGCCGGGCCATGGCGCGTGAAGACATCTTGAGCGAGCTGGAAATTTCTCCAGCCACCTTCAAGCGCGACCTGGCCAAGCTGCGCGATCGGCTCAACTCGCCCATCGTGTTTGACCGCGACCTGGGCGGCTACCGGCTTGAAAAACCCGACAACGCCACCGAGCTGCCGGGCTTTTGGTTCAGCCAGGACGAGATCCTCGCGCTCATGACCATCCAAACCATGATCGTGCAACTCAACCCCGGCTTGCTCGGCCCCAAGCTGCAGCCCCTGCGCAAACGGCTGGACGACATGCTCACCCACCAAGGGCTCGACCCGCAGCTGCTCACGCAACGTGTGCGCGCTGTGCATGCGGGCAAGCGCCACCTGCCGCTGGCGGCTTTTGAGCACGTGGCCAAAGCCACCTTCGAGCGCAAACAAGTGCGCATCCAGCACCACAACCGCATGAGCGGCCAAACCATCGAGCGCGACATCTCGCCGCAGCAACTGATCCACTACCGCGACAACTGGTATGCAGACGCCTGGTGCCACCTGCGCAAAGAAGTGCGCAGCTTCTCGATCGACGCGATTCAAAACGCCACCGTGCTCGACAAAGACGCCAAAGACATCGACCTGCAAGCCATGCGCCAGCAGCTGGACGGCGGTTACGGCATCTTTGGCGGCAGCCCCAAAGACTGGGCCGAGCTGCGCTTCAGCGCCGCCCGCGCTGGCTGGGTGCGGCACGAAAGCTGGCACCCTCAACAACAAGGCCTGCTGCACCCCGACGGCAGCTACACACTGCGCCTGCCCTATGCCGACGAGCGCGAACTGATGGGCGACATCCTGCGCTTTGGCGCCGAGGTCGAAGTGCTCAAACCCGCCGCCTTACGCCACAAGGTGCAGGCCGAAATTGTCCGCATGGCCGCGCTATACGGCCGCTGACACGGGCGCTGATACGGCCGCTGATACCGCCGCTGCCTCGCCCTGCGAAGAATTCAATGAAGCGGGCTGCGAAACGGCAAGCCCTGCGGCCTCCAGCGCACCCGTGTAGAGGTCGCGCAAAAAATCACTGGCCACACACAGGCGCAAGCACTGCAAGTGCGGCGCCACACGCTCTGCACGCGAGAACACCTTGGCCGTGATCTGCGCCGCCAGCATGGGCGGAAATGCAAACACCCCCGTGCCTATCGCAGGCAGGGCCATGGTGCGTATGTCGTTTTGGTGAGCGCCCTGAATGGCCGCTTGCAAGGCCTGCTCCAAAATGGCTGGCGCATCGTCGTGGTTGGTGTACGAAGCCGCACGCACATGGATCACCCAAAGGTTGGGCAACTTGAAACCCGGCGTGACCAAAAAAGCGCCATAGGCCAGCGGCGCAAAAGGCTTGCAATACTCCTCCAACTTGGGGCCAGCGGCGGTATGAATGGCCCCCGCCACACCCGAGCCCAAACGCAAATTGGCATTGGCACTGTTGACCACGGCCTCCACATCGGGCTGTTTGACGATATTGCCGACAACGACTTCGATCTTCATGGCTTGACTCCTGTGAACGATCGAATCTTGAACGGCCAAAGGCTCAAGGCGTGAGCCAATCAGGCATCGCGAGCAGACTTATTTCTTCAACAACTTTTCAAGGTGTTCTTGCAACGGAGGCACAGAATCAACCGCTGTCTGCCAAAGAATCCCCAAGTCGACATCGAAATAAGCATGAACCAAGCGATTGCGAATCCCGACCGCCTCACGCCATGGAATCTCTGGCGCCGCTTTTTGCACATCTTCCGAGACCCTACCTGCGGCCTCACCAATGATCTCGATCGCCCGCACCAAAGCGAACTGCAGCATTTGATCATTCGTCAAATCAGCGCTATTTTTGCCAGCAATGAAACGACAGACAGACTCACACGCATCGCGCATGTGTGTGATGCGATCCGGTCTTCAGGCAGCATATTGCGGCACCGCCGTAGCCAGAACTTGGCTTCTGAAGTAGCGCGACAAGTCACCCGCAGTACGCAGATCAACCTTCTTGCCAATCAAGCCAGAAATTTCTAATTCCATCCTGGCCAACTCAAACAGATTGGGGGTGTGATGGGCCTCGAATTCGACCAGCAGATCCACGTCACTGTCCACACGCGCAGTCCCCTTCAGCTGAGAGCCGAACAACGACAGTTTGCAAATGTGATGGGCTTGGCAAAATTGAGCCAAAGTGTTTTCGTCGAGCCCCAGTGATAAGTGCATTTCAGCCCTCTTTATCCTCATAGGTGCTTGCATCTTACGGCAATAATTGCCCATGGCCCGAATTCACCCCAGCTTCCCACTGCACGCCCCTGCCCACCTGGGCGGCTACCGCGAACGCGATGTCTTGCGCCTGTTGGAAGACGGCTTGCCCGATGCTTTTGACGTGTTCCACAACCTGCCCTGGTCGGGCATGCAAGGCGATCAGCAAAGCTTTGGCGAATACGACATCGTCATCGTCTCGCCCGGCGGGCAACTGCTCATCGTCGAAGTCAAAGCTGGCGACGTGAACGACAGCGAAGACGGCCTGACCAAGCACTATGGACGCCAAGGCCCCAAAGACATCGGCCACCAAATGCGGCGCATGCATTCGAGCTTGCTCCAGCGCGTGGAAAACGGCGACCTGCCCCAAGTGCACGTGAGCGCCCTGCTGGTGCTGCCCGACTTTCGGATGCAAAGCCCCATCGTCGGCTACCCGCCCGAACGCATCGTCGACGCCACTCAGATCGACCAGCTGTGCCACACCATCCGCCAAAGCTTTGCGCCCCACACACAGCACGCCGACCAACGCCAACGCGTGCTGGACTTCTTGGCCAACCGCTTTGACGTGCAGCCCGACGTGGCCACGCACATTGGGCAAGTGCAACACGCCACCACCCAACTGGCCAGCGGCCTGGCCACCTGGGTGCCGCGCATCACCCACACCGACCAGCTCTACCAAATCGAGGCCACCGCAGGCTCGGGCAAAACCCAACTGGCCCTGACCCTGCTGCGCCAAGCCGTGGCGAAGGGGCACAAAGCCCGCTATGTGTGCTTTAACCGCCCACTGGCCGACCACCTGGCCCGCCTGGCCCCGGCCAGCTGCGAAGTCACCACCTTCCACCAACTGTGCCGCGACCACGCCGAACGCCAAGGCCACACCCTGGACTTTGCCGACCCCCAAGTGTTTGCCCGCATGACGCAGCAATACCTGCAAGACGCCGTCACCCTGCCCGCCCGCTTGGGCCTGCTGATCCTGGACGAATCGCAAGACCTGGACCCGTCCTGGGTCGACGCCCTGTCGCAAGCCCTGCTGCCCGAAGGCCAGCTGTATGTGATGGGCGACAGCCAACAACAGCTGTACGAGCGTGAACCCTTTGCGCTGAGCAGCGCCGTGCAAGTGCGCTGCATGGACAACTTCAGAAGCCCCCAACGCGTGGTGCAGATGATCAACCGCCTGGGCCTGACCCCCGAGCCCGTGCTGGCCCGCAGCGCCCACACTGGAGAGCTGCCGCATTTTCATGTGTGGGAAGCTGGACAAAGCAACGCGCAAGGCCAACTCAACGAATGCCTGCAGCAACTGTGGCAAAGCGGCTACACACCCGAACAAGTGGCCGTCATCAGCTACCGGGGCGTGCAGCAATCTGAAGCCCTGCGCCAAGACCGCCTGGGCGGCCACGCCACCAAGCGCTTTACGGGCCAATACGACAGCGCAGGCAACCCGCAGTGGAGCGACGGCCCGCTGCTGGCCGAAAGCCTGTACCGCTTCAAAGGCCAAAGCGCCCCCGCCGTGGTGCTGTGCGAAGTCGACTTTGAAACCCTGACCGAGCGCGACAAACGCAAACTCTTCGTTGGCCTCACCCGTGCGCAAATGCGGGTGGACGTGGTGCTCAGCGAACGGGCGGTGCGGGTGTTGTTCGAATTGCTTTAAGCGGCCACGCGGTTGACGGCATCAACAATGTGTGCATAGAATGCACACATGCCAAGCCCCAAAATTTACAACTGGAATGCTGATAAAAATCAGTTGCTCCTGAAAGAAAGGGGCATCTCTTTTGAACGCATCATTTTTGAAATCAGTCTTGGCAACGAACTCGATGTGCTGTTGCACCCGAATCAGGACAAATACCCCGGACAAATGATTTCCATGGTGGAAGTTGATGACTATGTGTACGCCGTGCCATTCATCGAAACCGATTCAGAAATATTTCTGAAAACCATCATTCCCAGCCGCAAGGCCACCAAACAATACAGGAGCAAGTCATGAAGAAAAAAGCGACTTACGACGAAGAAGAATTGGAAATCATCCAGGCCCTTGAGGCAGGAAGCCTCAAACCCGTCAAAGATGCCCCTAAACGCATCAAAGCACACAAAACAGCAGCCGAAGCAAGCCTGAAAAAAGACCAACGACTGAACATCCGCATCTCCAGTCGAGACCTTAAAAACCTGCAGGCGCGTGCATTAGAAGAAGGCGTGCCTTACCAAACCTTGGCAGCCAGCTTGCTGCACAAGTTTGTCAGCGGACATTTGATCTCGCAACGCTGATTGGGCGCCTTGCATCGCCATACGCCGCCCTGACCGAGCGCGACAAACGCAAACTCTTCGTCGGCCTGACCCGTGCGCAAATGCGGGTGGACGTAGTACTGAGCGAACGGGCGGTGCGGGTTTTGTTCGCGCTGCTTTAACAAAGCACCTCTTCACGAGGCCTTGTCTTCAAAAAACAAACGCTGCATCGCCAACACAAAAGCCTCTGCTTGGAGCACCAGCTCGGCTGCATCCGCCTGCACGACCGATTCGCCGTTGTAGTCGGCCACCAAACGCATCTCTTCGGCGCGTTTGAGTTGCCGCCCCAGTTCTTTGCTGACAGGGCCGTCCTTGACCAGATAAGCGCTGAAAGTATTGATCAAGCCACGATGTGTCTTGCCCAAGGCATCGGGCGCAGGCACACCCGACTCCAGCAATGCAGCCTGAGCCGCATCAAACATCGCGTAATAGGCGCGGTTGCACGCACCATCTTCATCGCCCAGATCGAGCAACACACGCGCTGAAGCGACGGCCTGGGTGGCTTTGCCCATCAAAGCACTGGAAGACTTGGACTGCATCACACCCGAATCCCTTCGCGGGCAATGTTAGCCAACAAAGCCGGATTGATGTACGCCTCTGGATGCTCCCACTCATCCCGCCAAATCGGCAGAGGTGAAATATTGATGCCCGTATCGAGCAACACATCGAAAGCTGCATCTGACATTTTTAACTTCGTGTCCAAAAAACGCTGGTGCGGCCCTTCCAGCAAAACAGCCACATCCGCATCGCTGTCTGGGCGGTGATCACCACGCGCTCGGCTGCCAAACACAATCAAAGCTTTGGCGGCAAAATCCGCCTCCATCCGTTGGCGAAACTGTTGCACCGCTTGTGCTGTAGCCTGATCCAACTGGTGCACATGGGCCACGGGCACTGACTGCTGCTCTTGCACAGATGCCAAGATGAACTTGCGCAAACGCTCAAACCGCCCCGAGCGAATCATGTCTTTGGGTGAAACATCACCCAGCAAGGGGTTACGTGTCTGAAACCAGACCACGGTCTTGTCCATGTCGCCACCAAACACCTTGGCCACCCAATTGATGCTGATAGCGATCTCTTGCAAGCACTCACGCACTGGCTCGGGCATGGCATCGTCAAAGCGGACTGACTTGAGCGACACATCCGCGATGCGAGCGACTTCTTCTTTTTTCAGACCCAAAAAAGTCTGCACGGACTTCGCTTTGAATGTAGAACCCAAGCCAAAACCGATCAAATCAGGTGCAATCGTGTCAAAAAGAGAAAAGCCCTTTGGGGGCATCGCTTCCAATGCAGGCACAGACCCTCCAACAGACATTAAAACCATTATTTAACCATATTTGGACCAAGGATAAACCAAGTTTTTTTACTTCGTCACTCTACACCTCACCCTCCTCCTTCAACGCATCCCGCGTCAGCATCCACGGCGCGCATTCATCACCGTGCACACACACATAGCCCTGGCGGGCAGCCACGGGCTCACCCTGTGAGCCTGACAGGCTGCAAGATCCCATCCGTGCCTCACAGCACATCGCCGATTTAAGAACCAACTTGCAGGGCGAATCACAAATGCTGCTAAAGCGATGCCTGCGCTCCACCCGCCGCAGTCACACGCTGACTGAAACTGCGGGCACATGGAGAAAACACATGCAATACACCACCATCAGCGTCTGCGGCACAGCCGTGCGCTTGACCAACGTCATTGGCTCCGGCCACACACTGCTGACCATCGCAGGCCAGCCCGAGCTGATGTTCAACCCCGATGGCCAGACCTTTGTGAACTGGAACAGTGAACACGGCCAAACCGTGCAAGCTGACTGGGCACCGGAATTTTTGGACGAACTGCTGCGCCAGCTCGGCGAACACAATGCCCGGCGGCTCGCGCAAATCCAGCAATGGCGTCAATCCATCGCAAGCCAATGAACCGTCACTGAACCACCATGAACCACCCAACAGCCGACCTGGTGCAAGCCTTCAGCGAAACCCACTACACCGTGCACAGAGAACCCCCGTTCACCTTGCGCATAGGGCAGCCCTGCACTGAGCTGATGCCGCTGATGGCGCAGCACGGCAGCGCGTGCGCTGCCTTCATCACCGCATGGAACCCCTGGAGCCAAACGCTGAGCGCCGCAGAAAACCAAGCCCGCCAACACACGCTGAAAACCCAGCTGCGCCAACGCGGCCTGCCCTTTGTGTACGGCTTAGGGCAACACCCCAGCAACGGCTGGCCCGGCGAAGCCAGTGTGCTGGTCTTGGGCCTAGACCGACAAGCGGCCATGGCCTTGGCCAAGGCGCACGAACAACACGCGTTCGTGTGGGCGGGCGGCGATGGGGTGGCGGAGTTGGTGTGGCCGGAGTGGGCAAAACTATTACGGCCAGACGGTGGCCGATTTGTACGACAGTTTTGACGAAGAGCTGGCTTTGCTGCAGGCACTGTATTGGCGGCAGATCGGGCTCAAGCTATTGCCCGCGCCGGGCGTGCTGGTCGAGATGCTCAGCCCCGCGGTGCAGCAGCCCGATGGCAGCTGGCGCATGACCGATCTGGCTTGGGGTGCCGAGTGTTGAGTGGCCGAGGATAAATACAAGCGCTAAACATGGACAATACTTTGGTTTTCAATTTATTCCTTTAATCCATGTACAACAGAGCGTATATCCGCGATGGTGACAGCACAACAAGTCATGGCGAAGTGCGTGTGCCGCCCATCACAATGACAATCGGTTCACCACCACGATTCATCTGCTTCGAGGGATCGCCTGTGTACTGCCCGGCATGCAAAAGCATGGGCGTCACCAAGTGTGTACCGCCATTTCGGCCATTCACGGGGACGGATGGACGGCAAATCAATCTTGATGGTGACTTGTGCATATGCAAATGTCCCCAACCACCACGCTTGAAGACAGCATTCAATACGCCGAGCATGGTATTTGATGCGGATGAAATGGCCAGCATGTCCGGCGCTATTCCTTGGCTAGCATATGCCGGGCATGAGATAGAGGATCATGAAATAGTGTTTGAAATTGTTGATGCAAAAACCGGAAGACCCATAGAGGGCATGACCTACAAGCTGGCAAGCGGCGGAAGAACATTGCTTGATTCAAAAACGCTGGATAACGGTACAACTAAGCCGTACACCATCAATGAGCATCCAAACCTGAGCTTCGTTGCATGGGTCAAGGGAGACAACAAGTGAGTGACGAGAAAATTGACGATGAAACTCGATTGCTTGCATCTGTGGCATACGGAGAAGCATCGACGGCAAATGATTCTGATGAAATAGGTGGAATTGCGTTTGCTGTTGCCAATCGGTGCCGCGCATGGGGCGGGAAAACGGTAACCGCTTTAAAAGCGGCAGAACCAAATTATGCATATGCATGGGATGGTAGTAATACGCGGTTCAATAAATTAATGAAAGCCAGCGAAAGCGTTATCAGGAAAGATGCTGGCATGTCGCTAGCAGTAGATTGGGCTACTTCCGCTATTAAAAATAAAGGGGTAGATCCATCAAATGGTGGATTTTGGTGGGATGGATTGGATTTCAAAACCAACTATAACAACCATCCAAAAGTCCGTGATGGATTTAAGTTCGGAGATCCATCACACAATATATTCAAAGTTCAGGAAAAAAAGCGAGAGGTTATTGTTCGCTGGAAGATTAAGAACAAAAAAACCGGTCAAATTGTTGACGGTGCCGAACGTGGTCGCTACGACGCGGTTTGGGTTTCAACAGCCGCGCATGGCAGCACCATCTTTTGGAGCCATCCGAAAGACTACATTACAGCAACGGGTGGGAAAGAATACAAATGATTGCAAAAAATCCGGCTTTGGTGGCAATGTTGTCCATAGTGTTATTCACAGTCGGCGAAGTGTCGCTGGCATCAAGTGGCAATCCATCCGTTCAACTTGCATGGAGACCAAAGACAGAAGTCCTCGAATATCATTCATGCGGATCTGCCGATGCATGTTGGGTGGCGCAGGTTAAAAACAAAAAGACAAAAAAACGAGTCGTGTTACTCCGGTGCGATGGTGAAAATTTGTTTTCAATTCTGGGAAAAAATCCAGAGATAGTTGCGGCGGAGAATTGCCACCTATTTGAAAATGAAAGCAAATTCCAAGAGATACCCAAGGCACTTCGTACATTGCTGAATCGTTGAAAAAATTGGACCCATGCGCTACTGCTTACTTTAGTGCGGCTTGGACATGTGGCGCTTGAGCAAAGAGCAGGAAATTTCGTAGGTTTGGGTGTACACCCTCAGTCGCAGACGCTGGCAACACCAGCGTAACGAAAGGGTGACTTTTTCTCAGATGTTTTATGGGAGACCTACCATGGCCCAGCCATTGAAATCCCCTCTCGCTAAAGCTGGGCTCGCTGTGGTAGTGATGTCCTCGATATGGTTTGCGGTGTTTGAGTGGAACAGCTTCCACTTCACCGAGTTTGGCGATGAGCTTTGCTATAGCGCCAATCACGAGTACTACATCACGCGGCACCAAACCCTGTGGGAAAAGCTCACCAAAACCTATCCGCACGAATACGGGACGGCCAAGCTTTTCGATAAAACTGGAAAGTTGCTGTACGAAGGGAAAATTCACTTGAATTCACAGAACGGACCTGGCTGGCTGAGCAATCCGAATGAAGTCTATTTTCAAGGAGGAGCAAGCACGGAAGATACGTGGATCTACAAGTTGCCAAGCTCGCCCGGCGGTCGAAGCCAAGCAAGTTGTTATCCCACCAAAATTGAGTGATTGAGGTCATCGGAAGACTCTCAAGAGCAGGATTACAAAAGCCAATGTGATCAGGTGCTGAATGAAATCGGTGATGGGCATGTGGTGCTCGCTTTGAAAATGAAATAACTGTTGCCGAGTTTTTTTCGGAGTCAAGAGATCATCGCGTCACGACTGCGTATAACTGCGGGGTGTTTTCCGGTTTTTGTTGTAGATCCAGAAGCCACAACAGAAAGACACTTAAAAATGTGCGCCCACTACGAATCCCCCCACGACAAAGCCCTGCTCAAAAAGCATTTCGGTATTGACCTGCCCAGCGAGCTGGCACGGCGCGATGTGTGGCCGGGCTACATGAGCACCTTCATTCGCCGCCACCCCCATGCAGATGTGGGGGATGACGCGGTACCCGAGCGTGAAGCGCTGATCGGCAGCTTTGGCCTGATCCCGCACTGGTCCAAAGACGACAAGATCGCCCGCCACACCTACAACGCCCGCATCGAAACCGTGGCGGAAAAACCCAGTTTCCGCGATGCCTGGAAACGCGGGCAGCATTGCATCATCCCGGTGCAATCGTTTTTTGAACCCGACTGGCGCAGCGGCAAAGCCGTGCCCACCTGCATCACCCTGACCAACAGCGAGCCCATGGGCCTGGCGGGCTTGTGGGCGCAATGGCGATCACCCGCAGGCGAGACGGTGCACAGCTTCACGATGCTGACGATCAACGCCGACGAACACCCGTTCATGCGCAACTTCCACAAACCGCAGGACGAGAAACGCTCGGTGGTGATCCTGCCGCCTGAGCGGTATGACGAGTGGCTGCAGGCCAGCGCGGGTGAGAGTGGAGAATTTTTGCGGGCGTGGCCTGCGGAATACATGGCAGCGCAAGCCCCGCAGCAGTCGGGATTGCTGTAAAAAAAGCCCCCCAACCAACCAGCTGAGGGGCTCAAACAAAGCAAACATCAGAGCAACTGCAATGCAAGTGCATGCATCCCGACAATCGCATATACTTGCACATATACTTGATCGATCACAAGAGGTGCGCCATGTCACAAATCACGCTTTACCTGGACGATGCAACGCAGGCCTTGGTGGAACAGGCGGCCAAGGCCAATGGTGTGTCCAAGAGCCGTTGGGTGGCAGACATCATTCGCACTTATGCGGCACACGATTGGCCACAAGACTGTTTGGCGCTGGCCGGGCGTTTTGCCGATTTCCCTTTGCGTGACGACACAGCTTCTACCCAGCCGGCCGATGTGCCGCGCTTGGGTTTTTGAGGGGTCACGATGCTGATTCTGGACAGCAACACCATCAGTTATTACTTCCGCGGTGACCCGCAGGTGGTGCCTCGTTTGCAGGCCGTGCGCCCTGCCGACTTGGGTGTGCCGGCGATTGTGGAATACGAGCTGCGTTATGGTTTGCTGCGTTTGCCGCAAGAGGCTGCAACGCCCAGGTTGGCGGCGTTGGCGCAGTTTTTACGCCCCATGCAAGTGCTGCCGTTTGATGCCGAGTGCGCCGCACATGCGGCCCGCATTCGCGTGACTTTGGAGGCAGCAGGCACCCCCATCGGCCCGCATGACACCTTGATCGCCGCAACCGCTCTGCGCCACCAGGCGACCTTGGTCACACGCAATGTGCGGGAGTTTTCTCGGGTGCCGGGCTTGCATTGGGTGGATTGGCACGAGGAGGTTTGAGGGTTTTTCGCGCACATATCGCGCACGGGGTGCGACTCCTACATGGGGCTTATGGCATCGGCATCATCTCGATGCCGAAGGCCATCTGGGTGCGGCTCCTGCATGAGGCTTGAGAGATTTACATTTAAAAGCAGTCATTGTGACAGTTGTTATGTCACAATGACAGCATGACCACCACTTATTCCATTGACCAGCTGTGTGCGCTGTGCGATTTGTCCAAGCGCACGGTTCGCTATTACATGCAGCTGGGGCTGGTGGATCGCCCTGTGGGCGAGACGCGGGCCGCGCATTACACGCCCGTTCATCTGGGCCAGCTCATGCAGATCCGCAAGCTGGCCGATGCGGGGGTGTCTCTGGAGCGCATTCGCGAGGTGATGGCTGGCGGCCAGTCGCCAGTGCCAGACCGACCGGCCCAGCCGGGGGCCATCCGGGTGTTGAGCCATGTGTTCATCGCGCCGGGGGTGGAGCTGCAAATCGATCCGCAAGCAGCGGGCTTGTCACCCGAACAACTTCGCGCTTGGGTGCGCACCGTCATGTCCGAATGGGAGAAACAAAAATGAGCAATTCTGAAATGGGCTTGCAAAGCCGCAGGGGGGAACCAGTGGCACTGCAGTCGGTGCAGGCCCAGGGCAAGTTGCATGGGCCCATGCTGCGCATGAAGCTGCGCCAGGCTTACCGCAACACCACCGACGAAAACTTAGAGTGCGTCTACACCTTTCCGCTGGCTTGGGGCAGTGTGTTGTTGGGCATGGCTGTGGAGCTCAATGGCAAGCGCATGACCGGCACGGTGGCGCCCAAAAAACAGGCCGAGGCCACCTATGAAAAAGCCATCGAGTCGGGCGATTTGCCGGTGATGCTGGAGCGGTCGGGCAAGGATTTGTACACCGCCAACTTGGGCAATTTGCAGCCGGGTGACGAGGCGGTGATCGAGCTGGAATACGCCCAGTTGCTGCGCCTAGAGGGTGGCATGCTGCGCGTGAGTTTGCCCACCACGATTGCGCCACGCTATGGCGATGCGCATGCCCAAGGCGGGCTGGCACCGCACCAGACGGCGGCCACCAGCGCTTTGGCCGAGTACCGTTTGTATGTGTCGCTGGAGGTGGCCAACCCGCTGGGGCTGGGCACGATCACCAGCCCCTCGCACGGGGTGCAGTTGGTCAAGCACCAAAGCGGCGTGACCGTGAAGCTGCAAAGCAAGGCTTGGCTGGACCGCGATTTTGTGTTGACGGTGCATGGGCTCAAGGACATGACCTTTGCCTTGGCCAGCGCAGACGCGACGCAGCCAGGCCAGTACACACTGCTGGCCAGCGCTGTGGCGCAATGGGATGCAACGCAGGTGCGCCCTGCCCCGCTGCGCATGAAAGTGCTGGTGGACGGCTCGGGCTCGATGCAGGGCGACAGCAATGAGCAGGCCCGCGATGCGCTGGACTGGTTGTTTCACCAGCTACAGGCCGATGACGAGGTGTCGATGACGCGCTTTGGCAGCCAGACGGTGCATGTGTTGCCGCGCCTGCAAAAGTGCACCGAGGCTTATCAGCGGCGCTTGCGTGCCGAGGCGCGCAACATCCAGGCCGATTTGGGTGGCACCGAGATGGAACACGCCTTGCGCAATGTGATGGCCATCACCCACGAGGACGAGGAGCCTGTGGGTTCGGCCAGCATTTTGCTGATCACCGATGGCGAGGTGTGGGACATCGAGAACATTGTGGCCAGCGTGCGCCAGCGGGGGCACCGTGTGTTTGCCTTGGGGGTGGGCAGCTCGCCTGCCGAGAGTTTGCTGCGCGAGTTGGCCGAGGTCAGCGGTGGTGCCTGCGAGATGGTCAGCCCCCGTCAGAGCATGCAGCAGGCGGTGGCACGTTTGCTCGATCGCATGCGCCGCTCGTGCGCGGTCAATTGCAGCGTGGTCAGCGATGCGCCTGTGCTTGAACAATCGCCGGGCGCCAAAGAGATCACGCAAGGCGACACCTTGCACCAGTGGGCGCAAGTGAGCAGCCGCCCTGCCGCCGCACCGGCCTTGCAGTGGACGCTGGCGGGCCAGACCTTCACCCGTCAAGCAGAGCACCTGGTCTGGGACGAAGACGGCATCTTGCCGCGCCTGTGCGCTGCGCAGCGTTTGCTGGACACCAGCGACGAAACACGCCAAAGCGCCTTGGCCGTGCAATACCAGCTGGTGACAAAGCACACCAACTTCATCTTGGTGCACGAACGTGCGGCGGGCGACAAGGCGCAAGACCTGCCCTTGCTGCAGCAAGTGGCGCAAATGCAGGCGGCCGGTGCTGGGGGGCATGGCACGGTGATGAACGATCGGAAGATCGTTCGTCATCAAACCGGCCCACTGCAGGTGTTGCGCTGCAGCACCGATCATGTGACCACGCCCACACACATGCCGAGCAAAACGGGCATCAACACGCCAGCCCTGTGGCGCAGCAACCGCACACACGCGGCATCTCGCGTGGATGGCATGGCCAATGCGGGGATGGATGACATCGAGATTCCGGCCTTTTTGCGCAAGCAGGCCGATGGCGATGATGCGCCCGCAGCCCAGCAAAGCAACCCAGCACCGAAGGTGATCAAGGCCTCGGTATCGGCCATGCCGACACCGGTGTCACCGGTCAAGAAGGCGTCCAGTTCCGATGCGGCCTCTGCGGCCATGCTGTCGCCAGACTATTGGCGCAAGCAGCGCGAGAAAACTTACGGCGATCAGTTCACGCAACTGTCCAAGGTGTTGCACAGTCTGGACGATCCGGCCAACCCTTTGGTGGCGCTGCTGGAGAAGTTCAATGCGCAGGCTTACGGCAATCGGGGTTTCCGATCGGCCTTGTCGGTGACGTTGAGCACAGCGCGCACAGCCTTCATGGCCGACTTCATCTTGCAGCACGCCAAGGCCTTGGGCAGTCCGGCCATGGTGTGGGCGGTGATGTTGCTGTGGCTGGCCGATGCCAAAGGATTGCACCTGGACCACCATGCTCGCCGCCTGCTGGAGTCTGAGCTGGGCCAAGCACAGGGCAGTGCCAAAGACCAGCTGCTGCAAAGCCTGAACAATGCGGCCCAGCCTGGTGGGGCGCAAAAGGCGGCTTAAGAAATCAAGGCCAGCCGATGCAAAGAACGGCCAGCCTTGGTGTGCCTTGCAACGGCTCAGGGCCGTTGCGCCCTCTCACTTGGCAGCGTAACGGTTGGGGCATTTCTCGCGCATGGTCATGCCGGTCTTCCCATCGGTGGGAATGTTGCCCAAGCGTTTGGCTTATTCCTCGGTGTCGGGCGGCAAGCCCTCGAGTGCACCTTGCACCGCAGGGCCAGTCACCACGTTGCGCAGTGTTTCGCGCAGCATTTTCTTTTCGGGCAGGCTCAGGGCGCGGGCCAGGCGCTGGCGCATGCGCAGCAGCAGTTGGCGGTCGACTTCTTGTGGAATGCCTCGGCTAATTTGCAGGGCGTCACGCAGGTCTTCACGCAGGTCTTCGGGCTCTTCGTCCCACCAGGCGGCGACGACTTCTTGCATGGATTTGCGCAGCTCTTCGACGTCTTCCACCGCCAGGCCCATGCCGGTGGGGATTTTGCCTTGCAGCATGTCGGTAAGGGCTTGCGAGTTGACCACCACGCGGCGATCGGCCTGGGCCAGCAGACGGGCCCAACCCGGGTCGGTGCGGACCATTTGCGGCATGTTGCGGGCCGACTCGTCGGCCAGCAGGTGCACGCTCAGGCCGCTGAGCTGGGCTTCGTCGATGGTGGCCAAAAAGCGTTCATCGTCGCTGGCCACCAGCACGTGGTCGCAGGCGTGGTGTTCGGCCAGTTGCTTGAGGTCGTGGCCCAGTGAGCGCAACAGCGATGCACCGCCATCGGCGTCGTGGGCTTGCACCAAGCGCACGATCTGGTCGTCGATGACCAAGCCATCGGAGCGGTCGCTGTACCAGTAGATGCGTTTGAGGTCGACGTCCAGTGCCGAATGGGCCAGTGCTTGCGACAGCAGGCTGAGCAGACCCTGACGGTTGACGGTTTCACCCGTGGCACCCAATGCGCCTTGCTGGGCCATCCAGATCAGGAATCGGCCGTCGATAAGGGCCATGCAGGTGCCACTGCGCTGTTCGCCAAAACGGCGGTCAGGACGGGGGGCTTGAGAGAAGTAATCACGCTTCATGAATAAACCTATACGAATAAAAAGAAACCATAGCGCTGCTAAAGAATGCAGCGGGTCTTATTTTACGGCGGCTTGAGCCCGGCACCAATGCGCTGGGGCCATCCTGAACGCGCGGGAGTCAGTTCCAGCTGTAGGTCAGGGCCGCATAGCCGGTGGCTTGACCGGCCCGGTCCACCATGGGGCTGTTGCGCACAGCGCTGTCCCAAGCGCGGTAGCGGCCCAGCAGCTGCAGCGCCCAGGGCCCTTGCAAGGGCACCGTGGCGTGCAAGGACAGCACCGGCACGGTGGATGCGCCCGCCTGATAAGCAGGCAAACCGGGCGACGATTGGGCGGAGGACACACCGTACAGGTGCTGCACATACGCGGCGCTGCGGTGCTCCACACCCAGCTGCGGGTACAAGGTGGCACGGCCCAAAGCCAGTTTGCCCGCCCAGGTCAGCTCCAGCAGTTGACCACCCGAGGTGCTGTCGTGAAAAACATAAGCAAACACGCCGCCCATGGCGGTGCGCTGAAAAGTGCCCAGCCCCACCGGCACGGGGGCAGAGCGGTCACCCGCTGTGCTGAAGGGGGTCTTGTGGGCTTTGAAGCCTTCCGTGCTCACTCGGGCGACCAGCTCCAGATGGCCCTCGCCCATGGGCAAGGCCTTGACGCCGAAGGTGTCCACACGCGCATAAAAGCGGCCGTAATCACCATAAACGTAAGGCATGGCGCTGACGGTGCCGCTGGCCCCCTGCACCACCGGCTGGCTGGCCACCAGCATGCCGCCCGCGTCGCCCACAAAGTGATCGGGGAAAGCAGACTGCGCCTGCGCCACCGAACCAAGAGCCATCCAAATCAACAGTGTGTGCTTCATGTTCATGATCCATCTCCTGCCTCGAATTGTGCAACAAGGTGTACCCACAGGCGAATTGCCGCTGCGGTCGGTTATAAATACCGCTGTGTCCAAACCTTTGTCCATCGATCCCCGCACGGCCCCCATTCACCGGGTTGACCATGACTTGCCCGCCGTGCCTTGGGCGCAAATGCAGCCCGATGCGTTGAGGGCGCGTTTTGCGCATGCGCCCGAGTGGACGCCCGAGGTGGTGCGCGAACCCCAGTTCTCGACCCGCGCGCCTTCAGAGGCGGCGGTGCTGGTGCCGATTGTCATGCGAGGGCCGGCGGCGTCCGAGCCGACGGTGCTGTTGACGCAGCGCACGGCGCACCTGTCCACGCACTCGGGACAAATTGCCTTTCCGGGCGGCAAGGTCGACGCCGACGATGCCGATATACAAGCCACCGCTTTGCGCGAAGCGCAAGAAGAAGTCGGCCTGGACCCGCGCCATGTTCAGGTGATTGGCCAGTTGCCGCTGTACATCACGGGCAGCTCGTTTTGGGTCACGCCAGTCATTGGCCTGGTCTCGCCCGACATCGAGCTGCAACCCAACCCCGATGAGGTTGACGATGTATTCGAGGTGCCACTGGCCTTTTTGATGAACCCTGCGCACCACCGCCACCACAGCATGATGTGGCAAGGGGCGCAGCGGCAGTGGTTTTCCATACCTTACCAAGAAAGCCGCCTCAACGCAGATGGCGAACAGGCCTTGGTTGAACGCTATATCTGGGGGGCGACGGCAGCGATGCTGCGCAACCTTTACCGTTTTTTGATGATCCATCCTGCAGGATGATTTGAGCATGAGTTTTTTTTCGCTCCTTTTGGCCTTGGTAATTGAACAAGCTAGGCCCTTGTTACCGCAAAACCTGATTTATCAGTGGACAGGTCAGTGGCTGGCCTGGGTGGCACGGACCTTTGATGCAGGCATTCGCAACCAAGCTTGGGTGACTTGGGGCATTGCCATCTTGATCCCGGCCCTTTTGGCCATGCTGATCCATTGGGCATTCGAGTGGGGTCTGGGCTGGCTGTTTGCCGTCATTTGGAACGTGGGACTGCTTTACGTGACCTTGGGGTTTCGACAGTTCAGCCATCACTTCACTGCCATCCGTGAAGCCTTGAACGATGGCGATGAAACCAAGGCGCGTGAGTTGTTGGCCAACTGGCAGCAAGTTCAGGTGGGACAGCTTGCGCGCAGCGAGATCGTGCGACATGCGATTGAGTACTCCATCATTGCCGCCCACCGCCATGTGTTTGGTGTGTTCTTCTGGTACGCCATCTTGTCCATCATCGGGCTAGGCCCTGTGGGTGCTGTGGTGTATCGCTTAACCGATTTTGCAAGGCAATACTGGCAGCAAGAGAGCAGCGATGGCTCGGTGACCAGCCCTGTACTCCAGGAAGTGGCAGATCGCGCATGGACAGCCATCGACTGGTTGCCCTCGCGGATGACCGCCTTGGGCTTTGCGATTGTGGGCAGCTTTGAAGACGCCATGGACGGTTGGCGGAACCATGCGCAAAATTTCCCGGATGACAACGATGGTGTGATCTTGGCGGCCACGGCGGGAGCCATCAATATCCGTTTGGGGGGTGCGGCCTTGACTACGATCGATGAAGCCCACAACGAAGGCGACTCATCGGGAAGCAGCAGTACCCCCGGCCGCCTCCCAAATGTGGCGCACTTTGCGCAAGTGGTGGGCCTGGTCTGGCGCACCGTGATCATGTGGCTGGTGCTGGTGGCCTTGCTGACCATGGCCAAGCTGGTGGGCTGAGCGCCCTCTTGTTCACCAGCGCTGCTGGCTCAACTCTTCAAACAACTGCGCATAAATGCGATGGCGGCGGGCGCTGATGGTGCCTGCGCTGTGTTCGTTCTCGACCTGATCCAGCACAGCGCAACCGGGCTCGTGCAAATGGGTGCAGTTGTAGAACTTGCAGCCGCCCAAATAAGTACGCAAGTCAGGCATGCAATCGGCCAGCCGTGTCGGCTCGATGTGGTGCAAGCCAAACTCTTGAAAGCCCGGCGAGTCGATCAGGGCCGTGCGCGCATCGCTGCGGTCCAAGCTGGGCACCCAATACCAGCGGGTGCTGGTGGTGGTGTGCTTGCCCGAGTTCAGGGCTTGCGAGATCTCGCCGGTCTCGACCTGTGCGTCGGGCACCAAGCGGTTGATCAAGGTGCTCTTGCCGCTGCCCGAAGGGCCCAGCACCAAGGTGGTGTGGCCCGTCAGGTGTTCGCACAAGGCGGCCACACCATCGTCGGCCACGGGTGTGCGTGGGCTCAGGCTGATGGGCATCACGCTATAGCCCATGGCGCGGTAAGGGGCCAAGCGCTCCCAAGCTTGTGCAAACGGCACGGCCAAATCGCTTTTGTTGAGCGCAATGACGGGCGTGATGCGTTCGGCTTCGGCGGCCACAAGGGCACGCGAGAGCTGGCTTTCAGAATACTCCGGATCGGCTGCGATCAGGATCAGCACGCGATCAAGGTTGGCGGCAAAGGACTTGGTGCGGATTTCGTCCTGCCGGTAAAACAGGTTGCGGCGCTCTTGCAATTTTTCGATGCTGCCTTCATCACCTGCGATTTGCCAAAGCACCTGATCGCCCACCACGACCTGATTTTTCTTGCCACGCGGGTGGCAAATCAGGCGGCGGCCTTCGGGCGTTTCCACCAGGCAGTGCCGCCCATAAGTGGCCACCACCAGGCCGGGTTCGAGCACGGCCCCATCGGCTTGCGCAGGGCGTTGTTTGTTGAACTTGCTCATGCGGGCAACAAGCCGTCTGTTTGCCGGGCGGCCTCAAAGTCGAGACGGCTCAGGCCTTGCACATCGTGCGTGCACCAGCGGACCACGCAGCGGCGATGGTTCAGCACCACTTCCGGGTGGTGGTTGAGCTTTTCGGACAACCAACCGACGCTGTTGACGAACAACAGCGCCTGCGTGTGCAGGGCAAACTCAAACGTCTTTTCGATCACCACGGCATCGCCATCGCCTTGCAAACGCCAGCCGGGCACTTGACCCAGCGCCATGACCACTTCGGTGGGCGTGAAGGCGCGCAGCGCAGCGGTGCTCATGCGGCGCCCATCCGTGCCAGGCGCTCGCTGGCGGGCGGGTGCGAGTAATAAAACTTCACATACAGCGGATCGGGCGTCAGCGTCGATGCGTTGTCCTGGTAGAGCTTGAGCAAGGCCGAAGACAGGTCTTGGCCCGGCGTTTGCGATACCGCGTAGGCATCGGCCTCAAACTCTTGCTGGCGCGAGCGCCATGAAGACACAGGCGCGAAGAACAAAGTGAACACGGGCGTGACCAGCATGAAGAGCACCAGGGCCAAGGCATTGTTGCTGTCCGTCAGGCTGGGCATGACGCCCAGACCGGTGTAGAACCAGACTTGCTGCATGAGCCAGCCCAGCAAGGCCAGACCGGCCAGCGTGAGCGCAAAGCTGGTGAGCATCATCTTGAGGATGTGTTTGTGCTTGAAGTGGCCCAGCTCGTGCGCGAGCACGGCTTCCATCTCGGAGGGGCTCAGTTGCTTGAGCAGCGTGTCGAAAAACACCACGCGCTTGCTGGCCCCAAAGCCGGTGAAAAACGCATTGGAATGTGCCGAACGGCGGCTGCCATCCATGACAAAAAAGCCTTTGACCGTGAAGCCTGCACGTTGCATCAGCGACTGCACACGGGCTTTGAGCGACTCGTCTTCGAGCGGTGTGAATTTGTTGAACAGCGGCATGATCACATTGGGGGCAATGGCCATGAGGAACAGTTGCCAGCCCACCAAGGCCAGCCAGGCCCACAGCCACCATAGGCTACCGCCCGCTTGCATGAGCCAGAGCATGAGCCACAGCAAAGGCACGCCCAAAACCAGACCCAGCAACAGGCCCTTGGCCATGTCGGCCAGCCACAAGGCAGGGGTGATCTTGTTGAAGCCAAAACGCTGCTCGACACCAAAAGTTTGCAAGAGCGACAAAGGCAAACCGATCACACCGCCCACCAGGCTGAAGCCCAGCACCAACGCGATTTGCTGCCCGATGCCAGGCCCCATCCAGCCCAGCAGCACTTGGTTCAGCGCGTCGAGTCCGCCCAGCAAGGTCCAGCCCAACAGCACGGCGGCATCGAGTGCGATGTCCAGTTGCGAGAGCTTGGCTTTGGCCAGGGTGTAATCTGCGGCCTTGTGGTGATCGGCCAGCGACACGGTGTCGGCATAGGCGGCGGGCACCGCAGCGCGGTGACGCGACACGTGCCGGACTTGCCTCGCATTGAGCCAGGACTTGAGCGCCACATGCGCCAGCAAAGCCACCACCAGGGTCACGGTCAAAGAAAGAGATGCATTCATCCGGCCTATTGTAGGAGCCGGGCCCTGTGCGCCATGGAAGACCCGCCCGCTTCAGCGACAATCAGCACATGTCTGAAGTGAACACCTCCACCGCCCCCGAAGTGGCCGAACTGGCCAAATCTGACCAAAACCTGGTCTGGATCGATTGCGAAATGACGGGCCTTGACCCCGAAAAAGAACGCTTGCTCGAAATCGCCGTGATCGTGACCGGCCCGCACCTGACGCCCCGCATCGAAGGCCCGGTGCTGGTGATCCACCAGAGTGATGAATTGCTGAACAAGATGGACGCCTGGAACAAAGGCACCCACGGCAAGAGCGGTTTGATCGACAAGGTCAAAGCCTCCGCCACCAGCGAGACCGATGCCGAAGAACAGATCCTCGCCTTCCTGAAAAAATACCTGCCCAAGAGCGCATCGCCCCTGTGCGGCAACACCATCAGCCAGGACCGCCGCTTTCTGGTGAAGTTCATGCCCAAGCTGGAGGCCTTCTTTCACTACCGCAACCTGGACGTGAGCACGCTCAAGGAGTTGTCACGCCGCTGGAAGCCCGAGGTGTATTCGAGCTTCAATAAGCAGCAAAAGCACACCGCACTGGCCGATGTGCACGAATCCATCGACGAATTGGCGCATTACCGGGAGCACTTCATCAAGCTTTGATATTTTTCAGGGAAAACCCTAGCGTTTTTTGAGAATTCGTGCCATAATCGCTGGCTTGCTGCATCCAGTGCAGCAATTCATACATCTCCCTTCATGCCTTGACCCACCGATAGGGTCACTCACAGCGGCCAGGCTTCACGCCAAGCGCCTCTCGCGAGCACCGTTTGATGGTTGATGTTTTTTCAACCTTGCGGTGCCTACGGCCAAATGCAACAGCTTTTCTGTTTGCGGCCGTTGTTCCGTGCGAGTTTTATATACACAAATGACTGACACTTTGAACACAGTGCAGGACGACTTGTCGTCTGCCGAAAACACATCCATGGCCACCGAATCGTCTGCCCAGACCGCTTCGACCAACTTGGCCACTGAAATCATGGTCGCCGCTGCGGCCGAAATCACCCCCGAAGTGGTGCCCGAAGCCACCGCCGATGAGACCGCCGAAGTTGAAGCCGTCGCCGAGGTGCCCAACGGTTTTGTTGAGCTGGGCCTGGCCCCCGAGCTGGTGCAAGCCGTGGCCGATCTGGGTTACACCCAACCCACCGCCGTGCAGTTGCGCGCCATTCCCTTGGCTCTGCCTACCGCTGGTGGCTCCAAAGACGGCAAGTCCAATGGCTACACCGACCTGATGGTCTCCAGCCAGACCGGCAGCGGCAAAACCGCCGCCTTCTTGCTGCCTGTGCTGCACACCCTGATCCAACAAATGGCCGAACAAGAAGCTGCCGAGCGCGCCGAGTTCGACCAAGCCTGCGCCGACGCCGCCGCCAAGGGCGAACCTGCCCCCAAGCGTGCCAAGCGCAAAGACCCGACCAACCCACGCAACTTCAAGGCCCCAACACCCGGCGCCCTGATCCTGTGCCCCACACGTGAATTGGCCCAACAGGTGGCGCAAGACGCCATCGAGCTGGTCAAGCACACACGCGGTCTGCGCGTGGCCAATGTGGTCGGCGGCATTCCTTACCAATTGCAAATCGCCAAGCTGCAAAACGCCAACTTGGTCGTGGCCACCCCTGGCCGTTTGCTCGACCTGCAGCGCTCCATGCAGATCAAGCTGGACCAAGTGCAGTTTTTGGTGGTGGACGAAGCCGACCGCATGCTCGACCTGGGCTTCTCGGACGACTTGGCCGATATCAACGACATGACCAGCCAGCGTCGCCAGACCATGATGTTCAGCGCCACGTTCGCACCGCGCATTCAACAACTGGCCATGCGCGTGATGCACGACGGTGGTTCTTCGGTCCAGAAAATCCAGATCGACAACCCCCAAGAAAAGCACAACAACATCAAGCAGGTGCTGTTCTGGGCCGACAACGCCCAACACAAGCGCCAGATGCTCGACCACTGGTTGCGTGACGCCACGATCGACCAAGCCATCGTGTTCTCCAGCACCCAAATCGAGTGCGACGGCTTGGCCGCTGACTTGCAGCAAGACGGCTTCTCGGCTGTCGCCCTGCACGGTGCCCTGAGCCAAGGCATGCGCAACCGCCGCCTGATGGCGCTGCGCAACGGTCAAGTCCAGATTCTGGTCGCCACCGACGTCGCTGCTCGCGGCATCGACGTGCCAACCATCACCCACGTGTTCAACTTCGGCTTGCCGATGAAGGCCGAGGACTACACCCACCGCATTGGCCGTACAGGCCGCGCAGGCCGCGATGGCTTGGCTGTGACCTTCGCTGAGATTCGTGACCGTCGCAAGATTGGTGACATCGAGTCCTACACACGCCAGCCCTTCAAGGCCGAAGTGATTCCAGGCCTTGAGCCCAAAGTGCGCATGCCCGAAGCCCGCAAGCCCATGGGCCGTGGCGGTGACCGCTTTGGTGGCGAGCGCAATTACGCCAACGCTGGCGGTGGTTTCCGTGGTGGCCGTCCCGCCCCCGGTGGCCGCGACTTTGGTGGCAACCGTGACCGCGACAATGCTGGCGGTGGTTTCGACAACCGCGCCCCGCGTGGCAATTTCCGCGACGAGCAGCCTCGTTTTGAGCAGCGCGCTGAGCCCCGCTTTGACCCTCGCAAAGATGGCCGTGCCGATGCACGCTTTGACAACAACCGTGGCGGTGACCGCTTCGAGCAGCGTGCAGCTGCCCCTGCACACCCTTGGGATCGTGAAAACCGGGGTGCCCCACGTCAGGACGCTCGTGCTGGTGAAGGCCGTCAAGGCGGCCGTTGGGAAGACCGTGGTGACAGCCGCGGCGCGGCACCTCGCGGCGCAGCTGGCGACAAGTTCGCCCGTGGCCCCAAGCAGTTCGGTGCCGGCAACTTCAAGCCCCATAACGCGGGTGGCGCAGGTGGCGGTGAAGGCAAACGCGGTGGCACCCGTGTGCTGAAAATCACACGCGGCTAAACACAGCATCAGGGCTTTTGCGGCCCTGCCCTTTCAAAGGCCTTGCCCTCACCGGCAAGGCCTTTTTTCTTGGCACATGTGCCGGGCTGTGTTGAGAATGACGGGCATAAAAAAACCGCCTTGGGCGAACCCGGGCGGTTTTTGATACCTTGGAAAAGGCTTTACGCAGCGGCCACGGGGGCTGCTTTGCGCTGAGGCAATTTTTCCTTGATACGAGCCGACTTGCCGCTGCGGTCACGCAGGTAGTACAGCTTGGCGCGGCGAACATCACCACGACGCTTGACTTCGATGCTGGCGATCAAAGGGCTGTAGGTTTGGAACGTACGTTCCACGCCTTCGCCGCTGGAGATCTTGCGCACTGTGAAGCCGCTGTTGAGACCACGATTGCGCTTGGCAATCACGACGCCTTCGTAAGCCTGAACGCGTTTGCGGGTGCCTTCAACCACATTCACGCTCACGATCACGGTGTCGCCGGGGGCAAATTCAGGAATCACTTTACCCAGACGGGCAATTTCTTCCTGCTCAAGAGTTTGAATCAAATTCATTTTTTGAACTCCATCCGATCATGCCTCGCTGCACAAGGGGCGATCTGTGCTGTAAGCGCTGGGCATCATGTGCACAACTGGGGCCAGATCGCGGCGGGTAGAGGATCGAAAAGCCCCTGATTATAGCTTTTTTTGCAAAAAGGTCTCGTCAAGCCGACTCAAGCGGCCTTCTTGGCGCGCTTGACTGAGCAACTCAGGGCGATGCTGCGCTGTCAAGCGCAGGCTTTGCTCACGGCGCCAGCGCTCAATGTGGGCATGGTGGCCCGACATCAACTCGGACGGCACGGCATGGCCTTGCCAGACCTCAGGGCGGGTGTAATGCGGGCTGTCCAGCAGGCCATCCAGTGCGGGATTGAAGCTGTCGAGCTGGTGGCTGCCTTCGTCGTTCAGCACACCTGGCTGCAAGCGGGCGACGGCATCCAACAGCGCCATGGCCGCAATTTCGCCACCCGAAAGCACAAAGTCACCCAAGCTGATTTGCTGGTCCACATGGTGGTCAATGAACCGCTGGTCCACACCTTCGTAGCGGCCGCACAGCAGCACAGCACCAGCGCTTTGCGACCAGTTGGCCACAGCGTTGTGGTTCAAGGCCTGCCCGATGGGCGAAAACAGCACCAAGGGCGCTGGCTGCACTTCGTTGCGGTCTGCACGGACAGCGGTCAAGGTTTTGAACAGGGGCTCGGCCAGCATGACCATGCCGGGGCCACCACCGAAAGAGCGGTCGTCCACCCGGCGGTAATTGCCTTCGGCGTGGTCGCGCGGGTTCCACAAGCGCACATCGACCAAACCACCTTCGTAGGCGCGGCGCGTGATGCCGCTGGTGAGCAGCGGCGCAAACAGTTCGGGAAACAGCGTGATGATGTCAAAGCGCATGGATGTGGCCCTCCACGGCCGCAGGCCGATCAGTAGTCGGGCTGCCAGTCAACGGTGATGCGTCGGCCTGGCAGATCGACCCCGTCCACAAAAGCGGCGACAAAGGGAATCATGCGCTCGACAGGTTTGCCGCCTTCGGACTCAGGGGCGGCTTCGATCACCAGCACGGTTTGAGGTCCAGTGGACATGAGATCGCGCACTTCGCCCAAGGCCAGGCCTTCGCGGTTGACCACTTGAAGACCGATCAGGTCCACCCAGTAGTACTCACCCTCGGCAGCAGACGGAAAGCTCGAACGGGGCACAAAAATGCGGGCGCCTCGCAAGGCCTCAGCGGCATTGCGGTCGTCGATGTCGTGGGCGGTGGCCACGAGCGTGCTGGAGTGGTCTTTGGACTCTTTGATGCGCAGCAGCAAAGGCTCGGTCCATGCAGCGGCTTCAGACTTGGCGGCTGCAGCTTCCGTGGGACGCTTGGGTTTCATGGGCCGATCGGGCGGCAACAAAAACCAACGTTTGGAAGAAAAAAGCGCCTCGGGCGAGGCGCTGTGGGGCAAGACCTTGAACCAGCCTTTGATGCCCCAGGCATCGGCGATGCGCCCGACTTCGATGGCGTCAGCGGGCAATACCGCTGTCTCCAAAGGTGGACGCATGGCCGTCATCGGCCGATCAGGCTGCGACTTTGCCAGCTTGACGGATCAGGCGTTCCACGGTGGGAGAAGCCTGGGCACCAACGCTCTTCCAGTAGGTCAGACGGTCTTGAGCAATGCGCAGACCTTCTTCGCCACCACGGGCTGTGGGGTTGTAGAAACCGATGCGCTCCAAGAAGCGACCATCACGACGCACGCGCTTGTCGGCGACGACGATGTTGAAGAAAGGACGTGCTTTAGAGCCGCCGCGGTTCAGACGAATAACAACCATGATTTATCCTTGGGTGGTTGGGTGACTTCGGAACAAATGCCGAGACACCCGATTTCTTCCAGCGTTTGAGACACGCAACTGGCCACCCGGCCAGTGACACACTGAAGAGCCCTCAATTATACAACGGGAGCGCAGATGCCCTTGATCCGACCCAGCCGCCAAGAAGACATGGCCGCCATCACGGCCATTTACCAACACCATGTGCTCACGGGCACAGGCACTTTCGAGATCGATCCCCCGTCTGAAGCCGACATGACTGCCCGGCGTGCAGATGTTTTGAGCAAGGGCCTGCCCTACCTGGTGCTGGAAGACGCAGGCCAAGTGTTGGGTTTTGCCTATTGCAACTGGTTCAAACCACGCCCGGCTTACCGCTATTCGGCCGAAGACTCTATTTACATGGCGGCCGGTGTGCAGCAAAAGGGCTTGGGCAAAGCCCTGCTGAGCGAGCTGTGCGCCCAGGCCGAAAGAGCGGGCGTGCGCAAATTCCTGGCCGTGATCGGGGACTCGGCCAACGCTGGCTCTGTCGGCGTGCACCGTTCGGTGGGTTTCACGCATGTGGGCACCCTCAAGTCTTGCGGCTGGAAATTTGACCGCTGGCTGGATGTGGTGATGATGGAAAGGCCTTTGGGCAAGGGCGACAGCACCGCTCCGCAATAATCACCCCCATGAAAAACAAAACTCTGGCCACATGGCTCACTTTTTGGGGCGGACCGCTCGGCTTGCACCGCTTCTACCTCAAAGGCTTTGGCGACATATTGGGCTGGCTCTTGCCCGTGCCGACAGCGATAGGGATTTATGGCATCCAAAGGGCCCAGGCTTTTGGCCTGGACGATCAACTGAGCTGGGTGCTGATTCCCTTTTTGGGCTTCACCATTGCAGTTTGCGCACTCACGGCCATCGTCTACGGCCTGATGCCTGCGGAAAAATGGAACGCCAAATTCAATCCGCAAGGCGCTGCCGATGATGTCGCCGGACAAACCAACTGGCTCACGGTCTTTGGGCTTGCCACGTCTTTGCTGATCGGCACTGCGATCTTGATGTCCAGTCTGGCTTTCAGCTTTCAGATGTACTTTGAATACCAGATTGAACAAGCCAAGTTGATCAGCCAGTGACCCACAAAAAAGCCGGACAAATGAACTGACCCCAATAAGTTGGAAGGTTTAAAAGGCTGATTAGTCCATAGAGGGCTGAGTTCTGTACTGCACAGGACTCAGCCCTTTTAGTTTGATCTTGATCCGATCGTTGTTGTAGTAGTGGATGTACTCCTTCAAGCCCATCTCAAGCTCTTTCACATTCTCGAATTT
>NZ_NESC01000008.1 GCF_003063575.1 Limnohabitans sp. Jir72
AAATTCGAGAATGTGAAAGAGCTTGAGATGGGCTTGAAGGAGTACATCCACTACTACAACAACGATCGGATCAAGATCAAACTAAAAGGGCTGAGTCCTGTGCAGTACAGAACTCAGCCCTCTATGGCCTAATCAGCTTTTTAAACCGTCCAACTTATTGGGGTCAGTTCAATGGAGCGGCTTTTTTGTGGGTGTCGCTTGTGTCAGCTCAAACGCAAGCGTTCGGATCGCCCATCCGCATGCAGTCGCAGAGTTTCGGCCCGAAGGGGGGCGTGGTCGAGTGACCAGTCGCTGAGCACCTGCCGCGTGGCCGAGCCCAGAGGGTGGTCTGCTGGGCGGTGGGTGTGCCCATGGACCAGCCGATCGGCCCCAGCAGCATGGAGCCACTGCAGGCTGAGTGCGGTATCGGCATCGGCGTAGACCATACCGGCATCTTTTTGGGCAGTGCTTTGCGCACGCATGGACCGCGCCAAGGCCAGACGCTCGTTCAAGGGCTTGGCCAGAAACTCGGCTTGCCATGGCGCTGATCGCACTTGTTGGCGAAAGACTTGGTAGTCGGTGTCGTCCAGGCACAGGGCGTCGCCATGGCTGAGCAAAATGCGTTGTTGGCCCCAATTCAAAAGGGTCGGGTCGATCAGGGCTTGAACGCCGCAGTCGGTTAAAAATTCGGTGCCCACCAGAAAGTCCCGGTTGCCGGGCATGAAGGCCACATGGCAGCGCTGTGCGGTCTGGCGCAAGACGTCAGCGCATTGCTGCAAAAAAGGGTCGTGGGCCACGGCATCGTCGCCCACCCAGACTTCAAACAAATCTCCCAGAATCAACACGGCCTGGGCGGGTGTGGTGGCCATGTGATGGCGCCACGCCTCAAAAGTAGCCTGCTCGTATGCTTGCAGGTGCAGGTCCGAGATCAGGTCCACAACTTGCCATGACGCGGGTGCTTGCAGTTGGCCGATGGGCGGCGTCTGAGGCAGCGCGTTCATGGCAGGGCTGGCCTTACAGGGCGACAGCCTTTTCGATCACCACGTCTTCTTTGGGCACGTCACCGTGGCCGCCGCGGTTGCCGGTTTTCACGCCTTTGATCTGGTCCACCACTTCGGTGCCCTTGACCACTTTGCCGAACACGGCGTAACCCCAGCCCTGCATCGAAGGCGCAGTGTGGTTCAGGAAGCCGTTGTCCGCCACGTTGATGAAGAACTGTGACGAAGCCGAGTGAGGGGCTGAGGTGCGGGCCATGGCCACGGTGTACTCGTTGTTTTTCAGACCGTTGTTCGCTTCGTTCTCGATGGTGGCATCGGTGGGCTTTTGCGACATACCGGGTTCAAAGCCGCCGCCTTGGACCATGAAGCCAGGGATCACACGGTGAAAAATCGTGTTGTTGTAGTGACCCTTGTTCACATAAGCCAGGAAGTTGGCGGTGGACTTGGGGGCTTTCTCAGCGTCCAGTTCGAGCGTGATGACGCCGTAGCCGGTGATGTGCAGTTCTACTTGGGGGTTGCTCATGGTTTATTTCAACAAAGTAACGGATTGAATGAGGACCGGCGTTTTGGGAACGTCGGAAGGAAAAGGACCACCCGCACCAGTCGGGGTGGACCTGATTTTTTGGACCACGTCCATGCCGGACGTGACTTTGCCAAAAACGGTGTAGCCAAACAGCTGTGGTGCGTTGACCAGTTGTGAGCGAGCAACGTTTTCGTAGACGCGGCCTTGGTATTCAAACTTGGCCACCGGGTCGCCATCGGGGATGGGGGTGGGGTCCAGAAAAGCGTTGTCCACAACGTTGATGAAAAACTGCGATGACGCCGAATGCGGGTCACCCGTGCGGGCCATGGCCAAAGTGCCGGTGGTGTTTTTCAGACCGGCAGCCAGGGCCTTGCGGCCTTCGTGTTCGATGGGCGCACGTGTGGGCTTTTGCTGGTATTTGGCGTCGTAACCACCACCTTGCACCATGAAGCTTGAAATCACGCGGTGAAAGACCGTGCCATCGTAGTGCTTGTCATTAACGTATTGCAAAAAGTTGGCCACGGTGCGCGGAGCCTTGTCTGCGTAAAGCTCGGCTTCAATGTCACCCATTGAGGTGCTGATGCGAACTTTGCTGATGCCATTGCTCTGTGCATGTGCGCTCGGAGGAAAGAGCAAACCGGTGCTCAGGGATGCCAGGAGGGTGCAAGCGGCAATAAAGCGTGAAGTGTTCATGGGCGTATAAAAGTGATGTTCAAGGGGTAGCCTTGAGCATTTGATCGATGCTCAGCTGCTTGTTCAAGATGCGGCGTTGTTGGGGGATGATCTGCAAGGCTTTGGCGTAAGCATTGCTGGCCAGTGTGGCATACACATCGCCCATGTTTTCCAGTGCGATGGCGTAGTCAGGACGTGCTTGAATGGCCGCTTGCAGCGAAACCAAGGCATCGGTGTGGCGGTTTTCTCGGGCCAGCAAAACGGCCAGGTTGTTGTGTGGCTCAGCCAGTTCGGGAAACGATTGGGTCAGGGCCTGCAAGGTGTCCATGGCGGCCTGGGTTTGGCCTTGTGCGTCCTGGATGCGGCTGAGCAGCAAACGCATTTGCGGGTCGGTGGGGGCGGTGTTCAGGCGTTGGTCGACCTGTTGGCGGGCTTTTTCCAGTTGGCCACCCTGGATCAGTCGGTTCACATCGCTGTAAATGTCTGCCCGTGCACCCGCACTGAGGACCATCAGGGCGCAAGACAAAGCGAACGAAATGAGAAGGCGCATGCGGCAATGGGTATCGGGTCTGGGGGAGGTTTTGGCCCACAAGGGCAGGCCTGACGGGGCTATACTGAGGTCCATTGTAGCGGAGGCCTTTTTTTCGGACTCGCCAGCTCTCCCCGCTGTCCATGTGTGCGACAGCCGCCTTTGTGACCGATTTCCTGTATTGATTTGGCTGCGCTTCTTGGCGCGGCATGGCGTTTTTTTGTTTCTTTGAATGTTTCCTGATTTGACATGAGTCTGCGCATTTTCAACACACTCACCCGTGCGGTATCCGAGTTCACGCCTGCCGAGCCAGGCCATGTGCGCATGTACGTGTGTGGCATGACGGTGTACGACCTGTGCCATCTGGGCCATGCCCGCTCGATGATCGCGTTCGACGTGGTGCAGCGCTGGCTCAAGGCCAGTGGCCTGAAGGTGACCTACGTTCGCAACATCACCGACATCGACGACAAGATCATCAAGCGTGCCCTGGAAAACGGCGAGACCATCCGCAACTTGACCGACCGGATGATCGATGCACTGCACCAGGATGCCGATGCCTTGGGCATTGAGCGACCCCAGCACGAACCCCGCGCCACCGACTTTGTGCCGCAAATGCTGTCGATGATCGGCACGCTGGAGCAAAAAGGGCTGGCTTACCGCGCGGGCAATGGCGATGTGAACTACGCCGTGCGCAAGTTCCCTGGTTATGGCAAGTTGTCCGGCAAATCACTGGACGAGTTGAATGCCGGTGAGCGCGTGGCCGTGAACACCGACGCGGGTGGCAAACACGATCCGCTGGACTTTGTGCTTTGGAAAAGCGCCAAGCCCACCGAGCCTGCCGATTGCAAATGGGACAGTGCTTTTGGCTCGGGCCGTCCCGGCTGGCACATCGAGTGCTCGGCCATGGCCTGCGAGTTGTTGGGCCAGACCTTTGACATCCACGGCGGCGGTGCCGATTTGCAGTTCCCGCACCACGAAAACGAGATCGCCCAAAGCGAAGGTGCCAGCGGTCAGCCCTTTGCCCGCACATGGATGCACAACGGCTTCATCAATGTGGACAACGAAAAAATGTCCAAGAGCCTGGGCAATTTCTTCACCATCCGTGATGTGCTCAAGTCGTTTGATGCCGAAACTGTGCGATTTTTTGTGGTGCGCAGCCATTACCGCAGCCCGCTGAACTACAGCGATGTGCATTTGAACGACGCCAAAGGCGCCTTGAAGCGCCTGTACACCGCCTTGCAGGCCGTGCCGCCGGCCGATGTGACCATCGACTGGGCTGATCCGATGGCCGCGCGCTTCAAAGCGGCCATGGACGAAGACTTTGGCACGCCCGATGCGGTGGCCGTTCTGTTCGAGCTGGCCAGCGAGGTCAACCGCAGCCAGTCGGCCGAGCGTTCTGGCTTGCTCAAGGCGCTGGGGGGCTTGCTGGGTTTGTTGCAAACCGATCCCACCACGTATCTGCAGTCTGGTGCGGGCTTGGATGACGCCGCCATTCAGGCCCAAATTCAGGCCCGTGCGGACGCCAAAAAAGCCAAGAACTTTGCCGAGGCCGACCGCATTCGCAACGAGCTGCTGGCGCAGGGCATCGTGCTCAAGGACTCGGCCACGGGCACCACTTGGGAGGCGGCGCAGTGAGCGTGGCGTCCAAAGAAGTTCCCAAAGACGTGGTTCCTGTCACGCCCGAATACTGGGCGCTGGCCTGCGCGCACTTGGCCAAAAAAGACCGGGTCATGAAAAAGCTGATCCCCCAATTTGGCAACGCCATTTTGGAGACGCGCGGCGATGCCTTTGTGACCTTGGCTCGCTCGATTGTGGGTCAGCAAATCTCGGTCAAAGCGGCGCAGTCGGTGTGGGACAAGTTCTCTCTGTTGACCAAAAAGCTCACGCCTGCGGCGGTGCTCAAGCTCAAGGTGGACGACATGCGCGCAGCCGGTCTGTCGGTTCGCAAGGTGGAATACCTGGTCGATCTGGCCCTGCATTTCAGCAATGGCGCGGTGCATGTCAAGGATTGGCAGGCCATGGACGACGAGGCCATCATCGACGAGTTGGTTGCCATTCGCGGCATTGGCCGCTGGACGGCCGAGATGTTCTTGATCTTCCACCTGATGCGGCCTAACGTGTTGCCGCTTGACGATGTAGGCCTGATCAACGGCATCAGCAGCAACTATTTCTCGGGCGAGCCGGTCAGCCGCAGCGATGCCCGTGAGGTGGCTCAGGCCTGGAGTCCGTATTGCACGGTGGCAACTTGGTATATTTGGCGCTCGCTGGACCCGGTTCCGGTGGCGTATTGAGGGCTGGACACACCTGTCCGCCCGCTGATGAACAGAGGAGTAAAACTTGGCCAAAAGAACATTTCTCGACTTTGAGCAACCCGTTGCCGAACTCGAAGCCAAGATCGAAGAGCTGCGCTATGTGCAAAGTGAATCCGCGGTGGACATCACCTCGGAAATTGATCAGCTGAGCAAGAAAAGCCAGCAACTGACCAAAGACATCTACAGCGACCTGACCCCTTGGCAGGTCACCAAAATTTCGCGTCACCCCGAGCGTCCGTACACACTGGACTACATCAACGGCATCTTCACGGACTTTGTGGAAATGCACGGTGACCGCCACTTTGCAGACGACCTGTCCATCGTGGGCGGTTTGGCCCGTTTCAATGGGCAGGCCTGCATGGTGCTGGGCCACCAAAAAGGCCGCGACACCAAAGAGCGCACCTTGCGCAACTTTGGCATGAGCAAGCCCGAGGGCTATCGCAAGGCCTTGCGCCTGATGAAGACGGCCGAGAAGTTCAAGCTGCCTGTGTTCACCTTTGTGGACACGCCCGGCGCTTACCCCGGCATCGACGCCGAAGAGCGCGGCCAGTCCGAAGCCATTGGCCGCAATATTTTTGAAATGGCCCAGCTCGAAGTGCCGATCATCACCACCATCATCGGCGAAGGCGGCTCGGGCGGTGCCTTGGCCATCTCGGTGGCCGATCAGGTGCTGATGCTGCAGTACTCGGTGTATTCCGTGATCAGCCCCGAGGGTTGCGCTTCGATTCTGTGGAAAACCGGCGAAAAAGCCGAAGTGGCTGCTGAGGCATTGGGTATCACGGCCCATCGTCTGAAGGCTTTGAATGTGATCGACAAGATCGTCAGCGAGCCTGTGGGCGGTGCACACCGCGATCATGAACAAATGATCTCTTTGCTCAAACGTGCGCTGGGCGATGCCTGGCGTCAATTGGCCGACCTCAAGCCCAAAGAGTTGCAAGAGCGTCGCTATGAGCGCCTGAACAGCTACGGACGTTTCACCGACACCAAAGCGGGCAAGTAAAACCCAACAGGCGAGCCGCAAGGCCTTCGCACATGTCGCAAAACCTCGACCAGGCCCTGGCTGATTTCTGCCCGGGCCTTCCTTTTGCGGTGGCCCTGAGCGGCGGTGCCGATTCCACAGCCTTGCTGCTGGCCTGCGTGCAGCGTTGGCCCGGACAGGTGAGGGCGGTGCACATCCACCACGGTTTGCAACACGCCGCCGATGACTTCGCAGCGCATTGCCGCGCAATGTGTGAAGATTTGGGTGTGCCATTGTTGGTGTGCCATGTGCAGGCCGGTCACGCCCCCGGGCAAAGCCCCGAAGACGCGGCCAGACAGGCCCGGTATGCAGCCTTGGCCGAGTCTGTGCAAACCGAATGGCCCGATGTGCGTGATGTGGCCGTGGCCCAGCATGCCGACGATCAGGTCGAAACCTTGCTGATTGCCCTGTCGCGAGGTGCAGGCTTGCCCGGCTTGGCCAGCATGCCCGCACAGTGGCAACGCAGCGGGCTCAACTGGCACCGCCCCTTTTTGACTGTGCCCGGTGCCGCCTTGCGCGACTGGCTGGGCGAACGCGGGCAAGCCTGGGTGGAAGACCCGACCAACAGCAACGAACAATTCACCCGCAACCGCATCCGCGCCCGCCTGTTGCCTGTCCTGGCAGAGGCTTTTCCGGCCTTTCGAGACACCTTTGCCCGCAGTGCCGCCCATGCTGCGCAAGCCCAAGAGGTGCTCGATGAGGTCGCAGCCCATGACTTGGCCCATGTGGGTATCCCGCCGCGGATCACCGCCTTGCAAGCATTGAGCCGAGCACGGCAGGCGCTGGTTTTGCGCCATTGGCTGCGCACCATTCACGCCACCACGCCGTCTACTGCGCAGCTGAACGAGCTGCTCGATCAAGTGGCCGACTGCAACACCCGAGGCCACCGCCTACACCTCAAAGTGGGGCAGGGCCATGTGCTTCGCCAAGGCACCGTGCTCAGCTGGTCGCCACGCTGACGATGGCGCCTTGCGCCGCAACGCCCGGCGTGGGTTGAGCGATTGCTACAATCTAGGGCTTTGCTGGAAGTCATTTCAGCGCAAATTTCCCCTCATCAGAACTACACATGGCTTTGATCGTTCACAAATACGGCGGCACCTCGATGGGCTCGACCGAGCGCATCCGCAATGTCGCCAAGCGCGTGGCCAAATGGACGCGTGCCGGCCACCAGATCGTGGTGGTGCCCAGCGCCATGAGCGGCGAGACCAATCGCTTGCTGGGCCTGGCCAAGGAATTGGCACCCGCCAAACCCGACACCTCTTACAGCCGCGAGCTGGACATGTTGGCCTCGACCGGCGAACAAGCGTCGTCGGCCTTGCTGGCGATTGCCCTGCAATCCGAAGGCCAGCCTTCGGTCAGTTACGCGGGCTGGCAAGTGCCCATCAAGACCAACAGCGCTTTCACCAAAGCCCGCATCGAGTCGATCGACGATGTGCGTGTGCGCGGCGATTTGAACGCGGGCAAAGTCGTGATCATCACCGGCTTTCAGGGTGTGGACGAGCAAGGCAACATCACCACCTTGGGCCGTGGCGGCTCCGACACCTCGGCCGTGGCAGTGGCTGCAGCCCTCAAGGCTGACGAGTGCCTGATCTACACCGACGTGGACGGCGTGTACACCACCGACCCCCGCGTGGTGCCCGAAGCGCGTCGCTTGCAGACCGTGAGCTTTGAAGAGATGCTGGAGATGGCATCGCTCGGCTCCAAGGTCTTGCAAATCCGCTCGGTCGAATTTGCAGGCAAATACAAAGTGCCCATGCGCGTGCTTTCGAGCTTCACGCCCTGGGACATCGACATCAACGAAGAAGCCGCCTCTGGCACCCTGATCACTTTTGAGGAAGACGAACAAATGGAACAAGCCGTCGTTTCCGGCATCGCTTTCAACCGCGACGAAGCCAAAATTTCCGTGTTGGGCGTGCCTGACAAGCCCGGCATTGCGTACCAAATTTTGGGCGCCGTGGCGGACGCCAACATCGAAGTGGACGTGATCATCCAGAACCTGAGCAAAGACGGCAAAACCGACTTCAGCTTCACTGTGCACCGCAATGACTACGCCAAGACCATCGACTTGCTCAAGGAGAAAGTCCTGCCCGGTCTGGGCGCCACAGAAGTCAGCGGCGACGCCAAGATCTGCAAAGTGTCGATCGTCGGTATCGGCATGCGCAGCCATGTGGGCGTGGCCAGCAAGATGTTCCGCAGCTTGAGCGAAGAGGGCATCAACATCCAGATGATCTCCACATCCGAAATCAAGACCTCGGTCGTGATCGATGAAAAATACATGGAATTGGCCGTGCGTGCTTTGCACAAAGCCTTCGATCTGGATCAAGCGTAAGCTATAATTTGACCCACTGGAAACGTGACCGAGTGGCCGAAGGTGCTCCCCTGCTAAGGGAGTATGGGGTGTAGAGCCTCATCGAGGGTTCGAATCCCTCCGTTTCCGCCAAGATAAACCCCGTAAGTCTTTGACTTACGGGGTTTTTTCTTTTGCGCTTTGTTTTTGCTGTGATCACAGAAGGTCAATCTAGAACGATCTGGGTACGCTGCGCAGGTCGCCCATGATCTGGGAAAGCCAACATGGCTGCTCAACCATAAGATTAATATTTTTGTTGTTTTTGTATAGTCTCTTTGGTGGATTCTAAAACCAAATAATTCAAGCAAGATACCTCATCAAGTTTTTAAAAATGCGCGTTAAGTCTTTGTTACTAAACAAAGGATGAGGAAAAAAGTTATGACAAAGTGGGATTCTCATATTGCAGTTCGTACCCTGCAGTGTTTGAAGTTGATCGTTGCCCTGTCGCTCATGTTTGCTGCGGCCTCATATGCTCAAGTCAGCAAAGACAATGCTGCGACCGCTGGCAGTTCCGTGAGTATTGAGGCTTATGGTGAATTGTTCGCCTCGACTAAGCCCGTCAGCGCCCAACTGAGCAAGGTGTTTTTCTACCGTCCGACGTCGGTGCTGGCACCACATCCGGTCAACATTTACTTGGATGGCCGTTATCACACATCTTTGCTGCGAGGCGGATTTTCAGAGACCTGCGTGGTTCCAGGGGCCATGGCGGTTCAATCCGTGCTTGATGACGCCAGTCGCCAGCATTTGGGTAAGCAAGACGCTGGCCAGCGCTTGCAGTTTGATGCGGGCAAAACCATTTACCTGCGTCTGCAAGAGACGACCTACGCTCCACCCATTTTGCAGGCAGTGCCTGCAACGGTGGCTCAAAAAGAGTTGACAAACATTCGCAGACAAATTCACACGGTGTCGCGTGCGAAGAGCGTCAGGGAGTGTATGGATGAGATCAATGTGGCTGCAGCGCCTACGCCTGCAGAAAAACCCAAGCCGGAGCAAAAATTTGCACTGGAAACAGATGCCTTGTTTGAGTTCGGCAAGGCCGAAATGAGGGCTGCAGGTTACAACGCTATTGAAATCATGCTTCACAAAGTCAAAATGGATTACCGCGTGGTTGAGCGTATCCGAGTGATTGGCTATACCGATGCGATTGGCCCTGTGAAACTCAATCGCAAGCTTTCCGAAGACAGGGCCATGACTGTGGCTGAGCAAATTCGTCTTGGTGGTGTCCATCCGACCAAAGGCATGCAAACCGAAGGCCGGGGTGCCGCTGAATTGGCGAAAACAGATTGCGCTAACCAACCCACACCCAAAAACAAACAATGTCATGCCCCCAATCGTCGTGTTGAGGTGGTCGTTTTTGGCATTCGAAACTGATGTTTTAAATCCAAGCCATTTCATTTCTTGCTACTTGTTAAAGGGCCTTCACAATGACAAAGACATACCAAATCAAGATCAATCAGGGTAAAGATGCCAAAGCTTTGGACGTTCCACAGGCTGGTGCCAAAGGTCAGCCGGTGACCGTGAATGCGGTCGCTGGCGCTCGATACCAACTGATTGATCCAGAAACGGGCTTTGCACCAGAGAACATCCGCGCCACTCGCCAAGGCAAAGACCTCAAGGTCAGCTTTGAAGGCAGTACGACCTCTGACTTGGTCATTCAAGACTATTACAAAGTCAGTCAAGAAGGCTACAACGGCTTGGTTGGTGAGACGGAGTCAGGCAAGTTTTACGAATACATCCCTGAAAGCGCTTCAGGCATGGCCAGTGTGCCCATGCTGGCTGACTCTGGTCAGTTGGTGGGCATGGCTTTGGGGGGCGCAGAAGTTGCGCCGGCCGGTGCGGCGGTCGGTGTGCTGGCTGCGGGCTTGTTCAGTCCGTGGCTGCTGGGGGCTGGTGCTGTGGCCGCTGCTGCGGCAGGTGCAGGCAAGGGCGGTGTGGCGGATACAACGCCACCATCAGGGCAGACGGGCGCTCTGGCGGCTGCCAGTGATTCAGGCGCTAAAGACAACATCACCAACATCACCAAGCCCACGATCATTGGAAAAGCTGAGGCTGGCGCTGCCGTGGAGGTGTCATTTCGTGACGCGGCAGGCAAACTCACAGGCCCCTACAAGCCCACGTCACTCGATGCGAATGGCAATTACACCTTGCAGGTACCCAATGACTTGGTGGATGCATCTGTAGACACAAAAGGTACCCTATACACCCCTGTGATCAAGGTGACGGATGCTGCTAGCAACAGCAGTACAGCTGACGGCACGCCATTTACGGTGGATACCCGGGCGGCCGCAGTGACTGCGCTGATCGATGCTGATGCCAACAACGACGGGTACATCAATGCCGCTGAAAAAGCATTGGGCACTACGACAAGCATCACTGCGTTGCTGGACAAAGCCAAAATGGTGGCAGGCGATGTCATCACTTTGTCGGACGGCACAAATACGAAGACCCTGACCCTCACGGATGCCGACATCGGTACGGGCAAAGTTGTGAGCACAGGTTGGCCGCTGCCCACGGCAGAAGGTCAAGCTTTGAACATCACTGCAACAGTCAAGGATCTGGCTGGCAATGTGTCGCCGGTGACTTTAGACAATGCGGTGCTGGACACCGCGGTCCCCAACGGCGGCGCGGCGGTGGGTCTGACCATTGACTTGGATGTCGGTAATGACGGCACGATCAACGCCAGCGATAAAGGTGCCGCTAAGACCACAAGCCTGACGGCAAGCTTTGACCCGACCAAAGTGAATGCGGGTGACACCGTGACCTTCAGTGATGGCACCACCACCAAGTCGGTTACCTTGACTGCAGCAGACCTGACACAGGGCAAAGTCACCAGTGCCGGGTGGAACTTGCCCGCTGAAGGTGCCACGCTGAATGTCACCGCAGTTCTGAAAGATCCGGCGGCCAATGCCACCCAGACGGCAATGGATGCCGCCAAGCTGGATACGACAGCGCCCAATGGTGGCGTTGCGGTGGGCTTGACCATTGACCTGGACGCCGGGAATGATGGTGCGATCAACTTCACCGAAATCGGCGGCACCAATAAGTCCACCACCACAAGCCTGACCGCCACTTTTGACAAGAACTTTGTGGCAGTGGGCGACATCATCACTTTCAATGATTCAGCGACCAACACCAGCAAGCAGGTGACTTTGGATGCAGCCGCTGTCAACGCCGGGAGGGTGATGAGTTCCGGTTGGAGTCTGCCAACTGAGGGCGGGACTTTGAATGTGACCGCGGTCCTCAAAGATCCTTATGGCAACGCCACTGCATTGGCGAATGACAGTGCGCTGGTGGACACCCAAATTGTTGGAGACGTGTCTTTACAGTACGATTCTTTTAAAGTCACAACAGAAAATTTTGCCTACAAGAGTGATCCTCAGGGCATGTGGAAGGTCGCTGCTGGTGCAGCCTCCATACATTACCCGAATGGTGCCAACGTGTCGGGTAGTTTTGAACTGGCGGACAACGCCGGCAACATGAACGTGTATGCGGTAGGCAACCCAACCACCATTACAAGTTCAAGTGTCGGCTATACCAATCTGAATTCATCGGGTACCCCCAGTAACTTGAGTGTGAGCGGATTGCTTGCCAACTCGGATAGCAGTCTTTACATCGGCAACGTCACCACTCAAAGCATCAAGACCATCAGCCTGGCAGATGGTCAGTTCAATAAACTCAATGTGGACTTGCTTGATGTCCTCAATCACGGCGTTCTCGACGTGTTAAAGCTCAATCTTGGGGTTCACCCGCAATTCAAAATTGATGGCGATCTCACCGGGGATCAGGTGCGTTTGACCAACAATTTGGGCAACCCTGCAGGTTGGACTGCGCATGAAACCCTGACGGACAGTGGACACACTTACACCCACTATTCAGGCAATGCTCTAGGTTTGCAAGTTGATTTGTTGATCGATCAGAACGTTAAAGTAACCATCGTTTGATGAGAAGCGGTAAATTGTTCTGCACATTTATTGCGCCATGACAAATATTTAAGAATCACCATTGGGTTTAATCAAATCCATGCGCACATCAATGCCTATCCCAGTTCTTGGATCATGGTTCCTGGGGCTTGCCTTTGGGTGTTCGGCTGTGCGTGCCGATGCTTTGCTCGATTTCACCTTGTTTAATCCACCAAGCGCAGCGCAGCGGCAGATAGCGGAGCCCGTCGTCAGTTGGTTGGTCAAGCCCGATGCGCAAACATTTTGTGAGCAAGCGCAGCCCAAGGACGGGTATCACTCTAGGCAAGATGGTTGTGTTTACTGGCACCGCAAGTCCTCCACTTGCACCATCGTGACCACAAACAGTACGACCCATTCGCAACTGGGTCATTTGCTTGTGCACTGCATGCAGGGGCAATGACATGGCCTTGCATTCACTTTTTCGGTACCTTTTGCGTTGTTGGCGGGGCGCCGTTGTGGCGGCCCTCGTCATGGTTTTGACGGCTTGTCAAACCTTTCAGCCGCCGGCGGTTGATCAGGTTCGATTCGTGCCAGGACAAATACCCAACCGGATCATTCCCGAACCTAAAATCAAATATTTGGTCAGGCAAGATGGCTATGAATATTGCGCACGAATCACGGGCATACCCGTGACGCCCACATCGCGCCCGATGGCGTGCGCTTTTTGGAATACTCGTCGCAAGGAGTGCACCATCGTCACGCCGCAGGAGACTGGCTACAACTATCTGGGGCATGAATTGAGACATTGTTTTGAGGGGAGCTTTCATGACTGATTCTGAAAAAGCACCTCTGACACGCCCGATCAGTCGACGACGCTGGGTCGTACAAGCCGTTGCTGCGTTTGTTTCTTCTCATCAAGTTCCGAAAGCATTTGCTCAATCGACGGGTTCTGTAGCCGTTGGGTTTTTGAGCCATTACCCGCCTTTCAGTTTCAGTGACCGTGACGGCACGCTCAAGGGTTTTGATCTGGATGTGATGCAGCGACTGTGCACGATCATGGGCGTGAATCTGGTGCGTGTCCCTGAGGGTATGGCAACACTCTCACAAAAGTTGCGCGCAGGCCAAATTGACTGGATTGGCAATCAACTGTTGACCACGCCAGAAAATCGGCGGGAGTTTGACTTTGTGCGGCCTTCTTACGCATCCATTCAGTTAACAAGCATCCAGCATGAGGACGACAACCGTGACTTTTTGAGTTTGGATGATTTGGTTGGCAAGAAGCTGGGTGTCTTGGCCAAAACTGGCATAGAAGACCAGGCTCGAGGTGCCTTGGGCAAGTCGGTTATGGCTTACGCGCGCATTGAAGACGCGTTGAAGGATTTGGCAGATAAAAAACTGGATGTGGTTCTTGAAGAAAACTTGATCGCAGAGTATTACATCGAGCGTGACACCCTGCCTGTCAAAGTGACCGCACCATTTGCTTCGCCGATCCCCGTGGGTCTGGCGGTTCGCAAAGGACAGCGAGACATGCAAGCGAAGTTGTCAGACGCCGTCAAAACCATGCTTGGCGATGGTTCATTCAAGGTGATTTCAGAGAAATGGTTTGGTTACGACGTGAGTCGTGCACGCATGGGTCATGCCATGTCTAGTTGAAAATTTCAATCAGTTTGTGTTTGTCATCTACCGTCAGTTGGATCAACTCTGGCAGATTTGCGCAGCCCATTTTGTCCAATACGCGGCTGCGATGCAGTTTCACAGTTGAAGGTGCTGAGCCATTGAGCTCCGCAATTTCCTTGTTCCCGTAGCCCTTGATGATCAGGCGGCATATTTCTTGTTCCTTATCGGTCAATCTATTAAAGCGTTGGCTGACGTCCATGTGCCTGACCAAGTTGTTTTGGCGATCACGGTCTCTTTTCAGACCATTCTCAATGGTAACGATGAGTGCACCCATGCTGAACGGTTTCAGCAAGAAGTCAATGGCACCACGTTTCATCGCTTCGATGATCTCGGTTGCCAGACTCTCTCCACTGATGAAAATGATGGGAGTTTCTCGTCCACTGAGCAAAAGCTTGTTTTGCAGCTCAATGCCAGTCATCTCAGGCATGCGCATGTCCAACAAAATCACGGCAGGAGAGATGGGCAGAGAGTCTTTCAAAAAGGCGCGAGGCCCGTCAAAAGTTTGAACAGAATAGTGAGACGAGCTGAGACTGAATGCAAGACTTCTGCAAATGGATGGATCATCATCGATCAGGTAAATATGGCCTCTGAAATCATCGAAATTCATAAAGTACGGTGTTTGATGGCGTGTTGCTACACGTACGCCAGTTGGAGTACGCAATATGATAATGGTTTCTTTAAGTTAATTCTAAAGAATCTATCTTTGGGTGCTTTTTTATCAATGATTTAAGAGCGCCCAACTTTGGCGCGGTCATGCGCTGAAGCCGTTGCGCTGCGATGGTGGCCTGTCCTGCGACAAGGCTGTGGCGCAGGGACTTTCGGCCATCGCGTTGGGGACTACCAGTCTGGCATGGCTTGTGCAAAGATGATGGGCAACACCATTCATCAGGAGCCCCGCATGATCCGTCGACACCTCATTTCTCTGGCCGCATTGAGCACTTGTGCCTTGCTGGCCCCCGCCGCCATGGCCCAGGGCAAAGACATCAAGATCGCCCACATCTACAGCAAGACCGGTCCGCTGGAGGCCTACGGCAAACAGACCCAGACCGGTTTGATGATGGGCCTGAGCTATGCCACCGGCGGCACCATGGAAGTGGCTGGCCGCAATATTGTGGTGATCGAAAAAGACGACCAGGGCAAGCCAGACCTGGGCAAAAACCTGTTGGCCGCCGCTTATGGCGACGACAAAGTGGACCTGGCTGTCGGCCCGACCGCCTCGCCCGTGGCCCTGGCCATGCTGCCCGTGGCCGAAGAGTACAAAAAGATTTTGCTGGTCGAGCCCGCTGTGGCCGACTCCATCACCGGTGACAAGTGGAACAAATACATCTTCCGCACCGGCCGCAACAGCAGCCAGGACGCGATTGCCAACGCCGTGGCGGTGGACAAAGAGGGCGTGAGCATTGTCACCATGGCGCAAGACTCGGCTTTTGGCCGTGACGGGGTCAAGGCCTTCAAGGAGGCGTTGAAAAAATCCAGGCTGGTGCACGAAGAGTACCTGCCGCCCGCCACCACCGACTTCACGGCCGGTGCGCAGCGCATGATCGACAAGCTCAAGGGTTTGCCCGGCCGCAAAATCATTTTCATCATCTGGGCCGGTGGCAACCCCTTCAAGATTGCCGACATGGACTTGAAGCGCTACGGCATCGAGATCGCCACAGGTGGCAACATCCTGCCCGCCATGGTGGCTTACAAGCAGTTCCCCGGCATGGAAGGCGCGGCCTACTATTACTTCGGCATGCCCAAGAACCCGGTCAACGACGCCATGGTGGCCTCGCACTACCAACAGTTCAAGACACCGCCAGACTTCTTCACCGCTGGCGGCTTCTCGTCGGCCATGGCCTTGGTCACAGCCCTCAAAAAGACCAACGGTGACACCAACACCAACAAGCTCATCAGCACCCTGGAAGGCATGAGCTTTGACACGCCCAAGGGCAAGATGACCTTCCGCAAGGAAGACCACCAGGCCATGCAGAGCATGTACCACTTCAAGATCAAGATCGACCCCGCTTTTGCCTGGGGCGTGCCCGAGCTGATCCGCGAGATCAAGCCCGAAGAGATGAATGTGCCGATCCGCAACAAACGTTGATGGTCTCAATGTAGGTCGGTGGCTTCAGCCCCGACATGCAGGTTGAGCAAAGGTCTGTGTCGGAGCTGAAGCTCCGACCTACAAAAAATCACGTTCTTTTGCATTGACGGGTTCGCCCATTTTTTGAACTGATCTCATGCTTGAAACCCAAAACCTGACCGTGCGGTTTGGCGGTCATGTGGCCGTGAATGCGGTCTCGTGCCGCTTTGAACCCGGCACGCTCACGGCCATCGTTGGCCCCAACGGGGCGGGCAAAACGACGTACTTCAACCTGATCTCGGGGCAGCTGCCTGCGACCGATGGCACGGTACACCTGAACGGGCGCGAGCTGACGGGTTTGCCCGCATCCGCACGCACCCGCGCAGGTTTGGGCCGGGCGTTTCAGTTGACCAATTTGTTTCCTAATTTGTCGGTGCTGGAAAACGTGCGCCTGGCCGTGCAGGCCACCAAAGAGGGCGCACACCGCCGGGGCCTGAACCTGTGGAGCATCTGGAGCGACCACGCGGCTTTGACGAATCGCGCTTTGGAGATTTTGCAATCCGTGTCGATGACCGCACAGCAAGACGCTCCGGTGGCCAGCCTGCCGCACGGCGACCAGCGCAAGCTGGAGGTGGCGTTGTTGATGGCGCTGGAGCCTTCGGTTTACATGTTCGACGAGCCCACCGCAGGCATGAGCCATGACGAAGCACCGGTGATCCTCGACCTGATTCGCCAGCTCAAAAAAGACAAAACCAAAACCATCTTGCTGGTCGAACACAAGATGGACGTGGTGCGCGAGCTGGCCGATCGCATCATCGTGCTGCACAACGGCCAGTTGGTGGCCGATGGCGAGCCGAACGAGGTGATTGCTTCGCCCATCGTGCAAGAGGCTTATTTGGGCAAAGCGAAGGTGGCCGCATGAACAAGCCTGACATGAACACAAATTTGCTGACCCTCGACGGCGTGCACACGCACATTGGGGCTTACCACATCCTGCACGGGGTCGACCTGGTCGTGCCGCGTGGCGAGCTGACCATGCTGCTGGGGCGCAACGGCGCCGGCAAGACCACCACGCTGCGCACCATCATGGGCCTGTGGCAAGCCTCGCAAGGGCGAATCACCTTTGGCGGTGAAGACATCACGGCACTCAACACGCCCGCCATTGCCCAAAAAAACATCGCCTATGTGCCGGAAAACATGGGCATCTTCTCGGACCTGACCGTGAAAGAAAACATGCTGCTGGCCGCTCGCAGCGCACAGAATGCATCGCAGATGGACGAGGCGCGGCTGCAGTGGATTTTTAAACTCTTTCCGGCGGTGGAAAAGTTTTGGAACCACCCGGCGGGCAAATTGTCTGGCGGACAAAAGCAGATGCTGGCCGTCTCGCGGGCTATTGTGGAGCCACGTGATTTGCTGATCATCGACGAGCCCAGCAAGGGCTTGGCCCCGGCCATCATCCAAAACATGATCGAGGCCTTTCAGCAGCTCAAGGCCAGCGGCGTGACCATCTTGCTGGTGGAGCAAAACATCCACTTCGCCCAACAACTGGGCGATACCGTGGCCGTGATGGACAACGGCCGCGTGGTGCACGCGGGCCACATGCAGGCGCTGGCCGAAGACACGGCTTTGCAGCAATCCTTGTTGGGACTGGCTTTATGAGCACCATGAACAAACTCTTCGGCGATCTGGATGTGCGCCCCTTGCTGCTGGTGCCGGTGCTGGCTTTGCTGGCATTTCCGCTGATCGGCTCAGGTTCGACCTGGCTCACCCTCACCGTGGCGGGCCTGGCCATGGGCATGATCATCTTCATCATGGCCTCGGGCCTGACGCTGGTGTTTGGCCTGATGGACGTGCTGAATTTTGGCCACGGACTGTTCATTGCGCTGGGCGCTTTTGTAGCCACCAGCGTGCTGGGCGCCATGGGCGACTGGACCGGCTCGGGCGAGTGGTGGCGCAACATGGTGGCGGTGCTGCCTGCCATGTTGATCGCGATGGCCGTGGCCGCCGCGGTGGGCTTGGCGTTTGAGCGTTTCATCGTGCGGCCTGTGTATGGCCAGCACCTCAAGCAGATCCTGATCACCATGGGCGGCATGATCATTGGCGAAGAACTCATCAAGGTGATTTGGGGCCCGCTGCAGATTGCCTTGCCTTTGCCCGAAGCCATGCGTGGCTCGGTGCTCTGGGGGGACGCTGCGATAGAAAAGTACCGCTTGCTGGCCGTGGCTGTGGGCCTGGCCGTCTTCGCCGCGCAAATGTGGGTGCTGGGCCGCACCAAGATCGGCCTGCTCATTCGCGCGGGTGTGCAAGACCGCGAGATGGTCGAGTCGCTGGGCTACCGCATCCGCCGCCTGTTTGTGGGCGTGTTTGTGGTGGGCAGCGCGCTGGCCGGGCTGGGCGGTGTCATGTGGGGCCTGTACCAGCAAAACGTGGTGCCGCAGATGGGGGCGCAGGTCAACGTGTTGATCTTCATCGTCATCATCATCGGCGGGCTGGGCTCCACGGGTGGTGCGCTGATCGGTGCCTTGCTGGTGGGTCTGATGGCCAACTACACCGGCTTTCTGGCGCCCAAGCTGGCGCTGTTTTCCAACATCGCGCTGATGGCGGGTGTGTTGTTGTGGCGTCCGCAGGGTGTCTATCCCGTGGCCAACCGTTGAAAGTCAGGACATGCTCAATCGTTTGATTTCCAATGACCAGCCCCGCAGCCGACTGCTGGCCGTCTTGCTGGTCCTCACCTTGCTGGGTTTGGCTTTTGCGCCTTTCCTGTTCCCGGGTGTCAAGGCCTTGTCGGTTGCGGCCAAGGTGCTGATTTTTGTGGTGCTGGTGGCGGGCTTTGACCTGCTCTTGGGCTACACCGGCATCGTGAGCTTTGCGCACACCATGTTCTTTGGCATCGGGGCCTATGGCATCGCCATCTCGTCCAACACCTGGGGACCGACCTGGGGCGCATTGGCCGCTGGCTTTGCGCTGTCATTGGCGCTCACGCTGGTGCTGTCACTGGCCATTGGTTTGTTTTCGCTGCGCGTGCGGGCGATCTTTTTCGCCATGATCACGTTGGCCGTGGCGGCGGCCTTTCAAACCTTGGCGTCTCAGCTTTCAGACTTCACTGGTGGTGAAGACGGCCTGAGCTTCAAGCTGCCTGAGCTGCTTTTGCCCAGCACCGAGTTCAGCGAAGAGCCTTTCCTGGGCGTGTCGCTGGATGGCCGCCTGCTTTGTTACTACCTGTTGTTTTTTTTGGCCGTGGGCATGCTCTTGTCGCTGCTGCGCATCGTCAACTCGCCCTTTGGCCGCGTGCTGCAAGCCATTCGCGAAAACGAGTTTCGCGCAGAGGCCATTGGCTACCGCGTGGTGGTGTACCGCACGCTGTCGAGCGTGCTGTCTGCGCTCTACGCCTGTGTGGCCGGTGCCATGCTGGCGCTTTGGTTGCGCTACAACGGGCCGGACACCTCGCTGAGCTTTGAAATCATGATGGACGTGTTGTTGATCGTGGTGATTGGCGGCATGGGCACCATCTATGGTGCGGCCATCGGCTCGGTGCTGTTCTTGTTGGCGCAAAGCTATTTGCAAGATTTGCTGCGACTGACCAGCGAGGCCACGGCTGCCGTGCCTTTGCTGTCGTCGCTGCTCTCGCCCGACCGTTGGCTGCTGTGGCTGGGACTGCTCTTTGTGCTGTCGGTCTATTACTTCCCGACCGGGGTGGTGGGGCGCTTGCGCAGCCGGGCCGCACTGCGGGCATTGGCTTCGACGAAACAGGCTTGAGGTGGATATGACTTTCACATCGAACTACATCACCTGCGCTGGGCTTGAAATCCACTACACAGACTGGGGCAAGGCCGAAAAAGGCACGGTCATCGCCTGGCACGGCCTGGCCCGCACAGGCCGCGACATGGACGAGCTGGCCGCGCACTTGAGCGCTCGGGGCTGGCGCGTGATCTGCCCCGACACGGTGGGCCGTGGTCTGTCGCAGTGGAGCAGCGCCCCTGAGCAGGAGTATTGCCTGGCCTTTTATGCCCGCATCGCCCGCGAACTGATGGACGGTCTGCAACTGCGCGCCGTGCACTGGGTGGGCACGTCCATGGGCGGTGCGATCGGCACGCTGTGCGCGGCGGGTCTGGTTGAGCCGACTTTGAAGCACCGCATCCTGAGCCTCACGCTCAACGACAACGCCCCTGAACTGGCGCAAGCGGCCATCGACCGCATCAAGGCCTATGCGGGCACGCCCCCGGCTTTTGCCACCGTGACCGAACTCGAAGCGTTTTTGCGCCAGGTCTACAAACCCTATGGTTGGCTGAGCGACGCGCAATGGCGACGCCTGGCCGAAACGTCCACCCGCCGCTTGCCCGACGGCCGCGTCACGCCGCACTACGACCCGGCCATGGTGGCCCAGTTCACGGCGCACCCCAACGACTATTTGATCTGGCCGCACTACGATGCTTTGAAATTGCCCGTCTTGCTGTTGCGCGGGGCGGAATCCGATCTGGTGTTGCCCGAAACCGTCAACGAGATGCGCCGCCGTGGACCGGGTGCCCTGGGCTTGCTCAAAATCATTGAAGTGCCCGGATGCGGTCATGCGCCCGCCCTGAATGTGTTGCAGCAGTTGGAATGGGTGACCGAGTTCATTGGCGCTCTTTGAACATGGGTTTTCACGCTGTCTGAGCTGCGGTTTTGCAGAGAAAATGGCTCAAACCATCAGTGGAACTTGACCCATGAATATTCTGAAATTTGCGCCTGTTTTGGTCTTGTTGACCACAGGTGCACAAGCCCAAAACCGCGAAGTGAACATCATCTGCTCGGCCCAGGCGGCTTGGTGCAGCATGATCGCCGTCACGTTCGAGAAAAGCCAGGGCATCAAGGTCAACATGACGGCCAAAGGCTCGGGCGAAGCGATTGCCCAGTTGGCCGCTGAAAAAGCCAACCCCAAGACCGACATCTGGTTTGGTGGCACGGGCGATCCGCACTTGCAAGCGGCCGAACAAAATCTGAGTCTCGAATACAAATCGCCCACGCTGCCCAAGCTGCACGACTGGGCTCAAAAGCAAGCCGCGCAGTCGGGCTATAAAACAGTGGGCATTTATTCCGGCCCGCTGGGCTTTGGCTACAACACCGAGCTGCTGGCGAAGAAAAAACTGCCCGTGCCCAAGACTTGGGGGGACTTGCTCAAGCCCGAATACAAAGGCGAGATCCAGTCGGCCAACCCGGCGTCGAGTGGCACGGCTTACACCATGATCGCCACCTTGGTGCAGCTGATGGGTGAAGACAAAGCCTTTGAGTACCTCAAGGGTTTGCACAAAAACATTGGCACCTACACCCGCTCGGGCACCGGCCCCATCAAGGCTGTGGCGCGGGGCGAGACGGCAGTGTCCATCAGCTTTGTGCACGACGGCCCCGGAGAAAAAGCCCAGGGCTTTCCCATTGAAACCATCACCCCGGCCGACGGCACGGGAGCCGAGATAGGCTCCATGTCCATCGTGCGCGGCAGCCGTAACTTAGAGGCAGCCAAGAAGTTTTACGAGTGGGCCTTGACCCCGGCGGCACAAGAACTGGCTGCGGCCACCTTGCAGTTTCAGCTGCCTTCGCACAAAGAGGCCAAGGTGGACCCGCGTGTGCCGGACTTCCGCAAGATCAAGATGATCAACTACGACTACGCCAAATACGGGCAGACGGCCGAGCGCAAACGCCTGATCCAGCGCTGGGAAAAAGACGTCAATTCGCTGCCCCGTTGAGTGAAAGCCTGAGATGAATCCTGCGTTGCGTTTGCAGCGGGCTTTGCAAGGGTGGGTCGTGTTCGGCCTGCTCGGCTTTGCGCTGCTGCCTTGGTATTTCCTGCAACAAATGTCTTTGGCCGAGGCACTGCCCGGCATCTGGGCGGGCGCTGAAACGGCCAGCGCCGCCGCGCAAGCGCTGCAGCATGGCCGCCCCTGGTTGTGGTCGGGTCTGGCGGGCTTGTTGGTGTGCGGTGCGGCCGTGGCGCGGCCTTGGCCTGCCCGCGCACAAGGCCGTCTGCTGCTGGTCGGCAGCTTGATCGGCCTGTTGGGCCTGCTGGCCAGTGGCTTTGCCATTGGGGCTACAGGCTGGGCCTTTGCATCGCTGGAATCCGTTTGGGGCGCCTTGCCCACCGGCCAATACGGCATGGGCTGGGGCGCTGCCGTGGTCCTGCTCAGTTTGTTGGTGCTTTTTGGTGCTGCGCTGGCGCGTTTGGGCGGTTTTCGGGGCGATGTGTTTGTGGCCGTGGCGGTGGTCGGCTGCACGGCGCTGCTGGCGCTGTTTGTGGTCTACCCGGTGCTGCGCTCCTTGGTGGCCGCTTGGGTGGACGATGCGGGCGCTTATGCCTGGGTGCACCTGCTGGACCGCGTGGCCACCGAACGCGTGTGGGGCCTGGGCTGCGTGCAGGGCGAGGGGCGCTGTGGCGTGGCCTGGAACACCTTGTGGCTGGCCTTCATCACCGCCACCGGCACCACCGTCATGGGCACTTTGCTGGCCTTGTGGGCTGAACGGGGCGGCACGCGATTGTCCAAACCGCTCAATATTTTGGCCATGCTGCCCATCATCACGCCGCCCTTTGTGGTGGGGCTGGGCTTGATTCTGTTGTTTGGTCGTGCCGGCCTGTTCAACCAAGGCTTGGAGTGGGCCTTCGGGATCGAGCCCGGGCGCTGGTTTTATGGCGTGTTTGGCATCTGGCTGGCGCAGATGTTCGCCTTCACGCCCATCGCCTTCATGATCATGCGCGGCGTGGTGCAGGGCGTGAGCCCGAGCATGGAGGAGGCCGCACAAACCCTGCGCGCCAGCCGCATGCAAACCTTCTGGACGGTGACGCTGCCCCTGCTCAAGCCCGGTCTGGCCAATGCGTTTTTGGTGGGCTTCATCGAGAGCATGGCCGACTTTGGCAACCCGATCATTTTGGGTGGGCAGTACGCGGTGCTGTCCACCGAAATCTTCTTTGCCATCGTGGGCGCAGCACTGGACCCGGGCATGGCCGCAGCTTTGGCTCTGGTGCTCACGGCCTTTGCGCTGGCGGTGTTTTTGGTGCAGCGCCAGGTGCTCTCGGGCAGCAGCTTTACCACCGTCTCTGGCAAGGGCGATGCGGGCGTGGCCATGGCCTTGCCGCCTGCGGTGCTGCGCGTGTGCCGCAGCGTGGCGGGGCCGTGGCTCTTGTTCACCGTGGTGGTGTACCTGTTTGCCTTTGCAGGCGGCTTTGTGCAGACCTGGGGGCGTGACTTCACCTTCACACTGGCGCACTTCAAAACCGCGTTCGATGTGCAGATGGGCGAGTTTGGCTGGGTGTTTGCCGGCACGGCCTGGAAGTCACTCTTCACCACGCTCAGCCTCTCGGCCATGGCCGCACCCATTTGCGCGGGCGTGGGCTTGCTCATGGCCTGGCTGCTGGCCCGCACCGAGTTTCGGGGTAAGGCAGCGTTCGAGTTTTCTGCACTGCTGACCTTCGCCATTCCGGGCACGGTGCTGGGCGTGAGCTACATCTTGGCCTTCAATGTGCCGCCGGTAGAGCTGACCGGCACTGGCTTGGTCATCGTGTTGTGTTTCGTGTTCCGCAACTTGCCGGTGGGCGTGCGGGCGGGCACGGCGGCCTTCAAGCAGCTGGACCGGTCTCTCGACGAAGCCTCTCAAATGCTGCGGGCCAGCACGCTGACCACGCTGCGCCGGGTGGTGTTGCCGCTGCTCAAGCCCGCGCTGGTGGCGGCGTTGGTGTACAGCTTTGTGCGCTCCATGACGACGGTGTCGGCGGTGATCTTTCTGGTCACGGCGCAATACGAGCTGGCCACCACCTACATCATTGGCCGCGTGGGCAATGGCGACTATGGCGTGGCGCTGGCGTATTGCACGGTGCTCATGGTGCTCATGTCGGCCATCACCTGGGGCATTCAAAAGCTGGTGGGCCAGCGGCAGTTGGGGCGGCGGGCCACTGTGGTCACACCGGCTTGAGACAAGGATTCAACAGTATGGGTATTCAATTCAAACAAGTCACCAAACGCTATGGCGGGGCAGATTCGCCGTTGGTGGTCAAGGGCATCGACTTTGCTGTGCCCAAGGGCAGCCTGACCACCATCCTCGGGCCGTCGGGCTGCGGCAAAACCACCACCTTGCGCATGATCGCGGGGCTGGAAGCCCCCACGGGCGGGCAGATTTTGATCGACGGCGTGGACGTGACGCACCTGGGCCCGTCCGAGCGCAATGTGAGCATGGTGTTCCAAAGCTATGCGCTGTTCCCTCACATGAACGTGATCGGCAACGTGCGCTACGGGCTGGACGTGAGCGGTGTGCACAAAGCCGAAGCCTTGGAGCGTGCCCACAAAAGCCTGGCTCTGGTGGGGCTGGCGGGCTACGAAGAGCGCCTGCCCAGCGAACTGTCGGGCGGTCAGCAGCAGCGTGTGGCGCTGGCTCGTGCGCTGGTGCTGGAGCCCTCGGTCTTGCTGTTTGACGAACCATTGTCCAACCTGGACGCCCGCCTGCGCCGGTCCATGCGCGACGAAATCCGCCACCTGCAGCAGCGCCTGGGCCTGACGGTGGCCTATGTCACGCACGACCAAAGCGAAGCCCTGGCCGTGAGCGACCAGATCATCGTCATGGAGGCCGGGCGCATCGCCCAAGCGGGCACGCCGCAAGACCTGTACGAACGGCCCGCATCGGCTTTTGTGGCCGGGTTCATGGGCGAGGCGGTGTTGTTTGACGGCCAATCGCTCAGCGATGGCATGGTGCAGCTGGGGCCACTGCGGCTGGTGCCGCGCCACCTGGTCGCCCCCGGTGCGGTGCGTGCAGCGGTGCGCCCCGAGGCTTGGTTGGTGGGGCGTGAGCTGGCGGGGGGCGAACAGCCTCAGCAGGTTTTGCGTGGATTGCTCAAGCAGTGTGCCTATTTGGGCAGCTTCATGGAGCTGACATTCGAGACCGAACTGGGTCCGGTGTTTGTGGTGTCCCCCGAGGTGGGCCGCGACTGGCGCATCGGCCAATTGCTGGCCCTGAGCCTGCCCGGCCGCAGCATCGCAGCGGTTGCGGTGTGAATGTCCCAGAGATGCCGCGCCCGAAATGACTTGTAGGAGCCCACTCCTGCGGGCGATGTTTGCTGTTCAACACGCCACAATGATTTGAAGTTGGGGTCCAACCCGACATGACACAGAAAAGAAAGACATGCCATGAGCCAAGACGTGGTGTTTGATTTGGGCGGTGTGGTGTTCCGCTGGCAGCCGCTGATGCTGCTGCAAGAGCTGTTTCCCACGCAAGTGCGCAGCGAGGCCGAGGCCCGCCAATGGGCCAGCCAGATTTTTGAAACCTTTCACCCCGAGGCCGACTGGGCGCTGTTTGACCTGGGCCGCATCGAGCCCGAGCCGCTGGCCCAACGCATCGCCGCCCGCACCGGTTTGGCCGAGGCCGATTTGCGGCACTTGATTGCCCACATCCCCGCGCACCTGCAGCCCATCCCGGGCACGGTGGATTTGATCCATGCGCTCAAGGCGCATGGCCACCGTTTGTATTTCTTGTCCAACATGCCTGCGGGCTATGCCGACCACTTGGTGCGCGTCAACGATTTTTTTGCGCAGTTTGAAGATGGCATTTTTTCAGCCCATGTGCAGCAGATCAAACCGCTGCCCGACATCTTTGCCACCGCTCAGGCGCGTTGGCCCCTGCGTGGTCAGCCAGTGTTCATTGATGACGTGCAACACAATATTGATGCCGCCGAGCGGCACGGCTGGCAGGGCATCCGCTTTGAGACGCCGGAGCAGGTGAGGGGGGACTTGGTGGGGCGGGGGTGGTTGGCGGTTTGACCTCTGAAAGGCCGATTGTCAGTTTCGACCTGCGTCAGATTAAGTTTTCGCCCCATGCGCCAAAGCCCGCTCCCGGCTGGCGGCCAGGGCCTTGGCATCTGGCGCTGACAAATCCCAGCCCTGCATGTGCCCCAGGCTGATATCGGCCAGCGCTTCGATCCACTGTGCATGGTTGTTCAGGCAGGGGATGTAACTGAAGCTTTCGCCGCCTGCGTGCAAAAACGCTTCTTGCGCTTCTTGCTGGATTTCTTCCAGCGTTTCCAGGCAGTCGCTGGTAAAGCCCGGGCAGATCACGTCGACTTTTTTCACGCCTTGCTGCGCCATGGCGATCAGCGTGGGCTCGGTGTAGGGCTCCAGCCATTTGGCTTTGCCAAAGCGTGACTGGAAGGTGAGTTTGTATTGGTCTTTGGACAGGCCCAGTGCCTCGGCCAGCAGGCGGCCGGTTTTCATGCATTCGCAGTGGTAGGGGTCGCCCAGTTGCAGGGTGCGTTCTGGCACGCCGTGAAAGCTCATCACCAACTTCTCGGCCTGGCCGTTGGCCGCCCAGTGTTCACGCACCGTGCGCGCCAGCGCGGCGATGTAGCGCGGGTCGTCGTGGTAGCGGTTGACAAAGCGCATCTCGGGGATGAGCCGGGTTTTCAGGCCCCAGCGGTAAACGGCGTCGAACACGCTGGCCGTGGTGGTACCACTGTATTGGGGGTAGGCAGGCACGATCAGCACGCGCTGCACGCCCTCGGCTTTGAAGGCGTCCAGCTGGGCCGGGATGGACGGCTGGCCGTAGCGCATGGCGTAGCGCACGGCCACTTGGTGGCCGCGCTCTTGCATGGCGGTGCCCAGTGACTGGGCTTGTTGTTCTGTGAAGGCTTTCAGGGGCGAGCCCTGCTCGGTCCAGATGCTGGCGTATTTGGCGGCTGATTTGGCCGGGCGCACGCGCAAGATGATGCCGTGCAGGATCAGCCACCAGATGGGTTTGGGGATCTCGACCACGCGGCTGTCGCCCAAAAACTCGGCCAAGTACTTGCGCAGGGCAGGGGCGGTGGGGGCACTGGGGGTGCCGAGGTTGCAGTACAGAACAGCCGTTTTGGCGGCCTGACCATGCTGGAAGGAGGGTTCTTTTTGAAATGCCATGTGGGGTATTCTCCCTCACCATGATTGACATTCCCCGAATCAAAGCCATTACCCTCGATCTGGACGACACTTTGTGGCCCGTCTGGCCCACCATTGGCCGGGCCGAGGCCGTGTTGACCGCATGGCTGACCGCGCATGCCCCCAGCACGGCGGCGCTGTCGGCCGATGCCGAGCTCAAAAAAGCCGTTCGCGCCGAGATCAACGCCCGCCATGCCGACCGGGCGCACGATTTGTCGTTTTTGCGCTTGCAGTCGATTCGCGCCTTGTTGCAGCAAGCCGGGGACCCGGTGCACTTGGCCGAGCCTGCGTTTGAGGCCTTTTTTGCCGAACGCCAGCGGGTGGACTTGTTTGACGATGCGCTGCCCGCCTTGGCCTTTTGGAGCCAGCGCTACCCGGTGGTGGCCTTGTCGAATGGCAACGCCGATGTGCACCGCGTGGGCATTGGCCAGCACTTTCACGCCAGCGTGAGCGCCCAGTCGCTGGGGGTGGCCAAGCCGGATTTGCGCATTTTTGTGGCCGGTGCCGAGGCCGCAGGTGTGGCCCCGCACGAGGTGCTGCACATTGGCGACGACGCCCACGCCGACTGTGTGGGGGCGCTGGCCGCTGGCATGCAAGTGGCCTGGCTCAACCGCGAAGGCCACGAGTGGACCCATGGCGACACGCGCCCGCACTTGGAGGTGCGAGACTTGCACGCGCTGTGTGCCCGCTGGCCTGAATACAAACCTTGAGGAGATCGAAATGACCTTGAAAATTTACGGCATTGGCGCATCCCGTGCACAACGCCCCTTGTGGACGGCGTTGGAGCTGGGGGTGCCGTTTGAACTTATTTCCACACCCTACGCCGGTGGCGCGACGCGCACGCCCGAGTTTTTGGCCATCAACCCCAACGGGCACATTCCGGTGCTGATCGACGAGCGGGCCGATGGTGCAATCACCGTGTGGGAAAGCATGGCTTGTGCCCTGTACATCGCCCGCGTGCACGGCCAAGCCGATGGCCAAACGATTGCGCCTGCCACGCCCCGCGAAGAAGCCGAGGCGCTGCGCTGGAGCTTTTGGACCGTGTCCGAGCTGGAGAGTGACGCGCTCACCGTGCTGATGCACCGCATGGCCATGCCCGAAGACCAGCGCAAACCCGAGTTGGCCGACAAAGCCGAAAGCCGCCTGAAAGTGCCACTGGCCGTGCTGGAAGCCCACCTGCAAGCCCAACATGCCCAAGGCGAAGCCTACCTGGCCGCTAACCGCTTCACCGTGGCCGACGTCTGCGTGGCCAGCGTCGCCAGCTGGGTGCGCCCAGCGGCTGCGCTGCTGGCGCAATACCCGGCGGTGGCCGCTTGGCTCAAAGCCTGTGTGGACCGGCCTGCGCAGGCTCAGGCGCGGGGGATGAAGTAAGGCCCTTCATCAAACTGACCGAGGCTTGGGCCTCGTCAATGATCACGCAGCTTGAATTGCTTGAGCGTGCAGCCGGATGCCCAAGGCCGAGGTGACTTTCAAAATCGTTGCAAAGCTGGGATTGCCTTCGCCCGACAGGGCTTTGTAAAGGCTTTCTCGGCCAAGGCCCGTGTCCCGCGAAAGTTGAGACATGCCCTTGGCGCGGGCAATGTGGCCCAGCGCCTTGGCAATAAATGCCGCATCGTCACCAGCTTCTTGAAGACAGGCCTCCAGATAAAGCGCCATGTCTTCCTCGGTTTTGAGGTGTTCGGCGCTGTCCCATTTTCGGAGCTTGAGTGTGCCCATGTGCTTACTCCTTCAATTGGCGCGCGAGTGCGTGCGCCGTTGCAATGTCTTGGGTTTGACTGGATTTGTCGCCCCCCGCCAAAAGAATCACGATTTGCATCCCGCGCTGTGTGAAATACACGCGAAAGCCCGGGCCAAAGTGAATTCGCATTTCTTCCACGCCTTCACCCACAGCCTTGTGGTCACCGAAGTTGCCTTCTTCGGCTCGATCGATGCGAGCCTGAATTCGTCTGGCCGTTTGTCGGTCCTTCAAGGACTCAAACCACACATCAAAGACTTCGGTGGTGTAAATCGTCTTCATGGCTGATTGTATCAATTGGGATACGATTTTAATGTCGGTGTTTATGGGATTTGCGTTTGGTGTGCATATGCAGATTCAAAATCCGCGCCCTCATTCATCCGCTGAATCAAGTGCAGCAAGCCAGTGCTGCCCACTTTGGCCAACCAGGGGCGCACTTCGTGCCCAGCAGCGGCATACACGGGGCTGAGGGAGGGCTGGCCTTGGGCCACGCGTTCAAAGTTCTTGTCGTCACCGAAGCGGTGAACGCCAGCCTGCCATTGCTGCAAGGATTGATAGGTCAGCAACTCATCGCGTGTGGGCCGGGGGATGTGGGCGTGGATCAGAAATTGCCATTGGTTTTCTGAGTGCTCGGGCGCTTCGCTGATGGTCGCGGCCAGACCTTCGTCAAACCACTGGGGCATGCGTTTCCAGGCCAGTAGTTTCAGGCGGGTACTCATTTCGGCGTGTGACCATTCGTGCGCCAGAAAGTGCCAGTTCAATCCACGCGGCGACAGCAAGATGCGTTGGCCGAAAACCTTGGCAGCGTCGCTTCGCCCGCCGAAGGCGGCATAGCATTTTTCGGTGATGCAGGCGTGCACGATGGGGCGTGCGCTGACGCTGCCGTAGGCCTTGTTAATGGCCGCTTTGGCCCGGGCCATGTCTGAGCGCAGTCGGTCCCGGGTGGCTTCATCGGTTCCGGCCTCGACATACAGATGGGGTGCAATGGGGATCAGGCCAAAACTTTCAGGGGCGAGCAATTTGCCGCTTTGCGCCACGCTGTGCAGCATGCCGCAGCCACTTAAGAGGGCCAAGCTTAAAAGGAGTGTGAGGGTGCGCAGTCGGATCATGTGGTCTTCGGAGCTTCAGGTTCATGTACCAACAAATCCCCCGGTTGGCATTGCAAGACTTCGCAAATGCGCTCAAGCGTGTCAAAGCGCACGCCTTTGACCTTGCCGGACTTGAGCAGGGAGATGTTGACTTCGGTGATGCCGACGGCGGCGGCCAGGTCGCGTGAGCGCATCTTGCGGCGGGCCAGCATCAGGTCGAGGTGGACGACGATGGGCATCAGACAAACGCTTTGTTTTCTTCGGCGATTTCCGTCATCCAGGCCATGAGGTAAGACAGCATGAGTAAGACGCCGCAAATCAACAGGCCCAGCAAGTCGCTGGGGTGTATTTCCCAATTCCAGAGCTGAGATTGAGGGGGCAGGTGCAGGGTGACCAGATAACTCCAGAGTGGGCGGGTCACGATGCCCAGCACGGCACAACCCAAGCCTGCCCAGGCACCGCGTTGCAGCCAGCTGCTGGTGATGGTGCTCAAGCCCATGTCGCGCAGCAAATGTTGTGTGGCTTGCCACAAACAAATGACAGCGGCCAACAACAGGAACCACAGGGACAGATTGAGGCCAACGGCGCTGCCCAGTTGCCAACTCGCACCAGCGTTGAGATCGCGTTGCCAATAACTGCCGACCTTGTGCAGAAATTCCGAGGGGTCTCGCAAGGGGTGAAGAATGTGAAGCAGCACCCAGAGTGTGTAGATGCTGCCCAGGACTCTCAGGGTCCAGATGACCGTGGCGACTTTGCGCCGCAGTTGGGCGTGACGCTCTGTGGATGGGGTGATCGATGTGTTCATGCAATGCCTCCTTGTGAAAGGAGTGCATTGGAACTCAAAAATAAAATTTAATCAATAAAAATTTATTGTTTTGTATTAAATTTTTATCGTAATAGAGAGTGATAGGAGTAGTTCAAAACCGCCCCAGCGCCTGCATCTTCCACGCCAGCCACAGCTTGCGCAGCGGCGTGAGCGCTATGCGCTGGTGCAGCACCTGAAAGCCCGAGGCTTCTATCTCGCGCAGCAAGGTGCGGTAGATGCTGGCCATCATGAGGCCGGGTTTTTGGGCGCGGCGGTCGGCCGCAGGCAGCAGGGCCAGGGCTTCGTCGTACAGGGCGTGGGCGCGTTCGGTCTGGAACTTCATCAGCGCTGTGAAGTTGTCTGAATACGTGCGCTGCATCAGGTCTTGCGCTTTGACGCCAAAGCGTTGCTGTTCATCCAGCGGCAGGTAGATGCGTCCGCGCATGGCGTCTTCGCCCACGTCGCGGATGATGTTGGTCATCTGAAAGGCTAGGCCCAGCTTGTGCGCATATTGGGTGGTGGCCTCGTCTGTCTGGCCAAAGATGCGGGCGGCGACTTCGCCCACCACGCCGGCCACCAGGTGGCAGTATTGGGTCAGGCCCGCAAAGTCCAGGTAGCGGGTCTGGTTCAGGTCCATCTGGCAGCCTTCGATCACGGCCATCAGGTGGTGGCTTTCGATGCCGTAGGTAGGAGCCAAGGGCATCAGCGCGTGCATGACCGGGTGGGTCGGCTGGCCTGCATAGGCTTGCAGCACTTCTTTTTGCCACCAGCCCAATTTGGCGGCGGCCACGCTGGGGTCTTTGATTTCGTCGACCACATCGTCCACTTCGCGGCAAAACGCGTAAAAGGCCGTGATCGCTGCGCGACGCTCTGCGGGCAGAAAGAGGAAGGCGTAATAAAAGCTGCTGCCCGAGGCGGCGGCTTTTTGCTGGACGTAGTCTTGCGGGCTCATGGGTTGGGATTCTCGCATTGGTGTTCAGCGACTTGAATGGGCTGTCTGCGCAGACAGCCTTTCAAATTCGTGGCTCAGCGCTTGCACGGACACCCCGCGCAGCAGCAAGCGCCACAGCAGGCCTTGCACTTCTCGGCGGGGCATTTTGACGCGTTGGGTCAGTGATGCCGGTCCGGCTTGCAAGAGCAGGGCCACGGTGCGTGCCCCGATCAAGGCGGGCAAGGCGCTGGCCAGCCGCAAGCGGCGGCTTTGCACGGCGCAGCTGTAGCGCAGGCCGGCGGCCAGTTGTGTCTGGATCTGTTGCAGGTAGCTTTGGTACAGCGGTGTCAGCTGTGCCAGTGTGTGGGCCTGGCCCTCAAGGACGGCTTGGCTCAGGCTTTCAGGGCTCAGCCCCCAAGTATGGAGCTGCTGCGCTGGCCAGTAGCAGCGGCCTTGGGCCAAGTCGGCTCCGGCATCGCGCACGATGTTCAGGCGCTGCAGGCCCATGCCGTAAGCGCGGCCCAGCGCATGCATCTCTTCGTTGGGCAAGGTGGCGAAGCCGGGCAGGTGGCGTGCGCACAGCGCGGTCCAGAACTCGCCCACGCAGCCTGCCACGAGCCAGGTGTAGTCCTCCAGCTCGGCTTCGTTGTCCAAGGCCTGCGGGCCACTGCCAAAGCGGCTCACGTCCAGCGTTTGGCCTTGGGTGATGTGGCCCAGCACCCAGCGCACGCTGGTCTGGTCGGCAGGCGACAGGGTTTGCAGCAGACTCAGCCCCTCGGGCAGTGCCAGCATCAAGGCGCGTTCGTGAGGATCGCTTTGCTGGGCGGCAAAGCGGGTGAGCGCGGCTTTCAATTCTTGGGTGGCGGTCTGCGGCGTTTCGATGGCGGCCAGCAGTTGGGCCAGCAGGGCTTGCCGTTCGGCGCGGGCCAGTGCGGTGGTGTCGGCCACCGTGTCGGTGGCGCGGGCCAGCAGGTAGCCGATGGCGATGGGGCCACGCAAGGGGCCGGGCAGCAGCCGGATCGACAGGTAAAAAGAACGCGACACCCCGCGCAACAGCCGCAGCTGCGCCGCTGTCAAAACAGGCATGTAGATGGGGGGCAAAAGGGCGTTTTCGGGCATGGTCATCGCTATTGTCGCTTGACAGATGTCATGGCTTTGCTTAGATTACTAACCAGTCAGTCATTAATTTCAGGGATCCTTTCCATGTTCCATTTCAGTTTGCCCGCAGAGGCAGGGCGCTGGGCGTTTCGCCTGAGTGCCGTTTCGGCCGTCACCGCAGCGCTGGTGCTGTCGGGCTGCTCCCGCCAAGAGGCTGTTCAGGAGCCGGTGCGCGCGGTCAAGGTGTTGACGGTGGGTGGTTCGGATTTGAATTTGCAGGGCGAGTATTCGGCCGAAGTGCGTGCCCGCGTGGAATCGCGCCTGGGTTTTCGGGTGGGCGGCAAGCTGGTTCAGCGCCAGGCCGAAGTGGGCCAAAGGGTGAGTGCCGGCCAGGCCCTTGCCCAAATCGACGCGCAGGATTACCAATTGGGGGCTCAAGCCGCGGTGGCCCAAGTGGCAGCAGCGCAAACCCAGCGCGATCTGGCTGGGTCTGACTTCAAGCGCTACGAGTCACTCAAGGCGCAAAACTTCATCAGCGGCGCTGAACTGGAGCGCCGCGAAACCACACTCAAAGCCGCAGAGGCTGCTTTGACCCAAGCCAAGGCACAAGCCCAGGCCCAGGCCAACCAGGCGGCATACACCCGGTTGAACGCGACCGCGCAAGGTGTGGTGACTGCGGTGGAAGCCGAAATCGGTCAGGTCGTTTCGGCCGGGCAACCGGTGGTGCGTTTGGCGCACGATGGGCCACGCGATGCGGTGTTCTCGGTGTCCGAGCAGGCGGTTTTGGTTTTCAAGGTGGGGCAGGAAATGCAGGCCCAGCTGGGCAGCACCGGTCAAGGCTTCAAGGGCCGTGTGCGCGAAGTGGGCGCCAGTGCCGATCCGGTGACGCGCACTTATCTGGTCAAGCTGGCGCTGGAAAAAGCCGAGCAATGGCCTTTGGGGGCCACGGTGAATGTGCTGGCAGGGCATCTGCCGGGCAGTCAGGCCGCAGCGATCAAATTGCCCACCAGCGCTTTGCGCCAGGACGGTGCAGCCACGGCGGTGTGGGTGCTGGACGAGGCCAGCATGACGGTGCGCTCGCAAACCGTTCAGATCGGGCCCATCGATGGCAACCAGGTGGTCATTGCCTCGGGCCTGAAAGCCGGGCAGAAGGTGGTCAGTGCCGGTGTACATGTGTTGACGGCAGGCCAGAAAGTCTCTGAATACGGTGCCAATGCCAAGCCTGCAGCACCTGCAGTAGCCAACGCAGCGCAGCGGTGATGGCCATGCAAGAGACCGACAACACCCGTTTCAACCTCTCGCGCTGGGCGCTGGAGCACCCGGCCCTGACCCGCTACCTGATGGTGGCGCTGATGGTGCTGGGCATGGCGTCTTACTTTCAATTGGGACAGGATGAAGACCCGCCGTTCACCTTCCGGGCCATGGTGGTGCGCACCTATTGGCCCGGTGCCACGGCGCAACAGGTGGCCGAGCAGGTGACCGACAAGCTCGAACGCACCCTGCAAGAGGTGCCTTACGCCGACAAAATCCGCAGCTACTCCAAGCCCGGCGAGTCGCAAATCATTTTGGAGCTGAAAGACTATTCCAAGCCTGGCGAGGTGCCGCAGGTTTGGTACACCGTGCGCAAGAAGGTCGGCGACATGCGCGCCACCTTGCCACAGAGCGTGCAGGGTCCGTTCTTTAACGACGATTTTGGCGATGTGTACGGGGTGATCTATGCACTGAGCGGCGATGGCTTCAGCTCGGCCGAGGTCAAGTTCCAGGCCGATCGCGTGCGCCAAACGCTGTTGCGTGTGCGCGATGTGGCCAAGGTGGAGCTGTTCGGGGTGCAAGATGAAAAAGTCTTCATCGACATTTCGCAGAAAAAGCTCGCGCAGATGAGTCTGGACATGGGCGCTGTGCTCGCGCAGCTGGGCCAGCAAAACGCGGTGGAGTCGGCCGGCAGTTTGCAGTCACCCCACGATGTGGTGCAGGTGCGTGTGGGTGGGCAGTTCCAAAATTTGGACGATCTGCGCGCCATGCCGATCCGCGGGGCTTCGGGCGCACAACTGCGCTTGTCGGACATCGCCCAGGTCAGCCGTGGCTATGTGGATCCGCCATCGGTCAAGGTCCGCCATGAGGGGCAAGAGGTCATTGGCTTGGGCGTGAGCATGGCCAAGGGCGGCGACATCATCGCCTTGGGCCATGCCTTGCAAGCCAGCGTCAAAGAGATCGAAGTGGGTTTGCCGGTCGGCTTGAAGCTGTCCCAGATTCAGGACCAACCCTCTGCGGTGTCCAAATCCGTCAACGAGTTCATCAAGGTGCTGATCGAGGCGGTGGTGATTGTGCTGGCGGTGAGCTTTTTGGCGCTGGGCTTGCACAAGCGCCCCGGACACCACCCCCTGTGGAAGCGCTGGACGCTGGACATCCGCCCTGGGCTCGTGGTGGGCATCACCATCCCGCTGGTGCTGGCAGTGACCTTTTTGGCCATGAACTACTTTGGCATCGGCCTGCACAAGATTTCGCTGGGTTCGCTCATCATCGCGCTGGGCTTGCTGGTGGACGACGCCATCATCGCGGTCGAGATGATGGTGCGCAAGATGGAAGAGGGCTACGACAAATTCCGCGCGGCCACCTTCGCTTACGAGCTGACGGCCATGCCCATGCTCACGGGCACGCTGATCACGGCTGCAGGCTTTTTGCCGATTGGCATCGCCAAGTCGGTCACGGGTGAATACACCTTCGCCATTTTTGCGGTGACGGTGATCGCCTTGATCGTCAGCTGGGTGGCCTCGGTTTACTTTGTGCCTTATCTGGGGGCCTGGTTGCTCAAGCCGCCAGCGCATGCGGTGGCCGGTGCTCACCACGATTCGGCCGAGATGTTCGACACGCCGTTTTACCGCCACTTTCGCCAGTGGGTGACTTGGTGCGTCACCCACCGCTGGAAGACGATCGGCATCACCATCGCCTTGTTCGCTTTGGGCATTGTGGGCATGGGCAAGGTGCAGCAGCAGTTCTTCCCCGATTCGAGCCGCCCGGAAATCCTGGTGGACCTGTGGCTGCCCGAGGGCGCGCCTTTTGCGGCCAGCGAAGAAGTGGCCAAGCGGGTGGAAAAGCGCCTGGCGCAAGAAGAGGGCGTGAGCTCGGTGACGACCTGGGTGGGCTCGGGCGTGCCGCGTTTTTACCTGCCGCTCGATCAGGTCTTTCCGCAAACCAACGTCTCGCAGCTGATCGTCTTGCCCAAGGACTTGAAGACGCGTGAGAGCCTGCGGGTCAAACTGCCTGCTTTGCTGGCGCAAGAATTCCCGGAGATCCGTGGCCGCGTCAAGTTGCTCCCCAACGGGCCACCTGTGCCTTATCCGGTGCAGTTCCGCGTGGTGGGCACCGAACCTGCGGTGCTGCGCCAAAAGGCCGAAGAGGTCAAGGCCGTGATGCGCCAGAGCGACAGCACGCGGGGTGTCAACGACAACTGGAACGAGTCGGTCAAAACCGTTCGCTTGGAAGTGGATCAAGCCAAGGCCCGTGCCTTGGGCGTGACCAGCCAGTCGATCGCGCAAGCGTCGCGCACTTTGCTCTCTGGCGCGCCGGTGGGGCAGTACCGCGATGGCGACAAATTGATCGACATCGTCTTGCGCCAGCCGCTCAATGAACGGGACGCTTTGTCGGACTTGGGCCAAGCCTATGTGCCGACCGCTTCGGGCAAGTCCATCCCCCTGTTGCAAATTGCCAAGCCTGTGTTGGGGTGGGAGCCGGGCGTGATGTGGCGCGAAGGTCGCCAATACGCCATCACGGTGCAGTCGGACATTTCCGAAGGCGTGCAGGGTGCGACGGTGACGGCGCAGTTGCAGCCTGAGCTTAAAAAGCTGCAGACGCAATGGTTGGCTCAGGGGCAATCCGATTACCGCATTGAAGTGGCGGGCGCTGTGGAGCAAAGCTCCAAGGGTTCGGCATCGATTGCGGCGGGCGTGCCGATCATGCTGTTCATCACCTTCACTTTGTTGATGCTGCAGTTGCAAAGCTTCAGCCGTTCGGTTTTGGTGTTCCTGACCGGGCCTTTGGGCATGGCCGGTGTGGCAGCCGCTTTGCTGGCGCTCAACCGGCCTTTCGGCTTCGTGGCCTTGCTCGGCGTGATCGCGCTCATGGGCATGATCCAGCGCAACTCGGTCATCTTGATCGACCAGATCGAGCAGGACCGCGCTGCCGGGGTCGAGCCTTGGATCGCGATTGTCGAGTCGGCGGTTCGTCGCTTACGGCCCATTGTGCTGACGGCGGCCGCTGCGGTGTTGGCCATGATCCCGCTGTCGCGCAGTGTGTTCTGGGGGCCGATGGCCGTGGCCATCATGGGGGGATTGATCGTCGCCACCGCGCTGACTTTGCTCGCTTTGCCTGCCATGTATGCCGCCTGGTTCCGCGTGCCGCGCCCGACACATGCTGCTCAGGCGGCTTGAAAACCAGCGTCGCAGACGGGAAAACCAGCACCGCCCGGACCCGAAAACGGGGTCCGGAGCAGCTAAAATAGAAAGTTGACCGATTTCAAACGGGCGGTCAGGCCTGTGGATGGCTCCCATCACGGCCTGTTCGCCCTTTTTGTTTGGACCCGCGCGGGTGGCGAAATTGGTAGACGCACCAGGTTTAGGTCCTGACGGTGGCAACACTGTGCGGGTTCGAGTCCCGCCCCGCGCACCAACCGACTTTGGGCCAATGGGGCAACCCTGCGGCATGAGAGAAATTCATTTAACCGAGAACGACGATGACTGTGACTGTTGAAACCCTTGAAAAGCTGGAACGCAAGATCACCCTGACTGTGCCTGTGACGGCCATCCAGTCCGAGGTCGATGCACGCCTGAAGAAAATGGCCCGCACGGTCAAGATGGACGGTTTCCGTCCCGGCAAAGTGCCCATGAACGTCGTGGCCCAGCGCTATGGCTACTCGGTGCAGTACGAAGTGCTCAACGACAAAGTCGGCGAAGCTTTCGCTGTGGCTGCCAACGAAGCCCAAGTGCGCGTGGCCGGTCAGCCCCGCATTTCTGAAAAAGAAGGTGCGCCTGAAGGCGAGCTGAACTTCGAAGCCATCTTCGAGGTGTACCCTGAAGTCAAGCTGGGCAATCTGGCTGACACCGAAGTCGAGAAGTTGACTGCTGAAGTCTCCGATGCCGCCATCGACAAGACCCTGGACATCCTGCGCAAGCAGCGCCGCACCTTCGCGCAACGCGCACAAGACCTTGCTGCCCAAGACGGCGACCGCGCCACCATCGACTTCGAAGGCAAGATCGACGGTGAAGTGTTCTCTGGCGGCAAAGCCGAAGACTTCCAGTTCATTCTGGGCGACGGCCAAATGCTCAAAGAGTTCGAAGACGCCGTGCGAGGCATGAAGTCGGGCGAAAGCAAGACGTTCCCCCTGGCTTTCCCTGCCGACTACCACGGTCAAGACGTGGCTGGCAAAACCGCTGACTTCTTGGTCACCGTGAAGAAGCTCGAAGCGGCCAACCTGCCCGAAGTCAACGATGCCTTGGCCAAGTCCTTGGGCATCGCCGACGGCACCGTGGAAGGCCTGCGCGCTGACATCCGCAAAAACCTCGAGCGCGAAGTGAAATTCCGCTTGCTGGCCCGCAACAAGCAAGCCGCCATGGACGCCCTGGTGGCCAAGGCCGAGCTGGACCTGCCCCAGGCCATCATCCAGTCCGAGATCGAGCGTCTGAAAGAAGGTGCCCGTGCCGACTTGAAGCAACGCGGTATCAAGGACGCTGACAAGGCTCCGATCCCTGATGACATCTTCCGTCCTCAAGCCGAGCAGCGCGTGCGCTTAGGGCTGGTGGTGGCCGAAGTCGTGCGTGGCAACACCTTGCACGCCAAGCCTGAGCAGATCAAGGCCCACATCGAAGAGCTGGCTGCCAGCTACGAGCGTCCTGAGGACGTGGTGCGTTGGTACAACAGCGACAACCAGCGTTTGGCCGAAGTGGAAGCCGTGGTCATCGAGAGCAATGTGTCCGATTTCGTGCTGGCGCAAGCCAAAGTCACGGAAAAAGCCATCTCTTTCGAAGAGCTGATGGGCCAACAAGGCTGATCGGATCTTTGAATCCCTGAAGAATGGGGCTTGTGCCGGGCTTGCAGTCTGGCAGACAAGCCCCATCTCATTGGTGGGTTTGAAACTCGGGTTAAAGTCACCTTAGAAATTCTTGGAGAAAAGATGAGCGCACTGGACATCACAAATTTGGGCATGGTGCCCATGGTCGTCGAGCAATCGGGCCGTGGCGAGCGCGCCTATGACATCTATTCGCGTCTGCTCAAGGAGCGCGTGATTTTTTTGGTGGGCGAGGTCAATGACCACATGGCCAACCTGATCGTGGCCCAGCTGCTGTTTCTGGAGAGCGAAAACCCTGAAAAGGACATCTCGCTGTACATCAATTCGCCCGGCGGTTCTGTCAGCGCTGGCATGGCGATTTACGACACCATGAACTTCATCAAGCCCGACGTGTCCACGCTGTGCAACGGCATGGCCGCCAGCATGGGCGCTTTCTTGCTGTCTTCGGGCGCCAAGGGCAAGCGTTTTTCGCTGCCCAACTCCAAGATCATGATTCACCAGCCTCTGGGCGGTGCGCGTGGTCAGGCCACCGAGATCGAGATCGCGGCCCGCGAGATCATCAAGACACGTGCGCACCTGAACCGCATCCTGGCAGAAAACACGGGCCAGCCGCTGGAGAAGATTGAGCGCGACACTGAGCGCGACTATTACCTGTCTGCCGATGAGGCCAAAGACTATGGTTTGGTCGATCAGGTGATCGCCAAGCGCAGCTGATGCAAGCCGGTTCAACCGGCCCAATATCTGACGGCGTTTACCTCCCGAGGTGAGCGCCGTTTTTCTTTCGCTATCATTGACGAATATCCGGATTCCGAGGCAACTTTTATGGCCGACAAAAAAGGCTCCACCACTGAGAAAAACCTGTACTGCTCCTTTTGCGGGAAGAGTCAGCACGAGGTCAAAAAGCTGATTGCAGGTCCATCGGTTTTCATTTGCGATGAGTGCATTGACTTGTGCAATGACATCGTGCGTGACGAGCTGGCCACAACCACCGTGGCCGATGCCGCCAAAGATGGTTTGCCAACGCCGCTGGACATCAAAAACAACCTCGACAATTACGTGATTGGCCAGGAAAAAGCCAAGCGCAGTCTGGCTGTGGCGGTGTACAACCACTACAAACGTCTCAAGCACAAAGACGGTGCCAAAAAAGACGATGTTGAGCTGGCCAAGAGCAATATTTTGCTGATTGGCCCCACAGGATCGGGCAAGACATTGCTGGCCCAAACCATGGCCCGCATGCTCGATGTGCCTTTTGTCATGGCCGATGCCACCACCTTGACCGAAGCCGGTTATGTGGGTGAAGACGTGGAAAACATCGTCGCCAAGTTGTTGCAGACCTGCAATTACGACGTGGAGCGTGCCCAGCGCGGCATCGTCTACATCGACGAGATCGACAAGATCACGCGCAAGTCAGACAACCCGTCCATCACCCGAGATGTGTCGGGCGAGGGCGTGCAGCAAGCGCTGCTCAAGCTGGTCGAAGGCACCATGGCCAGCGTGCCGCCACAAGGCGGGCGCAAGCACCCCAACCAGGATTTCCTGCAGATCGACACGACCAACATTCTGTTCATCTGCGGTGGGGCTTTTGCAGGCCTCGAAAAGGTCATTGAAAGCCGCACAGAGTCGGGCGGCATTGGTTTCGGTGCCACGGTCAAGAGCAAGAAGCAGCGCTCTCTCACGGATGTTTTCAATGAAGTCGAGCCGGAAGATCTGATCAAGTTTGGTTTGATCCCCGAGTTGGTCGGTCGTCTGCCCGTGGTCGCCACGTTGGCAGAGCTGACCGAAGACGCTTTGGTGCAAATCCTGACCGAGCCCAAGAACGCCGTGGTCAAGCAGTTCACCAAACTGCTGGCCATGGAAGGCGTGGAGCTGGAAGTGCGCCCCAATGCCCTGACGGCCATTGCCCGAAAGGCCCTGGCCCGCAAGACCGGAGCCCGTGGCTTGCGTTCCATCATGGAGCAAGCTTTGATCGATACGATGTTCGAATTGCCCAATGCGGTCAACGTTGAGAAAGTGGTGGTGGACGAGTCCGCCATCGATGACAACAAGCCGCCGCTGCTGGTTTACCGCGAGTCGGCCAAACAGGCCTGACCCCCATGTGTGGCCCGGCGATCAATAATCCTTCTCATCGTTGGGTTGAAATCGCCGGTGCAGCATCCATGTGAAGCTGAATTGAACCAAGGGACACACCATGTCTGGACACATACCTTTGCCGCCCACCCCGATTGAACTGCCCATGTTGCCTTTGCGCGATGTGGTCGTGTTCCCTCACATGGTGATTCCGTTGTTTGTGGGACGCCCCAAGAGCATCAAGGCCTTGGAGTCGGCCATGGCGGCCGAGCGCCGCATCATGCTGGTGGCTCAGAAAACAGCCGCAAAAGACGAACCTGCCATCGATGACATGTTCGATGTGGGCTGCGTCTCGACCATCTTGCAAATGCTCAAGCTGCCCGATGGCACCGTCAAGGTGCTGGTCGAAGGCCAGCAGCGTGCGACGGTTCAATCCATCGCAGATGGCGAAGCCCACTTTGTGGCCAGCGTCACGCCCGTGGATACCGCCGCTGAGCAGTCTGAGCCCAGCAGCGAGATCGAGGCCCTGCGCCGTGCTGTCATGCAGCAGTTTGACCAGTACGTCAAACTCAACAAGAAGATTCCGCCCGAAATCCTGACCTCGATTTCCAGCATCGATGATGCGGGGCGCTTGGCCGACACGATCGCGGCTCACTTGCCCCTCAAGCTCGAAAACAAGCAGCAAGTGCTTGACTTGGCCAGCATCAAGGCGCGCTTGGAAAACCTGTTTGCCCAGCTGGAGCACGAGGTTGAGATCCTCAACGTTGATAAGCGCATCCGTGGCCGTGTCAAACGTCAGATGGAAAAGAACCAGCGCGACTTCTATTTGAACGAACAGGTCAAAGCCATCCAAAAAGAATTGGGCGAGGGCGAAGAAGGCGCAGACATTGAAGAGATCGAGAAAAAGATCAAGTCCGCCAAGATGTCGGCCGAGGCCCGCAAAAAGGCCGACGGTGAGCTCAAGAAGCTCAAGCTGATGTCCCCCATGTCGGCCGAAGCCTCGGTGGTGCGCAACTACCTCGAAGTCTTGACGGGTCTGCCATGGAGCAAAAAGACCAAGCTCAAACACGATTTGGGCAATGCCGAAGAGGTGCTGAACCAGGACCATTTCGGCTTGGACAAAGTCAAAGACCGTATTCTGGAATATCTTGCTGTGCAGCAACGCGTGGACAAGGTCAAGGCACCGATCCTGTGTCTGGTTGGCCCACCCGGTGTGGGCAAGACCTCGCTGGGTCAATCGATTGCCAAGGCCACGGGCCGCAAGTACGTGCGCATGGCCTTGGGCGGCATGCGTGACGAGGCTGAGATCCGCGGTCACCGCCGCACTTACATTGGCGCTTTGCCGGGCAAAGTCCTGCAAAACCTGAACAAGGTGGGTACCAAGAATCCTTTGTTCTTGCTCGACGAGATCGACAAGCTGGGTACCGATTTTCGTGGCGACCCATCGAGCGCCTTGCTGGAAGTGCTCGACCCCGAGCAGAACCACACCTTTGGTGACCACTACGTGGAGGTCGATTTCGACCTGAGCGATGTGATGTTTGTGGCCACATCCAACTCGATGAACATCCCTTCGGCATTGCTGGACCGGATGGAGGTCATTCGTTTGTCGGGGTACACCGAAGACGAAAAAACCAGCATCGCCATGAAGTACCTGTTGCCCAAGCAATTGGCCAACAACGGCGTCAAACCCGAAGAGCTGAATGTGACCGAAGATGCCGTGCGCGATGTGGTGCGTTACTACACCCGCGAAGCCGGTGTGCGATCGCTCGAGCGCGAACTGGGCAAGATTTGCCGCAAAGTCGTCAAGGCCTTGTTGCTCAAGCAAATGAAGCCACAGGTGCAGGTGACGGTGGACAACCTCAATGAATTTCTGGGCGTGCGCAAGTACAGCTATGGCCGTGCTGAGCAAAAGAACCAGGTCGGTCAAGTGGTGGGTCTGGCGTGGACCGAAGTGGGCGGCGATCTGCTGACCATTGAGGCGGCCTTGATGCCCGGCAAGGGTGTCATCACCCGCACTGGCTCGTTGGGCGATGTGATGAAAGAGTCGGTAGAAGCTGCGCGCACGGTGGTGCGCAGCCGTTCACGCTTGTTGGGCATCAAGGATGAGGTCTTTGAAAAGAAAGACCTGCACATCCACGTGCCTGACGGCGCCACCCCTAAAGACGGTCCCAGTGCAGGCGCAGCCATGACCACCGCGATGGTCTCGGCCATGACCGGTATCCCGGTGCGTGCCGATGTGGCCATGACCGGCGAGATCACCTTGCGCGGTGAGGTCACGGCCATTGGGGGTTTGAAGGAAAAGCTGCTTGCCGCTTTGCGTGGTGGCATCAAGACAGTGCTCATCCCTGAAGACAACGTCAAGGATTTGCAGGACATTCCTGAGAACGTCAAAAACGGGCTCGAGATCGTGCCTGTCAAGTGGATCGACCAGGTGTTGGATGTGGCGTTGGAAGCCAAGCCGGTGCCGTTGAGCGAAGAAGAAATGGCCGCCGCTGCGGTCACGGCTGTCACGGCGACGCCCAAGGTCGAGGCCGTGAAACATTGATGCAAAATTTCCGGGGTCCTCTCGAAATGCCCCGGAAATGGCGCTATAATTCTTCTATCGCAGCGAACAAAGCATATAATGCTGAATTCACTGATGTGCGGGAATAGCTCAGTTGGTAGAGCGCAACCTTGCCAAGGTTGAGGTCGCGAGTTCGAATCTCGTTTCCCGCTCCAAACATTGAAAGAAGTGCCAACCTCTTTCATCAAAAAGGGAAGCAACTGCTTCCCTTTTTTGTCGGAATTTTCCAGGGCTCGCGTCTTGGAACTGGGCGCGGTAGCAAAGCGGTTATGCACCGGATTGCAAATCCGTGTAGGTCGGTTCGACTCCGGCCCGCGCCTCCAGAATTCTTTAAACCTCCCACATCACTTGGCCCGCTGTCAGCGGGCTTTTTTGCGACCGATGCCTTATGCTTTGATGGCACGCGTTCCAGCGTTCAACCTCTACCAGATTCATGAACCTGCATCGTATTGATCTTGTATCTCTGTATTTGTTTCAACTGGCGGCCCGCACCGGCAGCATCAGCCAAGGGGCTGAGTTGGCCAAGTTGGCTGTGGGCGCGGCCAGCAAACGGATGACCGACTTGGAGCAGGCCTTTGGTGTGGCTTTGCAGGCGCGACACTCGCGGGGGGTTAAGCTGACTTTGGCTGGCGAGACATTGCACCGCCATGTGCATCGCATCCAGAGCAATGTGGACCAGATGAGCGATGATTTGTCCGGTCACGCCAAAGGCTTGATGGGGGTGGTGCGCTTATTGGCCAAGGCCGTCAAAGAATCCGGTGCAACCATCGACTGAGGAACATCTCCATGAACATGCCGCAACTCACACCCGGTGCACTCAAAGGCCTGCGCGTGGTCGAGATGGGCCAGCTGATTGCTGGTCCCTTTTCAGCCAAGACGCTGGGTGACTTTGGTGCCGACATCATCAAGATCGAGCCCCCTGGTGCGGGCGACCCGCTGCGCAACTGGCGCATGTTGCAAGACGGCACTTCCGTCTGGTGGCAAGTGCAGTCGCGCAACAAACGCTCCATTGCGATTGACCTGCGCAGCGCCGAAGGGCAAGACATCGCGCGGCAGTTGATCGCCCAGGCCGATGTGCTGATTGAAAATTTCCGTCCCGGCACGCTCGAAGGCTGGGGCATGGACTACGAGACGCTGTCTCATACCAACCCGGGCTTGGTGATGCTGCGCATCTCTGGCTACGGTCAGACGGGGCCATACCGCGACTTGCCTGGCTTTGGTGTGATCGGTGAGGCCATGGGCGGCCTGCGCCACCTGACGGGCGAGCCCGACCGCGTGCCAGTGCGTTGCGGCATCTCCATTGGCGACACACTGGCCGCATTGCACGGCACCATCGGTGTGCTGATGGCGCTCTACCATCGCAAAGTCAACGAGGGCCAGGGGCAGGTCATTGACGTGGCGCTCAACGAGGCGGTCCTCAATGTGATGGAGAGTCTGGTGCCCGAATACAGCGCATTCGGCACCATCCGCGAACCCGCGGGTTCGGCATTGCCCGGCATCGCCCCGTCCAACGCTTACCGCTGCGCTGACGGGGTGGTGTTGATCGCGGGCAATGGCGACAGCATTTTCAAGCGGCTGATGCAGGTCATCGGTCGTGAAGACTTGGGCAATGATCCCGAGTTGGCCGACAACGCTGGGCGTGTGGCCCGTGTCAAGGCACTGGACTCGGCCATCGAAGCCTGGTCGCAAAGCCGCACTGTGGTGGACGTGCTGGAGGTCCTTGCCCAAGCCAGCGTGCCCGCCGGTCGGGTTTACACCGCCAAGGACATCGTGGAAGATCCGCACTACCGCGTCCGAGACATGATCCTCCAGCAGCAGACCCGCGACGGGCACAACATCGAAGTGCCCGGCATCGTGCCCAAGCTGATGGGTACACCCGGTCGGGTGAGGTCCTCGGCCCCCAAGCTGGGCGATGACACCGACGCTGTGCTCACCGAGCTGGGCATGAGCGCAGAACAGATCCGCCAATTCCGTGACAAAAAGGTGGTCGCATGAAAACGGACAATGCCGTTTGGCAAGGGGCAGGGTGCGTGCATCCACATGCAAGAAGTCGGCACCCTAGACGGTCTGCAGGCCGAATCGGCTTTTGTGCCGACCGAAGACAAGATCGCCCTCGAACAGTCCTTTGCAGGACTGGCTGAGGTTGTCAAAGCAGTGCAGGGCACCGGTGTGACCATCAACTTGTCGCTGTCTTGCACCTTTGGCTGCCCCATGGAAAGCGACGTGCCGGTGCCCGTGGTGCTCGAATGGTGCCGCCACTTTGTTGAGGAGTTGGGGCCGACGGTGTGACGCTTTGTGACATTGTGCATGCGCTGGCCCTGATGGGTTACGACACGGGCGTAGCCTTGTTAGGCTTGCTGGCTGCGGCCAGCCAACTGACGGCACTCATTGGCCATGATGTGCCAAGCCAGAACCGCAAGGCCGGACGCAGGCTCGATCTGCACCCCAAACCGCACGACTTTGCCCAACTGAGCTTGCGTGCAGCCGCTGACACTGAGCCACTGACAGCCCGCTTGCCACGGACGAAGAAGGTCATTGCTGTACTTGGCCAACAAAAAATCCGAATTCAAGCTGAGCGCGCTGAAAAAGAGGTTTTGTCGATGTATAATTTGAGGCTTCAACGCGGGAATAGCTCAGTTGGTAGAGCGCAACCTTGCCAAGGTTGAGGTCGCGAGTTCGAATCTCGTTTCCCGCTCCAAACATTGAAAGAAGTGCCAACCTCTTTCATCAAAAAAGGGAAGCAATTGCTTCCCTTTTTTGTAGAATTTTAAAAATTTGGCGCGATAGCAAATCGGTTATGCAACGGATTGCAAATCCGTTTAGCCCAGTTCGACTCTGGGTCGCGCCTCCACTCCAAAAGCCACTTCAATGCATGTTGAAGTGGCTTTTTTTATGGTGCGTGTCCAATGTGGTTCAGTTGGCGCGAGCAACCCACACAGTGGCACCTTCAGGTCCATACAACTCGGCATGCGGCACATTGCGGGCCAGACGGAAATTGTCACCAGTTTTCAGGTGTCGCACTTCGTCACCGGTGGTCAACCAGTATTCACCTCGGGCGACATACGCGCTGACATCAAAAGGGTGGGTGTGCGTGTCCAGGTGCAGTTGCGGTGCCCACTCCCTGGTGATGATTTCATCGAAACCTTCGTCGAGGGCCTGTTTGCAAAAGGTGTCAAATGTCGGTGTGCTCATGGTGCGTGCTACGTTGTGAACGTGATGGCGGGATTGAAAGAGCCCATCTTGGCCGAGCATGTGTTGTTTTGTCCAGCATGGCTGCGACTGCATGGCCGAGCTGGTAGCAGGCGAGTTGTGCAGTTTGATCGACGCACACCACCAAAATGGCCCATTCTTGTGGCTTAATAACGGTTTGCATTATTTTCCTGGAGCCACAGATGGGCAACAAAATCGTTACTGAAGCAGATCGTAAATTCACAGCACCACTGCCCGCACTGCCCGGCGTGACATTGCGCACACATGGCCGTGGCCAGCGCGTGAGCTTGGAGCGTGGCGTGGCGACTCGCAGCAAGAAAAACCCCGGCAAACGCTCCAAAAAAGGCGGTTGATCGTTCAAGATGTGACGATCAGTCCATTTTGATCACAAGCCACTGAACCTTCAGTGGCTTTTTTGTTGGCGTTTTGAGGTTCTTCAAAGGAGACAAGCATGGTGATTTCTTATGTGGCGATTTTGGTGGCAGGTCTGATGCCTGTGATCTGCGCAGGCATCTCCAAAGCTGGTGCGAAGGGGTATGACAACCACAATCCGCGTGAATGGATGGCTCAGCAAACCGGCTACCGCGCACGTGCGAATGCGGCGCAAGCCAATTGCTTGGAGGCATTTCCATTTTTTGCAGTGGGTGTCGTGCTCGCCTTGTTGACGGGCGTGCAGCCAGTGGTTGTGGATTCGCTGTGTGTGCTGTTCATGGCCGCACGCGTGGCTTATGTGGCCTGCTACCTTCAAGACAAAGCTCGATTTCGATCCTTGTTCTGGCTTGTGGGATACATCGCCGTGCTGGCGTTGTACGTCTTGGCCATGCTGAATTTACAGATCGGCTGAGCGCAGAAAATGCGCTATATCAGGGCACAATAGAGCTCCAGCCTCGGTGGTGAAACTGGTAGACACACCGGACTTAAAATCCGTTGCTTCCGTAACAGGGGCGTGCCGGTTCGATTCCGGCCCGAGGCACCACAGTTAGAAAAACATCATCATGAACCAAGACAACGCACCGTTTGAGATCCACGTGCATGGTGATGTGCCGATCAAACCCGGCACCGACCTCCAGGCTGTGCAAGAAGCGCTCAAGCCGCTTTGGCATTACGCCGGTGCACGCACTTTGAGCGAGGGATCGCCCAGCCTGTACGAGGAAGAACCCGGCATCCGTTTTGACGTGAACACCCATCGCCTGCACATGTGTTGGACGGTGCGCGGCGATGATGATTTCCGCATGGTGCTGGACGATCTTTGCATGAACCTCAATGAACTGTCTGCCGCTGGTACCCAGATTGAGGTCACTTTCTATGACACCGATTTCGACGACGAAGACGAGGCCAACGGCGGCGAGTCACGCGACGATTTCGTGATGCTGTTCGTCGGACCCGATCCTGGTGCCATCATGCAAGCTCAGCGTGATTTGCTGGTGCATGACGTGATCAACATGATGGAGCGCCATTTCGACGGCGCTGAATTGGGCGGCGTGGTGGCAGAAATCGACAAATTGTTCAGCCAGCGTTTTGACAGCCTGGTCAGCTCGTTGGACATTGGCAAGCCACCCAAAGGCTCGGGTGGCAATGGCCATGGCGGTGGCAATCGCCGACCCCGACACCTGCACTGAAAGATGCTGCCATGAAGGCCCTCTTCTCAAGCGATGCACTCAATCCCGGTGTTCGACTTCGCGAGGTGTTTGGCTGGGCGATGTACGACTTCGCCAATTCCGGTTACACCACGGTGGTCATCACGGCGGTGTTTGCGGCATATTTTGTAGGCGGTGTGGCCCAAGGCGCATCTTGGGCCACCTTGGCCTGGACGGTAGGCCTGAGCATTTCCTACGTCATCGTCATGCTGAGCATGCCGGGTTTGGGGGCGTGGGCCGACCGAACGGCAGGCAAAAAACGTTTGCTGATGACCGTGACCGCAGCGTGCGTGCTCAGCACCGCCGCGCTGGCCTGGGTCGGCCCCGGCCAAGTGGCCTTGGGTCTTTGCCTGCTCATCGTCTCCAACACCTTCTTTTCGTTTGGCGAGTCTTTGACCGCTTCCTTTTTGCCCGAACTCGCCAAGCCTGAGGCCATGGGGCGCGTCAGCGGCTGGGGCTGGGCTTTGGGCTACATCGGCGGCATGTTGACCTTGGGCGTGTGCTTGGCGTATGTGCTGGCCGCGCAGGCACGGGGTGAAAGCGGCAGCCAGTTTGTGCCTGTCACCATGTTGATCACAGCGCTGGTTTATGGTGCATCCGCTTGCGTGACCTTTGCCTTGCTGAAAGAGCATTCGCCGCCGCAGCCCGACGCACCGATGGTAGGCATGCTGCAAAGCCTGCGCCAGTTGAAGCAGACCTTCAGGGATGCTCGGCCTTACAAGGACTTCACACGCTTGATGGCCTGCGCCGTGGCCTACCAAGGCGGGGTTGCAGTGGCGATTTCGTTAGCGGCGATTTACGCCGAGCAGGTGATTGGCTTTCAACCTCAAGAAACCATGGTGCTCATCTTTGTGTTGAATATCGCGGCCTTTGTGGGGGCCTTCGTGTTGGGCTATGCGCAAGACCGGATCGGGCACAAATTGGCTTTGGCTCTGACCTTGCTGGGCTGGATATTGACCTGCGTGATCGCGGCCTTGTCGAGCACGAAAGAGGTGTTTTGGTGGGCGGCGGCCCTGGCCGGGGTATGCATGGGTTCTAGCCAGTCATCAGGTCGGGCCATGGCGGGCTTGATGGTGCCGCCTTCGCGGCTGGGTGAGTTTTTTGGCCTCTGGACCTTTGCGATCCGCTTGGCCAGCATCCTTGGGCCTTTGAGCTATGGCCTCATCACTTGGCTCAGTGGCGGTAACCAACGCCTGGCCATTGGCTCGACATCGCTGCTGTTTGTCTTGGGCTTGGTCCTGCTGATGCCGGTGAGCGTCGAGCGCGGTCGACGCATGGCGCTTGGCCAGACCGACCACTGATCAGACCTGCGGATCGGATTCGTGGCAAACCGAGTGGGGCAGCCGCAGCCAACGGTGTGCAGCCGCTTGCAGTGCGCCGAGATCACCATTGGTCATCAAACGCATGCGTTCAGAACCCGCATGGGGTGCAGGTCCGCTGCGCAATTGCCCCGATGCTTCCAGCAAGCGGCGGGTTTGACGGGCCACAGGTTCGCCAGTTGAGACCAGTTGCACATCCGGACCGAGCCATTTGCGCAATGCGTCTTCTGCAAAAACGTAGTGCGTGCAGCCCAGCACCAAAGTGTCCATCTCGCCCGGTGTTTTGCCAAATCGGCCCATCTGTCCTGTGTAGTTCCGCAGCAATGCGCTGACCTGGTCAGCGTCGTGTGTGGCCGATGCAGCGTGTGTGCTTTGCTCAATGGCCAGGGCCAAACCATTGCAGGGCTGAACCACGAAGTCGGCCTGGTCTTGCAAGCTGGCGAGGAGCCGATGGAATTTTTCGCTGGACAGCGTGCCCCTGGTGCCGATGACGCCGATGCGTTTGGTTTGGCTCAGCGCGATGGCCGGTTTGAGTGCGGGCTCGACGCCGATCAAGGGCAAATGCGGGTGCTGCGCTCGCAAGGTGTGAATGGCGGCTGCTGTGGCGGTGTTGCAGGCCACCACCAGGGCTTTGATGTGGTGGCGATCAATCAGATGCTGTGCAATGGCCAGGCTGCGCTGGCGTACGAAGAGATCCCCTTTTTCACCATACGGCGCATGACCGCTGTCGGCCCAATACACAAAGTGCTCGTGCGGCAACTCGGCTTGCAGCGCCTGCAGTACGCTCAGGCCGCCGATGCCGCTGTCAAAAACGCCGATGGGGGATTCGGTCATGAATCGGGGAAGGGCGGTGACTTGCGGGTCACCGCCGCATCACATTCAGGCAGCGGTCACGCCAATGCCTTTGAACTCACCCGTGGCGATGCGCTTTTGCCATTCGGCAGGTCCGGTGATGTGGGCGCTGGTGCCGCCCGCATCCACCGCCACTGTCACGGGCATGTCGACCACGTCGAATTCGTAAATGGCTTCCATGCCCATGTCGGCAAAGCCCACCACTTTGGCGTGCTTGATGGCTTTGGACACGAGGTAAGCCGCACCGCCCACGGCCATCAGGTAAGCGCTCTTGTGCTTTTTGATGGCTTCGATGGCGACCGGGCCGCGCTCGGCCTTGCCGATCATGGCGATCAGACCGGTGTTGGCCAGCATCATCTCGGTGAAGCCGTCCATGCGGGTGGCGGTGGTGGGGCCTGCGGGACCCACAGCCTCGTCGCCCACGGGGTCCACCGGGCCCACGTAGTAAATCACGCGGTTCTTAAAGTCCACGGGCAGCGGCTCGCCCTTGGCCAGCATGTCTTGAATGCGTTTGTGCGCAGCGTCACGGCCCGTCAGCATCTTGCCGTTGAGCAGCAGGGTCTGGCCGGGTTTCCAGGCGGCCACTTGTTCGGGCGTGAGGGTGTTCAGGTCCACGCGTTGGCTCTTTTCGGTGTCGGCCGTCCAGTTCACGTTGGGCCACAGATCGAGCGATGGCGCTTCCAGGTAAGTGGGGCCTGAGCCGTCGAGCACAAAGTGCGCGTGGCGGGTGGCCGCGCAGTTGGGGATCATGGCCACGGGCTTGCTGGCCGCGTGGGTGGGGTACATCTTGATCTTGATGTCCAGCACGGTGGTCAGGCCCCCAAGGCCTTGCGCGCCAATGCCCAGGGCGTTGACCTTGTGGTACAGCTCCAGGCGCATTTCTTCGACGGGGTCGAGCTTTTCGCCTTTGCTCGATTTTTCGAGCAGCTGGTACATGTCCAGGTCGTCCATCAGGCTTTCTTTGGCCAAGAGCACGGCTTTTTCGGCTGTGCCGCCAATGCCGATGCCCAACATGCCGGGCGGGCACCAGCCCGCACCCATGGTGGGCACCGTTTTGAGCACCCAGTCGACGATGCTGTCGCCGGGGTTGAGCATGATCAACTTGGACTTGTTTTCGCTGCCGCCGCCTTTGGCCGCCACCGTCACATGCACATGGTGACCGGGCACGATCTTGGTGAAGATCACGGCGGGCGTGTTGTCCTTGGTGTTCTTGCGGTTGAAGTGCGGGTCAGACACGACCGATGCACGCAACATGTTGTCGGCATGGTTGTAGCCACGGCGCACGCCTTCGTTGACCGCGTCTTCCAGGCTGCCGGTGAAACCGTCAAATTTCACGTCCATGCCGACTTCGAGGAACACGTTCACGATGCCCGTGTCCTGGCAAATCGGGCGGTGGCCAAAAGCGCTCATCTTGCTGTTGGTCAGGATCTGCGCAATGGCGTCCTTGGCGGCAGGGCTTTGCTCGCGCTCGTAGGCGCTGGCCAGATGAGAGATGAAATCAGCCGGGTGGTAGTAGCTGATGTATTGCAGCGCGGCGGCAACGGATTCGATCAGGTCGTCTTGTTTGATCAGAGTGGTCATGGTGATGTGATCCTGGAGAGAGACAAAAAATCGGAAAGGTGTTTCAGTGGTCAGGTTTTTCGTGGCGAGACATCAGGCGGTCGGCATAGGCAATCGCGAGTGCACTGAGCAAAAAAGCAATGTGGATGAGGGTTTGCCACATGAGTACTTTCTCGTCGTAATTGGCGGCGTTGATGAAGGTTTTCAGCAGGTGGATGGAGCTGATGCCTATGATGGCCGTGCCCAACTTGACCTTGAGCACCGAGGCGTTGACGTGGTCCAGCCATTCAGGTTGATCCGGGTGGTCTTCCAAGTTCAGGCGCGAGACAAAGGTTTCGTAGCCGCCGACGATCACCATGATCATCAGGTTGGAGATCATGACCACGTCGATCAAGCCCAGCGCGACAAGCATGATCACGGTTTCATTCAGCTTTGTGATGGGCGCATCGGTTTTGTACCCAATGCTGTTGATCAAGGCTTGTAACGCGGTCTGGCTGCCAAAAGCAGCTTCGAGCAAATGCACCAGCTCGACCCAGAAATGAAAAACGTACACCGCTTGCGCTGCGATCAGGCCCAGATACAAAGGCAGTTGCAACCAACGGCTTGCAAAAATGAATTTGTTCAAGGCGCTCAAAGAACTTTTTCGTGCAGGAGGGCGTGAGGACATGCTTGGATTGAGTGGTTTTTCCAGAAGCCACAGGCTTCGGGCAAATTCGGATTTTAGGCGGTAGAACCGTGTTTCACGCCCCAGTTCGTGCAAGACTGCTGTCAGTCAGTGCTTTGTAAGAGCGAAAGCAGACATTTGCACCAGTTTGAAAAACGCCATGTCATTGAGGAGACAAATCTGATGAGTTCCAACATTTACCAACCCAGCGCAGACTTCGTTAAAAACGCCAACGTCTCCGGTATGGCTGCTTACGAAGCTTTGTGCAAAGAAGCAGAAACCGATTACCAGGGTTTTTGGGGCCGCTTGGCCAATGAGCTGATCACCTGGAAGACACCTTTCACCAAAGTGCTCGACGAGTCAAACGCCCCTTTCTTCAAGTGGTTTGAAGACGGCACCCTGAACGTGTCTTACAACTGCCTGGACCGCAACGTCGAAAAAGGCCTGGGCGACAAGACCGCCATCATTTTTGAAGCCGACGGCGGCGAAGTGACCAAGGTCACCTACAGCCAGTTGCTGGCCAAGACATGCCAATACGCCAATGCATTGAAGAGCTTGGGCATCAAAAAAGGTGACCGCGTGGTCATCTACATCTCCATGTCCATCGAGGGCGTGGCCGCCATGCAAGCCTGCGCCCGCATTGGCGCGACCCATTCGGTGGTGTTTGGTGGTTTCTCGGCCCAGTCGCTGCGCGATCGCATCGAAGACACCGGCGCTGTGGCCGTCATCACCGCTGACAACCAAGTGCGCGGCGGCAAGTTGCTGCCCCTCAAATCCATCGTGGACGAAGCCATTGGTTTGGGCGGCTGCGGCTCCATCAAAAACGTGTTGGTCGTCAAGCGCTCGGGCGCTGACATCGCGATGACCGCAGGCCGCGACCTGTGGATGCAGGATGTGGCTGACCAGCAAGCTACCACCTGCGAGCCAGAGTGGGTGAGCGCTGAACACCCCCTGTTCTTGCTCTACACCTCGGGCTCCACCGGCAAACCCAAAGGCGTGCAGCACAGCACCGGCGGCTACCTGCTGCATGCCGCTTTGACCACCAAGTGGACCTTTGACCTGAAGCAGGATGACGTGTTCTGGTGCACCGCCGACATCGGCTGGGTCACCGGCCACACCTACATCACCTACGGCCCCTTGGCTTTGGGTGGCACCGAGATCGTGTTCGAAGGTGTGCCCACCTACCCAGACGCTGGCCGCTTCTGGAAGATGATCCAGGACCATAAAGCCACGATCTTCTACACCGCGCCGACCGCCATCCGCTCGCTCATCAAAGCCGCTGAAGCCAACGATGCCGTGCACCCCAAGAGCTACGACTTGTCGAGCCTGCGCCTGCTGGGCTCGGTCGGCGAGCCGATCAACCCAGCCGCTTGGGAGTGGTACTACGAGCATGTCGGCGGCAGCCGTTGCCCCATTGTGGACACCTTCTGGCAAACCGAAACCGGTGGCCACATGATCACGCCGCTGCCTGGCGTCACGCCCATGGTCCCAGGTTCTTGCACACTGCCGTTCCCCGGCATCCAGGCCGCCATCGTGAGCGAAACCGGTGACGACATGCCCAATGGCCAAGGCGGCATTTTGGTCGTCAAGCGACCATGGCCTTCCATGATCCGCAACATCTGGGGCGACCCTGAGCGCTTCAAGAAGAGCTACTACCCTGAAGACTTCAAGGGCAAGTACTACTTGGCGGGCGACGGCGCGATTCGCGACGAGAAAACCGGTTACTTCACCATCACTGGCCGCATCGACGACGTGCTGAACGTCTCCGGTCACCGCATGGGCACGATGGAAATCGAATCGGCCTTGGTCAGCTGCACCGAGCTGGTGGCCGAAGCCGCCGTGGTGGGCCGCCCTGACGACACCACCGGCGAAGCCATCTGCGCATTCGTGGTGCTCAAGCGCTCACTGCCCAACACAGACGAAGGCAAAGCCATCGCCAAGCAATTGCGCGACCACATTGCCAAAGAAATCGGTCCGATCGCCAAGCCCAAAGACATTCGCTTTGGCGAGAACCTGCCCAAGACCCGTTCGGGCAAGATCATGCGCCGCCTGCTGCGTTCGTTGGCCAAAGGTGAAGAGATCACGCAAGACATCTCCACCCTTGAGAACCCTGCGATCTTGGGCCAGCTGGGCCAGGCTTACTGATCTGCGCGGGCGTATGCCCGCTGCCAAGCAAAACGGCAGCCTTGGCTGCCGTTTTTCATGCGGGTCGATCCGCTCAGTCGCCCAGCACCACGCCTTCACGCCGTGGGTCAGCGCCGCCAAACCAGCCTGTGGATGTGCGTTCAATGGCTTGCAAGCCGCTGGTCATCTCCATTTCGCGTACCTCATGGCCACGCGCCTTGAGGGCTTCTACAGTGCTGCTTGGAAAGCCTTTGGATTCGAGCAGGGTGGGGCCATTGAGCGAGCCAAAGTTGGGCAGACTCACCGCTTGTTGGGCGTTCAGGCCCCAATGCAAGGTGCCGGTGAGCAGTTTGGCCGTGTAGTGGATGATCAGCGCCCCGCCAGGGCTGCCGCCGCTCATGAGCAGCTGGCCGGTGGTTTTGTCGAACACCAGCGTGGGTGACATAGACGAGCGGGGCCGTTTGCCGGGCTCAACCCGGTTGGCGATCGGCCGCCCTTGCGCATCGGCTGGGGTAAAGCTGAAATCGGTCAACTGGTTGTTGAGCAAAAAGCCGCCCGGGCGCGCAGTGTCGGTCGTCACCATGCGGCGTGCGCCAAAGGCCGCTTCAATGGTGGTGGTCATGGCCACAGCGCGGCCTTGGGCATCAACCACGCTGATGTGGCTGGTGCCGTATTCGGTTTGTGCGGGCATGGGTGCCCACGACGTGGAGCTGCCCGAAGGCTGACCCGGTGTGGCCAGCTTCATGGATTGCGCACCGATGAGTTGGCTGCGCTGCGCCAAATAAGCGGGGGCCAGCAGGCTGCGCCAGTCCCCAGCGGGTGCATTCACAAAGTCCGGGTCTGCCACGTATTGCGCTCGGTCGGCAAAAGCCAGCCGCGACGCCTCGGTGTAGCGGTGCAAAAAGTTGGGGGAGGGCAGGCCATCAGCCAGTTCGGGACCTTGGGCGGTCGCGGAGGAAATCATGCCCAAGATCTGCCCTATGGCGATCTGCCCCGAAGACGGCGGCGGGAAGCCGCAAATGCGGTAAGCCCGCGCCTGTGCCATGTGGTCAAAGCACAGCGCCTCGCGCTCGCGGGGACGGTAGTCACGCAGGTCTTGCAGACTCAGGCTGCCCGGGCGAGGCGGCGATTGCACCCGTTGCACGATGGCCTGGGCCACAGCGCCTTCGTGCAGGGCCCGGCTGCCTTCGGCGGCAATGCGGCGCAGCACATGGGCGTATTCGAGGTTGCGCAGCACATGGCCTATCGGCCAGGCTTGGCCCTCGGCGTTGTAAAAAAAACGGGCCGCCAGCGGGTCTTTTTTCAGATGCGGGTCGGTTTGCAGCAGCGTGTGCAGGCGCGGGCTGACCTTGAAACCCTGCTCGGCCAAAGTGATGGCGGGCGTGAACAGCTGCACCCAAGGAAGTTGGCCATGCTGGCGGTGCGCCGCTTCGAGCATGCGCAAGGCGCCGGGCACACCCACAGACAAACCACTCAGCACCGCATCATAAAAGCGCAAAGGCTCGCCGTTGTCGCTCAAAAAGGTGCCTGAAAATGCATCAGCGGGTGCCGTTTCACGGCCATCAAACGCTTGAATGCGCTGCGCTCCGTCAAAGTGCAACAAAAAAGCCCCGCCCGCAATGCCGCTTGACTGCGGCTCCACCAGCCCCAGCACCATCTGCACCGCAATGGCCGCATCGAGCGCCGAGCCTCCAGCACGCAAGATCTGCAAACCGGCATCGGTGGCCAGCGGATTGGCCGCTGCCACCGCCTGACGGCCATACGCCCAACCCGGCTTGGCGGTGACGCCGCTGGCGGCCTCGGGCTGCTCGGGCGCGCTGTAGCGCAAGCTGGGGGCTGACGGTGGTGCGGCGCAAGCGCTGAGCAGGGCGAGAGTGATCAGGCTCAATGGGGTTTTCATATGCTCTCCAGATGGCGAATGCTAGCGCCCAAACGACGACAGGCCCAGAAGGGCCTGTCGCATGGGCTGTCCGCTCAGATCATTTCGGTGCCAGTCGGATCGCGCCGTCCAGGCGGATCACTTCGCCGTTGAGCATGTCGTTTTCGATGATGTGTTTGGCCAGTTTGGCGTAGTCTTGGGGAGTGCCCAGGCGGCTGGGGAAGGGCACGCCTGCGGCCAGCGCGTCTTGCACTTCTTGCGGCATGCCAAACAGCATGGGGGTGCCAAAGATGCCGGGGGCAATCGTCATGTTGCGGATGCCGTTGCGCGACAGGTCGCGGGCAATCGGCAGTGTCATGCCGACCACGCCGCCTTTGGACGCGGCGTAGGCTGCTTGGCCAATCTGGCCGTCATACGCCGCCACGCTGGCGGTGCTGATCAGCACGCCGCGCTCGCCTGTGGCTTCGGGTTCGTTTTTGCTCATGGCTTCAGAGGCCAGGCGGATCATGTTGAAGGTGCCCACCAGGTTGACCATGATGGTCTTGGTGTACACGGCCAGGCTGTGCGCGCCGTTCTTGCCCACGGTCTTTTCGGCGGGGGCGATGCCTGCGCAGTTGACCAGGCCCATCAGTTTGCCCATCGACACGGCTTGGGCCACCACGGCCTGACCATCGGCCTCGTTGCTCACGTCGCACTTGACGAAGGCGCCGCCCAGTTCCTTGGCGATGGCTTCGCCTTTTTCAGCCTGCATGTCGGCAATGACGACTTTGCCGCCGTTGGCCGCCAGCATGCGTGCCGTGCCTTCGCCCAGGCCCGATGCGCCGCCGGTGACGATGAAAACCTTGCCTTGAATGTCCATGTCTCACTCCTGTTTCAGTTGACGTTACGTAAACGTCAATTATGCACATTCACAGGCTGATGGGGCAGATATGGCATTTATTGATTAATGGTTTTACGGTAATTGGTTACATCAAAAGGCAGATTCCCAAGTGCCGCTTGTGTGCCTAGGATGGTCATTCACCGGGCTGTTGCGTCCGGCCAACTCTGATGGGGAGAAATGCATGGGTTCAAGGGACGCATTGGGCACAGAGCGCTGGGTACAAAACGACGAGAACTGGCGCAAGGCGACTGAGTTGTTGTCCTTGGCCGGCATCACGGTTGGCGGCGACAAGCCTTGGGATATGCAGGTGCACCATCCGGCGACCTTTGACCGCATACTGACCCAGGGCAGTTTGGGGCTGGGTGAGAGCTACATGGATGGGTGGTGGGACTGCGAGGCGGTGGACGAATTGATTGCCCGTATTTTGTCCTCACGCTTGGATGAACAAGTCGGGCGTGCAGGCTGGATTTGGGCCTCCCTGCGGGCGCGGTTGACCAATTTGCAGTCCGAGCACCGGGCTTGGCAAGTGGGCGAGGTGCACTATGACCTGGGCAACGACTTGTATGAAGCCATGCTGGACCCTTCCATGGCCTACAGCTGTGGGTATTGGGCACAGGCCACCGATTTGCAGCTTGCTCAGGAAGCGAAGCTGGAGCTGATTTGCCAGAAGTTACAACTGCGCCCCGGTATGACGCTGTTGGACATTGGGTGTGGATGGGGAAGTCTGATGTTGTTTGCGGCCCGGCATTACGGCGTGCAGTGTGTGGGCCTGACGGTCTCTAAAGAGCAGGCGCATTTGGGCGCGATCAAGGCGGGTGATTTGCCTGTGCGATTTGAGTTGGCCGATTACAGGGCATTCAATTTGCAGGGAACGCAACGCTTTGACCGCATCGCCTCGGTGGGTATGTTCGAGCATGTGGGGCACAAGAATTACCGCAGTTTTTTTGACATGGCGCGGCGCTGCCTGCGCGGTGATGGCCTGTTTTTGCTGCACACCATTGGCAAAAACAAACCAGCTTGGGGGATTGACCCTTGGATTGAAAAGTACATCTTCCCCAATGGCGTCTTGCCCTCTGTGTCCGAAGTCGGTTATTACAGCGAGCAGGACTTTGTCATGGAAGACTGGCATAACTTTGGCACTGACTATGACAAGACCCTGATGGCTTGGCATGAGCGTTTTGAAGGGGCTTGGCCTGTTTTGAAAGAAAAATATGGCGAGCGCTTTTACCGCATGTGGCGCTACTACCTGTTGTGCTGCGCGGGCACCTTCAGGTCACGGGACAACCAGCTTTGGCAGGTGGTCTTCTCGCCCCGGGGGCAGTCGGGCGGTTACCGCCGACCGTTGGCCTGAGCGCAGCAGGTGCCTTATTCGTTGGTGTTCATCTTGTGCACAAACCTGCGCAGGAAGAAGGCGGTCATCAGCAGCATGAACACGATCACGCCCACACTCATCAGGCCATAGTCGCTAGAGAACAAGCCCATCAGCATTTTCATTTCAGGTCCTTGCAAGGGGAGAGGTCTTCACTGTGCGCCAATCTGTCAGACTTGGCCTGGTCTGTGTCAAGCGCCGCGAGCCAATCCTTGCTGCCTCTGACCTTTGTCAAACTTATCTTGCTGATCTGCCATGCCTTCTTCCCGATTTTTTTTGATCCTGGGTGCCTTGTGCGCCTCATCGAGTGTGGTGTTCAGTGCCGCATTCGCCCATCTGGCCGCATTCGCCAACGGCATCCCGGCCATGGTGCAAACCGCGTTGAACCAGCAGCAGTTCCACGCTCTGGGCTTGATCCTGGTGGGGCTGGCCTTGAGCGGGCGTGGACCGTCGCGTTGGTGGCGGGCCTCGGGTTGGCTCATGGTGTTGGGCATGGCCTTGTTCAGCTTCAACATTTACGCCCGAGCCCTGTTGGGTTTTGACGCCCTGCGCGCCCTGGTGCCCTGGGGTGGTAGCGCTTGGATCGCGGCCTGGCTGCTCTTGGCCGTGGGGGCGTTGCGTCCTGGCTATGACACCCATTGAAACTTCCAATGGCCTCGAGCTGCCTGCGGGGATGGATTCGATTTATGATTCAACCCAATGAGTTTTCTCATTCGATAGTTTTTTTCAACCAACCCAAGGAAACACCATGTCCCTGATCAACACTCAAGTTCAGCCCTTCAAAACCCAAGCCTTCCACAACGGCAAGTTCATCGAAGTGACCGAAGCCAGCCTCAAAGGCAAGTGGAACGTGTTCATCTTCATGCCAGCCGCTTTCACTTTCAACTGCCCCACCGAAATCGAAGACGCTGCTGACAACTACGCAGCTTTCCAGAAAGCCGGTGCCGAGGTGTACATCATCACCACCGACACCCATTTCTCGCACAAGGTGTGGCACGAGACTTCGCCTGCTGTGGGCAAAGCCAAGTTCCCATTGGTTGGCGACCCGACTCACGCCCTGACACGCGCTTTTGGCGTGCACATCGAAGAAGAAGGCCTGGCACTGCGCGGCACCTTCATCATCAACCCCGAGTTGACGATCAAGACCCTGGAAATCCACTCCAACGAAATCGCCCGTGACGTGTCGGAAACCCTGCGCAAGCTGACCGCTGCCCAGTACACCGCCGCCAACCCAGGCCAAGTGTGCCCCGCCAAGTGGAAAGAAGGCGCCAAGACTTTGGCTCCTTCCATCGACCTGGTCGGCAAGATCTAAATCTTGACTCCAAGCCCTGTTCTACAGGGCTGCTAACACCCTGCCACGCAGGGCGTTGAGCACAGCGCAACAAGGCCACAAGCCGGGTGTGCGCTGTCCTCAACGATTCCCCCAAAACCCCTTTTTCCGAGGCCCCGCCACAAGCGAGGTCCTGGATGTGTGCAGCCCGAAACAGGAGAAAACCATGCTTGACGACACCCTCAAAGCGCAATTGCAGCAATATTTGGCCTTGCTGCGCCAGCCGATCCGGCTGATCGCATCGCTCGATGACAGCGAAACCGGCACGGACATGAAGAGCCTGCTGGAAACCATCGTGGGCTTGTCCGACAAGGTCACGCTGGACACATCGGGGAACGATGCGCGCAAGCCTTCTTTTGTGGTGGCACGTTCGGGTGAATCAGACGGCGTGCGCTTTGCCGGTTTGCCTTTGGGCCACGAGTTCACCTCTTTGGTCTTGGCTTTGCTCTGGACTGGCGGTCACCCGCCCAAGGTCGAGCCTGAAGTGATCGACGCGATCAAGGGCTTGGACGGCGACTTCAGCTTCGAGGTTTACATGTCCTTGAGCTGCCACAACTGCCCCGACGTGGTTCAGGCCCTGTCGCTCATGGCCATCTTCAACCCCAAGGTCAAGACCGTGGTGATCGAAGGTGGTGCTTTCCAAAAAGAAGTCGAAGAGCGCCAGATCATGGCCGTGCCCATGGTCTTCTTGAACGGCCAGGTTTTCGGTTCGGGCCGCATGAGCGTGGAAGAAATCGTGGCCAAGCTGGACACGGGTGCTGCCACCCGCGAAGCGGCCAAGTTGGACGCCAAAGACCCCTATGAAGTGTTGATCGTGGGCGGTGGCCCCGCAGGTGCGGCGGCTGCCGTGTATGCCGCTCGCAAGGGCATCCGCGTGGGCGTGGCGGCCGAGCGCTTTGGCGGTCAGACCAACGACACCATGGCGATTGAAAACTACATCTCGGTGCTGGAGACCGACGGCCCCAAGTTCTCGGCTGCTCTGGAGGCCCAAGTGCGCCACTATGGCGTGGACATCATGAACCTGCAACGGGCGGACAAATTGACCCCCGCTGGTGCCGATGGCTTGGTGCACATCCAGATGGAAAACGGCGCCACGCTCAAGGCCAAGACCGTGATCTTGTCCACCGGTGCCCGCTGGCGCAACGTCAACGTGCCCGGCGAAGCCGAGTACAAAAACAAGGGCGTGGCCTACTGCCCGCATTGCGACGGCCCACTGTTCAAGGGCAAGCGCACAGCGGTGATTGGCGGCGGCAACTCCGGCATCGAAGCGGCGATTGACTTGGCCGGTATCGTGGAGCACGTCACCGTGATCGAATTTGCCGAGCAGCTCAAGGCCGACGCCGTGCTGGTGAACAAGCTGCACAGCCTGCCCAACGTGACGGTGCACACCAACGCGCAGACGACCGAGATCACCGGTGACGGCAGCAAGGTCAACGGCATCCGTTACAAAGACCGCGCCACCGGCACCGAGCACCATGTTGAATTGGCGGGTGTGTTCGTGCAAATCGGCTTGGTGCCCAACACCGAGTTCTTGAAGGGTACGGTCGAGCTGAGCAAGTTCGGCGAAATCATGATCGATGCCAAGGGCCACACCAATGTGCCCGGGGTGTTCGCGGCGGGTGACTGCACCACGGTGCCTTACAAGCAGATCGTGATCGCCGCAGGCGACGGTGCCAAGGCCGCGCTCAGTGCTTTTGACCACCTGATCCGTTCCTGAGGTCATCCTCAGGTCAGGGCTGCCAACTCCACTTCGTCAAACCCCGCCAGACGCCGGGCGGGCATGTTGAAGGGGGGACGCAGTTTGGGGGCGTCGTGTTGAGCGATCAGCTCGGCATAGGTGCGCACCGGGTCCAAGCCCCGTTGCGCGCACAGGTAGCGGTACCAGCGGTTGCCAGCGGCCACATGACCGATTTCTTCTTCTAAGATGATGTCCAGGATCTGGCCGGCAGCATGGTCACCAACGCTCACCAATTTGTTTTTAACGCCAGGAGACGCGTCCAGCCCGCGTGCTTCCATGGTGCGCGGCACGATGCCGATGCGGGCCAACAGATCACCCTGGGTGCGTTCGGCCATGTCCCACAGCGAGTTGTGGGCCGGGAAATCGCCGTAGTCGAAGCCCATGCTCACCAGATGGTTGCGCAGCAAGGTGAAGTGCTTGGCTTCTTCTTGGGCAATGCGCACCCAGTCGGTGTAGAACGCATCGGGCATGCCCGAAAAACGCCACACCACGTCCAGCGCCAGGTCGATGGCGTTGAGCTCGATGTGGGTGATCGAGTGCAGCAAGATGGCGCGGCCCTCTGGCGTGGTGAGCGACTTGGCCTTGATGTGCGTGTGCGGCAGCAGCGCGGGTTTAGCGGGTCTGCCAGGCAGGGGGCAGGGCGCTTGCAGCTGCTCCTGGGCCCGCACGGGCGCGTGCAAGTCCAGCGCCAAGGTGGCTTGGGCTTTCAAAACGGGGTCGGCTTCAGCCCAAGGCCCCAGGGCGGCGGTACGCAAAGAAGACATGCTTGGCAACAACAGAGCAGCAAAATGGATGAGCCGTCAGAAAGCCCGATGCACAGGGGAAATGACGGCCACAGGTTCAAGACCAGCCTTGAGCCTCCCTACAATTGTAGGTTTCGCCGATCAGGCAAGCCGATATTCCCCGAGGAGACAGACATGGCCATTTACCAACTCGATGCACACACCCCTGAAGTGGCCGATTCCGCCTGGGTCGCCGACTCTGCGCAGGTCATGGGCGCGGTCAAGATCGCCAAAGACGCCAGCGTTTGGTTTGGGGTCACTGTGCGCGGCGACACCGAAACCATCACCATCGGTGAGGGCAGCAACATCCAGGACGGCAGCGTGATGCACGCCGACCACGGCAAGCCCATTGTTGTGGGCAAACATGTGACGGTGGGCCACATGGTCATGCTGCACGGCTGCACCATTGGCGACGAATCGTTGATCGGCATCGGCGCCGTGGTGCTCAATGGTGCCAAGATCGGCAAGAACTGCCTGGTGGGCGCAGGTTCCTTGGTGACCGAGGGCAAAGAGTTTCCCGATGGTTCCATGATCATGGGCTCGCCTGCCAAGGTGGTGCGCGAATTGAGCCCTGAACAGATTGAAGGCTTGCGCCAAAGCGCTCGCCATTACGTTGAAAATGCGCAGCGCTTCAAGGCCGGTTTGAAGAAAATCGGCTGAAATTTTTGAACTCCATCTTTTGAGGATTGGCCGACAGGCCGGTGAATTGACTTTGTCCGAACTCCATAAATTCATTTTTGAAGGCCTGCCGGTGCGTGGCATGCTCGTGCGCTTGACCGATGCCTGGCAAGACATCCTGGCCCGCCGCGCTGCCAACTCAGAAACCGGTGCCTACCCCGCACCCGTGCGCCAGTTGCTGGGCGAGATGGCTGCTGCGGGTGTGCTGATGCAGGGCAACATCAAGTTCAACGGGGCCTTGGTCTTGCAGATTTTTGGTGACGGACCAGTCAAGTTGGGCGTGGTTGAAGTGCAGCCCGATTTCAGCTTGCGGGCCACCTGCACACAGGTGGGCGATGTGGCCGAAGACGCCACCTTGAGCCAGATGGTCAACGTGAACAACCAGGGGCGCTGCGCCATCACGCTGGACCCACAAGACCGTTTGCCCGGCCAGCAGCCATACCAAGGGGTGGTTCCCTTGTTCGGCGATCAGGGGGAAAAACTGGAGAACATCAGCGAAGTGCTGGAGCACTACATGCTGCAATCCGAGCAGCTGGACACCGTGCTGGTGCTGGCAGCCGACGACAAGGTCGCCGCAGGCTTGTTGATCCAGCGCCTGCCGATCGAGGGCCAGGGCAATCTGGCGGGCCGAGCCGACTCGGTGGAGCGCGAAGCGGCGCTGGGTCAAAGCGAGGACTTCAGCCGCATTGCCATCCTGAGCAAGAGCCTCAAGCGCGAGGAGTTGCTCACGCTGGACGCCGAAACCATCTTGCACCGCCTGTATTGGGAAGAGCCGCTGGCCCGTTTTGAGCCGCTCATCGGTGAAACCGGTCCTCGATTCGCTTGCCGTTGCAGCCGTGAGCGCGTGGGCAACATGATCCGCAGCTTGGGCACCGAAGAGGTGGAAAGCATCATCGCCGAGCGCGGTCAGGTGGATGTGGGCTGCGATTTCTGCGGGGCCGAATACCAATTCGATCCGGTCGATGCAGCCGGGCTGTTCACGGGTCTTGTGCCTGATCTGTCAGGCGGGTCGGTCCACTGAACAAGATGGGGCAGGTCGGTGGCTTTAGCCCCGACAAATGCATGAACATCAACAGAACAGTGTCGGAGCTGAAGCTCCGACCTACAGTGACGTAGACCGTTGCTTCAGGAGCCCCGTGAACAACTTGTGTTCGCATTCGGGGTCGCTGCACTCGTTGCATTGCCATGTGGTGCGCCCCTGATTGATGGCAAATTGGGCCTGTTCGCGCAATTGCCTGGCTTGTTCATCTTCACCTTGCAGACCCAAAGCCAGCAGCGCGTTGTTCAGGCGTTGTGGCCCTTGGCCATAGACCACGCGGTAATGGATGCCTGAGCGCTCCAGCGCATGGCGCACCAGTGTGTCTACGGGGCCACTCACATGGGCGCCATCGCGTGGCAAAGCGTCTGCGACCCAGGGCAAGTCCAGGCCCGTCACCAGCGTGATGTCGTAGTGTTTCTGATGCGCCAAGGCCATGGGGTACAGGCTTTCATCGGCAAACAGCATGTGGCTGTAAACCGCCGTCATGATCGGGGTGGTGTCTGAAATCACCCACGCTTGGGCGTCTTGTTGAACAGCTTGTTCCAGAGCCATGGCTTGGGCTTGCGCAATGCCCAATTGCTCGAGGGGCTCGGGCGTGCGGCCTTCGCGGTCACACCAGGCGCGCAAGACCTCGTCCACGGTGTATGCCGCGTCGCCGCGCAGGCGGATCACCTCGGCCAGCGATTGCGTCAGCCAGGATTTGCCTGTGCGCCCGGCACCGACGATGGCGATGCGCAGGCCATTCATGGCACTGCGGTTGACATATCGGATGGACAGCAGTGCAGGCGCATCACCGAGCCCGGCACACGGCCAGTGGACGGGGTGGCGATCATCATTTGGCGATCTGAACGAAGATCTCGTTGGCTTTGACCATGCCCAGTTCTTGACGTGCACGTTCTTCGACCATGTTCAGGCCTTCCTTGAGGTCATTGACCTCTGCGCTGAGCTGCTCGTTGCTGCGCCGGACTTCCTCATTGGCGGCTTGTTGCTGCCTGAGTTCCCGTTCGAGCTTGGCCACATTGGGCAAACTGCCTCGCCCAAACCACAATTGAGCATTCAAGATCACCAGCAAAGTGATCAGCACAAACGGGACGAGGCGGTTGCCCATGCGCCAAATTTAACGCAGGTTGTAGAACGCGCTGCGGCCGGGGTACACGGCCACGTCGCCCAAGTCTTCTTCGATGCGCAGCAGCTGGTTGTACTTGGCCATGCGGTCCGAGCGGCTCATGGAACCGGTCTTGATCTGACCCGCATTCAAACCGACAGCAATGTCGGCAATGGTGCTGTCTTCGGTCTCGCCTGAACGGTGTGAGATGACGGCGGTGTAACCGGCACGCTTGGCCATTTCGATGGCTTCAAACGTTTCGGTCAGGGTGCCGATCTGGTTGATCTTGATCAGGATCGAGTTGGCGATGCCCTTGTCGATGCCTTCCTTGAAGATCTTGGTGTTGGTCACGAACAGGTCGTCACCCACGATTTGCACGTTCTTGGCCAAGCGGTCGGTCAGCACTTTCCAGCCCGCCCAGTCGTTTTCGGCCATGCCGTCTTCGATGCTGATGATGGGGTATTTCGCTACCCAAGTGGCCAGCATGTCGGTCCACTGCTCAGACGTCAGGCTGATGCCTCCTTCGCCGGCCAAGACGTATTTGCCGTCTTTGTAGAACTCGCTGGCTGCGCAATCGAGGCCAATGGCGATCTGTTCGCCAGCGGTGTAACCGGCCGCAGCAATCGCGTCGAGCACCATCTGGATGGCCGCTTCGTGGCTGTCGACGTTGGGAGCAAAGCCGCCTTCGTCGCCCACGGCAATGCTCATGCCTTTGTCGTGGATGATTTTCTTGAGCGCGTGGAACACTTCTGCACCCCAACGCACGGCTTCGCGGAACGACGGTGCGCCCACGGGGATGATCATGAACTCTTGCAAGTCCAGGTTGTTGTTGGCGTGTGCACCGCCGTTGATGACGTTCATCATGGGCACAGGCAGCTGGTTGCCGTTCATGCCGCCAAAGTAGCGGTACAGGGGCAGGCCGGATTCTTCGGCAGCGGCGCGGGCCACGGCCATGGACACGGCCAGCATGGCGTTGGCGCCCAGGCGGCTCTTGTTGTCGGTGCCGTCCAAATCAATCAGGGTGCGGTCCAAAAAGGCCTGCTCGGAGGCATCGAGGCCCAGCACGGCTTCGGAAATTTCGGTGTTGATGTGCTCGACGGCCTTGAGCACGCCTTTGCCGAGGTAACGGCTCTTGTCGCCATCGCGCAGCTCGATGGCTTCGCGGCTGCCGGTCGATGCACCAGACGGCACCGCGGCGCGGCCCATGACGCCGGACTCCAGCAGCACGTCGCATTCCACGGTGGGGTTGCCACGGCTGTCGAGGATTTCACGGCCGACGATATCTACGATTGCACTCATTTTCAGACTCTCTCAATTGAAAAATAAAAGGGGGTTTCAATATCCGGTCAAAGACCTTCGACCACGACCATGCGCATGATGGCCGCACCAGCGCGGGCCTCACGGGCTTTGAAGTACTCGGGCACTTCATAAAAGGCCTTGGCCGCTTCAAAGGTCGGGAATTTCAAAATCACGATGCGCTCGGGCGACCAGTCGCCTTCCAGCACTTCCACCTTGCCGCCCCGCACACAGACTTCAGCGCCAGTGGTCTGCATGGCTGCGGTGGACCACTTTTTGTACTCTTCGTACTGGGTGGGGTTGGTCACTTGGGCATTGGCGATGATGTAGCCGCTCATGCGAAGTTGTCCTCTAAAAAAGGGTTCTTTTTGGTGACGGCATCAAGCTCCACCAGCGTCTCCAGCAAGGCCTTCATTTTGCCCAGTGGCACAGCGTTGGGGCCGTCGGACCAGGCGTCTGCGGGCTTGGGGTGGGTTTCCATGAAGAGACCCGCCACGCCAGCGGCCACGCCCGCACGGGCGAGCACCGGCACCATCTCGCGGGCACCGCCGCTGCTGGTGCCTTGACCGCCCGGCTTTTGCACCGAGTGGGTCACGTCAAACACCACCGGGGCACCGGTTTTGCGCATTTCGGCCAGGCTGGTCATGTCGGCCACCAGGTTGTTGTAGCCAAAGCTCACACCGCGCTCGCAGGCCAGGAAGTTGTCTTCGGGGAGACCCGCTTCACGTGCTGCGCTGCGGGCTTTGTCGATGACGTTTTTCATGTCCCAGGGGGCCAAAAACTGGCCCTTCTTGATGTTCACCGGTTTGCCCGATTGGGCCACGGCGCGGATGAAATCGGTCTGGCGGCACAAGAAGGCGGGGGTCTGCAGCACGTCAACCACGCTGGCCACGGTTTTCACCTGCGACTCGTCGTGCACATCGGTGAGGATGGGCACGCCAATCTGGCGGCGCACTTCATCGAGGATTTTCAGGCCTGCGTCGATGCCCACGCCGCGTTGGGTGCTGCCCGACGAGCGGTTGGCTTTGTCAAAAGAGCCCTTGTAGATCAAGGGGATGCCCAGACTCGCGCAGATTTCCTTGAGCTGACCTGCCACATCGATGGACATCTCCAGGCCTTCGATGGAGCAGGTGCCCGCGATCAGGAAAAAGGGCTGGTTCAGGCCAACGTCAAATCCGCAGAGTTTCATGGGGGCTCCTGTGGGGGTTAATCAGGCTTTGGCCTGATGTGCGATGGCCGCCTTCACGAAGGCATTGAACAGCGGGTGACCATCCCACGGGGTGGACTTGAATTCCGGATGGAATTGCACGCCCACATACCAGGGGTGAACGGTTTGCGGCAGCTCGACGATTTCGGTCAGCTGCTCACGCTGGGTCAGGGCCGAGATCACCAGACCGGCTTTGCGCAGCTCGTCCAGGTAATTCACGTTGGCCTCGTAGCGGTGGCGGTGGCGCTCGGTGACCACGTCGCCATAAATTTGGTGCGCCAGTGTGCCTTTGGCCACGTCAGAACTTTGTGCGCCCAGGCGCATGGTGCCGCCCAAGTCGGAGTTGGCGTCGCGCACCTGGATGGAGCCGTCGGCGTCTTTCCACTCGTTGATCAGGGCGATCACAGGGAAGGGCGTCTCAGGCTCGAACTCGGTGCTGTTGGCGTTCTTCATGCCGGCCATGTGGCGGGCGTATTCGATGGTGGCGACCTGCATCCCTAAGCAAATGCCCAAGTAGGGCACCTTGTGGGTGCGGGCGAATTGCGCGGTTTCGATCTTGCCTTCCACGCCGCGCTTGCCAAAGCCGCCGGGCACCAGGACGCCGTCGAAGTGAGCCAGGGTGGCCACGGTTTCGGGGGTGATGGTTTCGGAGTCGATGTGCTCGATTTTCACGCGCACATGGTTGCGCATGCCGGCATGGCGCAGCGCTTCGTTGACCGATTTGTAGCTGTCGGTCAGCTCCACATATTTGCCCACCATGGCGATCGTCACTTCGCCCTTGGGGTTGGCCGTCTCGTACACCAGGTCGTCCCAGCGCTTGAGGTTGGCCGGTGGCGTGTTCAGACGCAGTTTGTCGCAGATCAGACCGTCCAGACCTTGCTCGTGCAGAACGCGGGGCACTTTGTAGATGGTGTCCACATCGGGCATGGAGATCACGCCCCAGCTTTGCACGTTGGTGAACAGCGAAATCTTGTCGCGCTCGTCGTCCGGAATGTAGCGGTCAGCGCGGCACAGCAGCGCATCGGGCTGGATGCCGATCTCGCGCAGTTTTTGCACCGTATGCTGGGTGGGCTTGGTTTTGAGCTCGCCTGCGGCAGCTATCCACGGCACGTAGGTCAGGTGCACAAAGGCAGCGTTGTTGGGCCCCAAGCGCAGACTGAGTTGGCGCACGGCTTCCAGAAACGGCAGGGACTCGATGTCACCCACGGTGCCGCCGATCTCGACGATGGCCACGTCCACCGCTTCGGCCGTGCCGTAACCCGCGCCGCGTTTGACGAAGTCCTGGATTTCATTGGTGACATGGGGGATGACCTGCACGGTCTTGCCCAAGTAGTCGCCACGGCGCTCTTTTTCGAGCACACTTTTGTAAATCTGGCCGGTGGTGAAGTTGTTGGCCTTCTTCATCCGGGTGTTGATGAAGCGCTCGTAGTGGCCCAGGTCCAGGTCGGTTTCGGCGCCATCGTCGGTCACAAACACTTCGCCGTGCTGGATCGGCGACATGGTGCCGGGATCGACGTTGAGGTAGGGATCGAGCTTGATGAGGGTGACAGAGAGGCCGCGCGATTCAAGCAATGCAGCCAAAGAGGCGGAGGCGATTCCCTTGCCCAGGGAAGACACCACACCGCCGGTGACGAAGACGAATTTGGTCATGTCCAAGACGGGAGCCTTGAGCTCCCGGTAGGTGGAAATCGTGATTATAGACAGTCGCGTCTGCTACATTCCCCGGCATGAGCACATTGGCTGGAAAACACATCGTTCTGGGCTTGTCGGGCGGCATCGCTGCGTTCAAGTCTGCGGAGCTCTGCCGCGCCTTGGTCAAGGCGGGCGTCACCGTGCAGGTCGTCATGACCGAGGCGGCTGAGCAATTCATGACCGCGGTGACCATGCAGGCCTTGTCGGGTCGGCCGGTCTACACCTCGCAGTGGGACACCCGCGAAGCCAACAACATGGCCCACATCAACTTGAGCCGTGAGGCCGATGCGATGGTGGTGGCGCCTGCCAGCGCAGACTTCATGGCCAAGCTGTTGCACGGCCGCGCCGATGAACTGCTCAGCCTCATGTGCCTGGCGCGTCCGCTGGACAAGGTGCCGCTGATCGTTGCCCCGGCCATGAACCGCGAAATGTGGGCCAACCCGGCCACCCAGCGCAATGTGGCGCAGCTCAAAGCCGACGGCATCCATGTGCTGGATGTGGGGCAGGGCGATCAGGCTTGCGGCGAAACGGGCGATGGCCGCATGCTCGAAGCCGAAGAAATTCTGGAAGATTTGCAGGCGTTTTTTGCGCCCAAAACCATGGCGGGCCAGCAAGTACTGGTCACGGCCGGTCCCACTTACGAAGCGATTGACCCGGTGCGCGGCATCACCAATTTGTCGAGTGGAAAAATGGGCTTTGCCATTGCCCGCGCGGCTCGCATGGCGGGGGCCGATGTGACCTTGGTCGCGGGGCCAGTGCATCTGCCCACGCCGCGCGGTGTTCAGCGCATCGACGTGCGTTCGGCTCGCCAGATGCTGGACGCGGTCCAGGCCCAGGTGGACAAGGCCTCGGTCTTTGTGGCCACTGCCGCTGTGGCCGACTGGCGGCCTGACACGCAGGCCGATCAGAAGATCAAAAAAGACGGTTCGGGTCAGACCCCTGCGCTCAAATTTGTGGAAAACCCCGACATCTTGGCCACGGTGGCGCAATCGACCCGAGCCCAGTCTGGTGCCCTGTTTTGTGTCGGATTTGCCGCAGAAAGCCACGACCTGCTGGCCCATGCCACCGCCAAGCGTGTCCGCAAAGGGGTGCCGCTTTTGGTCGGCAACATTGGTCCGGCCACATTTGGGCAGGACGACAACGCCTTGCTCTTGGTGGACGATGCCGGTGCCCGTGAATTGCCTCATGCCAGCAAACAGGCCTTGGCTGAGCAACTCATCGCAGACATTGCCCGCCGTTTGAAATGATTCTTCCGCGTGACATGGCCTGATTGGCCATGCGCTTCAATTTGGACAACCCATGAACATCGACCTCAAAATCATCGACGCCCGCATGGCCGAACAATTGCCCGTTTACGCCACGCCTGGCAGCGCAGGCTTGGATTTGCGTGCTTGTCTGGACGCGCCTTTGACCTTGCAACCCAATGCATGGCAACTGGTGCCCACCGGCATTGCGGTCCACCTGAAAGACCCGGGTTATGCCGCCATGCTTTTGCCCCGCTCGGGCCTGGGCCACAAGCACGGCATCGTGCTGGGCAATCTGGTGGGTTTGATCGACAGCGACTACCAAGGCCAATTGATGGTCAGCGCCTGGAACCGCAGCGATGTGGCTTTCACCATCGAGCCCATGGAGCGCATCGCGCAAATGGTGATCGTGCCAGTGGTGCAGGCCAGCTTCAATGTGGTGGACGAATTTGACGCGCCCAGTGAGCGTGGTGAAGGCGGTTACGGCTCGACCGGCAAAAAATAAGTCTGCGCCCGCAGGTCGGAGCTTCAGCTGAGACGTTGCGAATCCGTGAGGCGTGTCGGGGCTAAAGCCACCGACCTACCACCCTATCAGTGCAGTGTGGGTCCTGTCGGCGTGCCTTCATCGCCCACTTCGATTTTGAAAAAACCGGTGCCGCAGCTGCCGTTGCCCACTTCGGCTTCGGTGGGCTCGCGCACCGATTCCACTTTCAGGCTCAGGCGCAGCGCAATGCCCGACAGGGGGTGGTTACCATCCAGCACCACGTGTTCGGGGTAAATTTCGGTCACGGTGTAGAGCACGTTGCGCGGGGCATCGGGGTGGCAACCTTCAGGCAATGCCGTGCCCTCGATGGTCAGGCCTTCTTCCAGGCCAGCCGGGAACAAGGCGAGCGGTTCCAGAAAGAGCAGGTTCTCGTCGAAGTCGCCAAAAGCGTCTTCGGGCTCCAGGTGCAGATCAACCTTGGCGCCTTTTTCGTGGCCGTGCAGGGCTTCTTCGATCTTGGGCAGCAAATCTTTGCCGCCAATGAAGAATTCAACGGGCTCGTCCAGGGTGTCCAGCGTTTCGCCCAGGGTGTCTTTGAGTGTCCAGGTCAGTGCGACCACAGAAGGTGTCTTGATTTCCATAGGACAATTGTCGCAGTTTGGCGGCCTGTTTTGGCCGCCTTGGCATGGAAGAAGCGCTGCCACAGTGCTTCTCACGGAACCGGAACATGAACACAGAACAACCACTGGCCTTGCTCGGCGGCCTCACGCCCAGCCAATTCATGACACGCCATTGGCAGAAAAAGCCGCTGTTGGTGCGCAATGCCATGCCTGGTTTTGTGCCTTGTGTGAACCGCGCCGAATTGGTGGCCCTGGCAGGGATTGAGGGCGTGGAGTCGCGCCTCATCATCGATTCCGATAAGGGTTGGAAGATGAAGCACGGCCCGCTTGCCAAACGCAGCTTGCCGCCTTTCAGTCAGAAGAAATGGACTTTTCTGGTGCAGGGCGTGGACTTGCACCACGACGGTGTGCATGCTTTGATGCAGCAGTTCCGTTTTGTGCCCGATGCACGGCTGGACGATCTGATGATCAGCTATGCCACCGATGGCGGCGGCGTGGGCCCGCACTTTGACAGTTACGACGTGTTTTTGTTGCAAGCCCACGGCCAGCGCCGCTGGCGCATTGGCCGCAACAAAGACCAGACGCTGCAGCCCGGTGTCCCCCTCAAGATTTTGCAGAACTTTGAAGCCGAAGAAGAGTTTGTGCTCAACCCCGGCGACATGCTCTACCTGCCGCCCAAATACGCGCACGACGGCATTGCCGAGGGCGAGTGCATGACCTGGTCAATCGGGTTCAGATCACCCCCTCAAGGCGAGCTGGCCCGGGAAATCTTGCTGGGCCTGGCCGACGAAGCGTTTGATGGGGTGGGCGAGGCCTTGTACCGCGACCCCAAGCAAGCCGCTGTGAGCCAACCCGCCGCCATGCCCGCAGCCTTGGGTGAGTTTGCCCGAGAGGCGATCGCCAAAGCGCTCAAAGATCCGCACTTGTTGGACAGTTTGCTCGGTGAGTACATGACCGAGCCCAAATCGAACGTTTGGTTTGACCCTGTCGAGGCCGAACCCAATGTGGCGCAAGGTGTGCAGCTCGATCGCCGCACCAAAATGATGTACGACGAACGCCATGTCTTCATCAATGGCGAGAGTTTTAGGGTCGCGGGCAGCGATGCGCGTTGTCTGCGCCAGTTGGCCAATGACCGTCAGTTGCCTGCGGCCCATGTATCGAAGATGAGCGATGCGGCCCGCGAGGCGCTCGAGGACTGGATGTCGGCCGGGTGGTTGAAAACCCTCTGAGGATCTTCCCTTGTTGGCTTGTTACTGAAGGTTTCATGTCAGTTTTGTATGGCGAATGGAAAACGCTATAATAGAAAGCTGAGCGCAAAAGAGCTCGAGTGCTTTTGTCTCGGTCTTATCAACCGCATCGGTTGTTAAGGCAGTTTCCGGAAATTGTTTTAACCCCTCATAGGAAAATCATCATGAACAAGTCTTTCGTTTTGGCCGCTGTGATCGCTGCTGCAGCTTTGGCCGCTTGCGGTAAAAAAGAAGAAGCCGCTGCTCCTGCTGCTCCTGTGGCTGCTCCTGCTGCTGAAGCTTCTGCACCAGCTGCTGACGCATCTGCACCAGCTGCTGACGCATCTGCCGCCAAGTAATTGCGCAAAGCTTTCCCGGCAACGGTCGGGAATGCAAAAAAAACCCCGCATTGCGGGGTTTTTTTATGGCCAGACCGTTTTCATGGCCTGGTTTTTTTGTTCAACGAAGTTCGTTGGCAATCAATTTCAAGATGCGTTCAGCATTGCTGGCTTCTTCTGCTTGGCCGTTGGCGTCCATCACCTGGATTTGACTCGAATTTTCAGCTTTGGATGTCAATGTGACGCGGTAACGTGACAAAGCAGTGACTTCTTTTTTGCTGCTGAACAAGCGATCAAAGAAGCCCGGTTCTTGTCCCGCAGTGCCAGGTGCAACATAACGAACGAAATAAACCCCTTTGGCGCGGTCGCGGTCCTCTACTGTGAAGCCGCTGCGGTCCAGTGCCACACCCGTGCGACGCCATGCACGGTCGAGGCTGTCATTCAATGCAATCCCGGGTTGCCCATCGATCGTCGTGACGGGTGTTCCGGTCGCCTTGATGTCACCCGCAATGGCTGTTTTTGCTGCGTCGGGTGTTGCACCCAGTTTGATCATCAAACGGCGCAGGAATTCAATTTCCAACTCAGCATCGCTGGCGCGTGGTTGCCAGATGGTGGTGGTCTTCTGGGCGTTGGAATAGTTTTCCACCATGCCGCGGTGTGTGATGTAGATTTCGACAGCGCCTTGTGCATTGCGTTCAATGCGTGTGCGGAACTTGTCGCGCTCACCGGTTGAATACAAGCCGTCCAATACTTTGCCCAAGTTGCGGCGAATGAAGTCTTGCGGCAGTTTGGCGCGATTTTCAGCCCAATCGGTTTCGATGATGCCCACATCTTGGGCTTCTGTCACCAATGAAAAGCCGTTGGTTTTCCAGAACTCAATGATGGGTTCCCAAACTTTGTCGGCTGGGCGAGCCACAACCAACCAGCGTTGGTTGCCTTGGCGTTCCATCTTCACGTCACCCATCACGTTGGTGGCGGTGCCTGCATCGTTCACTTTGCCTGCAGCGCTTTGAAAGCCAGACGCTGTGGCTGACGTGCTCTCCAATGTGTAACGTGATTCCTTGCGCAATTGGGTCAAGTCCGGAGGGACCTCGAGCGTACTGGCTTTGCTGGCACTTTTGTAGTTGATCTTGTCTTCTTCCAGAACGCCGCAGGCGCTGAGCAAAATGGCCACCGCCGCCACAGTGGTTCTGCGTTGGATTGTCAAAAATTTGGACTTGGGGAAACGGTTCACAAAGGATCCTTCGGAAGAATTCAAATCAGGCCACTGGCCTTCATAGCGGCCTCGACCACGGGGCGCAGCGACTCTGACAGCTCTGTCATGGGCAAGCGCAATGTGGGGCCGCACAGGCCCATGCGGTTCATGGCCCATTTCACAGGAATTGGATTGGCCTCGACAAACAGATTTTTGTGCATCGGCATCAGCTGGAACTGGATGCGCATCGCCTCGGCGATGTCGCCACGGATGGCGGCCATACACAACTCGTGCATCAGGCGTGGGGCCACGTTGGCCGTCACGCTCACGTTGCCTGCGCCACCGCAGAGCATCAAGGCCACAGCAGTCGGGTCATCGCCCGAATACACAGCGAATTCTTTGGGCAAGTCACGGATCAGCCATTGGGCGCGTTCGATGTTGCCGGTGGCTTCTTTGATGCCGACGATGCCGGGCACCTGAGCCAGGCGCAACACGGTGTCGTGTTGCAGATCAGCGACCGAGCGGCCGGGCACGTTGTAGAGGATCACCGGCAGATCGGGCGTGGCCTCGGCGATGGCGCGAAAGTGCAGGTACTGACCTTCTTGCGTGGGCTTGTTGTAGTAGGGCACGACCTGCAACTGGCAATCGGCACCGACCTTCTTGGCGAACTTGGCCAGCTCGATGGCCTCGGAGGTGGAGTTGGCGCCGCAACCGGCCATGATGGGCACGCGGCCCGCCGACTGCTCGACGGCCACACGGATGATCTCGCAATGTTCTTCGACATTGACCGTGGGGGATTCGCCCGTGGTGCCGACCACGCCAATGCAGTCGGTGCCTTCGGCCACATGCCAGTCGATCAGTTTGCGCAAGGTGGGGTAATCCACTTTGCCGTCTTCCAGCATGGGGGTGATCAGGGCAGGAATACTGCCTTTGATGGGGCGAAATTCGGTGGTCATGTCAGGGTGTTCTGAGCGAAAAAGGACATTCTAACGACAGTGCGCAGAATTTTCGGGCGGTCAAGGCCCCGGATGTCACCAGAAGTGACGGCGCATTCAGGCGACGGTTCAGTGAGAGGCCAGGTGCCAACGCACCGGTTCACCCGACGGGGCAGCACGCACAGCCGCGATCCGTTGCACAAATCGGTCTGGCGAGGCTTCAAAACCGTCCTCGTAGGCCACTGTGCGCAAACCCACCGTGGCGCTGAGCAGCTCACCCGGTTGCAATAAAAAGTCGGCCCGAGAAGGTTTGCCGACCGTTTCGTTGCCTGTGGTGAATGTTTCGTAAATCAGCACGCCGCCTTCGGCCACGCTGTGCACCAGGGCGGGCAGCAGGGGCCGCCACAGGTAATTCGTCACCACCACGGCGTCGAAAGTCTGGCCCGCAAAAGGCCAAGGACCGTTTTCGATATCGGCCAGCACCGTTTGGCCAGTGGGGGCGGCCAGGGCCAAAGCCGCTTCGTTGCGGTCAACGCCGGTGACTGGGTGGCCCAGTGCCGCCAAAAAACGCATGTGGCGGCCCGCGCCGCAGGCCACATCCAGCACACGGCCTTGGAGGCGGATCAAATGGGCCCAACGCTGGACCCAGGCAGAAGGATGTTCAGTGCCGTGCATCGTCAATTCATTCAAAAACAAGCCCACAGCTGTTCGGACAGCATGATCAGCATGTCCGGGCGCTGGTAAAGCCAAACCACGCCGGCCATGACCACGGTCAGCGCCGTCCATGCCAAGGCGCGTCGCCAGATGGGCTTGGGGGTGTGGTGCATGCGCCTCAAGCCGCCTGAAGGGGCTTGCGCACAATCGCGCTCTCGAGTACTGGCAGGTTCACCAGTGCGGCAAACACACCCAGCGCAATGGCCAAGTACCAGACGATGTCGTAGCTGCCCGTCTTGTCATACAGGTAGCCGCCCAGCCACACGCCCATGAAAGAGCCGATCTGGTGGCTGAAGAAGATGAAGCCGCCCAGCATGGACAAATGCGATACGCCAAAAATCTGCGCCACCGCCGCGTTGGTGGGCGGCACGGTGGACAGCCACAGCAAGCCCATGACGGCCGAGAACAGGTACACGCTGGTGGGCGTGAGGGGGGCCAGCAGGAACAGCACGATCGCCACCGAACGCGAGAAATAAATCGTCGCCAGGATTTTCTTTTTGGCCATCTTCTGGCCCAGCGTGCCCGCGATGTAGGTGCCAAAGACGTTGAACAAACCGATCAGCGCCAAGGCATAACTGGCCACCTGGGGCGGCAAACCGTGGTCCTTGAGGTAGCTGGGCATGTGCACGCCGATGAACACCACTTGGAAGCCGCACACAAAATAGCCCGCCATCAAGAGCTGAAAGCTGGGGTATTTGAAGGCCTCCGCCAGTGCCTGGCCAATGCTCTGCTCGCGTTTGACTTGCCCGGGCGCATGGAGGGCGGGTTCACGCAAGCCCCAAGCCAGCGGAATGATCAAAAAGGTGGCCGCTGCCAGAATCTGCAAAGCACTTTGCCAGCCTGCGTTGCTGATCAATATGCCTTCGACCGGCACCATCAGGAACTGCCCGAAGCTGCCCGCCGCCGCCGCAATGCCCATGGCCCACGAGCGCCGCTCGGCCGGTACATTGCGCCCGATGACGCCGTAAATCACGGCGTAAGTGGTGCCTGCTTGGGCGGTGCCAATGATCACACCGGTGAACAAAGCAAACAGCCAAGGCGTGGTCGCTTGCGACATGCCCACCAGGCCCACCGCATAGAGCAGGGCGCCCACAATGATCACGCGGAAAGCGCCAAACCGGTCGGCCACCATGCCCGCAAAAATGCCCATGAAACCCCAAGCCAGGTTCTGGATGGCCATGGCCATGGCGAATTCCTGGCGCCCCCAGCCCTGGGATTGGGTGACCGGTTGCAGCCACAGGCCAAAGCCGTGGCGGATGCCCATGGACAGGGTGACGATGGCGGCGCCGCAAGCCAGCACCTGGAACAAAGAAAGGGGTTTGTGTTGCATCCTTGGACTGTAACCAATCCCGCCAGAAGCCGTCGTCCCGCAAAAGACCGGCATGAATACTGTTTATTCATCCAGCTTCGCGGCGCAATTCCCACTACAATCCGCCACCATGGCCACCCAATCTACTGTCAAAACTTCCAATGAGTACTCCGAAGGCTCGATCCGCGTCTTGAAGGGCCTGGAGCCCGTCAAACAACGCCCGGGCATGTACACCCGCACTGACAACCCGCTGCACATCATTCAAGAGGTGCTGGACAACGCCGCCGACGAGGCGTTGGCGGGTTACGGCAAAAAGATCAAAGTCATCTTGCACTTGGATGGATCGGTCAGCATCGAAGACGATGGCCGGGGCATCCCCTTTGGCCTGCACCCCGAAGAAAACGCCCCCGTGATCGAGCTGGTGTTCACCCGCCTGCACGCGGGTGGCAAGTTTGACAAGGGCAAGGGCGGGGCTTACAGCTTCTCGGGCGGCCTGCACGGCGTGGGCGTGAGCGTGACCAACGCGCTGTCCAAGCGCCTGGAAGCGACCAGTTACCGTGAAGGCAAAGTGGCCACGCTGGCGTTTTCAGCGGGTGATGTGATCGAGCCGCTGGTGGCCCGTGCGACAGGCGAAGGCGACCGCAAACAAGGCACCACCGTGCGTGCTTGGCCCGACGCCAAATACTTCGAATCCAGCAACCTGCCCATGCATGAGCTGACGCACCTGTTGCGCAGCAAAGCCGTGCTCATGCCGGGCGTCACGGTGACTTTGGTGAACGAGAAAACCAAAGAAACCCAGCAGTGGCAGTACAAAGCCGGTCTACGCGACTACCTGACGCAAACGCTGAACGGCGACCCGGTCATCCCGCTGTTTGAAGGCGAAGGCTTTGCCGATGCCAACCACGACAGCTTTGCCGAAGGCGAGGGCGCTTCGTGGGCCGTGGCCTTCACCGAAGACGGCGCACCGGTGCGCGAGAGCTACGTCAACCTGATTCCCACCAGCGCAGGCGGCACACACGACAGCGGCTTGCGCGATGGCCTGTTCACCGCCGTCAAGAGCTTCATCGAGCTGCATGGTCTGCTGCCCAAGGGCGTCAAGCTCATGCCCGAAGACGTGTTCGCCCGCGCCAGCTATGTGCTGAGCGCCAAGGTGCTGGACCCGCAGTTTCAAGGCCAGATCAAGGAGCGCTTGAACTCGCGCGACGCGGTGCGGTTGGTTTCGAGCTTCGTGCGCCCGGCGCTGGAGTTGTGGCTCAACGAGCATGTGGACTACGGCAAAAAACTGGCTGAACTCGCCATCAAGGCCGCACAAACCCGCCAAAAAGCGGGCCAGAAGGTCGAAAAACGCAAGAGTTCGGGCGTGGCCGTGCTGCCCGGCAAACTGACCGACTGCGAGAGCAAAGACATCTTGCACAACGAGGTGTTTTTGGTCGAGGGCGACTCGGCCGGGGGCAGTGCCAAGATGGGCCGCAACAAAGAGAGCCAAGCCATCTTGCCCCTGCGCGGCAAGGTGCTCAACACCTGGGAGGTCGACCGCGATCGCTTGTTTGCCAACAACGAAATTCACGACATTTCGGTGGCCATCGGCGTGGACCCGCACGGGCCCCATGACAACCCTGACATGAGCAACCTGCGCTACGGCAAGGTTTGCATCTTGTCTGATGCGGACGTGGACGGCTCGCACATCCAGGTCTTGCTGCTCACGCTGTTCTTCCGCCATTTCCCCAAGCTGATCGAAGCGGGTCACCTGTATGTGGCGCGGCCTCCTTTGTTCCGGGTCGATGCGCCTGCTCGCGGCAAAAAGCCCGCGTCCAAAGCCTATGCGCTGGACGAGGGTGAACTCACCGCCATCATCGACAAGCTGCGCAAAGACGGCGTGAAAGAAGGCGGCTGGAGCATCAGCCGCTTCAAGGGCCTGGGCGAGATGAGCGCCGAGCAGCTGTGGGACACCACGCTCAACCCCGACACGCGCCGCCTGCTGCCCATCGAGCTGGGCCCGTTGGACAACGCCGGCACCGAAAGCCTGATGACCCAGCTCATGGGCAAAGGCGAAGCCGCCGCCCGCCGCGAGTTGATGGAACTGCACGGCGACAGCATCGAAATTGACGTGTGACGAATTCCCCGTAGGAGCCCACCCCGTGGGCGAAATGTCTGAGCAAATCCAACGCCCGCAGGCAGGCTCCTACCCTGAAAGAACCTGATGACCACTGACCTCTTAACCCCCGAAACCACCGCCGCCCCCGAAGGCGACCATTTGGGCGCTTACGCCCAGCGGGCCTATTTGGAATACGCGCTGTCCGTCGTCAAAGGCCGCGCCTTGCCCGATGTGTGCGACGGTCAAAAGCCGGTGCAGCGGCGCATTTTGTATTCGATGGACCGCATGGGTTTGTCTTACAGCGGCCCCAACAACAACACCGCCGCCAAGCCGGTCAAAAGCGCCCGTGTGGTGGGCGATGTGCTGGGCCGTTACCACCCGCACGGCGACACCGCCGCATACGACGCTCTGGTGCGCATGGCGCAGGACTTTTCGCAGCGCTACCCACTCATCGACGGGCAGGGCAACTTTGGCAGCCGTGACGGCGATGGCGCTGCCGCCATGCGTTACACCGAAGCGCGCTTGTCGCGCATCACCAGCTTGCTGCTGGATGAGATCGACATGGGCACGGTCGACTTCATCCCCAACTACGACGGCTCGACCGAAGAGCCGCGCCAGCTGCCCGCCCGTTTGCCCTTCAGCTTGCTCAACGGCGCCAGCGGCATTGCCGTGGGTTTGGCCACCGAGATCCCCAGCCACAACCTGCGCGAAGTGGCCGATGCCTGTGTCGCTTTGATCCGCAACGACAAGCTGAGCGACAGCGAGTTGATGGCCATCATCCCCGGCCCCGATTACCCCGGTGGCGGCCAGATCATCAGTCCGGCCAGCGACATTGCCGACGCGTACCGCACGGGGCGCGGCAGCCTCAAAGTGCGCGCCCGCTGGAAGATCGAAGAACTCGCCCGTGGCCAATGGCAGCTGGTCGTGACCGAACTGCCGCAAGGCGTCAGTTCGCAGCGCGTGCTCGAAGAGATCGAAGAACTCACCAACCCCAAAGTCAAAGCCGGTAAAAAAGCGCTCAGCGCCGACCAGGTGTTGCTCAAAGCCAGCATGTTGGCCGTCCTCGATGTGGTGCGCGACGAATCGAGCAAAGACGCTGCCGTGCGCCTGGTGTTCGAACCCAAGACCAGCCGCATCGAACAGCAAGAACTCATCACCGCCTTGCTGGCGCACACCAGCCTGGAGACGTCTGCGCCCATCAACATGACCTCGGTCGGCATTGACGGCAAACCGATTCAAAAATCCATGCGCCAGATGCTGCTGGAGTGGATCAGCTTCCGCCAGACCACCATCACCCGCCGCAGCCAGCACCGCCTGAACAAAGTGCTGGACCGCATCCACATTCTGGAAGGCCGCCAGCTGGTCTTGCTCAACATCGACGAGGTGATCCGCATCATCCGCCAGAGCGACGAGCCCAAGCCTGCGCTGATCGAATTTTTCAAACTCAGCGACCGCCAGGCCGAAGACATCCTGGAGATTCGCCTGCGCCAATTGGCCCGGCTGGAGGCCATCAAGATCGAACAAGAGCTGAGCGAGCTGCGCGAAGAGCAAGGCAAGCTCGAAGAGATTTTGGGCAGCCCCGCCGCGCTTCGTCGCCTCATGATCAAGGAGATCGAAGCGGACGCCAAAACCTTTGCCGACCCACGCCGCACGCTGATCCAGGAAGAGAAAAAAGCCGTGGCCGAAGTCAAGGTGGTGGACGAGCCGGTGACGGTGGTCGTCTCGGAAAAAGGCTGGGTGCGCGCTCGGACTGGCCACGGCCACGACGCCACGAGCTTTGCCTTCAAGGCGGGCGACGGCCTCTATGGCACCTTCGAGTGCCGCACGGTGGACACGCTGCTGATCTTCGGCACGGCCAAAAATGGGACAGGCCGCATCTACAGCGTGCCCGTGGCCACACTGCCCGGCGCACGCGGCGATGGCCAGCCGATCACCACGCTCATCGACCTGGACACCGGCACTCAGCCAGCCCACTACTTTGCAGGCCCGGCCCACGCCACGCTGCTGCTCAGCGGCTCCGGCGGTTATGGTTTCATGGCCTCGGTCGAGAACATGATCTCGCGCAACAAAGCGGGCAAAGCCTTCATCAGCCTGGGCGAGGGTGAAACCGTGTGCGCCCCCAGCCATGTGAGTGGCAGCAGTGCCACCGTGCCTGCCGACAAGCAGCCCATGCCCGCTGCCACCAGCGTCTGCTGCGCCAGCACCGGCGGTCGTGTGTTGACGTTTGAGATCAGCGAACTCAAGACCATGGAAAAAGGCGGCCGGGGCCTCATGCTCATCGACTTGGAAGCCAAAGACACTTTGGCCGGTGCTGCGGCCTACACCCGCAGCGTGAAGATCGAAGGCATTGGCCGAGGCGGCAAAGAGCGCGAAGAAACGCTGGAAATCCGCAGCCTGAACAACGCCAAAGCGGCACGGGCCAAAAAGGGCCGCGTGGCGGACTTGGGCTTCAAGCCGAACCGCGTGACGCGGGTGGAGTGACGGGTTGAAGCAGAGCCCCCTTCTTGCTTAATTTTTAAGCACGCCCCGCCAGCCCAAGCGGGGCGTGGTTTTTGCAGCTTATCCCTGCACTTGTCCACACCTTTGGGCACGGACTTTGGGGACAGTTCAGGTGCGTGATTCGTCGCTCAGGTCACGTCGTGAGCATTGGCCGCCTGACCAGGTACAGCTTCCAATGCGGCGTTGAATGTGTTTTAGCTGGCGTTTTTGGCCTGTCTCACTTCAATTGAAGGGCCAGCTTTCAGGTGCGTAGATCAACGCAGACTGGTGATGAAGTGCGCGAGGTTTTCGATGTCTTTTTCGGACAAGGTTTGCGCCACGCTGGTCATGTTGCCAGCGTCGTTGGTGCGGGTGCGTGCTTTGAAATCGGTCATCTGTTTGACGATGTACTCGTATTGCTGACCCGCCACGCGTGGAATTTCGTTTTGGCCCGCAAAGCCACCCAAGTGGCACATGGCGCACAGGGTTTCATCGGCTTTGGCGCGTCCGAGGGCGATCTTGGCGTCGTCGGTTTTGTAGGTGGAGGGCTTGGCTTTTTGTGCTGCAAAGTAGTTGCCGATGTCGATCATGTCTTGACGGCTCAAGGGCGACGCCATGGCGGTCATGACGGCATGGTTGCGGCGGCCTTCTTTGTAGTCTTTGAGCTGAACATAGATGTAGCGCCACGATTGGCCCGCCAAATTTGGAAATTCGCCATGGCTTGAGTTGCCATCGACCCCGTGGCAGGCGGCACACACTTGGGCTTTGGCTTTGCCGTTTTGAATGTCTTGTTCTGAGGGCTGGGCCTGTGCTTGAAACGTCAAAGCAGACAGGGCCCACAAGAGCAGAGAGGTGATGCGCAAATTCATGGCGGTATGTGGCAAGTTTTGAAAATGAAAAAATGGCCACCACAAAGGGTGGCCATTTTCAAGGCTGAGCTTCAGTGAGATCAGTGAGATTACTTAGGCAATGCAAACACGACCATCGAGTTGCCGCGCTTGAAGTCGAGTTGGGTGTTGCCACCGCAACCCATGGCGACGTATTGACGGCCTTTGACGGTGTAGGACACGGGCATGGCGTTGGCACCTGCGCCGCAGTTGTATTCCCACAGTTTTTTGCCGTTGCGGGCATCGAGGGCGCGGAACAAACCGTTGCCTTCACCGTAAAACACCAAGTCGCCTGCCGTGGCCAAAGCGCCGCCGATCAGGGGTTGTTCGGTGTCAAATTTCCAAGCCATTTTGCCGGTGTCGACGTTCACGGCAGCCAAGCGGCCCCATTGCTTTTCACCCTCGATCACCTTGAAGGCACCGCCCAACCACAGTTTGCCGCCGGGGTACTTGGCCGCCTCGACGTGGTAAGTCATGGGCTGGTGCAGGTTCAAAGCGTAAGCCATGCGCAGCTTGGGGTTGATGGCCATGGGTGACCATTCCACGCCACCGTTCGCGCCAGGCAGCATGCGAGCGCCTTGGGCTGTGGGCAGCACCCACATGTTTTCTTGGGGCACCATGGCCTCAGAGAAACGGATCAGCTCGCCGGTGTCGCGGTGGTGCACATACACATGGCCAGTTTTGCCGCCGTGGATCACGCCGGGCACCATCTTGCCGTTTTTGTCTTTCACGTCCATCAAGATGGGCGGGCTGACAGCATCCAAGTCCCACACGTCGTGGGCGATGTATTGGTAATGCCACTTGTAGGCACCGGTGTCGAGGTTCACAGCCACGAGCGAGTCGGTGTAAAGGTTGTCACCAGGACGCTCAGCACCATAGAGGTCAGGCGAGGGGTTGCCGACCACAAAGAAAATGGTGCGTGATTTGACGTCCACCGCAGGGTTCATCCACACGCCGCCACCCAAGGTTTGGAAGAAGGAGCTGTCGCGCGCAAACGCTGCTTTTTCAGCGGCAATGTCGCGGTGCATGTTGCGACCTGTGGCGTCGTTGACGGCCCACACGCCTTCATGGCCTTTTTCGGGAATGGTGTGGAAGGTCCAAGCGAGTTTGCCGGTGTTGGCATCGAAGGCTTTGACGAAACCGCGAATGCCGTACTCACCGCCGTTGGTGCCGATCAGCACTTTGCCGTCCACCACGGTGGGGGCCATGGTTTCGCTGTAGCCTTTTTCTGGGTCAGCGATTTCGGTGTCCCACAGCAGCTTGCCGGTTTTGGCGTCCAAAGCGACCAAGCGTGCATCGAGCGTGCCCATGAACAGCTTACCGCCTTCGACCGCGACACCGCGGTTGTTGGGGCCGCAGCAGAACGTGGTGATGGGGCCCATCTTGTGTTTGTAGTGCCAGAACTCTTTGCCGGTCACGGCATCGAGGGCGTACACGTGGTTGTAAGAGGTCGTCATGTACATGATGCCGTCGACCACGATGGGGGCGGTTTCCATGGACTCGCGCACTTCCGTTTGGAAGGTGAACTCAGGGCGCATGTTCTTCACGTTGCCCGCGTTGATTTGCGTGCCTTTGTAAAAGCGCGTTTGTTCGTAGTCGCCGTTGGTGTGCAACCAGTTGGTCGTTTGACCGCCTGCTTTGTTGAGCTGGTCTTGCGTGACGTTGATGCCTTTGTCGATGTTGGCTCCGCTGGCGTTCATGCCTTTTTGGCCTTGAATTTCTTCACCAACGGCCATGCCGGTCAAGAACAACAGCGCCGATGCCGCTGCGATTCGCTTGGTTGTGAAAATGCGTTTCATGCGTTGATCCTAGGAAGTGGAGGGGTGTTGCAGATGAGTGCAAAAAAACGATTACTGCGCATTCAATTTACTCTTAAATGTTCATTTAATCCAGTAACTACCGCGACATCTACGGTCAAGCGTGTGCGAAAAATTCCTGCATGATGGGACCGTTACAAGGAGACGACGCATGAAAAAAACCCACCAACTCGCTTTGATCATCGTGGCCTTGCTGTTGGCCCAAGGCGTGGCTTACGCTCAAAAGGGCATGGACCAGATCAACATCAATGGCCAGTTTGTGATGGCTGGCCGTGTGGGCAAGGTCGAACGCGTCCAAGCGTTGCTCGACCAAGGTGCGCAGGTGAATTCGCGCGATCGCAATGGCGACACGCCGCTCAACATGGCTGCCGCCAAGGGCAATACCGAGCTGGTTCAGGTCTTGATCAAGGCCGGTGCCGATGTCAATCTGGGCAACTTGTCAGGCGTCACACCCCTCATGGGGGCCGCCTTCATGGCCGATGCGCAGTCGTTTCGGGCCTTGTTGGCCGCAGGTGCCAAGACCGAACCTTTGGACCGTGTGAAGAAAAATGCCGCTACCTATGCCGCAGCACACGGTTGCACCGCCTGTTTGCAAGAACTCGTCAAAGCGCAAACCGATGTGAATGCCAAGCTGGAAAACGATCTGACCTTGCTAATGTGGGCCGCAGCCTACGGCCAAGAAGAGGCCGTGCGGTATTTGCTGGCCCAAGGGGCAGAGCGCACAGCCAAGGACAACCGAGGCAAAACCGCACAAGCGCTTGCCCGCGAAGGCAATCACCTTGCCCTGGCGAGCTTGCTGGCTTCTGATTCGCCATGATTTCTTCCTCTCTGGTGCGTGTGTCGTTGTTCGACCTCACAGCCCCAACGCTTGCCAGACCCGGATGGCCGCATAGGCGTCGTTGGCGGCATACACCAGCTGTGATTCGCTCAAGTGGGCATTGGCCCAGTTGCTGGTGGCGGCTTTTTTGGACTTGATGAAGCGCTCATTGAACAGCACAGCCACCGCGCCTTTGACGCCCATGTCCTTGCGGTAACCGCGTTGGTGAAAGAGGGTGTTGAGCTCCAGAATGCCCTGGGGTTCGATGCCCAGTTTGTGGACGATGCGTTTGCGGTCATCGCCCAGACCAAACCCGGCTTTGACGATGCCCGTATGCGCCAGCAGCGCTGCCGCCACGGCGCGGCATTCAGGGTCGTGCAGCTGAAACACCCAGGCCCGCTCGGCTGTGGACAGTTGCAGCACATGGGGCCCGTCTGACTGCTCGCCGACCTTGAAGGTGGGTTTGGACTCGGTGTCAAAGCCCCAGGCCGTGGCTTTGAGCAATTGCGCTTGTGCCTCTTGGGCTTGAGGGCCTGCGCTCACCAGTGTGATGCGGTCCAGCCCCAGCCTTTCAAAGGGTGGGAGCAGGGCGATGGCGTCTTTGTCGGGTGTGGCGTGGCGGGTGTTCATGCGGTGGTGGCGGTGTCCGTGGTCGAGCCATGGACTGTATCGCCATATCCCAGCACTTGCGCCAGGATGGCTTGGGCCTGGGTGGCGTGGTGACCCCGCCAGGCCAGGATCTGGTCAGGACGGATCAGGGCCAAAGGCGCTTCATACAGCGCCAAAAGAGCCGGGTCTGCATGGCGCACCACTTTCAAATCCAGCCCCATGGTCTGCGCGGTGTGCTCGAACGCTTGGGTATCGGGCGCATTGGGGCCCAAGACCAACAGCGTCCATTCAAAGTTGAAACTGTCGTAAAGCGAGCGGCCATCGGACAGCCACGCATGCGGGGGCCTGCCGCCCGGTGTAGCGCAAGGCACATAGGTGTTGGCTGCATCGGGCGGGGCGGTGGTGCCGTCGCCCACGATGATGGGGCTGGTGTCGTAGCGCCCGCCAAAGGTCACGCCGGGGATGTTGAACTCACGGCGCACATGGCCGTTCAGGTAGTCCGAGGCCAGGGTCCGTGCCGCTTCGCCTTGCGGGCTGTTCTCTTCCAGCTCGGGCGCGGCCTCGAACAGTCCGATCGAGTCGGCAAACTGCCTTGCATAGCCGGTGTTGCGCACAGCCAGCGGGTGGCGCTCTAGGTGGTAGCTGTCCAGCAAGGCGGCTGGGGCCTGGCCTTTGAGCACGCTGGCGAGTTTCCAGCTGAGGTTGACCGCGTCTTCGACCGCTGTGTTGTAGCCCAAGCCGCCGGTGGGTGTGAACAGGTGCGAGGCATCGCCGCCCAAAAACACGCGGCCCTGTTGAAAGGATTCGGCCACCAGCGCGTGGCCTGCCATCCAGGTGGCCATCGACAAAATCTCGATGTCGATGCTCTGCCCATAAGCTTGGGCAAACAGACGCCGCGCGTCGGCTTCGGTCAGGGCCTCGGTGGCGTCGTCGTCGGCCATCTGGATGTGGAAGGCGAATTCACTCACGCCGTCGACCGACATGATGAAAGCGCGCAACTCGGGGTTGACCACCACGTACATCCAGGACCGGTCGTTCGGGTTGCGGGCATAAAAATCGGGGGCCTTCAGGTAGACCGCCAGCATCTTGCCGCCCATGAATTTGCGTTTGAATCCCGTGGCCCCGCCCCAGGCAATGCCCAGCTCGTGGCGCACAAAACTGCGGGCGCCATCGGCCCCTACCATGTACTGGGCTTGCACGTTCAAGGCTTCGCCGCCGTCCACCGACTGAACGACCGCTGAAATGCCATCTCCGGTGTCCTTGAAGGCCTGCAGGCGCCAGCCATAGCGCATCTCGACGCTGGCTTGCTGCTGCGCATGCCGGTGCAAGCTGACTTCGACAAACTTTTGCGACACCCGGTGCGGCAATTCGGCGGCGCTCCAAGAGCCCGACATGTTTTTGACCGCTTGTGGCGCTGCTGCGGCGGTGGGCAAGCGCAAGCGGGCCAGCTCGGTGCCCGCAAAACGGGTCAGGTAGGCGATGTCGGTCGGGTGGTCGGGCGGCAAGCCCATGCTGCGGATTTCATGCGCAAACCCCAAGCGCCGGAAATGCTCCATGGTCCGAGCTTGCGTGGCATTGGCTTGCGGGTTGAAGGCGGTGCCGGGCTTGGCGTCCACCAGCAGGCAGCGGATGTTGCGTTTGCCCAGCTCGATGGCCAGCATCAGGCCGCAAGGCCCACCGCCCGCAATCAGAACATCGACCTTGAGGGTTTGCGTCATGAAGTGATGTGTCCGGTTCAGCGGGCCAGCAGGCCGATCTGGTTGCTCAAAATGCCGATGCCTTCGATGTCGATCTCGATGGTGTCGCCCGGCTGCATCCACACCGGGGGCTTGCGCGCATAGCCCACGCCAGCAGGCGTGCCCATCACGATCACGTCACCGGGCTCGAGCGTCATGCAGGCCGACATCATGGCAATCGTCGGCGCCACATGGAACACCATGTCGGTGGTGGAGGCGCTTTGCATGACCTGGCCGTTCAAGCGCGATTCGATGTGCAGGCCCACGCAGCCGGGGGGCAATTCGTCGGCGGTGACCAAGCAGGGGCCAAAGCCGCCCGTTTGGTCAAAGTTCTTGCCCACGGTCCATTGGGTGGTTTTGCGCTGGTAGTCGCGGAAGGTCGCGTCGTTGAAGCAGGCGTAGGCGAACACCGAGTCGAGCGCTTGGTCTTCACTCACGTTGCGGGTGGTCTTGCCGATCACCAGGGCCAGCTCTGCCTCGTAGTCGAGCGATGTGGAAATCGGCGGGATCGGGATGGTGCCGCCGTGCGCCAGCAAAGACGATGGGCCACGGAAAAAGATGGTTGGGTAGTCGGCCACCTTGTTGCCGCCTTCGGCGGCATGGTCGTGGTAATTCACGCCCAGGCAGATGATCTTGCTGGGGCGGGGCACGCAGGGCAGCAGGCTGACTTGGTCCAGCGGCGTGGCGGCGGCGTTGGCCGCACGCTGTGCAATGCTGGCCATCAGCGCCGCGTTGCCGCTGGCTTGTGCGAAAAAGTCGTTGATGTTGTCGGGGGCCTTGTCCATGCAGTGGCGCATGTCGACCACGCCCTGGCCTTGCAATACGCCGTAGCGGGTGAAGTGGTCGTGCGTGTAGCTGATGAGTCTCATGGCTTCTTTCTGTGATTCAGTGGGGATGTGGGTGAAAGTGGATCAGTCCACCTTGGCGCCGGTCTGTTGCACGACCTGGCCCCATTTTTTGGCTTCGGCACCCAGGTAGGTGTCCAGCGTGGGGCGGTCCATGCGCACGGTCTCCAGCGACTGCGCGGCAAAGCCGTCGTTCAAGGCCTTGTTCTGCAGGATTTTGTTGACCTCTGTGTTGAGCCGGTCCAGCACTTCTTTGGGCGTGCCTGCCGGGGCCATCATGGCAAACCAGGTGTTGGCTTCAAAGCCGGGGTAACCCAGCTCGGCCACGGTCGGCACATCGGGCAGGGCGCCGCTGCGTTTGCTGCTGGTCACTGCAAGGGGTCGCACTTTGCCAGCCTTGGCCAGTTGCACCACGGGCGGGATGGAGGTGGAGCCCACCGGCACCTGGCCGCTGACCACCGCATTGGCCGCTGCGGCCGGCGAGAAGGGCGCATGCAAGATGTCCACCTTGGCCAGGTTGCGGAACAACAGTTCAGCGCCCAGGTGGGTGGTGGTGCCGTTGCCCGAAGAGGCGTAGCTGAGTTTTTCGGTGGGGGCCAAAGCCAAAAGTTCTTTGAGGCTGTTGGCTTTCACAGAGGGGTGCACGTAAATGATGTTGGGCGAGACAGCGGCCATGGCCACGCCGGTCAGCTCCTTGCCCACTTCGTAACCCGCTTTGCTGTAGAGCGATGGGTTGACCGAATAAGCCACGCTGTGCATGAGGAGGGTGTAGCCGTCTGCGGCCGATCGGGCCACGGCCACGGTGCCGATGTTGCCGCCAGCGCCGGGGCGGTTTTCGATCAGGACCGGTTGGCCCATGGCCTCGGACAGGGGCTGCCCCAAAGCTCGAGCCACGATGTCGGTGGAGCTGCCGGGCGGGAAGGCCACCACGAGCTTGATCGGCTTGTCGGGGTAGGCCGCTTGCGCGGCATTGGCAGCCAAGGCCAGTCCAGCCAGCCAATGTTTGAGCGAAGTTTTCACGGAGCGTCTCCTGGGCAGTGGATCTGCCTCGAAGAATCCTAGAGGAAAAACCAAGACTGCCGTGTCACGCTTGAGGCTGTGTCGGCGCGAAGAGCGCAATGGCTCTCATGGCCGGGCGCTGGCGACGTGGCCGTCCAGCGATCGGTCATTTGCGGGGCGATTTTTTGGTCTTGTCCGTGGCTTCTTTGCGCACGGCGCGTTCGGCGTCGGCTTTTTTGCCTTCGGCCAGCCATTGGGCAAATTGTTCGGGGGTTTCGATGGTCACGCGGCCCAGAGCGCCCGATCGGAAGTCGTGGATCACGATGTGCGCGGCTTTGGTGGTGTTGACGCGTCCGCCGCTTTGCATGGCCCCGCGCACCCGGCCGATGGCTTCGAGCAGGGTTTCGTCGGTGTGGTTGGCCACGTCGGTGATCTTGTAGCGCTCGGCCAGCGCTTGCGGGTAATGCGGGATCAGGTAGTTCAGCAGCTCCAGCGCCACTTCTTCTTCGTCAAACGCGTTCACGCCGATCGCGCCGCTGGCGGCCAGGTTGTAGCCGCTTTGCTCGACGATGATGCGCGGCCACAGCACGCCGGGGGTGTCGTAAAGGTAAAAGTCGTCGGCCAGGGCGATGCGCAGCTCTTGTTTGGTCACACCGGCTTCGTCGCCGGTTTTGGCGGCGCGTTTGCCCTTGAGGGTGTTGATCAGGGTGGACTTGCCCACGTTGGGGATGCCGCAGATCAGCACGCGCATGGGCTTGACCATGCCGCCCCGGTTGGGGGCCAGTTGGCGGCAAGCGTCGATCAAGGCCTTGGTGGGCGACACCATGCTGGTGTCCAAGCCCATGGCGCTCACGCCGGGCAGGGCGTTGTAGTGGGCCAACCACTGCGTGGTGCGGGCCGGGTCGGCCAGGTCTTGTTTGCTCAGGATCTTGAGCGCGGGCTTGCCCTTGATCAGCTCGGCCAGCATGGGGTTGGCGCTCGAGCCGGGCAGGCGGGCGTCCAGCATTTCGATGACGACGTCAATCTCTTTGATGCGCTCCCCGATCGCCTTGCGCGTGAGGTGCATGTGTCCGGGGAACCATTGAATCGCCATAGAGAGCTGCTGAAGACCAGATGTGTCGAAGAAAGTGATTGTCGTCGACTTCCCGGCGGTGCCACTTGGCCGCAAAATGCCACAAACAAAATCCCAGGGAGAACGCCATGCACACCCGCCACGCCACAGACCGCGCCTTTGCGCAAACCCACATGAACACCGTGCTGGCCCGCTTGGCCGGGCCCGGTGCCACGCCGCGCCCCGACCAGGTGGACGCGGTGCATGCCGTGCTGCAGCCCGCGTCCCGCGTGCTGGTGGTGCAGGCCACGGGCTGGGGCAAGTCGGCGGTGTACTGGGCGGCGACGCATGCGATCCGCAGCACAGGCGCTGGGCCCACGCTGGTCGTGTCGCCGCTGCTGGCCCTCATGCGCGACCAGGTGAGTGCTGCCGAGCGGGCAGGGCTGAAGGCGGCCACGGTCAACTCCACCAACATCGACGATTGGGACGAGGTGTTCCAACGGCTGGACGAGGATGCCATCGATGTGTTGCTGGTCTCGCCGGAGCGGCTGGGCAACCCGCGCTTTGCGGCGCGGCTAGGCGCTTTGCTGGCCCGGGTGGGCCTGATCGTGATCGACGAGGCCCATTGCATCAGCGATTGGGGTTTTGACTTCCGACCTGACTACCAGCGGCTGGCGCGGGCGCTCTTGTCTACGCCCACCGCCAGCGTGTTGGCCACCACGGCCACAGCCAACGAGCGGGTGACGCACGACATTGGCAAGCAGTTGGGTGCGGGCACGGTGACTTTTCGCGGCACGCTGGCGCGCACCTCGCTCACGCTGTCGGTGGTGCCGGGTTTGTCGCCCTTGCAGCGCTACGCCTGGATTGCTGACGCGCTGGAGCAGCTGCCCGGCTCGGGCATTGTGTACGTGCTGACGGTGGCCGAGGCCGAGCGGTTGACGGCGTTTTTGCGCAGCTGTGGCCATGCGGTCGATGCCTACAGCGGGCAGATCGACGCCGACACCCGATTGAAGGTGGAAGACCGTTTGCGCCACAACCATGTCAAGGCGGTGGTGGCCACCTCGGCGCTGGGCATGGGCTACGACAAGCCCGACTTGGGTTTTTGTGTGCATGTGGGCTCGCCGTCCACCCCGGTGGCGTATTACCAGCAGGTTGGCCGGGCGGGCAGGGCGGTGGCGCATGCCGAAGGGGTGTTGCTGCCGTCCGATGCGGACGAGCGGATTTGGGATTACTTTGCCACCGCGTCGATTCCTGACCCGCAAACGGCGGCCAAGGTGTTGCAAAGTCTGGGGGGTGATTCACGCAGCCTGATCGAGATCGAAGCCGACACGGGCGTGCGAAGAGGGCGTTTGGAGGCGCTGCTCAAAATTTTGGCGGTCGAAGGCGTGGTGGACAAAGACGGCTCAGCCTGGCGCGCCACCGGTGTGCCTTATGTGCACGACACGGCCAAGTGGACGGCGCTGGCCCAGGTGCGCCAGCAAGAGGCGGGCATCATGCGCCAGTACGCGCGCGGTGCGGGTTGCCTGATGGCGTATTTGCAAACCGCGCTGGACGACCCGTCGCCTGCGCCTTGCGGGCGGTGTTCGGTCTGCACGGGGCATGTGCCGCTTCCGGGGCTTATGCCATCCCAAGACAAATTGTTGGCCGCCCGCAACTTCTTGCGCGGTGTGGACGTGGACATCGAACCGCGCAAGCGCTGGCCAGCCGGGGTGCGCCGCAAAGGCAGCATTCAGGGCTTTGATGTGGGCCGTGCGGTCTCGTTTGCCGACGATCCGGGCTGGGTGGCCGAGCTGCAAGCCCTGCGGACCGCCGCACCGGGTGATGTGCCGGCCGAACTGCTGGCGGGCGCGGTCGCCACCTTGGGGCGCTGGGCCAAGACCTGGCCTGCGCGTCCGGTGTGTGTGGTGCCGCTGCCTGCGCCCGACATGGCCGCCAACCGCGTGCTGGCCGAGCACATTGCGCGCAAGGGGCGCTTGCCGCTGCACGATGTGTTCAGCTGGCGCGGTGGGCCAGCGCCCGACGACACCGCCTCGACCCCGGTGGTGGCGCATTTGGAGTCGGCCATTCGTTTGGCTGACGATGCGAAGCTGCCCAACGGTCCCGTACTGCTGATCGCCAGCACAGTGCGCACCCGCTGGGCCGCCACCGTGGCAGCGGCGCTCTTGCGCGAGCAAGGCGCAAGCCAGGTGCTTGTATTGGCTTTGCATTTGCAGCCTTGAACTGATACCTTGTGGGAGTCCACCCAGTGAGCGATGGTTTTGCCCATGTAGGAGCCCACCCCTGTGGGCGATGGTTTTGCCCATGTAGGAGCCCACCCCTGTGGGCGATTGTTTTGCCCATGTAGGAGCCCACCCCTGTGGGCGATGGTTTTCAGGGCATGAGCCACGCGCATCGCCCACGGGGTGGGCTCCTACAAAAAATCCCCCTGCAGCCGGTGGTTTTGTATTTGTGCAAGCCCATCCCTGTAGGCGATGGCTTGCCTTGTGGTGTTTGTGAAATCGCCCACGGGGTGGGCTCCTACAAAAAATCCCCATGCGGTCAATGGTTTGGGCTCCTGCAAAAAATTTATCCCATGCCTGATGCTCAAGACTTCAAGAAGCTGAATTCATGAGGCATGATCGCCATCCTCCTTTTTTCTAACGAACCATGACCGACGACACACACGACACGCCGCTGCTGCAAGAACCCCGCCTGTGGCAAGACGAGCGCTGGACCGCCAAGGTCATCAAAAATGAAGATGACGACGGTTGGGCGGTGGCGATGTTCAAGGCCGGGGACTCCGAGCCTGCGCTGGTGGGTCCCTGGACCATGGGTCGTGACAAAAAGAACCCCAAGCCCTTGGATGGCACGGCCTTCATCACCTTGGTGAAAACAGCCAGCGAGTTTGTGCGTCGCAGCGAACAGCAACTGCACGCTCAGTTGAATCAGAGCGTGACCGTGAATGGCCAAGACAGCCGTGTCACGGTGTGCTTGCGCATCGTGCCTGACGATGACAACCCTTATGCGGTGCTCAGCGCCCAAGACGAGGGCGGCGATGCCTTGGCAGAGTTCAAGGTGGAGGCCGGCTTCAAGCTTAACCGCCAGACCGCCCAAGCGTGGGTGGATGCCGAATTCGCCAAGCCGGGCAGTGGGCGCAGATAAACAGCCACTGCTGCACCGCATCCAGAGCAGCGATCAAAATTGCGACCAGCAAAAATTCAAAGGGCCCGTCTGGCGGGCCCTGGTGGCTCAATGGCCTGCGTCGTACAGCGGTTTGCCTTTGTCCACGATGTGAACGGTGAACAGCTTGAGCGATTGCTCGCCCACGATCTTGTAGCCGCCGTGCATGACGTCGCGCAAATTGAGCACGGGGGCTCCGGTGGTCAGTTCGACCGGGTCTTTGCCAGGTGGCTGAATTTTGGTGCCCTGGATGACGTAGGCCGCTTCGATGCCGTGGTGCAAGTGGCGGGGCAGGGTGTCACCGGTTTTGTATTCGCCAAACGAGCTGACGACTTCCATGCCCGGTGCCCCCGTGAGGTCCACTCGGCTGAGTTCTTTGCGCGTCCCTTCCTGTGCCCAAGTTGTGATGCCCAATGCCGTCAAGGCCAGCGCAAGGGTGGATCGTTTCCATGAGTTCATACAGAGTCTCCTGTGTTGTGGCGTTTCATTAGATCAAAAAATGGTCTTTTTGCGTGCGATGGCGGGCGCACTATCTGTCGCCTTGGTGCTGATCCTTAGGGGCACTGTCTTCGTGGCTACAGCCTGGCGCAGACCATGAGGCCACAATGCAAGTCATTGCAACCGCGAGTTGCTGCACCACAAGCGATCATGAGCACTGACACCTCTGCACTGCGGCCCTGGCAGGTCATCATCGGCGGCATTTTTGGCCTGGTGCTCAGCATTGGCCTGGCCCGGTTTGCTTACACCCCTTTGCTGCCCGTCTTGCAATTGCAAACTGGCTTGAACGACGCCAGTGCGGGCGCATTAGCCGCCATCAATTACGCGGGCTACATTTCGGGCGCGCTGGCCGCGGCTTGGATCGACGATGTCCGCTGGCGTCACCGGCTTTACAGCATGGGGCTGTGGATGTCCTTGCTTACGGTGGCGGGCATGGCGCTGTCGACCTGGATGCCGGCTTGGGCGCTGTGGCGCTACCTGGGCGGTTTGTGCGGTGCCACAGGCATGTTGCTGGGGGCGGGGTTGGTGCTGGGCTGGTTGATGCGTCAGGGGCGAAGGCCCGAGTTGGGCTTGCATTTCATTGGCATCGGTTTGGGCATTGTGGTGTCTGCCCTGGGCGTGTGGGCCGTCTCGCATGTCTGGGCTTTGTGGTCATCGCAATGGCTGGCCATGGCAGCGATCGGTGTGGTGTTTTTTGTGCCGGCTTGGGCTTGGCGTCCACCTGTGCCGCCTTCGCCTGTGGCCAGCAGCGCAGCCGATGCGCCCAACAAAGTCTCGCGCCGCTGGATGCTGACCATGGCGGGCAGCTACTTTGCGGCGGGCTGGGGCTTTGTGATCAGTGCCACTTTCACTGTGGCCATTGTGGAGCGTGAACCGGCGTTGGCCGGGCAGGGTGCCTTGGCCTGGGCGCTGGTGGGCTTGGCGGCCATGCCTGCGGTGTTCTTGTGGGACAAGTTGGCTCGGCGCTGGGGCGATACGAGGGCTTTGTTGTTGGCCTTTGGCTTGCAGACGCTGTCGGTGATCTTGCCTGCCTTGTCGGGCTCGCTCGCCGCTGCTTTGGGTGGAGCCATCGGCTACGGCGCGACCTTCATCGGCATCGTCAGCTTGACGCTGGCTTTGGTCGGCCGCCGTGCCCCCCAAAACCCCGGCAAGGCCATGGCCCGTCTGACTTTGAGTTATGGCGCAGCGCAGGTGATTGCGCCGGTGGTGGCTGGGGCCATGGCGCAAGCCACGGGCACTTTCAAGGGGGCTTTATGGCTCACGGCAGGCGTCATGGCGGCGGGCATGGCGCTTTTGGCGACCTTGCCCGATGAGGAGCAGGGCTGAGGGGGGTTCAAATCGGGGGCTTCAAATGCCCAGGCTGTGCAGTTGCACCAGGCCTTTGGGTGTTTGCAAGGTGGCGGTGATGTTGGCCGGACCCGTTTCGATGGCGATGCCTTGCAGGCCGATGGCCTCGTAAGCCGCTTGCAGCTTGGGGCCGCTGGGGTGGCTGATGGCAATGCTTTGAAGGGTCACGCCCGATCGGGGCAAGCTGTTGCGCGGGTGCAGGCGCAGAGGCTCTGCGGCATCAAGCTTGCCCCACTGGATCAGTGTGGGCAGGCAACCGTTGAACAGCCGTTCGCCGTCTTCGCGCACAGTGATTTGCCAGTTGAGAGTGCCTTTGTTCGATTTGCGGCTGGCGTGCACGATCTGGCCGCGCTCGATCTCTTGGGTTCTGAGTGTGTGGCGTGCAGTCTTGATGTCATCGGTGCTGGCCACAAAAGTGACCAAGCGAGGCTCCTGGGCCACGGCTTTTTGCAGCGCCTTGTCGTCCATGTCGAACCAGCGGGCCACGTTGGACCGTTTGGCCGTGACGGCATCGGGGTTGATGGCGATGATTTCAAAATAAGCCAGCGGGTGCTTGGGGGACGCGATTTTGAACAGGCGGTTGTGGGTGCCGTATTTTTCGTGTTCGCCGCCAGCTGCAGGGGTGATGCCGAGGGTGGCTTCGCACCAGGCCACGCCCGCTTCGAGCGTGGAGGCCATGACCACGAGGTGGTCGATTTGAGATGTCATGGTTTGGATGTTTCGGAGTCAAGGGGAACGCGCCGCGCCCCATTGAACCGTTTTAGCCAATAGGCGCTGCGCATGTCATCGACTTTAACCGCCTTGCCGGTGCGAGGGGAATGGATGAACTTGCCATCGCCGACATAGATGCCCACATGGCTGAAAGCGCGCTTCATGGTGTTGAAGAAAACCAGGTCACCGGGCTTGAGTTCGCTGCGGTCAATGACTTCTGTGCTGTTGGCTTGTTCTTCAGCTCGTCGGGGCAGCAGCAGTCCTACGGAACTTTCATACAAATGGCGCACAAAACCGCTGCAATCGAAACCCGTTGATTCGGCGTTACCGCCACGGCGGTAAGGTACGCCCAGCAAGTCCATAGCGTGCGTGATCAGACCGGTGGCTTGCCCGCTGGCCTTGTCTTTGGCGGTGCTCAGTTGGTCCGCGAATTGCGTCATCAAACCTTTGTCTATCAAAGGTCTGAGCACTTCTTCGTCGGTCGGCACAGCCATGACCGCACAAGACAAGAGCAGGCAGCAAAGTGAGAGGAATAACTGACGCATAACTTTCGAGCATAACTGATCATGGGCATTCGGTGTCATGCCAAATGATTCAATATCTGGATCTTTACAGACTGCCAAGCGCTCCTGCGACAATAGGTTCATCTGGAAAGAAGTGAGATTTGTCTATGTTGATCGATGTTGAAGAGAGTCAATTGGTGCTGGTGGATTTGCAGCCCAAGCTCAAGCCGGTGATGCTGGATGCGCAAGCCGTTTGGTCCAACGCGGCCAAGCTGGCTGAGCTGGCTGCTGCGCTGGAAGTGCCCGTGTGGGGCACCGAGCAAAACCCGTCACGTTTGGGTGAAATGCCGCCTGAGCTGCGCAGCCACTGCCGCAAGGTCTTGGCCAAAATGCAGTTCAGTGCAGTGGAAGAGGGCTTGGGCGAATGGCTGCAGCCTGCGCCTGCTCAGCCGCCCCGAGGCAATGCCCGCAGCTTGCCACGCCACTTGCAAAAGCCCCAGCCAGAAAGTCAGGAGCGCAAAACCATTGTGTTGGCGGGTTGTGAAGCCCACATTTGCTTGCTGCAAACGGCGCTGGATCTGCTGGAAGATGAATTCGATGTGTGGGTGGTGACCGACGCCTGCAGTTCGCGCACCGAACGCAATCGCGACGCGGCCTACGACCGCTTGGCCGGTGCTGGTGCCGAGTTGGTGACGGCCGAGATGGTGGCCTTTGAGTGGATTCGCACTGCAGAGCACCCCGACTTCAAGTTGATGCAAAGCTTGTTCAAGTGAGTTCGGGCGGCCAGTCCGCCTTGTCTTGCGTGAGACAAAGTCAGCTTCTTGCAAGTCCCTTATCCATAATTAAGAATTCATAAAGAGACCTCTGGCTGTTCGCGGCGAGGGTGCCTCACGGGTTCTTATTGGCAGGTATTGAGGAGTCTTCCATGGGCAGCTTTGCTGACTTTCACGCACGTTCGATCAACGACCGCGACGCATTCTGGGCCGAGCAGGCCAAACTGGTGGACTGGAAAGTCCAGCCCCAACAAATCTGCGACTACAGCAACCCGCCATTTGCGAAATGGTTCGTCGGCGGCCAGACCAATCTGTGCCACAACGCGGTGGACCGCCACCTGGCCGAGCGCGGCGACCAGGCTGCGCTGATCTTCGTCTCGACCGAAACCGACCAGGAAAAAACTTACACCTTCCGTGATCTGCACGCCGAAGTGCAACGCATGGCCGCCATCTTGCAAGACCTGGGCGTCGTCAAGGGCGACCGTGTGCTGATTTACATGCCCATGATTGCTGAAGCGGCATTCGCCATGTTGGCCTGTGTGCGCTTGGGGGCCATCCACTCGGTGGTGTTTGGCGGTTTTGCCTCGCACTCGCTGGCCACCCGCATCGAGGACGCTTCGCCCAAGGTCATCATCAGCGCCGACGCCGGTTCGCGCGGCGGCAAGGGCGTGCCTTACAAGCCACTGCTGGACGAAGCCATCAAGTTGTCCGCCCACAAGCCTGCCAACGTGATCATGGTGGACCGCCAATTGGCCCCGTTCACGCCCGTGGCTGGGCGCGACGTGGACTACGCCACCGAGCGCGCCAAGCACATGGACACCGTGGTGCCTTGCGAGTGGGTCGAGTCCACCCACCCCAGCTACACGCTCTACACCTCGGGCACCACAGGCAAACCCAAGGGCGTGCAGCGCGACACCGGGGGCTACACCGTGGCCTTGGCGGCCAGCATGCCGCACATTTTTGAAGGAAAGCCCGGCGGTACGTTCTTCTGCACCAGCGACATCGGCTGGGTGGTGGGGCACAGCTACATCATCTATGGCCCGCTGATCGGCGGCATGGCCACCATTCTTTACGAAGGTCTGCCGATTCGCCCCGACGGCGGTATCTGGTGGAGCTTGGTCGAGAAGTACAAGGTCAGCGTCATGTTCAGCGCACCCACGGCGATCCGTGTGCTGAAAAAGCAGGACCCTGCGTTGTTGACCAAATACGACCTGTCCAGCCTGCAAGCCTTGTTCCTGGCCGGTGAGCCTTTGGATGAACCCACCGCCAAGTGGATTTCCGAGGGCCTGAACGGCAAGCCGATCATCGACAACTACTGGCAGACCGAAACCGGCTGGCCAATCCTGAGCATTTGCAACGGCGTGGAAAAAGCGCCCAGCAAGTTCGGCTCGCCAGGCAAGGCTATTTACGGCTACAACGTCAAGCTGGTCGACGACCAGACGGGTGAAGAACTGACCGGTGCCAACCAGAAGGGGGTGCTCACCATCGAAGGCCCATTGCCGCCCGGCAACCTGCAAACCATCTGGGGCGACGACAAGCGCTTCGTCAGCACCTACTGGAACACCGTGCCCAACAAGATGGTCTATAGCACCTTCGACTGGGCTGTGCGCGACGAAGACGGTTACTTCTTCATCCTGGGCCGCACCGACGATGTGATCAACGTGGCCGGTCACCGCTTGGGCACCCGCGAGATCGAAGAAAGCATCTCCAGCCACCCCAATGTGGCAGAAGTGGCGGTGGTCGGCGTTGCAGATCAGCTCAAAGGGCAGGTGGCCATGGCGTTTGCCATTGCCAAAGATGCATCGGGTTTGACCAACGATGCGGCGCGCAAGGCATTGGAGGCAGAAGTCATGAAAGTGGTGGACTCGCAGCTGGGTGCTGTGGCCCGTCCGTCGCGCGTATTTTTCGTGTCGGCGTTGCCCAAGACACGCAGCGGCAAACTGCTGCGCCGTGCGATGCAGGCGGTGGCCGAAGGACGCGATCCTGGCGACCTGACCACCATGGACGACCCCGCCGCCTTGCAGCAGATTGTCGATCTGATCAAAGGCTGATGACCCTGGACCTCGCCGTTGGCGAGGTCTTTTTTCATCGGTACTTCTGGCACCTGTAAGTTAGACATCGGACAAGCCATGGCACAATGCGCAAGTTACTCAGGCCCTTCCCATGCCACAGTCGCATCCGCCAACCGGTCCAGCCGTGTCGCGGAAGGTAAATATCAACCAACTTATGTTTCCCAGAGGGAAACGGAGGTCAGCGAATCATGAGCGAGACTAATTCCGTCTACGCTGCCTACTCAGGCAACACCCACCTTTTCGGAGGCAACGGCCCATACGTCGAAGAGATGTATGAAAACTACCTGGCCAATCCAGGCAGCGTGCCCGACTCCTGGCGCGAATACTTTGACGCCCTCCAGCATGTTCCCGCAGTCGATGGCTCCAACGCCAAAGACGTGCCGCACCTGCCTGTCATCAACGCTTTCGCAGAGCGCGCCAAAGCGGGCGGCACCAAGGTCGTCATGGCCAGCGAAAACGTCGAAATGGGCCGCAAGCGCACCGCGGTGCAGCAGCTGATTGCCGCTTACCGCAACGTCGGTCAGCGCTGGGCCGATCTGGACCCGCTCAAGCGCACTGAGCGCCCCAACATTCCTGACCTCGACCCTGCTTTCTTCGGTTTCACGGATGCCGACCAGGAAACCGTGTTCGACACCAGCAACACCTTCTTTGGCAAGAACAACATGTCCTTGCGCGAGCTGCTCAATGCACTGCGCGAGACTTATTGCGGCACCTTGGGTGCCGAGTACATGTACACCACCGAGCAGGCTGAAAAGCGCTGGTGGCAGCAAAAGCTCGAAAGCATCCGCAGCAAGCCCAATTTCACGGCCGACAAGAAAAAGCAGATCCTCGACCGCTTGACCGCAGCCGAAGGCCTCGAGCGTTATTTGCACACCAAATACGTGGGTCAAAAGCGTTTCTCGCTCGAAGGTGGCGAAAGCTTCATCGCGGCGATGGACGAGTTGATCCAGGGCGCGGGTGCCCAGGGCGTGCAGGAAGTTGTGATCGGCATGGCCCACCGTGGTCGCCTGAACGTGCTGGTCAACACCATGGGCAAATTGCCTGCGGATTTGTTTGCCGAGTTTGACCACACCGCCCCTGAAGACCTGCCCGCTGGTGACGTGAAATACCACCAGGGCTTCAGCTCGGACGTGAACACCGCCGGTGGCCCCGTCCACCTGTCGCTGGCGTTCAACCCTTCACACTTGGAAATCGTGAATCCTGTGGTCGAAGGCTCGGTGCGTGCCCGCATGGACCGCCGCGACGACCCCCTGGGCAAGCAAGTGCTGCCCGTGCTGGTGCATGGTGACGCCGCATTTGGCGGTCAAGGTGTCAACCAGGAAACATTCGCGCTGGCCCAGACCCGTGGTTATTCCACAGGCGGCACCGTCCACATCATCATCAACAACCAGATCGGTTTCACCACCTCTGATCCACGCGACATGCGCTCCAGCGTGTTCTGCACGGACATCGTCAAGATGGTCGAAGCGCCTGTGCTGCACGTCAACGGTGACGACCCCGAGTCCGTCGTGCTGGCCACCCAACTGGCCCTCGAGTACCGCATGACCTTCCGCAAGGACGTGGTGCTGGACGTGGTCTGCTTCCGCAAACTGGGCCACAACGAGCAGGACACCCCTGCGCTGACCCAGCCGCTGATGTACAAAAAAATCGGCGCTCACCCCGGCACCCGCAAGCTGTTTGCCGACAAGCTGGCCACGCAAGGCCTGGGCGAGACCTTGGGTGACGACATGGTCAAGGCCTATCGCGCCGCACTGGACGCAGGCAAGAACACCACCGAGCCTGTGCTGACCAACTTCAAGACCAAGTTCACGGTGGACTGGGCGCCTTACATGGGCAAGAAGTGGACTGACGCCGGTGACACCTCGATCCCCCTGGCCGACTGGAAGCGTTTGGCCGAGAAAATCACGACCATCCCCGAGTCGGTCACTCCACACCAGCTGGTCAAGAAGGTCTATGACGACCGCGCCGCCATGGGCCGTGGCGATACGCCTGTGGATTGGGGCATGGGCGAGCACATGGCTTTCGCATCCTTGGTGGCCAGCGGCTACCCTGTGCGTCTGTCGGGCGAAGACTGCGGCCGTGGCACGTTCACACACCGCCACGCCGTGATCCACGATCAAAAGCGTGAGAAGTGGGACACCGGCACTTATGTCGCCCTGCAAAACGTTTCCGACAAGCAGGCCCCGTTCGTCGTCATCGATTCGATCCTGTCCGAAGAAGCTGTGCTCGGCTTTGAATACGGCTATGCATCGAATGACCCCAGCACCCTGGTGATCTGGGAAGCCCAGTTCGGCGATTTCGCCAACGGCGCACAGGTTGTGATCGACCAGTTCATCGCCTCCGGTGAAGTCAAGTGGGGCCGTGTGAACGGTTTGACCTTGATGCTGCCGCACGGCTACGAAGGCCAGGGCCCCGAGCACAGCTCGGCCCGCGTAGAGCGTTTCATGCAGCTGGCTGCAGACACCAACATGCAGATCGTGCAGCCCACCACGGCCAGCCAGATCTTCCATGTGCTGCGTCGCCAAATGGTGCGTGACCTGCGCAAGCCGCTGGTCATCTTCACGCCGAAGTCGCTGCTGCGCAACAAAGACGCCACATCGCCCGTGTCCGAATTCACCAAAGGCAGTTTCCAGACCGTCATTGGCGAAACCAAGGACATCAAGGCCGACAAGGTCAAGCGCGTGATCGCCTGCTCGGGCAAGGTGTATTACGACCTGGTCAAGCACCGCGAAGCCAAGGGCGCCGACGACGTGGCCATCATCCGTGTCGAACAGCTCTATCCCTTCCCGCACAAGGCTTTTGCAGCCGAGATCAAGAAGTACCCCAACGCCACCGACATCGTGTGGTGCCAGGACGAGCCACAGAACCAGGGTGCCTGGTTCTTCATCCAGCACAACATCCACGAGAACATGCTCGATGGTCAAAAGCTCGGTTATGCCGGTCGCGCAGCGTCCGCATCACCTGCGGTGGGTTACTCACACCTGCACCAAGACCAGCAAAAAGCATTGATCGAAGCGGCCTTCTCGAAGCTCAAGGGCTTCGTGCTGACCAAGTGATCCACCAGAACAAACTGACGTTCAATCATTGAGAAAGAATTCAAAATGGCTATCGTAGAAGTCAAAGTCCCCCAGCTGTCCGAGTCCGTGGCCGAAGCCACCATGCTGCAGTGGAAGAAAAAAGTCGGTGAAGCGGTCGCTGCTGACGAAATCCTGATCGAAATCGAGACCGACAAGGTCGTGCTAGAAGTCCCCGCACCCGCTGCAGGCGTGATCTCCGAAATCATCGTGGCCGATGGTGGCACCGTGGCTGCCGAGCAGCTGATCGCCAAGATCGACACCGAAGGCAAGGCCGGTGCTGCAGCTGCTGCGCCCGCCGCCGCAGCCGCTCCTGCTGCTGCACCAGTGCCTGCAGCTGCTGCCACTGGTGGCAACATGGCCGGTGTGGCCATGCCTGCTGCAGCCAAGCTGATGGCAGACAACAACCTGGCCGCTGGCTCGGTGGCTGGTTCTGGCAAAGACGGTCGCGTCACCAAAGGTGATGTGTTGTCTGCTGTGGCTGGTGGCGTCAAGTCCACTGCCGCGGTGATCCCCACAGGCGTGCCCACCAAAACCTTGGCGCAAGTGGCTGCACCTGCCGTGAACCTTGGCGACCGCCCAGAGCAGCGCGTGCCCATGACCCGCCTGCGCGCACGCGTGGCCGAGCGTTTGTTGCAATCGCAGTCGACCAACGCCATCCTGACCACTTTCAACGAAATCAACATGGCCCCGGTCATGGACATGCGCAAGCGCATGCAAGACCGTTTCGAGAAGGAACACGGCGTCAAGCTCGGCTTCATGAGCTTCTTCGTCAAGGCTGCGGTGCACGCCTTGAAGAAATTCCCTGTGCTCAACGCTTCGGTGGACGGCAACGACATCGTCTACCACGGTTACTTCGACATCGGTATCGCTGTGGGTTCGCCACGCGGTTTGGTGGTGCCGATTTTGCGCAATGCTGACCAAATGAGCTTTGCCGACATCGAAAAGAAGATCGCTGAATTCGGCCAGAAGGCCAAAGACGGCAAGTTGGGCATCGAAGAGATGACCGGCGGCACGTTCTCCATCTCGAACGGCGGCACCTTCGGCTCCATGATGTCGACCCCGATCATCAACCCACCACAATCTGCGATTTTGGGTGTGCACGCCACCAAAGATCGCGCCATGGTTGAAAACGGCCAGGTCGTGGTTCGCCCCATGAACTACTTCGCCATGTCGTACGACCACCGCATCATCGACGGCCGTGAAGCTGTCTTGGGTCTGGTGGCGATGAAAGAAGCGCTGGAAGATCCAGCTCGCTTGCTGTTCGACATCTAAATCTCCTTGTTTTGAATGCCCCCTGCCCAGGGGGCGTTTTTCATCCATAAGACAAATACCATGAGCAAACAATTCGACGTCGTCGTCATCGGCGGTGGCCCCGGTGGCTACATCGCAGCCATTCGTGCTGCCCAACTCGGTTTCCAAGTCGCTTGTATCGACGAGTGGAAAAACGCAGCCGGTGGTCCAGCCCCTGGCGGCACATGCACCAACGTGGGTTGCATCCCCTCCAAGGCTTTGCTGCAGTCCAGCGAACACTTTGACCATGCCAACCACCACTTTGCAGAACACGGCATCAGCGCCACCGGCGTGAAGATGGACGTGGCCAAGATGATTGCGCGCAAGGACAACGTTGTGAAGCAAAACAACGATGGCATCTTGTACTTGTTCAAGAAAAACAAGGTCACCTTCTTCCACGGTCGCGGCAGCTTTGCTGGCAAGGCCGAAGGCGGTTACACCATCAACGTGGCTGGCAAGACCGAAGAGGCCATCACCGCCAAGCAAGTCATCATCGCTACAGGCTCCAACGCCCGTGCCTTGCCCGGCACACCGTTTGACGAAGTCAACGTCTTGTCCAACGACGGCGCTTTGCGCTTGGGTGCTGTGCCCAAGAAGCTGGCCCTGATCGGCTCCGGCGTGATCGGTTTGGAGATGGGTTCTGTCTGGCGTCGTCTCGGCGCTGACGTGACCATCCTCGAAGGTCTGCCTACATTCCTCGGCGCTGTGGACGAACAAATCGCCAAAGAAGCCAAGAAGGCGTTTGACAAGCAAGGCTTGAAGATCGAACTCGGCGTGAAAGTCGGCGAGATCGTCAATGGCAAGAAGGGTGTGACCGTCAATTACACCAACGCCAAAGGCGAAGCGGTTGTGTTGGATGCTGACAAGCTCATCATCTCCATCGGTCGCGTGGCCAACACGATTGGTTTGAACCCTGAAGCCATTGGCCTGCAGCTCGACGAGCGCGGCGCCATTGTGGTGGACGGTGATTGCAAAACCAATGTGCCTGGCGTCTGGGCGGTGGGTGATGTGGTGCGTGGCCCGATGCTCGCGCACAAAGCCGAAGAAGAAGGCGTTGCCGTGGCCGAGCGCATCGCTGGCCAACACGGTCACGTCAACTTCAACACCATTCCTTGGGTCATCTACACCAGCCCCGAAATCGCTTGGGTGGGTCGCACAGAGCAGCAGCTCAAGGCCGACGGCGTGGCGTACAAAGCGGGCACATTCCCGTTCCTCGCGAACGGCCGTGCACGCGCATTGGGTGACACCACCGGCATGGTGAAGTTCTTGGCCGATGCCACGACCGACGAAATCTTGGGTGTGCACATGGTGGGCCCACAGGTGTCGGAGTTGATTTCTGAAGCTGTGGTGGCCATGGAATTCCGCGCCAGCGCAGAAGACATTGCCCGCATTTGCCATGCTCACCCCAGCTTGAGCGAAGCGACGAAAGAGGCCGCTTTGGCTGTGGACAAGCGCACCTTGAACTTCTAAGCCCTTGCGTCGCCGCATGCTGTGTTGGGCGGCGAGTTGGGTTAAAGTTCTGAATCCCTGAAAACCCGGGCTTTGTCCCGGGTTTTGTTTTGTAGTCGAAGATCGATCCGCCCATGTCTGTTCGTGCTGTTTACGAAGAAGAACTCCGCAAACGCGGCTTTCAGAGCGATCCTGCTCAATTGCGCGCCATCGAGGCGCTGGAACAATGCGCCAGCGATTGGGCGGCCTACCGCGCCAAACGTTCCAATGCTTTAAAAAAGCTGATCAACCGTCCCGAAATCCCGAAGGGGGTTTACATGTTTGGCGGGGTAGGTCGCGGCAAAAGTTTCCTGATGGACTGCTTTTACGAAGCCGTCCCGATCAAACGCAAAACCCGCTTGCACTTTCACGAGTTCATGCGAGAGGTGCACCGCGAACTGACGGCTATCCAAGGCACGGTCAACCCCTTGGATGTGCTGGGCAAGAAAATGGCCAAGCGCTATCGCTTGATTTGCTTTGACGAATTTCACGTGGCGGACATCACCGATGCGATGATCCTGCACCGTTTGCTGGTGGCTCTGTTCGACAATGGCGTGGGCTTTGTGACCACGTCCAACTTCATGCCCGATGGTTTGTACCCGAACGGTTTGCACCGCGACCGCATTCTGCCCGCCATTGCCTTGCTGAACCAACGGATGAACGTGCTGAACGTGGACAACGGCACCGATTACCGTCGCCGCACACTGGAGATGGTCAAGTTGTACCACTCGCCCTTGGGAGCGCACGCCGATGCCGAAATGCAAGACGCCTTCAACCGCCTGGCCACCGGCCCGGACGAAGACCCTGTGCTGCACATTGAATCGCGCAAGATCCAGTCGCGTCGCCGCTCTGGCGATGTGGTTTGGTTCGATTTCATGGCCATTTGTGGTGGTCCACGCTCGCAAAACGATTACCTCGAAATCGCCACCCAGTTCCACACGGTCTTGCTGAGCAATGTGCCGCAGATGCCCGTGAGCATGGCGTCCGAGGCGCGCCGTTTTACTTGGCTCATCGATGTGCTGTACGACCGCCGGGTCAAACTGATCCTGTCGGCCGCTGTGGGGCCTGAGGCGCTTTACTTGCAAGGACCGATGTCGCACGAGTTCCCTCGCACCATCTCGCGGCTTCACGAGATGCAGTCCAGTGAATTCCTAGCGCTGGAGCATCGCACTGTGGACACGCAATTGACATGAAGAAATTTTTTCTTGTCTTGTGGTGCGCCAGCGCTTGTGCGTTGGCACAAACGGCTGCTGACACGTCTGCCGTGATCGCCAAAGAGCGGGAGGACTTGGCGGCGCAGCGCCAGAGGGTGTTGGATGTTTTTGAAGAGCGGTCGCAAGACTGCTGGCAAAAGTTTGCCGTCAACAATTGCATCATCCAGGCTCGCCGCATCCGCCGTACAGATCTGCAGCCCATTCGCCAAGCTGAACTGGCGCTCAATGATCGGGAGCGTCAATGGCGCACGCAGCAACGCGATGAACGCTTGAAAAATAAGCCATCTGAAAGCACAGCTAAGCCATGATGGATGCCCTGTTTGAAGATTTGCGCTCGCCACAGCGGCGATTGATCGGGCTGCGAATTGAGCACGCCGATCTGGACGCGCTGATCGATCAGGCCAGCGCGTTCGCACAGTCTCTCGATGAATTGAGTTTGCGCAGATTGAAAAAGCGCCGCTTGGCTTTGCGTGATCAGATGGTCCACCTGCAAGCCATGCTGGACCCCAAGGAGCCCGCTTGAGTCTGCTCTCGCAAAAGGTGATGCAGACCTTGTCAGGCCAGGGCACTTTGGCGCAAGCCATTGCCGGCTTTCATCCCCGTGAAGGTCAGACCGACATGGCCTTGGCGGTCAGCGAGACCATCGAAGAAGGTGGCCAGCTGGTGGTCGAGGCCGGCACCGGTGTGGGCAAGACCTATGCTTACTTGGTGCCTGTGCTGCTCAGTGGGCAGCGCGCCTTGATCTCCACGGCCACCAAAGCCTTGCAAGACCAGCTGTTTTCGCGTGACATTCCCCGTCTGGTGGATGTGCTGGGTTTGCCCATTCGTGTGGCATTGCTCAAAGGACGTTCGAATTACTTGTGTCTGCACCGCATGGAGCAGGCACGTCACAACCCGGAGTCGGAGCAGCCCGGCGCTCAACGTGCTTTGGCCAAGATCGAGGTCTGGGCCCAGTCCACCCGCACCGGCGACATGGCCGAGCTGCCGGGCCTGGATGAGCGGTCATCCTTGTGGCCGCTGGTGACCTCTACGCGAGACAATTGTCTGGGCTCATCCTGTCCGCGTTACAAGGCTTGCCATGTGAACTTGGCGCGCAAAGAGGCCATGGCCTCGGACGTGGTGGTGATCAACCACCATTTGTTTTTCGCCGACGTGGCGGTGCGCGAATCCGGCGTTGCCGAGCTCTTGCCCACGGTGCGTGTCACGGTGTTTGATGAGGCGCACCAGCTCAACGAAATTGGTGTCAATTTTCTGGGACAACAGTTGTCCACGGTGCAATTGCTGGAACTGTCTCGTGACGTGTTGGCCACAGGCTTGCAATTGGCGCGAGGGCTGGTGGATTGGCAGGTTTTGAGCAGCCAGCTGGAAAAAGCGTCGCGTGACTTGCGTTTGGCCGCTGGCATGCACCGCGGGGCCGTTCGCCTGCGTTGGACAGACGCTTTGCCCGAAGGCGTGGAACCGGGCGAGTGGCTGCAAGCGATGCGGGTGCTGACGCAGGCCCTTGAGGCCTTGCGCGATGGCCTGGACATGGTGGCCGAGTTGGCACCGGACTTTCAACGCCTAGGCGACCGGACACGTGAGTTGGTGCAGCGCGTGGCGATCTTTTCGGATGTTCCCAATCCCGAAGGGGTCCGTTGGCTGGAAGTCAGCGCGCAACTGCGCATGGTCGAGTCGCCCCTGGACATTGCCAATGCCTTTATCAAGCTGACGCAATCACCGGTGGCGGTCACGCCTGAGCCCAATGAACAGCTTGCCGATTTACCATTCACCACGCCCATGGACAGCGATGCATCAGCTGGGCAGCGGACAGGTGAGGGGGGTATTGGTCAAAAAGCATGGATCTTCACCTCGGCCACTTTGGGTGATGAACCGAGTTTGCGCTGGTTTACCCAGCCCTGCGGCCTGACATCGGCCCGTGTCCTTCAGGTCAGCAGTCCCTTTGACTATGCATCGCAAGCTTGCCTGTATGTGCCTGAACATTTCCCCAAGCCTGGCGATCCCTCCCATGTGCAGCATGTGGCGCAGCTGGTCACCGAGGCCGTGACTGCCTTGGGCGGCCGCACCTTGGTTTTGACCACCACCTTGAACGCCATGCGCAGCATTGGCGAGCATTTGCAGTCGCGCCTGGATGGCAGCATCCATATCGAGGTGCTGGTTCAAGGCCAGAGCCCCAAACGCCGCTTGATGGAGCGTTTTCGAGAAGGGGCCAGTGAAGGGCGTGCCGGGTGCATTCTGGTGGCTTCTGCTTCTTTTTGGGAGGGGTTTGACGTACCTGGCGAGGCATTGCAGCTGGTGGTGATCGACAAATTGCCCTTCCCTCCGCCGGGTGATCCGCTGTTTGAGGCACGCAGCCAACGCATCACTCGAGAAGGCGGCAGTGCATTCGCCGATCATGCTTTACCCGAAGCTGCCGTGACTCTCAAGCAAGGGGCTGGGCGCTTGATCCGCAGTGAGAGCGATCAGGGCATATTGGTGGTGTGCGACAGCCGACTGAGCAGCATGTCTTATGGCCGCAGATTGGTCAGGGGCTTGCCGCCCATGCGCCGCCTGAGTGATCACCAGGCGTTTGTGGACGCCGTGGCAGAACTCACCAAAAACGCCACCAGTTCTTCGATTTAGTCAGGCCTGAGCCTTGAAGATAAGCTGATTTCGGGAAATTCTTTTCCAGCACCCGCTTGGCATCATCGCGCAGAGAGTCAATGCCCATGGCATCGTAAGCACTGACCAAAATGGCCAAAGCTTCTTCGCTGGCAGGAACACCTGGGTAGTCTGCAATGGCTTGCTGGGCCCGGTTGATGGCAGCAACGTGGGCACCACGACTGGCGTAATAACGTGCCACATGGACTTCGTAGGACGCCAGGGAGTTGACGATGTACGTCATGCGCTGGCGAGCTTCGGGGCTGTATTTGGACTCAGGAAACCGCAAGGTCAATTCCCGGAAAGATTCATAGGAATCCTTGGCGGCTTTCTGATCACGTTCGGACAGATCTTGGTTGATGATGGACGAAAACAGGCCCAGGTTGTCATTGAAATTCACCAAGCCCTTGAGGTACAGCGCGTAGTCCACGGCTGGACTGGTGGGGTGCAGTCGGATGAAGCGGTCCAGCGTGGCTGCCGCCTGGACCTTTTCTCCGGTTTTGTATTGTGCAAAAGCCTTGTCAATTTGGGCTTGTTGTGCCAACACCGTGCCTGCAGCCCGACCTTCAAGCTTTTCAAACAGGCCAATGGCCTTGTCCCATGCGCCGTTGTCGGCTTCATCTTTGGCTTGGCTGTAAATTTTTTCGGGAGACCAGCCCACGGTGATGTCTTTGGGCGTGTTGGAGCATGCAGCCAGCATCAGGCCCGTTGCCAACACCAAGCCGGCTGGAACCATCGATAATCTGTTGCTTTGCATCTCTGACATCCTTGAACTGTTCAATCGAATTGATTATATCGAGCCCCCCCGAAATCGACGTGTCTGAGGCCTTGGCTCAAGACGATGTTTTACAAGTCAGTGACGCTGCTGAGGAAGAGGTTCGCCAAAGTCAGGTGCCTGTGGCTTTGCATGGGCAACGCTTGGACCGTGCGCTGGCGCAACTGGTGCCTGAGTTTTCGCGCAATTACCTGCAGCAACTGATCGAGCAAGGCGATGTTCTGGTCGATGGGCGCGTGACCACAAAGGCATCGTCCAAAGTGCGCTTGGGCCATGCTGTTCAAGTCACGCTGCGCGCCACACCCCAGTCCCGGGCTTTTGTGCCAGAGGTCATGCCCATTGATGTGGTCTACGAGGATGCGCATTTGCGTGTGATCCACAAGCCCGCAGGTCTGGTGGTACATCCTGCGCCGGGCAATTGGCAGGGCACACTGCTCAATGGTTTGCTGGCCCTGGACCCCATGGCGGCAGATGTGCCACGCGCTGGTATCGTGCACCGACTGGACAAGGACACCAGTGGCCTGATGGTCGTAGCTCGCACGCGTCAGGCCATGGATGCCTTGGTGCAAAAAATTGCGGCGCGGGAGGTGCACCGCCAGTACCTCGCCTTGGCCCACAAGGCCTGGACGGGGCCTTCGCTGCGCACCATCGATGCGCCCATTGGGCGTGATCCAGCGAACCGTTTGCGCATGGCGGTGGTGGATTTGACACACCAGTCCGGCAAAACGGCAGCGACGACCATCGACTTGCTTGATCAGGCTGATCGGGTCTGTCTGGTGCAGTGCACTTTGCACACTGGGCGCACCCACCAGATCCGGGTTCATATGGCGCATTTGGGTCATCCCTTGCTGGCCGATGCGGTTTACGGTGGCGCACCTTTGGGCGGCATGACGCGGCAGGCCTTGCACGCCTGGCATCTGGCGTTCGAGCACCCGATCACAGGCAAGGCCATTGACCTGCGCATTGCCTTACCCGTTGACATGGCGCGCGCTTTGGCCGATTTGGGCCTCAGTTACAATGAGCCTACACAGGGAGCATGAGTCGGCAACGCCGGTTTGAGCAAATCCAGAGTGGGCAGTTTTGCCCAAGCTCTCAGAACGCGGTGGCCAACATGGCCATCATCTCTGCACTTTCGACGCCGTGAGGCGTCTTTTTCCCGAAAGATTGACACCATGAATATGGCGCAAGCCAAGCGTGTCCTAGAAACGGCCTTGCTCACGGCAGGCCAGCCTTTGTCATTGCGCGACATGCGCGTTCTGTTTGGCGATGCGCTCGGGGCCGACACCCTGCGGCAATTGCTGCAAGACCTTGAACTCGATTGGGCTCAACGCGGACTGGATCTGGTGGCCGTGGCCAGTGGCTGGCGCTTCCAGAGCCGCCCCGAAATGCGCGAATACTTGGAACGCCTGCACCCGGAAAAACCGCCCAAATACACGCGTGCGGCCCTTGAAACCCTGGCCATCATCGCTTACCGTCAACCGGTCACCCGGGGCGATATGGAGGACATCCGCGGCGTGACGATCAACTCGCAAATTCTCAAACAACTGGAAGATCGGGGCTGGGTTGAAGTGATTGGACACCGCGAAACGGTGGGCCGTCCCGGTCTGTATGCCACCACACGCCAGTTCCTAGACGACCTGGGTCTGGCCTCGCTCAATCAGCTGCCTTTGTTGGCGCAAGCGGGCTCCCCCGCAACGGCCTTGACGCGACTGGTTGATGAACTGCCGGTGCAACCGGCCTTGGCCCTGGAGGACGCCTTGCAGGCGTTTCCTTTCGTAGCGTCCACCGAGTCTACTGACCCTCAAGACGCCTTGGCTTTGGCGGTTTTGCCAGACGATGTTTCCGAGGCTTGTGCTGAACCAGTACAGCCCCTTTCCGCCGTGCCCAACACGTCAATTTCACCCTTTTCGCACGGCGAAGAACCTTCCAATCTATGACCGATCACACCCAAGACGACGCGCGTTCGTCAAAACCATCTGGCCCGCGCAGCCAGTCCCGTAAGCCCAAGTCCATGTTTGACCCTGAGCGGGCTTACAAGCCGATCGAGCTGTCCGATGTGGTGTCGGGTCAGTTTGACGAGGAAGACCAAGCCCCATTGCCAGAGGCTGCTGAGCTGGGCAAGCGTGTGCTTGCGCCGGAAGCCGATTCCCCCAAGCTGCACAAAGTGCTGGCCCAGGCCGGATTGGGTTCGCGCCTTGAGATGGAAAAGCTGATCGCCGAAGGCCGAGTGGCTGTCAACAACGAAGCGGCCCACGTGGGGCAGCGCGTTCAGTACGGCGACCAGATCAAGGTCAATGACAAACCTCTGCGCATCCGGATCGATCCGCCGCCTGCACGTGTGATCGCCTACCACAAGCCCGCAGGTGAGATCGTCAGCCATGATGACCCTCAAAACCGCCCTTCGGTCTTTCGCAAGTTGCCGCGTTTGATGAACGGCAAATGGCAGTCGGTGGGCCGTCTGGACCTCAATACCGAAGGTCTTTTGCTCTTGACCAGCTCGGGTGAATTGGCCAACCAGTTGATGCATCCGCGTTTTGGCTTGGAGCGCGAGTACGCTGTTCGTGTGCTGGGTGCCTTGAGCAAAGACGAAAAACAACGCCTACTGGATGGCGTGATGCTCGACGATGGCCCGGCTCAGTTCGGCTCCATCGAAGACGGTGGTGGTGAAGGCTCCAACTGCTGGTACCGCGTCACCATTTCCGAAGGCCGCAACCGTGAAGTGCGCCGAATGATGGAGGCCGTAGGCCATGCCGTCAGTCGCCTGATTCGTATCCGTTATGGTGCCATGGTCCTGCCGCATGGCCTGCGTCGGGGCGCTTGGTTGGAACTGGATGAGGCCGATATCGGCTCCTTGATGCGCGCTGCAGGCACCACGGAGCGTCCTCGTCCCGTGACCGAGAGGCCGGTTTCCCGCACCAACCGCAACGATCGCCGTCCTCGCACTGGCGGTGGCGGCAAGGCGGGCACGGCAGTGCCACGGGCCAAGCCCGTACCCAAATCGGGACAGGGCGGGGCAGGGACTCAGCCTGAGCCAGTGAAGACCTCGCAAGCTTTGATTGGTGCAGAAAGCTTCAACCGCCTCAAGCGCAATCCGGTCGGCCCAGGCCGGGGTGGGCGCGGCGGTAGCCGCTGAAAAACCGATTCTCCTGTGAGCCCTTGTCCGTGGATGGGGGCAATAGCCGGTCTGCTCAGGTTAGAATAAGGGGCTTTGCCATACGGCAAAAATGCTTTAAAAACACTCTGTCAGAGGAATTACCATGGCCATCGAACGCACTCTCTCCATCATCAAACCCGACGCAGTCGCCAAGAACGTCATTGGCCAAATCTACGCTCGTTTCGAAGCAGCTGGCCTGAAAGTGGTCGCCGCCAAGATGGCTCACCTCTCGCGCGGCGAAGCCGAGCAGTTCTATGCTGTGCACAGCGCACGTCCATTCTTCAAGGACTTGGTGGACTTCATGATCTCCGGCCCCGTGATGATTCAAGCCCTGCAAGGCGAGAACGCCATCGCCAAAAACCGTGATCTGATGGGCGCTACCGACCCTAAGAAGGCCGACGCAGGCACCATCCGCGCTGACTTTGCTGACAGCATTGATGCCAACGCCGTGCACGGCTCTGACGCCCCTGAAACCGCTGCCGCTGAAGTTGCCTTTTTCTTCCCCGGCATGAACGTTTACGCACGCTGATCGCGTCGCGGCTCCAGCGCGACCCGTATCCCTATGACGGCCAACCTTCTCGAATTTGATTTGGAAGGTCTGGCCGTTTTTTGTGACGGATTGGGCGAAAAGCGCTTTCGCGCCACCCAGTTGTTCCGCTGGATTCACCAGCGGGGCGCCTCTGATTTCGATCAGATGAGCGATTTGGCCAAGTCCTTGCGTCAGAAGCTCAAATCTCACGCGCACGTTTCAGCGCTGCCCGTGATCAGTCAACACATTTCTGCCGACGGCACCATCAAATGGTTGTTTGACGTCGGCGATGGCAATGCCATCGAATCGGTTTTCATTCCCGAAGACGACCGGGGCACCTTGTGCGTGTCCTCCCAAGCCGGATGTGCCGTGGGCTGCCGATTCTGCTCCACAGGGCATCAAGGCTTCAGCCGCAATTTGACGACCGGCGAAATTCTGGCGCAGCTGTGGTTTGCTGAACATTTTCTGCGCAAGCACCTGAACACCGATGACCGCGTCATCTCCAATGTGGTGATGATGGGCATGGGCGAGCCTTTGCAAAACTATTCGGCCCTGGTGCCCGCCTTGCGCACCATGCTGGATGACCATGGCTACGGCTTGTCGCGCCGCCGTGTGACGGTGTCCACTTCGGGTGTGGTGCCCATGATCGAGCGTCTGTCGGCCGATTGTCCAGTGGCCTTGGCGGTATCGCTGCATGCGCCCAATGACGCTTTGCGCGACAACTTGGTGCCGCTCAACCGCAAATACCCATTGGATGAACTCATGCAAGCGTGCATCGCTTATTTGGCGCACGCACCCCGTGACTTCATCACCTTTGAATACTGCATGCTCGACGGCGTCAACGATCAGCCCGAACATGCTGAACAATTGATAGACTTGGTGCAAAAGCACGCACGTCATGGCTTGCGCTGTAAATTCAATTTGATTCCTTTCAACCCTTTTCCTGCATCGGGTTTACTGCGATCGCCTTATGCGCGCGTTCAGGCGTTTGCCAAGTCGCTGCAAGACGCCGGGCTTGTCACGACCGTTCGCAAAACGCGGGGTGATGACATCGATGCGGCTTGCGGGCAATTGGCCGGGGACGTAAAAGACCGCACGCAAGTGCAAAACCGTATTGCGCAGCAGCGCACCATCGTCTTGGTGCCTGTACCGACTGTTTCCAACACCTGATTGCAATGACCGACAACACCCTTGCAGAGACTCTAACGCCCCAGTCTACGTTGACTGACAAGCTGCCAGCACTCACGGCCGGTCAATTGATCCGCACAGCCCGTCAAAAGTTGGGCTTGCATTTGGCGGTTTTGTCGGTTGCTTTGAAAGTGCCCGTTCGCCAACTGGAAGCGCTGGAGTCAGATCAGCACGATCCATTCAAGGGCCCTGTGTTTATTCGCGCCCTGGCATCCAGCGTGTGCCGACAATTGCAAATGGATCCTGCGCCTGTTCTGGCGTTGTTGCCAAAGGCCCCAGGTCAGATCCAACTGCGCCAAGACAGCATAGCGCCCATGCAGTCTGCGAGGAGTTGGCGTCCTGACATCAAGGCATTCTTGAGTGTCCTGCCACGCCAAACCTTGGGCATTGCGGCTTTGATGCTGGCTTTGACTGCAGCCTTGCTCTGGATGCCATCCCCTTCGACTTGGACATGGTTGCAGCCCAGGCCTGTAAAACCTGTTGCATCCGAAGCTTCTGTGCCTGCATCGCAGGCATCGGGTGTAACACTGGCCGAAACACAATTGCCTGCGATTGAGCCTGCTTCTGCCGTGGTGCCCCAGACAGAGCCTGTCTCTGCGCTGGTTGCTCAGCCTGCTGCTTCTGTGGCTGCTGTACTCGCCAAACCATTGACAGCCCCCGCATCGTCCAATGGCGCTGTATTGGGTTTTATCGCAAACCAGGACAGTTGGATTGAAATTCGTGACAGCAAGAACCAAGTCTTGTGGAGCCGCTTGGTGCGCGCAGGCGAAAGCGCACAGGCGCAGTTCCCGCTGCCCATGCGAGTCGTGATTGGGCGCGCTGATGCAGTGAAAGTGACTTATCAGGGTAAGCCCTTTGATCTGACTGCGCACACCAAGGTTACTGTTGCACGTTTTGAGGTGAATGAATGAGCTCCTCCATTGCCATAGCGGCTCCGCTCAGTCGCACCAGTCGACAGTCCCGTGTGGTTTGGGGCTCCCGCGTGATCACTGTCGGTGGCGGCGCACCGGTGCGTGTCCAGTCCATGACCAACACTGACACGGTGGACGTGATTGGCACGGCCATCCAAGTCAAAGAACTGGCGCTTGCTGGTTCTGAAATGGTGCGGATCACCGTGAACACGCCCGAGGCAGCCGAGGCCGTGCCGCACATCCGCGACCAGCTCGACAAAATGGGTGTTGACGTGCCGTTGATCGGTGACTTCCATTACAACGGCCACCGTTTGCTGACCGACTACCCAGCGTGTGCACAGGCGTTGTCCAAGTACCGCATCAACCCCGGCAACGTGGGCAAGGGCGACAAGCGCGATGTTCAGTTCGGTCAGATGATCGAAGCGGCCATGCGCTATGACAAAGCCATCCGCATCGGTGTGAACTGGGGCAGTCTCGACCAGGAGTTGTTGGCTCAGTTGATGGACGAAAACAGCCAGCGCGCCCAGCCATGGGAAGCGCGTCAGGTCATGTACGAAGCCTTGATCAGCTCGGCCATTTCATCGGCCCAGCGTGCTGAGGCCATGGGCATGAACGGTGCCCAGATCGCCTTGTCGTGCAAGGTCTCGGGCGTGCAGGATCTGATTTCTGTGTACCGCGAGTTGGGCCGTCGCTGTGACTACCCTTTGCATTTGGGCCTGACAGAGGCGGGCATGGCCACCAAGGGCACGGTGGCATCGGCCACGGCCTTGTCTATTTTGTTGCAAGAGGGTATCGGCGACACCATACGTGTGTCACTGACGCCCCAGCCCGGTGAAGCCCGCACGCAGGAGGTGGTAATTGCCTCTGAAATTTTGCAATCACTTGGCCTGCGCATTTTTGTGCCCAGCGTGACCGCTTGCCCTGGTTGTGGCCGCACGACCAGCAGCACCTTCCAAGAGCTGGCCAAACAAATCGACGACTTCCTGCGCGCTCAAATGCCTGTGTGGCGTGCGCGCTACCCCGGCGTGGAAAAACTCAAGGTGGCCGTCATGGGTTGCATCGTCAACGGCCCCGGCGAGAGCAAGCATGCCGACATCGGCATCAGCTTGCCTGGCACCGGCGAAGCCCCCGCCGCACCTGTGTTCATCGACGGTGAAAAGCGACTGACCCTGCGTGGCGAAGGCATTGCGCAAGAGTTTCAGGTGCTGGTTGAAAACTACATTGAGAACCGTTTTGGTTCCGGATCTGCAGAACAAAAATGAGCGAAGCGCTGAAAGAAAACGTCCCCCAGAAAGCCGAAAAGGCCGCAAAGCCCCAAAAATTGGTGGGCGTCAAGGGCATGAACGACATCCTGCCTCCGGACTCCGCACGATGGGAGTGGCTCGAGGGCCAGGTGCGCACTTTGATGGCACGTTATGCCTACCGCAATGTGCGCTTGCCCATCGTCGAGCCGACCGCTTTGTTCGTGCGCGGCCTGGGTGAGGTGACCGACATCGTCGAAAAGGAGATGTACTCCTTTGAAGACCGCCTCAACGGCGAACAACTGACTTTGCGCCCCGAAGGCACGGCAGGTTTGGTACGTTCCGTCGTCGAGCACAACCTGCTCTACGAAGGCGGCAAGCGCCTGTACTACATGGGTCCGATGTTCCGTCACGAGCGGCCGCAGCGTGGCCGCTACCGCCAGTTCCACCAGATCGGTGCCGAGGTGTTGGGTTTTGGTGGCCCTGAGGTCGACGCCGAATTGATTTTGCTGGCCAATGACCTGTGGAAGGTGTTGGGCCTGAAAGACGTGCGACTTGAACTCAACAGCTTGGGCCAGCCTGCCGAGCGCCAGGCCCACCGCGCCGCGCTGATCGCCCACCTCGAAAAACACAGCGATGTGCTCGACGAAGAAGCCAAACGCCGCTTGCACAGCAACCCGCTGCGCATTCTGGACACCAAGAACCCTGACATGCAAAGCGTTGTCGAGGCAGCGCCCCGTTTGCTCGACTTTTTGGGTGAATCCTCTTTGGCCCATTTCAACGCGGTCAAGGCCATCTTGGATGCCAACGGCGTGGCCTACAGCATCAACCCGCGCCTGGTGCGCGGTATGGATTACTACAACCTCACGGTGTTCGAGTTCATCACCACCAGCCTTGGCTCGCAGGGCACGATCTGCGGTGGCGGTCGTTATGACTACCTGATCGAACAAATTGGCGGCAAGTCTTCGCCCGCCGTTGGGTGGGCCCTGGGTGTGGAGCGTGTGCTCGAACTCATCAAGGAGCAGGGTGAGGCCTTGCCCGACTTGACCCCCGATGTGTACGCCATCATCCCCGAAACCGCCGCATTGCCGGTGGCCATGCAGTTGCTGCAGGCCTTGCGCGCCTGCGGCGTGTCTGCCCAAATGCATGCGGGCAGTGGTGAAGGCATGGGCAGCTTCAAGTCTCAATTTAAAAAGGCCGACAGCTCTGGCGCTCGTTTTGCTCTGATTTTCGGAGCCGACGAACTGGCGCAGGGGCTGGTGGCGGTTAAATCGTTGCGCGACGGGGCAGGTGTCCAACGCACCGAGTCTTTGGACACCGTTGTCACTTGGGCCCACAGCCTACAATCCACCCTTTGAAGCGACCACAGCAATCAACACACCATGGCCACCCCACTCGACCTCGAAGAACAAGAACAACTCGACCAGATCAAGCATTTCTGGAAGACCTATGGCAACCTGATTTCCTGGTTGCTGATCGTGGTTTTAAGTGGCTACGCCGCTTGGAACGGCTACAACTATTGGCAGCGCAGCCAGGCTGTCAAGGCCTCTGCCATGTACGATGAAGTCGAACGCGCTATAGAGTCAGGCGACGCTTCCCGTGTGGAGCGCAGTTTTGCGGACATGAAAGACAAGTTTGGCGGTACGCAGTTTGTGCAGCACGCGGCCTTGTTGGTTGCGAAAAATTTACAAGCGCAAGGCAAATCTGAGGCGGCACGCGCTGCATTGACCAGCGTGATCGAGTCTGCCAGCGATCTGGCGTACCGTGATGTGGCCCGCTTGCGTTTGGCAGGTTTGCAGCTGGATGCCAAGTCTTACGATGAGGCGCTCAAACAGTTGGGCGCAGAGTTCACGCCTTCGATGGCGGGTTTGGCTGCTGACTTGCGCGGTGATGTTTTCCAAGCCCAAGCTCAACCTGCACAAGCGATTGAGGCTTATCAGCAAGCTTGGAAATTGCTGGCTGACACGGTGGAATACCGTCGCTTGGTTCAGGCCAAGCTCAATGCTTTGGGCGTGGATCCTCAAGCCGCGTCCGTCAAAGGGATTGCACAGTGAAATTGTTGATGCAACAGACATGGCTTCGGTGGTCGAGTGCCTGCTGTGCGCTTGCCTTTTTTGCAGCGTGCTCGAGCTCGCCTGATAAACCTAAACCAGCACCTTTGCCAGCAGTGAGCGGCGAGATGGTGGTCAAAAAAGTCTGGACCAACGCCATTGGTCCAGTCACGACGCCTTTGAGAGCATCAGTCCATGCTGGCCGTGTGGCGGTAGCGTCGACGCAAGGGCAAGTGGTTTTACTGGATGCGGCGACGGGCAAGGACATTTGGCGTGTCAAATTGTCAGACGCGATTCAGGCCGGTGTTGGTGGTGATGGGCAACGCTTTGCAGTGGTGACCGGTCGCAACGAACTGGTCACCATCGAAGACGGCAAGGTGATCTGGCGCTATGCTTTGACAGCGCTGACCTTGACGCCGCCATTGGTTGCAGGGGGGCGTGTTTTTGTTTTGAATGCAGATCGGTCCGTGACCGCTTTGGATGGTGCTACGGGTCAGAAGCTCTGGATGCAACAGCGTGCAGGCGAGCCTTTGGTGCTCAATCAGGCAGGCTTGCTCATGCCATTTGGCGATACGTTGCTGGTGGGCTGGGGAGGACGTCTTGCGGCCTTGAATCCGATGACGGGGAGTGTTCGCTGGGAAACCCTGCTGGCCAATTCCCGTGGCACCAATGAAGTTGAGCGCTTGGTGGACTTGGTGGCCGGTGTTGATCGCTTGGGAAATACAGTTTGTGCGCGAGCTTTCCAGTCGACGGTCGCATGCATCGATGCCAGCCGCGGTAGCAGTTTATGGACCCGTTCTGCCCAAGGGCATGAAGGTTTGGCGGGAGATGATCAACGGGTCTTTGGGGCTGAGTCCGACAGCAAGGTCATTGCTTGGCAGCGTGAAAATGGTCAAGTAGCCTGGACTCAAACCGCCTTGCGGTTCCGTGGTTTGTCAGCACCTTTGGTTCTGGAGCGCTCGCTTGTCTTGGGTGATGACGATGGGGTGCTGCATTTCCTGGCCCGTCAAGACGGCAAATTGCTTCAGCGGATCGGCACCGACGGCAGCGCGATTGTGGGTCGCCCTGTGCTAGCAGATGAAACTTTGGTGGTGGTGACACGCACCGGGGGCGTTTTTGGATATCGCCCTGAATGATGGATCGGAAAATTTTTAAGTGAAACCTGTACTGGCCCTGGTGGGCCGCCCCAATGTGGGCAAATCCACGCTGTTCAACCGACTCACCAAGAGCCGGGATGCCATCGTGGCCGATTTTGCTGGCTTGACCCGCGACCGTCATTACGGTCAGGGCAAGCAGGGCAAGCATGAATACATCGTGATCGACACCGGCGGTTTTGAACCCGACGCCGGCAGCGGCATTTACAAGGAAATGGCCAAGCAAACGCAGCAAGCGGTGGCTGAGGCCGATGTGGTGATTTTTGTGGTCGATGCACGTGGTGGCCTGTCGGCCCAAGACCACGACATTGCCAAATACCTGCGCAGAGTGGGTAAGCCTTGTTTGCTGGTGGCCAACAAGGCCGAAGGCATGCTCGAAGGCATTCAGATCACAGAGTTTTATGAACTTGGCTTGGGCGAAGTGTTGGCCATTTCGGCTGCGCACGGACAGGGCATTCGCGGCCTGGTGGATCTGGCACTGGAGCCACTGAACCTTCCTGAAGACCCGGAAGAAACCGAAGAAGACAAAACCATCATCAAGCTGGCGGTGGCGGGGCGCCCCAACGTGGGTAAATCCACGCTGATCAACACCTGGCTGGGTGAAGAGCGTCTGGTGGCTTTCGACATGCCCGGCACCACGCGTGATGCGATCAGCGTGCCTTTCGAGCGCGATGGCCAGAAGTTCGAGTTGATCGACACGGCCGGTCTGCGCCGCAAAGGCAAGGTGTTTGAAGCCATTGAGAAGTTCTCAGTCGTCAAAACCCTGCAAGCGGTGGAGTCGGCCAATGTGGTCTTGCTCTTGCTGGATGCTGAGCAGGGCGTGACCGATCAGGACGCGCACATCGCTGGCTTTGCCCTCGAAAGCGGCCGTGCCATGGTCTTAGCGGTCAACAAATGGGATGCAGTGGACGAATACCAGCGTCAACTGGTGCAACGCTCGATTGAAACGCGCCTGCCTTTCCTCAGCTTTGCCAACATGCATTTCATCTCAGCCAAGAAGCGCCAGGGCCTGGGTCCGGTCTGGACATCCATCATCAAGGCCCACAAGTCGGCCATGGTCAAGATGAGCACCCCGATCCTGACCCGCTTGCTTTTGGAGGCTGTGCAGTTCCAAAGCCCACAGCGCGGTGGCATGTTCCGACCCAAAATGCGTTACGCCCACCAAGGCGGCATGAACCCGCCGGTGATCGTGATCCATGGCAACTCGCTGGAGCACGTGACGGAATCGTACAAGCGCTTTCTGGAGGGGCGTTTCCGCAAGGCCTTTGACTTGTCGGGCACGCCCCTGCGTATTGAAATGAAAACAGCCAATAATCCCTATGCCAACAAAGATGCCGCTTGATTTTTGTGGATTTGTTTTTTCCAAAAAAGCCCCGACCGAGCCTGTGGTAAGGTCAACTCTTTATAACTTCTGAACACGGAGAATATCGTGAGCAACAAAGGCCAACTTCTGCAAGACCCCTTCTTGAACGCACTGCGCCGCGAGCATGTGCCGGTCTCGATTTACCTGGTCAACGGCATCAAACTGCAAGGCCAAATCGAATCGTTTGACCAGTATGTGGTTTTGTTGCGCAACACCGTGACCCAGATGGTTTACAAACACGCCATCTCGACCATTGTTCCCGGACGTTCTGTGACTTTCAACACGCCCGGCGAAGGCGAAATCACTGCTTGATCTGCCCTGTTGGCCTGATTGGGCCACCGGTGCTTGCTGACATTGTCCGAAACATCCTTCAACCAACCCGCGCCGACCTTATTGGTCGGCGTTGACTTTGGGCTGCCGCACTTTGATGCCGAGCTGCAAGAACTCGGGCTTTTGGCCGAGTCCGGTGGTCTCAAGCCTGTGGCTCGCCTGACGTGTAAACGCAAAGCCCCTGACCCCGCATTGTTTGTGGGCAGTGGCAAGGCCGATGAAATCAAGGAGTTGGCCTTGATGCATGGCGCCAAAGAGGTCCTGTTTGACCAGGCCCTGAGTCCGGCCCAGCAGCGCAATCTGGAGCGCCATTTGGGCCTGCCGGTCAATGACCGGACCTTGTTGATTCTGGAAATCTTCGCGCAGCGCGCCCGCAGCCACGAGGGCAAGCTGCAAGTTGAATTGGCCAAACTGCAATACCTGAGCACCCGGCTGGTGCGCCGCTGGTCGCACCTGGAGCGCCAAACCGGCGGTATCGGTTTGCGTGGCGGCCCGGGCGAGACCCAAATCGAACTGGACCGCCGCATGATTGGCGAGTCCATCAAACGCACCAAAGAGCGACTGAGCAAAGTCAAGAAACAGCGCAACACCCAGCGGCGCCAGCGCGAGCGGCGCGACACCTTCAATATTTCCCTGGTCGGCTACACCAACGCGGGCAAGTCCACCTTGTTCAATGCCTTGGTCAAGGCGCGGGCCTATGCGGCTGACCAGTTGTTTGCCACGCTGGACACCACCACGCGCCAACTGTACCTTGGCGAGGCCGGGCGTTCTGTGTCCTTATCCGATACGGTAGGCTTCATCCGTGATCTGCCGCACGGTTTGGTGGAAGCCTTTCAGGCCACCTTGCAAGAAGCCACCGAAGCTGATCTGTTGCTCCATGTGGTCGATGCGGCCAACCCGGATTTCCCGGAGCAGATGGCCGAGGTGCAAAAAGTGCTGGCCGAGATCGGTGCCGATACGGTGCCGCAATTGTTGGTGTTCAACAAGCTCGATGCGCTGGATGCCGAGCGCTACCCCATGCACCTGCAAGACAGTTATGAACTCGATGGCCAGCCTGTGCCTCGTGTGTTCGTGAGCGCCAAATCGGGCAAGGGCCTGGACGTGTTGCGCACGGCCTTGTCGGGCATCGTGACAACGGCCTTGCCACCGGTGGTGGCTGAAATAGCAGATCCCCGTGACATGACCCGGGAATATCCGGGTGATCCGGTCTGAAAGCCTTTTGAATTCGGCACAATGCGGGTTCGTCATTCTGACAAAGACACTTCACCATGAATTTTCAACTGCCAGCCCTGCGATGGTCCTTGCTGCCTGCAAAGATCCGCGGCATGTTCAATCTGAATGATCCCCGCTGGGGCCGCGATGGCGATAAGTCATCGGGTGATGCGGAGTCCAAACCGACCAGTGACACGCCACCACCTGCAGGGCAAAAGCCCGAGGCTTGGCCGCACAATACGCCAGGCCGTGGTAACCCGCAAAGCGGTCCACCAGATCTGGACGAGCTGTGGCGTGACTTCAACCGCAAGATCGGCCAGATGTTTGGCGGCAAGGGTGGCCCTCAGGGTCCCCAGGGCGGTGGTGGGCACTCTGGTGGCCCTGTGATGCCTGGCTTTTTGAAGAATCTGGGCTTGGGCGTCATCGCTGCTGCTGCTTTGCTTGTTTGGCTGGGCACAGGCTTTTTCATCGTCCAGGAAGGTCAGCAAGCCGTCATCACCCAGTTTGGCAAATACCACTCCACTGTAGGCGCAGGTTTCAATTGGCGTGTGCCTTACCCGGTGCAGCGCCACGAGCTGGTTTATGTGTCGCAGATCCGATCGGTTGACATTGGCCGTGACACGGTGATCAAAGCCACAGGCCTGCGCGAGTCGGCCATGCTGACCGAAGACGAAAACATCGTTGAGATCAAATTCGCGGTGCAGTACCGGCTGAACGATGCCCGTGCTTATTTGTTCGAAAGTAAGAACCCCACCGAAGCGGTGGTGCAGTCGGCCGAAACCGCTGTGCGCGAAGTCGTGGGCAAAATGAAAATGGATTCAGCGCTGGCCGAAGAACGAGATCAGATCGCGCCGCGTGTGCGCGAGAAGATGCAATCGATCCTCGACCGCTACAAGGTCGGCATCGAAGTGGTGAGCATCAACCTGCAGCAAGGCGGCGTTCGTCCGCCCGAGCAAGTACAAGCCGCATTTGACGATGTGCTCAAGGCAGGCCAGGAGCGCGAACGCGCCAAAAACGAAGCTCAGGCCTACGCCAACGATGTGATCCCCCGCGCTGTGGGTGCCGCATCTCGTCTGAAGGAAGAAGCCGACGCTTACCGCGAAAAAATCGTGGCACAAGCCGAAGGGGATGCGCAGCGCTTCAAGTCCATCCTGCCCGAGTACCAAAAGGCACCGCAGGTCATGCGCGATCGCCTCTACACCGACACCATGCAGCAGATCTACAGCAACGTGACCAAGGTGCTGGTGGACAGCAAACAGGGCTCAAACATGTTGTATTTGCCGCTGGACAAAATCATGCAGCAAGTCGCTCAGACCCCCGCTGCGGCTACCGAGAGCCCTGCGCCAGCCGCGCCGGTGTCACCTGCCGCTTCAACAGACAGCCGTTCACGCGATGCCCTGCGCTCGCGCGAGCGCGACCCACGATAAGGACGCCCCGACATGAACCGCATTGGATTTTGGATATCCAGCCTTTTCGTGGCTTTTGTACTGATCAGCTCAACTGTTTTTGTGGTCGATCAGCGTCAGTTTGGCGTGGTTTACGCCCTGGGGCAGATCAAGGAAGTGATCACCGAGCCCGGTCTGCACTTCAAACTGCCGCCACCGCTGCAAAACGTGACGCACATCGACAAGCGGTTGCTGACCCTAGACAGCCCCGACACCGAGCCCATGCTGACGGCTGAAAAGCAGCGCGTGGTGATCGACTGGTATGTGCGCTGGCGCATCAGCGACCCGCAGGCGTATATCCGCAATGTGGGCCTGGACGAAAAGTCGGGTGCCAACCAGCTTAACCGTGTGGTGCGCAATGCCTTCCAGGAAGAGATCAACAAGCATACGGTCAAAGAACTGTTGTCCGTCAAACGCGAAGCCTTGATGGAAGACGTCAAGCGCGCTGTGCTCGATGTTGTCAAGGGCAGCAAGCCTTGGGGCGTGGACGTGGTCGATGTGCGCATCAGCCGCGCCGACTATGTGGATGCCATCACCGAATCGGTCTACCGCCGCATGGAAGCCGAGCGCAAACGCGTGGCCAATGAGTTGCGCTCCACCGGTGGTGCTGAGGGCGAAAAAATCCGTGCCGATGCCGACCGCCAGCGCGAGGTCACCGTCGCCAATGCGTACCGAGAAGCCCAAAAGATCAAAGGGCAGGGCGATGCCCAAGCTGCTCGCATTTATGCCGAGTCCTTTGGCCGCGACCCGCAGTTTGCGCAGTTCTACCGCAGCCTGGAGTCGTACAAAACCACGTTTGCCAACAAGTCCGACGTGATGGTGTTGGACCCGGCCAGCTCGGACTTTTTCAAGGCCATGCGCAGCTCGGCCGGCGCGGGCACTTCGCCCAGAAAGTAAAGCTTGAGTCAAACCCTCCTGTTGGCTCTGGGCCTCATGCTCATCCTGGAGGGCTTGATGCCCATGGTCTCGCCATTGCGTTGGCGTCGCCTGTTTGAGCAGCTTTTGCAGTTGCAGGATGGGCAAATACGGTTTTTCGGATTGGTCATGGTCATTGCTGGCCTGATGCTGCTTTGGTGGGTTTCCTGACGCCTTGGGCAGAAAACCGGCCTGCAAGCCGGTAAAATCCTTGTTTTAACAGTCCCCCTCCAATCCCATGTCTGCTTGGGTCCTCCCGGATCACATTGCCGATGTACTGCCTTCCGAGGCACGTCACATCGAAGAACTCCGTCGCGAACTGCTCGACACCGCCCGTGGCTATGGCTACGAGCTGGTCATGCCGCCGCTGCTTGAGCATTTGGAATCCCTGCTGACCGGCACGGGAGAAGCCCTCGACTTGCAAACCTTCAAGCTGGTGGACCAGCTCTCGGGTCGCACGCTGGGCTTGCGCGCCGACACCACCCCCCAGGTGGCCCGCATCGACGCCCATTTGCTTGGCCGCGCGGGCCTGACCCGTCTTTGCTATTGCGGCCCGGTTTTGCACACCCGTCCTGCGCGCCCGCACGCCACGCGTGAACCGTTGCAGCTGGGTGCTGAGATTTACGGTCATGCAGGCCCTGAAGCCGATTTGGAAATCCTGCAGTTGACGCTCGATTGCCTGCGCGCTGCGCGCGTGAGCGATTTGCAAGTCGATTTGGCAGACGCCCGCATTGTGGGCAGTTTGCTGGAGGGTCAAGCCATGTCCGAAGCGCTGCGCCACGACATCCATGCCGCCCTGGCTACCAAAGACGCCTCCAAGCTGTCCCAGCTGACGGCCGATTTCTCTGCTGATAGCCGTCAAGGTTTGTTGGCCTTGGTGGGTTTGTATGGCGATGCGAGCGTGTTGGCCCAAGCGGCTCAGCGTTTGCCCGCAACCCCTGCCATTACCCAAGCCTTGGCGCAGCTGCGTTGGTTGGCCGAGCAGATCCCGGGCGCTGCCATCAGCTTTGATCTGGGCGACTCGCGTGGCTACGCCTATTACAGTGGCATGCGCTTTGCCATTTACGCCAAAGGCGCATCCGATGCTTTGGCCCGAGGCGGCCGTTACGATGGCGTGGGTGCCGTGTTCGGTCACCGCATCGAACGCGATCGTCCCGCTGTGGGGTTCAGCCTCGATCTGAAAGAATTGGTCTCTGCCGTTGCGCCCCTGGCTTTGCGCGCTGCCGTTCGTGCCCCATGGGGCAACTCGCCATCATTGCGCCAGGCCATTGCAGGCTTGCGTACACGTGGCGAGACCGTGGTCTGCGTCTTGCCTGGCCACGAAAGTGAAGTTGATGAATTCCATTGCGACCGTGAGCTCGTTGAAGCCGCAGGCCAGTGGCTGGTACAAGCTCTTTGAGAAAGAACATTTCAAGCATGAACAAGACGCAAGGCCGTAACGTGGTCGTCGTGGGCACCCAATGGGGCGACGAGGGCAAAGGCAAACTGGTGGACTGGCTGACCGAAAGCGCCCAAGGCGTGGTCCGTTTTCAAGGCGGTCACAACGCAGGCCACACCCTGGTGATCAACGGTGTCAAAACCGCCTTGCACTTGATTCCCAGCGGCATCATGCGTGCGGGCGTCAAGTGCTACATCGGCAACGGTGTGGTCTTGTCCGTGCCCAAGCTGCTCGAAGAAATTGCGGGTCTTGAGAAAGCCGGTGTCGAAGTGCGTTCGCGTCTGCGCGTCAGCGAGGCTTGCCCATTGATCTTGCCTTACCACGTGGCCCTGGATGTGGCCCGCGAGGCAGCCAAGGAAAAAGCTGGCACCGCCAAGATTGGCACCACCGGTCGCGGCATTGGCCCGGCTTATGAAGACAAAGTGGCCCGCCGCGCCATCCGTGTGCAGGACTTGAAATACCCCGAGCGTTTTGCCACCAAGCTGCGCGAGAACCTGGCCCTTCACAACCATGTGCTGGTCAACTTCCTGGGCGCTGCGCCTGTGGACTTTGACACCACCTACAACGAAGCCATGGCTTATGCCAAAGAGCTGCTGCCCATGGTGGCCGATGTCTCGCGTGAGCTGAACGATGCCCACACGGCCGGAGCCAACTTGCTGTTTGAAGGCGCGCAAGGCACCTTGCTTGACGTGGACCACGGCACTTACCCGTTTGTGACTTCGAGCAACTGCGTGGCCGGCAACGCGGCCGCAGGTTCCGGCGTGGGTCCGGGCATGCTGCACTACATCCTGGGCATCACCAAGGCTTATTGCACCCGCGTGGGCGGTGGCCCGTTCCCCACTGAACTCGATTGGGAAACCCCCGGCACCCCCGGCTACCACATGTCCACTGTGGGTGCCGAAAAAGGCGTGACCACCGGCCGTTCGCGCCGCTGCGGCTGGTTTGACGCCGCCTTGCTCAAGCGCAGCGCCCAGGTCAACGGCCTGAGCGGTCTGTGCATCACCAAACTGGATGTGCTCGATGGCCTGAAAGAGCTGCTGCTGTGCACGGGCTACGAACTGGACGGCGAAGTGATCGACATCCTGCCCATGGGTGCCGATGAAATCGCCCGCTGCAAGCCCATCTACGAAGTGATCCCCGGCTGGACCGAAACCACTGTGGGTGTGACCGACATGGCCAAACTGCCCGCCACCGCACGCCGTTATCTGGAACGCATCGCCGAAGTGACGGGCGTGCCCGTGCACGTGGTGTCCACCAGCCCGGACCGTGACCACACGATCTTGTTGCACAACCCCTTCAGCGCTTGAGGCGCTGCAGGCAGAATTTTCAAACCTTCACAGACCCTTTGACTGGAGTGACCCCATGTTGACCGAAGACGGCAAGCACCTGTACGTGAGCTATGACGAGTACCACAACCTCATCGAAAAGCTCGCGATCAAGATCCACCAATCCGGCTGGCAATTCGACACCATCTTGTGCCTGGCCCGTGGCGGCATGCGCCCCGGTGACATCTTGTCGCGCGTGTTCGACAAGCCTTTGGCCATCATGTCCACCAGCTCCTACCGTGCTGACGCAGGCACCGTGCAAGGTCACCTGGACATCGCCCGCTTCATCACCACCCCCAAAGGCGAGATCGCTGGCCGCGTTTTGCTGGTCGATGACTTGGCCGACACCGGTCACACCTTGCGCGCTGTGGTGGACCAGTTGAAAAACAACTACAAGCCAATCACCGAACTGCGCTCTGCCGTGATCTGGACCAAAGGTGTGTCGACCTTCAAGCCCGATTACTCGATCGAAGACCTGCCGACCAACCCCTGGATCCACCAGCCTTTCGAGCCGTACGACAGCATGCGCCCCGAAAAACTTCTGGAAAAATGGAAAGTCTGATCTCGATCTGACCCACCCGCCAACAGCCTCCCTCGGGAGGCTGTTTGCTTTAGGATTGGCGCATGATCAAAAAGCATGTTGTCCCAGATGTCACCGGGCTGATCCATCACCCTTATGTGCCGCCCGCTGGCTTTGCAGCGCCACAACCCGGCGTGTTCAAAGCCTCAACGGTTTACTTTCCTTCGGTGGCCGCGATGCGGCAGTTTGAATGGAAAGACAAGTCCGCCTACACCTATGGCTTGCACGGCACGCCCACCACTTACACCCTGGAGGAGCGTTTGTGCGCCCTGGAAGGCGGTCAGCAATGCCTGTTGGTGCCCAGTGGGCTGGCGGCGTTGGCCACGGTGGCCTTGGCTTTGCTTCAGACCGGCGATGAGGTCCTGATCCCGGACAACGCCTACGGGCCCAACAAAGCCCTGGCTGAGGGCGAGTTGCGCCGCTATGGCATCACCCACCAGTACTACGACCCGATGAACCCCGACGATTTGTCGGCGCGCTTGAATGCGCGCACCCGACTGGTCTGGCTGGAGGCGCCGGGCTCGGTCAGCATGGAGTTTCCGGATCTGCCCGAATTGGTGCGGCGCTGCAAAGCGCAAGGCGTCTTGTGTGCGCTCGACAACACCTGGGGTGCGGGCCTGGCTTTTCCGCCCTTCGATTTGCTGCGCGATGGCCGTCTGGGTGTGGACATCAGCGCCCATGCGCTGACCAAATACCCCAGCGGTGGCGGTGATGTGCTCATGGGCAGCATCGTCACGTGCGACGCGGCGCTGCATTTGAAAATCAAGCTGTGCCACATGCGATTGGGCTTGGGTGTCGGGGCCAACGATGTGGAGGCCGTGCTGCGCTCTTTGCCCAGTGTGGCCTTGCGATACGCCGCGCACGACCAGTCGGCGCGGCGTCTGGCCGTGTGGTGGCAAACACAAGCGGCTTGTTCGCAGGTCTTGCATCCTGCTTTGGCCGGGGCCCCAGGGCACGCGCATTGGCAGCAGCTGTGCGGTCAGCACACCGATTTGGCGGCAGGCTTGTTCAGTGTGATCCTCCACGCCCGCTACAGCCTGGCACAGGTGGATGCGTTTTGCGATGGCCTGAGGCTGTTCAAGATCGGCTACAGCTGGGGCGGACCGGTCAGCCTGGTCATGCCCTATGCGCTGCAGTCCATGCGAAAGCAAAACATTGGCCATCTGTCCTCAGGCACTTTGGTGCGTTTTTCGATCGGACTGGAGTCGGCCGAGGAATTACGCGCTGATCTTGAGCAATCGGCTGCATTGCATTTGCAGACTTGCTGAATGGGCCCACGGGTGCAAACAGACATTGCATGGTAGTTACCAGACTGTCCGACAAGCGGCATCAGCGGTAAGCTGATGTCCCTTCAGATTACTTTGTCATCCATGTCCAGCCACGACAGCACCCCAAGCCAAGCAGACGCAAACGATTCGGCATTGCCCACCATGGCGGTGCCCTACGAGCCGCCAGCAGCGGTCGGCCCGCGGGCTCGGATGCGAACACTCAGCTGGGCCAGTCCGTTTCGCTGGCTAGAGCTGGGCCGTCAAGACTTGTTCAAACACCCCGGCATCGGCATTTTTTACGGCGTGTGTTTTTTTCTGATGGCGCAATTGCTGGCTCTGGTGTTCAAGCACAAGCCCGAATACACCTTGTCGATGATCTCGGGCTGTTTGTTGATCGGTCCGTTTTTGGCCATGGGCCTGTACGAAGTGAGTCGGCGTCTGGAGCAGGGCGAGCAACCCGACATGGCCTCGTCCTTGATGTGCTGGGACCAGCACATACCGAGCATGGCGATGCTGATCTTGGTTCTGATGGTGCTGGAGTTGTTGTGGGGCAGGGCGTCGCTGGTGGTTTTTGCGGTGTTTTTTGACACCGGCATGCCCTCCACCACAGGTGTTCTGGAAGCCATCTTCAACCCCAAGAACATCGAATTTGTGCTGGTCTACCTCGCGGTCGGAGGGGTGTTTGCGGCCTTGGTGTTTGGTTTGTCGGTGGTCTCCATTCCCATGATTCTGGACAGGGACACTGACGCCATTTCGGCGGTGCTGACCAGCATGCGTGTGGTTTTTTCCAACACCACAGTGCTCTTGCTGTGGGGGGCATTGCTGGGTGTGCTTGTCGTGGGTGCCCTGTGGCCATGGAGCTTGGGGATCATTTTTGTCGGCCCCTGGCTGGGGCATGCGAGCTGGCACGCCTACCGTGGAAGCGTCGAATGGGAAGATGAGCTTGTCGAAGCTGTTACATTGGGCACCAACAAATAAAGGAGCCACCTTGGCCACACCCAACTACGGATTCGAAAAACGCCAAAAAGAACTGGCTAAAAAACGCAAAAAAGAGGACAAGCTCAAAGCCAAGGCTGACCGCAAATCCGGCCCGTTTTCAGAAGACGGCAGCGATCTTGACGCAAATGCACAAGCCCCTCAAGGCGCAGGTCCCGCAGCCGAAGGGACATCCACGCTAGCCTGACACATCTTGCCTGCCGCCAGTGCAGCCAGGTTGGGTTTTGTCAGCCTTGCGCCTGGCGCAGCTTCGCTGCAGCGGCGTGCATGTCGTCCAGCGCATGGCTGGCAGGCGCGATCACTGTGGCCTGGCCGAATTGGACAAAGTTGTTGCCGGTGGAGGTTTCGTACCCCGGGTCGTAATGCCGTGACAGCAAATCGGCCACCACCTCGCGCATTTCACCCCGCTCAATCTGGTCCTTCCAGCCATCGACCACGGCTTTGCCGCGCAAGGCGACCAGTCGTTCCAAACGGTCGATGAAAAAGGCCTTGTTTTGGGTGAAGAACGCGTAATCTTCCAGCAGCAGATTCACGCGGTTTTCCAGCGACAGATCCACGCGAATGCATGGGCTGGCCCGCATGGCGTTCATCAATTCAGCCGGCACCGTGAGGTTGCCCACTTTTTTGCTCTCGGCTTCCACGTAAACCGGCAAGGCCGAGTCAAAGCGGCGCAAAGCATTCCAGACCTGCGTGTCAAACGCTTTTTGGGTGGGCTGGTCCTGCCCGGGGATCAGCCCCAGAACCGAGCTGCGGTGGCAGGCAATGCCCTCGAGGTCGAGCACTTGTGCGCCTTGCTGCGTGAGCGCATGCAACAGGCGTGTCTTGCCTGAACCGGTGGGGCCGCACAAAACCTGAAACTGCAAACGCTGTGCCTGGCGCGGCGTGTCTTCCATGACCGCTTTGCGAAAGGCTTTGTAGCCGCCTTCAATCAGGTGCACCTTGAAGCCAATCTGCCCCAGGATCAGCGCCAGCGAATTGCTGCGCTTGCCGCCGCGCCAGCAGTAAATCAAGGGCTGCCAGTTCTTCGGTTTGTCCATCACGCGGGTTTCAATGTGGTGGGCAATGTTCTTGGCCACCAGCGCTGCGCCTATCTTTTGCGCTTCAAACGGGCTGACCTGTTTGTAGAGCGTGCCCACGCGGATGCGTTCTTCGTTGTTGAGGGACGGCCAACTCTCGGCACCGGGCAGGTGGTCTTCTGCATGCTCGCCCTCGGACCGTGCATCGAGGATGGCATCGAATTGGTCCAGTTTGGCCATGGCCTCGGCGGCCGAAATCAGGTGAACGCTCATTTCAATTGCTTCTTCAGTTGAGGCCAGACATTGGCCAGCAAGCGCGATTGCGCTGCCTCATTGGGGTGGATGCGGTCGGGCTGGAACCACTTCAAGGGCTCGGCATCGTCGCCCACCCCTTGCAAAAAGAAAGGCACCAATCCCGTGCCTTGGCTTTTGGCCAGTTGGCTGTACATGGCGGCAAACTGGCGCGTCATTTCCGGGCCGTAGTTGGGGGGCATCTGCATGCCCAGCAGCAGCACCTGCGCACCTGTGGCCTTGGCCTGGCGGATCATGGTTTGCAGATTGTCCTGTGTCATGCCTTGCGGCAAGCCGCGCAGGGCATCGTTGCCACCCAGCTCGATCACCACATGGCTGGGTTGGTGCTTTTGCAGCAGCGCAGGCAAACGCGAGCGGCCACCCGACGTGGTGTCGCCGCTGATGCTGGCATTGACCACCTCCGTGCCTGGGCGTTCTTGCTGAAGTTTTTGCGCCATCAAATGCACCCAGCCCGTGCCACGCGCCAGGCCGTATTCGGCGCTCAAGGAGTCGCCAACGACCAGGATGCGCGCCGCTTTGGCTGCGAGCGTCGCCGCACCAAAGCCCTGGCCTGCAAGGGCCAGCAGGCTCAAGGTAAAGTGACGTCGTCTCAACAAAGGTGTGTGCATGCCTGAATCCATCATTGCCGTTCGTGGCGTTGCCAAAAGCGTGCAAGACGCCAGCGGCTCGCTGGACATTTTGCGCGATATCGATTTCTCGGTCTCCAAGGGGGAAACAGCCGCTATTGTCGGTGCTTCCGGTTCGGGCAAAAGCACGCTGTTGGCCATCATGGCCGGGCTGGACACGCCCAGCACCGGACAAGTCATGTTGGCCGGGCAGGCGATGTTCGATTTGAGTGAAGACCAACGCGCTGCGGTGCGGGCCCAGCATGTGGGCTTTGTGTTCCAGAGCTTTCAGCTCATGCCCAATTTGACGGCGCTTGAAAACGTCATGCTGCCGCTGGAACTGGCGGGCCGCTCGGATGCCCGCAGCGCCGCCACCGCCATGCTGCAGCGTGTGGGCCTGGGCGAACGTTTGAAGCACCTGCCCAAAGTCCTCTCTGGGGGCGAGCAGCAGCGCGTGGCCCTGGCCCGTGCCTTTGTGGTGCAACCGGCCTTGCTCTTGGCCGACGAGCCCACCGGCAGCCTGGACCATGCCACGGGGGCTGCGGTCATGGACCTGATGTTCGCGCTCAACAGGGAGCAGGGCACCACCTTGGTCTTGGTCACCCACGACCGCCAACTGGCCGCGCGGTGCGACCGCATGTTGGTGATCGAGGCCGGTCGCTTGTCCGAGGCGTCAGCACAAGCGGTTTGATGGGCGCTGCAGCTTCATGGACCTGGGCCTTGTGCTTGTAGGAGCCCACCCCTGTGGGCGATTGGGCGTTGCACAAGCCGCTCAAACCATCGCCCACAGGGGTGGGCTCCTACACAAACATTTGCCGCAAGCCCCTGTCCCGACACTTCAAGATCAATAGGCACGGCAGTTGTTGAGACCAACGATAATCAGCAGATGTCATCTCACAAAGTGCTGTACGGCTTCCATGCCGTAGGCGTTCGCCTCAAGATCGCCCCCCAATCCATCGTCGAAATCCATTTCGAGGTCACGCGTCGCGACGCCCGCATGCGGCAGTTCATCGACAAGGCCCGCGACTCGGGCATGCGCATGGTCGAGTCCGACGCTGAGCGTCTGGCCAAACTGGCCGGTGGTCATGGCCATCAGGGCGTTGTGGCTTTGGTGACGCCCATGCCGCAGAACCATTCGCTGGACGATTTGCTTGACACCATTGAAGGCCCGCCACTGCTCTTGGTCCTAGACGGTGTGACCGATCCGCACAACTTGGGCGCTTGCCTGCGCGTGGCCGATGGTGCGGGTGCCCACGCTGTGATCGCGCCCAAAGACCACGCGGCGGGCATCAACGCCACCGTGGCCAAAGTGGCCAGCGGAGCGGCCGAGACCATGCCTTATTTCATGGTCACCAATCTGGCACGCACCTTGGGCGAACTCAAGGAGCGCAGCATCTGGATCGTGGGCACCAGCGGCGATGCGCCGCGCACCGTGTACCAAAGCGACCTCAAAGGTCCTACGGCTTTGGTGCTGGGTGCTGAGGGCCCTGGCATGCGCCAGTTGACCCGCAAGAACTGTGATGAGCTGGTGAGCATTCCCATGCGCGGCGCGGTCGAAAGCCTGAATGTTTCAGTCGCCAGTGGGGTGTGTCTGTACGAAGCGCTGCGCCAGCGCACCTGATCGAGCGGTTGGTCCGCGTGTCGGCGCTCAAGCTCCGACCTGCAGACCGACACATTGTTTTGCAGGTCGGCGGCTTTAGCCTCGACGTATTTTTCCAACTTACCCAGGGAGTTTGCAATGTCCAAAAAAATCAAAAACATCGCGCTGATCACCACCGTGGCGGCCTCCAGCTTGCTGGCTGCCTGCACGCAAGAGCAGCAAAACAAGATCAGCCGCGACATCCAAAACTGGACCGGCACCAACGGTGTGCTGGAGGTGTATGCCGGTGAAAAACTGGTGCGCCGCTTTTTGAAAGTGGACAAGATCAGCACAGCCTTGGGCACCGACGACAAAATGCCCCGCGCTTACCGCTATGGCTACGGCGTGCTCGACGAAAACCTGAACATGCAGGTGGACGACGGCGAGAAGAAGGTCTATTTCGAGATCAGCGATTACACCAACTCGGTGTTTTTCGAGAACCCGCGTTAAAGCGCAGCTGGGATCAAACCCAGCCCAGTGCGCCCAGCAGGGCGCCTGCACCAATGAGCCACAGCATGTGCAGCTTGGTGCGCCAGACCACCAGCGTGGTCACGCCCGTGAGCACATACAGCGGCCAGTCCTGCGCTGGCTGCTTGTGGCTCAGGGTCAAAAGCCACGCGGTGGACAACAGCAAGGCAATCACGATGGGCGCCATGCCCGACTTGAAGGCGCGGATGCCGATCTTGTCGCGGTGCTGGTGCGCCCAACGTGTGGCCGTGTAGGTGAGGATGGAAGAGGGCAACATGATGCCCAACATCGTCACCACCACCCCCAAACAGGCCAGCGCCACGCTGATCCAGCCGCCGCCCAGGCCCGCACCGGCATTGAGCCCCAGGCTCCAGCCCATCAGGGCCACGAACAGAATGTTGGGGCCCGGCGCAGACTGCGCCAACGCGATCGAGGAGCTGAACTGCGCATCGCTGAGCCAATGGGTTTCATCCACCAGGTAGCGGTGCATGTCGGGCGCGGTGGTGATCGCGCCGCCCACCGCCAGCAGCGACAGCGATGCGAAATGGGTGAAGAGGCCCAGCCAATCGCTGGCGCTCAAGTGCAGCACCGGGTTCATGGGCGCTTTCCTGCCAAGGCTTGCTTGGCCAGTTGCGCGTAGGCCCAGCTGCAAGCCACCAGGCCGGTGCCCAGCAGCACATAGGCCAATGGCCAGCGCAAAACGCCCACGCCGATAAAGCTGGCCACCGCCAGCCCCATGCACACCGGCATGCCCATCGGGTTGGCGCGCAGGGCCGAAATCATTTTCAGGCCGGTGGCCGCAATCAGCCCTGCCGACACCGCGCCCATGCCGCGCAAAGCCCCTTGGGCCCAGGCCGCGTCCGACACGCCACCAAAGGCCGCGGCGAGCAGCAAAACCACCACCAGTGGTGCGGTCAGCATGCCCGCCACACCCGCCATGGCCCCGGCCAGGCCAAAGTAGCGCCCGCCGATCATCAGCGACAGGTTGATCACGTTTGGGCCCGGCAGAATTTGCGCGACGGCCCAGTCTTCGATGAACTGCTCGCGGCTCATCCAGCGTTTTTTCTCGACCAGCTCACGCTGAACCACCGCCAGCACCCCGCCAAAGCCCTGCAGGGCCAAGATGGTGAAGGACCAGAACAAGTCGGCCTTGGATTGGGGGTGATTCAGGGGGGCTTGATCGGACATGCTGGGATTATCGGTGCGTGGCGTCATCAGGGCTTGTCCCCATCCAGCCACACCAGCTGTCCCCGGCCGCTTTCGCTCAGCCGGTGCATCAGTGCTGCTGCATCAGAGGCGGGCAAGGCAAAGCGCAAAGTCACCACGCTGCCATGCGTGACCTCTTGCAGCTGGGCTTGGGCCAGTTCGACTTCGCGGCGCACCAGGCCTTCCAGTGCATAGGGCACGCTGCAGGCGAGTTCGGTTTTTTGAATCAAGGGAATTTTTTCGGCCATCAGCAGCGCCTGCGCCACCGCATCGGTGTAGGCCCGCACCAGACCACCCGCGCCCAGCTTGACCCCACCAAAGTAACGCACCACCGAGGCCATCACGCCTTGCAGGTCCTGGTGCCGCAGCACGTCCAGCATCGGGCGTCCAGCCGTGCCGCCGGGCTCGCCATCGTCGTTGGCCGCCGATTGGCCCCCAGCCAGCAGCGCCCAGCACACATGGGCCGCGTCCGGGTGCTCGGCTTTGAGCTGGGCCACTCTGGCTTGGGCTTCTTCGCGGCCAGCCACGGGTTCGACGCAGGCGATGAAGCGGCTTTTCTTGATGACCAGTTCGTGGTGGGCAGTTTGAGCGAGAGAGAAGGCCATGGACAGGTCAAGTGTGCAAAAAAATGCGTGAAGTGTTCAGCGCAAAGAAAAATTCACACGGTGGTAGCCCGTGTCATTGCCGCCCTTGGCCGAGGTGTTGACTTGGATGGGCAAGAGAAAAATCCGGCTCAAAGGGACTTGGCCTTGTTGTACCAACCAGCCTTGCACCACTTGCGCTCGGCGTGTGGCCAGGGCGCGCAATTCTTCATCGTCCACCGCCAGGTTGGCCAACATCAGCTTTTCCATGTCCTCTACCGACAGCACTTGGGTCTGGCCCAGCACGTTGCGGGGTTTGGGGAACTTGGCTTGCTGGTAAGCGCGGGTCAAGTAGGTCGCGTAGTCACTGCTGTCCAGTCGCATGTCTGCCAGGGGCGTGTTTTCGCGCTGTGATGGGCTCATGTCTTTGCGTTTTTCGCTCAAGACCGCACGCTCCAGCAAGGCGCGCTTGAGGCCTTCTGGGTCCACGGTGTTGTCGCTGCTTGCGGTGATTTCCAGGTTCAATCCTTCGCGTTCGCGCATCGCCTTGGAAAGGGTTTGCAGCTTTTGCACAGCGGCTTCATCCAGGCTGGCGCGGCCGGGTGCAAAGCTCAGCTGCGAAAGCTCTTGGTTATCGCCAAACAGCGAGCCCAGCAGCGCAAAGGGTGAGGTGACGGCTTTCACGAACAGGTTGCCGATGACCTTGAAGATCAAGCCGCCGATCGAAAATTGGGGATCGTCCAGCGAGCCGGCAACCGGCAACTGGATGTCGATTTGCCCCCGGTTGTTTTTGAGCAAGGAGATGGCCAACTGCACGGGCAACTGGGTGGCATCCGGGCTTTCTACCTTGTCGCCAAAGGTCAGTTGGTCAATCACGAGCCGGTTTTGTGCGGTGAGCTGACGGTCCTGCAGCTTGTAAGTGGCGTCCATGGACAGCTTGCCTTTGCTGATGTTGTAGCCCGCGTATTTGCCGGCATACGGCGAGAAATCGACCAAGTCGATGTCGGAAATTTTGGCCTGAAGGTCCAGGAACTTTTTCTCCGTCAGCGGATTGAAACGGGCCGCAATGTGCACCGGTGCGTTGCTGGCGTAGTGGCCCAGCAGATCGAGATCGGCCAGCGTGTCCGGGGCCGAGGACAAGCCCTTGACGCTGCCGCCCAGTTGCGTGACGGTGGCCGAATAGTTGGGCTTGACGAAGTGATCGGAAAAATCCACGCGCCCGTTTTGCAGGGTGACTTTGGCGATTTGAATGGGCATGGCCGCTGTGGGGTGCGATGCCGCAGGCCCGCCAGCGCCGGGGCTGGGGCTTGCCGGTGTGCGCAGGATGTCGGCCAAGTTGAGGCGTCCTTGCGGGTTGAGGATCAGGCGCGAATAAAAGTCCGACAGGGCGATTTCGCCGATGTTCAGCCGAGCGGGTTCCAGCTGAAAGTCAACGTTGCCAAAGTAAAGTGATTTCCACCTCAAAAAATCCGTGCTGTTGGCCTGGTCCACAGCCCGAAACTGGCCCAGCGTCAGCCCGCCTTTGTAGTTGACCCACAGTTTGTCTGCGGGTTGGCGAACCTCCAGGGTGCCCTTGTTGGAGAGCAGGCCCTGCGCGATCGATGTGTTCAGGTACGGTGCCGCATAGCCTTGCATCGGCACCACCGGCAAAGCCTGTGTTTCCAGCGCCAGGCGCACCGCCAGTGGCTGCAGCTGCACCGAACCGCTGGCCTTGATTTGGCCTGTCTGGTTGAGCGTGGCGTTCAGTGCAAAGGTCTTTTCGCGCCCGGGGTGGATGTCCAGTTGCGTGGCCGACAAGCTCACGTGTGTCAGCTCTTGTACCGCCGCAGGCGACAAAGTGTGGTCTTCAAAGCGCAGCCCGACTTCATCCAGGTTCAGTTGACCCACCAGGCCCGACCAGACCGGACTGCCCGACTTGTCGGCCGGTGCAGCCCCCGCAGCGGCGCTGTTTGATCCGGGCACACGCAGCCAGGACAAGGTGCCATCGGCAGCCCGGGACATGCGGGTCACGATGCCCGAGCCTTTCAGAGTCTCGGCATCAATGCGATGGGCCTGCAGGTCGGCCTGCACTTGCCGCGCCGACAGGCTTTGCACCCGCAAAGGTGCATCGGGTGTGTCTTGGCCCAGGCGCAGACCCCTCAGGTCCAATTGCGCCAACAGCCAGCGCTGCTGCAAGGGGCTGGACTTTTCAAGTTGCACATCGAGCGCCTCCAGCCCCAGCCAGGGCTTGCCAGCGGCGTCGCTCAAGGTCAGCCTTTGCCATTGCGCCGTACCGCTCACGCTCAGCGAAGGTGCGCCATCGGCCAACTGGGCAAAGTCCACGCTCAAGCGGGTGGCGAGCTGGCCCGATTTCAGGCGCAAGGGCAGGCTGCTGGGCCAATAAGCTTGAAGTTGGGACAGCTCGAACTTGTCGAGCTCGATCTTCAGCGAGCTGGTGTGTGATTTGGCAAAGGGCAGGCTGCGCCCCTGCAGCGCCAAGGGCGAGCCATCCACCACCGCCGACAAGGCGGGCAACACAAACACATCGGCCTTGTAAGGCAGGCTGGAGATAAAAGGCAAACTGAACGTCACCGCCTCGGCCGTGTGCCGAACCCCCTTGGGCCGGTCGTCGAACACCAACTGGCCGTCCGTGATCTGGATGTTGTTCAATGAAAAGCGGGGCAGGGGGCCCGAGTCGGTTTCAGCCCTGCTGGCCCAGCGGTCCAGCCAGTCCGAGATGTCGTAGCGCCCATCGGCCAGACGCGTGACGGCCACACGCGGGGCTCGCAAGTGAATTTGATCGACCACGATCCCCGCTTGCGTCACCGAAGCGCTCGACAGGTCGATGTGCAGTTGCGCAAAGCCCAATTGCTCTGCGCCAGCCCGGTCTTTGACGGACAGTCCCAGCACATCCAAAGACAAATCCAGAGGGTTGATCGCCACACGTTCGATGACCACATCGCGACCCAGGGCCTTGCCCAGCTGCGTGGCCAGGACAGACCGGGCCAGCGGTGGGGCCACAAAATAGCCCAAGGCCAAGAGCAAGACCCAGCCTGCGAGCAAATAGGCCAAGATTTTGGGCACACGCCCCGTGTGGAGCCGCCGCGTGAGGCCAAGCCACCATTCCCTGTGAGTCGTCATTTTTTGTTTCTGGATGAACAAGTTTGGGATTGTCCCACTCCAAGTGCTTCACCACGCACAGGAATGGATGCCTTGCTTTCAGGTAAAGCAGCTAAGGGCTTAAGGAATGGCCTAACTGCCAGCAATACCCACCAGCCCCGTGAGCCCACCCCCAAACCCCTACACTAGCGGGTTATCCCGAGTGCCCAGCCCATGAACGCTTTTGTCGACGTCTCTTTCTTCCCGCGCGACGCCAAACCGCTGACCAGTTACCGCAAATACTGGGCGCAGCGCTTTGGCACGGCCCCGTTTTTGCCGATGAGCCGCGAAGAAATGACCCAACTGGGCTGGGACAGCTGCGACATCATCATCGTCACGGGCGACGCCTATGTGGACCACCCCAGCTTTGGCATGTCGGTGATTGGCCGCATGCTGGAAAACCAGGGTTTTCGGGTCGGCATCATCGCGCAGCCCGACTGGACCAGCGCCGACCCCTTCAAGGCTTTGGGCAAACCCAACCTGTTTTGGGGGGTGACCAGCGGCAACATGGATTCCATGATCAACCGCTACACGGCGGACCGCAAAATCCGCACCGACGACGCCTACACCCCGGGCGATGTGGGCGGCAAGCGCCCCGACCGTGCGGCCATCGTCTACAGCCAGCGCTGCCGCGAAGCCTTCCCCGAAGTGCCCATCGTGCTCGGCGGCATCGAAGGCAGCCTGCGTCGCATCGCGCATTACGACTATTGGTCTGACAAGGTGCGCCGCTCGGTGGTGGTGGACAGCAAATGCGATTTGCTCTTGTACGGCAACGCCGAGCGGGCGATTGTCGAGATCGCCCACCGCCTGGCTGCCCGCGAGCCAGTGCAGCAGATCACCGACGTGCGCGGCACCGCCTTTGTGCGCCGCAGTGGTGACGAATCGGCCCGAGGCTGGTTCGAGATCGACTCCACCAGCGTGGACACGCCCGGCCACGTTGAGGCGCACATCAACCCGTATTTGATGATTTCGGACCAAGCGCGGGAGCAGGGCGCGACCTGTGCGCGTGAGGAAGAAGCCAAAGAAGTGGCCGAAGGCCACAACGCCAAAAACGTCGAAGCCGACTTGTCCGCCGCCGTGGCCCAAGCCCGTACCGTGCAAGCCGCTATTGAGCCCATCATTCAGCCGCTCACCTTTGTGCCCAACCCGGCTTTGCGCGGCAAAGGCACCCACAAAGTCCCGCCCCGCGACAAGAGTGTGATCCGCCTGCCCAGCTACGAGCAAGTCAAGCAAGATGCGGTGCTCTATGCCCACGCCAACCGCGTGCTGCACCTGGAGACCAACCCCGGCAACGCCCGTTGCCTGGTTCAAGCACATGGCGAAGGCCACACCGCCCGCGACGTGTGGATCACACCGCCGCCCATCCCGCTGACCACCGCGGAGATGGACCATGTGTTCGACCTGCCCTATGCCCGCAGCCCGCACCCGCGCTACGCCGACGAAAACGGCAGCCACGACCACGCGACCAAAATCCCCGCTTGGGAAATGATCCGCTTCAGCGTGAACATCATGCGCGGCTGCTTTGGCGGCTGCACCTTTTGCTCCATCACCGAGCACGAAGGCCGCATCATCCAAAGCCGCTCCGAAGAATCCATCATCCGCGAGGTGGAAGACATCCGCGACAAAGTCAAAGGCTTCACCGGCGTCATCTCTGACCTGGGCGGCCCCACGGCCAACATGTACCGCCTGGGCTGCCGCAGCCCCGAAATCGAATCGGCCTGCCGCAAACCCAGCTGCGTGTTCCCCGGCATCTGCCAGAACCTGACCACCGACCACGGCCCGCTGATCAACATGTACCGCCGGGCGCGCAACCTCAAGGGCATCAAGAAGATCTTGATCGGCTCCGGTTTGCGTTACGACCTGGCTGTGCAGTCGCCCGAATACGTGAAAGAACTGGTGCAGCACCATGTGGGCGGCTACCTGAAGATTGCGCCCGAGCACACCGAGGGTGGCCCGCTGTCCAAGATGATGAAGCCGGGCATCGGCACTTACGACCGCTTCAAGTCGATGTTCGACAAGTACAGCGAAGAAGTGGGCAAAAAGCAGTTCCTCATTCCGTACTTCATCGCCGCCCACCCCGGCACCAGCGATGAAGACATGATGAACCTGGCCGTCTGGCTCAAAAAGAACGGTTTCAGGGCCGACCAGGTGCAGACGTTCTACCCCAGCCCCATGGCCACAGCCACGGCCATGTACCACTCCACCCGCAACCCGCTGCGCAAAATCACCCGCGACAGTGAAAAAGTGGACGTGGTCAAAGGCGACAAACGCCGCCGCCTGCACAAGGCGTTTTTGCGCTACCACGACTCGAACAACTGGCCGCTGCTGCGCGAAGCGCTCAAAGCGATGGGCCGGGCGGATTTGATCGGCAATGGCAAGCACCATTTGATTCCGAACTGGCAGCCGCTGGCCGAAGACGGCTACAAAAGCGCACGGCGCAAAAACAGCACGGGCGCGGGGGCCAAGTCGTCGGTGTCTTTGTCGACGGCGCCTAAGCGCATGGGGCAGCCGAAGAAGGGGCAGTTGCTGACGCAGCACACGGGGTTGCCGCCGCGCGCAAAGAGGTAACTTGCATTTGGCTTTTAGACAGTCGCATGAAGGTTGTGTGCTGATGTTGCCTGTTTTTTAAGCGTACCCCGCAAGCCCAACAGCCATGCGCCTTGCCGCACTTGTTCCGGGGTTTATCCACAGCCTTGGGCACGGGTGGTGTGGATGGATCGGACTCAACTCGGCGTGGATTTGTGGGAGGTCTTTAAAAAGACTATATTCAGTCCTGTTCCATCAAGAGGCCATCCATGCGCTATTCCACCCAAGTCAAGCCGATCAGCTACCTCAAAGCCAACGCGGCCGAGGTGTTGGCGCAATTGGCGCAAGAGCGCCAGCCGATGGTCATCACCCAAAACGGTGAGGCCAAGGCGGTTTTGCAGGATGTCGTCTCGTTCGAAAACACGCAGGAAACCTTGGCTTTGCTGAAAATCCTTGCCCTGGGCAATCAGGATGTAGCGGCTGGCAAGGTCAAGCCTGTGGCCGATGTGGTGGCCCGTCTGCGCGCCAAACGCGCCGCTGCTTGAGCGCCCCCATGCCAGCCAGATTTGAGGTCCTGATCACCCAAGGGGCTGAGCAAGACTTGGAGTCCATCCACGACTACATCAGCGAGTTCGACAGCGTGGACAATGCCAACCGCGTGCTGGATGGTTTGATGGATGCGGTGGAGAGCTTGGCCGAGTTTCCTCATCGCGGCAGTTTCCCGAAAGAACTGCTCAGTCTCGGCATCCAGGAATATCTCCAGACGTTTTTCAAACCCTACAGGCTGATCTACCGCGTCACGGGCAATCAGGTGCTCATTTACCTGATCGCTGACGGTCGGCGCGACATGGCCTCGTTACTGTCCCGGCGTTTGCTGGGTGCATAAGGATGACCTTGCTGTGCAGGAGCTGTGGTTTCTCAGAGAGCGACTTGTGCAGCTTGGGTCTTGATTGCCAGCTCCAAGATGAAGTCGTCGTTGGAGCCCTGACCGTTGCAGGTTTTGCATTGTTGATTGTTTTTTGGGGCGCTTTTTGGCGCAAAATGCGCCATCAAGGAGCGTTTTATGCCTGCATCACCTTCTCCGTTTTCATCTGTCAAATTGCCTTCCGGTTTGGTCACCCAAGCGCGTCAGGCGGCTGCGCCCATGCGCCGGTCGGTGGCCGGGCAGATCGAGTATTGGGCGACTTTGGGCTGCATTGCCGAGGCATCGGGCTTGACGGTCTCTGAGGCGCGCGAGGCCATCGCGCTCTACGATGTCCGCCAGGGCGCCCCTGCGGATGCCGACCCGCTGGACGCTCTGCAAGCAGACTTTTTGGCCGCAGAAAGCACCGGCCGTCTGGCGCAGGCCGTGCGCCAGACCGTGCAGACCAACCGCCGTCAGGTGGTGAAGGCCGCCTGAATGCGACCTTCAATAATTGCGCATTGCGCTGGGGGCCTTTGATGAGCGAGTTTTTGATTTACCAGACCGAGGGGGGCAAAACCCAAATCTCGGTGGTGCTGGAAAACGAAACCCTTTGGTTGTCGCAAAAGCAGCTGACCGAGCTGTTTGGCAAGGCCAAGGGCACGATCAGCGAGCACATCAAACACATCTTTGAGGATGGGGAGCTGACACCCGTCGCAACTGTTCGGTTATTCCGAACAGTTCAAACCGAAGGCCGCCGCACAGTGGAGCGCGAGGTAGAGCACTACAACCTCGACATGGTGCTGGCCCTGGGCTACCGGGTGCGCAGCCAAGCGGGTGTGCGGTTCAGGCAGTGGGCCAGTGCTCAGCTCAAAGAGTTCATCGTCAAGGGCTTTTTGCTGGACGATGAGCGCCTGAAAAACCCCGGCCAAGGGCGCGATTATTTCGACGAGCTGACCCGCCGCCTGCAAGACATTCGCACCAGCGAGCGCCGGTTTTACCAAAAGATCACCGACATTTACGCCACCAGCGTGGACTATGACGTCAGCGCCGAGCTGACACAGGACTTTTTTGCGACGGTGCAAAACAAGGTGCATTTCGCCATTCATGGCTACACGGCTGCAGAGCTGGTCATGCTGCGGGCCGACAGCGCCAAGCCCCACATGGGCATGACCAATTGGCCGAGCGAGCGCATTCGCAAAAGCGATGTGGCGGTGGCCAAAAACTACCTGAACGAAGACGAGTTGCGTGCCTTGAACAACTTGGCCGAGCAATACCTGGTGTTTGCCGAGGGCCAGGCGGCCCGCCGCGTGGCCATGACCATGCAAGCTTGGATTGACAAGCTCGAAGGCTTTTTGACCTTGAACGACCGCGAAATTTTGCAAAGCGCAGGGCAGGTGTCGGCTGAGTTGGCCAAACAACACGCCGAGGGCGAGTTTGCCAAGTACCGCGTGCTGGAAGATGCACGCTTTGAGTCTGACTTTGACCGCATGGTTCAGTCCTTGCCTGCGCCCAAAGATCAAAAAGCATGAACTTTTGGTGCGTTGCCGTTTTTTGATGGCATGACCCATTTCAGAAGTTGTTTGTCGCCACCACACACCGCACCCCCAAATCCTCCATCAAGCGCTGCTGCGCAGGCGCGGGGGCGATGTCGGTGAACAGGGTGTGCACCACCTTCAGGGGGGCCATCTCGATCATGGCGGGGCGGTCGAATTTGCTGTGGTCGGCCACCAGCCAGACTTGGCGCGATTGCGCGACGATGGCGCGGGCGACCATGACTTCTCGCATGTCGTAGTCGCGCAGGGTGCCGTCGGCGTCGATGCCGCTGATGCCGATCAGGCCAATGTCGACCTTGAACTGGCGGATGAAGTTCAGCGCCGCTTCGCCCACCACGCCCAAGTCTTCGGATCGCACGGTGCCCCCGGCCACGACCACTTCGCAGTGCGGGTTGGCCGCCAAGATGCGGGCCACGTGCAGGTTGTTGGTCACCACGCGCAGGTCGCGGTGCTGCAACAGCTCGCTGGCCACGGCTTCCACGGTGGTGCCGATGTTCATGAACAGGCTGGCCCCGTGCGGGATGGCGGCGGCCACTTGCCGGGCAATGTCTTGCTTGGCTTGTGACTGGGTGCGCTGGCGTTCGGTGTACGTCGTGTTGCGGGTGGACGAATCGACCGCCCGCACGCCGCCATGAAAGCGTTCAAGCCCTGCTGCTTCGGTCAGCCGCTGGATGTCGCGGCGGGCGGTTTGCAAGGTGATGCCGAACTCCTCGGCCAGCTCTTCGGTCTTGACGCTGCCTTGTTCGCGAACGGATTGCAGGATGGCGATTTGTCGGGGATTGAGGGCCATGGCTTGTGCGTGTGGAGTTGGACTAGGGGTCTTCACTAGGCGCTCAAGAATAGCGGAATTTGCCCACTTGACGTCTATACAATCAAAAACGAATCAAATAATTCATCATTTGTTGATCGTTTAAGGTGTTGTTTTGAAAATTCACGGCTCAAGTGGACCCTGCAAAGAAACCGTTTGGGACCTGTTGGTCATCGGCGGTGGCGCCACGGGCTTGGGCGTGGCGGTGCAAGCCGCGCTGGAAGGCCGCCGTGTGGCGCTGGTGGAAGCGCGTGACTTTGCCTCTGGTACCTCTTCCCGGTCCACCAAACTGCTGCATGGCGGCGTGCGTTATTTGGCGCAGGGCCGCCTGCGTTTGGTGCAAGAGGCTTTGCGCGAACGGGCCACGGTCTTGGGGCTGGCACCGCATCTGGCGCAGCCTTTGCCCTTTGTGGTGCCGGGTACTGGCTGGCTGTCTTGGGCATGGACGGGGCTGGGGCTCAAGGCTTACCAATGGTTGTCTGGCCGCTTGAGTCTGGGTGCCACCAAGGCGCTGTCACAGCAAGCGCTGGGGCGCAGTTTGCCGGGTTTGCCGCGCATGGTGGCCGGTGCGGTGGCTGGCATGCGCTATTGGGACGGGCAATTTGAAGACGCCCGGCTGGCCCTGGCCTTGGCCAAAACGGCCAGGCGGGCAGGGGCCAGCGTGCACAACCACATGCGGGTCGCGGCTTTGGCGCCTTCTGCCCAAGGCTGGCAAGTCAGCTTGTTCAACGAGCGCGATGGCCAGACATCGACCGTGCAAGCCCGTTGCGTGGTCAACGCCACCGGGGTTTGGGTCGATGCTTTGAGGCAAATGGTGTTGCAGCCCTGGGCTGGCGAAGTGCCGGTCAAAGCGCTGGTCAAGCCCAGCCAGGGAGTGCACCTGGTGGTGGCGCGCGAGCGTTTGCCCATTGAGGAGGCGGTTTTGATTCCCCGCACCGCCGATGGCCGCGTGTTGTTTGCGGTGCCTTGGTTGGGCGCCACCTTGATTGGCACCACCGACACGCCGCGCAGCGATGCACCGCTGGAGCCCTTGCCGCTGCAAGAAGAGCTGGACTTTTTGTTCCGCGAGACCCGCCAAGCTTTGGGGGTGGACTTGACGCGGGCCGATGTGCGCAGCGTTTGGGTGGGGCTTCGCCCCTTGGTGAAGAGCGCCAGCAGCGCCCAGGGCGGCACCACCAGCCAGATGTCGCGGGAACACCTGATCCTCCGGGAAGCGCCGGGGCTGTTCACCGTGACCGGAGGCAAATGGACCACCTACCGCAGCATGGCCGCACAGGTCATGCAGGCCCTGGTGAGCCACGGCGATTTGCCTCGCGCAGCGCAGGGCTCGGCCCAGACGGCGCATCACCAGCTGGTGGGCGCACCTGCTGCGGGGCAAGCCGTGCATGCGATCAGCGAAGCGCCGGGCTTGCATTTGTGGGGCAGCGAAGCCGCTTTGGTGCTCGCTTTACCGGGTGCCGATCGCGATCTGGGCATGGGCCTGACCGAGGCGATGGTGCGTTTTGCAGCGCGCAGCGAGTGGGCCTTGACGGTTGAGGATATGCTTGCGCGTCGCTGGCGTGCGCTGTTCTTGGATGCGCGGCAAGCGGCCCAGATGGCGCCAGCGGTGGCGGCCTTGCTGCAAGAAGAAACCGGGCTTGACCCCCAGCTGAAAGCATTTTTGGATTTGTGCCAGCAATACACGCTGGCCGATTGAATTTTTAAACTTTGAACCGATCAGACAACAGGTTTTGAACACATGACAAAGGCAAGCATCAGCACCACGCGTTACGGCATCATCGGCTGCGGGATGATGGGACAAGAACATTTGCGCAACATCGCCTTGCTGCCCGGCGCGCAGGTGACCCGCATTTTTGAGCCCGATGCCCACATGCTGGCCAGCAGCCTGGCGATGGCCCCCGGCGCCCAAAGTGCCGCCAGCTTGGCCGAGGTGGTCATGGCCCAAGATGTGGACTGCCTCTTGATCGCAAGCCCCAACTTTTGCCATGCCGAGCAGTTGCGCGAGATTGCCCGCCTGCGCCCGCTGCCGGTGCTGCTGGAAAAGCCCGCCTGCACCAGCCTGGACGATGTGCGCAGCCTGGCGGCCTTGCAGGCCAGCTACCCCGCACCGATCTGGGTGGCCATGGAATACCGTTACATGCCCCCCGTGACCGCCTTGGCAGGCGAGGTGCATGGCCAGCACAACACCGGCCCGGTCAAGATGATCACCATCCGGGAGCACCGCTTTCCGTTTTTGGTCAAGGTGGGCGACTGGAACCGTTTCAACCGCTACACCGGGGGCACCTTGGTCGAAAAGTGCTGCCACTTCTTTGACCTGATGCGCCACCTGACCCAAAGCGAGCCGGTGCGCGTTTACGCTTCTGCCGGGGTGGACCACAACCACCTCGATGAAACCTACCTCGATGGCACGCCAGACATCCTGGACAACGCCTATGTGATCGTCGATTTCGCATCCGGTCAGAGGGCCATGCTGGAGCTGTGCATGTTTGCCGAGGGGGCGCGGTATCAGGAAGAAATATCGGTGGTAGGCCCGCTGGGCAAAGCCGAATGCTTTGTGCCCGGCCCCGGCCGCTTTTGGCCCGAGCACCTGGGCGATGCGCCCGTGCCCAAGCTGGTCATCAGCCCCCGCGAGCCCAAAGGCCCACGCGAGCTGGACGTACCGGTTGACCCACAGGCCTTGGCCGCTGGCGACCACAACGGGTCGACCCTTTACCAGCACCAAAAGTTCAACGCCGTGGTGCGTGGGCAGGGGGCGGTCGAGGTCGGCTTGCGCGATGGCCTGTCGGCCGTGATCATGGGCCTGGCGGCGCAAGAATCCGCACGCACGGGCCAAGCCGTGGATCTGACCCAGGGCGATTTTTCATTGCCGGGCTTGCTCGGCCCTGTTTGATTTCAAGCTTTTTCACACCACCTAGAGGAGACACCATGAAAGCAGTTCGAATTCTTCCCGTCGCTTTGGCTTTGGGCTCGGCCCTGACGCTGGGCCACAACTTGGCTCAGGCCGGCGAAATCCGTGTCATGTGCTACCAGGATGGCAGCGAGTGCGATGTCACGGCCGATTTGGCCAAGCGCTTCGAGGCGCAAAACCCCGGCACCAAGGTCATCGTCGACACCGTGCCTTACAAAACCATCGTCGAGCAGCTGCCCGTGCAACTGGCCGCAGGGCAGGGCCCTGACATCGCCCGCGTGACCGACTTGGGCGGCTTGTCCAAGTACTACATGGACATCTCGGCCCACATCAAGGACCGCAAATACTGGGACGCCAACTTTGGCAGCACAGCGCCTTGGCTGCGCCCCACACCGGCCGACAAGGGCATCCATGGCTTCATGTCGCAGCTGACCATGACCGGCCCTTACGTGAACAAGACCTTGTTTGAACAAGCCAAAGTTCCGATGCCCGGTGCCAAAGCCTCGTGGGACGAGTGGATGGACGCCGCACGCAAAGTGGCCAAAGCCACCCAGACCAAGGCCGCTGTGGCCTGGGACCGTTCGGGTCACCGCTTTGCTGGCCCCGCCATCAGCTATGGCGCCAAGATTTTCGATGCGCAGGGCAACCCCGTGATCGACGACGGTTACAAGACCGCCGTGAACAAGTTTGTCGCCTGGCACAAGGACGGCAGCATGTTGCGCGAAGTCTGGGCGGGCTCGGGCGGCTCCACCTATGCCGACTCCATCGGTGAGTTCATCAACGGCAACGTGGTCATGGTCTTGTCGGGCAGCTGGCAGATCAACCGCTTGCAAAAAGATGTGGGCAACAAGTTCGACTGGGTGGCTGTGCCCAACCCCTGCGGTCCTGCTGCTTGCACGGGCATCCCCGGTGGCGCGGCATGGGCTGCTTTGAAAACCAGCAAGTCACCCAAAGAAGTGGGCGCATTCCTGGACTTCATGGCTTCAGAAGCAGCCTACGGTGAGTTCAGCGCCCGCACCAACAACATCCCTGCGCACGCCGGTCTGGCCAAAAAGGGTGTGAACTACGCCAGCGCGCAACCGGGTGCCAAAGCGGCCTTGGGTGTGTTCGGCAGCGGTGTGGCCAATTTGTCGCCCGTGGCTTATCAGTTCCAGGGCTACAAGTTCAACCGCGCCATCATGCTGCCCACCGTGGCGCGTGTGACCCAGGTCATTGTGGGCGAGATGGGCGCGGACGAAGCCATTGGCAAGATCAACGCCGACATGCAAGACGCTTTGAAGCAGGCGCAAAAGTAAGCATTGGGCTCAGGCCATGACGTGACGGGGTCGCGTCATTGGCCGATCCCGCGAGTCCGCTGGATGGCCGCGTCGCAAGCGCCTCGCCATGACTGATGTCGCCATTGCGAGCGAAGCGCGGCAATCCAGAACAAGCGCCCAAGCTCTCCGCAATGAGACCAGCAGATCGCCGGTGTTCTGCGGTTTTTACCTCAAAGGTTTTTGTGCAATTTTTGTCGTTTTTCTTTAATTTGCTGGAGCCGGTGTTCAAGCTGGGCCAGCGCTGGCTGGGCACGTCGCGGCTGGGCTGGCTGTTTGTCGGGCCCAACCTGATCGTGTTTGGCCTGTTCACCTTTTTGCCAATCCTGATCAACTTGGTCTATGCCACCACGGGCGGGGTGAACCTCATGCCTGCGCAGCGGCCTTACACGGGCGCAGAAAATTTCCAAATCCTGTTCGAGTGCCGCGACTACCTCGACTTGTCATCGTGCCGCAAAGACGTGTTCTGGCGTGCCATGTTCAACACCCTCAAGTTCAGCGTCTTGCAAGTGGGCTTGATGGTGCTGTTTTCGCTGGTGACGGCGCTGGTGCTCAACCGCAAGATCATTGGCCGAGGTTTCTGGCGCGGTGTTTACTTTTACCCGGTGCTGTTGTCGCCGGTGGTGGTGGCACTCATCTGGAAGTGGTTGCTGCAAAGCCAAGGCGTTTTCAACGCCGGTCTGGTGGCGCTGGACATGCCCCCGGTCGAATGGCTCACCGAAGGCGGTTGGGCCTTTTTCTGGACGGTGTTCGTGTCCATCTGGGCCCACATGGGCTTTTACACCCTGATCTTGTTGGCGGGTTTGCAGGCCATTCCGGGCGATTTGTACGAAGCGGCTCAAATGGACCGGGCCAGCCCCATGCGCACGCTCACGCGCATCACCTTGCCGCTGCTCATGCCCAATTTGATTGTGGTGCTGGTGCTGGCGGCCATTCGGGCGGTGCAGGTGTTTGACGAAGTCTTTGTGCTCACGGGTGGTGGCCCCGGATCGGCCACCACCTTCATCGTGCAGTTCATCTACCAGACTGGTTTTGCCGAGCAGATCCATTTGTATGGTCTGGCGGCTGCGGCGTCTTTGTCGTTGGCGGTCTTTTTGATCTTGCTGACCTTGGCGCAGCTGCGCTTGACCCGTGCCAGCCAGGCTGGCCAGAAGGTGAAATGAGATGAAGTCCCTTCGTTTTCTCTGGCTCACCCGTGGCCGTCAAAAGCTGCATTGGACCGATGTGCTCAGCTACGCTTATTTGCTGGTCGGTCTGTTTGTGATGTTTGCGCCGGTGCTCTGGCTGGTGATGTCTTCTTTCAAGACCGAATCGGCCATTGGCCAGTTTCCGCCCACCTTTTTGCCCTACAGCCAAAAGGCCGTGGTGGTGCCGGGGCACGACAAACCTTTGCCCTTGTTCAAGGTGGCAGGCGAGGGTGGTCAGGTGCGCGAGCTGGCCCAGGTCAGCCGCATCGGCATCATGGCGACCATGGTCAATCCGGCTCAACCCAGTGAGACGGTTCAGGTCAACATCCGCGAGCGGGTGCCGGTCAATGAACTGAAGCTCTCCACCAGCAACTACACCGATCTGTTTGGCAAGTTCACCTTTGGTGTTTATCTGTGGAACAGCGTTTTCATCACGGTGGTGGCCACGCTGCTGACCTTGTTGTTCAACTCCATGGCGGCTTTTGCCTTGTCCAAATACCAGTTCAAGGGGCAAAAGGCGGTGTTTCTTTTGATCATTGCCACCTTGATGATCCCGCCCACCATCATCTTGGTGCCGGTGTTTCTGGTCATCAACTCGGTGGGCTTGCTCAACAGCCTGTGGGGCGTGATCTTGCCTGCGGTGGCCACGCCCACTGGGGTGTTTTTGCTGCGCCAATACATGCTGACCATTCCGGACGAGTTGATCGAAGCGGCCCGCATGGACCACGCCAGCGAATGGCGGATTTACTGGCGCATCGTCTTGCCTTTGTCGGCCCCGGCGCTGGCGGTGCTGGCCATTTTCTCGGTCATGTGGCGTTGGAATGACTTTTTACTTCCGCTGATTGTGCTGTCCAAGAGCGAATTTTTCACTTTGCAGCTGGCCCTCAACTCCTTCCAGGGCGAGCTCAACACACAGTGGCACTACCTGCTGGCCATGACGGTGATCACGCTGATCCCGGTCACGCTGGTGTTTGCCTTCTTGCAACGCTACATCACCACCGGCATTGCCAGTGCGGGTGTCAAGTGATCGTGTCCATTTTTATCCATTGAATCGAAGCACCGTGTCCACTTTAGAACTGCGCGCCATCGAGAAATCGTTCGATCAAACCCACGTCATCCATGGTGTGGATTTGCACGTCGCCCATGGCGAATTTGTTGTGTTTGTGGGGCCGTCTGGCTGCGGCAAGTCCACCTTGCTGCGCATGATCGCGGGCCTGGACTCGCCCACGCGAGGCGACTTGCTGATCGATGGCGAACGCGTCAACGACGTTGGCGCTGCCGACCGGGGCTGCGCGATGGTGTTCCAGTCGTATGCGCTGTACCCGCACATGAGCGTGTACGCCAACATGGCGTTTGGTCTGGAAAACGCCAAAGTGCCCCCAGCCGAGATCGCGCAAAAAGTACAGGACGCGGCCGCGCTCTTGCGTCTGGACGCGATGCTGCAGCGCAAGCCCACCCAGCTGTCGGGCGGTCAGCGCCAGCGCGTCGCGATTGGCCGCGCCATCGTGCGCAATCCCAAAATATTCCTGTTTGACGAACCGCTGTCCAACCTGGACGCCGAATTGCGGGTGTCCATGCGCTCCGAATTGCGCGAGCTGCACCAGCGGCTGGGCGCGACCATGGTCTATGTGACGCACGACCAGGTCGAAGCGATGACCATGGCCGACAAGATCGTGGTGCTCAGAGCCGGGCGCATCGAACAGGTGGGCACGCCACAGGCCTTGTATGAAAAACCGGCCAATGTGTTTGTGGCGGGCTTCATTGGCAGCCCCCGCATGAATTTCATCCCGGCGGCCACGGCGCGCACGGCCGCGTCCTTGCAGGCGGCTGTGCCGGCTTGCGCCCAGCAGGTGGGCATCCGGCCCGAGCACTTTCAGGTGTGCGAGGCGGGGCAGGGCTTGGTGTTGCGGGTGCTGGGCACCGAATACCTGGGAGCGCAACGCTTGCTGCAGGGGCAGTTGGTGGACGGCACCCGCGTCGAGGTGCTGATCGATGGTGAGCGTTCGCCACATGTGGGCGAGACCTTGCACATCACGGCGCGGACAGACCGCTTGCATGCCTTTGACGACAACGAACAGCGCTTGGCGCAGGTGAAGCCATGAAACCTTTGCTGGCGCAGTCCTGGACACTGTCCACCGAATTGGCCACCTCGTCGCGCACAGCGCCCGATGCCACCGCTTCCTTGACCACAGGGGGGCAGTTGCAACTGTCCTTTTTGTCGCCCACCTTGGCGCGGGTCACGGTGCGACCTGCCGAAGGCTTCAAGGAGCCACACACCTGGGCCATTGCACCCGTGGCAGGCTCGGATGTGCTTTGGTCGGGTCGCCCGCGTGAGGACATGAGCGGTTTCGAGCGTCCGGCTTTGGCGGTGTCCAAGGACTCGGCGGGCGTGACGACCTTGTCGAGCCCGCGCTTGTCAGTCAGTTTGCTCGGCGATGGGCAAACCCCCTTGCGCTTGCAGTGGGTGTGTGCGGCCACGGGCAAGACGGTGCTGGAAGACCGGCCCACGAGCGCTTACCTTCAAGAGCGGCGCACAGGCCTGGTGCGGCACAGCGTGGTGCGCGACCCGCGTGAGCACTACTTCGGCCTGGGCGACAAGACCGGCCCGCTGAACCTGCATGGCCGCCGCCTGCGCTGTCTGGGGCAGGACGCTTTGGGTTACGACCCTCAAAGCGGTGACCCGCTGTACAAACATTGGCCTTTTGTCATGTCGCGCACCGTGGACGGTTTGTGGGTGGGCTTGTATTACGACACCTTGGCCATGTGCACCTTCGATTTGGGCTGTGAGCATGACAACTACCACGGCTTTTTCCGCACCGTGGACATTGACGATGGTGACCTGGATTACTACCTCATGCTGGGCCAGACCCCGGCCGAGGTGTTGGCCCAATTTGTGGCGCTCATCGGCGGCACGCATTTGCCCCCGCGCTGGAGCCTGGGTTATGCCCAGACGGCCATGGGCCTGGCCGATGCGCCCGATGCCCAAAACCAGCTGGACCGTTTCATCGACCTGTGCGCCAGCCAGCGCATCCCGATTTCATCGTTCCACTACGGCTCGGGGTATTCGAGCCGAGGCAAGCAGCGTTATGTCTTCACCTGGAACCACGACAAGTTCCCCGATCCGAAGGCCATCAACCACAAATTCCAAAGCCACGGCATGCGGCTGGTGGCCAACATCAAGCCATGCCTGCTCGACGACCACCCGTCGTATCAGGCTTTGAATGCACAGCATGCTTTCATTGAAGACCAGAGCACGGATCAGGCGGTGGTTGAGCCTTTTTGGGATGGCCAGGGCTCGCACCTGGACTTCACCCGTCCACAAGCAGTGGCCTGGTGGCAGGAGCAGCTCAAGCGCCAAGTGCTGGAGCAGGCCATTGATGCCGGCTGGAACGACAACAACGAATACGCCATCCAGAATGAAGACGCCTACAGCGACGCTGGCGGTGCCCGCTTGGCCATGCACCGCAGCAGGCCGCTGCATTCGCTGCTGATGACCCGCGCTACCTTTGAGGCGCAACAAGCGCATGCGGCCGACCCTTCTGAGGCCACGTTCACCGTGACCCGTGCCGGTCCACCTGGCTTGCAACGCTATGCCCAGACCTGGTCGGGGGACAACACCACCAGCTGGGCCACGCTCAAGTGGAATTTGCGCACGGGCCTGCAGATGAGCCTGTCGGGCATGTTCAATGTGGGGCACGACGTGGGGGGCTTTTATGGCCCGTTGCCAGAGCCGGAGTTGTTCCTGCGGTGGGTGCAGGCTTGCTGCCTCAACCCCCGCATGGTCATGAATTCTTGGAAAGAGGGCGGCATCAGCAACCTGCCTTGGATGCACCCCGAGGTCACCGATGCCGTTCGCGACGCGATCGCTTTGCGTTACCGGCTGATGCCGTATCTGTGGGATTGCTTTGAGCAGGCCACCCAAAAGCACGTGCCCATCATCCGCCCCACGTTCTTCAATTTCCCGGACGATCTGCAATGCCTGGAAGATTCTGACGAGTTCATGCTGGGCCAGAGTATTTTGGTGTCGCCGGTCGTGACCGAGGGTCAGCGTGAAAAACGGGTTTACATGCCCCAACTGTCTGGCGGGCGTTGCTGGGTGGACTTTCAAACCCGCCAACGGTTGGCCGCCGGAGCCTGGCACACCGTGGCAGCACCGCTTGGGCATTTGCCGATGTTTGTGGCTGAGGGCACCAAGATTGCAGTGGCCAGTCCTGTGGCGGGGCAATTGCCAAGGCACGACGATCCGGTGTCTGAAATTTTGGATTTCTGACCGCTTTTCGAGAGGGGTTTTCCTCTTGGGGTGGCGAAAACCCCAAGAGCTTTGGCGGCCCAAGTTCTCTATGATTCATTCACATTGCATATTCATATGAAAAGTTCTTCTTATGGAGTGTGTCTGATTCATTTATAAACACGCCATGGCATCGGTCCAACTTCAACAAGTCCAAAAAAGCTACGACGGTCAGCACAAGGTCATCCATGGAATCGACCTGGAGATTCAGCATGGCGAATTCGTCGTGTTTGTGGGGCCGTCGGGCTGCGGCAAGTCCACACTGCTGCGGATGATCGCAGGGCTCGAACCCATCACGGGCGGTGACGTGTTGATCGACGGTCGCCGTGTCAACGACGAGCCACCGCGTCACCGCGACATCGCCATGGTGTTTCAGGACTATGCGCTTTACCCGCACAAGAGCCTGTACGACAACATGGCTTTCGGTTTGCGCCTGCGCAAAACGCCCGAAGCCGAGATCCACCAAAGGGTCATGGACGCGGCCAAATTGCTGCGCATCGACCACATGCTCGACCGCAAGCCCGCCGCCTTGTCGGGCGGGCAGCGCCAGCGTGTGGCCATTGGGCGGGCCATCGTGCGCCAGCCCAAGGTCTTTCTCTTCGATGAACCCTTGTCCAACCTCGATGCGCAATTGCGCAACGAGATGCGCAGCGAAATCAAAAAGCTGCACCAGCGCTTGGGCGCCACCATCATTTACGTGACCCACGATCAGGTGGAGGCCATGACCTTGGCCGACCGCATCGCGGTGCTCAGCGGTGGGCACAAAATGCAGTACGCCACGCCCGACGAGATCTACAACCGGCCTGCGGCCCGATTTGTGGCGGGTTTCACCGGCAGCCCGCCCATGAACTTGGTCGATTGCACCTTGGTGCAAGGCCATGCCGATTTGGGCGGCGCCATGATCGCCTTGCCTGCAGATCTGACAGCCAGGGCAGCGGCCAGCACCGCGCAGGTGTTTGGCATCCGCCCAGAAAATGTGTCGCTCGCACCCCAACACCTGACCGGTGAAGTGGCGGTGCCTGCGCGCGTGGTCATCAGTGAGCCTTTGGGAGCGGAAACCTTGGTCACCTTCCAAGTGGGCCAGGCCGAATTGGTGGCGCGTTGCCCCGCCAGCTTCAAGGCCGCACCCGGCACAGCGCAGACCCTCTACATGAACCCCGCAGCGATGCATTTGTTCGACCGTGCTTCCGGCCAAGCGCTCTGACAGCTTGGCCACCATTTCTTTCTTTCACTTCGACCAGGAGACCGACATGAAAAAACGTGACACTTTGAAATTCGCCACATGGGCATTGGCCAGCACCTTGGCCATGGGCTCTGCATGGGCGCAGCAAACCACTTTGCGTGTGTTCGTCGGCCCCAACCAGCGCCCTGATCTGCAGGCCAAACTGTTCGAGCAGTACAACAAGGCCAATCCAGGCGTCAAAGTCGAGGTGGAAACCGGCGGTGCGACCTCCGAACTCCAGCGCCAGTACCTGTCGACCGTGCTCAACGCCAAGGACTCGGCGATCGACCTGTTCTTGATCGACATCGTCAACCCCGCGCAATACGCCTCCAAAGGCTGGATCGAGCCATTGGACAAATACGTGGGCGGCGCCGCCGTTTTGAAAAATGACTACTTGCCGGTGTACCAGCAGGCCAACGTGATTGGCGGCAAGCTCTATGCCATGCCCAGCCAGGGCGATGCCATGTTCATGTACTACCGCAAGGACTTGCTGACCAAACATGGCGTGGCCGAGCCCAAGACTTGGGAAGAGTTGGCCGCAGCGGCCAAGAAGATCACCGCAGCCGAGGGCAACGCCAACTTGCAAGGCTTGTCCATTCAGGGCGCGCCGATCGAAGGCGCGGTGTGCACCTTCTTGCTGCCGTACTGGGGGCAGGGCAAGCAGTTCAACGATGCCGGTGGCAAGTTGACGCTGGACAAGGCCGCTGCCGTCAAAGGCCTCAAGAGCTGGCTGGACATGATGGACCAAGGCGTCATCAAAAAGAACGTGGCCGAAGTCACCACCCCCATCACGGTCAACGAATTCAAGGCCGGGCAGGCGGTGTTCGCGATCAACTGGGGCTTTGCCTTTGACCGCTTCAAGGACGATGCCGACTCCACCGTCAAAGGCAAAGTGGGCGTGATGCCATTGCCGGCCATGACCGGCGGCAAATCGGCCACCTGCATGGGCGGATGGCAGTGGGCCATGAATGCCTATGGCAAGAACAAGGACGCCGCAGGCAAGCTGATCCAGTTCCTGTCGTCCAAGCAGGCCAGCGCTTTCATCGCCCGTGAAGGCTCCATCCTCCCGGTCTACCAGAGCGTTTATTCGGACGCCGAAGTGAACAAGGTGGTGCCTTGGTTCAAGGACGCCTTGCCTGTGGTGCTGGCTGCACAAAGCCGCCCCATGGTGGAAGACTACGGCCAGGTGTCGGACATCATCCGCACCACCACCAGCGCCATCTTGGCCCGCACCAAGACGCCAGAAGCCGGTGTGGATGAAATTGCCGCACGCGTTGGCCGTTTGATGCGCTGAAGGCCTTTGAGGCATTGACGCACCGCCATCCCGGGCTTGTGCCCGGGTTTGTTTTTTTAAGCTAACCCATCCCCGTTCATGTTGTCCAAATTGCGCGATCCCAGTGAAAAAACGCTTGCAGTGCTGCTCTTGGCTCCGGCATTTTTGTTGCTGCTGATGATCGTGGTCTACCCGATTGGCAAGCTGGTCTACAACAGCCTGTACGCGGTGGACAAGAACGGGGCGTTTCTGGGCTTGCAAAACTACATCGATGTTGTACAGGACCCCTTGTTCTGGAATGCCACGAAGAACACTTTGCTGATCACCCTGATCACGGTGCCCGGCGCATTGATCGCCGGGCTGGCGCTGGCCATGCTGGCCAATTTGCCCTTCAAGCGCAAATGGCCGGTGCGTTTGTCTTTGCTCTTGCCTTGGGCGCTGCCGCTGTCATTTGCCGGGCTGATTTTTGCCTGGTTTTTTCACACCGAGTACGGCGTTGTCAACGATGTGATGAACCGTCTTGGCTTGCAAAGCGAGCCCACCAGCTGGCTGCTCAAACCCAACTGGGCCATGGCGGCCATTTGCCTGACGGTGATCTGGAAAACATCGTCTTTCATGGCCTTGATTTTGCTGGCTGGTTTGCAAATGATCCCCAAGTCGCTTTACGAAGCGGCCGAGGTAGATGGCGCCAGCCGTTGGCAGCAGTTCTGGCAAATCACCATCCCCATGCTCATGCCCAGCATCATCGTGGCGCTGATTTTTCGCACCATCACGGCTTTGCAGACGTTTGACATTCCGTACACCATGACGCGTGGCGGGCCCGGTGAAGCCACCGAGACCTTGGCCATGCTGATCCACAAATACACCATCGACTATTCGGACATCAGCTTTGGCTCGACCCTGGCCGTTTTCATGTTCCTGATTTCCTTGGTGGTCACCGGCTTTTATTTGAAACAGATCGGGAAGAACGCCGCATGAACCCCACAGGACTTTGGAGCTCGCCCATGCTGCGCTGGGTGGCCGCGGGCATGGTGGTCATCAATGGCTTTTTCCCGGCGGTCTGGATCTTGTTCACCTCGCTCAAAAGCGAAGCGGAGCTGGTGCAAAAACCCATCACCTGGTGGCCGGCCAAGCCGATGCTGGACAACTACGTGCGGGCGTTCACCGACCAGCCGCTGTTGACTTACTTGAAGAACAGTTTGTTGATCGCCTGTGGTGCCACGGCTTTGTCTTTGGTGGTGGCGGCTTTTGCGGCCTATGCGATTGCCCGCTTGAACCTGAAACGGCGTCAGCTCATCTTGACGTGCATCGTGGCTTCCAGCATGTTCCCACTGGTGACCTTGTTGGTGCCGATTTTCGAGACCATGCGCGCTTTGGGCTGGTTGAACACCTACATCGCTTTGATCTTGCCCTACGTGGTGCTCAACTTGCCAGTCTGTACTTTGGTGTTGGTGAGTTTCTTTCAAAGCATCCCGCGTGATCTGGAGAATGCCGCCATGATCGACGGCTGCACCCGCATGGGCGCGCTTTGGCAAGTGGTGGTGCCTTTGGCTGCGCCGGGTGTTTTCACGGCGGGCATTTTGGCTTTTGTGAATTCCTGGGACGAGTTTCTGCTGGCGCTGTCTCTCAATTCCAGTCCGGCAGTGCGCACCTTGCCGGTGGGTATCGCGCTGTACCAAGGCGAATTCACCTTCCCTTGGCCCATCATTTCAGCGGCCTTGATTGTGGCCATCGTGCCGGTGGCGATTTTGATTGCCCTGTTTCAGGAGCGGGTGGTTGGCGGCCTCACGCAAGGGGGCCTCAAGGGTTGATCTGATCGCTTGGTGACTGAGCGCCGGCATCGATGGGCGGTTTTCAGAACGGGATACGGCCCGTCCAGATGTCCTTGTACATGACCCAGTCGCCCATGAAGCTGTAGAGCGGTCGTTTGAAGCTGGCGGGTTTGTTGTTCTCGAACACAAAGTGGCCCAGCCAGGCGCAGCCATAGCCGCACAGCAGGCCATACAAAAAGTATTGCGGCTTGCCGGTGTAGGCCAGCATGGCCAGGCACAGTAAAGACAGCGTGCTGCCCACAAAGTGCAGGCGGCGGCAGGTGCGGTTGTTGTGCTCGCTCAAATAAAACGGGTAGAACTCGGCAAAGCTGTTGTGGGTCATTTTTGTCTCCTCTGGTTTTTTAACGGGTGCTGAAGGGGGCGCTCAAAAAGCCTCTAAAGCGGGCACGCCCACCGCGCTCGGGATCGCGGGTCAAGCGGTAATCAGGGAAGCGCCCCAAAAACCGGCCAATGGCAATGCGGCCTTCCAGTCGCGCCAAGCTCAGGCCCGCGCACTGGTGCACGCCAAAGCCAAACGCCAGGTGCTTGTTGCCGGTGCGGCGCAGGTCCAGCTGCTCGGGGTTTTCATAAACCTCAGGGTCGCGGTTGGCCGCGCCTATGCACAGCGTGACCAAGGTGCCTGCAGGCAAGTCCACGCCATTGACCTGCGTGGCTTGCAAGGCGCGGCGATTGCCCAATTGGTTGGACGATTCAAAGCGCAAGAATTCGTCCACCGCAAGGCCCAAAATCTGTTCCTCGGCTTCCTCGTCGGGTGCTTGCTGCAGGTCCGACAAGAGGCGCATGCGTTGCTCGGGCCACTCCTGCAGGCTGATGAGCGCGTTACCGATCAGGTTGGTGGTGGTCTCGTGTCCGGCATTGAGCAGAAAGACGCAGTTTTGCAACAGCTCGACTTCGCTCAGGGCGTCGCCACTTGCCTCACCCTGGATCAAGCGGGTCAGCACATCGTGCTCCGGATCGCCCGGGTGCTGGCGACGCTTGGCCACCAGCTCGCGCAGGTAATCCAAAAATTCATTCACGCTGCGGTTGCCCAGGGCTTCTTGCTCAGGCGTGAGTGAGGGCTCCAGTGCCCCCAGAATGGCGAGCGACCAGTTGCGCAGCGGCTCGCGGTCGGCATGCGGCACGTCCAGCAGGTTGCCGATGATCTCCACCGGAATGGCCGAGGCGAAGTCCTCGATCAGGTCGCCGCCGCCTTGGGCCTCGATCTTGTCCAGCAGGCTGTCGACCAGACTGACCAGACCAGGCTCCATGGCCTCGATGGCGCGGCGGGTCAGCGCCCCCATGATCAGGCGTCGCACCCGGGTGTGCAGCGGTGGGTCGTTGAAGACCAGGCTGTTCGTGTGGTGCTCGAACAGCGGCGCCACACCGCCCGCGGTGGTGTAGGGCGGCTGGTTGAAGGGCGCGTGGTTGTATTTGGGTCCGAACTCGACTTGTTTGTCGGAGCTGAAGACCTTGGCGTCGCGGTACACGGCCACCAGATCGGCATGTCGCGTGAGGAAATACGAGCCATCGGGCATGCGCTTGAAAGGCTCGGCCTCGCGCAGCATGGCATAGACCGGGTAGGGGTTGTCCAAAAAATCGCGCGGCAGGCTGCGCAGGTCCAGCGTGCGGGCGATCTCTTGGGCTCGTTCGGGTGACAAGGGTGGGGTGATGTGGGCAGGCAGTGTGTTCATCTTGTAGGAGCGCACCCCTGTGCGCGAATGTTCGCCAGGGTCACGGCTTTAAAAAATCCTTGAGGGCTTGCAGAACGCCTTCGGGCGCTTCGGTCATCAGCGAATGGCCCGCAGGCAACTGCGCCACGGTGGGGTGGGCGCACAGCTGGATCAGGCTTTGCGCGGCTTTGGGGGGCGTCATCTGGTCGGCCGAGCCCAGCACAAACAAGGTGGGGCAAGTCACTTGGGGCATGGCCGCTTCGGCACCGGCATAGCTGTCGCAGGCCTTGAAGCCGGTGTGGAAGACATTGACCTGGGTGTTGCTGGCCAACACACGGCGCATGAGCGCCTTGCTGCCGCCATACAGCCAAGTGCCCGGGCCCAATGCCGAAGGTGGTGGGGCCAAGGTGGAATGAGAAAAGCTGTTGACCATGTCGATCGCCTTGAACGGTGCGCTGACCGACAAGTCGAGCAGGGCGGGCGAGACGCGCATCGGGTAGGCCGTGCCGACCATCACCAGGTGGCCCACGCGCCCCGGATGCAGTGCCGCGTCACGGGCGGTGGCTTCCAGCGCGATCAGCGAGCCGAAGCTGTGGCCGATCAAGGCGGCTTTTTCGATCTTCAGCGCATCGAGCAAAGCGATGACGGTGCCTGCCGCTTCCTCGACGCTTTGCGGTGGCGTGCCTGCGCTTTTGCAGTGCCCCGGCAGGTCAATGGCCAGCACGTTCCAGCCGTGGTGCGCCATGTAACGTGTTTGCAAAATCCAGACGCTGTGGTCGTTGAGCACGCCGTGGATGAACACGGCGGTGGGCTGCGCGGGGTTGAAGTCTTTGCCGCCGGTGTAGGCGTAGAGCTCGTGGTCTTGGACTGTAATTTTCATGCGGCTTTCTCCGCAGCCTTTTCAGCCGATTTCAAGGCTTTTTTGAGGTCGTCGATCAAATCGTCTGGGTCTTCCAGGCCAATCGACAAACGGATCGTGCCTGGGCCAATGCCGCTGGCGGCCAGGGCTTCGTCGCTCATGCGGAAATGCGTGGTACTGGCCGGGTGGATCACCAGGCTGCGGCAGTCGCCCACATTGGCCAGGTGGCTGAAGACCTTGAGGGTCTCAATGAACTTTTGGCCTTGGGCACGGCTGCCCTTGATGTCGAAGCTGAACACAGAGCCCGCGCCGCGAGGCAACAGCTTTTGCGCGAGCTGATGCGAAGGGTGGCTTTCCAGCATGGGGTGACCCACGCGGCTGACCAGCGGGTGTGCGGCCAAAAATGCCACCACCTTTTCGGTGTTGCCCATGTGGCGCGCCATGCGCAGGGGCAGGGTTTCGATGCCTTGCAAGATCAGCCACGCGGTGTGCGGGCTCATGCAGGCGCCAAAGTCGCGCAGGCCTTCGCGGCGGGCCCGCAGCAAGAAGGCGCCCACGGTGCTTTCTTCGCTGAAGACCATGTTGTGAAAGCCTTCGTAGGCTTGGCTCAGCTCGGCAAACTTGCCCGATTTGTCCCAATCAAAACTGCCGCCATCGACCACCACACCGCCCACCACCGTGCCGTGGCCCGACAGAAACTTGGTGGCCGAGTGGTAGACCAGATCGGCACCGTGGTCAAAAGGCTTGATCAGCCAGGGCGAGGTGAGGGTGGAGTCCACCAGCAACGGTACACCCGCCTCGTGGGCGATGGCGCTGATGGCTGGGATGTCCAGCACGTCCAGGCCCGGGTTGCCCACGGTCTCGCCAAAAAACAGCTTGGTGTTGGGCTGCACCGCGGCTTTCCACGCGTCCAGATCGCCGGGTTTGACAAAGGTGGTGCGGATGCCAAAACGGCTGAGCGTGTAGTGCAGCAGATTGTGCGAGCCGCCATACAAAGCGGTGGACGCCACGATGTGCGAGCCCGCGCCCATGAGCGTGGCGATGCTCAGGTGCAAAGCCGCTTGCCCGCTGGCCGTGGTGATGGCCCCGATGCCGCCCTCCAAAGCCGAGATGCGCTGCTCCAGCACCGCGTTGGTGGGGTTGCTGATGCGGCTGTACACATGCCCTGGCCGCTCGAGGTTGAACAGTGCGGCGGCCTGGTCGCTGGACTCGAACACGAAAGAGGTGGTCAGGTGGATCGGCACGGCGCGGGCACCGGTGGCCGGGTCGGGTGCGGCACCTGCGTGCAGGGCGAGGGTGTCAAATCCGGGGTCGCTGTAACCAGCCATGAAATGTCTCCGAAAAAGAAAGTGTGTGGCAAGCTTGTTTCGCTACGCTTTGCTTGCATTGTGGGCTATATTGACAATCAAATTCACCCCGGTTCGACCCTCAGGAGACACACCATGAAAGTCAGCGACATCCTCCGCGTCAAAGGCAACACCTTGTTCACGGTCAAGCCCGACGAACCTTTGTCCGAAGCCATGGGCTTCATGGCCGAAAAAGACATTGGTTCTCTGGTGGTGATGTCCAAAGGCGCATTGGCCGGCATGCTGACTTTCCGTGAGGTGATCCAGCGCATCGTCAAAAACGGCGGCCAGGTGGGCAACACCACCGTCAATGATGCGATGGACCCACAACCCATGACCTGCAGCAGCGAAACCGATCTGGACGAGGTGCGCCGCATGATGCTGGACCGCCACGCCCGCTACATGCCCGTCATGGACGAGCGCATGCTGATGGGGGTGATCAGCTTTTACGACGTGGCCAAGGCCGTGGTGGATGGCCAGAACTTTGAAAACAAGATGCTCAAGGCCTACATCCGCGACTGGCCGGACGAGGCCAATGCCGAGCCAGGCGTCAAGATCTGAGCCTGCCCACCCCTTCAAAGGGCCTGATTCCGAAAAGGGGTCAGGCCTTTTTTGATGCGAGGGGTAGATTCATGAGTAGGAGCCGCACCCTGTGCGCGATTGCCGAACGAAGTGGATCATTCCAGCATTGCGCACGGGGTGCAGCTCCCACAAAAGTAGTCATCGGCAAAGTGCGTCATTCGGGGATAATCCACGCATGAGCGGCAATACCTTCGGAACCCTATTCAACGTCACCAACTTTGGTGAATCCCACGGCCCGGCCATTGGCTGCGTGATCGACGGCTGCCCACCGGGCTTGCCGCTGTCTGAGGCCGACATCCAGCCCGACTTGGACCGCCGCCGTCCCGGCACCAGCAAGTTTGTCACCCAGCGCAACGAACCCGATGCGGTGCAAATCGTCTCGGGCGTTTACCAAGGCCTGACGACCGGCACCCCGATTTGCCTGCTGATCCAGAACACCGACCAGCGCAGCAAGGACTATGGCGACATCTTGCAGACCTTCCGCCCGGGGCATGCCGATTACACCTACTGGCGCAAATACGGCCTGCGCGACCCGCGTGGCGGTGGCCGTTCGTCGGCCCGCTTGACCGCCCCCATGGTGGCTGCGGGTGCTGTCGCCAAGAAGTGGCTCAAGGAAAAACTGGGCACCACTTTTGTGGGTTGCATGACGCAAATCGGCGATGTGCCGATCGGCTTTGAGAGCTGGGACCATGTGCCCAACAACCCGTTTTTTGCCCCGGTGGCCGATGTGTCGGCGCTGGAGGACTACATGAACGCGCTGCGCAAGTCGGGTGACTCGTGCGGTGCGCGCTTGCGCGTGGTGGCCCGTGGCGTGCCTGTGGGCCTGGGCCAGCCGCTGTTTGACAAGATGGATGCCGACATCGCTTACGCCATGATGGGCATCAACGCCGTCAAGGGTGTGGAGATTGGTGCGGGCTTTGGCTGCGTGACGCAAAAAGGCAGCACGGCCGGCGATGCACTCACGCCCGAGGGCTTTGTGGGCAACAACGCCGGTGGCGTGTTGGGCGGCATCAGCACCGGGCAAGACCTGGAAGTGTCGATCGCCGTCAAGCCGACCAGCTCGATTTTGATTGCGCGCGAGTCGATCGACTCGAATGGCCAGCCGACCGAAGTCATCACCAAGGGCCGCCACGACCCGTGCGTGGGCATTCGTGCCACGCCGATTGCCGAGGCCATGCTGGCCTTGGTGGTCATGGACCATGTCTTGCAACACCGCGCCCAATGCGGCGATGTGGTGCATGCCGTGGCCCCGATCGCTGCCGTCAAACCCTGATGCCCGACAGCCGCAAGCAGCTGCTGCCTTTTGCGGCCATGTCGGCCGCGTATTTCGCGCACATCGGGTTTTTCAACCCCTATTTGCCCCTTTGGCTCAAAGACATGGGGTTGGGCCTCTTGGCCATCAGCGTGCTGACCTCGGTGCAGGCGGCCACCCGTTTGTTTGCGCCCTATGCCTGGGGCGCCTTGAGCGACCGCACCGGCGAGCGGGTCAAGCTGCTGCGCTTGGGCGCGGTGGTGGCGTTTGCCTCGGCTTGCCTGCTGTGGCTGGACTGGGGGCCGGTGGGTCTGGGTTTGGTTTTGCTGGTCATGTTCACCCACACCAGCTCGATGATGCCCATGAGCGAAGCGGCCATGGCGCACCTGGTCAGCCAGAGTGGGGGCTTTGACACCAAGCGCTATGGGCGCGTGCGCCTGTGGGGCTCGCTCGGTTTTCTGGTCACGGTCTTTTTGGCTGGGGCTTGGTTTCAAGCCTTTGGCATGCACCACTTTCCGGGCTGGACGGTGTTCAGTCTGGGGGCTGTGTTGCTGAGTGCTTTTTGGCTGCCCGACTTGAAGGAATCGGTGCATGCTGAGCATTCGCACCTGCCGATCTGGCCGGTGTTGCGCCAAAAGCCGGTGCGCTGGTTTTTTGCAGCGGCGTTTTTCCATGTGCTGTCGCACATCGGCATTTATGTGTTTTTCTCGCTGTACCTCGATGCGCTGGGCTACAGCAAAACCATGATCGGTGTGCTCTGGGCGGTGTCTGTCGCGGTCGAGATCGTTTGGTTCTTCACCCAATCGCGCTGGTTGCCGCGCCTGCCCTTGACGGGCTGGCTGGTGGCTTGCTCGGCGGCCATGGTGCTGCGCATGGCCTTGACCACCGCGTGGGCCGATGTGTTGTGGGTGCTGCTGCTGGCGCAAGCCATCCATGCGCTGACCTTTGCGGCGCACCACACGGCTTGCATTGCCTTGTTGTCGCACCATTTCCCGGGCCGCTTGCGCGGGCGAGGTCAAGCACTGTACACCGTGATCGCTTATGGCTTTCCGGGTGTGTTGGGCGGTTTGCTGGGCGGCGTGCTCAGCGAGCGCTGGGGCTTGCAAAGCGTGTTTGCCGCCAGCGTGCTGACCAGCCTGGTGGCCACCGCCGCGGCCTACAAGGTGTGGCGCCTGCAACACCCGCGCACCGCCGTCACACGGGCTGCTTCATGACCCTTTTGCCTGAATTTTTGCCGCCCACACTGCAGCGGGAACTGACCGGTGTGCAGCGCCATGTCACGCAGCACGCGGGTGCCCGCACGGTCTGGCATGCCTGGGGCGATGCCGACCGGCCGGTGGTGGTTTTGCTGCACGGCGGCAGCGGCAGCTGGACGCATTGGGTGCGCAACATCGCGCCTTTGCGGGGCGCAGGCTGGCGCGTGCTGGTGCCCGATTTGCCAGGCTTTGGCGATTCAGACTTGCCCACAGGCTGCACCGATGTGGATGATTTGCCGGTGCATCTGCACGAAGGCTTGCGCCAATTGAACCCGGTGGGGCCGGTGGCCTTGGTGGGCTTTTCGTTTGGCGGCATGGCGGCAGCACTGTGGCTAGAGGCTTTTCCGCAGGACGCGCAGCAATTGGTCTTGGTGGGCGCGCCCGGCATGGGCTTTGCATTGCCAGACCGCATCCCGCTCAAGGGCTGGCGACACCTGCCCACGCCCGAGGCGCAAAACGAAGTGCATCGGCACAACCTGATGGCCTTGATGCTGCAAGACCCCACAGCTTTGGATGGTTTGGCGCTGAGCTTGCATGCGGCCAATGTGCAGCGTGACCGCATGCCGCGCAGGCGCTTGTCTTCGACCGATATCGTGGCGCAGGCCTTGCCACGCCTGACTTGCCGCATCAGCGCGGTGTACGGTGAGCACGACGCTTTGTACCGTTGGCGCTTACCCGAAGTCCACTTGGCCATGCAAGCTTGGGCCAAAGATTGGGGCCAATGGCACTCAGTGCCGGGGGCCGGTCATTGGGTGCAGTTCGAAGCGGCAGACCGGTTCAATGAGCTGCTGAGTGCGTGCTTGTCCAACAGGCCTTGATGCGTGAGATGGACGAGGTCTTCATGGCGGTTTCGGCGAATCACAAGTCAAGTTGTGGGCGCAGTTGACGCACGAAAACAAAGCGCCAGCGTCCCCAAATCGTGGTGACGCCCAAGGCCAGCAAACCCATCGCGGAAATTTTGAACCACTCCACGAGCCAAGTCCCCTCGAAGGCACCAAACAAGGTGGCCTTCAAACCGTGCGCCAGCCAAGTGATGGGAAGCCAGGGGCTCAGGGTGGCAAAAAAACTGCCGCTGAGTTCGACGGGCATCACGCCGCCGGATGAGGTCAATTGAACGGCCAGCAAGACCATGGCCAAAGCGCGTCCCGCATCGCCCATGAAATGGGTCAGTGCGCTGATGATGCAGAAAAAGGCCAAGCCGGCACTGAAGACCGTGCAAAGCAAGGGCACTGTTTGGACAACGTCGACTTTCAAGACGCCCCAAATGCAAAAAAGGATCAAGGCACACTGAACCCCAACCAAGGCCCCAGGGAGCAGTAACTTCCCTGCCAACTGTGAAGTGCGGTGGTAAGTTTCTGCGTGTTTGGGAAGAACGCGCAAATTGATCAGAAAAGCGGCAATGCCCGCACCCAGCCACAAAGCGGCGGGAATCACGTTGGCGATGAATCCAATGCCATTGTTCTGGACGGCGGCCTCCATTTCCACCAGGGGGCGGACGGAATCGGCCAATCCTTCAGGGCTGCCAGCGGGGGTGCTTTCGAAGTTGGGCACCGCTTTGATCACCAGGGCCAATCCCATTTCGAGGCGTTGGGTCGAAGCGCTGATTTTTTCATTCCCCTGCAGCATAGTTTGGGTTGAGCTGGCCAGCTCTGAGGCACCGGCGTCCAATGCGTCCAGTTGTGCGTCTTCTGGAAACTGCGCCGTGGCCGCACGCAGTGCGCCATTGATTTGGCGCATGCCCTGGGACAAAGTGTTGACCCCGACACGCAAGTTGCGGGCACCTTCTTCCAGTTTTTCGTTGCTGTTCACAGCCGACCCAATGCCCTGATCAAGTTGCTGCAGGCCCTGTGAAACCAGCGTCACGTTGCCGCGCAAGGCCGGTGTGACCCATAAGCTGTTGTCCGCTTCTTCCTTGAAGGAGGAGACCTCGGTGTTCAGTTCGTGGCTGCCATTTTTGAGTTTGCTCAGGCCTTGTCCCAATTCATGAACGCCATTGGCCAAGGCATCTGCACCTTCACTCAGTTTCCTCAGGTCGGAATTGCGAGGCCTGCTGGCTTCCATGTTTCGCAGGCCGGCACCCAATTTTTGGGTGTTTTGAGTCAATTGTGAAACGCCGCCACTCAAGCGCTGGGCACCTGTATGGACGGATTTGGCACCCTTGGTGAGCAATTTGCTGCCAGCACTGAGCTCGCTTGCGCCATCGTGAAGGTCTTGCAGGCCACGGTGCAGGCGCGTCACATTTTCCTTGGAGCCTGCAGCACTCGTGAGCACCAAAGACCAGCGCTTGGCGTTCAAACGCTCGTTCATTTTGTGCCCCAATTCAGAGGCAAACTGTTGCGCGATCCGTGCGGTTTCCACATTGTTGCCCTGAGACGCAAACACCACCAACTGACCCGCGCCCGCTTGTTCACCCGGGATGGCATTGGCACTGAAGTTTGCAGGGATGATCAAACTGAAGGCCAAGTCTCCTTTTCTGACTTGTTGCTTGGCTTGATCGACTTCTGAGATGACCTGGTAGTCAAATTGCGCCGACGACTGAAGTGTTTCGGTCAGCTCTTGACCAATGTTGAAGGGCTGCTCGCGATAGACCAAGCCTTGATCCAAGTTCACGATGCCCACTTTCAAGGCTGTACTGTGGGCACCCGGATCCCAGAGGCTGGACAGGTAAATCACCGTGTACAGCGATGGAATCAGGGCCACAACCGCAAGTGACCAGACGAGTTTGCTTTTCCGAAGGAAAAATCCGGCTTCAATGCGCGCGATGGATCGGGTTTGCCGAAGAAACTGAATCAAACCCAGCATGAAGAGCTTTCGAACAAAAAGGGACACATGACCTGTGACGGAAACACAGACATCTTAATCGCCGCCTTCAGCGTCAATTGACGGGCATTTTTCCATGATGTGACCCAGCGGCAGCAGGTTATTGCGACGCCCTTGTGCAGCCAGCACCGGTCTGTGGACAATAAGCGACTTCAGCTACGGATTGGGCCATGAACGCCATGAACACCCTCAAAATCGATTTTGTTTCCGACATTGCCTGCCCTTGGTGCGCTGTAGGATTGAGTTCACTCGAAAAAGCCTTGGAGCGCCTGCAAGGCGAGGTCAAGGCCGAGTTGCATTTCCAGCCTTTTGAGCTGAACCCCCACATGCCGCCTGGCGGCCAGGACTTGGGCGAGCACTTGACCGAAAAGTACGGCTCCACGCCCGAGCAACAAGCCCAGATCCGCCAGACCATCTCCGCGCGGGGTGCCGAGGTGGGTTTTGAGTTTCACCCTGGCGGTCGTGGCCGTGTGTACAACACTTTTGAAGCGCACCGCTTGCTGCATTGGGCCGAGGGCCAAGGCGCAGGGCAGCAGCATGCCTTGAAAAAAGCCTTGCTGCGCGCCTACCAAGGCCGCGCGGAATGTGTGGAAGACCCCGAGGTCTTGCTGGCCGCAGTGGCCGATGCCGGTCTCGATGTCGCCGCCGCACGCGAGGTGCTGTCCAACCAGGACAATGCTTTGGCGGTGCGCGAGCGCGAGCAGTATTACGTGCAAGCGGGCATCCGCTCGGTGCCAGCGGTCATCATCAACGACCGCCATCTGATCTCGGGCGGTCAGCCCGTGGAAGTGTTTGAGCAGGCCTTGCGCAAGATCGCCGCAGGCCAGGTGTCTTGAACACCGGTCCCGCCGCCATGCCCCGCACACCGGTTTTGTTTGTCTCGCATGGCTCGCCCATGTTTGCGCTCGACCCGGGTACCACGGGCCCAGCCTTGAGCGCCTGGGTGCAGGCCTACGCGCCAGCGCCGGCGATTCAAGGGATCGTGATCATGTCGCCGCACTGGATGACGCATGGCATCGGCGTCATGAGCACCCCTGAGCCTGATACCTGGCACGACTTTGGCGGCTTTACCGAGGCGCTGTACCAATTGCAATACCCCGCCAAGGGCGATCCTGAATTGGCCCGACGCGTTCAGGCTTTGCTGCAGGCGGCCGACGTGCCTTGCGGTGAAGACCCCGAGCGCCCCTACGACCACGGGGCCTGGATTCCCATGCGCCAGATGTACCCGCAAGCGGATGTGCCGGTGGTGCAGCTGTCTTTGCCAGCCCATGTGCCGACCTCGGTGATTTACGCCATGGGCCAAGCCTTGGCGCCCCTGCGTGAGCAAGGCATTTTGCTGATCGGCTCAGGCGGCATGACGCACAACCTGCGTGAGTTGCGCCGCGAAGCGGGACCCACCGAGCCGTATGTCACCGCGTTTTGCGGCTGGGTGGAAAGCACCCTGCAAAACCGCGACCTGAGCGCCATGCTGGATTACCGCGCCCGTGCGCCCGGTGCCGCGCGGGCACACCCCAGCGACGAACATTTTTTGCCGATTTACTTTGCGCTGGGCGCTGCAGGCTGGGGACCCGGCAGTGAGGTCTTGCCGCAATACATCAGCCACGAAGTGATTTACGGGTCGCTGTCGATGGACGCGTTCAGCTTGTCATGACCACAGAAACCGCGCCACGCTTGACGGTCTACTTTGATGGCTCTTGCCCGCTGTGCAGGCGCGAGATCGCGCTGTACCGTCGCCTGCCGCAAGCGGCCCGCCTGGCTTGGCTGGATGTGAGCGAAGGTCAGGCTTTGGGCGAAGACCTCAGTTGTGCGGCCGCCATGGCGCGCTTTCATGTACGCGACCCTCAAGGCCGCTTGTTCAGCGGTGCGGCGGCGTTTTCGCAGATGTGGCGACAGTTTCCCGGTTGGCGCTGGCTGGGCTACTTGTCGGCATGGCCGCCGATGTCCTGGCTTTTTGAGATCGCTTACCGGTTGTTTTTGCCCATTCGACCCCGCTTGCAACAGTGGGTTCGGCGCTGGTCGGGGGAGGGGAGGTCGTGAAGTTATCGCTCTGCGGGCTTTTTGCGAGCCGGTGGCTCGCCGTGGCTGCGGCCTTGTGGGCCATGCCCGCCTCACACGCCCAGGTGGGGGAGCAGGTGGCCTTGCCCTTTGTGACCATCGACCGCACCGAAGTCACGATCGGGCAGTTTGACCGCTACGTGCGGGCGACAGGCACGGTCACACGGGCCGAAAAAGAAGGTGGCGGTTTCGAATACGGCGCAGGCTGGGAGCGCCGCTCGGGCTGGTCCTGGCGACAACCCGATGGCCAAGCGGCGCACAGCGATATGCCGGCCGTGCATCTGGACTTTGAGGAAGCCCAAGCCTATTGCCGGTGGGCGGGCGGTCGTTTGCCCACCGGCGCTGAATGGCAGAAGGCGGGCTTTACCGAATCGCGCGATGCGCCGCCTGCGCCTTGGGTCAAAGGCCGTACTTACCCCTGGGCAACAGGCGACAGTCCGCAAGGGGCCAACACCCGTGAGCCTGACCCCTGGCCCCGTGCAGCCCCTGCTGGCGCGACCCGTCAAGGCGTCAATGGCTTGTACGACATGGGGGCCAATGTTTGGGAATGGACCACCGATGCGCAAGGCCAAGAGCGCCGGACGGTGGGCGGCTCCTGGTGGTACGGCGCATTCAACATGAAGGCCGATGTGGTGGCCTTCAAACCCGCCAATTTTTACGCGGTGTACATCGGCTTTCGCTGTGTGTATGACCCGCAAGCTCAGCCCAGCAGCCAGCGCAAGGCGCAGTCATGATGCAGTCTTTGCCGCAGGGTTACCGTGCTGTGGTGTTCGGCGCCAGTGGTGCCATCGGTGGGGCCTTGGTGCAAAGGCTCCAAGCCGATCCGCGTTGCCAACAGGTGCATGCGCTTTCACGTACCACTCAGCCTGGATTTGACCTGCTGGACGAGGCCAGCATGGCCTGTTGCGCCGCTTCACTGGCGCATGCCGGGCCTTTTCATTTGGTGATCGATGCCACCGGCGCACTCACGCTGGGTGAACACGGCCCCGAAAAGCGGCTCGATGAATTGGATGCCAATCGCTTGCTGCGCGCCATGCACCTCAATGCGGTGGGGCCGACCTTGCTGCTCAAACATGTCGCGCCATTGCTGGCCTCTGGAGAACGGGTGATCTGGGCGAAGTTGTCGGCGCGGGTGGGCAGCATCGAGGACAACCGCAAGGGCGGTTGGTACGGTTACCGCTCGGCCAAGGCGGCACTGAACATGTTGCTGCAAACGGCCAGCATTGAAATTGCACGCCGCAGACCCTTGGCGGTGGTGGCGGCGCTTCAGCCCGGCACGGTGCGATCGGCCTTGAGCCAGCCCTTTGTGGGCGATGCGGCTTTGGATCCGCTGGACTCGGCCACGAACCTGCTGAAGGTCCTGGATGCCTTGCAGCCGACAGGCCGCGCCCAATTTGTGGACCACCAGGGTCAAGCCATCGCCTGGTGATGGGGTTTTTTTACCCCCGTGTTCTGTGCGCCAAGCTGTGGATAAGCCCATGAACAAGCCTTGAAACCCGCATGCCTGTTGGCTTGGCGGGGTGTGCTCAATATTTCAGCAGCGTTTGGTTTGGCGTCCGGGCGGTTTTTTGGAGGTCTGAGCTTTGGCGCTCACATTCGTGGGTCCACCACAGGCGCATGTCGGGGCTGAAGCCGCCGATCTACCGATGCATCCCAGTTTCAGTCCAACGCCTTGGCGATCTTGTGGCGCGGCACGGTGGACTTGGGGCACTGGCCTTTGGGCAGCTCAAACCACTGGCGGACATCGGCGTCCACCCCCACGCCGTGCATGAAGTTGTAGATGGCTTTTTTCAGGCCTTGGCCCAGCAGGTCGTGGTCCACACCCGGGGGCATGCGGGTGGGGTCGACAAAGCCCACGTCGTTTTTGGCAAAGGTGCCCTCGGGCAGGGGCAGCAGTGTCACGCCGTAAGCCTCTGGGTTTTGTCCTACGGGCGAATGCACGGTGCAGACAAAGCGGTGAAAAAAGCCGCTGTGGATGCAGCCGTTTTCAAACAGCTGGCGCACGTATTCGAGCGCGTCCACCGTGTCTTGCACGGTTTGTGTTGGAAAGCCGTACATCAGGTAGGCGTGCACCAGCACACCCGCATCGGCAAAACCTTTGGTGACTTGCGCCACCTGCTCGACCGAGACGCCTTTTTTCATCAGGCTGAGCAAACGGTCGGATGCGACTTCGAGCCCGCCGGACATGGCAATGCAGCCGCTTTGGGCCAGCAAGTCGCACAGCTCGGGGGTGAAGGTTTTCTCAAAGCGGATGTTGCCCCACCACGAGATTTGCACGCCCCGGCGCAGCAGTTCTTCGGCCAGGGCTTTCAGGGCTTTGGGCGGCGCGGCTTCGTCCACAAAGTGAAAGCCGGTTTGGCCCGTTTCGGCCACGATCTGCTCGATGCGGTCCACTAGCGTGCTGGCCTGCGCGGTTTCGTAGCGGCTGATGTAGTCCAAGCTCACGTCGCAGAAGCTGCATTTCTTCCAGTAGCAGCCGTGCGCCACGGTGAGCTTGTTCCAGCGCCCGTCGCTCCATAGCCGGTTCATGGGGTTGAGCATGTCCAGCAGCGACAAGTACTGGTGCAGCGGCAGGCCGTCCCAGGTGGGTGTGCCCACGTCTTCAAACGGCACGTCGGGCTCAGCCAAGTTGATGTATTGCACCTGGCCTGCGTCATTGCAGATGAAGGTGCGCTGCAGGCGCTGCATGCTGCGCTGACCTTTGAGGTGCTCGATCAGGCTCAGCAGCGGGCGTTCGCCGCCGTCGAGCGTGACGAAATCCACATGCTCAAACACCCGGGCGTCTTTGAGCTCACGCAGCTCGGTGTTCACAAAGCCACCGCCCAAAGCGATGCGAATGTGCGGGTGAGCCCGCTTGATGCATTGGGCGGTGCGAAACGCCGCATAGACCGAGCCGGGAAAGGGCACCGACAGCAGCACCAGCGTGGGCTGGTGGCGCTCAACAGCCTGCAAGGCCAAACGCTCCAGCGTGCTGTCGATCAAATTGGGTGGTTCGGCCAAGGCCTGGGCCAGCGCGTCAAAGCTCGGCTGGCTGGCGGCCAGGCGCTCGGCGTAGCGCACGAACTCAAAGCCTTCGTCCACGGCGTCGCGCAGCACATCGGCCAGGTCGTTCAGGTACAGCGTGGCCAAGTGCCGTGCGCGGTCGGTCTGGCCCAGCGCGCCAAAGGCCCAGCCAATCGGGTCGCCCGTGCCGTCGTCCTCATAAGCGTCAAGTGCTGCAAAGCGAGGGCCTTCGGGCAAAAAGCCCCGGCCTGCGATGCGGTGGCTCAGCGTGCTGTCTCGGCCTTGCAAAAAGGCGATCACCGGGTCGATGCTGACCGCGTAGTCGTTGAAGTGGTCGAGGAAAAAGTTCACCGGGCCCGAGCGGTCTTCAACGGGCAAAGCCAGTGCCACGTCGCGCAGATCGGTCAGCCCCTTTTTGTTCAGCAAGGCCAGCACGGTGGCCAGCGCCAAGTCAACTTGTGCCGCATCAAAACCCCGCGAACGCAAAAAACCCGTCAAATAAGCCGTGGACGGGTAGGGCGTGTTGAGCTGCGTCATCGGCGGGATGAGGCTCAGCACTTTGAACGGGGTGGGGCTGGACATGGAGGGGCTTGGGCGAATCAGATGGCTGATTATCGGTGCTCAGGCTTGAGGCCTTAACATCGGGGCCATTCAACGCTGGCAGGGATGCGCCCTGCCCAGCACCATTCTGTGATGTGAGTTGCCCTTGTCTGAAACCGCTGCCCCAAATGCTCTGCCTTTGACTGACTTTTCTGGGCTGGTCCTGCGTGCGCCTGAACAAGCCAAGCTCAGCCCCGCCCAAAAGCGCTTCAATGAATTGCTGGCCCGCATCGAACACCTGACGCACCAGGTGCAGCGTTTGCAGGCTTGGTCGGATCGGCACCGGCATGCGCACGTTCAGGTGCTGTACAGCGCAGCGCAGCAGATGCGCGAGTTGCGCAAAAGCCTCTTGCTGTTCTTGCACGATCAGCTGCACAGCGCCGATTTGACCGCGCAGCAGCAGCGCATGGCGCGCAACAAACTGCGCAGTTTGATGGACCTTTTGTCACCGCTGGCCGACCCGCAAGTGCAGGCACTGGCCGATTTGTATGCCGATGACGAAGTCGATCAGGAAGAGGCGCAGGAGCTGGCCGAGGCCGCTGAGCTTGTGCGTGCCAAGATCGAGGCGGCGCTCGGTCAGCCCATCGACAACCCCAGCCAATACCGCACGCCGCAAGCCATGGTGGCCGCTGGCATGCGTCAGTGGCAGCGCCAACAAGATGCCGACGACGATCGCAAGGCCGCCAAGCGTGCTGCGCGCAAAGCCAAAAAAAAACCGGCTGTGCAGGAAAAAGCCGAGTTGCAACAGACCGATGCCAAGACCGCCTTGCGCACCATCTTCCGGCAGCTGGCCAGTGCCTTGCATCCTGACCGTGAGCCCGATGAACAAGAACGCAAACGCAAAACCGCCTTGATGAGCGAGGTCAACGCCGCTTATGAAAAATCCGACCTGACCACTTTGATGCGTTTGCAAATGCAGATCACCCAAGTAGCGCCTGGCGCCAGCGCCCGCCTGGCCGATGACAAATTGGCGGCCATGTGTTTGCTGCTCAAGGAGCAGGTGTCGGCTTTGGAGGACGATTTGGACCAGATGCAATTTCGTCTGTCACGGGAGCTGTGTATTCCAGTGCGTGCCGATGCCGATGAAGCGGCGATGACCCAGGCCCTGCAACGCATGCAAGCCGATCAGCGGCACGAGGTGGACAGTCTGCAAGCCGATCTTCGGCGGATTGGGAACGCCGCAGAATTCAAACGCTGGCTCAAAGAGCAGGCGCAACTGACCAAAGAAAAAGCCCGCGAAGAACCCGCGGGCTGGTGGGATTGAGCGCAGGCCAAGGAAGACTCCTTAGCGCGTCAATTCAGGTGATTTTCTGGTAAGCCACTTCGTCCAATAAAGCATCAAGGTCGGCCAGATTGGTCAGGCGGGCCTTGAAAAACCAGCCTTGGCCCAGCGGGTCCGAGTTGGCCAGTGACGGGTCGGCGCGCAAGGCCTCGTTGACCTCGATGATTTCGCCGCCTGCGGGCATGTGCACGTCGGCGGCGGCCTTGACGGATTCGACAACGCCAGCAACTTCTTTGGCCGCAAAGGTCTTGCCAATGGCGGGCAGGTCCACGAACACAATGTCACCCAAAGTGTCTTGTGCGTGAACGGTGATGCCCATGATGGCGATGTCGCCATCGCGTTGCAACCAAGTGTGTTCGTCTGAAAAAAGGAAGGACATGAGCGACTCGAATGGGGCTTGAAATCAAGAAACGCCCCGAAGGGCGTTTCGTTTTTTCGATTATAGGCAGTCTTACTTGAAGCCCATCACATGCGGCAACCAATTGGACAAGGCAGGCACAAAGGTCAGCAAGACCAGCACCAAGCCGTGTGCCCACAGGAAGGGCTTGAGCTCGCGGGTCAGGTCATTCAGGGGCACTTTGGACACGTTGGAGGTCACAAACAACAAGCCCCCCACGGGCGGGGTGATCATGCCCAGCGTGAGGTTGTAGATCACCACCATCGCAAAGTGGATCGGGTCAATGCCCAGTTTGGCCGCCACGGGTGCCAAGATGGGCACCAGCACCATCACGCCCGGCAGGGGTTCGATGAAGATGCCAAAAATCAACAGGAAGATGTTGATGACGATCAGAAAGCCCCAGACGCTCAGGTTCATGCCCGAGATCCAGCCCGCCACCGTTTGGGGCATGCCTTCGATGGTCAAAATCCAGGCGAACGAGGCGGATGTACCAATGATCAGCAGCACCGATGCCGTGAGCAGGGCTGAGCGCGACAGGATATCGGGCACGGCTTTCCACTCAAGTGTGCGGTAAACGTATTTGCCGCAGATCAGGGCGTAGAACACGGCCACCACCGAAGCTTCGGTGGGCGTGAACCAGCCGGCGCGCATGCCGCCCAGAATCAGCACAGGCAACAAGATGGCGGGCAGGGCCCTCCAAGTCGTGGACAAAATCTCGGCACCTGTCGGCAATTGGCCATCGCCTTTGTAATTGCGTTGCTTGGAGATGTAGTAGTTCACCAGGCACATGGCCGCAGCAATGATCAAGCCGGGGATCAGACCTGCAATGAACAATGCGCCCACCGAGACGTTGTCGTCGGCCAGGGCGTAGATGATCATGATGATCGAGGGCGGGATGATGGGGCCCACGATGGCGGTGGATGCCGTCAGTGCCGCCGCATAGGGGCGCCCATACCCAGCCTTGTCCATCATGCGGATCAGCATGGAGCCGGGGCCGGCGGCATCGGCCAAGGCCGAGCCCGAGATGCCCGAAAAGAAGGTCAGCGCGACCACGTTGGTGTAACCCAGACCGCCGCGCTTGTGGCCCACAAACTGACCGGCAAACTTGAGCAGCACCTCGGTCAGCGAGCCGCCGCTCATCAGCTCTGCAGCCAGAATGAAGAAGGGCACCGCCATGAGCGGGAAGCTGTCGACACCGGTGAAAGTCTCTTTCAGCAAAGCCAGCATGGGGTAGGCGTCGGACAGCACCAGTGCCGTCACGGTGGACAGGCCCAGGGCAAAAGCCACAGGCACGCCAATGGCTAGGTAAATGCAGACGGAAATGAGGAGGATCAGGCTGGCGCTCATAGGGATGCACTCGCGGTGGCGTCAAAGTGGGCATCGCTCGCAAATTCACGGCGTGCGATGTAGCTGCGAACAATCAGCAACCAGTGGATCAGGGTCATGCCCATGCCCAAAGGCAATGCCAGGTAAATCCAGGCAATTGAAATTTGTGTGGCCGGGGTGATCTGGTATTGGGTTCGGTCCATGTATTGAATGCCGAACCAAATGGAAAAAATACAAAAAGCGGTGACCAATACAGCGATCAGCACCCGCAACATTTGCGCAGCTTTGGTGGGCATGCTGTCTTGCAAGTTGTCGATGGCGATGTGGCCACCGTAACGCAAGACCGGCCCGCAACCAATGAAGGTCAACCAGATCATCATGTGACGGGCCACTTCTTCGGCCCATTCAATCGATTGGTTGGTGGTGTAGCGCAGCACCACATTGGTGAAAATGATCACCGACATGGCTGCCAGGATCAGGATCAGTGCCCAGCGGTTGAACGCCAGAAAATAGTCTTCGAATTTTTTCATCACGTACCGGCCTTTCAAAGACCATTACCCATCAAAAAGGCCTGTGCCACCTTTGGCAGCACAGGCCCGTATACCCGCAAGCGCTTGTTCAGCGAACTTCCTGGATCTTGCGGATGTTGTCAGCGCCAAACTCTTTCGAGTATGAAGCATAAGCAGGCACCAAGGCGTCTCGGAAGGCCTGGCCGTCCACTTTGCGCACCACGCTCATGCCGTCTTTTTCAAGCTGAGCGATGCCGTTGTTTTCATCATCGTTGACTTTCTTGCGCTGGGCCACTTTGGCTTTTTGCGCTGCATCGTAAAAGACCTTCTTGTCTGCATCGCTGAGTTTGTTCATCAGGCGTGGCGAGGTGATCAAGAGGCCTGGCGAATACACGTGGCCGGTCAGGGACAGGTACTTTTGCACTTGCGAGAACTTGGACGCCAGGATCACGGGGATGGGGTTTTCCTGACCGTCCACAGTGCCTTGCTGCAAAGCGCCAAACACTTCTGGGAATGCCATGGGGGTGGGCTGGATGCCGAAGGTTTTGTAGCCGTCCATGTGCACCTTGTTTTCCATGGTGCGCATCTTCAGGCCAGCCGCATCCGATGGCTTGACGATCGGGTGCTTGCTGTTGGTCATGTGGCGGAAACCGTTTTCGGTCCAAGCCAGAGCGATCAAGCCCTTGGAGGGGAACTTGGTCAAGATGTCCTGGCCAATGGGGCCGTCCATCACTTTGCGGGCGTGGTCGTAGTCACGGAACAGGAAGGGGATGTCGACGATTTTGACTTCAGGCACGAAGTTGCCGACAGGGCCGGTGGAGGTGTTGACCAGATCCAGCGTACCCAGTTGCACCGCTTCGATCATTTCCCGTTCACCACCCAGGGCGCTGTTGGGGAACTGCTGGCACTTGTAGCGGCCTTGAGTGCCTTTTTCAATGTCATCGCAAAACACGGTCGAGCCCACAGCGTAGTGAGAAGTGGCAGAGGTGGCGTAGCCCAGTTTGAGAACCGTTTGCGCAGAAGCAGCGCTCATCAATCCCAGAGCCAAGCTCGTGCCGATGGCCAGTTTGTTCAGTTTCATTGAATCTCTCCAGTTGAAGGGGGTGATGCAGTCGAGAAAACTCAACTTGTCATACAACTTTGATTATGGCGACATGCTCGCCAAGTCCAATAAGGGTTTTCGCGAAGTGTGATGCCAAGGCGACGCACTTGTAAAAGCGAAAGAAGAAAAAAGAGGCCGCAAGGACCTCTCTTGGGGACCACCTTGGGATGGTCTTTGTCTTACATGCCCGTGTAATTCGGCCCGCCGCCGCCTTCGGGCGTGACCCAAACGATGTTTTGCGTCGGGTCCTTGATGTCGCAGGTCTTGCAGTGCACGCAGTTTTGGGCGTTGATCTGCAAGCGGTCTGAGTTGTCTTCGTTCTTGACGAACTCGTACACACCGGCCGGGCAATAGCGTGACTCGGGGCCAGCGTATTTGGCCAAGTTGATGCTGACCGGCACCGAGGCGTCTTTGAGCGTCAGGTGTGCAGGCTGGTTTTCTTCGTGGTTGGTGTTGCTGATGAACACGCTGCTCAAACGGTCAAAGGTCAGCTTGCCATCCGGCTTGGGGTAGTCTATTTTTGGGCAGTCGGCCGCGGGCTTCAGATAGGTGTGGTCGGCCTTGTCGCGGCGCAGTGTCCAGGGAATGTGGCCGCGCAGCACGAACTGCTCGAAGCCGTTCATGAGTGTGGCCACCGTCAGGCCTTTCTTGAACCAGCTCTTGAAGTTGCGCGACTTGTTCAGCTCGGTGTGCAGCCAGCTGGCCTCGAACGCCTCGGGGTAGGCGCTCAGCTCGTCGTGCTGGCGGCCGGCCACGATGGCGTCGTAAGCGGCTTGTGCGGCCAGCATGCCGGTCTTGATGGCAGCGTGGCTGCCCTTGATGCGGCTGACATTCAGGTAACCCGCGTCGCAGCCGACCAGCGCGCCGCCCGGGAACACGGTCTTGGGCAGGCTCATCAGGCCGCCAGCGGTGATGGCGCGAGCGCCGTAGCCCAAGCGCTTGGCGTTGACTTCGCCCTTGTCGTTGGTGAAGTACCACTTGATGTTGTTGTGGGTTTTCCAGCGCTGGAACTCTTCAAAGGGGCTGAGCCAAGGGTTGGCGTAGTCCAGACCCACCACGTAACCGATGGCGATTTTGTTGTCTTCCATGTGGTACATGAACGCGCCGCCATAGGTGTCGTTGTTCATGGGCCAGCCGGCGGTGTGCATCACAAAGCCGGGCGTGTGGCGTGAGGGGTCAATCTCCCAAACTTCCTTGATGCCGATGCCGTAGGTCTGCGGGTCGCGGCCTTCGTCGAGCTTGTATTTGGCGATCAGTTGCTTGCCCAGGTGGCCGCGCGCGCCTTCGGCGAACACGGTGTACTTGCCGTGCAGTTCCATGCCCAGCTGGAAGTTTTCGGTCGGCTCGCCATCTTTGCCGATGCCCATATTGCCGGTGGCCACGCCTTTGACGCTGCCGTCTTCGTTGTAGAGCACTTCGGCGGCGGTGAAGCCGGGGAAGATTTCCACGCCCAGGTTTTCTGCCTGCTGGCCCAGCCAGCGCGTGAAGTTGGACAGGCTGATGATGTAGTTGCCGTGGTTTTGCGCGCATTCAGGCAAAAAGATGCCAGGGGTGCGTGTGGCGCCGGTCTCGCTCAAAAAGCTCCAAGCATCGTCGGTCACGGGCTGGTTGAGTGGGGCGCCCAGTTCTTTCCAGTTGGGCAAGAGTTCGGTCAGCGCTTTGGGATCCATGATGGCGCCACTCAGAATGTGTGCGCCGGGCTCGCCGCCTTTTTCCAACACGACCACCGAGACGTCTTGGCCTTTTTCGGCGGCCAGCTGCTTCAGACGGATGGCTGTGGACAGGCCGCCGGGGCCGCCACCGACCACGACCACGTCGTATTCCATGGATTCGCGGGGGCCATAAGTGCTCAAAATTTCTTCGGGGCTCATGAACGTCTCTTGATGAAGTTGTGAAATCTGTGGGCCCGACCCAGTGTCGAGCGAGTGACTCATTTTATGCGGCCCGGGGGGCGATCCCCCGCACAATGGCGTCAAGCGTGGGTTTCCACTGAGTCAACCATTTTTTGAGGACTTGTCATGGCGTATGAAATCGATTTGTCTGGCCGTGTGGCCTTGGTGACGGGCGCATCCAGCGGCCTGGGTGCGCAATTTGCCAAAACGCTGGCTGCAGCCGGTGCGGGCGTGGTGCTGGCCAGCCGCCGGGTAGACAAGCTCAAGGACTTGCGTGCCGAGATCGAAGCGGCAGGCGGCAACGCGCATGTGGTGGCCATGGATGTGACCGATCAGCACAGCATTGCTGCGGCCGTGGCGCATGCCGAAACCGAGATGGGCAGCATCGACATTTTGGTGAACAACTCGGGCGTGAGCACCACCCAGCGCATCCAGGATGTGACCGAGGCCGATTACGACTTCATCATGGACACCAATGTGCGCGGTGCGTTCTTTGTGGCGCAAGAGGTGGGCAAACGCATGCTGGCCCGTTCCAAGGGCGCGGCCCCCGGCAGTTTCACGGGTGGGCGCATCATCAACATCGCCTCGATGGCGGGCCTGAAGGTCTTGCCGCAGATTGGCGTCTACTGCATGAGCAAGGCCGCCGTGATCCAGATGACCAAGGCTTTTGCGGTGGAGTGGGGCCGTTTTGGCATCAATGTGAACGCGATCTGCCCCGGGTACATCGACACTGAAATCAACCACCACCACTGGGAAACCGAGCAAGGCCAGAAACTCATCAGCATGCTGCCGCGCAAGCGGGTGGGCCAGCCGCAAGACCTGGACGCTTTGCTGGTCATGCTGGCCAGCGACCAGAGCCATTTCATCAACGGTGCCGTGATCTCGGCCGACGATGGCTTCGCGGTCTGAGGAGTCTCTCCATGAAATTTGAATTGCCAGAGCACAAGAAACTTGTGCACCAGATGGTGATCCCGATCCGCTGGGGCGACATGGACGCGATGGGCCATGTGAACAACACCGTGTATTTCCGCTATTTGGAGACGGTGCGCATCGACTGGTTTGAGGCGATCGGCTGCCAAGTCAACCCGCAAGGCCAGGGGCCAGTGATCGTGAACGCGTTTTGCAATTTCTACAAACAGTTCGAGTACCCCGGAGATATCTTGGCCAAGATGTACGTGAGCGATCCGGGGCGCACCACTTTTGAAAGCTGGTGCACGCTGGAGCGCACAGACCAGCCCGGCGTTGTGTTCGCCGCAGGTGGGGCCACCACGATCTGGGTGGACTTTCCACAGCAAAAATCGGTGACCCTGCCCGACTGGGTCAAGGACATGGTCAGCGACTGAGCGCTGTTTCTGATTTGTGGGAGCCGCACCCCGTGCGCGAATGCTTCAAGCTGCGGTTGAAGGCGTTGAGCCAACTGCACGCCATTGGTCGGCATGGCTTTCCAGCCAATCTTGCGACAAGGTGGCGCTGCCCACTTGCATGGGGTGGAAGTCTTTGCGGCTGTATTGCCAAACGGGCTTGGCCACGCGCCAGACCATGCCGTGGCGACCGAACAAGAACTTGCTGGCCGACCACCAAGTGCTGGGCTTGAACAGCGTTTTGTCGTGCCAGAGGTTGTTGACCGTTTGGCGCAAGACGTCGGTGCTGAACTGGATGGTCACGTACCAAAACCAACGCATGCGCCAAGTGTGGTTGCCCCCTAAGCGTTGGTAAAGGTCAAAGGCCACGCATTTGTGCTCAGACTCTTCGGCCGCGTGCCAGCGCCAGAGGGTTTTAAGAGGGTCTTCTGCGCCAGCGAACCAGTCGCCAGGCTGGTCCAGTCGGTCCAAGGTCAGGTCGCCAAAAATCGAGGTGTAGTGCTCAAAAGCGGCGGTGATGGCCAACTCGTGCAAATAGCCCTTGTCGCTTTTGCTGAAAAATTCTTCGCGGCCTTTTTTCAGGCGGCGCTCTGCGCGAGGCCCCCAGTGGTTGACCAGGCCTTGCTTTTCAAGGTGGGCGTTGTACAGCGCATGCAGGTGGCGGTGCGTGGCTTCCTGGCCAATAAAGCCTTTGGCAACGCTTTTCAGGTCAGCGTTCTCTGGCGTGTCGGGCAAGGCTTTGGCACCGTTCTTGACCGAATCGATGAAGGATTGCTCTCCCACGGGAAAGCTCATGGACAGCGCATTGGCGTAGGCGGTGAGGAAGGCGTCGCCGCCATTCCAGTGGCGTGAAAAACCTTGGCTCAGGTCAACCGACAAGCGGCGAACCGTCAGGTCGGAAGGGGCGGCTGCGTGAGTGCTCATGGGGAGTGCCTTGGAAATCGATCAGAATGTGAGCATTGTTCAGGTTTTGCAAAGACCTTGCAACTCGCGATCTGCTCACATTTTTTGAAGGGCTTTTTTATGGCCATGGCCAAACCTTCCAAGACGACACCTCAGCCGCAAGCCTTGCCCAGCCTCAGGCGCCAGCCTTCGCAGGCCCGGGCCCAGCAAACCATGCAAACCCTGTTCAAGGCGGCTGCTCAGATTCTGGACAAGGAGGGCGAGGCAGGGTTGACCACCAACAAGGTGGCTGCGGCAGCTGGTTTTTCGATTGGCACGCTGTACCAGTACTTTCCGAGCAAAGAGGTGCTGGTGCGCGCCATGGCGGCCAAAGGCCAAGACATGGTGCTGCAAGCCCTGGAGCAATATTTGGCGGCACTCGAGCTCAGACCAGACGTGGCCCAGATGGACCCGCAAGACTTTCTGCGCCAAGCCATGAAGATTTTGCTGCAGGGGTTTGCCACGGGCAAAGGCTTTAGCCAAAGTTTGATTCGCCTGGGCTGGCTGATGGAGCAACCCCAGGAGACGGCCAGCGTGGTGCGCCAAGTGGCCGATCGCTTGGCGATCTTCTTTGAGCGCATCAACCATCCTGCCTTGAAGTCACCCTCACCCGCACAGTTGTTTGTGCTCAGCCGCTCGGTGATCGGCACCCTGCGCAGCGCCAGTCTTGAAAAGTCACCGCTCTTGGGCAGTGCTGCGCTCGAGGACGCGCTGGTTCAGGTGGCCTGGGCCTTGCTGGCCCGGCCGGGTCAGGCAGGTTTGGCTTTGGGCGCGCGGCCCATCAGGTAAAACTCGGGGTTGGGCATCATGCCGCTGAAGCTGGCCATGCGGTTACTCAGACCAAAGAAGGCGGTGATGGCCGCGATGTCCCAGATGTCTTCGTCGTTGAAGCCGTGCGCGTGCAGGGCGGCAAAGTCAGCGTCTTCCACTTGGTCAGAGTGTTGGCACACCTTCATCGCAAAGTCGAGCATGGCGCGCTGGCGTGGGCTGATGTCGGCCTTGCGGTGGTTGATGGCCACCTGATCTGCCACCAAAGGCTTTTTCTCGTAAATGCGCAAGATCGCCCCGTGCGCCACCACGCAATACAGGCAGTGGTTGGCCGCGCTGGTGGTGGTCACGATCATCTCGCGCTCACCTTTGGTCAGGCCACTCTCGCGCCCCACCGACTCGGGCACCATCAGGGCGTCGTGGTAGGCGAAAAATGCGCGCCATTCCGCTGGGCGGCGGGCAAAGGCCAGAAACACATTGGGCACAAAACCGGCCTTTTCCTGGACTTCGAGCACCTTGACTTTGATGTCTTCAGGCAGGTCATTGATGTCGGGGGTGGGGTAGCGTGGTGTGTAAGGTGTGCTCATGGTGTCTCCAGGTTGCGTTGCTTTTGATTATGCTCATGACACCTATAGGAGCCTGTCATGTCCAACACACCTTCACGTTCACCCATCGAAAAAGCCCGCGACGCCCGTCCTGAAGACGCCGCCTTCCAGGCGGGCCTCACCACCCGTACCCAGGTCATGGGCCCCGAGTACGTGGACCGCGCACTGGGCGCCGCCACCGACTACACCATGCCCATGCAGGAATTCATCACGGCCAATGCCTGGGGCAACGTCTGGCAACGCCCGGGCCTGGACCTGAAGACCCGCAGTTTGATCACCGTTGCCATGCTCACGGCCCAGGGCAAACAACACGAGCTCAAAGCCCATGTGCGCGGCGCGATCAACAACGGGGCGACGCCCGAAGAGCTGCGCGAAGTCATGCTGCACGCCACGGTGTACTGTGGCTTTCCTACCGCGATTGACGCCTTTCGCAGCGTCACCGAGGTGGTCGAATCTCTGGCCTGAGCGAGCGCGGGCCATGGCGAGGCGAGTAACGAAGGCAACAGGGCCGCATTGACGGGTCTTGGCTTTTCACCGATTCTCGGATGAGGAGACAAAACCCATGGAATTTTCAGAACTCATCAAGGCCCGAAAAAGCGTTCGCGGCTACCTGCCCAAACCCGTGCCACGCGAGGTGATCGAAGAGATCATCGAGGTGGCCAAGTGGTCACCTTCGTCGATGAACACGCAGCCTTGGTATGTGCATGTGGTCACGGGCGAGCCTTTGGATCGCATCCGCCGGGGCAACACCGAGAACATGGTCAAGGGTGTGCCGCCCAAGCGCGACTTCCCGATGAAAGAGGCCTACGACGGTATCCACCGCAAGCGCCAGGTGGACATCGCGATTCAGTTGTTCGACGCCATGGGCATCGCCCGCGACGACAAAGAGCGGCGCACCGATTGGGTCATGCGTGGTTTTCGGCAGTTCGATGCGCCTGTGTCGCTGGTGCTGACCTATGACAAATACCTCGAACCTGCGGCCATCAGCCAGTTTGACCTGGGCGCTTTGTCGCATGCGCTGGTGCTGGCCGCGTGGGAGCGCGGCTTGGGCAGCGTCATCAACGGCCAAGGCATCATGCAGTCGGCCGTGGTGCGTGAGCATGCGGGCATTCCTGACGACCAGAACATCATGATCTGCATCGCCATGGGCTACCCGGACGAAGACTTTGTGGCCAACAGCGTCAAGTCGGTGCGTGAAGACGCCGCCAACTTTGTGCGTTACGTCGGCTTCTGAATCTGTCATTGATCAGGTCGCCATCGGGCGATGGCGGCCTTCTCCTGGAGCGAAGTCCCCATGAATTTGAGCAAAGATGAGTTGGCTTTCCGCGACGAAGTGCGCGCCTTTTTGGCCGCTGAGCTGACCGACGAAATCCGTCTGGGCGGTCACCGCACCTCGGGCATTTTTGCGGACTACGAGGTCGGCATTCCTTGGCAGCGGATTCTGGCCAAGCGCGGCTGGGCTGCGCCGCACTGGCCAGTAGAGTGGGGCGGTTGCGGCTGGACGCCCAGGCAGCACGACATTTTTGCCAGCGAGATGGCGGCGGCCGATGCCCCCAAGGTCTCGCCCCTGGGGCTGGTGATGGCCGCGCCCGTGCTGGTGGCGTTTGGCACGCAGGCCCAAAAAGAGCGCTGGTTGCCCGATTTGCGCAATGGCGTGAGTTACTGGTGTCAGGGCTACAGCGAGCCGGGCTCCGGCTCCGACCTGGCATCGTTGCAATGCCGTGCCCGCCGCGAAGGCAACGAGTGGGTGATCAACGGCTCCAAAATCTGGACCACCCACGCCCACCGCGCCACGCACATGTTTTGCTTGGTGCGCACCGACAACAGTGGCAAGCCCCAGCAAGGCATCAGCTTTTTGATGTTCGAGCTGAACAACCCCGGCATTCAGATTCGTCCCATCATCAGCATCTCGGGCGACCACGAATTCAACCAGGTCTTTTTTGACGAAGCCCGCGTGCCCGCTGATGCGCTGATCGGCGAAGAAAACCAAGGCTGGACGATAGCCAAATTCTTGCTGGAACACGAGCGGGGTGGTTCGTCTGCGCCGTTCTTGCGGGGCCGACTTGCGCGGTTGAAAGAGTCCCTGAACGAGGCGTTTGCCTCATCAGGACCGTCTGACCCTGAGCACGAAGACATCGCCTTGACCCTGGCCAACGCGCAGTGCCGCATCGACGCCTTGCACGCTTGGGAACAGCAGGTGCTGACCGCCCGCATCGGCGGCGGCACGCAGCCTTGCTGGATGCCTGCTGCGCCCTCCATGGGCAAGGTGCTGGCGACCGAGCTCAAGCAGCACCTGACCGAGCTGGGCCTGAGCATTGCAGGCCCCTATGGCGCCAGCAGCCTGACCATCGAAGAAGCCACTGCCCACGCGCTGCCTGTGCCTGAGGAGTCGGTGTTTGCGACCCGGGCGTACCTCAACGACCGCGCCGCCTCGATTTATGGCGGCACCAACGAAGTGCAGCGCAACCTGATCGCCCGCCACATTCTGGGGGCCGATGTGGTGGAGTCCGTGCTGCCTCTGGACGAGACGCAGGCCATGCTCGTGGCCAGTCTGCAAGGTTGGCTGCAAGACAAATTGCCGTTTGACAAGCGGGCGCAAATGATCGCCACGCCAGAGGCAATTGGGCCGTTGTGGCAAGGTTTGGCGCACGAGCTGGGCCTCTTGGGTGCAGCACTGCCTGAACACCTGGGCGGCATGGGCGGTGGATTGCCCGAGCAGCTGCTGATCTGCCAGGCCTTAGGTGGGGCTTTGGTGGGCGAGCCCTACAGCAGCTCGGCCGTCTTGGGTGCCAACTTGCTGCAGGCGCTGGCGGACCCTGCGGCCGATGCGCTGCTGCAAGGCCTGGCCGAGGGTCAAGTGCGCCTGGCCGTGGCGGCCTTGGAGCCTGCAGGGCGCACTGACTTGAGCCAAGTGCAGACCCGTTTGCACACATCGAACGGCCAGTGGCGCATCACCGGACGCAAAGCTTTGGTGCGTGGTGCGCCCGGGGCCACACACTGGCTGGTCAGCACAAAAGACGAAGCGGGCCAGCTGCGCATCTGCCTGATCGACCCCGCAGCCAGCGGTGTGCAGCGGCGCGAAATTCGCCTGATCGATGGCGCCTGGGCGGCTGAGCTGGCCTTTGACCAAACGCCCGTGCAAGCCCTCATCGGCCAAGGCGATGCGCTGGCCGCGCTCTCGCAAGCGTGGGACACGGCCACGTTGGCCGCTGGCGCCGAGGCCGTGGGCGTGATGCAGGCCTTGATGCGCGACACGCTGAACTACACCAGCCAGCGCAAACAGTTTGGCCAGCCCCTGGCGGCCTTTCAGGCTTTGCAACACCGCATGGCCGACATGTACATGGCGCTGGTGCAGGCTGCGGCGGCAGTCGGTGCTTGTGCCGATGTGCTGGGCGACAGCCCCGAGCGCCGCGCCGAGCGGGTGTCATCGGCCCATGTGACGGTGCTGCATGCTGCACGCCTCGTAGGGCAGGGCGCGGTGCAACTGCACGGCGGCATGGGCATGACCGACGAGCTGGCCGTAGGCCATGGCTTCAAGCGGCTGACGGTGATTGAGCAGCAGTTTGGCGGGGGGGCGCTGCATCTGAGGCGGGTGGCGGGTTTGAGCCGTGACTGAGCTTGAATGCTCAACCCCGCATCAACTTCTGAATCAAATCCGCCGCGCCCGAGGCCTCGTATTTCCGCATCAGCTTGACGCGGTAAATCTCCACCGTGCGGTGGCTGATGCCCAGAGCTTTGCCAATCTCTTTGCTGGTCAGGCCATCCATCAGGTGGGCGGCGACTTCGCGTTCGCGGGCGGTGAGTTCGGCTTTGACGGGTTTGCGGGCCGAAAGGTCTTCAAAGGTCCAGATGCCGGCTTCGTGTGGGGCATCGCGGTTCAGGGCGCGGCCGGTCACATGGCACCAAAAGGTCTCGCCCTTGAAGCGGCCGTCCACGCGCTTCATCACGCGGTCGTCGGCGTACACGCCCTTGGCGTTCAGGATGGGCGCGATGCGCTGGCCGGTGCGCTCGTATTCGTCGGCGCTGGGGTAGAGCAACTGAAAGCTTTGGCCGATCAGCTGTTCCCGGCTCACGCCAAACATCTCGCACACGCGCTGGTTGCAGTCGACGATGGCGCGGTTGCGCGAAAGCACCAGGCCGATGGGGGCCAGGTCAAAGGCAAGGCGGTAGTCGATGTCGTTGGCAGTGGTGGAGGTATTGGGCATCAGGGCACACCATTACGAAAAACTACGTAGTTGAATACGTAGTATCGTAGCGCTTTCATCTTCTACCGGAGACTGGTGTGAACAAGATTTTTCCTTCCGCAGCCGAGGCCTTGAAGGGCATCGTGGCTGACGGGCAACTCATTGGTGTGGGGGGTTTTGGCCTCTGCGGCATCCCCGAAGCCTTGATCGCTGCGCTGCGCGACAGTGGCGTGCAGAACCTGACCGCGATTTCCAACAACGCGGGTGTGGACGACTTTGGTCTGGGCATCTTGCTGCAGACCCGCCAAATCAAGAAGATGATTTCGTCCTACGTGGGCGAGAACAAAGAGTTTGAGCGCCAGTACCTGGCGGGCGAGTTGGCTTTGGAGTTCACCCCCCAAGGCACGCTGGCCGAGAAACTGCGTGCGGGCGGTGCGGGCATCCCGGCTTTCTTCACCAAGACCGGTGTGGGCACCTTGGTGGCCGAAGGCAAAGAGCTGCGCGAATTCGATGGCGAGACCTATGTGATGGAGCGCTCTTTGGTACCCGATGTGGCCTTGGTCAAGGCGCACCGCGCCGACAAATCCGGCAACCTGCAGTTCCGTTACACCTCGCGCAACTTCAACCCCGCCGTGGCCATGGCCGGAAAAATTTGTGTGGTCGAGGTCGAAGAGATTGTGGAAACCGGCGAGATGCACCCCGACAGCGTGCACCTGCCTGGCATTTATGTGCACCGCATCGTGTTGAACACGAAGCCGGAAAAGCGCATCGAGAAACGCACGATCACTGAGAAAGCAGGAGTCTGATATGAGCTGGAGTCAAGACCAAATGGCCGCCCGTGCGGCCCACGAACTGGAAGACGGTTTCTATGTGAACCTGGGCATCGGCATCCCCACGCTGGTGGCCAACTTTGTGCCAGCAGACAAAGAAGTCTGGCTGCAAAGCGAAAACGGCATGCTGGGCATTGGCCCGTTTCCGACCGAAGACGAAGTGGATGCCGACCTGATCAACGCAGGCAAGCAGACGGTGACCACCATCAAGGGCTCGTCCATCTTTGGCAGTGAGCAGTCGTTTGCCATGATCCGTGGCGGCAAGATCAACCTGTCGATCCTGGGCGCGATGCAGGTGAGCGAAAAGGGCGATCTGGCCAACTGGATGATCCCCGGCAAGATGGTCAAGGGCATGGGCGGCGCGATGGATCTGGTCGCAGGCGTCAAGCGCGTGATCATCTTGATGGAGCATGTCGCCAAGAAAAAAGACGGCACCGAAGACCTGAAGATTTTGCCCAGCTGCACCCTGCCTTTGACGGGTGTGGGCGTGGTCGACCGCATCATCACCGACCTGGCCGTGATGGACGTGACCGACGCGGGCCTGAAGGTGGTCGAATTGGCACCGGGCGTGACGCCCGAGGCGCTGCAAAGCAAGACGGGTGTGAAGCTTATTTTCTGACGCGCTGGTCTCTCACGCCCACAAAAAGCCGCATTTATGAACTGACCCCAATAAGTTGGACGGTTTAAAAAGCTGATTAGGCCATAGAGGGCTGAGTTCTGTACTGCACAGGACTCAGCCCTTTTAGTTTGATCTTGATCCGATCGTTGTTGTAGTAGTGGATGTACTCCTTCAAGCCCATCTCAAGCTCTTTCACATTCTCGAATTT
>NZ_NESC01000009.1 GCF_003063575.1 Limnohabitans sp. Jir72
AAACAGAAGGGAAATTCCCGGAACTGAGTGAACCGCATTTGGTCCTGACCAGCCCAGCGGGCATCGAGAGCACCACACCGCAAAGCACGCACCAGCACAGCGGCCAGCACCACGCCATCACCAGCGGCGGGCACACCAGTGTGAGCGCGGGCAAGAGCTTGCTGGTCAGCGCAGAAAAAGCACTGCGCCTATTTGCGTACAAGGCTGGCTTAAAAATTGTGAGCGCAGTGGCCAACGTGGACATGCAAGCGCTGGACAAATCCATCCGCTTCTTGGCCAAAGTGAAGATCACGCAAACGGCCAACCGGATCACCTTCACCGCCAAAGAAGAGATCGTGATCAATGGCGGGGGGAGCTACACAGTGTTCAAGGCTTCGGGCATTGAAGACGGCACCACCGGGGCGTGGACGAGTAATGCCGTCAGTCACAAGATGCCTCAAGGCAAAAGCTTGGCGGTGGTGATGCCTAGATTGCCCACAGCATCGCCTCAAGCAGTACGCGGCTTTTCTAACTGATTTTTAGAAAGAACAGCGATGATCATCAGCCTTCCTTTTCTTGCAGACGCTCCAGTCGATACCGATGACGATTTGGTTCGGTATGCCTTTGGAGGTAATTACCCTATTTCCTCGCATCTTGAGTGGCACAACGGGATCCATCTGATTGCACCCTCAGACCAAAGCCCCGTTCGTGCCATTGCCGATGGCAAAGTGATTTTTGTCAACGCGCCTGACAGTGCGCCCAGCACTGAGCCGTTGCATCCTCAAAACTATGGCTCGGCCAATCCTCAAGAAACCCTGTGGACCGACAAAGGCATGGTCATCGTGGAGCACACCACTGAGATCGGTGCCAATGGTGCCACGCCTGTTGAGTTGACTTATTACAGTGTGTACATGCATCTCAAAAGTGTGGATAAAGCGGTCGGCAAAGACAAACCTGTTTATCGCAAAGACAGGCTGGGTGAGGCGGGGCAAATTTACGGTCAACGAAATCACATGCATTTTGAAATCTGCATGAACGAAGCCAACCTCTCCAAACTGTTAGGGCACGCACGAGATAAACACCCCGAGGATGGTGTAACGCCCAGTGCCGATGGCCGTGTCGATGCCGTCTTTGGTAGCACTTGTGTGTTTTTGCCTGCCACCACGCCTGTTTTGGACAAAGAGCCCGGTACACACATGAATACGATAAGCGCAGGTACGTTAGGCGCACCCATGTGGCTCAAGATCGACTATGCGGGCAATGCCACGATTGGCAGCTACACCATCAATGGTGAGCCCATCGGTGCGGTCGTGGTGGAGCCTGATGGCGAATACCAGCTCTACAAAGATGCACTCAAGAGACACGGGCTGTTGACGCCGGAGCAACAAACGCAAAGCAGCCCTAGTGGTTGGTATGAGTTGTTGCGCTTTGGCCGGAATTTAGGGCCTGATCCGTTGCCCTCTAGTGTTGAGCATTGGCGTAAGGTGGCAACACCCTCGGGTGAAAAGTATGTCAACTTGAATGTAGTGGGCTCATTCAAGTTCAGTGAAGCTGATTTCCCGGTGTTCTTGGGTTGGCAGTGCATTGCGGACGATGACAGCGTGAACGACCAGCGTTGTGACAGTCCCAAGCTCAGGACGTTGCTGGCCCGCAGCATTGCAGACATGGGGCAGCGAGAAAAAGCGTTGAAAAAAACCGGCGATGGTCGCCAGCTGCTGGCCAAGCAAACTGCGCAAAAAAATATGGCTGCCAAGATGCGGAAACTCATTTGCAAGTTTCCGAGTGAATTTGAGCAAGGCACGTTCGAGGAACGCTATGGGCACATCAAAGAAGAGGACGATTTCAAAAGCAATGATGAGAACTGGAAGAAGCTCAAGGCGCACATTCAGGCACTGACGCGCACGGACTTGCCGCAGGTCTACAAAGATGCGCAGTGGCATGTCCATCCGGTGTCGTTCATTGAGCAGATGCGCAAGTGCGGGTGGTTGAGTAAACAGGAGTTGGTGCAGTGCATTCCAAGTCATGCGCTGCGCACAGGGGCGTGGAAAGATGCGCAAGGCAATAAGCACACGGGAGTGTTTTGGGAGGAAGTCGCTTCGCCTGAGGCAGGCAAAAAAGGGACGGCAGGGAGGGCCTACGACATCATTAAAAATCACTACATCCCACTTAACCGGATGATGCGCAAATATGGCATCAGCAGCAAACCCTTGCGCATGGTGTCATTGCTGGGTAATGCATTGCAGGAAACAGGATGGCTGTCGGGCTTGCAAGAAGCCGGTGGCTCAGGATATTGGTACACACCATGGCACGGCCGTGGCATGTTGCAACTGACGCATGCCGAAAACTATTTCAATTACTGGCGTTGGCGCGGTCGAAAAACACCAGCTGCTTTGGAAAAAGCGCTGAAAGATGCTACCCAAGTAGAGGCCAAAAAATCTTCATCAGCCCGTAGCCTTACGGCGCTTGCAGACAACAACTTCATCGGCTGGACATCAGACATTAAGGATTGGCGAGAGGATGTCAGCGCAGCAATAGGGACTCCACGCGAAAACACAGGAGATGCGCGCCAAGCACCTACAGACAGTGCAGGGTACTACGCCTTAGCCAGCAAGCTGGTGCAATACGCTGATGAAGCCCACACGATTGAGCGCGTAAGCGTAAACACGGTCAATGTAAGTGGGGTTAGTACGGGCGCCAAGGTGTACTACAGAAGCCTGTCTTTCTGGAAGGTGTCGGCCAGCGTGAATTTGCCTGGAGTGGTCAGTAACACGAACTACAGCGGTATCAATGGTTTTGACTCTCGTTGTTCAGCCTACGGGGTATTGCTGGCGATGCTTACTGAAACTTATTTTTCAGATGCACAAGGGAATCGATCACTGCTATTTCCTGAGGGGTATGAGCGACGTAAACAAGAGGTGAAGTCATGAAGAATCTCATTATTTTGTTGTGTATTGAGGTGTTTTTTTGCAATTTAGCTTTTGCTAAAGACAATACTCCAACACATAAAGTACAAGCTGACTATGGCGTTGGCTGTCGAATCTCAGTAGAGCTTCCCATAAGTAAAGATGGAGGTCTTGGTGCTGACGCGGCAACTGGATTGGGGGGTATGGCTGTCAACCCCCTTCCAAAGGCATGGGCCAGCAAACTTGATGCACTGGGCTTCGGTATCTCTTGCAAGCCAGCAGAAGAACTTGATCGACCTCAAACTTGGGGCATCTTGGATGCAAAGTCGCAACGTTGGATTAAAAATCCAGAATCCATGCGCAAGGAGTTGAAGGCAAGTGCGAATGTGTATGAAAGAAATCTGGCTGATCGAATAATTGCCACTACAAATATCTATGACATTCGCGCTGTTAATTCGCATGGCTGGGTCGAAACATTTGAAGATCTGACGGGTGACGAGAGCTTTCGCAAGCGAAGTTTAGTTTTTTGTTTATTCGAGTCATCCAAGGTTCTTTGTGGACGTGGTGATGTTGCCTATCTGAACGATGGTAAACGCGGCGACTTGACACCTATCGCGCTCAAGATCATTCAAAGCATTGAGTTTTTACCTGATGTAAAACCTAGCAAGCGGGATGCGAAGTGAATGGAGATTCCATTTTTTTGATGCCTACAAGCTAAAAAATCAAAGCACTGTCCTACGCCCAATGCCCAACGCCTGAGCGGTTAGTGGAGCATTGAGGTGCGCTTTGAAGTCCAGCCCATCACCGAGGTGCTGTGCCCCGAAGGCATTCAACGTAACCCACATCCTTAAACCCACCCTATGACCACTACCACCACACACCCCTCAGCCTTCAACTACGCCGAACACGACAAGCAACTGCGCAAGTTGTTTGAGTTGGCCGAAGACAACCAACTGGCGGTGCAAGACGCCATCGCATGCCTGAGCGCCGAGCGCGAGGCGCTGGCCAAAGAGCGCCAGGTTTTGGCCAAGGCCTCGGTCAATTCTGCCGAGGTGTCCGAGACCTTGCGCCGCTCCACGGCAGATGCCATTCCGGCCATAACGCAAGCGGCTGACCAGTCCATCCGAGAGGCCATGGACCGCGCCCTGGGCCTCACGCAAGACGTTGCCAATCGCATTTGGAACGGGACCACTGCGCCCATGGTGGAGCGCTTTGGCACCCTGGCGCAGATGGCACAAGAGATGGAGTCTCGCATCCGCCGCGTTGGCGACCGCCATGCTTGGCAGTGGACGGCCCTGAGCGCGTTGGGTGTTGCTGCCACCGTGGTGGTGGCGGTGGTGGGCGTGCAGCAAATCAAGGCGCAACAAGCCGAGGTGCAGCGCCAACAGGCCGAGCTGGCCGCTCAGCGACAGGCGTTTTCTGAGGAGATGGCCCGCATGCAAGCGAGTGTGGCCTTTCTGGAGAAAAAGGGCGGGCGCATCCGACTGGACAAATGTGGCCCCGAGCAGCGCCTGTGCATCGAAGTGGCCACCGACCAAGGCAACAGCCGCAGCAGCTTTCGTGGGCCTTGGGCTGATCCGAAAAACGAACGCACATTTGTGATTCCACGGGGGTACTGAGTTCTGCGACGGCGTGCTGGTGGACAGCGTAGCCATCACCTGCGGCATGCTGCTCGCGTGTTCACCAGCATGCACGACTTGCGCTTGGCGTGAAGGTCTGACACTGTTCTAACGCATCGCAAATTGCAGGCAGGGCGCAAGCCCTGTGATCTGCATACTCAGTTGGCCGAACCCAAGGCCAAGCCCGCGTGCTCGCGCAACGGGTGAAAATGGATTTTGGGAAAGCGCTCTTGCGCCAGACGCACGTCGTACGGACTGGTGCACAAATAGGCCAGCGTGCCTGCCGCATCCAGCGACATGCGCTGCGGGTAGGCGTTGGTGAACTCGCGCAGCTCGGCAGGGGTGTCGGCGGTGATCCAGCGGGCGCCGGTGTACTGGCAGCCTTCCAATCGCACGTCGCAGTCGTATTCGGCTTTGAGGCGGTGCTGCACCACTTCAAACTGCAGCTGACCTACAGCGCCCAGCAGCATGGGGCCGCCGATTTCGGGTTTGAAGACCTGGATCGCACCTTCTTCGCCCAATTGGTCGAGGCCGGTTTGCAGCTGCTTGGTGCGCAGCGGGTTCTTCAGGATCACGGTCATGAAGAGTTCGGGCGCAAAAAACGGCAGGCCGGTGAATTGCAGGTTGGCGCCGTCGGTGATGGTGTCGCCCAACTGCACGCCGCCGTGGGTGGTGAAGCCGATGATGTCGCCTGCATAAGCTTCGTCGACCGCTTCGCGCCGTTGCGATAGGAAGGTGACCACGCTGGTGGGGCGCAGTTCTTTGGCGGTGCGCTGCACCTTGAGTTTCATGCCGGGGGTGTATTTGCCAGACGCCATGCGCACGAACGCAATGCGGTCGCGGTGGTTGGCGTCCATATTGGCCTGCACCTTGAACACCACGCCCGAGAACGCGCTGTCTTCGGGCTGGATTTCTTTGACCACGGGCTGTTTGTTGACGATCAGGTTGCTGGTGCGGGGCTTGGGCGCGGGGGCCAGATCGACCAAGGCGTCGAGCACTTCCATGACGCCGAAGTTGTTCACACCGGAGCCGAAGAACACCGGGGTTTGTTTGCCCGCCAAAAAAGCTGCTTCGTCAAATGCGGGCGATGCGCCGGTGGCCAGCTCCATGCTGTCCATGGCGGTTTGCCATTCCAGGCCAAAGCGCTCGGCCAGTTGGGCTTGCTCGGTCAGGGGGATGGTTTCGAAGTCTTGCGGCAGGCGCTCGCTGCCGGAGTCGAACACCGTCATGGCCTTCGTGCGCAGGTTGATGATGCCGCCAAACGATTTGCCTTGACCGACAGGCCAGGTCATGGGCACACAAGGCATGCCCAGTTCGCGTTCGACTTCGTCCAAGATGTCCAGCGGGTCGCGCACTTCGCGGTCCATCTTGTTCACAAAGGTGATGATGGGCGTGTCGCGCTGTCGGCAGACTTCAATCAGACGGCGGGTCTGGGCTTCCACACCGTTGGCCGCGTCAATCACCATCAGGGCCGAGTCCACGGCCGTCAGTACGCGGTAGGTATCTTCCGAGAAGTCTTTGTGGCCGGGGGTGTCCAGCAGGTTGATGACGTGCTCGCGGTAGAGCATTTGCATGACCGACGAAGCCACCGAGATGCCGCGCTGCTTTTCAATTTCCATCCAGTCGCTGGTGGCGTGGCGCGAGGCCTTGCGGGCCTTGACCGAGCCGGCGATCTGGATCGCGCCCGAGAACAGCAAGAGCTTTTCGGTCAGCGTGGTTTTACCCGCGTCGGGGTGGGAAATGATGGCAAAAGTCCGGCGGCGCCGGGTCTCGTTGGCGTAGGTCACAAGGGGTCCTGATCGGGGAAAGCGCCGCAGGGGCGCCAGGCGGGCGGCCAAGCGTGGCCGCGATGCCATGATTTTACCGGGCCCGCCCCATCGCCCACGGGGTGGCCTCCTCAGGTTTTTTGTAGGAGCCCACCCCGTGGGCGATGGGGCGTGTGGTGGTCCATCAAACATCGCCCAAAGGGTTGGGCTCCTACAAAGACGCATGCCCTGTAGGAGCGCACCCTGTGGGCGATGGCCAAAGCGCGTGGTGCGGGGGATGGGTTAGAATATTGGGTATTCCGAGGAGCGTTGCAGCGCCCACCAGCCCCGAAGCTGGCAGCAGGCGTGAGGCTCGGAACCTTCAAACAGCAACGACGCTCATCCACTCGACGTGCGGTGAGCCTGTACCTTCCATTCAGTGCTTTCATCCACGCGTGTGGCTTATTCACATTGCTTTGGAGCTTTTCTCATGAATGCACGTATGCCTTCCACCGTCAACGCTGACTGCGTGATCGCCGACATCGGCCTGGCCGATTGGGGCCGCAAAGAAATCAAAATCGCCGAGACCGAAATGCCCGGTCTGATGGCCATCCGCGAAGAGTTCAACGCAGCGCAGCCCTTGAAGGGCGCGCGCATCACCGGCTCGCTGCACATGACCATCCAGACGGCCGTGCTGATCGAGACCTTGCAAGCCTTGGGCGCTGACGTGCGCTGGGCTTCTTGCAACATCTTCTCGACCCAAGACCACGCCGCTGCGGCCATCGCCGCCAAGGGCACTCCTGTGTTCGCCATCAAGGGCGAAACCTTGGCCGACTACTGGGACTACACCCACCGCATTTTTGACTTCGGCGCGGCAGGCACACCCGGCGAAGGCCCCAACATGATCTTGGACGACGGCGGCGACGCCACCTTGCTGATGCACCTGGGCAAGCGCGCTGAAACCGACGCATCTTTGATCGCCAACCCCACCAGCGAAGAAGAGACCTGCCTGTTCAACGCCATCAAGGCCAAGCTGGCTGTGGACCCCACTTGGTACAGCCGCAAGGGCGCGCAGATCATTGGCGTGACCGAAGAGACCACCACCGGCGTGCTGCGCCTGAACGAAATGGCCGCCAAAGGCAGCTTGATGTTCCGAGCCATCAACGTGAACGACTCGGTGACCAAGAGCAAGTTCGACAACCTGTACGGCTGCCGCGAATCGCTGGTGGACTCGATCAAGCGCGCGACCGACGTGATGATCGCTGGCAAAGTGGCCGTGGTTGCCGGTTACGGTGACGTGGGCAAGGGTTCGGCCCAAGCCCTGCGCGCCCTGAGCGCCCAAGTGTGGGTGACCGAGATCGACCCGATCAACGCCCTGCAAGCCGCGATGGAAGGCTTCAAGGTTGTGACCATGGAATACGCCGCCGACAAGTGCGACATCTTTGTGTCGGCCACCGGCAACAAGAACGTGATCCGCTACGAACACATGGCCGCCATGAAAGACGAAGCCATCGTTTGCAACATCGGTCACTTCGACAACGAAATCGACGTCGCTTCGCTGGACAAGTGCCAGTGGGACGAGATCAAGCCCCAGGTCGACCACGTCATCTTCCCTGATGGCAAGAAGATCACCTTGTTGGCCAAAGGCCGCTTGGTGAACCTGGGCTGCGCCACCGGCCACCCCAGCTTTGTGATGTCGTCTTCGTTTGCCAACCAGACGATTGCCCAGATCGAGCTGTTCACCAAGCAAGACCAATACGAGTCGGGCAAGGTCTATGTGCTGCCCAAGCACCTCGACGAAAAAGTGGCCCGTTTGCACCTGAAGAAAGTTGGCGCGATGCTGACCGAGCTGAGCGACGAGCAAGCGTCATACATCGGCGTGTCCAAGAATGGTCCTTACAAGGCCGACACTTACCGCTATTGATGCGCAAGAGTGGGTTGGCGGTCAGCCCTGCATGGTGTTGTTGTGACACCCTGTCGGGGCTGAAGCCGCCGACCTACAGATGCCTGCTCCGCAGGTCGGTGGCTTTAGCCCCGACATGCTTGATCCTGCACCATCGCGCGTACATCCCTCCCCCCATTGTTTGACTGAATCCCACCGCATGCGCATTGACCAACTTCTCGTTGAACGTGGCCTGGCCGCTTCTCGCTCACAAGCCCAGCGACTCATTGCTGGAGGCGTGAAGTGGCAGCAGCCCGACGGCCATTGGCGCACCGTCGTCAAAAACCGCGACGAGGTGCCCGAGAGCGCTGCCCTGGAGTTGCTGGACGATGCCGAGTCGCGTTATGTCTCGCGTGGCGGTCTCAAGCTCGAAGGCGCATTGAAGGCCACGGGCGTCAAGGTCGATGGTTTGCGTTGCCTGGACGTGGGCCAAAGCACAGGTGGCTTCACCGACTGCTTGCTGCAGCACGGCGCGGCCGAGGTGGTGGGTGTGGATGTGGGCCACGCCCAGGTGCACCCGCGCATCAGCCAGGATGAACGGGTGATCTGCATCGAAGGCGTGAATGCCCGCGAGCTGGAGCCCGGTGACGAACGCATCCCGGATGCGTTGGAAGGCTTTGACTTGATGGTGGGCGATGTGTCGTTCATCTCGCTGACCTTGGTGCTGCCGGGCGTGGTGCATTTGCTCAAGCCCACAGGCCAGTTGCTGATGCTGGTGAAACCCCAGTTTGAATTGCAACCCGGTCAGGTGGGCAAGGGCGGCATCGTGAAAGACGACACGCATTTCCCCTTCATTGAGAACCGTGTGCGCACGGCTTTGACCGAGTTGGGCATGAAAGTCACCGCATGGCTGGACAGCCCGATTGCGGGCGGCGACGGCAACCACGAGTTTTTTGTGCAGGCCTGCTGGCCCGACCCGGCGGCCGTTTTGCCCGCTCGCGAGGCCACGCGTGTGGCGCACGAGGCCGATCTGGCCGCCAAGGCCTATGCCAAGGCCAACGACTATTGAATTTTGGAAGGTGACGTGATGTCTGGTTTGAAGCTGCCCATCAGCCTGGAATTTTTTCCACCCAAAACGCCCGAAGGCGCAGAAAAATTGCGCGGTGTGCGCGAGAAACTGTACGCCCTGAAACCCGAGTTTTGCTCGGTCACTTATGGCGCAGGCGGCTCGACGCAAGAGGGCACTTTTTCCACCGTGAGCGCCATCCTGAGCGAGGGCGTTGCCGCCGCTTCGCACTTTTCGTGCATTGGCGCGACCAAGGCATCTGTGCGCGAAGAGCTGGCCACCCTCAAGGCCATGGGCGTCAAGCGCCTGGTGGCTTTGCGCGGCGACTTGCCCAGCGGCTATGGCGCAGGTGGCGAGTTCCACTACGCCAGCGATCTGGTGGCCTTTATCCGGGCCGAGACGGGTGACGATTTCCACATCGAAGTGGCGGCCTACCCCGAAATCCACCCCCAGGCCAAGTCGCCCGAGTCTGACTTGCAGGCCTTTGCCACCAAGGTCAAAGCCGGTGCCAACTCGGCCATCACCCAATATTTTTACAACAGCGACGCCTACTTCCGCTTTGTAGACGATGCCTACAAACTCGGTGTGGACGTGCCCGTGGTGCCCGGCATCATGCCGATCACCAGTTCATCGCAACTGCTGCGCTTTTCCGACGCTTGTGGTGCCGAGATCCCACGCTGGATCAGATTGCGTTTGCAAGGCTTTGGCGATGATGTGGAGTCCATCAAGGCCTTTGGCGTGGACGTGGTGAGTGACCTGTGCGAGCAACTCATCAACGGCGGCGTGCCTGCGTTGCATTTCTACACCATGAACCAGAGCGCTGCCACGCTGGGTGTGCTGTCAGGCTTGAACGGCCGGTGATGCGCTGGTTTTTGGCTTGTGCCTTGTGGTGTGGCATGGCCGTTGCTGCGGTTGCGCAGCCAAACGACGTGGTGCTCCCCGCGTCGATGATCGAGTCGTCGCGGTTTGACACCACAGGCCCTTCGGTGCCGTTGTCGGATCGGCCGGAATCGCTGTTGCAACAAGGACTGGCCACTTGGTATGGCGGCAAACGCTGGCAAGGGCGGCGAACTGCCAGCGGGGAGTCGTTTGACCGGCATGGCCTGACTGCGGCACACCTGACCTTGCCACTCGGGTCCATGGTCAGGGTGGTGAACCTTCACAATGGCCGTGAGGTGCTGGTGCGCATCAATGATCGGGGCCCGTTTGCCAAAAATTTCATCATCGATTTGAGTGAAGCGGCAGCGGAGCATTTGGGCATGCGCCGTGCGGGTCGAGCACAAGTCGCGTTGCACCGCAATGAGTTACTGCACACCCAAATGCCTTAACGGCCAAGGCTTGATCTGACGCAAAGCAAGGCCAGACATCCTTGTCATGGCATTTCAGGTTTGATGCAACGCAATGCGTGCCGTGATGCGCAGGCGCCCAATGACTCTGAGGCGGAAAGCTTCTTAGTCAAAGGAAAAACCATGAAAAAACAATTGATCGTTATCGCCGCTCTGGCCGCTTGTGGCGTGAGCGCTGTTCAAGCACAACAAGCCGAAGGCCCTTGGATGGTGCGTGCACGCGCTGTGCACTTGGACATGGCCAACCACGACAGCACGGGCTTGGGCTTGAGTGTGGACAACAAAACGATCCCTGAAGTGGATGTGAGCTATTTTTTCACGCCGAACATCGCGGCCGAATTGATTCTGACCGTGCCACAAAAGCAGACCGTGCATTCATCGGTCTTGGGCTCTGACATCGGCACTTTCAAACATTTACCGCCCACGCTTTTGTTGCAATACCACTTCACGGGTTTGAGTGCTTACAAGCCTTATGTCGGGGCGGGTATCAATTACACCGACATCAGCAAAGTCAACCTGCTCAGTGGTGCGACCACCTTGGACGGTCACAGTTGGGGTGGCGCATTGCAAGCGGGTGTGGATATTCCATTGGACAAGAATTGGTCCATCAACTTTGATGTGAAAAAGGTCTACCTCAAGACGGATGTTTATGCCGCAGGCCTCAACTTGGGCGCGCTTAAGCTTGATCCAGTGCTGGTCGGCGTGGGCTTTGGCTACCGTTTCTGATCAGCTTCACTCTCAAGTAAAACGCCCTGCATTGCAGGGCGTTTTTGATGGCATGTGACGAACGCAGATCAGCGTTCGTCGAAGCTCACCACCACACGGTCGCTGGTCGGGCGGGCCTGGCATGACAGCACGAAGCCCTGGTCGACTTCGGGCTTTTCGAGGGTGAAGTTTTTCTCCATCTCCGTTGAGCCTTCCATCACCTTGCAACGGCAGGTGCAGCACACGCCGCCTTTGCACGAATAGGGCAAGTCCAAGCCCAGTGCCAGCGCGATGTCGAGGATCTTCTCGTTCTTGTTCATCGGCATGTCGTAGGGCTTGCCGTCCAGCACCACCGTGAGCTGCACTTCGCCGCCATCGCGCGTAGCTTTGTGGCCCAGCACAGCCTTCGCTTTCTGCTCGGGGCTCAAGGCCTCCAGGGTGGGCGATGTGAAGCGTTCGGTGCGGATGCGCTCGGCCTTGACGCCCGCATCCAGCAAGGTTTTCTCGGTTTCTTCGATCATGGCTTCGGGGCCGCAGATGAAAACCTCGTCCATGCTGCCCACCGGCAAGAAGGCGTCGATGATGGCTTGCACTTTGGCGGCGTCGATGCGGCCTTCAAGCAAGGGCACCTCTTGCGATTGACGCGACAGGATGTGGATCAGCGTCAGGCGCGAAGGGTAGCGGTCCTTCAGGTCTTGCAGCGCTTCGTTGAACATCACGCTGTCCATGCGGCGGTTGCCATAAACCAAGGTGAATTTGGATTCAGGCTGATCTTCCAGCGTGCTGGCCAGGATCGACAAGATGGGCGTGATGCCCGAACCTGCTGCAAAACCCACACGGTGGATGGCGCGGGCGCGCTGCACCACAAAGCGGCCATCGGGTGGCATCACGCGCAGTGTGTCACCCACCTTGAGCTGTGTGGCCGCCCAGTTAGAGAACACGCCACCTTCGACGGGGCGAATGCCCAACTCAAGTTCGCCGCGCTGCAGCTGGCTGCGGGCCGAGCTGATGGAGTAACTGCGGCGCACGTCGGCGCCGTCGATGCTGGCGCGCACGGTCAGGAACTGTCCGGGCACAAAGGCAAAAGCCTCGCGCAGATCGGCAGGCACATGGAGCGTGACGGCCACAGCGCCTGCGGCTTCGGGCGTGACGCGGGCGACGGTGAGGTCATGAAAACGCAAGGCGGTCATGGCGGGCTTTCTCAAGAAGCTTCAGTAGGGTTTGAAGTAGTCAAACGGTTCCATGCAATCGAGGCACCTGTACAGGGCCTTGCAGGCGGTGGAGCCGAAATGGGAGGTTTCGGTGGTGTTGGCCGAGCCGCATTGCGGGCAGTGGACCACCTCGGCTTGGGCGCTGCGTGCTGCGAACTGCACCACATTGGCCGAACCGGAAGGTGCACTCACACAGGCGTGCGGTGGTGCAATGCCATACGCCCGCAGCTTGTCTTTGGCAGCCTCGGTCATCCAGTCGGTGGTCCATGCCGGGGCCAGCTGCGTGACCACGGTGCCTTGCAGGCCCTCTGTGGCCAAGGCGGCTTTCACATCGTCTTCGATCTGGCCCATGGCGGGGCAGCCGCTGTAGGTGGGGGTGATGACCACTTCCAAACCGGATGCACCTTCTCGCACGTCGCGCAAGATGCCCAGCTCGCGCAGCGAGACCACGGGGATTTCCGGGTCGCTCAGGTGTTCGAGCAAGGCCCAGGCGCGGTGTTCAATCTCTGTCATCTCGACCGAAGAAGTCTCCTTCATTGGGACCGAAGAAGCCTCCGTCATCGCGAGCGAAGAAAACTCCGTCATCGCGAGCGAAGCGCGGCGATCCAGTGGCTGTTCTACTGCGCTGGCTGTGAGGGTCGGTATGGTCATGGCAGCCCAGCAGGTTTACCAAGTGGCGCCGGGGTGTTGGCGGGCCAGGCTTTGCATTTCGGCCAGCACGAAGCCCAGGTGTTCTGAGTGGATGCCTTGCTTGCCGGTGGGCACAAAGCCGCCTGCTGCGGGGCGTTGCAGCGTGGCCTCGGTCAGGGCTTCGTCCACGATGCGGTTCCAGTCCTCTTGCAGCACGGCCATGTCGATGCCCGTGCCGTTGGCCCGTGCGGCTGATTCTTGCGGGCTGGTGCTCCAGAACTCTTGTGTGTAGGGCAGCAGTTGGTCGAGTGCGGCTTGAGCCTTGGCGTGTGAGGCCTCGGTGCCGTCGCCCAGACGCACCAACCAGTCGCGCGAGTGGCGCAGGTGGTAGCGCACTTCTTTGAGCGACTTGGCAGCGATCGCAGCCAGTTGCGCGTCTTGGGAGGCTTGCAACTGGTCCCACACCAGCACCATCAGGCTGCTGTAGAGGAAGTTGCGCACGATGGTCATCGCGAAGTCGCGGTCACCGGCCGAGGTGCCAGCCATCAGCGGCATGTGGGGCAACTCGCACAGGGTGTAGTTGCGGAAATCGGGCACGTCGCGGAAATACGCCAGCGTGTCTTCGGTGGCGCCGTTGCCGATTTGCGCAGCGGCGTGCTGGTACAACATGCGGGCCTGGCCGATCAGATCGAGGCTGTTGTTGGACAGCGCGATGTCTTCTTCGAGGATGGGGCCGTGGCCGCACCATTCGGCGTTGCGCTGACCGAGGACCAGCGCGTTGTCTGCCAAATGCAGCAGGTAATCGACCGGTGCGTTGAGCGTGGCGTGTTGAGAGTTGAGCGTGTTCATATTGGACGAGTCTGGTGCATGACGCTCAACGCAAAACGCTGAACGCCAGACGGGAATCACATGTGACCGACTTCGTCGGGGATTTCATAGAAGGTCGGGTGGCGGTACACCTTGTCGCTGGCGGGCTCGAAGAACTCGCCTTTGTCGTTGGGCTCGCTCGCCGAAATGGTGGCCGAGGGCACGACCCAGATGCTCACGCCTTCTTGGCGGCGGGTGTAGACGTCGCGTGCCATTTGCAGGGCGTGCTGAGCGTCGGAGGCGTGCAGGCTACCGCAGTGTTTGTGCTCCAAGCCTTGCTTGGAGCGGACGAAAACTTCCCAGAGGGGCCATTCCTTGAGTGCGGGTGTGCTCATGCTGCTTCCTTCATTTGACGCGCTTGTTGTTTTTGGGCGTGGGCCAGGGCCGCTTCGCGCACCCAGGCACCGTCGTTCCAGGCTTTGACGCGGGCACCCAGGCGCTCCTTGTTGCAAGGGCCGTTGCCATTCACGGTGGCCCAGAACTCGTCCCAGTCGATCTGGCCGTAGTCGTGGGCTTGACGCTCTTCGTTCCACTTCAGGTCAGGGTCGGGCAAGGTCACGCCCAGCACCTTGGCCTGCGGCACGGTGGCGTCGACAAACTTCTGGCGCAGGTCGTCGTTGCTGATGCGTTTGATGCCCCAGCGCATGCCTTGCGCGCTGTTGGGGCTGTCGGCGTCGGGCGGCCCGAACATGGCCAGGCACTTCCACCACCAGCGGTTAACGGCGTCTTGCACCATGGCTTTTTGCTCGGCCGTGCCTTGCATCATGACCAGCAGCGCTTCGTAGCCCTGGCGTTGGTGGAAGCTTTCTTCTTTGCACACACGCACCATGGCGCGGGCATAGGGGCCATAAGAGCAGCGGCACAGCGGGATCTGGTTCATGATGGCCGCGCCATCGACCAGCCAGCCGACCACGCCCACATCGGCCCAGTTGAGCGTGGGGTAGTTGAAGATGGAGCTGTATTTGGCTTTGCCGGTGTGCAGGGCGTCCAGCATCTGGTCGCGGCTGGTGCCCAGGGTTTCGGCGGCGCTGTAGAGGTACAGACCGTGGCCGCCTTCGTCTTGCACTTTGGCGATCAGGATGGCCTTACGCTTCAAGCTGGGGGCGCGGCTGATCCAGTTGCCTTCGGGCAGCATGCCGACGATTTCGCTGTGGGCGTGCTGGCTGATCTGGCGCACGAGGGTCTTGCGGTAGGCGTCTGGCATCCACTCGCGCGGCTCGACGCGGCCGTCGGCGTCGATGCGTTCGTCAAACTGGGCTTGCAGCGCTTGTTCGCTGGCGCTGGCTTGTTTGGGCACGGCCACCAGTGAGGCGGTTTGGCCGGCCGACTTCGCGTCATCCTGGTCGGATACGCTGAAAGATTGCGTGTACATGGGCTTCTCCTGCGCCTGACAGGATGGAATGATCGTGGCGCGAGGCGAAGTATAACAATTAACCGACCGATCGGTCGGTTAATTAAAGCCCTTGTGCTCAGTACTTTCCCTGAGCCGGGGCGAGCCTCAAGACGAGGATTCGACTTTCCATTCCTTGCCCGTGCCGCGTGCCAAGGCCGGGCCCACCACGTCCAGCGCCTTGCGGATCTGGTCCTTCAAGGTGAAAGGCGGGTTGATCACGAACATGCCACTGGCCACCAGTCCGCCCTCGTCACCGGGGCCTCGGCCAATGGCGAGCGTGGCATTGAGCCAGGGCTTTTGAGCCTGATTGGCCAGTGTGCGCAAGCGGCGCGGCAGCTCGTGCGCTTCGGGGCGCGGAATGATCGGGTACCAGACCAAGTAGGTGCCTGTCGAGAAACGCTTGAGGTATTCCTGTATCACGTTGGCCACTTTCACGTAATCGGACTTGATTTCGTAGCTGGGGTCAATCAGCACCATGGCCCGCTTGGAGCCACTGGCCGAAGCCGGCGGCGGCAAGATCTTCTTGAGCGCTTCAAAACCATCTTCGCGGCTCACGGTGATGGTGCGGCCAGCATCGAGTTGGGCGATGTTGGACATCAGCGACTTGCTGTCGGTGGGGTGCAACTCAAACAGGCGCAAGCGATCACGCGACTCGTGGCGCATCAGGCGCTGCATCAAAAAGGGCGAGCCGGGGTAAATGCGCGCTTCGCCATTGGCGTTGAAGCTGGCGATCTGCTCCAGGTAATCTTCAATCGGCTCGGGAATGCTGTCGAGTTTTTCCAAAGCGCCCAGCAATTTGAACAAGCCGTCTTCGGCCTCAGCGCCTTTTTGAGAATAATCGCCATCCAGGCGGTACAAGCCTGCGCCCGAATGGGTGTCGATCAATGTGATGCCAGCCTCTTTTTGCATGAGGTGGCGCATGGTGGCCAGCAAGGTGATGTGCTTGAGCACATCCGCATGGTTGCCGGCGTGGAAGGCGTGTCGATAACTGAACATGCACCGATGGTAACCAATATCCCCGCAAGTCCTTGATTTTTCGTATAATGGCAGGCTTCGCAGCGATTCAGTGGTCCCGCGGCGAAGACGCTCAGCACCTTAAAAGGCTGGCAAATTCCCACCTAAGAGGCTCCCAACAGAGGAGCACCGACCGTGGAAAAGGACCCAACAAACCTTTCTTCAAAGAGAAAACTCATGACAACAACTTTCAGCGCAAAACCCGCTGAGGTCGTGCACGAGTGGTTTGTGATTGACGCGACCGACAAGGTCCTCGGACGAGTAGCCAGCGAAGTTGCTCTCCGTTTGCGCGGCAAACACAAGGCCATTTACACGCCTCACGTCGATACCGGTGACTTCATCGTCATCATCAATGCTGCCCAGCTCAAAGTGACTGGCACCAAGACCATCGACAAAGTGTATTACCGTCACTCGGGCTATCCCGGCGGTATCACTGCAACCAACTTCCGCGACATGCAAGCCAAGCACCCTGGCCGCGCACTCGAGAAGGCTGTCAAGGGCATGCTGCCCAAGGGCCCACTCGGTTACGCCATGATCAAGAAACTCAAGGTGTATGGTGGCGCTGAGCACCCACACACCGCCCAACAGCCTAAAGTGCTGGACATCTAAGGAGCCTTGAGATGATTGGTGAATGGAACAATGGCACAGGCCGTCGCAAATCCAGCGTCGCCCGCGTGTTTCTGAAAAAAGGCACTGGCAAGATCACGGTCAACGGCAAGGACATCCAAGCCTACTTCGGCCGCGAAACTTCGATCATGATCGCCAAGCAACCCCTCATGTTGACCAACCATGCCGAAACTTTCGACATCATGATCAACGTGCACGGCGGTGGCGAATCCGGTCAAGCCGGCGCATCGCGCCACGGCATCACCCGCGCCCTGATTGACTACGACGCAACGCTCAAGCCTATGCTGAGCCAAGCTGGTTTCGTCACTCGCGATGCACGTGAAGTCGAACGTAAAAAGGTCGGCTTGCACTCTGCTCGTCGCCGCAAGCAATTCTCGAAGCGTTAATCCGCTTTCTTGTTTTGCCAAAAGCCGCAACAGTTCGCTGTTGCGGCTTTTTCATTGGGCAAATCACCGCAGGCATACCCCCAACGCCAGTAGCGTTAATGGTTTGGGTGAACGGGAATAACCTACTGCGGCGCTATACTATTCAACATTGATTCCGGAGAAACACCATGAGCGCCGTCGCAGAAAACATCCAGACCGAAATGCCCGCACCGATTGTCTTCACCGACAGCGCGGCCGCCAAAGTGGCTGACTTGATTGCAGAAGAAGGCAACCCGGATCTGAAGCTGCGCGTGTTCGTGCAAGGTGGCGGCTGCTCGGGCTTTCAATACGGTTTCACCTTCGATGAAATCACCAACGAAGACGACACCACCATGAGCAAAAACGGTGTTTCGCTGCTGATCGACGCGATGAGCTACCAATACCTGATTGGCGCTGAAATCGACTACAAAGAAGATCTGCAAGGTGCCCAGTTCGTGATCAAAAATCCGAACGCCACATCCACCTGCGGCTGCGGCTCGTCTTTTTCGACTTGATCCAACAAACTGGCGAGCAGGGCTCGCCACGACTCAACCGGGGTCAGCGTGGATAAATCGCCCCCAGCACACGGGCGCCTCTGGCGCCCGTGACGCTTTGCAAGCTGGCGGTTTCGCGGCGCAGCGTCTTGAACGCCAGCCAAGCAAAGGCAGCAGCTTCCACCTGCAACGCAGGCAAGCCGCGCTGTTCGCTGCTGACCACCGCAACCCCCGGCAAAAGCTCAGACAGGCGGCGCATCAAGTGCCCATTCAAAGCCCCGCCGCCACAGACGATCAAGCTGTGCGCCTCTGCCGCAAAGCGCTTCACATCCATGGCACAGGCCTGCGCAGTGAACTCGGTCAAGGTGGCTTGCACGTCCGCGGTGGCCAGTCCCGCGAACGCCCCCAAATGCTGCGCCAGCCAAACCGGGTTGAACAAATCACGCCCGGTGCTCTTGGGCGGCGTGCGGCGCAAGAATTCTTCGCTCAGCAAACGTGCCAGCAGCCCAGCATGAACCTGCCCGCTGGCTGCCCATGCGCCATCTCTGTCAAAAGGCTGGCCCGTGTGGGTTTGGCACCAAAAATCCATCAGGGCATTGCCTGGCCCGCAGTCCCAGCCCTTTACGCCGCCATCGGCCTGCAAGACGCTGATGTTGGAGATTCCGCCAATGTTCATGGTCGCCACACACGCGCCCGCTTGGCCGAACACCCCTTGGTGGAAGGCGGGTACCAAAGGCGCGCCCTGACCGCCAGCGGCCAGATCGCGGTTGCGAAAATCCGCCACCACATCGATGCCCGTGAGTTCTGCCAACAACGATGCATTGATCAGCTGGATCGTGTAGCCCACCGCCGGGTGTTGCTCGTCACCATCGAACTCCAGCGGTCTGTGGCGTACGGTCTGGCCATGCGCGCCAATGGCGTCAATGCTGGCCGCCACTTGCCCCGTCTGTTCCAGCAAATCGTGTGCCACCCGGGCATAGTGCCGGGCAATCGCGTTGGCAGACAAAGCACCTCGGTGAATTTCGTCGGGGCCGCTGACATTCAGAGCCAGCAAGGCTTCGCGAAACGGTGCGTCAAACGGCGTGAACGCATGCGCCAGCACCTGCATCTGGCCTTGTGGGGTGATGCGCGCCAGTACGCCATCGACGCCGTCGAGCGACGTGCCCGACATCAAACCAATGAACAGGCAGGCAGACATGGAGGGAGTGGCAGAAAGGTAAAGCAACAACGCCGTGATGATGCCAGCAAAAAAGCGGACCGGCCGCCTCCAGGCACGTCGAAGATCACAACTCGCTGTTGTCGCGCATCATTGCAGCGGCTTGGAGCTGCGATCGGGCATATTTGACAGACGCATTGAAGCGGGGCATCGCGGAGGGTGAAACGGGGGTGCTTTGCGCTTGCTGGATGACGCTTTGAGGGTCGACATGCACGCCATTGACGCGAAACTCAAAGTGCAGGTGAGGGCCTGTAGACCACCCGGTTGTTCCCACTGCGCCAACGGATTGGCCTTTTTGTATGGCTTGGCCTTTGCTCACATGGATGCGACTCAAGTGGGCGTATACCGTGCTGTGATTGGCGCTGTGACGAACAATCACCACATTGCCAAAGCCATTTTGGACGCCTGCAAAATCGACCACGCCGTCACCGACCGACATGGCAGGTGTGCCAACAGGAGCGGCATAGTCCACGCCGTTGTGTTTTTGCAGTGTCTGGAAGATGGGATGCAGCCGCATGCCCATGCCACTGGTGTTGCGTGAGAACGCCACTGGGGCTGCCAAGTAAGCGCGTCGAAGGCTCTTGCCGTCCATGGCGTAATAATTGCCTTTTTGACCGGGTTCTTGGAACCAGATGGCTTGGTACAGCTTGTTCTCGTTGTTGAATTCTGCGCTCAGAACGCGGCCTGTACGGACGGGCTCGCCATCGGCCTCAAGGACTTCGTAGACCACTGAGAAGTGAGCGCCTTTCCGCAATGTGCGGTGGAAGTCGATCTGACTTGAGAAGATATCAGCCAGCTGGCTGATCACGGCATCGGGCAAGCGAGCTTCATCGGCCGCAGCATACAGAGAGCTGGCCACGGTGCCGCCGGTCATGCGCACACTGGTGTTCAGTTCGGCAGACTCCAATGCCGCTTGTAAACCTCGATCGGTGTATCGCACGACCAAGCGTTGGAAGGCCGTATCGGTTTCGTTGCGCAGCCATCGCACAGTCAGTTGGCGCAATTGTTGTTGTCCGTTGACTTCCACTGAAACAGTGCGGCCCGCGCGCAGCAAGGCTTGTTTGGCCAAAAGGTTGTTGCGCAGGAAAGCGGCAGCTTTTGCATCCACCACGCCCATGCGCCGCAGCAGGCTTTCGGGCGTGTCGGAAGATCGCGTCAGGTCCGTACGAATCAACTTCAGATCGATCTGTTCAATGGCTTGCGCCTGGGCGGCCAGATCTGCCACGTTAATGGTGGTGGTGATACTGACCACGGGTTGATCAGCGATGTCTGGCCCCAAGTTGGCCACAGCGAAAGCACCGCCCCCGCCGCCCAGCAAAACCGAAGCGAATGTGATGCTGATGGTTTTAGGGTGGCGCAGCAAACCCGTGCGCAAGACCTGCAGGCCGTGCATCAACTGAGGATGTTGGCCGTCCAGCCAGATCAAGCCGCGCTGTGCAAAAGACAAGCTGTGACCCAGGGCAAGCGAGCCCTGCAACAACAGCTTCATCAACAGCGCGCTCAGGCGGGCTTTGAAATCGTTCAAAAAGAGCATTTACTTCAGAAATTGCTTTGGCCAGCATCGCATTTGCAGTGCTGGTCAATGAATATAGACAAGCGCATCCACCTAAAATGGAGGCCTTGGTGAGGCACAGATTTTACCGCCCGAGCCCAATTGACTCCAGAAAAAACCTTTATGAATCAAGCGCTTGTTACAAAATACCCGATCACGGATTCGGTTTTGAATGCTTTGGAGGTCACTTTGCGCGGCTGTGAAGAGCTGATTCCCAAAGAAGACTGGCTGCAAAAACTGGCCAAATCCGAGGCCACAGGCGTGCCCCTGCGCATCAAGCTGGGCTTGGACCCGACCGCGCCCGACATCCACATCGGTCACACCGTGGTGCTCAACAAAATGCGCCAGCTCCAAGACCTGGGGCACCAAGTCATTTTCCTGATTGGCGACTTCACCAGCCTGATCGGCGACCCGTCCGGTCGCAACAACACCCGCCCGCCGCTCACGTCTGAGCAGATCAAGCTCAACGCCGAAACCTATTACAAGCAAGCCAGCCTCGTGCTGGACCCCGCCAAAACCGAGATCCGATACAACAGCGAGTGGTCGCTCCCCTTGGGCTCCATGGGCATGATCCAGCTGGCCGCCAAGTACACCGTGGCCCGCATGATGGAGCGCAACGACTTCCACGACCGCTTCCACGCAGGCACCCCCATCAGCGTGCACGAATTTTTGTACCCACTCATGCAAGGCTACGACTCGGTGGCACTCAAGAGCGATCTGGAGTTGGGCGGCACCGATCAGAAGTTCAACCTGCTCATGGGCCGCCACCTGCAGGCCGAATACGGACAGGACCAGCAATGCATCCTGACCATGCCCCTGCTCGAAGGCCTGGACGGCGTGGACAAAATGTCCAAGTCCAAGAACAACTACATCGGCATCACCGAAGAAGCCAACAGCATGTTCGCCAAGGTGCTGAGCATCTCCGACACCCTCATGTGGCGCTGGTACACGCTGCTGTCCTTCAAGTCCATGGCCGAAATCGAAGCACTTAAAAAAGAAATCGAAGGCGGGCGCAACCCCAAAGACGCCAAGGTCATGCTGGCCAAGGAAATCACCACCCGATTCCACAGCGCAGCCGCTGCCGATGCCGCCGAGCAAGACTTCATCAACCGCAGCAAAGGCGGCGTCCCCGACGACATCCCCGAGGTCTCCCTGTCCGGCGCCCCCATAGGCATTGGCGCCTTGCTCAAATCGGCAGGCCTGGCCCCTTCCACCACAGAAGCCGGGCGCCTGATTGACGGCGGTGGCGTGCGCATTGACTCCACGGTCATCAGTGACAAAGGCCTCAAGCTCGAAGCGGGCACCTACGTGGTGCAAGTGGGCAAGCGCAAGTTCGCCAAAGTCACCCTGGCCTGATCCGGTCACGGGCGCTTCATCGCTGCGGAGTATCCTCAACGCATGAAACAACTTGATGCCTGGATGAACCCAAAGCGCATGCTTTGGGCCTCGGTGGTGGTCGCTCTGATCACCATCGCCCTCAAAACCCTGGCCTGGTGGCTCACCGACTCGGTCGGCCTGCTGTCCGACGCCATGGAGTCCCTGGTCAACCTGGCCAGCGCCATTTTCGGCCTCATGATGGTCACCGTGGCCGAAATGCCGCCCGACGAAGACCACCCCTACGGACACCACAAAGCCGAATACTTTTCCTCCGGCTTCGAGGGCATCCTCATCATCGTGGCTGCTCTTGGCATCGTCTGGGCTGCGGCGCACCGCATCTTTGACCCCCAGCCGATTGAGCAAGTCGGCCTGGGCTTGGCCCTGTCGGTGGGCAGCTCGGCCCTCAACGGCTTGCTGGCCTGGCTCATGTTCCGCGCCGCCAAACAACACCGCTCGCTGGCGCTGCAAGCCGATGCCCGCCACCTGGTCACCGACGTCTGGACCTCCGCTGGCGTCGTGCTCGGCATCGCGCTGGTCAGCGTCACCGGCTGGCTGTGGCTTGACGCCGTTGTCGCCATCGGCGTCGCCCTCAACATCCTCAAAGAAGGCGCTCACCTCGTCTGGGAATCCTCGCAAGGCCTCATGGACGAAGCGGTGGAAGCCGAGGTCTTGGCCGACATCCATACCGTCTTGCAGGGCTTTGCCCACCAGCGTGGCGATGTCGAAATCATCCGCTTTGACCACCTCACCACCCGCAAAGCCGGACAACGCCGATTTGTCGACGTGCACATGCACATGCCCGCCAGCTGGACACTGGGCCGCGCCGCCGCCCTGCGCACCAGCGTCGAGCAAGCCCTCATGAGTGAAGTGCCCGGTCTGCGCGCCAGCATCCAGCTGCTGCCCAGCGACGTCGAAGCCCACTTCGACGACCCCCGCGACCTGAAATGATCGCCCTCCTGCAGCGCGTGAGCCAAGCCAGCGTGCAGGTCGATGGCCAAGTCATCGGCCAGATCGGCGCCGGCCTGCTTGTTTTGCTTTGCGCCGAAAAAGGCGACACCGACGCCGTGGCCGACAAAATGCTCGCCAAGATGCTCAAGCTGCGCATCTTCAGCGACGACGCCGGCAAGATGAACCGCAGCGTGCAAGACATCGGCGGCGGCCTGCTCATCGTCAGTCAATTCACCCTGGCCGCCGACGTGGCAGGTGGCAACCGCCCCAGCTTCACCCAAGCCGCCCCACCCGACGAAGGCCGACGCCTGTATGACCACTTCGTCGCCCAAGCCCGCACCCAGCACCCCCAGGTGCAAACCGGCCGCTTCGCCGCCGACATGCAGGTCTCGCTCGTCAACGACGGCCCCATCACCATCCCCATGCGCATGAGTGCTTGAAAAGAGCGTTATGCCGATGCACAGGCCATGGTGACTCAGTCAATGGTGTGCAGGGTGGACTGAGGCCGTTGAACTGCAGATGGTTTTCATGTCGGTCCGCAATCATCAGCCTCGCCACCGATAATCCCTGCATGACTGTAAAACCCCAAGACGCGACATCGCTTCGCTTTGACCAGCTGACGCTGGCGCCCGCCACCCTTCAAAACCTTGAGCAATTGGGCTTTGCCCAGATGACGCCCATTCAGGCGGCGAGCTTGCCTGTGACTTTGGCGGGGCAGGACCTGATTGCCCAGGCCAGCACCGGCAGCGGCAAGACCGTGGCCTTTGGCTTGCCCCTGATTGAACGCTTGCAAAGCGCGGGCTCGCCCAGCGCGCCGGTGCAAGCGGTGATCTTGTGCCCCACCCGCGAGCTGGCCGATCAGGTGACGATGGAAATCCGCCGCCTGGCCCGTGCCCGCCAAAACGTGAAGGTGGTCACCCTGTGCGGTGGCGTGGCCTTGCGCGGCCAAACGGTGAGCCTAGAGCACGGTGCCGACATCGTGGTGGGCACGCCCGGTCGCATCTTGGACCACCTGGAGCGCGGCTCGCTGAGCTTGGCTGGCGTGAACACGCTGGTGCTGGACGAAGCCGACCGCATGTTGGACATGGGCTTTTTTGACGACATCGCCAAGGTGGTGCGCCAGTGCGCCAAGGACCGCCAGACTTTGTTGTTTTCGGCCACCTACCCCGAGGGCATTGACAAGCTGGCTGCGCAGTTCATGCGCCAGCCCAAGACCATCCAGGTCGAGGCGCAGCACAGCGCGCACAAGATCCGCCAGATCTTTTTTGAAGTGACCGAGCACGAGCGTTTGCATGCCGTGTCCAGCATCCTGGCCCATTACCGCCCCGAGCGCACGCTGGTGTTTTGCAACACCAAGCAGCAGTGCCGCGATGTGGTGGCCGTGCTGCAAGCCCAGGGCTTGAGCGCTTTGGCTTTGTATGGCGAGCTGGAGCAGCGCGAGCGCGATCAGGTGCTGGTGCAGTTTGCCAACCGCAGCTGTTCGGTGCTGGTGGCCACCGATGTGGCTTCGCGTGGGCTGGACGTGGAAGGCTTGGAGGCTGTGATCAACGTGGACGTGACGCCCGACGCAGAGATTCACATCCACCGCATTGGCCGCACCGGCCGGGGCGATGCCGAAGGCTTGGCGCTCACGCTGGTCAGCATGGACGAGATGGGTTCGGTCGGCAAGATCGAGGTCTTGCAAGGCCGCGAATCCGATTGGCAGCCTTTGTCCATCCTGATGCCTGCAGCCGGTGGCCCTTTGCGCCCACCGATGCGCACTTTGCAAATCGTGGGTGGCCGCAAGGAAAAAATCCGCGCAGGCGACGTGATGGGCGCACTGGCTGGCGAGTGCGGCTTGACCCGCGAGCAGGTCGGCAAGATCAACGTGAACGAGTTTTCGACTTATGTGGCGGTGTTGGCCGATCTGGCCAAGAAGGTCGAGGCGCAGCTGTCGAGCGGCAAGATCAAGGGCAAGACTGTGAAGGTCCGATTGATCTGACGTTTGTTTCTGTTGGGGGGGGCGGTGTGTGAGGGGATGCGGCGGGCTCCTCATAACGGGGTACCGACAAATCGTCGCCCGCCGCATCCCCTCACACACCTGAGTTGTCATTCGCGCAAATGGTTGGCTGTGAATTAGCGGCTTTCGATTCGAAGCCTGCAGGTTTGACATGGCTCAGATGACCCGCGAGTTTTAAAAGAGCACCACGGCCTTGTGTGGGATGGGGCCGGGTGACGATTTGTCGGTACCCCGTTATGAGGAACCCGGCCCCTTCCCATTCAAGGCCTCACCCGCTGAACACTACAGATAAGGGTTCTTGATCCCCAACTCCGCCAGGATGTCAATTTCGTAGGCCTCCATCTCTTCGGCATCGGCCTCGCTGGTCTCGTGGTCCCAGCCCTGGGCGTGCAAGGTACCGTGCACCAGCAGGTGCGCGTAATGCGCTGCCAGCGTCTTGCCTTGCTCTTTGGCCTCACGCGCGACCACCGGGGCGCACAGCACCAGGTCGGCCAGCACCACGGGTTCTTGCGCATAGTCAAAAGTCAGCACGTTGGTGGCGTAGTCCTTTTTGCGGTAGCTCTTGTTGAGCTCGCGGCCTTCTTTCTCGCCCACGATGCGCACCGTGATTTCGGCGTCGTCGGCCAAGGCGTGGCGAATCGCGCGTGTCACCGCGTGGCGGGGCAGGGCGGCGCGGTGGCGGGCTGCATCAGGCATGTCGCCAAATTGCAGAGAGAGCTGGAGTTTTTGCAGGGCCATGGGTGCTTGTCGGGTGTCGGTCGGGTGTCGGTCGGGTGTTCAGTCGTCGGTGGGCAAAGGCTTGCGGCGGGTGCTGATGCCTGCGCGCATGACCGCGCTGCCTTGCGCTTCGTAGGCGTCCACGATGCGGGCCACCAGCGGGTGGCGCACCACATCGGCGCTGCTGAAACGGGTGAAAGCAATGCCTTTGACGCGCTTCAAGACGCGCTCGGCGTCGATCAGACCGCTCAATTGCCCTTTGGGCAAGTCGATCTGGCTCACATCGCCCGTGACCACGGCCTTGGCGCCAAAGCCGATGCGGGTCAAGAACATCTTCATTTGCTCTGTGCTGGTGTTTTGCGCTTCGTCCAGAATCACAAAGGCGTTGTTCAGCGTGCGCCCGCGCATGAAGGCCAGCGGCGCGATCTCGATGGCGTTGCGCTCAAAGGCTTTTTGCACCTTGTCGTAACCCATCAGGTCGTACAGCGCGTCGTACAGGGGGCGCAGGTAGGGATCGACCTTTTGCGACAGGTCGCCCGGCAAGAAGCCCAGGCGTTCACCGGCTTCCACCGCCGGGCGCGTCAGCACAATGCGCTGCACGCTGGAGCGCTCCAGCGCGTCCACCGCGCAGGCCACGGCCAGATAGGTCTTGCCCGTGCCTGCTGGGCCAATGCCAAAGCTGATGTCGTGGCTGGCGATACTTTCCAGATACGCCGCCTGCACGGGGGTGCGGGCCTTCAGGTCGGCGCGGCGGGTTTGCAGCGCGGGCAGCTCGGCTTCTTCGCCCCCGCTGTCGCCCACCAGCATGAGTTGCACCATGTCAGGGGCAATCGGGCGGTCGGCCCGCTCGTAAATCGCTTGCAATATCTCCATGGCCCGCATGGCCACCGCCTTGGGGCCGTCTACCTTGAACTGCTCGTGCCGGTGCGCGATGCTCACTTGCAGACCCGCTTCAATGGTGCGCAGGTGCGCGTCCATCGGGCCGCACAGGTGCGACAGGCGGGTGTTGTTGTGCGGGGTGAAGGTGTGTCTGACGATCAAGTTGATAATCCTAGGTGAGCGCGGTGCCGGGTCATTGGCCACCGCGCATTTTCTCCCATGATAGGCATTTGAAGGCACCCTCTCCATGATTGGCAAACTGACCGGCATCCTGAGCGACAAGAACCCCCCCGAGGTGATCGTGGACTGCCATGGCGTGGGCTACGAGGTGAATGTGCCCATGAGCACTTTCTACAACTTGCCCGCCACCGGCGAGAAGGTCAGCCTGGTCACGCACTTTGTGGTGCGCGAAGACGCCCAGATCTTGTACGGCTTTGCCACTTTGAGCGAGCGCGAGGCGTTTCGCCAGCTCATCAAAATTTCGGGCGTGGGCCCCCGCACCGCCCTGAGTGTGTTGTCCGGCATGAGCGTGGATGACTTGGCCCAAGCCATCACCACCCAAGAAGTGGGGCGTCTGGTCAAAGTGCCGGGTATCGGCAAAAAGACAGCCGAGCGCCTGCTGCTGGAGCTCAAGGGCAAGCTGGGGGGGGACTTGGGCGGCCTGTTTGCCGTGAACACCAGCGACGCGCAAAGCGACATCCAGCAAGCCCTGATGGCGCTGGGTTACAGCGACAAGGAAGCGTCGGTCGCCCTCAAGAGCCTGCCCGCCGATGTGGGCGTGAGCGAGGGCATCAAGCTGGCGCTCAAGGCCTTGAACAAATAAACATTCGGGCGGCCTTGTGTTTGGATATCCGTTGGATATACTTTGTGCATGAAAACCACTGCCTTGACCATTTCCACTTGGGGCAACAGCCACGGCATTCGTCTCAGCCGAGAGTTGATGCAGACGCTGGGCATCACGCCGGGCACGCCTTTGCAAGCCACCGTCGTGTCCAAAGGGTGTTTGGAGTTGCGCGCCGTGCCTCAGCGCCCCAGCTTGCAAGACAAGTTGGCGGCTTTTGACCCCCAGGTGCACGGTGGTGAGGTCATGCAGGATGCCCCCCAAGGCGCCGAGTTTGGGGCTTCCGAGTGAGCCGGTCCGTTTGGGTGCCCGACCGGCAAGACATCATCTGGATCAATTTCAATCCGCAGGTGGGCCGCGAGATGCGTGACATGCACCCCATGCTGGTCCTGTCACCCAAGGCTTTCAACGACAGGACATCGTTGGTCATCGGCTTTCCCATGTCCACGGCAGCTTACAACGCCACCAACCCGTTTGCGATTGACAACAGCAAATCGGCCAAGCAAGCGAGCTACATCATTTGCAACCAGCCCAAGAGCTTTGACTGGCGACAACGTGGTGCGACACCTCACCCATGGAAGCGGGTCAGTGACGCCATTTTTCAATCCGCTCGTCTTGAGCTCAACGACATCATCGAGTTGGTTTCCCCATGAGCATCCGCACCGACGACTTTTTGCCCGAACCCGTGCCCCGAGTCATCTCGGCCGCCCCCGTGTCGCACCAAGAGGAAGCCATTGAGCGCGCCTTGCGCCCCAAACTGCTCGACGAGTACGTGGGTCAGGTCAAGGTGCGAGAGCAGCTGGAGATCTTCATCAGCGCGGCCAAGATGCGCGAGGAGCCGCTGGACCATGTGCTGCTGTTTGGCCCGCCCGGTTTGGGCAAGACCACGCTGAGTCACATCATTGCCGCCGAGTTGGGCGTGAACCTGCGCCAAACCAGTGGCCCGGTGCTCGAAAAGCCCAAGGACCTGGCGGCGCTGCTGACCAATTTGGAGCGAAACGATGTGCTCTTCATCGACGAGATCCACCGCCTCTCGCCTGTGGTCGAGGAAATCTTGTACCCCGCGCTGGAGGACTACCAGATCGACATCATGATCGGCGAAGGCCCAGCGGCGCGCAGCATCAAGCTCGATTTGCAGCCCTTCACCCTGGTGGGCGCGACCACCCGCGCCGGCATGCTCACCAACCCGCTGCGCGACCGCTTTGGCATTGTGTCGCGGCTGGAGTTCTACACCCCCGAAGAGTTGACCCGCATCGTGACCCGCAGCGCTGGGCTGCTCAAAGCGCCGATCGACGCCGAAGGCTCGTTTGAAATCGCCCGACGCTCACGCGGCACGCCGCGCATTGCCAACCGCTTGCTGCGCCGGGTGCGCGACTATGCCGACGTCAAAGGCGACGGCACCATCCACAAGGCCATCGCCCAAAAAGCCCTGGTCATGCTGGACGTGGACCCCGAAGGCTTTGATTTGATGGACCGCAAACTGCTGGAAGCGGTGATCCACCGTTTTGACGGCGGCCCAGTGGGCTTGGACAACATCGCCGCCAGCATCGGCGAAGAGCGTGACACCATCGAGGACGTGATCGAGCCGTATTTGATCCAGCAAGGTTATTTGCAGCGCACCCCGCGTGGGCGCATCGCCACGCTGGCGGCCTTCAAGCATCTGGGCGTGACACCGCCCAAATCGTTTGGCGAACGGATGTAAAGTCAAAAACCACTTGCCTTTGCGGGCGCTGATCGATCCGAGCTGTCGACAAGCGATGCCAAGTTGCTTTTCGCAGGAGCCCACCCCGTGGGCGATTGCCTGCATACAGCCACCCCACGCCATCGCCCAAAGGGTTGGGCTCCTACAGAATCTGACATCACGCAAGTGGCCCCTTGTAAGAGCTCACCCCTGTGAGCGTGTGCGCTGACGAACGGGGGCTGACTCGCCCGCTGGGGCGGTCTCCCACTGAGGCTTCAGGCTGTCGCCTCGTCCTTGCCCAGCGCATCCAGGTGCGAGGTGTCGCCCCAGCCGACCAATGACAAGCCTTGCGGTGTCCACAGCAGCCGGTTGACGGCGGTGTTGGTCAGCTGCCAGGTACGCGGTGCCTGCAGGTCCAGTCGGGTCGCTGCGCGGTAGAGGATGTCCATCACGCCGCCGTGCGCGACCATCACGATTTGCTGGCCGGGGTGGCGTGCGGCCAATTCGTCTACGGTGTTCAAAATGCGTTCGCGCAGCACGATCAAGGACTCGCCACCGTCCGGTGGCACCCACTCGGGGGTGCGTTTGCGCCAGTGCCAGGCTTCGCCCGGCAACTCGGCCTCGATCTCGGCAAAAGTGCGGCCCTGAAAAGCGCCAAAGTGCCGTTCGCGCAAGCCGGGGTGTGCCGTGACCGATTGGCCCACGGCTTGGGCAATCGCGCTGGCGGTGGTGTGGGCGCGCGACAGGTCGCTGGCATACACCGCGTCGATGGCATCGCGCTGTACCAGAGTTTGGGCCAGGTGCGCGGCTTGCTGCAAACCCACCTCGTTGAGCGGAATGTCCAGATGCCCCTGGAGGCGGGTGTCCACGTTCCAGGCGGTTTCTCCGTGCCGAATGGCCAGAATGCGGGTGGCGTCCATGCGAGGCAGTGTCCAGAAAATTCAGCGGGGGATTTCGATGTTCACCCGGCGCAGACCGGCTGGCGGGTTCGGAAAGTTGGCCATGGCGGCCTGGAACAGCGTGGCAAACAGCTGCGCGCTGTCGTTCCAGGGGCCATCGTGCGTGGCGCGGGTTTCATAGACCACTTGGCTGGATCTCAAGTCGCGCATGATCAGGCTGACTTCGCGGCGATATTGTGTCGGGGGCGGAAAGCGCATGCCCATGCCCAGACCCACGTTGGGCCCGATGCCGCGCCCCATGGAAATGCTGCCGTAAAAAGGCGACCAGGCACCCGGTGGCAAAGGACGGCCCCAAGGATCGGCCAGGTATTGCGTGCCCGCAAAGCCCACCAACACGCTGAGCTGGGCATTCGCATCGTCACGCACCAAACCCACCGCCGTCATGGCCGCTTGTGCTTGTTGTTCGGCCAGGCCTGCTTCGGGGTTGTTGGCCTGCGAGGGCAGGCGCTCAAAGCGGTATGTGGCCCCTTGCAAGCTCATGCCTGCAGGTGCGGCGGCCACCGACACCACATCGCTGTCGATCAGACGCACAGTGGCGCAGCCCGACAACAGCGCCATGGCCAGAGCGGCCATGGCCAAAGAAATCCGCCAAGTGAATGGGCGATCAAACGGCTGAGTTGGTTGGCGCATGACCCGTCTCCAGAGGTTTACATCGAGATGACCTGAATGCCCGGCAAGGACGCTTCCTTGAACTCTTCTTCGTCAAAGGCTTTGTCGCCGTCGTCCGATTCAATGCCGGTGATCTTCAAGTCTTTGAAGCCGTGCAGTTTGGCGTCCATCAAATGCGAGGGCACCACATTTTGCAAAGCCGCAAACATGTTTTCAATGCGGCCAGGGTGCTTCTTTTGCCACTCGCGCAGCATGTTGCCCACCTGCAGGCGTTGCAGGTTTTCTTGGCTGCCACACAGGGTGCACGGGATGATGGGGAACTGTCGGTGCTCTGCCCAACGGATCAGGTCGGTCTCGGCCACGTAGGCCAGCGGGCGGATGACCATGAACTCGCCGTTGTCGCTGACCAGCTTCGGGGGCATGCCTTTGAGCTTGCCGCCAAAGAACATGTTCAAAAAGAAGGTCTGCAGCATGTCGTCGCGGTGGTGGCCGAGCGCCAGCTTGTTGCACTTCAACTCCCGTGCCACGCGGTACAAAATACCTCGGCGCAGACGCGAGCACAGGCTGCACATGGTCTTGCCTTCGGGGATCTTGTCTTTCACGATCGAATACGTGTCTTGTGTTTCGATGTGGTACTCCACACCCAGCTCTTTGAGGTAGGCAGGCAGGATGTGATCGGGAAAGCCGGGTTGCTTTTGGTCGAGGTTGACCGCGACCAACTCAAAGTCCACCGGAGCACGGGCCTTCATCTTGAGCAAGATGTCCAACATGCCGTAGCTGTCTTTGCCACCCGACATGCAGACCATGATGCGGTCGCCCGCTTCGATCAGGTTGAAGTCACTGATCGCCTGGCCCATTTGGCGGCACAGGCGTTTTTCGAGCTTGTGGGTTTCGCGTTCGATCTTGATGGCTTTGGCCGCTGCTGCATTGGCTTCGGCCTCAGCGTCCACCCAGGTGTTTTCAGTTGTTGTGTTCATGTTCACCACTGTCCGGTTTCCATGCGAATGGCCACTTCGCAGTCTTCAAAAATTTCAAGTTTGGCAATCTTGACGCGCACGCCCAACACGCCGGGCAATTGCATCAGGCGGTTCGACACTTTGCCGATCAGCGTTTCCAGCAGGTTGATGTGCTCGGCGGTGCATTCGTCGATGATGATTTTGCGCACCTTGCGGTAGTCCAGCACATGGTGGATGTCGTCGTCGCTGGGCAGCAGGGGCTGCGTGCCCAGGTTCAGCTCGGCATCGACCTGGATCGGCTGCGGGTCTGTTTTTTCGTGTTCCAGAATGCCCAGATTCGCGTCAAAGCGCAAACCGGTCAGCTCCAAAGTTTGGTGTCCTGCGGGTGTTTTCATGGCGCGGATTTGATTTGGAAAATTTCAACCCCGACGGCTTCGCAGTCCGGGTACACATCGGGTTTGCAGCTGGACAGGCGCACCGCCTGCACCTGCGGGTGCGCGACCAGCTCGCGCATCAGATCGTCGCACAAAGTCTCTTGCAACACGATGTGGCCCTGGGCCACCCGGCGCGCAATCACCTCGCGGATGAAGTCGTAGTCCACCACCTCGGCCAAATCGTCTTGCGCAGGGGTGGACGCGCTGTAGGGCACGAACAGCTCGACGTTGAAGACGATGCGCTGGGGCCCGAGCTTTTCAAAATCGTGTGCGCCGATGCGCACGTCCACCGTGTGGTTGCGCAAAAACAGGCGGCGGCAGTTCAGCGCCAAATCGGTCATCAGCGCGCTCATGCAGGGTCTTTCGGTTCACCCAAAAACATCACGTCGCGCGCCAAAGGCACCAGGTGTTGGCCGTTGTCCACACACACCGTGGTGCCGGTGATGCAGGGGTTTTGCGCCAGAAAAACGCAAGTGGCCGCCACCTGCGCCGGGTCGATCGGTTCGCGCAGCAGGTTCACGCGGCTGTTGCGGTCAAAGTTCTCTTGGGTTTGTGGGCCGCTCAAAAACATCAGGCCCGGAGCCACGCCGCACACGCGCAAAGGGGCCAGGGCTTGCGCCTGCAAGGAGACGGCACGTTCCAGCGCCAGTTTCGAGACGGTGTACGAGAAATAGTCCGGGTTCAGGTTGAACACCTTCTGGTCCAGGATGTGGACCACGCTGCGCTGGCCGGGCGTGGCCTTGGGCGCGGCTTGCCTGGCCATCAGCGAGGCCAGCAGCATGGGGGCGATCAAGTTCACTTCGAGTTGTTGGCGCGCGCCGGGCAAGTCCATGTCGGTGCCTTCATCGGGCTCGAACAAAGACGCGTTGTTCACCAAGCAATCCAGCGGCCCGGTGGTTTGCGTGATGTGGGCCACCATGCGCTCGACCTCAAAGCTTTTCGCCAAATCGGCTTGCACGCATTCAATGTGGCCCCCTGCGGCCCGCAACTCAGCCTGCAGTGCCTTGGCCGCATCGGCCGAGCGTTGGTAATGGCACCACACGCGCCAGCCCGCCGCCGCAAATTGGCGAACGATCTCGGCGCCCAGGCGGTGAGCGCCACCGGTGACCAGAACTTGTTTCATGAATGAAGTGAATGGATGCGGTGGATTTGTCACCCCGGACGTGGGTTCGGGGTCCCTGCTTGCGCCAACATGGATGCAGGATCAAATCCTGCATGACAGCGGGTCAAGCAAACCGCCAATTATCGGGCAAGCCATGAATTCGGACTTGGCACCCCGTCAACCCCCGTACACCTTCGGCGACAATCACCGCGTGACCACGCAGCATCCCCATCATTCTTCCGAATTGACCCGCCTCATTCACCAAGCCATCGCGCAAGCGGGCGGCTGGATCGGCTTTGACCGCTTCATGGCCATGGCCCTGTACGAGCCGGGTCTGGGCTATTACACCAACGACCTGCAAAAGTTCGGTGCCATGCCGTCTTCGGGCAGCGATTTCGTGACCGCGCCCGGTTTGTCGCCGATGTTTGGATCCACCCTGGCGGTGCAGGTGCGCCAAGCCTTGCAAGCCACAGGCACGCAGGAGGTCTGGGAATTTGGCGCTGGCACCGGCGCCTTGGCCCTGCAGTTGCTGGACAGCTTGGGCGACGCGGTGGCGCGTTACACCATCATCGACTTGTCGGGCACCTTGCGCGCCCGGCAGGCGCAGACCTTGGCGGCGCACGCCCACAAAGTGCGCTGGCTCGACGCCTGGCCCGAGGTGATTGAAGGCGTGGTGGTGGGCAACGAAGTGCTCGACGCCATGCCGGTACAGCTTTTGCAGCGCACAGGTGGCGTTTGGCACGAGCGCGGTGTGGTCAGCGCAGGCGAGGGTGAGGGCCGGACCTTGGCTTGGCAAGACCGCCCGACCGACTTGCGCCCACCGATGGCCATCGAGGGCGAGCACGACTACCTGACCGAAATCCACCCGCAAGCTGAAGCCTTCATCGCCAGCCTGGCCGAGCGCTTGCAGGCCGGCCGTGGCGGCGCGGCGTTTTTTCTGGATTACGGTTTCCCTGAGGGCGAATACTTCCACCCCCAACGCCACATGGGCACTGTCATGTGTCACCAGCTGCACCAGGCCGATGCCGATCCGCTGGTGGCGGTGGGTCAAAAAGACATCACGTCCCACGTCAACTTCACCGGTGTGGCGCTGGCCGCTCAAAACGCGGGCTTGCATGTGCTCGGCTACACCAGCCAAGCTTGGTTTTTATTGAACCTGGGTCTTGCCGAGCGCATGGCCGAGGCTTCTTTGGCCGAGCGCAGCCAGGCCCAGCGACTGGTCAACGAGCACGAGATGGGCGAGCTGTTCAAGGTGATCGGCTTGGCCACCTCGGCCGATTGGGCCGCACAAGGGTTTGACCGGGGTGACCGGTCGCACCGGCTCTGAACCGCAACAAAGGCGCACATGTTCCGTTGGCTGATCGTCGTATTGCTGGCCCTGATCATCTTCAGTGGCCTGCAGCCTTGGCTGCAGAAGTTGGGCTTTGGCCGCCTGCCGGGCGATTTCCGCTTTCGCCTGTTCGGGCGCGAATGGTTCATCCCGATCACCAGCACCTTGCTCTTGAGCATGCTGGCCAGCGTGATCGCCAAGTGGCTGTGAGCGGGCGCAGATAAGCGCTGCAAGCTCGAACGTGTTACAGTGCGACACGCCATTGGCGACTTATGCCCATCTAGCTCTTCGCGAGCCGATAGCGCATCCCGGCAGAGGGATGCCAGTCTTGTCCTCCACTGTGCTCATCGCCCGCCATGCTTTTACAGCTGGGCCCAGACGATTTTTTTGCTTCCTTTTGATGCACCTCTGCACGGTGCGCTGTGGTCCACTCCCAGTGGATTTATCGGAGGCGTTTTTGGCACCAGGACATGCCAAATCCCGCGCCGCGAGACCGCCCCAAAGAGGCAGGAAAAGCGGCCTGATCTCCGTTAGATAAAATCCATGTCGATTCACCATTGTTTTCACAAGTCCATTTCGATGGGCAAGTACCGAATCCAACCCTGCTCCCGCGTGCTGCCCAATGGGGCTTTTGGCGCGCAAGTGTCCGTGGCCAGTGGCCGCGGAAGCGCCAGCACCGACCGCGTGATGCGGTTTGTGCCCGAATTTGCAACGTCTGCCGCTGCCAGCCAATACGCCCTCGATGAAGGCGTGCTCTGGGTTGAGCGTCAGACCACCAAACCGATTCTGTTTTGAGAAAGACGTTTTAAATGGCTAAAGAAGAACTGATTGAACTGATGGGCGTGGTCAACGAAGTGTTGCCCGACACGCGTTTTCGCGTGACCCTGGACAACGGTCACCAGCTGATCGCTTACTCCGCAGGCAAGATGCGCAAGAACCACATCCGCATTTTGGCCGGGGACCGCGTGACCCTGGAGCTGTCGCCTTATGACCTGAGCAAAGGGCGCATCAGCTTCCGTCACTTGGCTGGTCGCGCCCCCATGGCGCCTCGCACGCCTCGTTGACCCGGGTGGGCAGCGTTGGCTGCCCAGTTTCAGGCTCTTGAAGCGGTGGGCATGGCCCCCAAGTGGGGTGTAACCACAAAGGGTTTTCATGACCGCCACCACCGACTCTGTTCACATCGTCTGTCCGCACTGCCACACCACCAATCGGGTGCGCGTGGCCGACATGCGCAGCAGCCCTGAGTGTGGGCAATGCCACAAAAATCTTTTTGACGGGCATCCGCTGGCGTTGGACGCCACCTCTTTTGACCGCCACATGGGCCGCAGCCAGATTCCCGTCCTCGTGGACTTCTGGGCTCCTTGGTGCGGGCCCTGCCGCATGATGGCCCCGGCTTACGAGCAAGCCGCCAGTTTGCTGGAGCCCCAAGTGCGGCTGGCCAAACTCAACACCGAAGACGCGCAGGGCATCGCCGCCCGTTTCAACATCCGCAGCATCCCCACGCTGGCGCTGTTTGTAGGCGGCAAGGAAGTGGCCCGCCAAGCGGGCGCGTTCCGAACAGCGCAAGACATCGCCGATTGGACCCGTTCGCATTTGTGAGGAGGCGTTGGTTGGCAATGAAGGCAGCGCCCCGTTGATCCGACCTTTTGAAGCCCTGAGCCAAAGCCTTGCCGCGAACCTTGATGCAGGAGCCCACCCCTGTGGGCGATGGGCGTGGCACACGCCCTTCAAAGCATCGCCCACGGGGTGGGCTCCTGCAAGGGAACAATGGCGCCAGCCATGTCGACCTGAAGGCGCCGACCTACTGGACAATATTTCGGATGGCGCGCACCCTTGCTTGCGTGATCCGCTCACCGATCTGTGGGCCTTTGAGCCCCGCTTGAGCAGCCGCTTGCGCGATGGGCGCTGTCTCGACCGACAAGGCCGCTTGCTGTGCCTGCAACAAACGGGCGGCTTGCGGATAAGTGGCGTCGGCAAAACCCAGACGCCCCCGCGCATCGCATTCACAGGCTTGCAGCACCCGTTCAAAGCGCTCGGCCTGGCGAACAGCGTCGCAGCGTTCCAATAATCGCATCACTGCCTCGGCGTTCAACTCAGCACTGCGGTGGATGTTGCCGTGCTCACGCGCCACCACTTCGGCCAGTTCCTTGCAATCGGTGGGCACGCGCAGGCGATCACACACCTTGAGCAACAACTTCACGCTGCGCCCTTCGTGCCCGATGTGGCGCGGCAGCACATCAGCGGGGGTTGTGCCTTTGCCCAGGTCGTGTAACAAACAAGCCACGCGCACCGAAAGCGGCGTGTGCAGCTGCGCGGCCATGTCCATCACCAGCATCATGTGCACACCGGCGTCGATTTCGGGGTGGTATTCGGCCCGTTGCGGCACGCCCCACAGCTTGTCCAGCTCGGGCAGCAGCACCCTCAAGGCGCCGCATTCGCGCAGCACCTCGAACATGCGCGAAGGCTTGGTGCTCATCAGGCCTTTGGCCAGTTCTTGCCAGACGCGCTCGGGCACCAAGTGGTCGACTTCACCGCCCGTGACCATCTGGCGCATCAATGCCATCGTTTCTTCGGCCACGGTGAAATCGGCAAAGCGCGCCGCAAACCGTGCCAAGCGCAGAACGCGCACAGGGTCTTCGGCAAAGGCCTCGGTCACGTGGCGCAGCACCTTGGTCCGCAGGTCGCGCTGGCCGCCATAGGGGTCGACGATGTGGCCCGTCCAAGCGCTGGGCGGCTCGTGCGCCAGTGCCTCGGGCACAGCCATGGCGTTGATCGTCAGGTCGCGCCGGGCCAGGTCTTCTTCGAGCGAGACGTCTGGCGCGGCCTGCACCGCAAAGCCTTTGTAGCCCCGCGCTGTTTTGCGCTCGGTGCGGGCCAGGGCGTATTCCTCGCGGCTTTGGGGGTGCAAAAATACCGGAAAGTCCTTACCCACCGGCACATACTTTTGAGCGGTCATGGCCTCAGGCGTGCTGCCCACCACCACCCAGTCGCGATCATTGACGGACAAGCCCATCAAGGCATCGCGCACCGCACCGCCGACGACAAAAACGTTCATGTCAACCGCTTCGCTCAGCGAGCCACCCGGAAGGGCTCTTCGAAGTCAATGAAGTCCTTTTCGGCCAAAGCGTCGTCGATCCATGCTTTCACACCGGGCAGGGCGCACACGCGGTCCATGTAGGCGGCCACATCGGCAGGTACCGGCAAGGCATAGGTTTTCAGGCGCATGACCACCGGGGCAAAGTAGGCATCGGCGATGGTGAAGTGGCCAAACAGCATGGGGCCGCTGTGTTCTTGCAGCAGACCACTCCAGAGGCTGCAGATGCGGTCCAGGTCGGCGCGCACGGCGGGCTTGTCGCGCAGGGCGAGTGCGCCAATCTCGGGCAGGTGCGCCTCGATGTTCATCGGGCAGGCGCTGCGCAGGCCCCCAAAGCCGCTGTGCATTTCGGCGCAGATGCTGCGAGCGCGTGCGCGGGCAGCGCGGTCAGCGGGCCACAACAGCTTGTCAGGAAACTGTTCCGCCACATATTCTGCAATCGCCAGGGTGTCCCAGATGGCCAGCCCATCGTGCACCAGCACAGGCACCTTGCCGACCGGATTCACGGCCTTGAGTGACGCCTTGAATTGCGAGTCCGGGGCGAAGCTGTCAAAGCGGACATAAACCTCTTCAAAGGCGATGCCCGCCTGGCGCAGCAGCACCCAGGGGCGCATGGACCAGGACGAGTAATTCTTGTTGGCGATGTAAAGCTGCAGCATGTGGTGGCTCCCCTTGTTTTTCTGCCATCAGTCCGTCATGGAAGGTCTGGGTTGGGCTCGGCTTGGGCGCTGTTGCGCGGCCCGACTTGGCCCAGACGGCTTTTAAGCGATTGCGGCTGCCGGGTCAGGATGGCGGCGTAGTTGGTGGTGTTGGACAGCACCTTTTTCACGTAATCGCGGGTTTCCTGAAAGGGCACGTTTTCGGCCCAGATGGCCGCTTCCAGCACCGGGCCATTGCGCCAGTTGCGTGGGCGGTTGGGGCCTGCGTTGTAGGCGGCAGCGGCCATGGCCATGGAGCCTTCAAAGTCGCTCAGCACCAGCTTGAGGTAACCGGTGCCAATGGCCACGTTGACCTCTTTGTCGGTGATCTGCTCGGGCGTGAAGCTGGTCATGCCGATTTTTTTGGCCGTCCATTTGGCGGTGGCGGGCATGACCTGCATCAGGCCCGAGGCGCCCACGCCCGAGCGGGCGTCCATGATGAAGCGGCTTTCCTGGCGGATCAGGCCGTACACATAGGCCGGATCGAGTTTGACCTCGCCTGCGCGGCGCACCACGATGTCGCGCAACGGCATCGGAAAGCGCTGCTCAAAATCGATCACGTCCTTGGTGCGTTCGCTGGTGTTGATGCAGCGGTCCCACACTTGGCGCTGGCAGGCCAAGTCGGCGGCAGCCAGCAGTTCGCGGTCGTTCATGCCGCCGGGGCTGTGCAAATTGGTGCTGTAGTTCCATTCGCGGTTGCCCTCGGCACGCAGGCCGATGCTGATCGCGTAAAGGGCACGTTGCAAACCGGGGTTGGCCTGGGCGGTGGCTTTTTCCTGGGCCGTCAAAGCCGCAGGGCGCTCCGGCACGGTGATGTTTTGGCCCAGCTCTTCCAGCGCGAGTTGTTCGTAAAAGCCGCGCACGCTGGCAATGCTGCGCAGCAGGTTTTGAGCCTCTTGTTTTTGCGCGGCATCGTTGCCCGCGGTGGCCAGCAGGGCGCGGGCTTGCCAATAGGTCCAGGTGGCGTCCTTGCGGGCTTCTGGCGACATGGCTTGCGTGGCACTCAGCACCTGTTTCCACTGGCCCATGCGCAAGGCGGCGCGCACTTTCCAGCCCAGCAAGTCATCGTTCAGGTCAGCGTCTTTGCGCACGTTGGCAAAGTAGCTGCTCGCGTTGTCCTGCAACTTTTGAGCGGCCTGTTTGCCAATCACGGCCCAAGTCCAGTTGCGCTCTTCGGCGCTCAGCAGCAAGCCCCAGTGTTTGTCCAGCCGTTCGGCGGCCTCCTCGGGGTCGCTGGCGGCCAGGCGGATCAGGGCCAGCGTGGCCAGCTCTTTGCGGCTCTTGGTGATGGCGATGATGCGTTTGTCCAGATAGCGGGTCGGATCGGCGTGGATCAAGGCCACTTGCTCTGACAAGCGCGGGGCTTCGATGTCCACAGCGTCTTTGGCCGGTTTGGGCCGGTTGGCGTCCATCGCCATGCGCGCCTTGCGCCACAAATCCAGGCCGTTGATCTGCTTGCCTGAATGCAAGTGTTCGGCCACATAAGTGCAGCCATCGTCGGCCTCGCGCAACGAATACCACAGGCGTTTGGCTTCGTCGGCCACATTGGCCTTGCTGTTGATGGCTTCGGTCACCAGCGCATAACAGCGCACTTCGCGGTCATCGCGCATGCGGTAGTTGGGGTATTCGGCTGTGAAGTTGGCCCAGTCACGGCGCTTGCCCAGTTGCAGCAACCAATCGGTGCGCAGGCGGTCTTCGTAATAAGTGCCCGCATAGTTGCTCAGAAAGCTTCGGATCTCGGACTCCGGCGCGGTGTCCAGCCGTGGGCGCAACTCCCAATAAGCGGCCAAAGGCTCCAGCACATGCCCACGGGCTTGCGCCAGCAAAGCGCTCAGGCGGGCTTTGTCGTTTTTGCGGAACGCCTGGGCCATCTCCAGCAGCGTGTCATCGCCCTTGTTTTGTGCTTGCGCAGGAAAACTGGCCAGACCTGTCACGGTCAGTGCGCCAACCAGTGTCAGAATCGGTGTCAGTTGCTTGAATGGATAAGGCATGGGTTGATTATGGACAAAGCACACGCCAAGAAAGCCTTGCGAAAGGCCTTGATCGAAGAAAGATTGAACCTGCCGGACCGCCTCGCGCGGGCCGAGGCGCTGCAGCGCGTCATGCGCATTTGGCTGTTCGACCGTCCGGACACCGTGATCGGCGCTTACTGGCCCATCAAGGGCGAATTTGACCCCTTGCCCGTGCTGCACCGCTGGAAAGAAGACGGCGAGCTGCACGGCGAACCGCAGCGCCGCCAAATCGGCCTGCCGGTGGTCAACAAGCTGCACAAGACCTTGACCTTTCACACTTGGTACCCCGGCTGCCCGATGGAAGAGGACGCCTACGGCATCCCCAAGCCCAAGGACACCGAAGTCATCGTGCCCACCTTGCTGTTTGTGCCCTGCGTGGGCTATGGCATTGGCGGTTATCGCTTGGGGTATGGCGGCGGGTTTTACGACCGCACCCTGGCCACGCTGCAGCCCAAGCCGTTCACCGTGGGCCTGGGCTTTACCCAGGGCTATGTGGACGACCTGGAACCCGAGCCGCACGACGAGCCGCTGGACGCCATCCTCAACGACAACGGCGTGGTCTGGCCCGTTTGACACACTGAAACATGGCACGCCCCAAATCCGCCACCCACGAGATCAAGCGCGACGCGATCCTGGACATTGCCGCGCAATCCTTTGCGCAAAGCAGCTACCCGGCCGCCAGCATGAACGAGATCGCCGCCGCCTGCGGCACGTCCAAAGCCCGGCTGTACCACTACTACGAGAGCAAAGAAGCCATTCTGTTTGATTTGCTGGACCGCCACACCCAGCGCCTGCTGGGTTTGATCGCGCAGACCGAAGCCACAGCCCAGCGCAAAAACCTGGACGACCGCGCCGCCCTGCACGAGCTGGTGCGGGCCTTTTTGCAAGAGTACGAAACCTCGGCCACCCGCCACGCGGCGCTGCTCAACGACACCCAGTTCCTGAGCGATGTGCCCGACCCGGCGCTGGGTGCTAACGCCGTGTCGCCGCGCGAGCTGGTGCTCAACCGCCAGCGCGACATCGTCGCAGCCATGACCCGCTTTTTGAAGCGCGCCTACCCCGAGCGCCTGACGCCCACCAACCAGACCGCCCTGACCATGATGCTGCTGGGCATGATCAACTGGACCTTCACTTGGCTGCGCCCGGGCGGACCGATCAGCTATGCGGCTTTTGCCGAAGAAGTCATCGCCATGCTCGAAAAAGGTTTGGGTTGAGGGCGAAAGGCCAGACGCTTGCACAACCAGTGGGGTAGGAGCCCACCCCTGTGGGCGATGGGCGTGGCACACGCCCTGCAAACCATCGCCCACAGGGGTGGGCTCCTACGGCTCCGAGAGGGGGATGCGTCGAAGCGCGCCATGTTGGACCTGAAGGTTGACCTGTCGGTACAGGCCATTGGCTTGTGTGGGCAAATTCAACAATGCGTAACGCATTTCGTTTAGGTAAAATCTTGACCATTCATTGACCGGAGAAATTTCCATGTCCAAAGCCAACACAACGGCCCCCACCAAAGCATTCGCCAGTCAGGCCGACCTGAGCGAGAAAAACATCACGTTCGAGCAACTCAGCAAGCACTGCTGGGCCTACACCGCCGAAGGCGACCCCAACTCGGGCGTGATCATCGGTGACCGCTTCATCATGGTCAGCGACGCCACGGCCACACCCGCCATGGCGCAGGACCTGATCAAGAAAATCCGCACCGTCAGCGACCTGCCCATCAAATACGTGCTGCTGACCCACTACCACGCCGTGCGCGTGCTGGGCGCTTACGCCTACGCCGCCGAAGGCGCGACCGAGATCATTGCCAGCGAAGGCACTTTGGACCTGATCAAAGAGCGCGGCGCGCAAGACATGAAGAGCGAGATGGAGCGCTTCCCGCGCTTGTTCCGTGGGGCCGACAGCATCCCCGGCCTGACTTGGCCCACCCTGGTGGTCGGTGGTGGCAACCCCACAAATGGCGAAGTGCCCGGCAAACTCAGCATCAACCTGGGTGGCGTGGTGGTGCAAATCTGGCATCCAGGCCCAGGCCACACCCGTGGCGACACCATCGCTTGGGTGGAAGAAGAAAAAGTGCTGTTCTCAGGCGATCTGGTCGAGTACGAAGCCGGTGTCTACACGGGCGACGCGCAGCTCGAAGAATGGCCTGCCACGCTCGAAGCCTTGCGTGATTTGAAAGCCGAGTTCATCGTGCCCGGCCGCGGTGAAGCCATGAAGGGCAATGCCAACGTGAACAAGGCGCTGGACTACACCCAGCGCTGGGTGACCACTTTGTTCCAGGCCGGCAAAGAAGCCGTGGCTGCCAAGATGGACCTGAAAGCCGCCATGGCCCACACCCGCCAAAGCATGGACCCGGTGTTTGGCCATGTGTTCATTTACGAACACTGCTTGCCGTTTGACGTGACCCGCGCTTACGACGAAGCCAGCGGCATCAAAAACCCCCGCATCTGGACGGCCGAGCGCGACATGGAGATGTGGAAGGCGCTGCAAAGCTGAACGAATCGCGCGCAGGGCGCGGCTCCCACGGTCATGTGGAGCCTCGCCCCCCATCACGCTGCTGGTGGCTGCATCACCCGTGGGAGCGCACCCCGTGCGCGATTTTCTTGGGCCGCACCGTCGGCGCCATTTCCTGCCCCGGGCCGACCTCAAGGCCTGATCAAATCCCGCAAATCCTGTTCATAAGCGCGCAACCTGCGCGCGGCACGCTGGCGCTGCTCCGGGCTGGCGCTGTTGTGCAGCAGGGCCAGGTTGTCGCAGCCTTGTTGAATCATTTTTTGCACCACCGCACGCCCGGCGGCATCCGGTGGCGTCAGCCAACGCTCCCACACCCCCCACAAATCGGCCTCGACCTGAGGCAAAGCCGCTGCGTTGCTTTGGGGCGCTTTTTGCAACGTCGCCAGCAAATCTTGTTGCTTGCGCAGCCGGTCGCGTTGACCCCATTCGGGCGTCCAGACCGATTGCTGCAGTTGCGCCTTGACCATCGCCGTTTGCGCCGGCGTCAAGGACCCGTAAAAGTCGCTGAAGCGCTCCAGGGCTTTGCCCAGCCGCCGCTCCAGCCTTTCGCTGGGGCTGCCTTGCAGCCACTCTTTGTCCCAATCCTTGTTCTTGCCGATCCAGTATTGGTTCAGGTGGCTCAGTTGCTCAGGCCCCAAAGCCATGGCCACGGGGGCGGCCGTCCGCACGGTTTGGCGCAGGGTGCGGTCCATGGCTTTGTCGATGTCTGTCCACACCGCACAGACCTGCGCCGCCTGAATCGGCTCGGCGCTTTGCGCGGCCAGTCGCTGCAGCAAGTCGGCATAGGCGGGCAATTCTTCGCGCTTGTGCCAGCGGTGCAGCTGGCTCAGCGCCTCTTTGGTTTGGGTGCTCTGCGCATCGCTGAAAGACACGGCGCTGTCCAGCCACCAATAAGACAAATTGGGCAGTTGCTGGTAGCCCAGCTTGATGGTGCTGCACCCCTGCAGGCAGAGCAGCACCACCAGCAAAAAGCATCTTGAAATCGGTATCATTTTCATCTTTGACGGGGTCCGCATGGACCATTATTCGGAATGCGCAAGTCGCGTCTGGGCGCCTTGTCGCACGCCCATCGCCCACAGGCGTGGGCGCTTACAGCAACAACCATAACGCATGGCAGACAAACCAGGGCCATTCAAACGGCATGGGGCCTGATCTGCAAAACACCACGAACTCATATTTTGCAGGTCGGCAGCTTGCGCCCGCACATGCCTGCACGAAAGCCCATGGTGACTGGCGATAATGGGTGCATTCCGTGAGCGGACAGACTGAGAAAGATTGCCATGACCCGAGTTGATTCCATGCCCGTTGATGTTGTCGTGATGGCCGCAGGCAAAGGCACCCGCATGAAAAGCCGCGTGCCCAAGGTCTTGCAACGCCTGGCCGGAGTGCCGCTGGTGCAACACGTGCTGAACACCGCTGCGCAGCTGCACGCCCGCTCGGCCGTGGTCATCACTGGCCACGGGGCCGACCAGGTCGAGCCCCTGCTGCTGGCCCCAGGTCAGGTGCTGGCCGTGCAATGCGTGCGCCAAAATCCCCAGCTGGGCACCGGCCATGCCGTGCAACAAGCCGTGCCCGCACTGGGCGACGATGGCATCGTGGTCATCTTGTCGGGCGACGTGCCCTTGACCCAGGCCGACACCTTGCAAGCCTTGATCGCGCAGTGTGGCGGCGACAAACTGGCGCTGCTGACCATCGACTTTGCCGACCCGACCGGCTACGGTCGCATTGTGCGTGGCGGTGGTGGTCAAGGCGATGCCGTGCAAGCCATCGTTGAGCAAAAGGATGCCAGCGAAGCGCAGCGCCAAATCAAAGAGGTCTACAGCGGCATCATGGCCGTGCCGGCCAAGCTGCTCAAAGCCTGGCTGGGGCGGCTGGACAACCAGAACGCCCAAGGCGAGTACTACCTGACCGATGTGGTCAAGTTCGCCGTGGCCGACGGCGTGTCCGTGGTGGCCCACAAAATCACCGATGCCCTGCAAGTGGCCGGCATCAACAGCCCGGTGCAACTGGCCGAGCTGGAGCGCGCCCACCAACTGCGCCAAGCCCACCATTTGATGGAACAAGGCTTGCGCCTGAAAGACCCCGCCCGCTTTGACCTGCGCGGTCAAATCGACTGCGCGCAAGACGTCGAGATCGACGTCAACTGCGTGTTCGAAGGCCAGGTGTCATTGGGCGAAGGCGTCCAGATCGGCGCCCACTGCGTCATTGCCAACTGCCGCATTGAAGCCGGAGCGGTGATCCACCCCTTCACCCACATCGACGGTGAAAAGCTGGGTGTGACGGTGGGCGAGGGCGCCTTGATCGGCCCCTTTGCCCGCCTGCGCCCCGGTGCGCAGCTGGGCGCCGAAGTGCACATCGGCAACTTTGTGGAAGTGAAGAATTCAACGATGGCCATGGGCGCCAAAGCCAACCACCTGGCCTATTTGGGCGACGCCACCGTGGGCGAGCGCGTCAACTACGGCGCAGGCAGCATCACCGCCAACTACGACGGCGCCAACAAACACCGCACCGTGATCGAAGCCGATGTCCACATCGGCAGCAACTGCGTGCTGGTGGCCCCCGTGACCATTGGCGCGGGCGGCACCGTGGGCGGCGGCTCCACCATCACCAAGAGCACCGAACCCGGTGCCCTGAGCGTGGCGCGTGGCAAACAAGTGAGCATCGCCAACTGGGCGCGGCCGCAGAAAAAACCCAAAGCTTGAGCGTATCCTGCACCGACATCAGACCGGAGACCCCCCATGAGCCGCATCGTTGACCCCGACATGAAAAAAGCCCTGCGCACCCGGCTGGCCCGTGTGGAGGGGCAGTTGCGCGGTTTGCAGCGCCTGATCGACGATGACGCCGACTGCGAAAAAATCGCGCAGCAAATGGCGGCGGCCCGCAAGGCGCTCGACAAATCGTTCTTCTCCATGGTCGGCTGCTTGATCGAGCAAGGCGACCATTCGGCCGAGCATGTGGCCAAAATGTTGACCAAATTCGCTTGATCCAGTCCAGTTGCTGAACGCCACCTGCCAAGGCCCGAACATGACCCAGACCCCCGACAACATGAACGTGATCCCCGCCCAAGACTACGCCGGCGACGTGAGCCCCCAACTGGCCTGGGCTTGGGTGCAGGCAGGCGAGGCCGAACTGGTGGATGTGCGCACCGACGCCGAGCGCACTTGGGTCGGCTTTGTGCCCGGCGCCCACGCACTGGCCTGGAAGCAATGGCCCGGCATGGCCATGAACCCCGAATTTGACGCGGGCATTCAGGCGCTGGGGGCGGATGGCAAAAAGCTGGTGCTGCTGTGCCGCAGCGGCGTGCGGTCGATTGCGGCTGCGCAACGTGCCACCGTGTTGGGTGTGCAGGCCTACAACATCCTGGAAGGGTTTGAGGGCGACCCCGACGCCCAAGCCCATCGCGGCCAATTGGGCGGCTGGCGCAAGCGCGGCCTGCCCTGGCAGCAAAGCTGATTCAAACCCGGTGGGCCACCGTCGTCATCAGCTTGGCGGCGGTTTGCATCAGGGCTTTGACCGGGCCGGGCAATTCCACAGCGCCAGCCTTTTGCGCCATTTGGGCGTGGGCAATCTCATCGGCCTTCATCTGCGCCACGATCGCCCGTGATGCGCTGTCTGCGGCAGGCAGCTTGTCCATGTGGCTTTGCAAGTGGGCTTCCACCTGGCGCTCGGTTTCCACCACAAAGCCCAGACTGACTTTGTCGCCGCCCAGCTTGCCTGCGGCGTAACCAATGGCAAAGGCGCCCGCATACCAAAGCGGGTTGAGCAGCGAAGGCCGATCGTTCAATTCATTCAGGCGCTGCGCAGTCCAGGCCAGGTGATCGGTCTCTTCGCGGCTGGCCTCGGCCAGCTTGGCGCGCAGGGCGGGGCTTTGGCAAGCCAGGGCCTGACCGGTATATAGCGCTTGGGCGCACACCTCGCCCACATGGTTCACCCGCATCAGGGCGGCGGCTTCGCGGCGCTCGGCATCGGTCATCACCAGTTCGCTGGTGGCGGCTTGCGGGGTGGGGCGGCTGGCGCGGGGCTCGGCCCACAGGGTGCGCAGGGCACTGTCGGCGGCAAGGATCAAGGCATTGAGGCTCATGCAACGAGTTTACTCATGATTAACCCGAATAAGGCCCCCTCCAACACCTTCGAAATGGCTGTTTTGAGCCATCGTCAAGGTCATCTTGTGCGTGCAACAAAGCGCTGAAGTTGTTGTATTCATTGGAAAAACTGTCAAAAAATTGTCACAAACACAAGGGTGAACCAGACTCTGTTGCATGGATGCAACGAAAAGACTTTTTCTTTGTCAATATCCTTGGCGAAGCCTGCGGCGTCTGGTGCAATACACACAACCTTCTTGACTGGGGGTTGGCTCAGAGGTGCGTTTGGTGCTGTGCACCAGCTAAATCTTCTGGACCCTTGTTTAACCTTGGAGAAACTTGCAATGAAAAAAACTCTGATCGCTCTGGCTGTTTTGACAGTTTCTGGCGCTTCTTTCGCTCAATCTTCCGTCTCTATCGACGGTCAGTTCGATAACGGCTTCCAAGCCATCGACTACAAAGGCAACAAAGTTCAAGGCTTTGGCGGCAACGGTTCGACCACCAGCCAAATCAACTTCCGTGGCGTGCAAGACTTCGGCGGCGGCTTGAAAGCTGACTTCCGCGTTGAAACCGACTGGAGCACCGTGTCCAACAACGCCAACACTGGCGTGAAAAAAGCTGACGGCACTGTGGCTGGTGTGTCTACTTTTGGCAACGGCGAAATCCGTGGCGGTTTGTCCGGTGGCTTCGGTCGCGTTGACATCGGCGCCATCAACAACGCCCAATTGGACGCTTTCTTGACCGGTCAAAACTTCGGTACCGCTGTGGGCTCCGCTTTCCGTGGCCTGTTCGTGACCGACGCACTGAACCCCGTGAGCGGTTCTGTGGTCCGTTTTGACAACAGCGTTCGTTACATCACCCCTTCATTCAACGGCTTCAGCGCTGCTGTTTTGAACGTGCAAAAGCAGACCAAGGCCAACAGCAGCAACTTCGGTGGTCTGGGTGCTTATGACTACGCTGGCGTGCAAGAATTCAGCCTGCGCTACAACCAAGGCCCCATCAACGCCATCTTCGCTTCGACCAAGCAAGACGCAACTGGCGTTAGCGTGACTGCTTTCACAGCCGGTTCCGCTCCAGCATTTGGTACTTCTGCTACGGCTGACAGCACTGTGGCCAACGCCACTACACAAACTCTGGGTGCCAACTACACCATGGGTGACTGGAAGTTCTTCTTGCTGAACCAAACAGCCAAGAACTCCTTGGTTGCTGGTGGTACCAACTTGGACCGCACTGCAACCACCGTGTCGGTGGCTTACACCATGGGTGCCAACCGCTTCAACGTGCAAGTGGGTAACGCCAAAAACAGCCTGACAGGCTTGAAGTCTGACCTGGTGGCCCTGGGTTATGACTACGACCTGAGCAAGACAACTTCTTTGTACGCTCGTTATGAGACCATCAAAGACACAGCCGGCATCGTTCCAGCTGCAAGCACCATCGACGGTTCCGGTACAACTCGTAACCGCACCGCCCTGGGCCTGCGCATCGGCTTCTGATCGCACGCTGTCGTCAGACAGCTTGAGATTTGAAAGTTAAAAAACCCACCGTGGCAACACGGTGGGTTTTTTTACGTCTGCACAGCCTCATCAGCCCAATGGCTGCGGGTGCAGGGCTTCAAGCAGGCGTCAAGCCCGCCTTGGCGATCACCTCGGCCCAGCGCTTGATGTCGCTGTCCAGCAGTTGCCCCAACTGCGCTGGGGTGCTGGCTTTGGCTTGGACGTTGAAGCCTGCCAGGCGTTGCACCATCTCGGGCTGCGCCAGGATCTTGGCCAGTTCTTGGCTCAAACGCTCCACCACCGCTTTGGGGGTTTTGGCGGGGGCGGCCAGGGCGTTCCACGACGACACGTTGAAGTTGCTCAAGCCGGGCAGCTCGCGCACGGTGGGCGTTTGCGGCAGGTCTTTGGGGCGGGTCTCGCCCATCACGCCCAACAGGCGCACGGCTTTGGCGTTGATTTGGGGTTTCATGGGGCCCAAAATCTCCACGGCGGCATCGACTTGACCGCCGCGCAAGGCATTGATGACGGCGGGCGTGCCGTTGTAGGGGACCACCTGGGCCACCCAGTTGGCTTGGCTGCGCAAGAGCTCGGCCGCCAAGTGCTGCGTGCTGCCGATGTTGATGGTGCCAATGTTGAGCTTGCCAGGGTTGGCGCGGCCATACCCAATCAGCTCGGACAAGGTTTTGAAGGGCGAGTTTTCTGGCACGACCACGGCCATGTCGAACAGGCCCAGCAGTGACACCGGTGCAAAGTCGCTGCGCGGGTTGAAAGGCAGCGACTTGAACAAGCCTGCACTGACGGCGGTGCCGTTGGACATGAGGAGCAAGGTGTAGCCATCGGGCTCGGCCTTGGCCACCAGTTCGCCTGCCACAATGCCGCCCGCGCTGGGCCGGTTGTCGATCACCACCGGCTGGCCCAGGTTTTCGGTCAGCTTTTGCGCCACGGCGCGTGCGGTCAGGTCGGCCACGCCACCGGCACCAAAGGGCACGACGATTTTGATCGGCTTGCTGGGGTAGCTTTGCGCCCACACAGGTGCCCAAGGCAAGGCCGACAGGGCGGCGGTTTGGATCAATTGGCGGCGACTGAGCATGTTTTGACTCGATTTGGGAGGTGAATGGGTCATTTTCCCATCGTTTCGAGTGCCCACAACAAAAAACCCACCGTGTTGCCACGGTGGGTTTTTGATTTCTAAACCTCAAACTGTCTTACGACAGCGTGGGATTAGAAGCCAACTTGAATACCAACCTGGCTACGGATACGCTTGTTGTTTGCTGCGTCCATACCCAGCAAAGCACCACTAGGAGCGGCACCCGACCAAGAGTTATAGATCAAACCGGCTTGGTCATCCAACTGCTCATAACGAGCGTAGAAGTTGGTCATCTTGCTCAGAGCGTAGTTGTAGCCGACACCAGACATTTTTGATGTTTTACCGTTAAAGGCGTTGTTCTGAGCCTTTTCCTTGGCTGTACCGTAAGTCGCGAACAGAGTGTGCGCGCCTGTTGTGTACTGCAACGTACCAATGTAAGCTGCACGATTGGTTTGATCGCCGCTTCCTGCAGTGATTTCACCCAAAGCAGTTTTCTGATAACCACCGCTCAACAAGAAGCCGCTGCCCAAATTGTAGCTAGCTGCCAAGCCTTCTTGCTGTGCTTTGTAGCCAGCGCCAATGGTCGCGCCTTTAGCGATTTGATTACCATTACCGACGATGCAAGGCTGGTTAGCCGAACCGACGAAGTAAGGGTTGGTTGTGGTGCCAGCACCTGCTGCGCAGAAAGCACCGCCAGTGATGTCTGTACGTGTAGCCACAGCGCCGATCGTCAGAGGACCGTTAACGTACTTGGCCGACAGTTCGGTTGCGCCGACTTGATCGTTCAGACCCAGACCGTAGTTGACGGTTGTTGCAGCAGCGCCGCTGGCGTTGGCTGTATTGGGTTGATTGGTCTGCTTGGCAGCATAGATGGCTTGAGCTTGGAAGCCATTGATGACTGGCGTTGCGTACTTGACGCTGTTGCCCCAACGCACAATGGCCATTGTTGGGTCAGCACCGATGATCGAGCCATAACCAGAGTTGATAGCGGTGCCAGTCAATGGAGAAGCGACGACAACAAAGTTGGTCAAACCACCGTTGTTAACAGCACCGAAATCCACGGAACCGTAGTTAGCACTCGCCAAACCAACACGCAGTTCGCCGTTGGCAAACGTACCAACTGAACCTTTGGTTGTTTGTGCAGCTGTGTAGTTAGCTGTTGAGGAGCTTTGTGGAACGACGTTGCCCACGCCAGTCATGGTGCCTTGGTTGGCATCATTGCGGACGATGCTGATGTCGTTTTCAACGCGGAAAGTGGCTTTTAAGCCGCCGCCGAGGTCTTCAGTGCCGCGAATGTTGAATTGTGTAGTGCCAGCGCCATTCTGTTCAACGCCAGTGACTTTCACGCCTTTGTAGCTGTTGCTAGCCAGGCCAGCGTTGAACATACCGTCGATTTGTACGGAAGACTGAGCGAAAGCACCAGTAGCGGCCAATGTAGCCAGAGCGGTTAGCTTGACGGTGTATACCAAGAGCTGAATGTTAGATTTGTTATAACCAATCTATATTCACGTAGCATGAACCTCAAGCCACTACTCGCCCCGCTTTGCGCCAGCTTAGGGGACTTTGTTCTCAAGCCAATGGAGTTTGTCGGGCATTCGGGGGAGTCGGCACTTGCGATCTTGGATCAGAACCAACCTGTCTTTTATGTGGTGAGTCCTGAGGCTTATGCGGGGTTGCTCCGATCCCGATCACCACCCCAGAGGGCACCAGAGCCTGCAGCGGTCGATTCGGTGTTGACTCAAGGCACCATGCGCTTGAACCGTTTTGATGCCTTGGCAGAAAAGCTGATGGGCCTGGAGCAACAGCGTGTCTCGCGTGGCGAGTTGAGCAAGGCCTCGGTGGGGATTTTGCGAAACCGGCTCGATGCGCATGTGCTGCCGTTTTTCAAATACATCCCGCCTTCGCAAGTGACGGTGGTGCAGATGGAGGCTTTTGTGCGGCGCCTGACAGAGCACCAGCTGAGTTCCACCACGGTGTCACAGTACCTGGTGGTGGTGCGCAAGTTGCTCAAGCTGGCCGTGCGGCATGGCTTTTTGCGGGAGCTGCCCGAGATGCCGGAGGTCAAAGTGGTCAGTCGGCCAAGGTCGATGTTGTCTTTGAATGAATACCGCGCCTTGATTCGGACCGCGCACCGTTTGGAGAGGCAGCAGACATTGGCGCCAGAGCTCAAGACCACGGCGGGTCATCGTGAGCGGTTTTGGGTGGCGTCGCGCAACCGCTGCTTGCCGCCTGACATGGCTTGGGCGATCCGGTTCATGGTCAACAGTTTTGTGCGGCCTGGCGACATTCGTCAGCTCAAACACAAACATGTGCAGGTGGTGCGCAGCGACAGCACGTATTTGCGCCTGACGCTGCCCGAAACCAAGAAGCACGACACGCCGGTGGTGACCTTGCGCCCTGCGGTACAGGTGTACGAGGTGGCTTTGGCCAGGGCGCAGGCCCATGGGCAGGGAGGGCCGGATGATTATGTGTTCTTGCCCGGTGAGACTGACCGTGTGTACGCATTGGCGGTCTTGGGTTTCTGGTTCAAGTGGGTCATGCGCGAGGCCGCTGTGGCGTCTGTCGATGCCTTGGGGCGTGACCGGACGCTGTATTGCCTGCGGCACACGTCCATCATGTTCCGCTTGCTCTATGGCCAGGGCATCGACATGTTGACCTTGGCGCGCAATGCCCGCACCTCGGTGCAGATGATCGAGCGCTTTTATGCGTCGGCGCTGGACGGCGAAATGAACGTCGCCATGCTGCAAAGTCGGCGCAAACAAAAGGGGTAAGCTGTCGCTTTGCTATAAAACAGACACAAGGAGAGCTCCATGATCAAGCGCCGTTCCGTCATCCAAATGGCCGCAGCTCTGGGCGCACCTGCGCTGAGCTGGGCGCAAGACAAATACCCGAGCAAGCCCATCACCTGGGTGTGCCCGTATGCCGCAGGTGGCAATGCCGACAGCCGTTCACGCCAGGTGGCCAAGGTCATGGGCACTTTGCTGGGCCAGCCCATCATCATCGACAACAAGGCTGGCGCAGGCGGCAACATTGGCACCGAGGCGATTGCCCGCGCCAAGCCCGATGGCTACACGATCGGCATGGGCAACTTTGCGCCTCTGGCGGTCAACCACGCGCTGTTCAAGAAGCTGAACTTCAACCCTTTCACCGATCTGGTGCCGATCTTTTTGATCGAGAAAGGGCCTTTGATTTTGATGGTGCGCAGCGACTCGCCTTACAAGTCGGTCAAGGATTTGGTGGCCGCCGCCAAGGCCGCACCGGGCAAGCTCAGTTATGCGTCGGGCGGTATCGGTGGCACGCACCATTTGAGCGGGGCCTTGTTTGAGCATGCGGCAGGCATTGACATGATCCATGCGCCTTACAAGAGCGGCTCGGCTGGGGCGACTGACCTGATGGGCGGGCAGGTGCACATGATGTTCGAGCAAATGTATGCGGCCATGCCGTCCATCAAAGGTGGCAAACTGCGGGCCTTGGCCATCACCAGCAAAACGCGCTCACCCTTGGCCCCGGACATTCCGACCATGGCCGAGCAAGGCTACCCCGAGGTCGAGGTGCTCAACTGGCAAGGCCTGATTGGTCCCAAGGGTATGCCGGCCGATTTGATCAAGCAGCTCAATGCGATCGGCAACAAGGCCTTGCAAGACCAGGACTTGAAAGAAAAGATCCTGAGCCAGGGCAACGAGGTGGGCGGCGGCACGCCCGAGCAGTTTGCGGCACTGATCAAGGCCGAAGCGCCGCGCTGGGCCAAGGTGGTGCGCGACGCGAAGATCGAGCCCGAGTGATCAGGTGTAGCGCTTGTTGCGCAGGTTGTTTTTCATGTCGCGCAAGGTGGGTTGCAGCTCTTCGCCAATGCGCAGGGCCACGGTGGTGGCCAGGATGTCGATGATGAGCAGGTGCAGCAATCGCGAGACCATGGGGCTGTATTTGTCGTAGCCCTCGGGGTGGTCGGCTGTGAGGTGAATGTGGCCTGCGCTGGCCAGTGGCGAGCCACTGGCGGTGATGACGATGGTTGTGGCACCTTGCTTTTTGGCGATGTCGCAGGCGTCCATCAGGTCGCGTGTGCGGCCCGAGTTGGAGATGATCACCGCGCAGTCGCCGGGCTTGAGCATGGAGGCGCTCATGACCTGCATGTGGCCGTCGCTGTAGGCGATGGCGTTCACGCCCAGGCGGAAGAATTTGTGCTGCGCGTCTTGCGCCACGATGCCGGAGTTGCCCACGCCATAAAACTCGATGCGGCGGTTGGTCTTTTGGGTAGACGCCAAGGCCTGCGCGGCATGCTCCAGCGCAAAAGAACTCGCGTCGTTGCGGTACTTCAAAAACGCTGCCACGGTGTTGTCGATCACCTTGACTGCGATGTCACTGGTCTTGTCGTCCACGTCCACGCTGCGGTGGATGAAGGGCACGCCTTCGCTCACGCTGCCAGCCAGCTTGAGCTTGAAGTCCGACAGGCCGTCGTAGCCCATGCTGCGGCAAAAGCGCACCACGGTGGGTTTGCTCACATGCGAGCGGTCGGCCAGTTCGGTCACGGGCAGGTTGGCAAATGCCCTGGGGTCGGCCAGCACGAGCTTGCCCACACGTTGCTCGGCTGGGGCCAAGGAGGGCAGGGAAGCTTTGATTCGTTCGAGCATGGCTTGTCTCCAGATGGTTTTTTTAAGGGGTCATCGCGAGGGTCGTGCGGCGATCCAGTGGCTCGTATCAGAGCTCTTCGCTCCAGCAAAAGCCGTCGCGCGCGATCATGGCGCTCGAGGCGCTGGGGCCCCAAGTGCCTGCGGCGTAAGGGCGCGGCCCCACGGGGTCGGCCGCCCAGTGCTGCAAGATGGGCTCGACCCAGCGCCAGGCTTCTTCTTGTTCGTCGCTGCGCACGAACAGGTTCAGGCGGCCGTCCAGCACGTCCAGCAGCAGGCGTTCGTAGGCGCCCACGCGCTCGCTGCCAAAGCGTTTGTCAAAGTCCAGGTCCAGGTGCACCGGGCTCAGGGTTTGGCCACCAGCGCCTGGGCCGCGTTTGCTTTGGCCTTGGGCAAACAGGTGCAGCTCCAGCCCGTCCTTGGGTTGCAGGTGGATCACCAATTTGTTCACCTGGCCCACCGGGGTCTTGAAGATGTCGTGCGGCGTGGGGCGGAAGTTGATCTCGATGTGCGCTTCGCGCGAGGCCATGCGTTTGCCGGTGCGGATGTAGAACGGCACACCTGCCCAGCGCCAGTTGGCGATCTCGGTGCGCAGGGCGACAAAGGTTTCGGTGTTGCTGCTGGGGCTGACGCCATGCTCGTCGCGGTAGGCGGGCACGGCTTGGCCGTCCACATTGCCTGCGGCGTATTGGCCGCGGATCACGTGCTGGGTCAGGGTCTCGGGCGTCCAGCGCTTCAGGGCGCGCAGCACTTTGAGTTTCTCGTCGCGGATGGCGTCGGCGTGCGCATTGATGGGCGGCTCCATGGCGATGGCGCAAAGCAGTTGCAGCGCGTGGTTTTGCACCATGTCGCGCAGCGCGCCGGTGCTTTCATAAAAGCCGCCGCGCTTTTCCACGCCCAGCTCTTCGGACATGGTGATCTGGATGTTGGCGATGTGCTCGCGCCGCCACAGCGGCTCGAACAGGGCATTTCCAAATCGCATGGCAAACAGGTTTTGCACGCCGGGCTTGCCCAGGTAGTGGTCGATGCGGAAGATCTGCTGCTCTTTGAAGACCTTGCCCACGGCGGTGTTGATGGCGCGGTTGGAGGCCAGGTCGTGGCCCAGCGGTTTTTCCAGCACGATGCGGGTCTTGGGCGTGTTCAAGCCGCTGGCAGCGAGTTGCTCGCACACGGTGGTGAACAGGCTGGGCGCGGTGGACAGGTACATGACCACGTGCTCGGTCTCGCGCTCGGCCAGGCGGGCGGCCAATGCGGCATAGGCTTCGGGCTTGGACAGGTCCATGCGCACATAGCACAGCAGGTCGGCAAAGCGGGCGAATTCTTCGCTGTTGGGGCGCTTGTCGCCTTCGACTTGTTCAAAGCGCGACTGGATTTGCTGGCGGTATTGCGCATCGTTCAGGTCGTCCCGGCCCACCCCGATGATGCGGCCGCCTTCGGGCAGGGTGCCGTGCCGGTAGGCCTGAAACAAAGCGGGCATGAGTTTGCGCCAGACCAGATCGCCCGTGCCGCCAAAGAAAACCAAATCAAAAGCCATGATGTTCTTGAGTTACATGAAAAATTGATTTGTAATGTAACTTTGTTTCACGGATAATTCAAGGCAGTCTGCAAAAATAACTGACATGAACCAACTCGACGCTCTCAAACAATTCACCACCGTGGTCGCGGACACCGGTGACTTCAAACAACTGGCGCAGTTTCAGCCCCAAGACGCCACGACCAACCCGTCGCTGATCTTGAAGGCGGTGCAAAAGTCCGAATACGCGCCCTTGCTGGTCGAAGCCGTGGCCGCTCACCGGGGCCAGCCGCTGGACGTGGTGATGGACCACCTGCTGGTGCGTTTCGGTTGCGAAATTTTGGCCACCATTCCCGGTCGTGTATCCACCGAGGTGGATGCGCGCCTGAGCTTCGACACCGCCGCCACCGTGGCGCGTGCGCGCCGCATCATGGCGCTGTACGAAGCGCAAGGCATTGCACGCGAGCGTGTGCTGATCAAGATCGCCTCGACCTGGGAAGGCATTCAAGCGGCGGCCGAGCTGGAGCGCGAAGGCATCCGCTGCAATCTGACACTGCTGTTCGCGTTTTGCCAAGCGGTGGCTTGCGGCCAGGCCAAGGTGCAGCTGATCTCGCCTTTTGTGGGCCGCATTTACGACTGGTACAAAAAGACCGCCGGTGCCGCCTGGGATGAGGCTGCAAAGTCTGGTGCCAACGACCCCGGCGTGCAGTCGGTGCGGGCCATCTTCAACCATTACAAAAAGCACGGCATCGCCACTGAAGTCATGGGCGCGTCGTTTCGCAACATCGGCCAGATCACCGCGCTGGCGGGCTGCGATTTGCTGACCATCAGCCCCGAGTTGCTGGCGCAGCTGGCCGCCACCGATGCCCCTTTGAGTTTGGCACTGGACGGAGCTGCCGCTCAGGCGATGGACCTGCCCGCAGTGCGCTATGACGAGGCCTCGTTCCGATTGGCTCTGAACGAAGACGCCATGGCCACCGAAAAGCTGGCCGAAGGCATCCGCGCTTTCTGCGCCGATGCCGTCAAACTCGAAGACCTGATGAAGAAAGCCTGAACTCACCCCCCGTAGGAGCGCACCCCGTGCGCGATGGCGTGTGAACCACGTTCGCTGCAATCGCCCACAGGGTGGGCTCCTACAGAAAACATGTAGGAGCGCACCCCGTGCGCGATGGTGTGTGAACCACGTTCGCTTCAATCGCCTACAGGGTGGGCTCCTACAGAAGACATGTGGGAGCGCAGCCCGTGCGCGATGGCGTGTGAACCACGTTCGCTTCAATCGCCCACAGGGTGGGCTCCTACAGAAGACATGTGGGAGCGCAGCCCGTGCGCGATGGCGTTTGAACCACGTTCGCTTCAATCGCCCACAGGGTGGGCTCCTACAGAAGACATGTGGGAGCGCACCCCGTGCGCGATGGTGTGTGAACGCGTGTCACGCGCATCGCCCACAGGGTGGGCTCCTGCAGAAAATGATTTCGATAACCGCTTGTCCGATTGAAAGTTTCCCATGCGTTGTGACCAAACCCCTGCCTGGAAGGCCTTGACGGCCCATGCCGCACACACCACCGGTTTTGATTTGCGCACCGCTTTTGCGCAGGACGCCGGCCGTGCCGACGCGCTGAGCCAGACCGCGCCGCATGTGTTTGCCGACCTGTCTAAAAACCATGTGGACACCGCCACCGAAGTGCTGTTGATGGCGCTGGCCCAGCAAACCGGTCTGGCCGCGCACCGCGATGCAATGTTTCGGGGCGAGGCGATCAACCACACCGAAGACCGCGCCGTGATGCACTGGCTGCTGCGCCAACCAGAAGGCTCCTTGCAAGGTACCTTGGCCGAGCCCTTGAAGCTGGTGCACGACACGCTGGGCCCCATGCTGGCCTATGCCGAGCAGGTGCGTGCGGACGCGCAGATCACCGATGTGGTGAACATCGGCATTGGCGGCTCAGACTTGGGGCCACAAATGGCGGTGCTGGCCTTGCAGGACTTTGTGATCGAGGGCAAGCGCTTCCACTTTGTGTCCAATGTGGATGGGCATGAGTTGGCGGGCGTTCTCAAAGGCCTCAAGGCCGAGAACACGCTGTTTCTGATCGCTTCCAAAACCTTCACCACCATCGAGACCATGACCAATGCGCGTTCGGCGCTGGCCTGGTTTCAGGCGCAAGGCGGCAGCGATGTGGCGCATCACTTTGCCGCGCTCACCACCAACGTGGCGGCTGCGGCCGAGCTGGGCATCACCACCACCTTCGGTTTTTGGGACTGGGTGGGCGGGCGGTATTCGGTGTGGTCGGCCATTGGTTTGCCGGTGGCGATTGCCATCGGTGCGCAAGGCTTCAGGGACTTGCTGGCCGGTGCACACGCGATGGATCAGCATTTCAAGACCGCGCCGTTGGAAGAAAACTTACCGGTGCGGCTGGGCTTGTTGGACGTCTGGTACCGCAACTTTTTGAACTTCACCAGTCGCTCGATCGCGCCGTACCACAGCGCTTTGCGCCGCGTGCCCGCGTATCTGCAGCAGCTCGAGATGGAAAGCAATGGCAAGCGCGTAGACCGCAACGGCCATGCGCTGCCCTATGGCACCTCGCCCGTGCTTTGGGGCGAGCCCGGCACCAACGGGCAGCACGCTTACTTTCAGATGCTGCACCAAGGCACAGACGTGGTGCCGCTGGAATTCATCGCCGTGAAAAAGCCCACGCACAATCTGAAGGATCATCATGAATTGCTGCTGGCCAATGTGATTGCGCAGGCGCAGGCGCTGATGCTGGGCAAATCGGACGCCGGTGGGCACAAGCACTTCCCTGGCAACCGGCCCAGCACTTTTTTGCTGCTCGATGAACTCACGCCCACCAGCTTGGGCGCTTTGATCGCGCTGCAAGAGCACCGTGTGTTTGTGAGTGGCTCGGTTTGGGGCATCAACAGCTTTGACCAATGGGGTGTGGAGTTGGGCAAGGTGCTGGCCAAAGACATCCATGCGCGCATCGTCTCGGGTGATGCATCGGGGCTGGATGCCTCCACTGCGGCCTTGCTGCAGCGCGTGCGTGCTTGAGTGAGGCCGGTGGGACAAGGCCGTTAGGAGCAGGCGTTGGCCCTGTGCTTTGCGCGATACCGCGTTGCAGCAGGCCAGCGATAAACTGCGCTGATGACGCACAATACCGACCGCCTTCTGCAAAGCATCGAAGCCAAACGTGATGAGCTGGTGGCGCTCACGCAAGACTTGGTGCGCATACCCACCATCAACCCGCCCGGTGATGCCTACGAAGCCTGCGCGCGCCTGATTGGCGAGCGATTGGCGCGCAAGGGCTTTGCGGTCGAATACGTGCGGGCCATTGGGGCTCCGGGCGACAGCGACAGCCACCCGCGCACCAATGTGGTGGCGCGCTGGCAAGCGCCCAACCCTGGCGAATGCGTGCATTTCAACAGCCACATCGATGTGGTCGAAGCTGGGCCAGGCTGGACCTTTGAGTCCTTTGGTGGGCAAGTGGCCAACGGGCGTGTGTATGGTCGGGGCACCTGCGACATGAAGGGCGGCCTGGCGTCGAGCATCATCGCCTGCGAGGCCTTGATCGAGTCGGGCTTGCCAATGTCCGGGGCGCTGGAGATCAGCGGTACGGTGGACGAAGAGTCGGGCGGTTTTGCTGGCGTCGGCTATCTGGCCGAGCGAGGTTACTTCAGCCCGCCGCGTGTGCACCATGTGATCATTCCCGAGCCTTTGGGGGTGGACCGGATTTGCCTGGGGCACCGCGGCGTGTGGTGGGGCGAGGTGGAGACGCGCGGGCGCATCGCGCACGGCTCGATGCCTTTTTTGGGCGACAGTGCCATCAACCACATGAGCGCTTTCATCCATTTGCTGGAGACGCAGCTGCAGCCACGCTTGCAGGCACGCCACACGGCCGAGCCGGTGGAGCCGCCGGGTGCACGCGTGAGTACCCTCAACATCAACAGCATCCATGGCGGGCAGGTGGAGCAGCGATACAGCCTGGACCAGCGCGGTTGGCCCACAGGCGATTTGCCCGCGCCCGTGGTGGCGCATCTTTGCAAAGCGGTGCTGGACCGGCGCTTCATCGCTGAAGAAAACCTCGAAGCCGTCAAGCAAGAGATCGTGGACATGCTCGAAGAGCTCAAGCGTACGCGGCCGGGCTTTGACTATGGCATCCGCGAGATCATGAGTTTTGTGCCGACTGCCACCCCCAAGGATGCGCCGGTGGTGGACGCCACCGCACGCGCCATTGCCCGCGTGTTGGGGCGTGAGCCCAGTTACATCGCCAGTCCGGGCACTTATGACCAAAAGCACATCGTGCGCAGCGGCAAGCTGCGGGACTGCATCGCTTATGGGCCGGGCATTCTGGATTTGGCGCACCAGCCCGATGAATATGTGGGCATCCAGGAACTGGTCGACTCGGCCAAGATCATGGCCTTGGCCAGCCTTGATTTGACCGGTCAGCTGCGCCGCTGAGTTGTATTGATGCAGACCTTGGCTGATGGATTCGGCCCCGTGACGGCTTGAGTCACTGGCAAGGGATCGGTGATGTGGGCGCCTAAAAGGGAGCCTTCGGCAACAAAAATGAGTGCATGGCTGACCAACAAAAGAGCCCTTTCAACCTCATTTGGCCGGGTCAATAGCGGGGTTGAACTGTCTTTTTCGAGTTCGAAAATGTTGAATATGTTTTTACCTACAAAAAGCCATTTGTTTGTGTATTTTGTTGGTATTTTTGTTTATTAAAGTGCGCGCATTCCTATAAGATAGGCGACTTGTTGCAAGCCGTCGGGATCGTCTGCCCGCCGGTTTTTTGGCGGACTTTGAACGACCAAATTCGGGAACATCAAACAAACAACCCCGGGAGTGTTTATGCAATTGATTTGGGTATCCGGACCCACTGCGCGGGTGATCGCTGTGTCGATCACCGCGCGCAAAGTACTGTTGTCTGTGATTGCCGTGGCGGCATCTTTGCTGGTACTGGGTTCGATTTTTCATTTGATTGGTTTGCGTGTTGCGGTGGCTTATTCCCCAGAGTTGGTGCAGCGCATTGGCGGCGTCACCAGCCAAGCGGAGCAACTCAAAGTGGAGGCCGATTACCGCTCTAAGCTCGATGGTCTGCATGGACAGTTGACCTCCGTGATGGACAAGTTGCGTCAGATCGAAGAACAAAAGAAAGATTTTTTGGGCCGCTTGGGCATTGAGAGCTTGTTGTCTGGGGGCGGGCGACAAAAGTCGCAAGCAGCCGATGGCCGCGGCGGCCCGCTCAAGGCCTTGCCTTTTTGGCGCGGGCGCTCTTTTTCGGACTTGGGCAGTGAACTGGACTCGACGGCACAGCAAATCCAGGAGTTTGAGCAGGTCCTGACCAAGACGCAGGAGCAATGGCGGCGCGATGTGGACCGCGTTGGCAAATTGCCCACGGCATTGCCCTTGGACAGCAACTTTGCCATCACCAGCGGCTTTGGTGTGCGTGCAGACCCGATGACACACGTGCCCAGCATGCATGAGGGGATTGATTTTGTGGCCCCTGTGGGCTCGCCCGTCCGCGCGACCGCAGCGGGCAAGGTGTTTCGATCAGGGCACGCCGGTGCTTACGGCGAGATGGTCGAGGTGGCGCATGTGGATGGTTTCGTGTCGCGTTATGCCCATTTGAGCCGCCGTCATGTCAATGAGGGAGAGACCATTGAGCGTGGACAGGTGATTGGTTTGCTGGGCAATACGGGGCGGTCCACGGGCCCGCATTTGCACTACGAAGTGGTGTACCAAGGTCAGGCCATGCACCCGACAAAAGCTTTTGCAACTTGGGCTCGCACAAATTTGCAGCCTTGATTTTGATTTCAGGAGACAAACATGTTCGGCAAGAAAAAGACAAACACAACATCCCTGGGGAAAAGCCTTGAGCGCTTTGACTCCCTGATTGGCCGACAGACAGAAATCCATGGTTCTTTGCGTTTGATGCAAAGCGTGCGGATTGATGGGAAGGTCATCGGCAATATCGAAGCCCCCAAAGATCAGCCCATCACGGTGGTGGTGGGTGCAGAGGGCGAAATTCAGGGCGATGTGTTTGCCAGCCGTGTGATCGTGGCGGGCAAAGTCTCCGGCAACATTGACGCTTTTGAGCGTGCGGAGTTGCATGCCAGCGCCCTGGTCCAAGGGGATGTGAAGTACGGCTCGATCGCGGTAGAGCACGGTGCCCGTTTGCAAGGCTTGCTGTTGCAAGTGGATGCCACCCAGGTCAGACCGCAACCTGATCACGCAAAAAATGCGATTCGCAAAGCCCAAGCGACAACGGGTGCCCCCGAATAAGTGCTGAAACAGAACGGCTTTAAATTCTGCCATCTGCTTTTTCAGGCCCCGCGATACCGAATCGTGAAATTCATTATCATCAGGGCATGACATTTTTAGCCATCGATGTGGGCAACACCCGTTTGAAATGGGCGTTGTACGACCGACCGCACCCCCAAGCGCAGCTGCTGGCTCACGGGGCAGAATTTCTGGAAAACATCGACCGCTTGTCGGACGGGCCATGGACCGACCTGCCCGTGCCTGAACGCATGCTCGGTTGCGTCGTGGCGGGTGACGCCATCAAACGCCGTGTGCAAGAGCAGATGGAGTTGTGGGATTTCACGCCGCAGTGGGTGGTGCCCAGCGTGTCCGAGGCGGGTGTGACCAATGGCTACGACCACCCTTCCCGTTTGGGCTCGGACCGTTGGGTGGCCATGATCGGTGCCCGCCAGCGCATGCTGGCACAAGGCCCGGCCAGGCCTTTGGTGGTGGTGATGGTGGGAACGGCCGTGACCGTGGAGGCGATCGACGCCGATGGCCGATTCCTCGGTGGTCTGATCTTGCCGGGCCACGGCATCATGCTGCGCGCCCTGGAGTCGGGCACCGCCGGGCTGCATGTGCCCACGGGCGAAGTACGGCCCTTTCCCACCAACACCAGCGATGCACTGACCAGTGGCGGCACTTACGCGATTGCGGGCGCTTGCGAGCGCATGGTGCAGCACCTGCGCGAGCACACCGGGCAAGAGCCCATGTGCGTGATGACCGGCGGCGCGGGCTGGAAGATGGCACCCAGCATGTCGCTGCAGTTCGATCTGGTGGACAACCTGATTTTTGATGGCCTGCTGGCCATGGCCGATCAGCGGTTCAACACCACAGTCTGATCAGGCTCCCGGCGCGGCGTTGTCGCTGTAGGCTGCCGTCAAGGCCTGCAAGTGCGCCTGCAATTGAGGGCTGGCCATATAGGGTGTCAGCAAAGCCAGCACATGCTTGGCACCACGGCTCAAGGCCAAACCCGCACTGGCAGGCTCCAGTGCCTGGCGCGGGTTGCGCACGTATTCGTAACTGAGCCAGTAAGTGACCATCACCGACATGCTGGCGGACAAAGTTTCCACGCTGTCGGGGTCGATGCGCATCAAGCCCTCGGCTGCCAAGGATTCGAGCAATTGTCTGAATGCCCGTGTTTTACGCTCCAGCACGGCATGGAAATGGGTCTCCAGGTGGCGGTTGCCCGACAGGAGGTTGTTCAGGTCGCGGTACAGGAAGCGGTGGTTCCAGACCTGTTCAAACAGCGAGTGCAAGAAGAACCAGGCGTCCTCCACATCGTGCACATCGGCAGCGGCCTCCAGCAGTTCCAGCATGGCCGTTTCGTAGGCGTCAAACAGGTGGTTGACCAGGGCATCCTTGGACGGGAAGTGGTAGTACAGATTGCCCGGGCTGATGTTCAGCTCGGACGAGATCAGCGTGGTGGACACATTGGGCTCGCCAAAGCGGTTGAACAGCTCCAGCGTGACCTCAGCAATGCGCTCGGCGGTGCGGCGAGGGGCTTTCTTGGCCATGGGGTCTTGTCCGCAGCGAGTGCTCAGGCTTTGCGCTGTGTGCGGCTGGCTTTGGATTTTGCCGCAGATTGGACCGTTGATTTGGTGGCAGGTTTGGCCGTGCTGGCCGTCGTTTTGGGTGCTGCCGTGGCTTGGGCCAATTGGGCTTCCAGCTGGGCCACGCGCTCGGTCAGGGCCTGCAGGTCGTACAGCGTGGGCATGCCTAGGCGCTGCAGGGCCTTGGCCACGCGGTCTTCAAACAGGTGTTCCAGGCGGTCCACACGCACCGTGGTTTGCTGGCCAAAGTCGCTGGCCAGGTGGGTCAGGCGCTCGGTGGCTTCGTGCAGGCGTTGCTGGGCTTCGGCCTGGCTTTTGCGCTGGAAGGCCAAGCCATCATTGACCAGTGCTTCGATGGCCTTGCTGCCTTGCTCTTGCGCTTTGGCCATGGCACCCAGGCCAGCCAGCCAGATTTGGTGGGTGGGGGCGGGCGCAGCGCTGTTGTCAGTGGCCTTGTCTGCGGCGTTTGCGTTCTTGTCAGAGGCGGGGGATTTGGCCATGCGGAAACTCCTGATTGGAATGCCAACTTTAACCTGAGCGACAGTGCATTGCTTCTAAAATCTGCCCATCGGTTGCCATGCGCAGCCACTTCACGGCACGCAGCTCCGGTGACAAGCACTGGAGTGACCATCCTGATTCGGGCTTTCATGAAAATTCTTCTTCTCGGCAAAAACGGCCAGGTGGGCTGGGAGCTGCAGCGCAGCTTGGCGCCCTTGGGTGAACTGATCGCCTTGGACCGTCACAGCACACCCCTGTGCGGCGACTTGTCCAAGCCCGAAGCCTTGGCGCAAACTGTGCGCGCCGTGCGGCCTGATGTGATCGTCAATGCGGCCGCCCACACCGCAGTGGACAAAGCCGAATCCGAGCCCGAGCTGGCCCGCACACTCAATGCCACGGCCCCTGCCGCATTGGCCCAGGCTGCCGCAGACGTGGGGGCCTGGCTGGTGCATTACTCGACCGACTATGTGTTCAATGGCGAAGGCCAGACCCCTTGGCAAGAAGGCGATGCCACCGGCCCTTTGGGCGTGTATGGCCAGACCAAGCTGGAGGGTGAGCAAGCCATTGCAGCCAGTGGCTGCCAGCATTTGATTTTTCGCACCAGCTGGGTCTATGCGGCACGTGGCGGCAACTTTGCCCGCACCATGCTGCGCCTGGCGCAAGAGCGGGAACGCCTGACCGTGATCGATGACCAGCGCGGCGCACCCACGGGCGCAGACCTGATCGCCGATGTGTCGGCGCACGCCATCCGCCAAGCCTTGGGCACGCAAGACTCGGGTCATTCGGGCATCTACCACTTGGTGGCCGCAGGCGAGACCAGCTGGCATGGCTATGCCTCGCACGCGATTGAGCAGGCGCGGCAGCTCAAGCCCGATGCGGGCTGGAAAGTGACCGAAATCGCGCCCGTGCCGACCTCGGCCTTCCCGACGCCTGCGCGCCGACCGTTGAACTCCCGCTTAGACACGCGGCGTTTGCAGCAGGCCTTTGGTTTGACTTTGCCCACTTGGCAGCAGGGTGTGGACCGGCTGCTGGCCGAGATGCTTTGAGCGCTGAGAACCCGCGAGGGCTTGCGGCACAATCCTTTTCACCTTCCAATGTACTTTTGAGATCCGACGCCACATGACCGACACCACTGCCGCGACTTCCGTCTCGCCCCGCGACCAAGCCCAGATCTTGGCGCAGGCCATGCCCTACATCCGCAAGTTCCACGGCAAGACCCTGGTCATCAAATACGGCGGCAACGCCATGACCGACCCGGCCTTGCAGCAAGCCTTTGCCGAAGACGTGGTGCTGCTCAAGCTGGTGGGCATGAACCCGGTGGTGGTGCACGGCGGCGGCCCTCAAATTGAAAATGCTTTGAGCCGTTTGGGCAAAAAAGGCGAGTTCATTCAGGGCATGCGCGTGACAGACGCGGAGACCATGGAAGTGGTCGAATGGGTGCTGGGCGGCGAAGTGCAGCAAGACATCGTGGGCATGATCAACCGCGCAGGCGGCAAGGCCGTGGGCCTGACGGGCCGCGACGGCGCCATGATCCGAGCCAAGAAACTGCGCCTGGTGGATGCACAAGACCCCGGCAAAGTGCTCGACGTGGGCCAGGTGGGCGACATTGAAAGCATCGACCCGTCCATCCTGAAGGCCCTGCAAGACGACGCCTTCATCCCGGTGGTCAGCCCCATCGGCTTTGGCGAGAACAATGAGAGCTACAACATCAACGCCGACGTGGTGGCCGCCAAGTTGGCCACTGTGCTGCAAGCCGAGAAGCTCTTGATGTTGACCAACATCCGCGGCGTGCTGGACAAAGAGGGCAACTTGCTCACCGAGCTGACACCGCACCGCATCGACGAACTGTGCGCCGATGGCACCATCAGCGGCGGCATGATCCCTAAGATTGCTGGTGCGCTGGATGCCGCCAAGAGTGGCGTGAACGCGGTGCACATCATCGATGGCCGTGTGCCGCACGCCATGCTGTTGGAGGTGTTGTCCGAGCAAGCCTTTGGCACCATGATCCGCAGCCGATAAATTGCCAGCAGCCACACAGGGAAGCCACATGTCCGAGATGGATGAATCCAGCCTGAGCACCGCCGAGGAGGCCACCCCTGTGCGCAAGCGCCCCCGTCCGGGTGAGCGCCGTCAGCAAATTTTGCAGACCCTCGCGTCCATGCTGGAGCAGCCCGGTGCCGAGCGTGTGACCACGGCGTCACTGGCTGCCAAGATTGGGGTGAGCGAAGCGGCCTTGTACCGGCACTTCGCCAGCAAGGCGCAGATGTTCGAGGGCTTGATTGACTTTGTGGACCAGTCCGTCATCGGCCTGATCCGCCAGGTCACCGACCGCGAAGGCGCAGGCCCCAACCAGGCCGCACGCATCGTGGCCCTGCTGCTGCAATTTGCCGAAAAGAACCCCGGCATGTGCCGCGTCATGACCGGTGACGCGCTGGTGATGGAGCACGAGCGCTTGCAAGAGCGCATCAATTTGCTGTTTGACAAGATCGAAGCGCAGCTGCGCCAATCGCTCAAAGGCATCGCGTCTGAGGCACCCACCGCTGACGCGCAAGTGGCCGCCTCGGTGATGGTGGCCTTCATGCAAGGGCGCTTGCAGCGCTTCGCTCGTTCAGGATTCAAGCGCTTGCCATCAGAGCATTTGCAGGCGGCTTTGGGGCGAATGCTTTAACTGGCCGCAGGCGTTACACGCCATGGGGCCGACGTGAAACTTGAGCGGTGGCTTGCCTGCCGTGAAAAGTCCATCTCAGGACTTGGGTAATCTCCTGATAAGCATTCGTCATGTTTCGCTTTATAGTGTTCAGGACCCTTGTTCACTGTCCTCGTCTTGACTGGAGTATCCGATGAAGCGTCGTTCCCTTTTTGCTGTGGCCACATTGGCCGCAGCACTGTTGACCCCCTTTGTTGCGCAAGCCCAGGGCAAGACCCTGCGCGTGGTGCCGCACGCCAACGTGACCATCCTGGACCCGATCTGGTCCACCGCGTTTGTCACGCGCAACCACGGCTACATGATCTACGACACGCTGTTTGGAACCGATTTGGCTGGCAAGGTCAAGCCCCAGATGGTGGACAAGTGGAACGTCAGCAAGGACAACCTGACCTGGACCTTCACGCTGCGCGACGGCCTGGAGTTCCACGATGGCAAAGCCGTGACGAGCGAAGACGTGGTGGCCTCCATCAAGCGTTGGACCAGCCGCGACAGCTTTGGCGGCGTGCTCGCCAAGAGCGTGGACAGCTATGCAACGCCCGACGCCAAGACCTTTGTCATCAAGCTCAACAAGCCTTTTGGCGTGATGCTCGAAGCGCTGGGCAAGCCCTCGTCCAACGTGCTGTTCATCATGCCCGCACGCATTGCCGCCACACCCGGCAGCGAGCAGATCAAGGAACACATCGGCTCGGGCCCCTACAAGTTCGTGCCCGGCGAATACAAACCCGGCGAGCGTTTGGTCTATGCCAAGAACGACAAATACAAAGCCCGCAGTGAAGCGCCTGATGGCACCACGGGTGGCAAGAACGTTTATCTGGACCGCGTGGAATGGGTCATCATCCGCGATCCACAGACCCAGTTCAATGCGCTGGTGGCAGGGGAAGTCGACATCGTCGAGCAGCCTACATTCGAGCAATACGCTTCGCTCAAGGCCCAAAAAGACATTCAGTTGGTGGACGCCCAGCCCGCAGGCTTGCAGTTCATCCTGCGCTTCAACCACCTGCATGCGCCGTTCAACAACGTGAAGATCCGCCAGGCCGCCATGGTGGCGCTGGGCCAAGAGGCGCACCTCAAAACGCAGGTCGGCGCGCCCGGTATGTACACCTTCTGCAAGAGCATGTACCCCTGTGGCACGCCCTTGGCCAGCGACAAGACCGGCATCTACACCGGCATGGCCGACCCCAAAAAGGCGGCTGACATGCTGAAAGAAGCGGGCTACGACGGCACCCCCGTGGTGCTGATGCGCCCCACCGACCTGGCCGCGATCGCCAAGCTGCCACTGGTGGCCAAGCAGCAACTGGAAGCTGCGGGCTTCAAGGTCGACATGCAGCAAATGGACTGGGCCACCTTGGTGGCGCGCCGTGCCAAGAAAGATGCCCCAGCACAAGGCGGCTGGAACGCCTTCATGACCGCTTGGACGGCCGGTGACATCTTGAATCCGCTGACCATGGCCATGATGAACGCGGCGGGTGACAAAGGCTGGTTTGGCTGGCAAGACGACAAGCAAATCGAAGACCTGAAGGTCAAGTTCGCGCAGTCGACCACCGATGCACAGAAAAAGCAAATCGCTGAGCAAATTCAGCTGCGCGCCATGGAAACCGCAACACACGTTCCACTGGGCCAGTACTTCAACCCCGCTGCCCTGCGCAAGAACATCTCGGGCTTGGTGCCCGGCGGTGCGCAGGTGTACTGGAACATCAAGAAGAACTGAACTTCTTTTTAAACCCAAGAGCAGCTGAAGTTTTATGCTGAGATTCTTGCTGCAGCGCCTGCTGGCGCTGATCCCTGTGTTGTTCACGGTGGCGGTCATCGTGTTCCTGATCCTTCGGCTCACGCCGGGGGACCCGGCCGCCGTGATCGCGGGCAACAACGCCACCAACGAAGACATCGACCGCATCCGTGAGCAACTGGGCCTGACCAAACCGTTGTTCACGCAATTTGGCATCTGGTTGATGGGCGTGCTGCAAGGTGACTTGGGCTATTCCTTTTACCTGGGCAAACCGGTGACCGAACTGATCGCCCAGCGCATCGAGCCCACGCTGTCTTTGGCGGCGGGCACCATGGTGCTGGCCGTTCTGGTGGCGGTGCCTTTGGGCACGCTGGCCGCATGGCGCATGGGGGGCTGGCTGGACCGCATCTTGTCCGGTTTTGCGGTGGCCGGGTTCTCGGTGCCGGTGTTTGTGATCGGCTATGTGCTGATTTACATCTTTGCCATTCAGCTGCAATGGTTGCCTGTGCAGGGTTACCGCCGTCTGTTTGGTGAGTTCTCGCAAGGGGTGGGGGCCTGGGCTTACCAGCTGGTGCTGCCTTGGTTGTCACTGGCCACCATTTATGTGGCGCTGATTGCGCGGGTCACGCGCGCCAGCGTGTCCGAAGCCCTGACCGAAGACTACATCCGCACCGCCCGCGCCAAAGGCGTGACCGAGCAAGCGGTCTTGCTGCGCCACGCGCTCGCCAATGCGGCGGTGCCCATCGTCACGGTGATCGGCATCGGCATTGCGCTCTTGATCGGCGGCGTGGTGGTGACCGAGACGGTCTACGCCATTCCCGGCCTGGGTTCGCTCACGGTGGACGCGGTGCTCAACCGCGATTTCCCGGTCATCCAAGGTGTGGTGCTGTTTTTCAGCGTGCTGTATGTGTTGATCAATTTGTTGGTGGACTTGAGCTACCTGTGGCTTGACCCCCGGATTCGTTACTGATGAACGCCATCTTCCGAAAACTTCTCGCGCACACCACCGTCCGTTTGGGCTTGGGTGTGCTGGGCCTTTTGATCCTGATCGCCTTGGTCGCCCCTTGGTTGGGCACGGTCGACCCGGCCGCCATGGACTCGGCCAACATCAACACCGCCCCAGGTGTGGTCGGTCAGTTCGGCTTGCTGGATGGCAGCAGCGTGGCCCACACCTTCTGGATGGGCAGTGACAACTTTGGCCGCGACATCTACAGCCGCGTGCTGTTTGGCACCCGTGTGTCTTTGCTGGTGGGCTTGTTCACTGCCACCGTGGCCTTGGCCGTGGGCGGCTTGTTGGGCATGCTGGCGGGTTACTTTCGCCTCATGGACGCGGTGCTGATGCGTTTCATGGACGGCCTGATGGCCATCCCCGCCATTTTGCTGGCCATTGCGCTGGTGGCAGCCTTGGGTGCTCAGATCTGGACCGTGGTGGTGGCCATCGCCATCCCTGAAATCCCGCGTGTCACGCGCCTGGTGCGCGCGCTGGTGCTGAGCTTGCGCGAGGAGCCTTTTGTGGAAGCGGCCCGCGCTTTGGCCACGCCCACGCCGGTCATTTTGGTGCGCCACATCCTGCCCAATGCGATGGCGCCACTGATCGTGCAAGGCACCTTCATCGCAGCCAGCGCTGTGCTGACCGAAGCCATCTTGAGTTTCTTGGGTTTGGGCCTGCCGGCCGACATCCCGACCTGGGGCAACATCATGGCCGAGGGCCGGGTGCAGTTCACCCAGTACCCCGGCAATGTGCTGTTCCCCGCGCTCTTTTTGGTGCCCACGGTGCTGGCCATCAACCTCTTGGGTGACGGTCTGCGCGATGTGCTGGACCCCAAATTCGCGAAGCGGAGCGGCGCATGACACAGACCGCTTCTCAAGCCGTTCTTTCCATTCGCGGCCTCTCGATCGCCTTGCCCTCGGGCGGTGACCGGGCGCACGCCATCACCGAAGTGTCGCTCGAGATCTTGCCGGGCCAGACCTTGTGTGTGGTGGGCGAATCCGGCTCGGGCAAATCCGTCATGGCCACCACCGTGATGGGCTTGCTGCCCAAAGAACTGCAGGCCGTGGCGGGCGATGTTGTTCTGCAAGGCGAGTCCTTGCTGAATGCCTCTGCGCTGCGGCTGCGCCAATTGCGCGGCAAGGCCATGGGCATGGTGTTTCAGGAGCCCATGACGGCCCTGAACCCGGTCATGAGTTGCGGTGACCAGGTGGACGAACTGCTGTCCACCCACACCGACTGGCCTGCCGAGCAGCGCCGTGCCGAAATTTTGCGGGTGTTCGAGCGGGTCAAGCTGCCCGACCCGGCGCGCATGCTGCGCAGCTTCCCGCACCAGTTGAGTGGCGGGCAGCGTCAGCGCATCGTGATCGCGATGGCCGTGATCTTGAAGCCTGCGCTCTTGATTTGCGACGAGCCGACCACGGCTCTTGATGTCACCACGCAAAAAGAAATTTTGCGATTGATCGCCGACCTGCAGCGCGAGCAGGGCAGTGCGGTGCTCTTCATCACCCACGACATGGGCGTGGTGGCCGAGATCGCCGACCAGGTGCTGGTCATGAACCAAGGCCAGGCGGTCGAGAGCGGCGACTGCGACCAGGTGCTGCGCCGCCCCCGCGCCGAGTACACGCGCCAGCTGCTGGCCGCCGTGCCCGGCATGACGCCGCCGCCCGCCAAGCCTGAGCCCGCAGGGCCCGCCCTGCTGTCGGGCCAAGGCGTGGGCAAGACCTACATCAGCCACGATTGGCTGGGCCGCAGCCGCCCCACGGCCGCCCTCATGGACGCGGCTGTGGCCGTGCGTGCTGGTGAGACGGTGGGCATCGTGGGCGAGTCGGGTTCGGGCAAGTCGACCTTTGCACGTTGCCTGATCCGCCTGATCGACCCGACCGAAGGCCAGATTTTTTGGGACGCCGACGACGTGGCCCGCATGCCCGAGGGCCAGTTGCGCCCGCTGCGCCACCGCGTGCAGGTGGTGTTCCAAGACCCGAACCGCTCGCTGAATCCGCGCCGCACCGTGGGCCAGTCGATGGTCGAAGGTGCGATGAACTTTGGCCAGTCGCGTGATCAGGCCGAAGCACTGGCGGTAGAGTTGATGGCGCAGGTGCGTTTGCCGGTGGAGGCCTTGAAGCGCTACCCCAGCCAGTTCAGCGGGGGCCAGCGCCAACGCCTGGCGATTGCCCGTGCCCTGGCCTGTCGCCCGCAGGTGCTGGTGGCCGACGAGGCCGTGAGCGCGCTCGATGTGAGCGTGCAGGCCCAGATTCTGAACCTGCTGCGCGAGGCGCAGTCGCGCCTGGGCCTGGGGCTGCTCTTCATCACGCACGACCTGCGCGTGGCCGCCCAGCTGTGCGACCGTGTGATCGTCATGCACCAGGGCCGCATCGTGGAGCAGGGCCGCACGATCGACCTGTATGCCAACCCGCAACAGGACTACACCCGGCGCTTGTTTGACGCCGCACCGGCCGCATTGCCACCCCTGGACTGAACACAAGAGACGCTGCATGACCCGCATCCTGATCGCTGGTTACCAGCACGAAACCAACACCTTTGCGCCGAGCTTGGCCGATTGGGCCGCTTTCAACACGGGTGAAAACTTTCCGGCCTTTGTGCGCGGGCAGGCCATGCAGGCGCAACTGACGGGCATCAACATCCCGGTGGGCGGCTTCATCGACGCTGCCAAGCGCGAAGGCTGGCAGCTGGTGCCCTCGGCCTGGGCCGGGGCCACGCCCTCGTCGTATGTGACGCGCGACGCGTTCGAGCGCATCAGCGCGGCCATCCTCGAAGACGTGCGCTCTGCCATGGTGCAGGGGCTCGATGGGGTGTACCTCGACCTGCACGGCGCGGCCGTGGCCGAACACGCCGACGACAGCGAAGGCGAATTGATCGCCCGCATCCGCGCCGTGGTCGGTCCGCAGGTGCCCATCGTCGCCAGCCTCGATTTGCACGCCAACGTGACCGAGCGCATGCTGCGACTGGCCGATGGCCTGGTGGCGTACCGCACTTACCCGCACATCGACATGGCCGACACCGGCGAGCGGGCCGCCGTGCTGATGCGCGAGCATCTGCGCGCCGGGGCCAAGCGAGCGGTGCAGGCCAAGCGCTTGCCGTTTTTGATCCCACTCAACGCCCAAAGCACCTGGATGCAACCGGCCCAGGCGCTCTACGACACATTGACGCGCATCGAAGCCGAGACGGGCTGCATGCTGAGTTTTTGCATGGGCTTTCCGGCCTCGGACTTTGCCGAGTGTGGTCCGGTGGTCTGGGGCCACGGTGGTTCGGTTGATTCGGCCGTGCAGCGCCTCTATGAACAGGTGAGTGAGCCCAGCCAGTGGCGACCTGATGTGCTGCCCGCACGCGAAGCCGTGGCCCAAGCCCTGTCGGTGGCCGAGACGGCCAGCGCTCCGGTCGTGCTGGCGGACACGCAAGACAACCCCGGCGCAGGCGGCGACAGCAACACGACCGGCATGCTGCACGCCCTCTTGCAGCAAGGCGCGGGCAAACGCTGGCCTGGGCAGGTGGCTTTGGGTTTGTTGTATGACCCGGCGGTGGCCCGCAAGGCCCACGAAGTGGGTGTGGGTGCCAGCCTTGACTTGGCGCTGGGCAAGGCCGTGCCCACATTCACCGGCCAAGACAGCGACCCACCCGTGCAAGGCCGATTTGTGGTGCGCGCGCTGGGTAGCGATGACTGCGAACTCAAGGGCCCGATGATGACGGGCGTGAAGGTCCACATCGGCCCCTGTGCGTGCCTCGAGATCGACGGCGTGCTGGTGGCGGTGGCCAGCGGCAAGATGCAGATGCTCGACCGCGAACTGTTTCGCGCTGTGGGCATCCACCCTGAGCAGATGAAGCTGCTGGTGGTCAAAAGCTCCAACCATTTCCGCGCCGACTTCACGCCCATCGCCAGCCGCGTGTTGGTGGCCAAAGCCGCCGGACCCATGGCCGCCGACCCGGGTGATTTGCCCTGGAAAAAACTCAGCCCTCAAACCCGCACAAGACCTTGAAGGTCTTGGCGTGAACGCATCACCACCGACAGGAGACACACATGAGCACCACCGACCTGACCCAATGCACTGCGCACGAACTGGTACAGCTGTACCGCACCGGTCAGGCCAGCCCGGTAGAGGCCACGCAGGCGGTGCTCTCGCGCATCGAGCGCATCAACCCGCAGATCAACGCCTTTTGCCTGGTCGATGCCAAAAGCGCGTTGGCCAGCGCCCGCGCCAGTGAAGCGCGCTGGCAAGCGCACCGCAGCACAGGCGCACCCGTTGGCGAGCTCGACGGCGTGCCCACCAGCATCAAGGACCTGATCCTCACCCAAGGCTGGCCCACACTGCGCGGCAGCCGCACCGTCGACCCGAACCAGCCCTGGGAGGTGGACGCCCCGGCCACAGCGCGCCTGCGCGAAGCGGGCGCGGTGCTGCTGGGCAAGACCACCACGCCCGAATTTGGCTGCAAGGGCGAAACCAACTCGCCCGCCACCGGCATCACGCGCAACCCCTGGAATGTGAACCACACCCCCGGCGGCTCATCGGGCGGCGCGGCTGCAGCCGTGGCCGCAGGCCTGGGGCCGCTGGCCGTGGGCACCGACGGTGCGGGCAGCGTGCGCATCCCGGCCGCTTTTTGTGGCAACGTGGGCCACAAGCCCAGCTTTGGCCGCGTGCCGGCCTACCCCTTGTCGCCCTTCGGCTCGGTGGCGCACCTGGGCCCGCACACCCTGAGCGTGCGCGACGCGGCCATGATGATGAACGTGCTCAAACAGCCCGACGCACGCGACTGGACATCCCTGCCGCCTGACGCCACCGACTACACCGTGGGCCTGGAAGACGGCATCCGCGGCCTGCGCATCGCTTACTCGCCCACGCTGGGTTACGCCAAGAACGTGCACCCCGAAATCGCGGCCTCGGTCGATCAGGCCGTCAAGCAACTTCAGGCGCTGGGAGCGCATGTGGAGCAGGTGGACCCGGGCTTTGAAGACCCCCTCGACATCACCACCGGTCTGTGGTTCCTCGGCGCTTACACGGTCTGGTCTGGGCTCAATGCCGAGCAGCAGGCCCTGGCCGACCCCGATTTCCGCGCCGAGGCGCAATTGGGCGCCCAGCTCAGCGCCCAGCAAGTGCAGCAACTCCACCAGCGCCGGGGTGTTCTGGGCTCACACATGCGCCAGTTCATGCAGCGCTACGACTTGCTCGTGACGCCTTCGGTGTCGATTCCCGCATTTGAGGCACGGCCTGCAGGCACGGTGCCGATGGACCCGGTCAGCATGCTGGGCTGGACGCCGTTCAGCTACCCCTTCAACCTGACGCAGCAGCCGGCCATCACCGTGCCTTGCGGATTGACGAAAGCCGGATTGCCCATGGGCTTGCAGATCGTGGGCCCGATGTTTGGGGATGCTTTGGTGCTGCGTGCGGCGCGGGCTTATGAGTCGGTGCAACCGGTGGCGCGTCCGCGCATCGGCTGAGGCCTGTCACCAGTTCCACAAGGTCCCGTCGTGCTGCAGCCGGTTCACCGGCAGATAAGCCCTTTGGTAGGGGTACTTCGCAGCCAGCTTTTCGTCGATGTCCACCCCGTGGCCGGGGGACTCGCCGCAATGCATCATGCCGCGCTCGAAGCGGTAGTCGTGTGGGAAGACCGAGAGCATTTCTTCGCTGTGGGGCATGAACTCTTGCACGCCAAAGTTGGGCACCCAAGTGTCAAAGTGCAGGGCAGCGCCCATGCACACGGGTGACAAGTCGGTCGCGCCGTGGCAGCCGGTGCGCACTTGGTACAGGCTAGCCAGGTCTGCGATGCGCCGCAGGTGGGTGATGCCGCCTGCGTGGACCACGGTGGTGCGGATGTAGTCGATCAGCTGCTTTTCGATCAGCGTCTTGCAGTCCCAGATGCTGTTGAAAATCTCGCCCACCGCGATCGGCGTGGTGGTGTGGTGGCGTATCCACTGAAAGGCATCCTGGTTTTCGGCCGGGGTCGGGTCTTCCATCCAGAACAGGCGCATGGGCTCCAGCGCCTTGCCCAGTTGCCCTGCCTCGATGGGCGTCAGGCGGTGGTGCACGTCGTGCAGCAAATGGATGTCGGGGCCGACGGCTTCGCGGACGGCTTCAAACAGGCCGGGGGTGTGGCGCAAATACTTTTCGGTGCTCCAGTCGTGTTCGCTGGGCAAGTTGCCGTCGGCGGGTTCGTACATGCGGCTGGCACCATGCTGGCCACTCACGCCATAGACCTTGTTCAGGCCCGGCACGCCGCTTTGGGCGCGGATGGCCACGTAGCCTTCTTCTTTGTGGCGCAAAACTGCGTCCACCGTCTCGGCGGTGTCGCGGCCGTTGGCGTGGCCGTAGACCATGACCCCGGTGCGGCTGCGTCCGCCCAGCAGTTGGTACAGCGGCATGTTGGCCATCTTGGCCTTGATGTCCCACAGGGCGGTGTCCACGGCGGCAATGGCGCTCATGGTCACCGGGCCGCGCCGCCAGTACGCGCCTTTGTAGAGGTATTGCCAGATGTCCTCGATCTGCTGCGGGTCGCGCCCGATCAGGCAGGGAATGATGTGGTCTTCGAGGTAGCTGACCACGGCCAGCTCGCGACCGTTGAGCGTGGCGTCGCCGATGCCGTACACGCCTTGGTCGGTCTCGACTTTGAGGGTGACGAAGTTGCGGCCGGGGCTGCAGACGATGACGCGGGCGGCGGTGATTTTCATGTCAATTCAGTGGGGGCAAGGCCATGCGTTTGCAACGGCGTGGACAGGGGGGCGGCTGTTGGTCTGCGGCTTGAGTTCCGACGTGAGACCTGTTGATTCGGCCCTTTGAAGTCTTGAACGAAAGGCATGCTGTGTGGCTTGGGGTAGGAGCCCACCCCGTGGGCGATGGGCGTGGAACAAGGCCCCAAGAACATCGCCCTGCCAACCATCGCCCACAGGGGTGGGCTCCCACAGGAGGAGGGCATCGGCATGGGTCATGCTGCTGCGGCCAGCAGTTGCTGGATGGCCGCATCCACACCATGCTGCAGGACTTGCTGGTGCCAATGCGTCACGCGGGCGACCCATGCGGCGTGGCTGGGCAGGGCCTTTCCCCACAGGTCTTCGCGGGCCAGCAGGGCGTGCACGCAGGCTTCGGGCTCGGTGCGTTGCGCAGCGCCAATGGCCATCAGGCTCTCGGCTTGTGGGTCGTTCAAGGTGTAGGCCTGGCCTTGTTCGTCCACGCCCAGCGTGTAGCGCAAGAAGACGGCTGCGGCCAGCGCGTGGTGTTCAAACGAAGCGCCTTGAGCGATTTGACCCAACACCGAGGGTGGCCAGCGCTGCGGGATTTTTTGCGAGTTGTCGGTGGCGATCTGGTGCACGCTGTGCTTCAAATACGGGTTGCCAAAGCGCGCGATCAGCGCGTCGCGGTACTCGGCCCAGTCGCTGCGGCTCAGGTGTGGCGCGACTTCGCGGCTCATGAGTTGGTGCACGAAAGTGCGGATGTGCGGCACCCCGATGCAGCTGGCAATGAACGGCCTGCCGGTGACTGCACCCATGAGCGCCATGGCCGAGTGGCTGCCGTTGAGCATGCGAAGTTTGGCTTCTTCGTAGCTGTGCACATCACCCGTCACGCGCACACCGGCGCTTTGCAGCAGGGCCGCATCTGTCGGATCGGCAAAGCGGTCTTCGACCACCCATTCCCAAAAACCTTCGGTGCTCAGGGCGCAGTGGTCTTGCAGGCCCAGCGCCTCTTGTGCAGCCGCCATCACTTCGGGCGTGGCGGCGGGCACGATGCGGTCGACCATGCTGCACGGAAAGGCGCACTGCGCGTCCAGCCAGCGCAGCAGTTCGGTGTCTTGCGCTGTCATGTCTTGGGCTGGTATCTCGGCCTTGACCAGCGCTTGCAGCTTGTGGCCGTTGCCTTGCAGGTTGTCGCACGAAGCGACGGTGATGCCGGGCAAACCTTTTTGCTGGCGCAGGCGCAAGCCGTCCCGCAGCAGTTGGCCCAACGCCGGGGTGTAGCCTTTTTCGGTCACTGTGAGCGTGACCCAGCGGGTGCTGGGCGCGGCAAGGGCCTGAACCACCGCATCACGCTCGGTCGCGGCCACGTTCATGCGCCACAGGGCTCCGGGCACTTGCCACTTCACACCCTGACCATCTGCCACGCGCACGGCATACAGGCCGTCTTGGGCTTTGAGCTGGTTCACCAGATCAGGCCGTGTCATGCCCACGCCGTGGATGCCCCAGCGCGTGTCGCCACTGGCCAGCAGTTGGTCAAACACCATGGCCTGGTGTGCACGGTGAAAGGCACCGAGGCCCAGGTGCACCACGCCGGGGGCGTGCGATGTGCGGTCATGCGCAGGCGCTTGAACGGTGGCGGGCAGCATCGTGAGTGAGTGGGTGCAAAGGTGCATGGTGTCAAAAGGTGTGGGTTGAAGCAGAGGGCATTTCTTTGTAGGAGCGCACCCTGTGCGCGATGGGTGTGGAACACACCCTGGTCATGGGGCCGCAAGCGCCCCATTCGCCCACGGTGTGGTCTCCGGCTCGGTAGAGGTTGGTTTTCTGTAGGAGCGCACCCTGTGCGCGATGGGCGTGGAACACGCCATGACTGGATGGACCGGAAAGCCTGGAGTTGCCCACGGGGTGGGCTCCTACACCGTGTTCAGGCTGTCCCCGCATCATGATCTGGTCTGCAGTTTTTTCTCGGACGCCTCAATCTCTGCCCAAGTCGCGTCGTCAATCCAGATGCCGTGTTGCTCGCGCTCGGCGCGTGCAGTGCGTTCGGGCTCGCCGGCGAATTTGACGCCATCGCTGCCGGGGGCATCGGGGCTTTGGCGCAGCCAGTCGGCAAAGGCCAGGGCTTCTTGTTCGAACATGGCTTGTGTGCCCAAGCGCACCGGGTCGATCAGCATCGTGAGCATGCTGTTGAGCACGGCGCGTTTTTCATCCGCTTCGCGGTGCCAAGTACCGCCGCCGGTCAGCGCACCGCCCAGCAGTTCGCAGGCCATGGCCATGCCAAAGCCTTTGTGGTCACCAAAGGTCATGAGTGCGCCAAACAAACCGTTGGACTGCGGCACCACCACCACGCCGGGGTCGGTGGTGGGGTGGCCGTGTTCGTCGATCAAATAACCGGCTGGGACCTGTTCGCCTTTGTTGTGCGCCACGCGCATCTTGCCTTGCGCCACACGGCTGGTGGCAAAGTCCAGCACAAAGGGCGCGCGGCTGCCCATGGGCACGCCGATGCAGCAGGGGTTGGTGCCAAAGCGGCCATCGCCACCGCCAAAGGGCGCCACCACGGGGCGCGAGAGCACGTTCACAAAATGCACCGAGACCAGGCCTTGCGCCACGGCCATTTCGGCAAAGTGGCCGATGCGGCCCAGGTGGTGAGAGCGGCTCAGGGCCACGGTGCACACGCCGTGCTGCTTGGCGCGTTCAATGCCCATTTGCATGGCTTGCACGCCGGTGATTTGGCCGTAGCCGCGCTGGCCGTCGAGGTTGAGCAGCGGGCCGGTGTCCAGCAAGACCTTGACGCCCGTGTTGGGACTCAGGCCCCCTTCGAGCACGGCATCGACATAGCGCGGCACCATGCCCACGCCGTGCGAGTCGTGTCCGCTCAGGTTGGCCATGACCAAGTTGTCGGCCACCTGCGCGGCTTCGGCGGGGGTGCTGCCGGTCATGGCGATGATGCGGGTGATGTGCTGGCGCAGATCGGTGGCTGGGATGAGTTGGCTCATGAGGGGGGCTTTCAAGACGATGAGGTTGTAGCGGTGTACCGCTGTGCGCGATCGTTTTTGGGGCGTGTGCCACGCCCATCGCCCACGGGGTGGGCTCCTACATGGAGGGTGTGGGTCTTTGTAGGAGCGCACCCTGTGCGCGATGTTTTTTTGAGGCGTGTGCCACGCCCATCGCCCACGGGGTTGGCTCCTACACGGAGGGTGTTGGTTTTTGTGGGAGCGCACCCTGTGCGCGATGTTTTTTTGGGGCGTGTGCCACGCCCATCGCCCACAGGGTGGGCTCCTACACGGAGGGTGTGGGTCTTTGTAGGAGCGCACCCTGTGCGCGATGTTTTTTTGAGGCGTCTGTCACGCCCATCGCCCACGGGGTGGGCTCCTACAGGGAGGGTGTGGGTCTTTGTAGGAGCGCACCCCGTGCGCGATGGGGGGTGGACCATGAGGCAGGCCAATGGATTCACATCACCGCGCCCACTTGCCAGGGCACAAACTCGTTTTGCCCGTAGCCGTGGCGCTCGCTCTTGGTGGGTTCACCCGAGGCGGCGGCCAGGATCATCTCGAAGATGCGCTGACCCATGTCGGCGATGCTCACGCCGCCGTCCACGATTTCGCCGCAGTTCAGGTCCATGTCTTCTTCTTGCTTTTTCCAAAGCGCGGTGTTGGTCGAAAACTTCAGACTGGGCGAGGGTGCGCAGCCATAAGCGCTGCCGCGTCCGGTGGTGAAGCAAATCAGGTTGGCGCCGCCCGCCACCTGGCCTGTGGCGCTGACCGGGTCGTAGCCGGGCGTGTCCATGTACACAAAGCCTTTGGCGGTGACGGGCTCGGCGTATTCGTACACCGCTTGCAGGTTGCTGGTGCCACCCTTGGCCACGGCACCCAGAGACTTTTCAAGGATGGTGGTCAGGCCACCCGCCTTGTTGCCGGGCGAGGGGTTGTTGTTCATCTCGCCGCCGTTGATGGCGGTGTAGTTTTCCCACCAGCGGATGCGCTCGATGAGTTTGTGTGCCACTTCAGGTTTCACGGCACGGCGCGTGAGCAAATGCTCTGCACCATAAATTTCGGGTGTTTCGCTCAGGATGGCGGTGCCGCCGTGCTGCACCAACAGGTCCACCGCTGCGCCCAGCGCCGGGTTGGCGCTGATGCCCGAATAGCCGTCCGAGCCGCCGCACTGCAGGCCTACGGTGATGTGCTCGGCGCTGCAAGGCTCGCGGGTGATGGCGTTGGCGCGGGGCAGCATTTCTTCGATCAGGGCAATGCCTTTTTCCACCGTGAGGCGCGTGCCGCCCGTGTCCTGGATGTTGAAGACCTTGAGCGTGTCGCCCTCGCGCAGACTGCTGTGTGCGAGCCAGGTGTTGAGCTGGTTGGCTTCGCAGCCCAGGCCCACCACCACCACGCCCCAGAAGTTGGCGTGTGTGGCGTAACCGGCCAGCGTGCGCTCCAGCAGCTGGATGCCCAGCCCTTCGGTGTCCATGCCGCAGCCGGTGCCGTGGGTCAAGGCGACCACGCCGTCCACATTCGGAAAGTTGGCGAGTGCCGAGGGGTTGTTGCGTTTGGAGAAATGGTCGGCAATGGCGCGTGCCGCAGTGGCCGAACAGTTCACGCTGGAGAGCACACCGATGTAGTTGCGTGTGGCCACGCGACCATCGCTGCGTTTGTAGCCCATGAAGTTGGCTTGCTTGCGCATGGGCTCGGGTTTGACGTCTTGACCGATGGCGTAGTCGCGCTCGAAGTTGCCTTTTTCAGCGCCCATGTTCAGGTTGTGCGTGTGCACATGTTCACCCGGTGCAATGGCCTGTGAGGCGAAGCCAATGATCTGGTTGTAGCGGCGCACCGGTTCACCGGCAGAGATGGCGCGGGTCGCCACTTTGTGGCCCGGCGGGATCAGGCCGCGCACGGCCACGCTGTCCACCGTTGTGCCGCTCATGAGTTGAGCGCGGGCGATGACCACGTCATCGGAGGGATGCAGGCGAATGAAAGAACTCATGGCAAAGCCTCAATAAAACTGCTTGGGCAACCACAGCACCAAGCTGGGCACGTAGGTGATGACGATCAAGCTGCCCAACAATGGGAACAGCCAAGGCAAGATGGCGCGTGTGGTGGCTTCCACGCTCAGGCGGGCCACACGGGCCAGCACAAACAGCACCATGCCCATGGGCGGGTGCAACAGGCCGATCATCAGGTTGAGCACCATGACCAGACCGAAGTGCACCAAGTCAATGCCCAGCTTCTGGCAAATCGGCACCAGGATCGGCACGAGGATGGTGATGGCCGCGGTGGGCTCCAAGAAGCAGCCGACAAACAGCATCAAGGCGTTGGCCAGTAACAGGAAGACCCAAGGCGTTTGCGTGAAGCCCAAAACCCATTCGCTGATGGCCGAGGTCACGCCTGTGGCGGTGAGCATCCAGCCAAAAATGCTGGCGGCCGCCACGATGAACAGAACCGTGGCGGTGGTCTCCACCGTGTCCAAGCAGATCTTCACGAACATCTTGAAGTTGAGCGTTCGGTACCAGAAGAAGCCCAGTGCAATCGCCCATACGCAAGCGGCAATCGCGCCTTCTGTGGGGGTGAACACGCCGGTGGTCATGCCGCCGATCAGCAGCACGGGCGTCATGATGGGCAGCACGGCTTGAAAGTTGAAAAATTTGTCCGCCGCGAACAGCACCAGTAAGGCGGCAAAAACGGTGATTTGCGGTGGCGTGCCCATGGCGGTGACCAACCACCAGATGGACAAGGGCCAAGCCACAACCACGCCGGTTTCGGCCAGCGCCTTGATGACTTTGCCCCAGTCGAATTTGACGTCGGCACCCCAGCCGTTTTTGTGCGCGAAGAAGGCCACGGTGAGCATCATCAGCAGCGCCATCAGGATGCCAGGCAAGATGCCCGCCAAGAACAAGGCTCCCACCGACACGTTGGCCATCATGCCGTAAATCACGAAGGGCAAGCTGGGCGGGATGATGGGGCCAAGTGTGGCCGAAGCCGCCGTGACGCCCACCGCAAACTCGGTGCTGTAGCCGTGGTCTTTCATGGCCTTGATCTCGATGGTGCCCAGGCCTGCCGCGTCGGCAATCGCCGTGCCACTCATGCCAGCGAACACGACCGAGCCGACCACGTTGACGTGGCCGAGGCCCCCTTTGAGCCAGCCCACCAAGGCCAGCGCGTAGTTGTAGATGCGGTTGGTGATGCCCGCGTTGTTCATCAGGTTACCCGCCAGAATGAAAAACGGCACGGCCAAGAGCGGAAAGCTGTCGATGCCTGAGACCATGCGGTGGATGACCACAAAAGGCGGCGAGCTTTCAACAAAGAACAGGTACAACAAAGAGGCGCCCGCCATGGCGATGGCCACCGGAATACCGCCACTCATGAGGATGAGGAAAAGAATTTTCAGCATGGAATAACTTTCAGAGGGCGTGTGTTCAGCGGTCGGTGATGTCGGACTCGGGACGTTCCAGCACGGTGTAGCCGCGCTGCCAGTGCACACGGGCCACCCACATGGCACGCAGTGTCATGGCGGCAAAGCCCGCCATGACGACGCCGTACACCAAGTTCATGGGCAAATCGATGATGGTCATCTTGTAGCTGCCCAGCTTTTCCATCATTTGGCCCGTCAGGAACGTGGCGGCGGCAAAGAAGGCCACGCGCATCGCATCGACCAGTGTGGCCATGGCGCGCGACAGCCAGGCGGGCATGAAGCGGTAAAAGAAATCGACTTGGATGTGGTTGTTCTTGGCCACCCCGATCGTGGCGCCGGTGAAGACGGTGGCGATCAGCATGTAACGGGCAATCTCTTCGGTCCATGAAGCCGAGTTGTTGAGCACGTAGCGTGTGAAAAATTGGTAGAAGACCGTGATGCCCAGCATCCAGAAGAAAGCCAAAGCCACCCAAGCTTCGATGGGGGTGCCAGACAGGTCGACTGCGTCATCGGTGGCATGGAACTGGCCATCGTCGCCCATGACTTTGGGCATGGCATCCAGATCGGGAAGGTCGCTCATCTTGTGTCCTTGAATTCAGAGAAAAAAGCCAGCCAGACCGGGGCCCGACTGGCTTGAAGCCGCGGTTTTATTTGGCAGCCTGGATCTTGTCGTAGTCAGCCCGAGTGAAGCCCATCGACTCCAGGGGCTTGTTCTTCATGACCGCATCGACAAAGCTCTTGCGGTCGACTTCGACCACTTGCAGGCCTTTTTTCTTGAATTCGGCCACCAACTCGGCCTCACGCTTTTTGATTTGTGCGGTAGAGCGAACAGCGGCTTCTTGCATCACGTCAGTGAACATCTTCTTTTCGGCATCGCTGAGCTTGTTCCACAGGTGTGGTGCCACCTGGGTCGTCAGGCCATCGACGATGTGGCCGGTGAGCATGATGGCTTTTTGCACCTCGTAAAACTTCTTGGCTTCGATGGTGGTCAGTGGGTTTTCCTGAGCCTCCACGGTGCCGTTTTGCAAGGCCAGATAGACCTCGGCAAAAGCAATCGGTGTGGGGTTGGCACCGCAGGCTTCAGGTGTGGCGCGGTAGGCGGGCACGTCGGGCACACGGATTTTCAGCCCCTTCATGGCGGCGCAGTTCGGAATGGGCTTTTGCGCTGTGGTGTGGCGAGCGCCATAGTAGGTGTAAGCCGTCACCTGGATGCCGGTCTTGGCGCGGAACTCATTGACCATTTCCTGGAATACCGGGCTCTTGGAGTAAGCGATCAGGTGGTCGCCGTCACGGAAGATGAAGGGGTAATAAGCGATGCCAAAGCGCGGGTAGGTGCGGGCCGCAAAGGAGGGGCCGCTGATGATGATGTCCACCGTGCCCAAGGTCAGGCCTTGGTTGATGTCGGTTTCCTTGCCCAAAGTCGAGGCGGGAAAGACCTGGATGTCGAATTTGCCGTTGCTGCGTTTTTTGATTTCTTCGGCAGCCCAGACCGAGTCGGTGTGGTACGGCTCGGACGTCTCGTAAGCGTGGGCCCATTTGAGTTTTTGCTGGGCCTGTGCACCTGCGCTCATCAGCAGCGTGCCCATAGCGACTGCGCCCAATGCGGCCAGGGTTTTCAGGGTGAATCGTTTACTCATTTTTGTCTCCTCAATGGTGTTGGAAAAAATGCTGACGCGAAAACTGCATACCCCTATCGGGCGGGAGCGCGGCGCCAGCTCGCGCTGTATCTTTTGTGGGCTTGTTTCAGGTGCTTTTGCATGGCTTTGCGGGCTGCCGTGGCGTCGTGCGCTTCAATCGCGTGCAACACGGCCTGGTGTTCGGCGATGGCGGCTTGCCATGACTCGGGGTGTTCAAAGTAATCGCTCAGCCGCTCGAACAAAGGACCGTTGCGGGCGAGCCAAAAGCGTTGCACGGTGTCCAGCAAAACGCTGTTGCCGCAGGCCTTGGCGATGGCTTCGTGAAAAGCCTCATCGCCCCAACGAGGCACTTCATCTTGGGCGGCTTCGAGAGCCATTTTTTGAAGAGCTGCGCGGATGGCTTGCAAGTCTTTTTTCTGGGCGTTGTTGGCGGCCAGCGCGGCCACCTCGGACTCTACGAGGATGCGTGCGCTCATCACTTCGAGAGGCCCCCATTGGGCCGGTGTGTCTGTTGCTCGGCTGCTGACGGAACGTTTGGGGCGTGTGGTGCTTTGCACGTAAATGCCCGAGCCGGTGCGCACTTCGATCATGCCTTCGACTTCGAGCGCGATCAGCGCTTCGCGCACCGAAGGTCGGCTCACGCCCAGTTGCGTGGCCAGGTCGCGCTCGGCCGGCAAACGAGAACCCACCGCGAATTCGCCTGAGGCCATCAGTTGCCGAAGTTGCTCGGCAATCTGGCGGTAAAGGCGCTGGGGTTCAATGCTTGGGGTGGGCATGCGAGGGATCAGGGATAACGTGAATTGGAGAATTGGTCAGACCAGTTGCACAATCATCACATGTTCAGATTTGACCGGTCAAGCCATTTCGGCTCCGCACAAACCCGCATGGCTGCTGTTGCCTTGGCGACGCAGGCACTGCCTGCGGCCTGATCGGCACCACGTTCATGGATCGATTCACGCATGCCTAAAGCCACCATTGACCGCGTGAGCCTTCGGCAGGTGAACTTGCCGCCCAAGGTCTTGCGCACCGATGCCATCCAGTCCTTTGTGACGCAAGAAACCATTTTGCTCACGCTGCACTGCAGCGATGGCATCGAAGCCACGGGCTATGCCTACACGATTGGCACCGGCGGCTCGTCGGTCATCTTCTTGCTCAAGGACCACTTGGCACCGCGCCTGATGGGGCTTGAGCCGGTCATGGTCGAGGCGATTTGGAAGGACTTGTTTTTTCACACCCACGCCACAGCAGTGGGGGCCATGACCAGCTTGGCGCTCGCCTGTGTGGACACCGCCTTGTGGGACTGGCGTGCACAAAGCCAAGGCCTGCCGCTGTGGCGCTTGCTGGGCGGGGCGCAGGCGCGTGTGCCGCTGTACACCACCGAAGGTGGCTGGCTCCACTTGTCGCCACAGGCCTTGGTGGACCAAACGCTGGAGGCACAAGCCCAAGGCTTCAAAGGTGCCAAGATCAAGATCGGCAGGCCCCATGTGAGCGAAGACGTGGCGCGCCTGAGCGCCGTGCGCGATGCGGTGGGGCCAGGCTTTGATCTGATGACCGACGCCAACCAAGGCTTCAACCGCGCAGAAGTCGTGCGCCGTGCACGGGCTTTTGATGGGCTGGGGCTGGCCTGGATCGAAGAGCCCCTGCCCGCCGAAGACGTGTCGGGCCACCGCCAGTTGCGCGAGCACACCCCCATCCCCGTGGCGGTGGGCGAGTCGATGTACCACCCGATGCAGTTTCGCGAATACCTGGAGCAGGGCGCGTGCTCGATCGTGCAGCCCGATGTGGCGCGCATCGGTGGCATCACGCCGTGGATCAAAACCGCGCACTTGGCCGAAACCTTTGACGTGGCGGTGTGCCCGCACTTCTTGATGGAGTTGCATGTGAGCCTGTGCGCGGCCGTGCCCAACGCCACCTGGGTGGAATACATACCGCAGCTTGACGACATCACCACATCGCGCATGCAGGTGCAGGACGGTTATGCCCTGCCCCCCGAAACGCCTGGCCTGGGCATCGCCTGGGACTGGGCGGCTATTGAACAATGTCAAACGACCCACATGGAGATCCAAGCATCATGAGACTCAAAGGAAAAATCGCACTGGTCACCGCTGCCGGTCAAGGCATTGGCCAAGCGGCCGCATTGGCCATGGCGGCCGAAGGCGCGACCGTGTACGCCACGGATGTGAACGCCGAGCTGCTCAAGTCGTATCAGGGTGTGGCCAACGTGCACACCGCCGTGCTGAACGTGCTCGACAAGTCGGCCATCGCCGCGCAGGTGGCCAGCTTGCCGCGCATCGACATCATCTTCAATTGCGCGGGCTTTGTGCACAACGGCAACATCGAGTTGGCCACCGACGAGGATTGGGAATTCGCCTTCAATCTGAACGTGCGCTCGCAGTTCTGGATGATCCAGGCGGCTATTCCCAAAATGGTCGCGCAGTTCGAAAAAGATGGCCGTGGCGGCAGCATCATCAACATGGCCAGCGTGTGCTCCAGCGTCAAGGGCTTGCCCAACCGCTTCATTTACGGCACCAGCAAGGCGGCCGTGATTGGCCTGACCAAGAGCGTGGCGGCTGACTATGTGCGCCAGGGCATCCGTTGCAACTGCATTTGCCCCGGCACGGTGGACACGCCATCGTTGCAGGACCGCATCAACAGCTATGCCGACCCCGTGCAGGCGCGCAAGGACTTCATCAACCGCCAGCCCATGGGGCGGCTGGCCCAGGCGCACGAGATTGCGCCCATCGTGACCTTCCTGGCATCGGACGAGTCGATTTTTGCCACCGGCAATGCCTACATGGTCGATGGCGGCATGACCATTTAACTTTTCAGAAAGACCGACATGAATATGCTGGACATGAAAGGCCGCCATGCGGTCATCACCGGTGCAGCCACCGGTTTGGGTTTTGCCATTGCGCAGCGCATGCTGGCTTCTGGCGCACGCGTGACCATCTGGGACCGTGATGTGGCGGGCATGAGCGCTGCCGCAGATGCGTTGCGGGAACAAGTGGCCGGTGCTGTGGTGAACACGGTGCAGGTCGATGTGGCCGACCACGCTTCGGTGGTGCAAGCCACGGCGCAAACCACGGCTTTGGCCGGTGTCGATGTGCTGGTCAACAGCGCGGGCATCACCGGTCCCAACGTCAAAGTGTGGGATTACCCAGTCGATGCCTGGAAGCAGGTGTTCGATGTGAACGTGCACGGTCTGTTCCACTGCTGCCGTGAACTGAGTGCCCACATGAAAGCGCGCAACTACGGGCGCATCGTCAACATCGCTTCGGTGGCGGGCAAGGACGGCAACCCCAACGCCAGCGCTTACAGTGCGAGCAAGGCGGCGGTGATTGGTCTGACAAAATCGCTGGGCAAAGAGCTGGCCGACACCGGTGTGCGCGTGAACTGTGTCACCCCGGCGGCTGTGAAGACGGCGATCTTTGATCAAATGACGCCCGAGCACATCCAGTTCATGCTCTCTAAAATCCCGATGGCCCGCTTTGGCGAGCCTGAAGAAGTCGCCGCCATGGTGACCTGGCTGAGCACCGAAGAATGTTCCTTCTCCACCGGCGCGGTCTTTGACCTGTCCGGTGGCCGTTCGACTTATTGATTTTTTTACACACAGAGAGGTTTTATGAAACTCGTTCGCTATGGCCAACCCGGCAAAGAAAAACCCGGTCTGATTGACGCCGATGGCCGCTTGCGCGACCTGAGCAGCGTGGTCAAAGACATCACGCCTGATCTGCTGAACGACAAGGCGCTGGCCAAGTTGGCCAAGGTCAAGACCGACAAGCTGCCTTTGGTGCGCGGCAAAAAACGTTTTGGCACACCCATCTCGTCGACCAGCAAGTTCATCGCCATTGGCCTGAACTACGCCGACCACGCGGCCGAATCGGGCATGCCGATCCCCAAAGAGCCCATCGTGTTCACCAAGGCGATTTCGTGCATTCAAGGCGCGGACGATGACGTCATGCTGCCCAAAGGCTCCAAAAAGTCCGACTGGGAAGTCGAGTTGGGCATCGTGATCGGTACACGCGCACGCTATGTCACGCAAAAAGACGCCCTGAACCATGTGGCCGGTTACTGCGTGGTCAACGACGTGAGCGAGCGCGAATACCAGCTGGAGCTGGGCGGCAGCTGGGACAAGGGCAAAGGGTGCGACACCTTCGGCCCCGTGGGCCCATGGCTGGTCACGCGCGACGAAGTGCCCAACCCACAAGCCCTGGGCATGTGGCTCGATGTGAACGGCGTGCGTTACCAGACCGGCAACACCAAGACCATGATCTTTGGCGTGGCCAAATTGGTGAGCTATGTCAGCCAGTTCATGACGCTGGAGCCGGGCGACATCATCACCACCGGCACCCCTCCAGGTGTGGGCATGGGCGTCAAGGTCGACGGCAAGCCCGCACCGGTGTTCCTCAAGCGCGGCGACGTGATGCGTTTGGGCATTGAAGGCTTGGGCGAGCAAACCCAGAAGGTCGTGGCGTTCAAGGCCTGAACCCAAACCATCGAAAGAAGCCATGTCGGGGCTGAAGCCGCCGGCCTACAGGGGTCTTGTAGGTCGGCGGCTTCAGCCCCGACGCTTTGTTGCTGCCGATTTATCCTGATGCGTGAAGGGTACTTTTGATCATTCTTGGTTTTGGTGCAAAATAGAACGACCGTTCTATTTTAAATGGCCATGACCGATCGCAAACCCACTTCCAAAGTTCAGAGTCTGCCCGCGCCCGAGACGGGGCGCCGCGTGCTGATCAAAGGCCAGCAGACCAAGGCCGTGATCATCGATGCCGCTTTGGGTCTGGCGTCGCAAATCGGTCTCGAAGGCCTGTCGATTGGCGCCTTGGCCGAAGTCACCGGCATGAGCAAGTCGGGTGTGTTTGCCCACTTTGGCTCGCGCGAAGAACTGCAAATTTCCGTCATCCGTGAATACCACGACCGGTTCGAAGCCGAGGTGTTTTATGCGGCCATGCAAAAGCCCCGGGGCGTGCCGCGCCTGCAGGCCTTGTTTGACAACTGGATGGTGCAAACCTCGGCCGAGATCGATTCGGGCTGTATTTACATCAGCGGTGCGGTGGAGTTTGACGACCGCACGGGGCCGGTGCGGGATGCCCTGGCCTCGTCGGTGGCCACCTGGCAAACCGCCTTGCGCCGCGCTGTGGAGCTGGCCCAAGAAGAAGGCCAGTTGAGCCGCCAAGCCGATGCGCACCAGATCGCCTTCGAGATCCATGGTTTGATTTTGGCCTTGCATTACGAAGCACGCTTTTTGCGAAACCCCGCTGCCACCGAGCGTGCACGTCAGGGGTTTTCTCACATCCTGTCCCGATACGCGGTGGCGCCTGCTTCTGCGCCTGCGCAGACCGCTGCCAAAGCCCGTCGCAAAACGGCCGACTGATTTTCAATTTCTCTAGGAGCTCCACATGCCCGTCTACAACCCCCCCCTTCGCGACATGCAATTTGTCTTGCATGAATTGTTCAACGTCAGCGCCGAGCTCAAGGCATTGCCCAAGCACGCCGACACCGATGCCGACACCATCAATGCGGTGCTCGAAGAAGGCGGCAAGTTCGCCGCTGAGGTGATCTTCCCGCTCAACATCTCGGGTGACACCCAGGGCTGTCAGCTCAACCGCGACACACACGACGTGACCGCGCCCGATGGCTTCAAGGCGGCCTATGCGCAGTACGTTGCTGGTGGCTGGCCATCGCTCAGCTGCGATTCTCAGTTCGGCGGCCAAGGCTTGCCTTTTGTGGTGAACCAGTGTTTTTACGAAATGCTCAACTCGGCCAACCAGGCTTGGACCATGTACCCCGGTCTGTCGCACGGCGCATACGAAGCCTTGCATGCACACGGCACGGCTGAGCAAAAAGCGCTGTACCTGCCCAAGCTGACCAGTGGTGAGTGGACCGGCACCATGTGCCTGACCGAGCCGCATTGCGGCACCGACCTGGGTCTTTTGCGCAGCAAGGCCGAACCCCAGGCCGATGGCACGTACCGCATCACCGGTCAAAAGATTTTCATCAGCGCGGGTGAGCACGACCTGGCCGCCAACATCGTGCACTTGGTGTTGGCCCGTTTGCCCGATGCGCCCCCCGGCAGCAAAGGCATCAGCCTTTTCTTGGTGCCCAAGTTCAATGTGTCGGCCGACGGCGGCATCGGCGAGCGCAATGGCATTTACTGCGGCGGTCTCGAACACAAGATGGGCATCCACGGCAACGCCACATGCCAGATGGTGCTCGACGAGGCCGTGGGTACCCTGGTGGGCCAGCCCAACAAGGGCCTGGCCGCGATGTTCGTGATGATGAACGCCGCCCGTTTGGGCGTGGGCAACCAGTCGCTGGGTTTGACCGAAGTGGCCTATCAAAACGCGCTGGCCTATGCCAAAGACCGCGTGCAGATGCGCTCGCTCACCGGCGTCAAGGCACCCGGCAAACCGGCCGACCCGATCATCGTGCACCCCGAAGTGCGTCGCGCCTTGATGACGGCCAAGGCCTATGCCGAAGGTGGCCGTGCGCTGGCTTGCTTTTGCGCTTTGCTGCTGGACAAAGAGATCAACCACCCTGATGAAGCGGTGCGCGCCGAGGCGGCCGAGATGGTGGCTTTGCTCACGCCCATCGTCAAAGCCTTCACCACCGACAACGCCTGGCAATCCACCACCGAATGCCAACAGGTGTTTGGTGGCCACGGCTACATCAAAGAGTGGGGCATGGAGCAGTTCGTGCGCGATGCGCGCATCAACATGATCTATGAAGGCACCAACGCCATCCAGTCGCTCGATCTGTTGGGTCGCAAGGTGCTGGGCAACCAGGGCTCCACACTCAAGAAGTTCGGCAAACTGGTAGAGCAATTGGTCAAGGCCGAGATGGCCAACGAAGCCATGGGTGAGTTCATCAAGCCCCTGGCCGATCTGGGCGGCAAGCTGACCCAGCTGACCGGCGAAGTCGGCATGAAAGCCATGAGCAATGCCGACGAGGTGGGGGCAGCCGCTGTGGATTACCTGCGCGTGGTAGGGCACTTGGTGATGGGTTACTTCTGGGCCCGCTCAGCCCAGGTGGCGCTGGCCAAACTGGCCGAAGCCGAAGAGGCCGCACAGCGGCCCGATCCCTTCTACCAAGCCAAGCTTCAAACAGCACGCTTTTATTTCTCGCGCATGATGCCCGAGACTTCGACCTTGATGCGCCGCATCCGTGCGGGCAGCGAGGCATTGATGGACACCGAAGCCGCGTTGGCATGATTGAGCACTTCAGGAGTTGAACCATGAAAAACATTTTGCGCACGATGGCGCTGGCCAGCATCGGCTTTCTGGCTTTGGCCGCTCAGGCCAACAGCCCAGTGGGCCGTTGGCACACCATTGACGACAAAACCGGAGAGACCAAGAGCGTCGTCACCATCGAAGACGCGGGGGGCGTCTTGCGTGGCAAGGTCAGCCAGATCCTGCGCAAAGGCGCAGACCCTGCGGCCAAGTGCGACAAATGCGCGGACGACCGCAAGGACCAGACCATCCTCGGCATGGAGATCATCCGCGGTGTGAAGAAGTCGGCGGGCAACGAGTACTGGGAAGGCGGCGAGATCCTCGACCCGGAAGAGGGCAAGCTGTACCGCGTGCGACTGACGCCTGTCGAGGGTGGCGCGAAACTGCAAGTGCGCGGTTTTCTGGGCCCCTTCTGGCGCAACCAGTTGTGGGTCAAGGCACCCTGATCCTGTTTCCCTTCACATCCGCCGCCCATTGGGGCGGCCTTTTCATTTTTGAGACGAGGCCACCATGTCTGACATCCTGACCCACATCGACGCAGGGGTGATGACCATCACCTTCAACCGTCTGGACAAAAAGAACTCCATCACCTCCACCATGTATGCGGCCATGGCCGATGCTGTGGCGCAAGCCGCAGCCGACGCGTCTGTGCGCGTGGTGCTGTTCCAGGGCCATGAAAGCATCTTCAGTGCGGGCAACGACATTGGTGACTTTCTGAACCAGCCCCCCAGCACCCAAGAGTCGCCAGTGTTCCGCTTCTTGCGCGGTATCGCCACGTTTGAAAAACCGCTGCTGGCCGCTGTGGCTGGGCCTGCCGTGGGCATCGGCACCACCATGCTGTTCCATTGCGACCTGGTTTATGCCGGTGACAACGCGGCGTTTTCGATGCCTTTCGTGAACCTGGGTCTGTGCCCCGAAGCGGCGTCGAGCCTGCTGGCGCCGCGCATGTTCGGTTACCACCGCGCTGCCGAAGCCTTGTTGATGGGCGATCCCTTTTTTGCCGAGGCCGCGCAAGAAGTCGGCCTGGTCAACCGTGTGGTGCCACCGACCGAAGTGAACGGCTACGCTCAAGCACAGGCCCGCAAGTTGGCTGGTAAGCCTTTGTCCTCTTTGATCGAGACCAAGCGCTTGATGAAAGGCGGCTACCAGCAGGAAGTGCTGGCCAAGATGGACGAAGAGGGCCAAAGCTTTGGTCGCATGCTGCGCGAGCCCGCTGCCAAAGAGGCGTTTGGTGCCTTCATGGAAAAGCGCAAGCCTGATTTTTCCAAGTTGTGATGCCTGTACATCGCTGAAGGTTGATGCACACTTGTCGGGGCTGAAGCCACCGACCTGGCCATGCACACCGTCGGCACTTGCCCGCCCATCGATAGAATCATCCGATGTCCGACCGCACCCCCACTCCCGTCATCCTTGAGCCCGAATACATCGAGGGCTTTCGCCAGATTTACGAAGAGAAAATCGTTTTCAACCAAACGATCGGACTCAGACTGGTGAGTGTGACGCCCGAGGGTGTTGAAGCCCGCATCGACATGCGCCCCGAGCTGGTGGGGCACTTTGCCTACAACCGCATCCATGGCGGCGTCATCAGTGCGGCGCTGGACGCCATTGGCAGCGCCGCTGTCATGGCGGCCCTGGCGGCCAAGCACATGGACGAAGCCCCGGCCAAGCGCCTCGAGCGCTTTGCCAAGCTGGGCACGATCGATTTGCGCATCGACTACCTGCGACCGGGCATCGGCGAGTTTTTCACCATCCATGCCGAGGCGCTGCGCGTGGGCTCGCGCGTGGGCACGTCGCGCATGGAGTTCCGTGGACCCGACGGCACCTTGATGTCTGCTGGCGCTGCCGCTTACATCGTTTCCTGATCAGGCAACAATCGGCCTGGGCTTGCCGCTTTCGTCGATGGCCACATAGGTCAGCGAGGCTTCGGTCACTTTGATGAAATCGCCTTGCGAGCGAAAGCGCTCGGCAAACACTTCGACCTTCACGGTGACCGAGGTGCGGCCCACTTTCACGATCCTGGCAAAGAACGAGAGGATGTCGCCGACCCGCACGGGTTGTTTGAAGATGAACTCGTTCACCGCCACCGTGGCCATGCGCCCACGCACTTGCCTGGCTGGCAAGACCGAACCGGCCAAGTCCACCTGGGCCATGACCCAGCCGCCAAAAATGTCACCGTTGGCATTGCAGTCGGCGGGCATGGGGATGACCTTGAGCACCAATTCTTGGTCGGTGGGCAAATCAACACTGGGGCGGATGTTTTCGGACATGGGCACAATCGGGCGGTAGTTTTCACAGGATTGTCCCTCATGCGCCACCACGGCGAAGCCTCACCCCAACCGACCCCCGGCGCCCGCAGCGGCGACTGGCACACGCTGTCGCGTCTTTTTCCTTACCTCTGGCAATACAAATGGCGGGTGGGTTTCGCCTTGCTGTTCATGGTGGGGGCCAAACTGGCCAATGTCAGCGTGCCCCTCTTGCTCAAGCAGTTGATCGACACCATGAACCTGCAGCCGGGCGATGCCCGGGCGGTCTTGGTGGTGCCGGTGGGTTTGCTGCTGACCTATGGCGCTTTGCGTTTGTCCACATCGGCTTTCACCGAGCTGCGCGAGTTGGTGTTCGCCAAGGCCACGCAGGGCGCGGCCCGCGCCATTGCGCTGCAAACCTTTGAGCATCTGCACGCGCTCAGCTTGCGCTTTCATCTGGCGCGCCAGACGGGCGGCATGACGCGCGACATCGAGCGCGGCGTGCGCGGCATCGAGTCGCTGATTTCTTATTCGCTTTACTCCATCGTGCCCACATTGATCGAGGTGGGCTTGGTGCTGTCGATTCTGGCGGTCAAGTTCGATGCGATGTTCGCCTGGATCACCCTCGGGGCATTGGCGTTCTACATTTTCTTCACGGTGCGCATCACCGAGTGGCGCACGCAGTTTCGACGTCAGGCCAACGAGTTCGACTCAGCGGCGCACACCAAGGCGGTCGACTCGCTGCTCAACTACGAGACCGTCAAATACTTTGGCAACGAAGCATTTGAGGCGCAGCGCTACGACGAGAGCCTGGAGCGCCTGCGCCGCTCGCGCCTGAAGGCGCAAACCTCGCTCAGCCTGCTCAACACGGGCCAACAGCTCATCATCGCCACCGCGCTGGTGGGCATGCTCTGGCGCGCCACGCAAGGCGTGGTCGATGGCCGCATGACATTGGGTGACCTGGTCATGATCAACGCCTTCATGATCCAGCTGTACATCCCGCTCAACTTCTTGGGCGTGCTGTACCGTGAGATCAAACAAAGCCTGACCGATTTGGACAAAATGTTCACCTTGATGGACCGTGAACGCGAAGTGGCCGACGCACCAAACGCGAAGCCGCTGGCTTTGCAGGGTGCGCCCTCGGTGGTGTTTGACCATGTGTCGTTCGCCTACGAGGCCGACCGTCCGATCTTGAAAGGCATCAGCTTCGAGATCCCGGCCGGCAAGACGGTGGCGGTGGTTGGGCCCTCGGGCTCGGGCAAGTCCACGCTGGCGCGCTTGATGTTCCGTTTTTATGACGTGCAGCAAGGCACCATCCGCATGGCGGGCCAAGACATCCGCGCCGTGACCCAGGCCAGTGTGCGCCGCGCCTTGGGCATCGTGCCGCAGGATACGGTGCTCTTCAACGACTCGGTGGCCTACAACATCGCTTATGGCCGCCCAGGGGCAAGCCAAGCCGAGATCGAAGACGCCGCCCGCGCAGCGCGCATCCACGACTTCATCGCGTCGACCCCCAAGGGCTACCAGACGCCGGTGGGCGAGCGCGGCCTGAAATTGTCGGGCGGCGAGAAGCAGCGTGTGGCGATCGCCCGCACCTTGCTCAAAGACCCGCCGATCTTGGTGTTTGACGAAGCCACCTCGGCGCTGGACTCGGCCAATGAGCGCGCCATCCAGGCCGAGCTGTCCAGCGTGGCGCAGAACAAAACCACGCTGGTGATTGCGCACCGCCTGTCCACCGTGGTCGATGCCCACGAGATCTTGGTGATGGAGGCCGGGCGCATCATCGAGCGCGGCAACCACACCGCCTTGCTGGCCTTGCAAGGGCGTTACGCCAGCATGTGGGCGCTGCAGCAATCTGCCGATTAAGCAATCGGTAGGAGGTCGGTGGCTTCAGCCCTGACAAGAACCACTTGCCATGGCAGATGAGTGTCGGAGCTGAAGCTCCGAGCTACAAGGCGAGTCTCAGGGCCCCATAATTGCAGCATGGAAACGAAATGGCTGGAAGACTTTGTGAGCCTGGCTGAGACCCGCAGTTTCAGCCGCTCGGCGCAGTTGCGGCACGTGACGCAACCGGCGTTCTCGCGGCGCATCCAGTCGCTCGAAGCTTGGGCCGGCGTGGACCTGGTGGACCGCAGCTCTTACCCCACCAAGCTCACCCCGGCTGGCGACACTTTGTATGCGCAAGCGCTGGAGATGCTCCAGTCCTTGCAAAACACCCGCGCCATGCTGCGTGGTCACGATGCCGCTGGGCAGGATTTCATCGGGTTTGCCTTGCCCCACACCTTGGCCTTCACGTTTTTCCCGGCCTGGGTGGCCAGCCTGCGCGAGGGCTTTGGCCCGATCAAAAGCCGGGTGATTGCCCTGAACGTGCACGACGCGGCCATGCGCTTGATGGAAGGTGGTTGCGATTTGCTGATCGCTTACCACCACCCCTCTCAGCCGTTACAGATCGATGCCGAGCGCTACGAGATGGTGGTGCTTGGCCAAGAGGTGATTGCGCCTTATGTGAAGGTCGGCTCGGACGGCCAGCCGGTGTGGCATTTGCCCGGCACGGCCAACCGACCACTGCCGTATCTGGGGTATGCACCGGGCGCTTATTTGGGCGGGGTGACCGACTGGATCTTGAAGCAGGCTGGCACGCCCATTCACCTAGACCGCGTGTATGAAACCGACATGGCCGAAGGCCTGAAGGTCATGGCGCTCGAAGGCCATGGCATCGCATTTTTGCCACAAAGCGCGGTCAAGAAAGAGTTGCAAAGCGGTGTCTTGAGCGAGGCGCTGTTGCCCGGTGGCACATCGCTGTCTTTGACGATGGCGGTGAGGGCCTACCGCGAAAAGTTGGGGGTGCGGCAAAACCCCAAGCGCTCTGCGCAGGATCTGTGGTCTTACTTGAAGCAGGCGGCTGTGCAGGCTTGATGTTGTTTGAACATGGGGTAGTCCCTGATGCAAGCCTGACATGGGGCTGACTATAGTGTGCAGTTCGTTGGCAGGCACAATTTGTGCAGGTTGATCCGAAATTTAAACCCCGTGCGTGTCATGATGGTGCATGGTTTAACCCCTCGCTTTGGCGAATATCTGGAGAACGCAATGAAAAAACAATGGATCGCCGTGGCGGTGGCTGCACTGGCCTGCGTCGGCGCACAAGCCGAAGACACCTTGGGCAAAGTCAAGGCCTCTGGCACCATCACCATGGGCGTGCGCGACTCTTCGGGCGCGCTGTCCTACACCCTGGGCGACGGCAAGTACGCTGGTTTCCATTACGAAATCTGTCAACGCATCATTGGTAACGTTGAAAAAACCGTGGGCAAGAAACTGGACGTCAAGTTCCAGTCCGTGACTTCGCAAAACCGCATTCCTTTGGTGCAAAACGGCACCGTGGACATCGAGTGCGGCTCGACCACCAACAACGTGGCTCGTCAACGGGATGTGGCTTTCGTCAACACCACTTATGTGGAAGAAGTGCGCATCGCCGTGAAGGCCAATTCGGGCATCACCTCGATCGCCCAGCTCAAAGACAAGAACGTGGCCACCACCACAGGCACCACTTCTGTGCAATTGCTGCGCAAGCATGAGCGTGCCAACGGCATCGACTTCAAGGAAGTCTTTGGCAAGGACCACGCCGACAGCTTCTTGCTGCTCGACTCGGGCCGCGCCGATGCGTTCGTGATGGACGGCTCCATCTTGGCTGGCAACATCGCCAACGCCAAGAACCCCGCCGATTTCAAGATCGTGGGCGAAGTGTTGTCGGTGGAGCCCATCGCGATCATGATCCGCAAAGACGACCCCGCATTCAAGAAACTGGCCGATGACACCGTCCGTGATCTGGTCAAGAGCGGCGACATGGCCAAGTTGTGGGACAAGTGGTTCCTGCAAGCCATTCCGCCCAAGAACGTCAAGATCGGTCTGGCTTTGAGCGACAGCACCAAAGCGGCATGGGCCAACCCCAACGACAAGCCTGCTGAAGACTACGCCAAGAAGTAATCCTTCCAGGCGCTGAGAAAACCCCGCCGGGGATGACTTGGGCGGGGTTTCTTTTTGGGCAAATACTTTGTGCTTTGTGGGAGTTAAAACATGACATGGGATTGGCAGGTCTTTTTGACCGATGACGGCAGTGGCCGCACCTATCTGGAATGGATGCTGGAAGCTTGGCGCTGGACGCTGGCGGTGGCGGGCAGTTCTTGGCTGGTGGCGATGGTGGTGGGCGCCGTCGTGGGCACGCTGCGCACCTTGCCTGGGCGGCCTGTGGTGTCTGCCTTGGCCAACGCCTGGGTGGAGTTGTTTCGCAACATTCCACTCTTGGTGCAAATTTTCCTGTGGTACTTTGTGGTGCCCAAAATGTTCCCGGCTTTCCAGCAAGTGCCCGGCTTTTTGCTGGTGGTGTTTGGCCTCGGCTTTTTCACATCGGCGCGCATTGCCGAGCAGTTCCGTGCGGGCATTCAGGCCCTGCCCAAAGGCCAGCGCTATGCCGCCATGGCCATGGGTTTCACCACCGCGCAGTCTTACCGCTACGTGATCTTGCCCATGGCGTTTCGCATCATCTTGCCGCCGCTGACCAGCGAGTCGATGAACCTGCTGAAGAACTCGTCGGTGGCGTTTGCGGTCTCGATCGCTGAGCTGACCATGTTCGCCATGCAGGCGCAGGAAGAAACCTCACGCGGCATCGAGGTGTACCTGGCGGTGACGGCCCTGTATGCCGTGTCGGCCTTTGCGGTGAACCGTGTGTTCGCGCTGATCGAAAAGAAAATGCGCGTGCCCGGTTTCATTGTGTCTGGCGGAACGGGAGGGCATTGAGATGTTGGGACTTGATTTTTCTTACTTCGACCTGGAAGTCCTGCGCAAGTTCGTCTTGGGCGGTCTGCTGTTCAGTGTGCAACTGACCATCACCGCCACGATTGGCGGCGTGATCTTTGGTACTTTGCTGGCCTTGATGCGCCTGTCAGGCTCCAAGCTGTTGACGATACCGGCTACTTTCTATGTCAACGGCATGCGTTCGGTGCCCCTGGTCATGGTGATCCTGTGGTTCTATCTGCTGATGCCTTTTGTCATCGGACGCCCCATCGGCGCCGAGTGGTCGGCCATCATCACCTTCGTGGCGTTTGAAGCGGCGTACTTCAGCGAGATCATGCGCGCGGGCATCCAGTCGATCCCGCGCGGGCAGGTGTTTGCCGGTCAAGCCCTGGGCATGACCTATGGCCAGAACATGCGCCTCGTGATCTTGCCGCAGGCCTTTCGCAACATGCTGCCGGTGCTGCTGACGCAGACCATCATCTTGTTTCAGGACACCTCGCTGGTCTATGCGATTGGCGCCTATGACCTGCTCAAGGGCTTCACCAACGCTGGCAAGATTTATGGCCGTTCCGAAGAGGCCTACATCCTGGCTGCCGTCGTTTATTTTGTGATTTGTTTTGCACTGTCCTGGAGCGTCAAACGCTTGCAGGCCAAGATTGCCATCGTGCGCTGAGGCGCGTGCTGAATTGGGGAAATGAAAATGATTGAAATCAAAAATGTGTCCAAGTGGTACGGCCCGGTGCAGGTGCTCAACGACTGTTCGGTGAGCATCAACAAAGGCGATGTGGTGGTGGTCTGCGGCCCCTCGGGCTCGGGCAAGTCCACCCTGATCAAAACTGTGAACGCGTTGGAGCCTTTCCAGAAAGGCGAGATCACGGTCGATGGCGTGCCCTTGCACGACCCGAGCACCGACCTGCCCAAACTGCGCTCGCGCGTGGGCATGGTGTTCCAGAGCTTCGAGTTGTTCCCGCACCTGTCGGTCACCGAAAACCTGACGATTGCCCAGGTCAAAGTGCTGGGCCGCAACCTGGACGATGCCAAGGCGCGGGGCCTGAAGATGCTGGACCGCGTGGGCCTGTTGGCGCACAAGGACAAGTTCCCTGGCCAGCTCTCGGGCGGTCAGCAGCAGCGCGTGGCGATTGCCCGCGCCTTGTCGATGGACCCAATGGTGATGCTGTTTGACGAGCCAACTTCGGCGCTTGACCCTGAGATGGTCGGCGAAGTGCTGGACGTGATGGTGCAGCTGGCCCACGAAGGCATGACCATGATGGTGGTCACCCACGAGATGGGCTTTGCCCGCAAAGTGGCCAACCGCGTGATCTTCATCGATGTGGGCGGGCGGATTCTGGAAGACTGCTCCAAGGACGAGTTCTTCAACCATCCTGAGAACCGCCAGCCACGGACCAAGGATTTCTTGAACAAGATCTTGCAGCATTGATTTAATTGGGGGTTGGATCCCGATTGATTTGTTTTTTTTGAAGTGCGTTGGCCGGGATTGCGCCCGGCGGCGCACTCACTTTCTTTGCTTCGCCAAAGAAAGTAAGCAAAGAAAGGCGAGCCGAATTCGCCGTCCCTCCGCTGGCGCTCCGGGCACGCTGCGTTGCTCGGTCTGAACGGGGTGCGCCGCAAACTCGCTTCGCTCAAACACGCGTCGCCCCTGATCCGTTCAGCCCTGCGCTACTCGCCGACTCATCACGGCGTGAAGCTACTGCAGGGCATTGCTTCGCTCACCCCGTCCATTCACCCCCTTCAGTTTCTTGGGCGTTTTCAGCGAGTTTGACAGGGCACCTTCTGTCGGTTCACCACGAGCGGATGCACCAGAGGTGGGGTGAGGGGTTGGGGCGATTTGGCGAGCGAAGCGAGTTATGAGCCCCGGCCCGTGACCCCACCTCTGGCACCAAAGACTGAAAACTCGAACCCACAGGTTTGAGACAATACGCCCCATGACCCAAGAAATCACCATCACCCGCCCTGACGACTGGCACTTGCATGTGCGTGACGGGGCCGCCCTGTCCACCGTGGTGCCGCACACCGCTGCGCAGTTTGGCCGCGCGATCATCATGCCCAACCTCAAGCCGCCCGTGACCACGGCCGAGCAGGCGCTGGCCTACAAGGCGCGCATCCAGGCAGCCGTGCCCCAAGGCATGAGCTTTGAGCCCTTGATGACCCTGTACCTGACGGACAACCTGGCCCCGGCAGAAATCGCCCGCGCCAAGGCCGCTGGCGTGGTGGCTTGCAAACTCTATCCGGCTGGTGCCACCACCAACAGCGATGCGGGTGTGACGGACCTGCGCAAGGTCTACCCCGTGCTCGAAGCCATGCAGCGCGAAGGCGTGCTGCTGCTGGTGCACGGCGAAGTCACCTCGCAAGACATCGACCTGTTCGACCGCGAAGCGGTGTTCATCGAGCAGCAACTGATCCCGCTGCGCCGCGACTTTCCAGGTCTGAAAATCGTGATGGAGCACATCACCACCCTGGAAGCTGCGCAGTACGTGGCAGGCGGCGATGCCCACTTGGGCGCGACCATCACGGCGCACCACCTGCTGTACAACCGCAACGCCATCTTCACCGGCGGCATCCGTCCCCATTACTACTGCTTGCCCGTGCTCAAGCGCGAGACCCATCGCCAGGCGCTGGTCAAGGCGGCCACCAGCGGCAATGCCCGGTTCTTCCTGGGCACCGACAGCGCGCCGCATCCGGCGCACCTCAAGGAGCACGCGACCGGCTGCGCGGGCTGCTACACCGCGCACGCCGCAATGGAGATGTATGCCGAAGCCTTTGACCAGGCTGGCGCATTGAACCAACTCGAAGCCTTCGCCAGCTTCCATGGCGCCGACTTTTATGGCTTGCCTCGCAACAGCGGCACCATCACACTGCGCCGCGAAAGCTGGACGCCTGCTGAAAGTTTTGCCTTTGGCGAAGCCGAACTCAAACCCCTGCGCTCGGGCGAGAGCTTGCCGTGGCGACTGGTGAGCGCCTGAGCCCGAACCGCCCCGGCCACCGGTGCCATGCGTCCTCGACCTTGGGGGTGGCCGACATCGATTGGTCGGCGCCTTGGCTGGCCGATTGGCGGGCGGTGGGCGAGCCCATCGCGCAGTGCGTGGCGGCTGGTGTTTCGCAACACCAGGCCCTGACCGAGGCCAGCCTGGCCCCTGTGGGCTTTGTGCCGCAAGCCGATCTGCCTGAGGGGCAAGCCTATGAAGACTTCATCTATGCCAAGGGCCAAGTGCCCACGCGCGAAGGTTTGCACGATTTCTTCAATGCTTTGTGCTGGATGCATTTCCCGCTCGCCAAAAAAAGGCTGAACCAGCTGCAAGCCGCAGAAATTGCGCGTGCCGGGGTCGGTCAGGTGCGTGGCCCGGTGCGCGATGCAGCCACGGTGTTTGATGAGAACGCCTTGCTGATGCAGGCGCCCGATGCCGTGTGGGAGGCCCTGACGGCGCACCGCTGGCAAGAGGCGCTGGTGGATCGGCGTGCGCAATGGGCGCATGTGCGTTTGTGGACCTTTGGCCACGCGGCGCTTGAAAAACTCGTGCAGCCCTACAAATCGATCACCGTCCATTTGTGGCGTGTGCCGCCTGCTGTGGACGACGCAGGATTGGACGCCTGGCTGGCACAGGACCTGAGCACCGACAAGCTGGCCACCAAACCGTTCAGCCCCTTGCCTGTCTTGGGCGTGCCCGGCTGGTGGGCACCCAATGGGGCGCCTGATTATTACGATGACCTTGAGGTTTTTCGACCCCGCCGTGCGCGTGCTCGCGCTGAAAAACCGTACGTCATTCAGGAAATCGGTCCGTCCGATTGATTTTGGGCTTTGAGCCCCTACCATTCGCAACATCGCTCTGCTGAAAGGGCGTCAAAGGGTTCTGGAATGAAACGTATTTTTCTGTTTGTCTTGACCAACATCGCCGTGGTGGCCGTATTGGGCCTCGTGGCCAGCTTGCTGGGTGTGAACCGCTACCTGACCGCCAACGGTTTGAACTTGGGCGCATTGCTGGGTTATGCCCTGGTGATGGGTTTTGGCGGCGCCATCATTTCCTTGCTGATCAGCAAGCCCATGGCCAAATGGACCTCGGGCGTGCGCGTGATCGAGCAGCCTCAAAATGCCGACGAAGCCTGGATTGTGGACACGGTGCGCAAGTTCGCCGACAAGGCTGGGATCGGCATGCCCGAAGTCGGTATCTTTGAAGGAGACCCCAATGCGTTTGCCACTGGCGCTTTCCGGGATTCGGCGCTGGTGGCGGTGTCCACTGGCCTGTTGCAAAACATGACCCACGAGGAAATCGAAGCCGTGATTGGTCATGAAGTGGCCCACGTGGCCAACGGCGACATGGTGACCATGACCTTGATTCAAGGTGTGATGAACACCTTTGTTGTCTTCCTGTCCCGCGTGATCGGTTATGCCGTGGACAGCTTTTTGCGCAAGGGCGATGAGGAACGCAGCGGCCCGGGCATTGGCTACATGGTGACCACCTTGGTGCTCGACATCGTGCTGGGTTTTGCCGCCGCCATGGTGGTGGCCTGGTTCAGCCGTCAGCGCGAGTTTCGTGCCGATGCCGGTGCCGCGCAGTTGATGGGCCGCAAGCAACCCATGATCAACGCCTTGGCCCGCTTGGGTGGCGTGCACACGGCCGAGCTGCCCAAGAGTGTGGCCGCCATGGGCATTGCCGGGGGCATTGGCCAGTTGTTCAGCACCCACCCGCCGATTGAAGAGCGCATTGCCGCTTTGCAGACGTTGGCCTGATGATTTGATCGAAAATAAAAAACCCGCCTAGGCGGGTTTTTTATTGGCATTGGTGAATGCTCAGCCGCGAGACGGCATCAAGCTGCCCGCCAAGGCGAACACCGAGTTGGGCGCGGTGATCTTCAGGGTGCTTTTGGGCTTGGCGAACACGCCACGCTTGACCGCCGGTTGGGGCGCAGGCTCCACAGAGACGCCTTTGGCACGTTGCTCGGCCACCAGCTGGCGCAGGCTGATCGACTTGAGGTGGCTCAGCATTTTCTCGTTCAGGCTGGCCCACAGCTCGCTGCTCATCCAGCCGCCTTCGGCGGCCAGTTCTTCTTCAGAAGGGGCATCCACCGCGCCGACGATGTCGGCCATGGTGATTTTCTCGGCGCTTCGGGCCAGCGAATAACCGCCGCCGGGGCCGCGGGTGCTCTCGACCAGGCCTTGCTGGCGCAGCTTGCTGAACAATTGCTCCAGGTAGGACAGCGAAATTTGGTGGCGCACGCTGATGGCGGCCAATGACACGGGGCCGCGGTCTTCACGCAGGGCCACGTCGATCATGGCGGTCACTGCAAATCGGCTTTTGGTGCTCAAACGCATGGTGTGCTCCTTTTCTGCGTTCTGGAAGACCTTGTGGGGACTTCGCAAAATTTCTGGTGATGCTGTTGTTGTCAGTCGCCAGACAGTCATTTTCTCAGACTGCAATCACATATTGGGATTGCCCGTGCTAATTCAAGGGTAAATCCTGTGTGATTTTGTCGGAAATCAAACACACACCTCAGAAGCGCTCAAAACCTTCGAGTTGGCGCCATTGCCCCGGCTCCAGCGGGGCCAGGCTGATGCGGCCCACGCGTTGGCGGCGCAGGTCTTGCAAAGGGCATTGCGGGTCCAGCCAGCGGCCCAGGTCCAGGCCGTCGATGTCCTTGCCGGCGATGCGCAGCACCGTCACGGTGTCGGTCTGGCGGTTGATGCTGGCGCGCAGGCCCGGGCCGTTCAGGGCCTTGATCAGGCCTTCGGGCACTTGGCCGCCCACGGTGGCCATCCACTCTTGCTCCATCGGGCTGCGGCGGTCTTCCAGGTGGCGCAGCACGCCCACATCGTCTGAAAAAATGCACAGGCCGCTGGCCGGTTTGGGCAGGGGCAAGGGCATTTGCATTTTGGCCAGGCGTTCAGGCCCCCACAGCCCAGGCTGCGGGGCTTTGAGGCCGGCGGTGTCTTGCAGCCAGGCCAGGTTGGCGACCCGGTCGGCAGGCTTGAACAGCACCAGGGTCATGGGCGCCAGCGCAGCCATGGAGACCATGCGGTTCACATTCACGGCTTGCTCGGGCCGCACGCGCCGGGCCGGGTCGGTGACCACTTTGCCCGCCACCTGCACGCCACCGGCCACGATCAGGGCTTCGGCTTCGCTGCGCGAGCAGTTTTGCTCGGCGGCCACGCGTTTGGCCAGGCGGATGCCTTCTTCAGAGGGGCTCATCAATGCTTTCAAAAAATCTCAAGAAACTCAGGACAGGGCTTGCTCGCGGATGTGGTCCACATGCGCTTGCAAAGAGCGTGCGGCCACGGGCCACAGGCGGGGCGGCACGTCGTCGTAGGCTTTTTCCACCCACTCTTGCAGGCTGCCTTGGGGCAGGGCTTGCATGGCGGCGGCGATTTTGGCCTCGCGCCTCATGCGGTGCGCCTTCAGCTGCGTGATGGCTTGGTGGGCAAAGCCCAGCACATGGCCGTGCGCGGGCAGAATGAATTCGATGTTCCCGGCCTCACAGGCAGCCGCCAGTTTGTCCAGCGAGTCGAGGTAGTCGCCCATGTGGCCGTCGGGTGGGTCGATCACGGTGGTGCTGCCGTTGAGCACATGGTCGCCCGAAAACAGCAGGCCGTCTTCTTCCAGCACCAGGCACAGGTGGTTGGCCGCATGGCCGGGCGTGTGCACCACGCGCAGGGTGTGGGTGATCTCGCCATCGACGCCAATGCCTTGCAAGACCAGTTTTTCGCCATCGGCCAGCTCGCGGTCGGGCGTGAAGCGGCTGTTGGCGCGGGCGGTGGGACGCGATGCCAGGCCCAGGATGGGCGGCTTGTGCGTGCACAGTGCCTGCAAGGGAGCCGCACCGGGGGAATGGTCAAAGTGTGAATGGGTGCAGACGATGGCTTTGATCTGGCCACCTGCGGCGCGCCACAGGCGCTGCAGGTGGTCGTTGTCGGCCGGACCCGGGTCGATGGCGATGTAGCCGGTGTTGGGGTCGCCCACCAAATAACTGTTGGTGCCGGGGCCGGTCATCACGCCAGGGTTGGGGGCGGTCAGGCGTTGCACGTTTTGCAGCAGGGGCACGGGCAAATCGGTTTGCCAGTCCAGGTGGTGGTGGATTTGCCCATCGGGGGTGACCAGAGCCAGCTCGCCAAACGGTGCCTCGTGCTCCATGTAGCGCACTTCGTGGCCGCCCACAAAACCGGCGCGGGGGCAGCTGGTCCACAGCGGCTCGTCGTTCACGGCGCAAGCTTGCAGCACGTCTTCGACCTGAGCGAAGGCTTTCAGGCGCTCGAGCGTGCGGATGGTCGGGAAGATGATGAAAAATTGACCCGCTTCGTGGCGTGTCAACGCGTCCGCCGGGCGCACCCAGACGGGCTCGAACTGCTCGGACTCGTCGGCCACCGGGGTCTGGCCTTCGGGCATGCGGGCCACCAGAAAAGGCACGTCAAAGCGGCGCGGCAGGTCACGGTCGGTGATCCAGTGGGCCAGCACGAACACTTGGTCGGCGGCCAGTGTCAGGCCATGGGCTTGGCACTGCGCAGCAAAAGGGGCTTTGCGGTCGATTTGCGCGATGTCCGCGTTGTCGGCCCAGCGGCCATCGGCATGGCGGGCGAAGAGGATGCCCAGCTCCTCAAAGCTTTCGCGGATGGCGGCAATGGCTTGCGTCAAGTGCAAGTCGCTTTGTTTGTCGCGGCGCGTGGCCATGCTGTGGGCTTGTGCGTCGGCTGCATCGATGCCGCCGCCCGGGAACACATAGGCGCCGGGCGCGAAGCTGGCCGTCATGGAGCGGCGGGTCATCAGGACCTCGATGCCTTGCGGGCCGTCGCGCAAGAGCAGCACGGTGGCGGCAGGGCGCAGGGGCGCGGGTTCACGTTGGGGGTGCAGGAGTTGGGATGTGCGTGCCATGCCCCATTATCAGGTGTGCATCGTTTTTGGGCTGTCGTTCCCGTGTTGACCAAGGGCGATAATTGCCGCCATGCACATCCGCTTTACCAAGATGCAAGGGGCCGGCAACGATTTTGTCGTGCTCGACGAAACCCGTGGCCGCTTGGGCCTGACCACGGCCCAATACCGCTTTTTGGCCGACCGCCACTTTGGCGTGGGGGCCGATCAGATCCTGACCGTGCGGCCTTCGCCCGCGCCAGGCCTGGACTTTGAGTACGTGATCCACAACGCCGACGGCGGCGAGGTGGAGCACTGCGGCAACGGTGCCCGCTGCTTTGTGCGCTATGTGCGCGACAAGGGCCTGACCGACAAGACCGCCGTGCGCGTGAAGGTGCAGCAAGGCGAGATTGAATTGCGCATGAACCCCGACGGTCGCGTGACGGTGAACATGGGCGCGCCCGTGTTCGACTGGGAGCGTGTGCCCTTCAACCCCATCGGCCTCATCAGCGACCAGGTCAATGGCTGGCCGGTGTTTGATTTGGCGCTGGGCGAACTGGGCGTTGCACCTTCCATGGCGAGGGTGGGTGTGGTGTCCATGGGCAACCCGCATGCAGTGCAGCGGGTGGACGATGTGGACACCTTCCCAGTCTTGGCCCAAGGCTCCTTGATTGAAAACCACCCGGCTTTCCCCAAGCGGGTGAATGCGGGCTTCATGCAGATCGTCTCGCGCAGCCAGATCAAGCTGCGTGTGTTCGAGCGCGGCTCGGGCGAGACGCTGGCCTGCGGCACCGGCGCTTGTGCGGCGGTGGTGGCGGGCATTCGCCAGGGCTGGCTGGACAGCCGTGTCGATGTGCAGACCCACGGCGGCGTGCTCACCATCGAATGGGCCGGCCAGGCCGACAGCCCGGTGCTGATGACCGGCCCCGCGACCTCGGTGTTCGACGGCGAGATCGATGTGCCCGACACCCTTTCCTGAATTTCTGGAGACAAGAACATGACCACGCCTGAACCCATGAGCCCGATCACCGAAGACGACATCGCCGATTACTTGGTGAACACACCGGACTTTTTTGAGCGCCATGCCTCTTTGCTGGCCACGGTGCAGCTGACGCACCCCCAAAGCCACCGCGCCGTGGGCTTGCAAGAGCGCCAGGCTCAAATGCTGCGCGACAAGATCAAGGGGCTGGAGCACCGCATCATGGACATGATCCGGCACGGCAACGAGAACATGATCCTGACGGACAAGCTGCACCGCTGGTCTTGCGATCTGCTGGTCGCGCAGCCCGAGCATTTGACCGAATCGGCACTGGAGAACATTCGTGAACTCTTCCAGGTGCCCCAAGTCGCTTTGCGTTTGTGGTCTTTGGACGAGGCCCACAGCCAAGCGGGCTACGCACAAGGCGTGACGGATGCGGTCAAAGACCTGGCCACCTCGCTGGACACGCCCTATGTGGGGCCGAACACCGGCTACGAAGCGGTGCAGTGGTTGCCCGAACCGACCCAGGCCGCGTCGCTGGCCTTGCTGGCTTTGCGCGCAGCACCCGGTCAGGCACCGTTTGGTTTGCTGGTGTTGGCCTCGCCTGATGCCCAGCGATTCAACAGCCAAATGGGCACCGATTTGCTCGAACGCCTGGCCGAACTGGCCGGGGCTGCTTTGTCGGTTCTGCGCGCCTGACGCCAAAGCGCTCGCATGGCAAAGCCCACCGCTGAGCAAACATGGCATGTGGAGGACATGGTCTTGCCCTGGCCAGCCACTCTGGAGGGCCTGTCATCGCGAGCGACTACCGGGGCCCCGTCAGAGCGAGCGAAGCCCGAGGATCTGTCATTGCGAGCGAAGCGCGGCAATCCAGCTTCAACGGAGCCACCAACCGACCCGCTGGTGACCCGCTACCTGGACCATGTGCGTTTTGAAAAACGCCTGGCCGAGCGCACCTGCACCCTGTACCGGTTGGACTTGATCCGCCTGGCCGACATGGCTGAGGCCTCCAAGGTGCCTTTGCTGCAGGTGCAGACCGGCCACATCCGCCGCTGGGTGGCGCAGATGCACAGCGCAGGCCGCAGCGGTCGGGGCATTGCACTCATCTTGTCGGGCTGGCGTGGTTTTTACACTTGGCTCGGGCGCGAAGGGCTGATCGGCCACAACCCGGTGGTCGATGTGCGCGCACCCCGTGTGGCCAAGCCTTTGCCCAAAGCCCTGGGGGTGGACGAGGCGGTGCAATTGGCCGAACACGAGGAATTGGACGACGACCCCTGGCTCGAAGCCCGTGATGCCGCCATGGTCGAGCTGCTTTATGGCTGCGGCTTGCGCGTGGCCGAGCTGACCGGTCTGGACGTGCTGCCCAGTGCCGAGGCGTCGCGTGCCGGGCGCGGCTGGATCGATGTGCAAAACGCCGAAGTGCAAGTGCAAGGCAAAGGCGGCAAGCGCCGCAGCGTGCCGCTGGGCAGCGCTGCCACCCAAGCGCTCGCGCATTGGTTGGCGGTGCGCACGCAGGTGCCGGGCATGTTGACGCAGGCCACGCCCGGGGCCTCGCCCGCATCGCTGGCGCTGTTTCCGGGCCGGCATGGCACGCGTTTGACGGCCCGCTCGGTGGAGCTGCGCCTCAAGCGCCGCAGCCAGCTGGCGGGCTTGGCCACGCCGGTGCATCCGCACATGCTGCGCCACTCCTTTGCCAGCCATGTGCTGCAGTCCAGCGGTGACTTGCGGGCGGTGCAAGAACTGCTGGGCCACGCCAACATCACCACCACACAGGTCTACACGCGGCTGGACTTTCAGCACCTGGCCAAGGCCTACGACGCGGCGCACCCACGGGCCAAGCGCAAAGGCTGAAGGCTTGGGTATGTGCCCGACAATAGGGTCCATGAAAACCATTCGACTCAAAGACGGCAAGGAACGCTCCTTGCTGCGCCGCCACCCTTGGGTGTTTGACTCTGCCATTGCCAAAGGCGGCGGCGATCCGGGCGAGACGGTGCGCGTGGAGTCGCATGCCGGGCAGTTCCTGGGCTGGGCGTCGTTCAGCCCATCCTCACGCATCCGGGCGCGCATCTGGAGTTTTGACGAGGCGCAGCGCATCGACGCGGCCTTCATCGAGTCGCGCATTGCCCAGGCCGTGGCCGCCCGCCAGTGGTTTGACATCCAAAGCGACGGCGTGCGCCTGGTGCATGGCGAGTCCGACGGTTTGCCCGGCCTGATCGTCGACCGCTACGCAGACACCTTGGTCGCGCAGTTCACCAGCTGCGGCACCGAGCGCTTCAAACAGGCGATTGCCGATGCTTTGCTCAAAATCACGGGCCTCTCGCGTTTGTATGAAAGGTCCGATGCCAATGTGCGCAGCTTGGAGGGCCTGCCCGAAGTCACCGGCTGGCTGCGCGGCGAAGGCTCCACCGAGATCACCATCCGCGAACACGACTGGCAGCTGACGCTGGACATCGCCACCGGTCACAAAACGGGTTTTTATCTGGACCAACGTGACAGCCGCCAGCGCTTTGCGCAGCACACGCGCCACCGCCAGTTTGGCAAGGTGCTCAACTGCTATTGCTATACCGGCGGCTTCACCGTGGCCGCTCTGGCGGGTGGGGCAGGGCATGTGACGTCCATCGACTCGTCCGCACCTGCGCTTGACCGTGCCCGTGCCCATGTGCGCCTGAATGGCTTTGACGAGTCTCGGGCCACTTTCATGGACGCCGACGTGAACGCCAGCCTGCGCGCCTTCATCGAAGCGGGCGAGACCTTTGATGCGATCGTGCTCGATCCGCCGAAGTTCGCACCCACAGCGGCTCACGCGGATCGCGCAGCCCGCGCCTACAAGGACATCAACCGCCTGGCCTTCAAGCTGTTGTCGCCCGGCGGTGAGTTGTTCACCTATTCCTGCTCGGGCGGCATCAGCGCTGACTTGTTCCACAAAATCGTGGCCTCGGCCGGCACCGATGCCGGTGTGGACGGCTTCATCAGCGAACGCTTGCAAGGCGCACCCGACCACCCGATGACCATCGATTTCCCCGAAGGTGAGTACCTGAAAGGTTTGGTGGTGGTGCGCAAGTGAGCACCGCCCGGGGCGAAGCCCCCGGCCCCACCCCGCCTTGTATTCGTCGCTAAACTCCCCACCTCTTGTTTTTGATCCCGGAGCATTCCATGGCCCTCATTCCTGCAACCATCCTCACCGGCTTTTTGGGCTCGGGCAAAACCACCTTGCTCAAGCGTGTGTTGACCGAGGCTCATGGCCAGAAGATCGCCGTGATCGAGAACGAGTTTGGCGAGGAAAACATCGACAACGACATCTTGGTGTCTGACACCAACGAGCAGATTATCCAGATGAGCAATGGCTGCATCTGCTGCACCATCCGCGAAGACTTGCGCGCCACGCTGCAATTGCTGGCCGCCAAGCGCCGCAAGGGCATGCTGACTTTTGACCGCATCGTGATCGAAACCACCGGCCTGGCCGATCCGGGGCCGGTGGCGCAGACTTTTTTCATGGACGATGAGATCGCAGAGACCTTTTTGCTGGACTCCATCTTGACGTTGGTGGACGCCAAGCACGCGGCTCAGCAACTCAACGACCGCGTGGAGGCGCAGCGCCAGGTTGGCTTTGCCGACCAGATCTTCATCAGCAAGGCCGATCTGGTGTCGGCTGAAGAACTCGATGCTTTGCAGCACCGCCTCAAGCACATGAACCCGCGTGCGCCGCAAAAGGTGGTGCATTTTGGTGAGGTGGCTTTGAGTGAAGTTTTTGACCTCAAGGGCTTCAATCTGAACGCCAAACTCGACATCGACCCAGACTTTCTCCGTGACGACAGCCACGACCACGCGCACGGTGAGCATTGCGATCACCCTTCGCACCAACATGATCACCATGACCATGACCATGAACATGGCGAGCACTGCGACCACCCTTCGCATGACCACGAACACGGACAGGGCCACCACCATCACCATGATGACGATGTGAAGAGTTTCGTGTTCCGTTCAGAGCGGGCTTTTGATCCGGCCAAGTTGGAAGACTTCTTGGGTGCCATCGTCAACATTTACGGCCCGCGCATGCTGCGCTACAAAGGTGTGCTGAACATGCGCGGCACCGAGCGCAAGGTGATCTTTCAGGGCGTGCACCAGCTCATGGGCAGTGATCTGGGTCCTCAGTGGGCTGAGGGTGAGATAAAAATGAGCAAAATGGTATTCATTGGCATTGATTTGCCCAAGGATATTTTGTTGCAAGGCCTGGATCAGTGCCTGATTTGAGTCGGTTCGGCGCAGCACCAAGAAGGTGCTTTTTCTTGGAACTTCTCTTTAATCCGCCTCCCGGCGTTTTTTGAACGTTCTTGTCGCTACAATCGCCGCCCTGACGGCACCCTCTTTTGAGGGGCGTGCGAACCCCACAAGGTCTATAACAAGGGTTTGAGATGTCCATGTACGGGTCAGGAGCAGATGCATGCCTTGTGCTGCCATGGCCTGACTTGCCCTTCAAACACGGCTAGGAGACAAGACGTGAAGACCTCGAAAAAACCGGTTGCCAAAGCGGTGCCAACCAAAGTGCAGGTGAAAACCAAAGCTGCGGTTGCAAAACCTGTGGTGCCTGTCAAAGCCAAACTCGTCGTTCCAGGTAAAGCGGCTACCAAGCCCGCAGCCCCTAAGAAGTCAGGCGTCGCAACACCGGCGAAGGCTACCCAGGTCACTGTGAAAGCCGCAGCCAAGCCTGTGCCCGCCAAAAAAGCGGCTGTCACCACTGCGGTGGTCACAGCCAAAACGAAATCGCCAGCGCCGCCTGCCAAGAAAACAGTGGTCGGTGCGACCAACGCCAGCCTAGCCGTTAAGGCCAAGGCTGCCCCTGTACCGTCTGTGAAAAAGGCGTCTGCAGCTTCTCAAGTGAAACCTATGCCTGTTACCAAAGTGGAGCCTTCTAAATCGCCCGCAGCGCCTGCGCCTGCGCCTGCTACGCCAACTGCCGCCGCGCCTGATCAACTGGTGCGTGCGACTCGACCCTCTGCGCGTTTGGCTCAGATCACCGTGCCATCTTTGCCCCCTGCGGTGGCTTCTACGGCCGCCAAGGCCAGTTTCTTGCCCAGCGCGCCAGCACCAGTGTCTGTCCCGTTTGCACCTGTCAAAAAGGATGCAAAACTGGCGGGCAATTGGAAAAGCAAGAAGCTTGAGGATTTAACAGATGCTGAAGTGCTGGCGATGCCAGATGCGGAGTACATGAACGATGTGCAGATGGCCTACTTTCGCCGCAAGTTGGTGATGCTCAAGCAAGATATCCTCAACAGTGCTGGAGAGACCACCGAGCACCTGCGAGAAGACACGGTGGTGGTGCCCGATCCGGCTGACCGCGCGACGATCGAAGAAGAGCATGCACTGGAGTTGCGTACCCGCGACCGTGAACGCAAGCTGCTCAAAAAGATTGAACAGTCGATCGTTCGAATTGACGCGGGTGACTATGGCTTTTGTGACGAGACCGGTGAGGCCATTGGCGTGGGGCGTCTGCTGGCGCGTCCTACGGCCACCTTGTCGCTGGAAGCGCAGCAACGGCGTGAACTCAAACAAAAAATGTTTGGCGATTGAGCCTGGGTCAATCGGAGCGCAAATTAAAACCCCTCTTTCGAGGGGTTTTTTCATGGTGTGCTGGACTGGGAAGTTGATTTTGATGACTTCCCTAGGATTTATCCTGTTTTTTTGAAATTTTTACTTCCTTTAGGTATTACTTTCATTGCGCTTCGTAAGTGTCTAATTTTTAAAGAAATTTCCCTTTGAGTGACCTGAAAATTATGCGCTAAGCTGTTGATTTCATTGAAAAAATCTGACATGCCGCATCGCTGCGAAAGCTTTTCCTGATACAGTGCAAAAAAGTGCAATTAAGTGGGGAAAAGTGCCTGCTGTTGACGCTTTCAATTGGAAAAGGTCATTCACGTGTTTCAAGGGGCTTCATCGCTGAGTCTGGATGCCAAGGGGCGGCTGTCTGTGCCGACCCGGCACCGTGACGTCTTGAGCGCGATGGCACAGGGCCACTTGACCATCACCAAGCACCCCCATGGTTGCCTGATGGTTTTCCCTCGCAACGAGTGGGAAAAGTTCCGTGAGCGCATCGCTCAGCTGCCCATGTCGGCCCAGTGGTGGAAACGTATTTTTCTGGGCAATGCCATGGATGTGGAGATGGATGGCACCGGTCGCGTGTTGATTTCGCCCGAGTTGCGCCAGGCCGCGGGTATTGCCAAGGACACCATGCTCTTGGGCATGGGCAACCACTTTGAGCTGTGGGACAAAGCCACTTACGACGCGCAGGAAGCCCAAGCCATGCAAGGCGAGATGCCCGACGTGTTCAAGGACTTTTCGTTCTGACTGCCATGACCAATACCTCAGCTGCCCACATCACCGTGCTGCTGCAAGAGGCGGTGGACGCCTTGTTGCAGTCTTCTGCTGGCGCTGATGGCACCTATGTCGATGCGACCTTTGGCCGTGGTGGTCACTCCCGTTTGATCTTGTCACGCTTGTCGGCGCAAGGCTGTTTGCAAGCCTTTGACAAGGATCTTGAGGCCATTGCCGAGGCGGGGCGCATCGATGACGCTCGTTTTTCGATTCGGCATGAAGGCTTTGCCAACCTGAGCGACTTGCCCGATGGCAGTGTCGACGGTGTGCTGATGGACCTGGGTGTCAGCTCTCCCCAGATCGACAGCCCCGAGAGGGGTTTTTCTTTTCGTTTTGACGGCCCGCTGGACATGCGCATGGACACCACGCGCGGCGAGAGCGTGGCCGAATGGCTGGCAACGGCAACAGTGGATCAAATCACGGAGGTGATACGTGACTATGGCGAAGAACGGTTTGCTTTTCAGATTGCAAAGGCGCTTGTGGCTCGCCGACAAGAGCGGGGCCCAATTTCAACCACCGCCGATCTGGCCAAGCTCGTGGCTGACACGGTCAAAACCCGCGAGCCGGGCAAGGACCCTGCAACGCGGACATTTCAGGCTTTTCGGATTTTCATCAACGCCGAGCTTGAAGAGCTCGAACAAGCGCTGAACGCCAGCCTGCGTGTGCTCAGGCCGGGCGCGCGCCTGGTGGTGATCAGCTTCCATTCGCTGGAAGACCGCATCGTCAAACAATTCATGGCCAAGCATTCCAAAGAGGTGGTGGATCGCCGTGTGCCTTTTGCAGCACCCGTACCGATGCGTTTGAATGCGCTAGGGCGTGTCAAGCCCAGTGCCGATGAGGTTGGGAGTAACCCCAGATCTCGCAGCGCCATCATGCGCATTGCTGAGCGCACGCAGGTGCCTGCATGACGCGATTGAACATCTTTTTGCTGGTGTTGGTGTTGACCAGTGCAATGGTGTTGGTGCACAACCAGTATGAGTCGCGTCGTCTGTTCATGGCCTTGGAGACGGCGCTGAAAGATGCACATCGTCTGGAGGTTGATCACGACCGATTGGAGGTCGAGCGCAGGGCTCAGGCAACGCCTTTGCGCGTAGAAAAAATTGCGCGTCAACAATTGCAAATGAAAACCGCATCGCCGGCCATCACGCAATATGTGAGCGTCTCGGGTTTGACCGCAAAGGGAATGGGGCTGGCGACGCCTGTTCAAGAGGTTTGGCCATGAGCGTGCGCAGCGTACAACTGAGCTCCAGCCCCTTGCTCGCCAGTAAGACGCCCGTGTGGCGCAGCAAGTTGATCGTGGCGGCGATTGCTTTGGGGTTTTTGGGACTGGTGGCGCGTGCAGCCTATGTTCAGGTGATCGCCAATTCGTTTTTCCGTCACCAAGGTGAAGTGCGCTTTGCCCGCACCCTGAGTTTGCCCGCCAACCGTGGGCGGGTGCTCGATCGCAACGGATTGTTGCTGGCATCCAGTGTGCCTGCACCCAGTGTGTGGGCCAACCCCGAAGACATCGAGCGCGACCCGGGCAAGCTGCGTGACTTGGCTCGTCTCTTGCAGATGAGCCCTGCAGACCTGGACAAAAAACTCAAGGACGATGAAAAGACGTTTGTCTGGCTGCGTCGCCAGATGGATGAACCTGTGGTCAAGGCAATCCATGCATTGAACATCAAGGGTGTGTATGACATCCGTGAATACAAGCGTCTGTACCCTGAAGGTGAAGCAGCCGCGCACATTGTGGGCTTTACCAATGTGGAAGATCAGGGCCAAGAGGGGGTTGAGCTGGTCTTTCAGAAACAATTGGCAGGCAAGTCCGGTTCGCGCCGCGTGATCAAGGACCGCCTGGGCCGCGTGGTGGAATCTGTGGGTGAGACGATCCCGCCTGAAGACGGTATGGACCTGCAGTTGAGCGTGGACAGCAAGGTGCAGTTCTTTGCATACCAAAAGCTGCGCGCGGCGGTGGAAGAAAACAAAGCCAAAGCCGGCAGCGTCGTGGTGCTTGATGCTCAAACCGGGGAGGTGTTGGCCTTGGCCAACTACCCCAGTTATTCGCCCGACAAACGCATCAACCTCAGCGGTGAACAATTGCGCAACCGGGCATTGACCGACACCTTTGAGCCAGGCTCGACGATGAAGCCCTTCACGGTTTCCTTGGCGCTGGAAAAAGGCATCGTCAAACCCGATACGCCGATCCAGACCGCACCAGGCAAGATCACCATCACAGGCTCCACCATCAGTGATGCTCATCCGCATGGTGTCTTGACTGTCAGTGAGGTGATCCAGAAGTCCAGCAACGTGGGCACCGTCAAAATGGCGATGCAATTGCAGCCCAGGGAGATGTGGGAGATTTTCACGCAGGTGGGATTGGGGCAAAAGCCCCAATTGCCGTTTCCGGGCATGACCGCTGGCCGGGTGCGACCCTACAAGACCTGGCGCCCCATTGAACAGGCCACCATGAGTTACGGCTATGGCATCTCGGCCAGCTTGTTTCAGGTAGCGCGTGCTTACACGATGTTTGCGCGTGATGGCGAAGTGGTTCCTGCTACTTTGATGAAGGCCGAACATCGGGTGGCTGGCACACGGGTGATCAGTGTTGAAACGGCACGCGCAATGCGCAAGATGCTCCAAATGGCGGCAGGGCCAGGTGGTACCGGACCTAAGGCACAAACCATGGGCTATTCCGTAGGGGGCAAATCCGGCACGGCTCACAAGCAAGAAGGCAAAGGGTACGCCAGCAAAAAATATCGAGGGTTCTTTGTGGGATTGGCACCCATTGAGGCACCCCGCATCATCGTGGCTGTGATGATTGACGAGCCCAGCAATGGCAAGCACTTTGGTGGTGATGTGGCGGCGCCAGTTTTCAGTCAGACCGTCATGCAAACCTTGCGCTTGATGGGTGTGCAACCCGACATGGCCGTCAAGCCGCAAATCGTGACCCAGGCAGTTGAGGAGTCTTTCTGATGAAGAGGCTCCACAGCCCACAGGAAGCGGCCCACTGGTTGCGACAACGCGTGAGCGGTGCGCTGCGGACCGACAGTCGCTTGGTTCGACCTGGCGATGCTTTCATTGCTTGGCCCGGGGCTGCGACCGATGGTCGTTTGTACCTGAGCGCATCGTTGCAGCAAGGGGCTGTGGCGTGCGTATTGGCTTGCGAAGGCTCAGAACCTTGGCAGGCGCTGGCCGACCAAGACTTGGCCGAGCACCATGTTGAACGGCTGGCGTGCATGGCAAACCTGAAGGCCCAAACGGGTCTATTGGCCGATGCCTATTACGAGCGTCCCAGCGAAGAGTTGGATGTTTTGGCGGTGACGGGTACCAATGGCAAGACCTCAACCACTTGGTGGTTGGCGCAAGCTTTGTCGTCACCTGTGCTTCGCAGCCCTTGTGGCTTGGTAGGCACCCTGGGTATGGGGCAATTGCCTGACCTTTTGTTGACGGGAATGACCACACCAGACCCCGTATTGCTGCAGCGTCAGTTCCGCGAATTTGCTGACGAAGGGCTGAAATATTGCGCCATCGAAGCTTCCTCAATCGGATTGGCTGAGCGACGGCTGGATGGCACGCGTATCCGAGTGGCGGTTTTCACCAATTTCACCCAGGACCACCTGGATTACCACGGCAACATGGGGGCTTATTGGTCGGCCAAAGAAGCCCTGTTCTGTTGGCCTGACCTGATCGGTGTTGTGATCAATGTGGACGATCCTCAGGGTTCGGTGCTGGCTCAACGCTTGCAGTTGCGTGGCATGGATGTCTGGACTTGTTCGCGACAAGGCGCTGCTCGGTTGCGAGCACGTCAGATTCAAAGTGCTGAGGGCATTGCCTTTGAAGTGATGGAGGGTGATGAGCAGTTGGTGCTGCACACCACCTTGCTTGGTGATTACAACATTGACAACTTGCTCGGTGTGATTGGCAGTCTTCGTGTTTTAGGTTTCTCCTTGAAGGATGCATTGCAGTCCTGCACTTATTTGACCGCTGTGCCAGGACGCATGCAGCGTGTGGCTGGCCTCAAGACCGACGGGCCGATGGCGGTGGTCGATTACGCGCACACACCCGATGCAGTAGAAAAAGCCTTGATGTCTCTGCGTCCATTGGCCGCGCAGCGTGGCGGTCGTTTGTGGTGCTTGCTAGGCTGCGGGGGTGACCGTGATACGGGCAAACGTCCCCAGATGGCTGCCGCTGCACAAGCGCACGCAGACTGCGTGGTAATGACGAGTGACAACCCCCGAAATGAGTCGCCACAAGCCATTCTTGCAGAGATGGTCGCTGGACTGAAGCAGACTCAGGCTGTGCTGATTGAGCCTGACCGTGCCATCGCAATCGATGCACTGATCCATCAGGCAGATGCCAAAGACGTGGTTTTGGTGGCCGGCAAAGGGCACGAGACCTATCAGGAAATTCATGGCGTTCGTCATGATTTTTCCGATGTAGAGCATGTGCAAGCTGCCTTGCAGCGACGGGCGGAGCGCCTGTGCAATGCACCACAGGGAGCGCGGACATGAGCGCGATGATGTTGACGCTTAAGCAAGCGTTGGCTTGGCTGACAAATGCACACTGTGCCGGTGATCCGGATCTACGGGTTGACCGTGTGCACACCGACACACGCAGTGTTCGTGCAGGTGATTTATTTGTGGCTTTGCGGGGCGAGAAATTTGACGGAAATCAGTTCATTGCCCAAGCAAAGATACAAGGAGCCGTGGCGGTCTTGTGTGAGCCCCAAGGCGAAAGCTTGGCGCAAGCGCATGGACTGAGTGCTTTGGTGGTGCCCGATGCCCGTTTGGCACTTGGTGAGTTGGCCGCAGGCTGGCGTGCGCAGTTTGACTTGCCTTTGATCGCGGTGACCGGCAGCAATGGGAAAACCACGGTCACGCAGATGATTGCATCGATCCTGCGTGCCCATGCGCCAGAGCACAGTTTGTCTACGCAAGGCAACCTCAATAATGACATCGGCGTCCCGTTGACCTTGCTCAATTTGCGACAGCACCACCAAATGGCCGTGGTCGAGTTGGGCATGAACCACCCGGGAGAAATTGCCTACCTGGCACGTTTGACCAAGCCCACAGTGGCTTTGGTCAATAACGCCCAGCGTGAGCATCAAGAATACATGGGTACTGTGGAAGCGGTTGCCCGCGAAAACGGTGCGGTATTGCAGGCGCTAGCTGACGAAGGTGTGGCGGTCTATCCGGCAGACGACCTGTACACCCCGATCTGGACGGATTTGGCAGCATTGCGGACATGTCGCACATTTGCTTTGCAGGGGGCTGATGTCAGCGCAACGGATCTGCTGTGGATTTCGGGCGCGTGGCAATTCACGCTCAAGACAAAAGAAGGCATCGCACCCGTGCGTCTGCACATTGCAGGGCGTCACAACGTCAAGAACGCATTGGCTGGCGCGGCCTGCGCACTGACTGCTGGCGTAGAGCTGGCCTCGGTGGTGCAGGGCTTGCAAGTTTTTCAGCCAGTGAAGGGCCGCTCGCGCGCTTTGACGCTGGAACTGGATGGTCAAGAACGCTCATTGGTGGACGATACCTACAACGCCAATCCAGATTCGGTACGTGCTGCGATCGATGTGTTGGCCGAACTGCCTGTGCCTCGTTTGATGGTGCTAGGGGACATGGGCGAAGTGGGCAATCAAGGACCGCAGTTCCACGCCGAAGTCGGGGCTTATGCCTTCGAGCGTGGCATCGAGGCGCTCTACACCCTGGGGGCCATGTGCGTCGATGCCGCCAAGGCTTACGGTGCGGCCCGCCATTTTGAGAACATGCCCGCACTGCTTGAGGCGGTACTGTCCGACGCCCGGAATTTCCAGAGCATCGTCGTCAAGGGTTCGCGCTTCATGAAGATGGAGCAGGTGGTCGAGGCCCTGGTGCAGCAAGCTGCAGAAACCAACAACAAAAAAGGGGAGGCCCATGCTGCTTAGCTTGGCGCAATGGTTGCAAACGTTGTCTCCCGATTGGGGCTTTTTGCGTGTGTTTCAGTACATCACCTTCCGTGCGGTGATGGCTGCTTTGACGGCCTTGTTGATCGGCTTGGGTGCCGGTCCATTTGTGATTCGCCGCCTGACCTCGCTCAAGATTGGGCAGCCCATCCGTGGTTATGCGATGCAGTCACACCTGGCCAAAAGCGGCACACCCACCATGGGCGGCGTGCTGATCTTGTTGTCGATCGCCATCTCGACCTTGCTCTGGTTTGACCTGTCCAACCGATTCGTCTGGATCGTGTTGATTGTGACCTTGGGCTTTGGCGGTATCGGCTGGGTGGATGACTGGCGCAAGGTGGTCAACAAAGACCCCGAGGGCATGCGCTCGCGTGAGAAGTATTTCTGGCAATCGGTGATTGGGCTGCTGGCGGCGTTGTACTTGGTGTTCAGCATTTCAGAAAGCTCCAACCTGCGTGTGCTGGACCTGTTTGCCAAATGGGTCATGTCCGGTTTCGATGTGAACTTGCCCCCCAAAGCCGGTTTGATGGTGCCCTTCTTCAAGGAGGTGAGCTACCCGCTGGGCGTATTCGGCTTTGTGATCCTGACCTACCTGGTCATCGTGGGTGCCAGCAACGCGGTCAACCTGACCGATGGCTTGGATGGCCTGGCCATCATGCCTGTGGTGATGGTGGGCTCTGCATTGGGGGTGTTCGCGTATGTGACCGGCAGCTCGGTGTATTCCAAATACCTGTTCTTGCCGCACATCCCCGGTTCGGGAGAGTTGATGATTTTCTGTGCGGCCATGGCAGGCGCGGGTTTGGCTTTCCTGTGGTTCAACACCCACCCAGCACAGGTGTTCATGGGCGATGTGGGTGCGCTGGCGCTGGGGGCCGCATTGGGCACCATCGCGGTGATCGTGCGCCAGGAGATCGTCTTGTCCATCATGGGCGGTATTTTCGTGGTGGAGGCCGTGTCGGTGATGGCACAGGTGGCGTACTTCAAATACACCAAGAAAAAATACGGTGAAGGTCGTCGCATCCTGAAGATGGCGCCTTTGCACCACCATTTTGAAAAAACAGGCTGGAAAGAAACGCAGGTTGTCGTGCGTTTCTGGATCATCACCATGCTGCTGTGCCTGGTCGGCCTGTCGACCTTGAAGCTGAGGTAAGCCATGCAACAGCTCCACGGTCAACACGTTCTGATTCTGGGTTTGGGTGCGTCGGGCTTGGCGATGGCCCGCTGGTGCGCCCGTGCCGGTGCTGACGTGACCGTGGCCGACACACGTGAAAGGCCACCTCAACTGGCCGCCTTGCATGCCGAATGGCCGCAAGTGAAATTTGTGCCTGGCGCATTCAACGCCAGCTTGGTCGCAGGCACTTCGGTGCGTGCTGTTTTCCGCAGCCCCGGCCTGTCACCCGAAGTGGTGGCCCCCGTGGTGGATGCCGCCAAAGCCATCGGCTTGTGGCAAGGCGGCGAGCTGAGCCTGTTCGCAGCCGCATTGCAAGATCTGAAAAATGAATTTGGCTATGCGCCCCAAGTGCTGGCGATCACGGGCACCAATGGCAAGACCACTGTGACTTCGTTGACCGGTCAATTGGTCGAGCGTTCTGGCAAAACCGTGAAGGTGGCCGGCAACATTGGCCCGACCCTGCTGGACACCATGGCCGAGGCCCTGGCGCAGGCCGATGCGCTGGTGGTGCAGCAGGCGCAGGCGTTGGCCGAGCAGCAAGCGCAAGAAGCCGACAAAGACACTGTGTCACCGCCTGCAGTTGCTCTGACTGAGGCGGTTGCCGAGCTCGCAGATGAGGCGGGCGTTGACGGTGCGACCGACGAGAATGCCGAGGACGTTGATGCCGAGGATATCGCCGTGGTGCTGCCGGTGGTCGCACCTGCAGTGGTGCACCCGATGGCCAGCGCCTTGCCACAAGTGTGGGTGCTGGAGTTGTCCAGCTTCCAGCTCGACAGCAGCGACGGCTTTGAGCCCACTGCCGCCACCGTTTTGAACATCACGCAAGACCACTTGGACTGGCATGGCTCGATGGATGCCTATGCCGCTGCCAAGGCCCGCATTTTTGGCGACAAGGGCTTGATGGTGCTCAACCGGGAAGATGCACTGGTCATGGCCATGCGGCCAGCGCCCATCAAGGTCAAACTCCAGCGTCCCATTGAACGTGCCTGCGTGACCTTTGGTGGCGACATGCCCCAGCGCCCCGGCGACTTTGGCATCGAAGTCATGAACGGCATGACCTGGCTGGTGCGCGCTTTGGAGGCCGATGAAACCCGTCGTCGACGCAAGGACGCCGAGGAAGAGTTGCACATTCAGCGCCTCATGCCTGCCGACGCCTTGCGCATCCGAGGGCGTCACAACGCGGTCAATGCCCTGGCCGCTTTGGCATTGGCCAGCAGCGCGGGCTGTTCTTTGGCCCCGATGTTGTATGGCTTGCGCGAGTACCGCGGTGAGCCGCACCGCGTTGAGCCGGTTGCCGTGGTCAACGAGATCGAATACTTTGACGACAGCAAAGGCACCAACGTAGGGGCCACCGTGGCCGCCTTGCTGGGCCTGGGCGCTGACCGCCGTGTGGTGGTCATCTTGGGAGGCGATGGCAAGGGGCAGGACTTTGCACCATTGGCCGAGCCCGTCTCGCGTTTTGCGCGTGCGGTCGTGTTGATCGGCCGCGATGCGCCTGTGATCCGCGAAGCGCTGAGCAGGGTGTCTGTGCCGGTGCAGGATGCCCACGACATGGTGGACGCGGTCAAGCAGGCCACAGCGCTGGCACAAACCGGCGATGCGGTTTTGATGTCGCCCGCTTGTGCCAGCTTTGACATGTTCGAGGATTACGAGCACCGTGCCTGTGTGTTTGCTCAGGCCGTTGCCGATCTGGCCGATGCCGCCGGTGTCAGCATGGAGGGCACGCTGTGAGCGAGCGCCAAGGCACCATGCTCACTCTGCGTGGCAGCTTTGCGCGCATGGGGGCCTTGTTCGGTGGTGGTGGCGCGCGTGCGCAAGCCGCTACGGGGCAGGGTCTGCCCGTCAATCTTGGTGCGTATGAGTTCGCCCGCCAGTCACCTGGCACGGCAGCCCGTTTGCAAGGGGTGGACCAAGCGCTGGTCTGGGTGGTGGTGGCGTTGCTCATGTGGGGCATGGTGATGGTGTATTCGGCCTCGATCGCGATGCCTGACAACCCTCGTTTTGCCCGTTACACACAAACCTATTTCCTGATCCGTCACGTCATTTCATTGGTGATCGGCTGTGCCGTGGCCTTGCTGGCATTTCAAGTGCCCATGGAAGTGTGGGAGAAGGTCGCACGGCCCATGTTTTTGTTGTCCCTGGTTTTGTTGGCCATGGTCTTGATCCCGTTCATTGGGAAGGGAGTCAATGGGGCGCGCCGCTGGATACCCTTGGGCATCACGAACTTCCAACCTTCTGAGCTGGCCAAGTTGGCGACCATCATTTATGCGGCCGATTACATGGTGCGCAAGATGGACGTCAAGGAGCACTTCTTCCGCGCCGTGTGGCCCATGGGCGCAGCCGTCGCAGTGGCTGGTGTGTTTTTGCTGGCCGAACCCGACATGGGCGCCTTCATGGTGATTGCCATCATCGCCATGGGGATCTTGTTCCTGGGCGGTGTGAATGCCCGCATGTTTTTTCTGATTTTTGCGGTGCTGGTGGGTGCGTTTGTGATCATGATTGCGGCATCCCCTTGGCGTCGTGAACGTATTTTTGCTTACCTCGATCCCTTCAGTGCAGAGCATGCTTTGGGCAAGGGTTATCAGTTGTCGCACTCCTTGATTGCGATCGGACGAGGTGAAGTCTGGGGCGTGGGCTTGGGTGGCAGCGTGGAAAAATTGCACTGGTTGCCCGAGGCGCACACCGACTTTTTGTTGGCGGTGATCGGCGAGGAGTTTGGCTTGGTCGGTGTGACCGTGGCGATTTTTGCCTTCTTGTGGTTGGCTCGCCGCATCATGGTGATCGGCCGTCAATCCATTGCCTTGGACAAGGTTTTCTCGGGCCTGGTGGCGCAAGGTGTGGGCATCTGGATTGGTTTTCAGTCATTCATCAACATGGGCGTCAATCTAGGCGCCTTGCCCACCAAGGGACTGACGCTGCCTTTGATGAGTTACGGTGGCTCGGCCATCATGATGAATTTGGTGGCCATTGCGATCGTCTTACGCATCGATGCCGAAAACAAACAAATGATGCGCGGAGGTCGGGCATGACCGAACGCCAACAAAAATGCGCCTTGGTCATGGCCGGTGGCACCGGTGGCCACATCTTCCCTGGCTTGGCTGTGGCAGAAGCTTTGCGCGATGCTGGCTGGCGCGTGCACTGGCTGGGAGCCCCCAACAGCATGGAAAGCCAGTTGGTGCCGCCAAGAGGTTTTGCTTTTGAAGCCATCGACTTTGGTGGTGTGCGTGGCAAGGGTCTGAAAACATTGGCCTTGTTGCCCCTGCGCTTGCTCAAAGCTTTTTGGCAAAGCCTGCAGGTGGTGCGCCGTGTCCAGCCCAATGTGGTGCTGGGCTTGGGTGGCTACATCACTTTTCCGGGCGGCATGATGGCCAGCTTGCTTGGTAAACCCGTGGTCTTGCATGAGCAAAACTCGGTGGCCGGCATGGCCAACAAGGTGTTGGCTCAGGTGGCCGACCGTGTGTTCACCGCTTTCCCACACGTGTTCAAAACCGGGCGATGGGTGGGCAACCCCCTGCGCCAGGCATTCACGCAACAAGCCACCCCAGCAGAGCGCTTTGCCGACCGCAGCGGTCCATTGCGCGTCTTGGTTGTCGGCGGCAGTCTCGGTGCCAAGGCGCTCAATGACATCGTGCCGCAAGCAATGGCACTCATCCCTGAAGCACAGCGTCCGCAGGTCATCCACCAAAGCGGTGCGAAGCAAATCGACGCCCTGCGCGCCAACTATCAGGCAGCGGGTGTGCAGGCCGAGTTGACCCCATTCATCGATGACACCGCCACCGCCTTTGCCCAAGCCGATCTGGTGATCTGCCGCGCAGGCGCCAGCACCGTGACCGAATTGGCCGCTGTGGGTGTAGCCGCCTTGTTTGTGCCTTTCCCCTACGCGGTGGATGACCACCAGACCACCAATGCGGACTTTTTGGTTCAGCACGGCGGTGGCTGGTTGGTGCAGCAGACCGAATTGACCGCCGAGTCTTTGGCCGCACGTTTACAAAATCTGGACCGCAGCCAATTGCTGGCCTGCGCCCAAAAAGCCCATGAACAGAAAAAAACAAATGCAACTCGGGAGGTTGTGATGGCTTGTGAGGAGTTGGCGGCATGAAACACGCCATTCGAAAAATCCATTTCATCGGCATTGGCGGCTCGGGCATGAGCGGCATTGCCGAGGTCTTGCTGAACCAGGGCTATGCCATATCCGGCTCTGACCTGTCGGACAGCGCCACCTTGCGCCGCTTGGCCGGTTTGGGCATCCAGACGCATGTGGGCCACAGCGCCGACAACGTGCGCGATGCCGATGCCGTGGTCACCTCCACCGCCGTCAAAGCCGACAACCCCGAGGTGCTCGCTGCACGTGAGCGCCACATCCCGATCGTGCCGCGTGCGGTGATGTTGGCCGAGCTGATGCGCATGAAGCAAGGCGTGGCCATTGCGGGCACACACGGCAAGACCACCACCACCAGCTTGGTGGCCAGCGTGCTGGCCGAAGCCGGCTTGGACCCCACTTTTGTGATCGGTGGGCGCCTGAACAGCGCAGGCGCCAATGCCAAGCTGGGCACCGGCGACTACATCGTGGTCGAGGCCGACGAGTCCGATGCGTCTTTCTTGAACCTGTTGCCGGTGATGGCGGTGGTGACCAACATCGACGCTGACCACATGGAAACCTACGGCCACGATTTGGCCCGTTTGAAGGCGGCCTTTGTGGACTTCCTGCACCGCATGCCTTTTTACGGCACGGCCATCATGTGCGCTGACGACCCTGGTGTACAGACCATCTTGAACGACATCGCCCGTCCAGTGACCACGTATGGTTTGAACGAAGGCGCGCAAGTGCGGGCTGTGGATGTGCGTGCGGTCGACGGTCAAATGCATTTCACTGTGCAGCGCCGCAACGGTGTGGTCATGGCCGACCTTCCGGTGGTGCTGAATTTGCCTGGCAAACACAATGTGCTCAATGCGCTGGCCGCCGTGGCCGTCGCGGTGGAGTTGGGTGTGGACGATGCGGCTGTGCAACGTGCGCTGGCCGGTTTCAAAGGCGTGGGTCGGCGCTTTCAGCGCTATGGCCAGGTGCGCACAGCCGATGGCCTGGGGCAATTCACCCTGATCGACGATTATGGTCATCACCCCGTGGAGGTGGCCGCTACTTTGGCGGCGGCCCGCGGTGCGTTTGCCGGTCGCCGATTGGTGCTGGCCTTCCAACCGCATCGTTATAGCCGTACACGGGATTGTTTTGAAGACTTCGTCAAGGTCATTGGTAACGGTGCCGATGTCGTTTTGTTATCCGAGGTGTATGCCGCTGGCGAAGCACCGATTGTGGCGGCCGATGGCCGTTCGCTGGCACGTGCTTTGCGTGTGGCGGGCAAGCTGGAGCCGGTGTTTGTGGACGACATCGCAGACATGCCGCAGGCGGTGTTGACGAACGCGCGGGATGGCGATGTGGTCATTTGCATGGGTGCGGGCACCATCGGTGGTGTACCGGCCAAAGTGGTGGACATGGGGGGTGCAGCATGAGCACTTCAAAATTCGGAAAAGTGGCGGTGTTGATGGGCGGACGCTCCGCAGAGCGAGACGTCTCTCTGATGTCGGGTCAAGGCGTTCTGAAGGCATTGCAGTCCTCGGGGGTGGATGCGCATGCGTTTGACCCGGCCGAGCGGGAACTGAGTGAGCTCAAGCGCGAGGGCTTTGACCTGTGCTTCATCGCCTTGCATGGCCGCTACGGCGAAGACGGTACCGTGCAAGGTGCGCTGGAATTGTTGGGCATTCCCTACACCGGCTCTGGCGTGATGGCTTCCAGCATCGCGATGGACAAGACCATGACCAAGCGTGTCTGGCTGGCCGAAGGCCTGCCCACGCCGCGTTATGAACTGGTGCGCCGAGAACAACTGGCCAGCGTGTCGGCTGACCAGCTGATCGCCGCCTTGGGCTTGCCCATGATCGTCAAGCCTGCACGCGAAGGTTCTTCGATCGGCGTGACCAAAGTCACTTGCGCCGACGAGCTGCCCGCCGCATTGGCCCAGGCCGCGCAATGCGATGCCGACATCTTGTGCGAGCAATGCATTGTGGGTGACGAAGTGACTTGTCCCGTCTTGGGCGCAGGCGATACCGCCCAGGCCTTGCCGGTGATCCGCATCGTGGCGCCGCAAGGCAATTACGATTACCAGAACAAATACTTCACCGACGACACCCAATACTTGGTGCCCAGCGGTTTGGCTGCCGCCGAAGAAGCGGCCATCGTGGCGTTGGTGGTCAAGGCTTACCAAGTGCTCGGTTGCCGGGGCTGGGGCCGCATCGACGTGATGATCGATGGTCAGACGCGCCAGCCTTATCTGCTCGAAATCAACACTTCGCCTGGCATGACCGGCCACTCGCTGGTGCCCATGTCTGCACGTGCCGCAGGCATCAGCTACGAAGCTTTGTGTGCACAGTTGCTCGCTGCGGCCAGCTTGGACCATCAGGAGGTGCGTGGGTGAAAAAAGCCATGCCTTTGCCGATGGACGTCCGGCTCATGTACTTCACCGCCAACTTGTTGGTGGTGGGGGTCGTGTTGCTGGCGCTCGGCAATGGGGTTCGATGGGTTTTTGCTCATCCAGTGTTTTCAATCGAGTCCATCAGCGTGCACGGGGAGGTCAGTCGCAACAACGCGGTGACATTCAAGGCCAATGTCATGCCCAAACTTTCGGGTAATTTCTTCACCTTGGATTTGGATGCTGCGCGCCAAGCCTTTGAAGCTGTGCCCTGGGTGCGCTCTGCCGTTGTTCGGCGCGACTACCCCAATCATTTGCATGTTGTTTTGCAGGAGCATCGACCTGTCGCGTTGTGGGGCCAAGAGGAGGCCACAACGATGGTCAACCAACAAGGCCAGGTGTTCGAGGCCAATTTGGATGAGGCCGATGTAGAGGACTTGCCTCGCATGAAAGGCCCAGATGGACTTTCCCGGGAGGTGCTGCAAATGTACCAATACCTTCGCCCCATCTATGTGGCGATGGACATGGACATCGATGAATTGGAGTTGACACCGCGGGGCAGCTGGCGCCTCTTGACGAAGGCGGGGGCATGGATGGAACTGGGGCGTGGAAATGAGGCGGAGGTTGGTGCAGCTCTAAAGGTTTTTTTCAAGACACTCTCACAGGTCACGGGCCGATACGGCAGGACTTCCACGTCTTTGATCGGTGCGGATTTGCGCCACAAGGATGGTTATGCCTTGCGTTTGCAAGGTGTGAACACGGTGGAAGCAGATGGCAACAAAAGACCTTGAGTGATCAAGCAGAAATACAACGGAAACGGTGAGTCATATGGCAAAAGAGTACAAAGATCTGGTGGTGGGTTTGGACATTGGCACCTCCAAAGTCATGGCGGTGGTGGCCGAGGTCTTGCCCGATGGGCAGCTCAAGATTGCAGGTTTGGGTATTGCGCCGGGCAATGGCCTCAAGCGCGGCGTGGTGGTCAACATCGACGCCACCGTGCAAAGCATCCAGCAGGCTTTGAAAGAAGCCGAGTTGATGGCCGATTGCAAGATCACCCGCGTGAACGTGGGCATCACTGGCAGCCACATCCGCGGCATCAACTCCAGCGGCATGGTGGCCATCAAGGACAAGGAAGTCACGCCGGCCGATGTGGCCCGTGTGATGGAAACTGCCCGTGCCATCAACATCTCCACCGACCAGCGTTTGCTGCTGGTGGCACCCCAAGAATTTGTCATCGACAGCCAAGAAGTCAAAGAGCCGATTGGCATGAGCGGCATGCGCCTGGAAGCCAAGGTGCACATCGTGACCGGTGCGCAAAGCGCGGCGGAAAACATCATCAAGTGCGTGCGCCGCTGTGGCCTTGAAGTCGACCAGTTGCTGCTGAACCCCCAGTCGTCCAGCCTGGCCGTGCTGTCCGAAGACGAACGAGAACTGGGCGTGGTCTGTGTGGACATCGGCGCAGGCACCACCGATGTGGCGATCTTTGCCAACGGCTCGATCCGCCACACCGCCGTGATCCCCATTGCCGGTGACCTGATCACCAGCGACATTGCCATGGCTTTGCGTACCCCCACCAAGGACGCGGAAGACATCAAGGTTGAAAGCGGTTACGCCAAGCAATTGCTGGCCGATCCCGATGCGCAGGTCGAGGTGCCTGGCTTGGGTGACCGTGGCCCCCGCATGCTGAGCAAGCAAGCGCTGGCCGGCGTCATCGAGCCCCGCATCGAAGAAATTTTCTCGCTGGTGCACCAGGTCATCCGCGAGTCGGGCTATGAAGAAGTACTGTCCTCGGGCATTGTGCTCACCGGCGGCAGTGCGGTCATGCCCGGCATGATCGAGTTGGGTGAAGACATTTTCCTCAAGCCCGTTCGTCGTGGCTTGCCCAAATACGCAGGCGGTCTGGCCGACATGGTCAGCCAGCCGCGTGCCGCCACTGTGATGGGGCTGCTCGAAGAGGCCCGCATGGCGCGTCTGCGCGGCTTCAAGGTCACGCAAAAGAAGAGCTCCGTCAACAACGCTTTTGGCCGCTTCAAAGACTTCATTGTGGGGAACTTCTGATGAACTGGAAAAAACTTTTCCTGGCCCGAGGCGGCCCCCCTGTGTCGAGGCCTTGTCGATGTTGACAAACCTTGAACCCGTTTCCCAAAAACAAGATCCACAAAATTCAGGCAAAGCACATATTTAGGAGAGCACCATGTCCATTGAAATGATCCAAACCGAAGAATTCAACCAAGGCACCCAGATCAAAGTGATCGGTGTCGGCGGCGGCGGCGGCAACGCAGTCGAGCACATGATTGAGCGCCACGTCCAAGGCGTTGAGTTCATCTGCGCCAACACCGATGCACAGGCGCTGGCTCGCAGCGCCGCGCACCGTTTCATCCAGCTGGGTCAAACCGGCCTGGGCGCTGGCAGCAAGCCTGAAAAAGGCCGCGAAGCAGCCGAGAGTGCAGAAGCCGACATCCGCGCCGCCATTGAAGGCGCTCACATGTTGTTCATCACTGCCGGCATGGGCGGCGGCACCGGCACTGGCGCTGCGCCCGTGATCGCGCGCATTGCCAAGGAAATGGGTATCCTCACTGTGGGTGTGGTGACCAAGCCTTTCGAATTCGAAGGTGGTCGCCGCATGTCCAATGCCGACCTCGGCATGCAAGAACTCGAAGCCAACGTAGACTCTTTGATCGTGGTCTTGAACGAAAAACTGCTGGAATTGCCCGGCGGTGATGACATGACACAAGACGAGGCCTTTGCCCATGCCAACGACGTGTTGAAAAACGCGGTCGGCGGTATCGCCGAGATCATCAACGTACCTGGCCACGTGAACGTCGACTTCGAAGACGTGCGCACCGTGATGGGTGAGCCAGGCAAAGCCATGATGGGCACGGCCGCCGCCAGCGGCCCTGACCGCGCCCGCATCGCTGCCGAGCAAGCCGTGGCTTGCCCCTTGCTTGAAGGTGTGGACTTGTCGGGTGCCAAAGGTGTGCTGGTGTTGATCAGTGCCGCCAAAGGCTCCTTGAAATTGTCAGAGTCCAAGCAGGCGATGAACACCATCCGTGCTTACGCATCGGAAAATGCCCACGTGATCTACGGCACGGCTTACGACGAAAGCTTGGGCGACGAGATCCGCGTGACCGTGGTGGCCACAGGCCTGTCCAAGCAAGGCGCACGCCGCACAGCCCCTCCTTTGCAGGTGCTGCGTACCGGTACAGACAACGCGCCCTTCATCATGGGGGGTCAAGATGCCGTGGCACCCACTTTGAACATGGCTGCACCTTCTGCCACCGGCGTGAATGTTCCCGCTTACTGGCGCAGCAACCGTACCCACGCGGCCACACGTGTAGACGGTATGTCGGCTGCAGGCATGGACGACATCGAGATCCCTGCTTTCTTGCGCAAGCAAGCCGACTGATCTTGAACTGCTGAATCATTTCTGGTGCTTTGGAGGCCGGACGGGCGTTTGCCTGTCCGGCCTTTTTTGCTTCCTGTCTGCCTGCCGAGTGTCGATGCTGTCCAAGCGGCATGTCCTCGTCGGCGCAAGCCAATGTTTGCGCCCTTAAAATGCGCAAATGCTTGCACAACGCACCCTCAAAACCTTGACCAAAGCCGTTGGCGTTGGCCTGCACAGCGGCCAGCGTGTCGAATTGACCCTGCGCCCGGCAGCACCGGACACCGGCATTGTGTTTCGGCGTGTCGATTTGCCCGAGCCGGTGGACATTCCGGTCAAAGCAGAATCGGTGACCGACACCCGGCTGGCCTCGACCATTTCGGTGGGCCAGGCCAAAGTGCACACGGTCGAACACTTGATGTCCGCTTGTGCCGGTCTGGGGATCGACAACCTCTATGTCGACATCACCGCCGAAGAAGTTCCCATCCTTGACGGCTCTGCCTCTTCATTTGTCTACTTGCTGCAAAGCGCGGGCGTGATCGAGCAAAAAGCCCCCAAGCGTTTCATCCGCGTGCTCAAACCCGTGCAAGTGCGTGAAGGCGAAGGTCAGAACATCAAGTGGGCGCGCCTGGACCCTTATCACGGTTACAAGCTCAGTTTTGAAATCGAGTTTCACCATCCCGCTGTGGATTCCACCGGCCAACAGGTGGTGTTTGACATGTCCGAGGGCGTTTACGCCCGTGACATTGCCCGTGCGCGCACCTTTGGTTTCACCAAAGACGTCGAGATGATGCGTGCCAACGGCCTGGCTTTGGGCGGCGGTCTGGACAACGCCATCGTGATGGACGATTACAAAGTGCTCAATGCCGATGGCCTGCGTTACGACGACGAATTTGTGAAGCACAAGATCTTGGACGCCATGGGTGACCTGTACATCGTGGGTCATCCCTTGCTTGCGGCCTACAGCGCCTTCCGCTCGGGTCACGCCATGAACAACCAGTTGCTGCGCGCCTTGCTGGCGCAACCCGATGCCTATGACATCGTGACGTTTGACAGCGCCAGTCAGGCCCCACGGGGCTTTGCGGCTTTGCAGCCCGCCTGGTGATGTTCTGCGCGCCAGGCTTGGCATGAGCGACAAAACCACGCACCTGCTCTACTTGCACGGGTTTCGGTCTTCGCCGCAATCCGTCAAGGCCCGCAAGATGGCCGCGTGGATCGCGCAGGCATTCCCCCATGTGCACTGGTGGTGTCCCCAGTTGCCCGCTTCTCCTCGCCAAGCGATCGAAGAGGTTTTGGCGGGTGTGGCCGATTGGCCAAGCAGCCGCATGGCTGTCGTGGGTTCATCGCTGGGTGGTTTTTATGCCAGCTGGCTGGCCCAGCACTTGACTTGCCCTGCGGTGTTGATCAATCCGGCGGTGCACCCTTCGCGGGATTTGGCCCAACACATCGGTGAGCAAGCGGCCTGGCACGACCCCAAACAAAGCATCTTCTTTGATGCCGCCTATATTCAGGAGCTACAGGTGCTGGAATCGCAAGTCCCAAGCACAGCACCCCAGACGCTGGCCTTGATTGCCAAGGGGGACGAGGTCCTGGATTGGCGCGAAATGCTGGCTCGGCATCAGGCCGGCCGTGTGCATCTGATCGAGGGCAGTGACCACGCGCTCAGCGATTTCGATCTTTACAAAGCTGAAATCCTCGAATTTCTTCGCCTGGCCTGAACCTGCGGCCCCGGAACCGCGGGTCGGCATGGGAAAATCTGGACATGTACGTATTATTTGAAGAAGCCGGCAAATTCATGGCCGGGCGAGTCATGTCCGAAGCCGAGGCTTCCGCGCAGGTCGAGCTGGACTCGGGCAAGCGGGTCAAAGTCAAGGCGGCGCAGATGTTGCTCAAGTTCGAGAAACCCGCTCCTGCAGCCTTGCTGAGCGAAGCCGCCGCCTTGGGGCAAACCATCGAGCTGGAGCTGGCCTACGAGTTTGCTTCGGATGCCGAGTTTGGCTTTGCCGATCTGGCCCAAGACTATTTCAGCAGCGCCGCCACCACGGTGCAGCAAGTCGCTGCCCTGATGCGCCTGCACGAGGCACCGCATTATTTCCGCCGCGCCGGCAAAGGCCGTTACCGCAAGGCCCCGGCCGAAATCGTGCAACAGGCCTTGGCCGCGATCGAAAAGAAAAAGCAAATCCAGGCGCAAATCGAAGCCTGGGCTGCGGACTTGGTAGCGGGCACTTGCCCTGCGCCTATCCGTGAGCAGCTTTACAAAATCCTGTTTCGCCCGGATAAGAACACGCCCGAATACAAGGCGGTGGTCGAGGCCAGCAAGGGCAGCCAGATGGCGCCGCTGGATTTGCTGCAAAAGGCGGGCGCCATCGCCTCGGCCTGGGACTTTCATTGGCAGCGCTTTTTGTTTGACCTGTTCCCCAAAGGCACGGGTTTCCCGGCCTTGCAGGCACCGGCCATCACCGATGAGCTGCCCCTGTCGCCCGTACAGGCGTTCTCCATCGACGATTCGCACACCACCGAAATCGACGATGCCTTGTCCCTGCAAGGCTTGGGCAGCGGCACGGTCACGGTGGGCATCCACATTGCGGCGCCCGGTCTGGCCTTGATGCCGGGCAGTGCGATCGACCAGCTGGGCCGCTCGCGCTTGTCCACGGTTTACATGCCGGGCTACAAGATCACCATGTTGCCCGACAGCGTGGTGCAGGCCTATACCTTGATCGAAGGCCGTGCCTGCCCAGCGGTGTCCTTGTACGTGACGTTCAGCGAAGACACGCTGGAAGTGCAACACACCGAAACCCGCCTGGAGCGCGTGAACATCTTGGCCAACCTGCGCCACGACCAGCTGGACCAGACGATCACCCGTGAGTGGTTGGAGGCTGATCAGGCCGACACCCCGGCTGACTTGCCGGTGGACCGCGCCACGCTGGCCTTTTTCTGGCGTCTGGCCCAAACCCTCAAGGCGCGCCGTGAAGTGGTGCGCGGCAAGCCCGAGAACTTCAACCGCCCGGATTACAGCTTCAAGCTCGACCGCCCCAGCAACGATGCGCCGCCAACCGGCGAAGAGACTGTGTTGATCGGCGTGCGCCAACGCGGTGCACCGCTGGACCTGATGGTGGCCGAGGCCATGATTTTGGCCAACAGCACCTGGGGCCAGTGGCTGGCCAGTCTGGGCGTGCCCGGCATTTACCGCAGCCAAGCCAGCATGGCGCCGGGCGTCAAGGTGCGCATGGGCACCAAGGCCTTGCCGCACGCGGGCATTGGCGTGCCCAGCTACGCCTGGAGCACTTCGCCTCTGCGTCGCTACACCGACCTGATCAACCAGTGGCAGATCATCGCTTGCGCCAAGCATGGCGCGACGGCCGCCTTGGCAGCGCCTTTCAAGCCCAAAGATGCCGAGCTGTTCTCGATCATCAGTGGCTTTGATGCGGCCTACAGCGCCTACAGCAGCGTGCAGTCCAGCATGGAGCGCTATTGGACGCTGCGCCATGTGCAGCAGCAAGGCATCACCGAATTGGACGCGAGCTTGGTCAAGGAAATGGGCGGCGGCATCTGGCTGGTGCGGGCGGACAGTCTGCCGCTCATGTTCAGTGTGATGGGCGCGCAAGGCCTGACACGAGGTGCCCGTGTGCGCGTTCAGCTCGGCGAGATCGACCTGATGGCGCTGGATGTGAAGGGCACGGTCACGGCACATCTGGATGCTGCGCAAGTGGCCGCCGATGAACCCGATGAAGCGGAAGACGACGAAGCCTTGAGCGCAGGTCCGTTGACGATCGCTGTCGATTTGAATGACAGCACCCAAAGCGATGGTGCCTGAGGGCTGTGATGGATAAACTGCTGTCCGATGAAGTATGAAAGCTCAAGCCTCTCACAGCACACTCTTTTGGGCCTTGGGCATTTCCCTGGCACTGCATCTGGCCGTGTTGACGTGGCGTTTCGCTGCACCACAGTCATTCCATCGGGTTTTTGAAGACACGCCGCTGGAGGTGGTTCTGGTCAATGCCCGTAGCAACGAACGTCCGAAAGACGCGCAAGCCTTGGCTCAAGTGAGTTTGGCCGGTGGTGGAAATGTGACGGAAGTTCGCATGTCCAGCGCACCACTGCCTGCTGATCATAGCCAGGAAATGGGCACAGACATCACCGAGGTGCAACGCCAGATTGAGGCTCTGAAAACTCAGCAGATGCGCTTGTTGACCCAGCTCAAAGCCGAGCTGGCCGATCTCTCGCAGGATGTCTCGGGGGATCAAAGTATGACGCCTGAGCGTCAGGCGCGAGAAGAGCGCAAGCAGCAATTGACCCGGCAGTTGGCTCAAATCGAACAGCGCGTGGATCAGACGCAAGGTGCCCCCCGAAAGCGGTATGTCAGCCCGGCGACAAAAGAGACGGTGTACGCGCTTTACTACGATAAATTGCGCCGCACCATCGAGATGCAGGGAACCGTGAACTTCCCGCAAGCCCGAGGTGAAAAGCTGTACGGCAAACTCACCATGGTGATCACTGTTAACAGCCAAGGGGAGTTGTTGCAAACCGAAGTGGCCAGCTCGTCGCGCAACCCCTTGCTGGACGAGCGGGCGGTGGCCATCGTGCGCAGCTCAGCGCCGTTTGATCCTTTTGGAACGAAAATGCGTCGTCAAGCTGACCAAATTGTGGTCGTGTCGCGTTTCATGTTTTCGCGAGATGACACCTTGTCTACACGCATGCTGACACCAGACCAATGAGGCCGCTGGCATGATGCAAATCTTCGAGCAAGAAATCCCATGAAGGCTTTGGTTCGTTGGTGTACTTTGCTTGCTTGTGCCGTGTTGTGTTTGCAGGTTTTTTTCCTGCTGCGCATCGCCAGTTTTTCATTGATCCCGCCCGAGTCCAGCAGCTTTGAGCGCTCTCAGATCTGGCAGGTGCTCACTCGGCAAGGGCGCTTGCCTTGGAGGCAAGAATGGGTGGATCAAAACCGGATGTCATCTTCGCTCAAGCGTGCTGTACTCGCCTCGGAAGACAGTGCATTCACGCAGCACCACGGCATATGGTGGGACTCGCTTGAAAAGGCCTGGGGCAAAAACGCAAAGGCCAAAGCGCAGGCTGAGCGCCGTGCGCAGCGCCTGGGCGATGCCAAACCCGTTGAGGCCAAGATCGTGGGGGGCTCGACCATCACGCAGCAATTGGCCAAAAACCTGTTTTTGTCGGGTGAGCGCACCTTGCTGCGCAAGGCCCAAGAGATGGTGTTGACCCTGGGTTTGGAGGTCTTTTTGTCCAAAAGTCGCATCCTCGAGATTTACCTCAACAGTGTGGAGTGGGGTGAGGGGGTGTTCGGCGCAGAGGCTGCTGCGCAGCATTACTTTCGCAAACCTGCATCGGCCTTGAGCGCTTGGGAAAGCGCACGCTTGGCGGTCATGCTGCCACGTCCACGGTATTTTGAACAACGCCCTCAGTCCCCGTATTTGGCCAGCCGTGCCGAAGTGATCGTGGGCCGCATGAACGATGTGGCGCTGCCATGAGCGCACCTGCCACCGTGCGCATTTTGGGGATCGACCCCGGTTTACAGACCACGGGCTTTGGCGTGCTGGACATGACCGGCTCCCAGCTGCAATACGTGGCCAGTGGCGTGATCCAGACCACCAAGGAAGAAATGGGCAATTTGCCCGCACGCCTGAAAGTGATTTATGACGGCATCCGCGAGATCCACGAGCGCTACCGGCCCGATGTGGCTTCGGTGGAAATCGTGTTCGTGAACGTCAATCCTCAGGCCACCTTGTTGTTGGGGCAAGCGCGTGGTTGCTGCGTCACAGCGCTGGTGTCTTGTGGCTTGCTGGTGTCGGAATACACCGCCTTGCAAATGAAGCAGTCCGTCACAGGCCATGGCCGGGCGGACAAATCGCAGGTGCAGGAGATGGTCAAGCGCTTGCTGCACTTGCCGGTGGTGCCCCGGCAGGACGCGGCCGATGCCTTGGGTTTGGCCATCACGCATGCGCACGCGAGCCCTTCTATGAACAAATTGGCCGCACAAGGGGTGCTCAACCGCAAAACGCATGGCATGTTCCGCAGTGGCCGCAGCCATTGAGCACACCCAAGCTTGATCAAAGGATAATCGCACCATGGTTGCAGTGATTCAAAAACCCACGCTGGGTCAACGTTTGATGGGCTTGGTCGACGGCTTCGACGGGCCTTTGGCGTTTGCCGTTTTCATGCTCGCTTGCGTGGGCTTGCTGATCATGTATTCCTCGGGCTACGACCACGGCAGCCGTTTCGTGGACCATGCGCGCAACATGGTGCTGGCCGGCGTCATCCTGTTTGTTGTGGCTCAGGTGCCCCCACAAAAGCTCATGACCTGGGCAGTGCCGATGTACGCGGTTGGCGTGAGCCTGCTGATCGCTGTGGCACTCTTTGGCTTGACCAAAAAAGGGGCCCGCCGTTGGTTGAACATTGGTGTCGTGATCCAGCCCAGCGAGATTTTGAAGATCGCCATGCCTTTGATGTTGGCCGCCTGGTTTCAAAAGCGGGAAGGGCGACTCAGGCCCTTGGATTTCGCCATGGCCATGCTGATTCTGGGTGTGCCCGTGGGTTTGATCATGAAGCAGCCCGATCTGGGCACCGCCTTGCTGGTCTTGTCTGCCGGTTTGTCGGTGATCTTTTTTGCAGGCTTGAAATGGCGCTGGATCTTGCCGCCGGTGGTTCTGGCCTTGGCAGGGATTGTGACGCTGGTCATCATGGAGCCGACCTTGTGCCAGGCCGATGTGGACTGGCATGTGTTGCATGAATACCAGCGACAGCGCATTTGCACCTTGCTCGACCCTGCACGGGATCCGCTGGGCAAGGGCTTTCACATCATCCAGGGGATGATCGCCATTGGCTCCGGGGGCTTTTGGGGCAAGGGCTTCATGCAGGGCACGCAGACCCACTTGGAGTTCATCCCAGAGCGCACCACTGACTTCATCTTTGCTGCCTTTGGAGAAGAATTCGGTTTTGTCGGTGGCCTGGTCCTGATTTTCGGTTTTTTCTTTCTGGTTTATCGTGGGCTGGTCATCGCTGCGCAGGCCCCCACCATGTTCAGCCGCTTGCTGGCGGCCAGTGTGTCCATGATCTTTTTCACCTACGCGTTTGTGAACATGGGCATGGTCAGTGGCATCTTGCCGGTGGTGGGTGTGCCTTTGCCTTTCGTCAGCTATGGCGGTACGGCCATGGTCACTTTGGGCTTTGCCTTGGGCATCCTGATGGCGATTGCCAAGTCCAAACAGCTGGTCCAAAGCTGATCTGGTCAGGGCAGCCGGGCAAGGGGATTGCGCAATCCCTACAATGATCCCTATGATTTCACGCGAACCCACCATCGAACGCTTGGCCACGGCCAAGTCTCTGCTGCTTGACCCGTTTGGTCTGAACGAAACCCACCTGAGCCAAGCGCTCAACGCCATCAAGGCCCACGCGGTCGATGACGCTGATCTGTATTTCCAATACACCCGATCCGAAGGCTGGAGCCTGGAGGAAGGCATCGTCAAGACCGGCAGCTTCAGCATCGACCAGGGCGTGGGTGTGCGGGCGGTGTCGGGCGAAAAAACCGCCTTTGCCTACTCGGACGACATCTCTGAAGCCTCGCTGATGGACGCCGCTTTGACGGTGCGTTCCATCGCCTCGGCGGCCCAAAACAAACGCATCAAGGTGCCTGCCCGCAAGATTTCGGCCAGCCGTTCGCTCTACCCCTCGCTCGACCCGATGTCCACGCTCGACAGCACGGCCAAAGTCAACTTGCTCGGCCGCGTGGAGAAGATGGCCCGAGCCAAAGACCCCCGCGTGGTGCAGGTCATGGCGGGCTTGGCGACCGAATACGACGTGGTCATGGTCGCTCGCGCCGACGGCACGCTGGCCGCCGATGTGCGCCCCTTGATTCGTTTGTCGGTCACGGTCATCGCCGAGCAAAATGGCCGCCGCGAAGTGGGCAGTGCTGGCGGCGGTGGCCGCTTTGGCCTGGCCTACTTTGACGACGGCATGGTCGAGAGCTACGTACAAGAAGCCGTGTCGGCCGCGCTGATCAACCTCGAAGCCCGTCCTGCCCCCGCAGGTGAGATGACGGTGGTGCTGGGCAATGGCTGGCCCGGCGTGTTGCTGCACGAAGCCGTGGGCCATGGCCTGGAGGGCGACTTCAACCGCAAGGGCTCGAGCGCCTTCAGTGGCCGCATCGGCCAGCGCGTGGCGGCCAAGGGCGTCACGGTGCTCGACGACGGCACCATGGCCGACCGCCGTGGCTCGCTGAACGTGGACGACGAAGGCCACGCCAGCCAGAAGAACGTGCTGATCGAAGACGGCATCTTGCGCGGCTACATCCAGGACGCGATGAACGCCCGCTTGATGGGCGTCAAACCCACCGGCAACGGCCGCCGTGAAAGCTACGCCCATGTGCCCATGCCGCGCATGACCAACACCTACATGCTGGGCGGTGACAAGAGTGCCGAAGAAATCGTGGCGAGCATCAAAAAAGGCCTGTACGCCACCAACTTTGCGGGCGGCCAGGTGGACATCACCAACGGCAAGTTCGTGTTCTCGGCCAGCCAGGCGTACTGGGTGGAGAACGGCAAAATCCAATACCCCGTCAAGGGCGCTACCTTGATCGGCAGCGGTCCAGAGTCGCTCAAGAAGATCAGCATGATCGGCAACGACATGAAGCTCGACTCGGGTGTGGGCACCTGCGGTAAAGAGGGGCAGAGCGTGCCGGTGGGCGTGGGTCAGCCGACCTTGCGCATTGACGGCCTCACGGTGGGCGGCACGGCCTGAACCTGTTGGACTGGGCCTCGGGTTTGTCCCCGGTGTGCCCTGTCAGGAACTGTCACCCAGCTGTGATACATTGAACAACATGTCTTTGCGCATCGCTTTTTACTTTTTTTATTTTTGGTTCTCAGTCCCCGGCGGACGAGAGGCGAGCGCATAAGCACCCGAACATCTCGAACCATACCGCCGGAGCCACAAAGCCCGGCGGTTTTTTTTCACCTGCTTTTTTCAATTGAGGAGCCCATGATGAACGCCAAAACCACCGCCCCCGACAGCTGGTATCCCAATGCTGCAGACCGTACCGGCCAGACCGACGACGAACGCATCAAGGACATCACCGTGCTCCCGCCTCCAGAACATTTGATCCGCTTCTTCCCGATCGCGGGCACGGCGACGGAAACCTTGATCGCCCAAACCCGCAAATCGATCGCCAACATCGTGCATGGCCAAGACGACCGCCTGCTCGTCATCATCGGCCCCTGCTCGATCCACGATCCGGCTGCAGCCTTGGACTACGCCCGCCGTTTGAAGCCTCTGCGCGAGAAATACGCCGATACGCTGGAGATCGTGATGCGCGTGTACTTCGAAAAACCGCGCACCACCGTGGGCTGGAAGGGCCTGATCAACGACCCCTACCTGGACGAGAGCTACCGCATCGATGAAGGCCTGCGCATTGCACGCCAGCTGCTGATCGAGATCAACCGCCAGGGCCTGCCCGCGGGCAGCGAGTTCCTCGACGTGATCTCGCCCCAGTACATCGGCGACCTGATCAGCTGGGGCGCCATTGGTGCGCGCACCACCGAGAGCCAGGTGCACCGCGAGCTGGCCTCGGGCCTGTCGGCGCCCATCGGCTTCAAGAACGGCACCGACGGCAACATCAAGATCGCGACCGATGCGATCCAGGCGGCAGCCCGTGGCCACCATTTTTTGTCGGTGCACAAAAACGGCCAGGTCGCCATCGTGCAGACCCAGGGCAACAAGGACTGTCATGTGATTCTGCGCGGCGGCAAAGCGCCCAACTACGATGCCGAGAGCGTCGCCGCCGCTTGCAAAGAACTCGAAGCCGCCAAATTGCCCGCCACCTTGATGGTGGACTGCAGCCACGCCAACAGCAGCAAAAAGCACGAGCGCCAGATCGACGTGGCCAAAGACATCGCCGCGCAGATCAGCGGCGGTTCACGCCAGGTGTTCGGCGTCATGGTCGAAAGCCATCTGGTGGACGGGGCCCAGAAGTTCACGCCCGGTCAGCACGATGTGGCGAACTTGACCTACGGCCAGAGCATCACCGACGCCTGCATTGGCTGGGACGACAGCGAAGGCGTGTTGCAGGTGCTGTCCGATGCGGTGAAGGCCCGCCGCGCAGGCTGAACTGCAGAGGTCTGCGGGCTGGACTGCGTGCCCACCCTTCAGTCGCTGCCCTCGGGCTCAGGCCGCAGGTGATTCGGGCTTGACCTGGAACTCGCGCCACAGCAGGTAAAGACCGCTGGCCACCACCACGGTGGCGCCCAGCAGCACAGCGCGGTCAGGCACTTGGCCAAACACCATCCAGCCGCCCAGCGTCATGTAGAGGATCTGCTGGTAGAGAAACGGCCCCAGCACAGCGGCAGAAGCAAATCGGTGGGCTTGCGCTGCGAAATAATGCCCCGCGCCGCCACTGAGTCCGGCCAATGCCAGCAGCAGCCACTGCCAGCCGCTGCTGGGGGTTTGCCAGGTCCACAGCGCAAAAGGGGTGAGCACAGCGGTCGACACCAGCGCCGATGCCAGCTGCATGGTGGCGGGATGTTCTTGGCTGGCCAGGCGGCGCGTCAGCAAGTTGAACAGGGCGTACAAAATGGCGTTGCCCGCAGACAGCAAGATGGCCGGGTGAAACGCTTGGCTGCCTGGGCGGATGATGATCAGCACGCCCATGAAGCCTGCGGCAATGGCCGCCCAGCGCCGGGCATCCAGCTTTTCTCCCAGCCACCAGGCCGAGAGCACAGCAATCAAGATGGGCACAGAAAACTGCATGGCACCGGTCTCGGCCAGTTGCAGGTATTGCAGGGCCCAGAAGTTCATGCCCGTCATGCTGGCCAGCATCAGGCCGCGCAGCAGTTGCAAGCGGGGATCGTGCCAGCGCACCAGCGACAGCCCCATGCTGGGGGCGAAGACCGCGAAGGAAAACAGCGAATGCGTCAGGAAACGCAGCCACACGACTTGCAGCACAGGCAAACTCAGCACCAGCCATTTGGCCGTGGTGTCCAGCACCGCGAACATCAGCGTGGTCAAGGTGACCAGTCCAATACCCAGTCGCCGGTTGCTTTTGTTCAGCATGCGCTTCAGGCCGCTTGCAAGGCCTGCAGCAATTTGTCGTGGATGCCGCCAAAGCCGCCGTTGCTCATGCACAGCAACTGGTCGCCCGGTCGCACTTGCGCCATCACTTGGGCGATGACTTCATCGATGTTTTCGCCCACTTGCGCTTTGGTGCCCATGGGCTCGAGGGCTGCAGCAGCATCCCAGCCCAAGCCGCCTGCATGGCAAAACGCCAGATCGGCTTCTTCCAGGCTCCAAGGCAGCTGGGTTTTCATGGTGCCGAGCTTCATGGTGTTGCTGCGCGGCTCGAATATCGCCAGGATGCGGGCATGGCCCACTTGGCGGCGCAGGCCGTTGACGGTGGTGCGGATCGCGGTGGGGTGGTGAGCGAAATCGTCGTAGATGGTGATGTGGTTCACCGTGCCGCGCACTTCCATGCGGCGTTTGACGTTTTCAAAAGTGGCCAGTGCCTTTGCGGCCACGGCCGGGCTCACGCCCACATGCTCGGCAGCGGCCATGGTGGCCAGTGCGTTGAGCTGGTTGTGCACGCCGCCAATGGCCCATTGCACATCGGCTACGGGCTTTCCTGCCTGCAGCACCTTGAAATGCGAGGGCTCGCCTTCGGCCACAAAGTCGCTCACGGCGCTGCCAAATGTGCGCACTTCGCTCCAGCAGCCTTGGCCCAGCACGCGGGTGAGGCTCTCTTCCAGACCGTTGACCACCACGCGGCCCGAGCCGGGCACGGTGCGCACCAGGTGGTGGAATTGCCGCTCAATGGCAGCCAAGTCGTCAAAGATGTCGGCGTGGTCGAATTCGAGGTTGTTCAGGATGGCCGTGCGCGGGCGGTAGTGCACGAATTTGCTGCGCTTGTCGAAGAAGGCCGTGTCGTATTCGTCGGCTTCGATCACGAAGTATTGGCCGCCGCCAAGGCGGGCCGAGACGCCAAAGTTCAGCGGCACGCCACCGACCAGAAAACCGGGCTCCAGCCCCGCTTGCGCCAGCACCCAAGTGAGCATCGAGGTGGTGGTGGTTTTGCCGTGCGTGCCAGCCACGGCCAGCACATGTTGGCCTTGCAGCACATGCTTGGACAGCCATTGCGGACCGCTGGTGTAAGGCGCGCCGGCTTCCAGAATCGCTTCCATCAGCGGGAACTTGGGGCTCCCATCGGCCAGGCGGGCGCGGCTGACCACATTGCCGATCACGTACATGTCGGGTTTTAAGGTCATCTGGCCGGCACCAAAGCCTTCGATCAAATCGATGCCCAGAGCCTGCAGCTGATCGCTCATGGGCGGGTACACGCCTGCGTCACAACCGGTGACCCGATGCCCTGCTTCGCGTGCCAAAGCCGCCAAACCACCCATGAAGGTGCCACAAATGCCCAGAATATGAATATGCATGCCTTGATTTTAGGTCTGGCTAGCGGCCATGACCTTTGGGATGGCCAGACTTTCTCGGCCCTGGCGTGCAGGGGGTATTTCTGCCTGAGGGCACAATTGTGGGTATGAATGATGCAGCATTTGAAATTGCGGCCACGGCAGCGCGCATGGTGGTGGAGGAGGGGCTGGCATTTGGCCCCTCCAAGCAACGGGCCCTCAAGGCCTTGGGCTTGCCCGGGCGCACCGCCTTGCCCTCCAATGACGAGGTCGAGGCGCAAGTGCTGGACTACATTGCGCTGTTTTGTGCCGACACCCAGCCTGGCGAATTGCAGGCGCTGCGTGAACATGCATTGACCTGGATGCAGCGCTTGACCGAATTTCGGCCGCATCTGGGCGGTGCGGTCTGGCAGGGCTGGGCCACCCGCTTGTCGGACATCGATCTGGCTTTGTTTTGTGACGATCCCAAATCCGCCGAGATCGCGCTCATCAACCAGAACCTGCGTTACGAAACACAGACTGTGCGTGGCATGCATGGTGACGATGTCGATGTCCTGAGTCTGCACAGTTTTTGTCCTGACTTGCATGAGGACATCGGCGTGCACCTGCGCATTTACGATCTGGACGATTTGCGCGGGGCCCTGTTGCCCGATGCCCAAGGGCGTGCGCCACGCGGAGATCTGGCTGCTTTGAAACTGTTGCTGTCACGATGAAAGACAATGCCCCCATGTTGGAATCTGAACAACCTTCTTCACGCCGCAGCTTGCTGTTGGCTGCCGGTGCTGCGGCCGGTCTTGCAGGTGCTGGCCTGGCTTGGTGGCGTTTGACACCGGAGTCGGCGTCCGGCGCTGCACAGCATGCTTTCTGGGCGCAAAGCTTTGACACGCCCACGGGTGAGCCCTTGCTCATGTCCTCTTTGGCAGGCAAGCCTTTGTTGGTGAACTTCTGGGCCACCTGGTGCCCACCTTGTGTGGAAGAGTTGCCTTTGATTGACGGCTTCTGGCGTGAAAATGCAGTCAACGGCTTTCAAGTTTTGGCTTTGGCCATTGACCAGCCCAGTGCGGTGCGCAAATTCCTGCAGCGGCAGCCCCTGGGTTTTCCGGTGGGCTTGGCTGGATTGGGGGGCACGGAGTTGGCCAAATCCTTGGGCAATGCAACAGGCGGACTGCCATTCAGTGTGTTTTTCAAGGCAGATGGTTCAATTTGGCGACAAAAGCTGGGGCAATTGAGCTTGGATGAACTCAATGCATGGATCTCCATCTGAATCAGGCTTGCGCGCCTGAGCTGGCGTGCCCTGTACTGGCTCTTCATTTTTGGGTTTGAGCCATGGATTCCTTTGAAGTGCGTGTGATTAAGCGGTTTTTTGAGGGTTTTTACTGAAAATTGGTGTAAATTCAGGCTCTTACGTTGGCTTACGCAATGGAGGTCCTATGGATTTGCGCAAACTCAAAACCCTGATTGATTTGGTATCTGACTCGAACGTCTCTGAACTGGAGATCACCGAAGCAGAAGGCAAGGTCCGCATCGTCAAGAGCATGGGCGTTGCCGCCCCCGTGATGGTGCATCAGGCCCCCGTGGCCGCACCCGTGGTGGCTGCGCCTGTCGCTGTGCCTGCAGAAACACCCGCCGCACCCGTCGGCCATGCCGTCAAATCGCCCATGGTCGGCACTTTTTACCGCTCTTCCAGCCCGGGTTCTGCGCCTTTTGTGCAAATCGGCTCGGTCGTCAAGGAAGGCGATACCCTGTGCATCATCGAAGCGATGAAGATCCTCAACGAGATCGAATCCGACAAATCTGGCACCGTGACGCAAATTTTGTGCGAAAACGGTCAAGCGACCGAATACGGCCAGCCTTTGTTCATTGTCGAATAAACCGAACGGGGATTTCATGTTCAAGAAAATCCTGGTCGCCAACCGTGGTGAGATCGCTTTGCGAATCCAACGCGCTTGCCGAGAGTTGGGCATCAAAGCGGTTATGGTGTATTCAGAAGCCGATAAAGAGGCTAAATACGTGAAATTGGCAGAAGAAGCGGTCTGTATCGGGCCTGCTGCTTCTTCGCTCAGCTACCTCAACATGCCTGCAATCATATCGGCTGCCGAGGTGACCGATGCGGAGGCGATTCACCCCGGCTATGGCTTTTTGAGCGAAAACGCAGACTTTGCCGAGCGTGTTGAAAAAAGCGGTTTCCAGTTCATTGGGCCAACCCCTGAGTCGATCCGTATCATGGGTGACAAGGTCTCGGCCAAGCAAGCCATGATCCGCGCAGGTGTGCCTTGCGTGCCCGGTTCCGAGGGCGAGTTGCCCGATGATCCAGTTCTGATTCGACGCGCAGCCAAGAGTGTGGGCTATCCGGTGATCATCAAAGCGGCAGGCGGTGGCGGTGGCCGCGGTATGCGCGTGGTACACACTGAAGCAGCCTTGATCAATGCTGTTCAGATGACCAAGGCCGAGGCCGGTGCCGCTTTTGGCAATCCTGCGGTCTACATGGAAAAGTACCTGCAGAATCCACGGCACGTCGAAATCCAGATCTTGGCTGACAAATTCAAGAACGCGGTCTATCTCGGCGAGCGCGATTGCTCTATGCAACGCCGTCACCAGAAGGTGATCGAGGAAGCGCCAGCGCCTGGCATTCCGCGCAAGTTGATCGAGAAGATCGGCGAGCGTTGCGTGGCCGCTTGCAAGAAAATCGGTTACCGTGGCGCGGGTACTTTTGAGTTCCTTTATGAAAACGGTGAGTTTTATTTCATTGAGATGAACACCCGTGTTCAAGTGGAGCACCCCGTGACCGAATGGGTTACCGGTGTGGACATCGTGAAGACCCAGATCATGGTCGCCGCCGGTGAGAAGTTGCCTTTCACGCAAAAGCAGATCGAGATCCGTGGTCACGCCATCGAGTGCCGTGTGAACGCCGAAGACGCCTTCAAGTTCACGCCCTCGCCCGGTCGCATCACCTCATGGCATATGCCGGGTGGCCCGGGTGTGCGTGTGGACTCGCATGCGTACAACAACTACTTTGTGCCTCCGAACTACGATTCGATGATCGGTAAGATCATTGTGCACGGTGACACCCGTGAGCAGGCCTTGGCTCGCATGCAGACCGCTTTGGCCGAAACCGTGATCGAAGGCATCAGCACCAACATCCCGCTGCACCGCGAGCTGATGGTGGACGCCAAGTTCATGCAAGGCGGCACCAACATCCATTACCTTGAACACTGGCTTAGCCAACACAAGCGCTGAGATCGGCCCACACCATGTTTGAACTGAATTTGCTCTGCCCGGAGGAACGGGTTGACGTTTTGAGCGACGCGCTCGATGCATTGGATGCTTTGAGCGTGTCGGTCGAAGATGCCGACGCCCAAACCCCTGCCGAGCAGGCTTTGTTTGGTGAGCCTGGTATGCCGCCTCCCAAAGACGGCTGGCAGCGTTCACGCATGGTGGCTTTGTTTGCGCAAGAGTCCGGCGCCAAGGATGCGGCCACCTTGCTGCAGGCGCAAGACTTTTTTGACGGTTGCCGCCTTTTGGGTATCCAGGCTGTGGCCGATCAGGATTGGGTGCGTTTGACCCAATCTCAATTTGCGCCGGTCGAAGTGACCCCAGACTTCTGGATTGTGCCTACTTGGCATGAACCCCCTGCGCAAGCCAAACAGATCATTCGTCTGGACCCAGGCTTGGCCTTTGGCACAGGCACCCACCCGACCACACGCATGTGCCTGCGCTGGATTGCCCGCAATCCTGTGCAAGACCAACGCGTGCTGGACTACGGCTGTGGTTCCGGCATCTTGGCCATTGGCGCTGCCAAGTACGGTGCCACCCGCGTCGATGCAGTTGACATCGATGAGGCTGCGGTCACATCGACGGTGTTGAATGCCCAGGCCAATGGCGTGATCTTGACCGCAGGATTGCCAGAAACAGCGCAAGGCCTGTACCAAACGGTATTGGCCAACATTTTGGCCACCCCTTTGAAAGTGTTGGCGCCGTTGTTGTGTTCACATGTAGCCCCGGGAGGGGCGCTCGTTTTGGCTGGTATTTTGGAGCGACAAGCCGAAGAACTTCAAGCAGCTTACGCGCCCTGGCTACAGTTAGACGTGGCGGATGCTGAAGATGGCTGGATCTTGATGACGGCTGTGTCAGCGGTTGCGGTTATTTGAGCTGAGCAGGCGAGTCTGTCTACAATCCCTGCATGAATTGGATCACCCGCTGCCCTGAGTGTTCAACGGTCTATCAAGTTGCCCCTGATCAGCTTCAAGTGGCCAAGGGTTGGCTGCGTTGTGGCTGTTGCCAGCATGCTTTCGACAGTGCGGGCTTGTTGTTGGCTTGGTCTGACGAACAAGCGCTCAAAGTAAGTGACACCAAAGCCCATGTGACCATTGCCCAGCACTTGGATGTTCAAGATTTCCTCAAGCAAGAAGACGGTCCTGTAGAAACGACGTCCTCGTCGACGGGGGATCTGGCCTCGTTTGAGCAAGCCTTGTTCAGTTTCAAACCTGCGATTGAAAAAGCCATTGCTGAGTTGTCCTCTGCACCGCAGATAACCAGGCATTCTCGTGAAGCGGACGATTCGCCGCAAGAGTCGGCAAGGGATGTTGTCCAATGGCGTTCCGGATTTTCGCGGCTGTGGGCTTTGGTTTTGTTATTGAGCCTTGTAGGTCAGTCGCTGTGGATTGGCCGTCACGCCTTGCTTGGCCAGTGGCCCGCCATGGAAGCTCCTGTTCATGCCATTTGTGATGTCATGACTTGTCAATCTGTATATTTGCAGGATGTACAGGGCATGGTCATCGATAGCTCCAGTTTTACAGATCGGCATGGTGTGTATGAATTGGCTTGGACGGTTCGAAACAGCGCACTGCAGACTCTCGCAATGACTTCTCTGGAGCTGACACTGCAGGATATGCAAGGTCAACCTGTGGTTCGTCGCGTGCTGACACCTGCAGACGTAGGCGCGCCCAAGTCATTGAGTCCAGGGCAAGTTTGGTCAGGGCAATTGATGGTGCGCATGGACTCAGATGTTGCGGTAACAGGCTATCGCGTTTTGAATTTTTATCCTTGAATGTCATTGAATACAAAAAAGCCCGTCACTGTTGCCAGTGTCGGGCTTTGAGGCTAACGCCTAACGACTGAATCAGGGCTTGGCGGCCGTAGGGAACGGCCATGCAGCTTGAGGGTTCAGTGTGGTTTGAGCAGCTGGGGCAGCGGGTGCTTTGGATGCCTTCTTTGCAGCAGGCTTTTTGGCGGCTTTTTTCACCGCAGGCTTTTTGGCGGCTGGCTTTTTGGCTGCGGTTTTCTTGACTGCGGCTTTTTTGGCTGGAGCAGCTTTTTTAGCGGCGGCTTTTTTAGGCGCTGCCTTTTTGACTGCAGCGGCTTTGGGTGCTGCGGCTTTTTTGGCTGCTGGCTTTTTAGCTGCAACGGCCTTTTTGGCAGGAGCGGCTTTTTTAGCTGCAGGCTTCTTAGCGGCTGCTACTTTTTTAGCTGCTGGCTTTTTGGCCGCGACAGCCTTTTTAGCTGGAGCGGCTTTTTTAGCGGCAGGCTTCTTGGCTGCGACTACTTTTTTAGCAGCAGGTTTTTTGGCCGCGACGGCCTTCTTTGCGGGAGCAGCTTTTTTAGCTGTTGCTTTTTTTGCAGTTGCCATGATTTTCTCCTTGATCAAGTTGAGAACTCAACGGAAAGGGAACGCTTGGTGCTTGTTGGATTGCACAAAGCGATCCATGGTGCTGAAGCATGCCTCAACACCATGAACGCGGAAAAGCCACATCGCAAAACCCCCGTAGGGATCATGCGTTGTGGCTTGAAGAAGGGTGACATGTGAAGGGTCTTCAGAAGATCAGTCCCAAGACAATGCCCCGCCAGATTGGTATTCAATGACCCGGGTTTCAAAGAAGTTGCGTTCTTTCTTCAGGTCAATCATTTCGCTCATCCATGGGAATGGATTCTCTTCGTTCGGGAACAAAGGTTCAAGTCCAATTTGTGTAGCGCGGCGGTTGGCGATGTAACGCAGATAACCTTTGAACATGGAGGCGTTCATGCCGAGCACGCCGCGTGGCATGGTGTCTTCGGCATAGCGGTATTCCAGTTCGACGGCTTTCAGAAACAAAGCGTTGATCTCGGCCTTGAATTCGGCGGTCCACAGCTGGGGGTTTTCCAATTTCACCGTGTTGATCAGGTCAATGCCGAAGTTGCAGTGCATGGATTCGTCGCGCAGGATGTATTGGTACTGCTCGGCAGCACCTGTCATCTTGTTTTGGCGACCCAATGCCAAGATCTGCGTGAAGCCGACGTAAAAGAACAGGCCCTCCATCAGGCAGGCAAACACGATCAACGATTTGAGCAAAGTCTGGTCGGTCTCCAGTGTGCCGGTCTTGAAGTTCGGGTCCATGATCGCGCTGATGAAGGGGATCAGGAACTCGTCTTTGTCGCGAATCGATTTGACTTCGTTGTAGGCGTTGAAGATTTCGCTTTCATCCAAACCGAGCGATTCCACGATGTACTGGTAAGCGTGGGTGTGGATGGCTTCCTCAAATGCTTGACGCAACAAAAACTGGCGGCACTCAGGCGCTGTGATGTGGCGGTAGGTGCCCAGTGTGATGTTGTTGGCGGCCAGGGAGTCGGCGGTGACGAAGAAGCCGAGATTGCGCTTGACGATGCGGCGCTCGTCTTCGGTCAAACCGTTGGGGTCTTTCCACAAAGCAATGTCGCGGTTCATGTTCACTTCCTGCGGCATCCAGTGGTTGGCGCAGGTGGCCAGGTATTTTTCCCACGCCCATTTGTATTTGAAAGGCACCAACTGATTGACGTCGGTTTGGCCGTTGATGATGCGCTTGTCAGCGGCATTCATGCGGCGAACGGGGGCTGCTGGCGTTGACACCGAGGCCAATGCAGGTGCAGCTTGTGCACCAGGCATTGGAGGCATTGCAGGTTGCAATGCGGGTTTAACTTGATCGTCCCAAGACAACATAAAAATTTCCAGTTCTCAAATTATGAAAGCATGCGCGTGAATTGCAAAGCAGTGATTCGTTTTCTGCGCATGCATGGGCTCGAAGTGTTGTTCCATTGCATCGCACCACCATGTTGGCATGTGTGTGCGATGTATTCCCATCACTGGCAAGCTTCGCAGCCGACATCGTCGATCGCGGTGAATTGAACGTCGGTCGCAGGCGTTGTGCTCAATGGTGCATGCGATGGCGATGCATCGTGTGCGCTCATGCCACCTGATGGCATGCCAGAAGACACGGCGTTGTGCGAGCCGGCTTGCACGGTGGATTTCTCCGCTTGCGTGGCGCTTGATGTACGCAAGTAGTAAGTGGTCTTGAGGCCACGCAACCAGGCCAGCTTGTAGGTGTCGTCGAGCTTCTTGCCTGAGGCACCGGCCATGTAGATGTTCAGCGACTGCGCTTGGTCGATCCATTTCTGGCGACGAGCAGCAGCTTCCACCAACCACGTGGTTTCAACTTCGAAGGCGGTGGCGTACAAGGACTTGACTTCCTGAGGCACGCGGTCGATCGGGCGCAGTGAACCGTCAAAATGTTTCAAGTCCATGACCATCACGTCGTCCCACAGGCCAAGGCGCTTCAAGTCACGCACCAAATAGCTGTTGATCACGGTGAACTCACCCGACAGGTTGGACTTGACCGACAGGTTGCCAAAGCAAGGCTCGATCGAGGCGTCCACGCCGATGATGTTGGAGATGGTGGCCGTGGGCGCAATCGCCACGCAGTTGGAGTTGCGCATACCGTCTTGTGCAATTTTATTGCGCAAAGCATCCCAGTCCAGGGTGGCAGAACGATCGACTTCGACATAACCGCCGCGCTCGCTCGCCAGCAGGTCCAGTGTGTCCAGCGGCAAGATGCCTTGGTCCCACAGCGAGCCCTTGTAGCTGGAGTACTGACCGCGTTCCTTGGCCAGCTCGGTCGAGGCCCAGTAAGCGTAGTAGCAAATCGCTTCCATCGACTGGTCAGCGAACTCCACAGCCGCTTGCGAGGCGTAAGGGATGCGCATTTCGTACAGCGAATCCTGGAAAGCCATCAGGCCCAAGCCCACAGGGCGGTGGCGCATGTTGGAGTCACGGGCTTTCTTGACGGCGTAGTAGTTGATGTCGATCACGTTGTCCAGCATGCGCATGGCGATCGAGATCGTCTTTTGCAGCTTGGCATGGTCAAGGACTTTGCCGCTGGCGCTGTCTTTCAGATGCTTGGACAGGTTGACCGAGCCCAGGTTACAGACCGCGGTTTCGGTGTCGCTGGTGTTGAGCGTGATCTCAGTGCACAAGTTGGACGAGTGCACCACTCCGGCGTGCTGCTGGGGCGAGCGCACGTTGCAAGGGTCCTTGAAAGTGATCCAGGGGTGGCCGGTCTCGAACAGCATGGACAGCATCTTGCGCCACAGGTCGTTGGCCGGAATCTTCTTGCTGGGGCGGATTTCGCCGCGCTCGGCTTTTTGCTCGTAGGCCACATAGGCTTTTTCGAAGGCTTGGCCAAACAGGTCGTGCAGGTCAGGCACATCGGAAGGCGAGAACAGAGTCCAGTCGCCTTTTTCCATCACGCGGCGCATGAACAGATCAGGGATCCAGTTGGCCGTGTTCATGTCGTGCGTGCGGCGGCGGTCGTCACCGGTGTTCTTGCGCAGTTCTAGGAACTCTTCGATGTCCAGGTGCCAAGTCTCCAGGTAAGTGCAGACTGCGCCCTTTCGCTTGCCGCCTTGGTTGACCGCCACAGCGGTGTCGTTGACGACTTTCAGGAAGGGAACCACACCTTGTGACTCGCCGTTGGTGCCCTTGATGTGCGAGCCCATGGCACGCACACGCGTCCAGTCGTTGCCCAGACCACCCGCAAATTTGGACAGCAAGGCGTTTTCCTTGATCGACTCATAGATGCCGTCCAGATCGTCGGGCACGGTGGTCAGGTAGCAGGAGGACAGCTGTGAACGCAAAGTGCCGCTGTTGAACAGCGTAGGCGTGGACGACATGAAGTCGAACGAGGACAGGATCTCGTAGAACTCGATGGCGCGGGCTTCGCGGTCGGCTTCATTGAGCGACAGACCCATGGCCACACGCATGAAGAACGCCTGGGGCATCTCGATGCGGGTCTTGCGCACGTGCAGGAAATAGCGGTCATACAGAGTCTGCAGGCCCAAGTAGTCGAACTGCATATCGCGCTCGGGTTTGAGGGCTTCGGCTAAGCGCTTCAGGTCGAATTGCAACAGCTTTTCATCCAGCAAATCGTTGTCCACGCCCTTTTTGATGAATTGGGGGAAGTAATCCAGATACGCTTGAGCCAATTGCTCGGGTGGCACTTCCTTGCCCAGGATTTCCTTGGCGATGGTGTGCATCAGGAGGCGGGCAGTGACGTAGGTGTAATCGGGGTCTTTTTCAATCAGGGTGCGCGAAGCCAGGATCGACGCTTTGTAGACCTCCTCCATAGGCACACCGTCGTACAGGTTGCGCATGGTTTCGGCCACGATGGGCTCAGCGCTCACGTCTTTGCCTAAACCTGCACAGGCATTGATCATCAAGGACTTGAGGTAGTTCAGGTCCAGCGCCACGCGCTTGCCGCCGTCGATCACATGCAGGATGGGTTCGGCGGACTCTGGTGCTGTGGCGACTTGTTGCTGTTGTGCGCGCTCTTGCGTGCGGCGCTCGCGGTACAAGACATAAGCGCGTGCCACTTCGTGGTTGCTGCTGCGCATCAGGCCCAGTTCGACCTGGTCTTGGACATCTTCAATGTGAAAAGTGCCCCCACCGGGGCGTGAGCGAACCAAGGCACGCACCACGTTCTGGGTCAACACTTCGACCACTTCGCGCACGCTGGCCGATGCCGCACCCTGCGTACCATGCACAGCCAAAAAGGCCTTCATCATGGCGATGGCGATCTTGTGAGGTTCAAACGGAACGACCGCGCCGTTGCGACGAATGATTTGGTAATTGGCCAAAGTGTTGGCTGATGCAATGCCGTTGTGTTCGCTTTCGGGCTGGCCCATCAGGCCGGAGGTGTGACTCGAAATGTTCAGATCTGTTTGCATGGTCATGTTCTTGGTTTGTTGCAGGGCGTTGAATCTGGAGATGGAGTTGAAATCAGCTCGAAATCCAATTGTGAAAATTTGTAATAGACACTATATCTGGTGTCTGGAGATCGTTCAAGCCACTACCTATAGTGTATCGGCCTTGATGTGTTGATTTTTGAGTAGGCACTGAAAAACTGGAGACCTTGGACTTGTGGCGAGGGGTGTTGAGCGATTAAAAAGACCGTCCCAACGCCTTGCAACCAAGTGATCGGTTCAAGCAAATGACCAGCCGATGCGGCTTGCGATCGAGTTTTGTCGCCGTGGCCTTGATTTGGCTAGCCACGAGCCATGGGGGTGACTGCTTTGGCCGCAATCCGACACAAAAATCTACAGATGGGGCGCTGGAAAATATTTTTTTCAGTTCTTACCCGTTTCGCATCAGACCAAGGGAAAACACTGATCTGAGAAATTCAGCAAAGATCTCAAAAGTGGCCAGTCGAACCCGGGCCCTGGGTCTTGTTTGCGGCCAGGGGCGATGTGTTCATGCCCTGCCAAATGCGCGATGGGGTAGAGGCCCGCGATGGTTTCGCACAAGCGGGCCAGGCTGTCGTATTGAGCCCGCTCAAAGGTTTCGCCCTCCAGACCTTCGAGCTCGATGCCGATGGAGTCGTCGTTGCAATGGGGGCGACCCCGGTATTCGGACCGGCCTGCATGCCAGGCCCGGTCGTCGCAGCTCACAAACTGCCAGAGTGCACCATCTCGCCGGATATAAAAGTGCGACGAGACCTCCAGCCCACGGATTTGCCCAAAGTAGGGGTGCGCGTCCCAGTCCAGCTGATTGGTGAAAAGGGCCTGTACCTCGTTGCCGCCGTACTGGCCGGGCGGCAAGCTGATGGAATGCAGCACGACCAAATCGATACACGCCCCATCAGGTCGGGGGCCAAAGTTAGGCGAATCCAGCCGCTTGGCGGGGCTGTACCAGCCGTTTTGCCAGAGAGGGTGCGTTGAGGTCAAAGACAGGCGCAAGAGCGTCAGGCGGGGTTGCTGTCGTGCGCTGCGCTGCGGTGCTCGGTGCTGCAATACAAGCCATTTTGACCAGACACCCCTTCAGCGCGGGGCAGGTGAATGCCGCATTGCGCGCAAGCCACCATCTCGGTGGGCGAAGCCGTTTGGGCCTTGTCCGATCCCGCAGGTGGATTCACCCGAGACCGCTTGATGGCCCAGATCACGACCAAGGCCACCAACAAGAGAAAAAGGAACTTCATCCCGCACGCCCCAGCAAGACTTCCATCACAAAACGCGAGCCTGCATAAGACAGCAGCAGCAAACCCGCACCCATGTACAGCACGCGCACAGCGCGCCTACCCCGCCAGCCCCATTGGCTGCGCCCGACCAGCAGCACCGCAAAAGTCAGCCAAGACAGCAGGGCAAAAACCGTCTTGTGGTCCCAGCGCCATTGGCCCCGTCCTTGGCCATACAAGGTTTCGCCAAACAGTGCACCCGCCACCAAGGTGGCCGTCAAGAGCATGAAGCCCGCCGTCACAAAACGAAAGGTGAGCTTTTCCAGCGTCAACAAAGGCAAGCCGCTGTCGGCTTCTTGGCCCAAGCGGATGTGACGCTCGGTGCGCGTCATCATCCAGGCGTGGATCACGGCCGCTCCAAACATGCCATAAGCCGACAGGCCCAGCGCCCAATGCAGCGGCAACCAGGCAGATGCCTGTTCATGCAAAAGCGTGCCCGGAAACAGCCACGCCAGCGTCACGGTCACCGCGCCCAGGCCGCCCATGGCCCAGCGCGCCTTGAGCTGCGGAAAGATCTGCCGCTCCACCACATAAGCGGTGACCACCAGCCAGGCCGTGACCGACAAGGCCGGCGCAAAGCCAAAGCGCACCGGCCCCGCCAGCAAGCCCAGCAAGGCCAACGCATGTGAGGCCCAAGCCAGGCCCAGCAAACGGCGGGCGTTGAATTCGCTCATGCGCGCACCGATGACCGCGGTCAGGCCATAGGCGATCGCGGCCACTGCCGCAGCAGGATGCATCCAGAATGGGGTACTCGCTAAAATCATGGGTCCGAGTTTAGCCTTTCAGGTGCAGCCACAGGGGCTACACCATACCGCTGGACCGGTTATTTCTGGATTCGCACGCATGGCCTCCGTCCTGACCGACAAACTTTCCCGCCTCGTCAAAACCCTCAGCGGACAGGCCCGCATCACCGAATCGAACGTGGCCGACATGCTGCGCGAGGTGCGCATGGCCCTGCTCGAGGCGGACGTGGCCCTGCCGGTGGTGCGCGACTTCATCGCCCGCGTGAAAGACAAAGCTTTGGGCCAGGAGGTCATGGGCTCGCTCAAACCCGGCCAGGCGCTGGTGGGGGTGGTCAACCGCGAGCTGGCCGCCACCATGGGCGAAGGCGTGGCCGACATCAACCTGGCCGCGCAGCCGCCCGCCGTGATCCTGATGGCCGGTTTGCAAGGTGCCGGTAAAACCACCACCACCGCCAAGCTGGCCAAGCACCTGATCGAAAAGCGCAAAAAGAAAGTGCTCACGGTCTCGGGCGACGTGTACCGCCCCGCCGCCATCGAGCAGCTCAAGACCGTCACCGCTCAAGCCGGTGCCGAATGGTTCCCCAGCACGACCGACCAAAAGCCGATCGACATCGCCCGCGCCGCCATCGACTACGCCCGCAAGCATTTCTTTGACGTGCTGCTGGTCGACACCGCCGGACGTCTGGCGATCGACGAAGCCCTGATGGCCGAAATCAAGGCCCTGCACGCGGAATTGAAACCCGTTGAAACCTTGTTCGTGGTCGACGCCATGCAGGGCCAAGACGCGGCCAACACCGCCAAAGCCTTCAGTGAAGCACTGCCTCTGACCGGCATTGTGCTGACCAAGCTCGACGGCGACTCACGCGGCGGTGCAGCCTTGTCGGTGCGCCAGATCACCGGCGCGCCCATCAAGTTTGCCGGTACCAGCGAGAAGATCGACGGCCTGGAAGTGTTCGACGCCGAGCGCCACGCTGGCCGCATCTTGGGCATGGGTGACATCGTCGCGCTGGTCGAGCAAGTCACCGCCGGCGTGGACATGGCGGCCGCGCAAAAACTGGCTGCCAAAGTCAAGAGTGGTGGTAGTTTTGATCTGAACGACTTTTTGGCGCAGATCCAGCAAATGAAGCAAATGGGTGGCCTGTCGAGCCTGATGGACAAACTGCCCAGCCAGTTGACCGCCAAGGCCGGGGCCATGGACATGGACAAGGTCGAGAAAGACATTGGCCGCAAGCAAGGCATCATCCACAGCATGACGCCCAAAGAGCGCAGCAAGCCTGAATTGATCAAAGCCACCCGCAAACGCCGCATTGCAGCGGGCGCAGGCGTTCAGGTGCAAGATGTGAACCGCATGCTCAAGGAGTTTGAGCAGATGCAGGACATGATGAAAAAAATGTCCGGCGGCGGCATGATGAAAATGATGAAGCGCATGGGTGCCATGAAAGGCATGATGGGCGGCGGCGGGGGCTTCCCCGGTATGCCGCGCTGAAGCGCCCTCGACAATCATTTTGCCGACGCCCCGTAGGTCGGCACCTTCAGGTCCGACGTTTCTGGCTCCGGGACAGGCCCATGTCGGGGCTGAAGCCGCCGACCTACAAATACTGTTCAATACTGGTTCGCGGGCAGCGACACCTGCAGGCCATCCAGTTCTTGCGTCAGCATGATCTGGCACGACAGGCGGCTGCCCGGTTCACGCGTTTGGGCGGTGAAGGCCAGCATGCCGTCTTCGTCGCTGCTCACCGTTGGCAACTTCGCCAGCCAGTCCCCTTGCACCACCACATGGCAAGTCGCGCAGGTGAGCAGCCCGCCGCAGTCGGCCTGGATGCCGGGCAAATTCGCATCGACCGCCGCCTGCATCAGGCTTTGGCCTGGCTGCACTTGCAGGCTGTGCGCGGCTTGGGTTGGGTCGTGGGGTTGCAGGTGGATTGTGATCATGTTCAGTGCATCGCCGTCTGGCGCTGTGATTCAAAAATTTGTCAAATGCGCCCGAAATATTCGCGGCTGTGGAATTCCTGGACGTCTTCGGCCTGCGCCATGCGCTGGTGCTCGGCCTGCTTGATGGTGCTGTAGTAGCCGACAAAGGGCTGGCCCAGCGCCTGGCACAAAGCAGCATCACTTTGCAGGGCCTGCACCGCATCGGTCAAGCTGGTCGGGATGGTTTGGGCACCCGCTGAGTAAGGCGTTTCGGTGGCAGGCGGCGCTTGCAGCTGTGTATCCACACCATCGAGCCCCGCGTGGATTTGCGAGGCCATGTAAAGGTAAGGGTTGGCCGCCGGTTCGCCCAAGCGGTTTTCAATGCGGGTGGCGCTGTCGCCCGTCGCACCGATGACACGCAGCATTGCGCCCCGGTTGTCACGCCCCCACAAGATGGACTGCGGGGCCATGGCGTTGGGCCTGAAGCGTCCATAGCCATTGCTGGTGGATGTGCACAGGGCCGTGAGCGCAGGCGCGTGCGTCAGCAGACCCGCCAGCCAAGACGCGCCCGCATCGCTCAGCACCTGCCGCGCATCCAGCGCACCGACACCCGGTGCGGCCGCATCGCGCATGAAGACGTTACTTCCTGTGGCCAACTCACAGACCGATTGGTGCAGGTGCCAGCCGCTGGACATGATGTGTTCAAACGGCGGGTGGCACATGAAGGTGGCGTGGTACCCAGCGCGGCGCAGGGCCTGGCGCGTGGCATTGCGAAACAGCACCATGTTGTCGGCGGCGGTCAGCACATCGCTCACGTCAAACACCGCCTCCACCTGGCTGGGGCCCAGTTCAATTTCGAGCGAGATCAGCGGCAGGCCCAGTGCCTGCGCGGTGCGCTGCACGATGCGCAGCGGCTCTTCTGCCCGGTCAAACCAGCCTTCGGTCAAAAGGTTGTAGCCCGGATGGATCAGGCTGACTTCGGGCGCAGGACCTGGCCATCCGGCGCGTTCAGGCGCCAGATCGTGGCCGTGCAGCGGGTCTTTGAGGCGGTAGATGTGGAATTCAACTTCCAGCCCGCAGCGCATTTGCCAGCCTCGCTCGGCCAAGCGCTGCACGGCCTGCTGCAACACATGGCGCGAATCCAGCGGCACGATGCGCCCATCTGCGAAATAGGGCTGGCCCTGCAGCCAGCCGGTTTTCTCGGTCCAGGGCAGCACATGCCAGCTGGCCGGGTCGGGCATGAGCGTGAAATTGCTGGCCCCGGCAAAGCCGGGCAGGGTCTCTTCGATGCCCGGCTCGAACACCTTGAAGGCGGTACGGTCCGAGCTGTCTTTGAGCAGCAAGGTGCTGACCATGCCGATGCCATTGGCCAACACACTGCGCAGTTGCGAAGCGACGATGGTTTTGCCGCGCACCACGCCGTGCAGGTCGCACCAGCCCAGGCGGATCAGCTCGATGCCCGAGGCTTCCACCTGCCTCAACAATTGCTCGCAAGCGGTTTGCCGTTCGCGGCTGTGCAGGCCGCAGCGCTCAGCGAAGCTCATGCCGCGCTCGTGTCGGCTGAAGTGGCCACATCACCCGGCAGTGCCGCGTCCCATGGTGCGCCGCTGCGCTTGGCATCACAAGCCTCGCGCCACCACTGCGGCCACTGCCCGCTGGGGGCGATGCCGTCCACCGTGTCGGGGCCGATGCGCTGGCTGGCCACGGTGTCTTGTGCAAAGCCTGGTGGTAAGCCACCGGCCTGAACGGTCTCGATGGCTTTGAGCAAGATGCGCCGGTTCGCCATGATCACCTTGTCGCTGGTGCCCAAGTGCTCGCGGGTGCGGTCCTGGATCGCGCCCATGCTCTCGCAGGCCCACTGGTCGTGCACATTGATGTCGTCCTCGCCCATGCCGAGGTAAGTGCGCGCCACTTGCTCTTCGGGGTTGAAGCCCCAGTGGTTGTGCTTGCCCGCTTTGGGGATGTAGTCGGGCAGCGTGACCGAGGGCAAGCGCTGGTTGCGCATGGCTTCTTTGTCCACCGGGGCGTCAAAGCTGGTGAACACCGAATACCAATAGGTGTGCGTGTCGTCCACCGGCACATGCATCTGCGTGATGGTCATGGTCTCGGACAGCGGAATTACAAAGGTGTGCGGGAACAGCGCGTGGGTTACCCGCACATGGGTCAGCGCCTCGTTGATCGGGCGCAGGGCCGTCAGGCGCAGGCCCGCATCGGTGGGCTCGAAAGAAATCTCGGGCTGGTCCAGCTCGCGCATCACCCGCGTCATGGGCCAGCGCTCGCCTTGCACATCGCCCGCGCTCGCGCCCCGAAACTGGCGACCGTAGCTGCCTTCCAGCGATTCGTCCTTGAAAAAGCGGTGCAGGTACGAAGCATGCGCCGGGTCAATGCCCACCTCAAACGCCTGCAGCCAGTTGCAGTGCCACAGGCCCTTGAAGGCAAAGGTGTGCGTAGCCGGGGCGCTGAAAGCGTCGATGCCCGGCAGCGGCGGCGGGGTCTGGCCTTCGGGGCCGAACCAGCCAAACAAAATGCCGCTGCGCTCGATGATGGGGTAACTGCGCTGGCGCACCCGCTTGCACAGCGTGCTGCCGGTGGGCTCTGCGGGCGTTTCGATGCACTGGCCTGTCACGTCGAACTTCCAGCCATGAAAAGGGCAGCGCAGGCCATCGCCTTCGTTGCGGCCAAAGGCCAGGTCCGCGCCCCGGTGCGGGCAGTCGCGGTCTAGCAAGCCATAGTCGCCCAGCGTATTGCGAAACAGCACCAAGTCCTGTCCCAATATGCGCACTGCTTTGACGGGGCGAATCGCCATGCGTGGGTCGAGTGCGGGGTTGAACTCGTCCACCAGCGCCATGGGCTGCCAATAGTGGCGCATCACCGCGCCGCACGGCGTGCCTGGCCCGATGCGGGTGATGAGTTCGTTTTGTTCTGCTTTCATGTGCGCCTCTGGCTTGCGCCTGGTGTCTGCCCTTGTCTTGTGCCTTTGTCTTGGGCCCGTTGGTGTGGCGAACCAGGCTGGTTTCTTGCCGATCAGTTTAAACGGCTGCTTGGGCGGGTCCTGCCAACAGGCGACACGTTGGGTGGGGCTTGACGCGTGTCAATTTCGGGCTGACCAGATGGACCGCCATGACGCAAAATCCAGTTCATGAAACACGCTCTTTTCATCTACGGCACCTTGATGCCCGGTCTGCGGCTGGAGGCCGAAATGCACGGCGCCCGGTTCATGGGCCCCGCCCAGGTGCCCGGCCGCTTGGTCGATGTGGGCCGCTACCCCGGCTTTCTGCAGGGCAATGGTTCGGTTTCGGGCGAAGTTTACGAAGTGGATGCAGTGCACCTGGCCCGCCTTGATGCGGTGGAAGACATGGTACCTGGCGACCGCGTTGCGTCTCAATACTGGCGCGAAGAAGTGACCGTGCTCAGCGGCCCGCTGCAAGGCCAGCAGGTGCAGACCTATGTGTACAACCGCCCGGTGGACGGCTGCAGGCCCATCCCGCACGGCGACTACCGCCGCTACATCCGGGAAGTCGGCCGCGAGTCCTGACCGTGTTGCGTAGGAGCCCACCCCTGTGGGCGATGCACGGTCAACCACGTTGCATGCCATCGCCCACGGGGTGGGCTCCTACAAACTTCAATCGCGAATGACCAACTCACCCCGCAGCGAGTGCGACAGACCCTGCGTGATGCGCACATCCGCCATCTGACCCCCTGACCGTGTTGCGTAGGAGCCCACCCCTGTGGGCGATGCACGGTCAATCACGTTGCATGCCATCGCCCACGGGGTGGGCTCCTACAAACTTCAATCGCGAATGACCAACTCACCCCGCAGCGAGTGCGACAGGCCTTGGGTAATTCGCACATCCGCCATCTGACCGATCAGCCGGTCCATGTTGGGGCCACCGGGGAAGTTGACCACCCGGTTGCACTCGGTGCGGCCGGCCAGCTCGGTGGCGTCCTTGCGTGAAGGGCGCTCCACCAAAATGCGCTGCACCGTGCCCACACGGCTCTCGCCAATGCGCTGCACGTTCTCTTCGATGGTCGCTTGCAGGTGGTGCAGGCGGCGCAATTTTTCGGCGTGTGGCGTGTCGTCGTGCAGGTTGGCCGCAGGCGTGCCGGGGCGGGGGCTGAAGATGAAGCTGAAACTCGTGTCAAAACCCACATCGGTGATCAGCTTCATCATCTTGTGGAAGTCGTCTTCGGTCTCGCCGGGAAAGCCCACAATGAAATCGCTGCTGAGCGACATGTCGGGGCGGATCGCCCGCAGCTTGCGGATCGTGCTCTTGTATTCCATGGCGGTGTAGCCGCGCTTCATGGCCATCAAGATGCGGTCCGAGCCGTGCTGCACCGGCAAGTGCAAGTGGCTCACCAATTTGGGGATTTTTTCATAAGCGTCAATCAGGCGCTGCGTGAACTCGTTGGGGTGGCTGGTCACGTAGCGGATGCGCTCGATGCCCGGCATGTCGGCCACATATTCCAGCAGCAACGCAAAGTCGGCGATTTCTGAGGTGCCACCCATCTTGCCCCGGTAAGCGTTCACGTTCTGGCCCAGCAGCGTGATCTCTTTCACGCCCTGCGCGGCCAGGCCCGCCACCTCGACCAGCACATCGTCAAACGGGCGCGAGACCTCTTCGCCCCGGGTGTAGGGCACCACGCAATAGCTGCAATATTTGCTGCAACCTTCCATGATCGACACAAAGGCTGTGGCGCCTTCTACCTTGGCAGGCGGCAAGTGGTCGAATTTTTCAATCTCGGGGAAGCTGATGTCGACTTGCGGGCGTTGCTTGCGCTCGCGCTCGGCCAGCAGCTCGGGCAGGCGGTGCAGGGTCTGCGGACCAAACACCACGTCCACATAAGGCGCACGCTTGATGATCTCGGCACCTTCCTGGCTGGCCACGCAGCCGCCCACGCCAATCAGCACGCCCTTGGCCTTCAGATGTTGCACCCGACCCAGATCGCTGAACACTTTTTCTTGCGCTTTCTCGCGCACCGAGCAGGTGTTGAACAAAATCAGATCGGCTTCGTCCACGTCCTGCGTGGGCTCGTAGCCCTGGGCCGCGCCCAGCACATCGGCCATCTTGTCCGAGTCGTACTCGTTCATCTGGCAGCCAAAGGTTTTGATGAAGACCTTCTTGCTCATGCGGCCTCCACAGATTCAAAGGAGGTGATGAAGTCAAGGCAAAGCAAAGCACGCCCGAAAAGGGCCAGAGTGCAGCGGTTCATGGTGTAGATCCAGAGGCTGTTGAGGGGAAGCGCTTGGGGCGCTAGGGAGGAGGGATTATCGCAGCACTTGAGTTGGGCTCTGGCTTTCTCACGTCAGGTAAATTTTTCTAAAAGAGGATCTAAAACTGAGGGACTCATCCATTGAATATGATTTTTTGATCCATCATCGTAAGTATCGAAACCATGATCAAAATGCAATCCACTTTTAAGACCAAGCAAATAACGAGTATGTTGTTTTGTGTTTGTCTCTTTTTTAATGGGTTTTGCCGCAACATGTATTTTTGTAAAACCTATCTGTCTTACTAGTTCCTTTAAGTCTTCATCCAAAAAATCAGAGCCATAAATATTGTTTTCGGGAACGTAAAAAATTTCAAAACATTCGACGTACTTACCTTGAAACGCGATCTTTAACATGGCTTCAATGACGGTACGTCTTCTGTCATACTTCCATTGGTTAGAATTATCAGGTATATGTCTGAAAGTTAAAAATGGATCGATGAGTACAACTTTTCTTGATCTTAGCAGGATGGGGCGAGCAATTTCTGCATAAGCGCTCGATGTTCTTGGTATTAGTCCGGCTCTAGAATCTCGAAATGCATTAGGCTCACTAAGAATATGATCAAGTGGTTCAACTGTATTGGAAATCTTACCGGTTGGGTCAATTAATTTGACCACGTCACTTTTTAAAAATGACGCATTTTCAGCCCAGGTTAAATTTGATCTATATAGTTTTTTTGTAGGTAAGATCGCATATCCACTCAATTGTATCCAGGTCTCAACAGTTGCCATGCGACAAAGGTCAGAGAGTGAACTCATATGCTCTCGCAACTCATTTGCCCATCCCATTGGAAAATCAGCGATAAAGCGCCCCTCTGATGGTGAAAAAAGACGAATCAATCCACTTAATTCGCTTAAATTTGATGGGGCCTTTGGGTCTATGCCGTAAAAATCATTCATCGAAAATATCCTTTCCTCGTTCTTCAAAGAATCCTCTTGGCCATCGATCAATAAAATCACCTTGAGTGCTTACACGGATAGTTTTTACTTTCGTTGTTCCATCAAGTTGTGGATCAAAGTACAAAACTGAAACATCTGTTGGTTTTAATTTGAGTTTTGAGCGCTCTGAAATTCGTCCGTTTGAGGTTTCACGAATACGACGAAGGCAACGTAGTAACAAGTAGTCGCTATGTGTTTCAATAATATGCCTGCATGAGTCATTCTTATTAATGGCTTCGACGAAAATGTCACCAAGTGCAGACTGCAACGCTGGGTGTAAATGTAGTTCAGGTTGTTGAATAAAACTTCGCCACCCATCTAGAGCAACTATAACTGGAAGAACGCAGCTTATGCCTGTGCCAACGTCTTCGAATGTCATTCGGCGACCTGAGTTGTCTGTTAAGTAAGTTATTAATAAGGCCCCATAAAAATTATCGTACTTATAAATTTCATTTGCAGGATTTAATTCATAAATGTCAAATGCTATTTGATAGCCTTGATCTAAGAAAAGATGGTGGGATAAGGATTGATTTACAAAATAATGTAATGAATCAATGAGGTTGTACTCATCTTTCTTGCATTCTTTTATACTCAGAAATTCTTCTAATTTGGATTCTGAAATTTTCCGAATAGAGTCTGAGTGATGAGTTGTTGTTGCTTCTTTGACCTGAATTGGGGCATTAATAAATTGTCCATTGGAGATAAATAACTCAGAGAGTTCTGTATTTTTAATTGTTGATCTATCTGAAGAAACTGATTGGGGAAGAAAAGTAGATTTTACGAAGCATTGGATGATATGATTTGCAATCAAGATTAAATCTCGGTCATAACTTTCGTTAATTAGATAGTTATCTACCTTTAAGCCATTTTCTAAATTGTATGCGTAGCATTTGACTTTGCATAATGAATTTTTTGGTGGTTCAAAATTATGTCTTGCTGCGATTTGTGTAAATGCTGCTCCAAAAATTTCTGATGAAAATTCAATCTCGCGCCCATCCCCATTTTCTGGAGTATATAGACAAAAAATCTTTAATCCACAGGCAGAAATTGTGAGGTCATATTCGTATGGAAATGATGGCGGTATTGAAATTTGTAAATCATATGGGCCATAACAGTCACTTAGAAGTTCTTTCAGTTCTGTGCTGTTTTTGTATTCGTCAGGTATATTTATGGTGTCACCATGATACCCATTTCTTCCTCCGATTAATAATTCCCAGGCTGAGAACTGTACTTCGATCACCATTTTGCCAATATTATGTTCCTTTGATGTTTTTCTAGGAGTATGCAGCCATTTATAATATAAGTTAATGAATTCTGATTGTTTATTTTTCAGAATTAAATTAACTAATAACATGGAATCATAGATGCTGCTTTTTCCTGCTGAGTTTGGTCCAAACAAAAATGTTAAAGGTTTTATTGGAATTTCTACTTTTTCTTGAAATGATTGAAAATTTTCAAGAGATATTTTTTCAATTGTTATAGGTTCAAGGTATGACATTTTTTTTAATGATTGAGGATTTTTAGAGGGATCTTCTTTTGGTGGCTAATATGTGTTTATTCAATTCGTCAAAAGCATGTGCCGGGGGACAATTTAGTAATTCACGTGCGCGCTGTAATCGGCCATCCTTTTTGTATGAAATTTCGATGGAGTACTCTTTGAGACTTTGTAAAATTTTATTTTCTATTTCCCCGGAATTTTTAGTGAAGTGCATGGATTTAATTATTTTCCAATCATCTGCGCCGGCATACTTTTGATCTCTCAAGGAGTTAATTCTGTTTTTTATGTTTTTGCATGACCCAATTTTAATAAGGCCTAGAAATTCTGATGATCCAATATAAACGTATCCACCCTCACGGTAACGAGATTCATATTTTATTGATGATGGGCTGCAGTGAATGCAATTCCAACTAATAGTACGTATTGTATGACCGCACTGAATGCACTGACTCACGCCGTAAGAATACTTAAATCCTCCTTCTTTCATTGCTTTTCGGCATTGCACGGTATTTAAACCATATCCGTTGTATAAGAGAGATTGGGGGATTCTCATTGTTTCGAGTAAATTTTCATCCAATTTATTCATTGTCATAGTAATGGTGGAGGTTGATTTTTTGTGCAATAGACATGCATTAGTGGATTAGACTATTGAGGTTTTGAATTAAATTGAAGTTGGCTGTTTTTTCAACAAGAATTACTTCAGATTCCAGTAACCTGCGCCCATGTCGTTCCAAGGGCAGGCCTCTGGATTCAGCTAACCACAATAACAACACTGCCCAGACCATGGCAGGACTTCCCAATACTTTGGCATGATGCAAAACGAATCCAGCCATGAAGCTTGTATCGGATGAGCGCAACGTTATAGACAACGCCGCTCTGAACGTTCGGTTGCCGTACGCCTGTTCATTGAATTTTTGTAGCATGTCAGTCAACGTGTTGGAAGGGTCAACCAATGTTTTCAGCACTTCGGACAATTGGACGACCGAGTTGTTGAAGGTGTATTCGCGTTGTTTCTTCCAATAGTCGTCATCTTCGGGCGGGCTCGTTGAATCGGCGCGTTGTGCTCTGGTTTCATTTCGTTCGCGAGCTTTGCGGAGTTTATCTAAGTTGTCACCATTTGTAGATTTGCGCAAGAACGCTGGGATTTCGATGTCGTCCATGCCTGCATTGGCCATGCCATCGACACTGCCTGCTGCACTGGTTCTGTTGTACCTCCAAAGGGCAGGCTTATTTATATCGGCAACGTGGGTGTTGAGATTCTCTGAGGCGTCCATTGAGCATGATTGCTTCACCAGCATTGAATAATTGGACGAATCGAAACTGCTCAGGAAATTTTGAATAACTGTCCCATGGCCACCAATTCCCGCCGCTTGCATCTGCGCCACTTGTTGCAGCAAAGGCAGGTCTTGCGCTTTTTCACCTTCGGCGCGTTGGTGTACCAAGATGAAGTTGGTATAGGGAGTGACCAGTTGGTATTGCACGGCCAGTGCGCGTTGGCGCTGCGTGTCGGTGTTGTCCAGCAAACGCTTGGCGGCGCACAGGCGGGGCAAGATGCCTTCTTCGTCCCACATCAGATTTTCGGCTCTGTGCGTGAGTGTTTTGTCTGCCAGTGCCCAGCGCTGGCTGGGCGCGGCAAGTGGTTTGCTGCTCACTTGCGCCCATTGGTGAATGGTGTCGCCTTGGCTGATTTCGCGTGGGCTGGGCGACTGGTAGATCAGTCCGTCAACGCTTTCCACGCTGCATTGGATGGCGCAGGCGTGGCGCATGCGATCGAGCAAGCGGGCCACGGCTTGTTGCATGCTTTGATTGGGGCTGACCATTTCGCAGGCGCCGCCGCTGACTTCGGCCAGTTCGCGCAGCAGGCTTTCGGCCGGGGCGCTGCCCACGCCCAATGCAAACAGGCGGTGGCCCGACTGGCGCACGGTGGCTACGATGTTTTCAATGTTCCAGATCTCGCCATCGGTGATGAGCAGGATGCTGGCCGCTTCAACAGGGCACTCGTCTTCTGGCGTAATCCGAATCACAGCTTCAAGTGCGCTGTCCATTTCGGTGCCACCCAAGTCGGCTTGGATGTTGCGGGCCTCTGAACGCAGGCGACGCTGATAAGCCTCTGTGCACCGTTGAAGTCGGGGCAGCACATGAAGGGTTTGGCTCCCAAAGCGCGTCATCGACACTTCGTCACTCGTCTCCAGTTGATGAAACAGCCAGTCCAGAGCATCGCGGGCTTGTTCGTTGCTGTCGCCTTGCATGGAGCCGGAGCCATCTACCAGCACTTTCATGCGCAGCTGGGCAGGCGCGGCGTTGGCAGCATCCCAATGGGCGGTGGCGCTGGTCAGCAAGGTGTATTGGCCGGGTTGCGTGGCATCGGCGCTGGCCATGGCAAAGGCCATGTCTTTCAGGCCGTGGATGGTCAGCACAAAGTCGCGGTCCAGCCAGGCTTTGTCTTGCAGTTTGACCATCACGCCGTTTTGGTGTTTAACCCGCTGCACGCCATGCGATGGGCTGGTGATGGTGCCGTTGGCCAAGGGGTTGGCGATGTCGAGCGACACATGCAGGCGGTATTCGGCCAGTGGGCTGCTGGTGGCGGTTTGGTGCGGGGCCAGGCCGCCCTGGCTGTGTTCGTCGCCATAACGTGGCGCGATGGTGGTGGGCAGACTCACGCGCAGCATGCCGCCTTCCAGCTTCAGCAGTTGGGCGTATTCCAGCTCGATCACCACCTCATCGCCGGGCAGTATGTTGCCCAGGTTGGCGGTGTAGAGGTCTTTGCCCGAGCGCTCCAGCATCACGGGCAAGTCGCCGGACTGGATGGCTTTTTCGTAAGTGGTTTCGGCTTCTTTCTTTTCGACCACGGTGCCGGTCATGCGCTTGCCATTGAGTTCGACCGCCATGCCAAGCAGCACGCTGCCCCAAGCCAGCGGGAAGGTGTAGACGCATTCGAGGTTGTCGCTGGTGGTGTTGCGGTAGACCTGGCGCAGCTTCATGCGCAGCATGAGACCTTGCAGCTGACCTTGGGCCTGCACCGATTGCAGGGCGACGGCTTGTCCGTCATCGCGGCTTTTGAGGTCCATCACTTCATTGCTCATTTTTGTTTTCCCATGCAGACATGACGGTGCGCACAAAGGCGCGGAGTTGTTCGGGCGACAAGCCCGCTTCTTGCGGATCGATTTGCAGTTCCACCCCTGGCGCGATGAACACATGGCTGCGCACTCGGATGCTGCCGGGTTGTTGTTGGCGTTCAGGCACGGGCGATTCCCCCCCGGCCATGACAGCGCGGATGCGCTCCAACGACACCCCTGAGTCGGCCAACTTGCGGATTTGCATGAGCTGGCCCAGATGCATGGGCGTGTAGTGCGCAGCCCGGGTCTCGCCCACTGGCCGGTCCACCAGGCCCAGCTGCATGTAATAGCGGACCGTGCGCTTGGGCAAATCGGTCAGCGCACAGAGCTGGTCTATGGAGTAGGTGGTGGTCATGGGGTTATTGTGACATATCTACTGTCTCAATAGATGTATTTAATAAAGCGTGGCACATCATGACCCGATGAAGAGCTATTTTTGACTTGGGAAGTGCGGCCGCTGTGGTGCGGCCTTTCAGGTCAGTGGCAGTGGTCTTCTCACTGATCCCAAATGGCCCTGACGATGACCGTTGTGTCTTTGACGATTTCAAAGAGTGCGACAGAGCCCTTGCAGCCAAAGGCGGTGATCAATTCGCGGGTGAAGGGGGCTGTCACCGACTTTGCGACATGCGAAAGGTGATGTGCGCAACAGTGCGATGACCGCACGGATGGCCAGGCGCGCATTTTCCGAGATATCATTCCATGGTTCAAAATCGCAGCGTAAGAGCGTGTTTATTGGCAAGCGCACGACGCCACCGCACATGTGGACTGGTCCAAAGCGAAAAAAGTCAAACTGCCCAATTTGCGCCCCACCACGAAAACCAATGCCTTGCGCTGGCCGCAGCATTTTTTGGACAGCATCAAAGTGGCAGCCAATGCGCGGGATGTGCCTTGCCAATCCCTCATCAAAGTCTGGCTCCAAGAGAAGCTGCACAGCCATTCATTCATCAGGACACCCACCGTTTGAACTTTTCTGATTTAAGCCTCATACCCGCGTTGCAACGTGCCGTGGCCGACATGGGCTTGTTTGCCCCCACCCCCATCCAGGCCGAGGCGATTCCGGCAGTTTTGAAGTCGGCCGACGTGTGGGCCACTGCGCCCACCGGCTCGGGCAAGACGCTGGCGTTTGCCTTGCCCTTGCTGCAGCAGCATGTGCTGCAGCCTCGCCAGACCAATTTCCGCCGCCCCATCCGCACCCTGGTGCTGGTGCCCACGCGTGAGCTGGCCGTGCAAGTCGGCGACATCCTCAGCAACCTGGCCTACCAGCCGGGGCTCAAGGTGGCGGTGGTCTATGGCGGGGTGTCGATCAACCCGCAAATGATGGGCCTGCGCGGTGGTGCCGACATCGTGGTGGCCACACCGGGCCGCTTGCTTGATCTGGTGGACCACAACGCGGTGCATTTGGGCGGTGTGCAGCACCTGGTGCTGGACGAGGCCGATCGCCTGCTGGACCTGGGTTTTGCCGACGAGCTGCAGCGCGTGCTGGCCTTGCTGCCTGCAAAGCGCCAGACCTTGTTGTTCTCAGCCACCTTCGCCCCCGAGGTGGAGGCGCTGGCAGCCAACTTGCTGCATGAGCCGGTGCGCATCACGGTGGAGGCCTTTGAAGGCCACAAGCCCGACATCACCCAGCGCGCCATTGCGGTGGACGAGAAAAGTCGCACCGCCTTGCTGCGCCACCTGATCGCTGAAAACAGCTGGAAGCAGGTGCTGGTGTTTGTGGCCACGCGCTACGCTTGCGAGCATGTGGCCAGCAAGCTCTACAAAGCGGGCATTTACGCCACGCCTTTTCATGGCGAGATGAGCCAAGGCGCCCGGCAGGATGTGCTGCACGACTTCAAGGCGGGTCGCTGGGATGTGGTGGTCACCACCGATCTGGCTGCGCGTGGCATCGACATCGCCATGCTGCCGGTGGTGGTCAACTACGACTTGCCGCGCTCGGCCACCGATTACACCCACCGCATTGGCCGCACGGGCCGCGCCGGCGCGCATGGCGACGCGGTGAGCTTTGTCACCGCCGAAGCTCTGGCCCACTGGCAGTTGATCCAGAAACGCGAAAGCCTGGAACTCGCTTTGGAGCAAATCCCAGGCTTTGAGCCCACCGACGAACCCCCTGCGCCGCAAGGCAACGGCGGTATCAAGGGCAAGCGACCGAGCAAGAAAGACAAGTTGCGGGCGGCAGCAGCAGCCCAAGAGGGCAAATGATGAAGGCCCCTGACGGGGCCTTTTGATTATTCGTCGTCGGATTCGTTGAACGCTTCGTGACTTTCTTGGCCTTCTTGTGACGCAGGCTTGATCACCCGCACCCCGTGTTTGCTCAAAATCTCCACGTACACGGCGGCTGCCCCAGATTTGGCTGCAGCGTCTACCGCATCGATCACGGCGCTCACGCGCACCACTTCGGCGGTGTCTTCGGTCAGACCCACTTTGCAGTCAAAGTCCCAAAAATCTGCGCCCTTGGGCACGTCGCGGTTGCGTTCGCGTTTGAAATATTTGCGGATCTCGTGCTTGACGGCTTCGAGCACGCGGTCGGGGTGCTTGCCTTCGGCTTGCAGGGGGAAATTCTTTTTCATGGGTCGTCCTAAAGGGAGAGGCAAGCGCCCGGTCCGGACGTGAATGCAGGGGCGGATTATCGCTGGTTTACCGGTGGCACCTTCACATTGAGCACATCTGGTAGCATACTAACGATCAAATTATTCTGGAGAGAGCACATGGACATTGCATTGGTCGGAGCAGGGATTGGCGGCTTGACGGCTGCCGCTTGTTTGTTGCGCAACGGTCACCGTGTGCGCATCTATGAGCAGGCCGGTCAGGTCAGCGAGGTGGGGGCTGCGGTGCAGATGAGCGCCAACGCCGTGAAGGTGCTCTACCACTTGGGTCTGAAACCGCAATTGGAGGCGCTGGCGGTGAAACCGCACGCCTTTGAGTTCCGCCGATTCGACACGGGCGAGTTGCTGCACGAGATCAAATTGGGGGCTGACCACGAAGCACGCCATGGTCACCCTTATTACCAGGTGCACCGCGTCGATTTGCATGCCGCGTTGATGGATGCCGTGCAGCAGTTGGATCCACAGGCGCTGCAACTGGGTTACCGCGCGGCCCGCGTGCAAGAAGACGGTCAAGGTGCAGAGGTGTTTTTTGAGGACGGTCGCCAGGTGCGCGCTGATCTGATCATCGGCTCAGATGGCATCAAATCGGTGGTACGCAAACACGTGGTGGACACCGAGCCCCCGGTGTTCACCGGGCAGGTGGCTTGGCGTCTGTCTATCCCCATCGAGCGCATCGCGCCGGACTTGCGTCCCGCGCTCGTGTCATCGATCTGGTGCGGCCCCAAGAACCACGCGGTGATGTATTACATGCGCTCCGGTCAGGTGCTGAACTTCGTGGGCTGTGTGGAGCGGCCTTGGGAGGAGGAGTCTTGGACCTCGCGCAAGCCCTGGGAAGAGCTGGACCAAGATTACGCGGGCTGGCATCCGATTGTCCGCGCCGCCATCGACAACGCCGACCGTGACCAGTGCTTCCGCTGGGCGCTGAACAACCGCCAGCCCGTGATGAACTGGTGCACCGACCGCGTGGCTTTGCTGGGCGATGCCGTGCACCCGACCTTGCCTTACATGGCGCAAGGCGCTGCCATGGCCATCGAAGATGCCGCCGTGCTCAGCCGCGCATTGCAGCTGGATGTGCCCTTGGCCCAAGCCCTTCAGGTGTTCCAGAACCACAGGGCGCCCCGCGCTGCACGCGTGGTCAGAGAGTCCACAGAGATGGGTGAGCTGTACCACATCGCCGATGCGCAGCAGATGAAGCAGGCCTTCAAGGACCGCAACATCGCCGCTTCACGCAACAACTGGTTGTACCCCTACGACCCGATGCACGTCGACTTGATGAGTCCGGCCGGTTGATGGTGCAGGCGCTGCTTTGCCAGCGCCTGTCCAAACGAAAAAATGCCCCTGCGTGTGAACTGACCCCAATAAGTTGGACGGTTTAAAAGGCTGATTAGGCCATAGAGGGCTGAGTTCTGTACTGCACAGGACTCAGCCCTTTTAGTTTGATCTTGATCCGATCGTTGTTGTAGTAGTGGATGTACTCCTTCAAGCCCATCTCAAGCTCTTTCACATTCTCGAATTT